>NZ_QRIL01000035.1 GCF_003471165.1 Ruminococcus sp. AM22-13 | reverse complement strand
TTCAAAAAGCTTTTTCCGGTGATTCTCACGGATGGAGGTTCAGAATTTTCAGCTCGTGAAGAAATGGAGGAATTCTGTGACGGAAATAAAAGCACGACTGTCTTTTACTGTGATCCGTATAGCTTTTGGCAAAAAGGTGCCTGCGAAAAGAACTACGAGTATATTCGCTACATCCGTCCGAAAGGGAGTTCATTCGCTGATTTAAATGACGAGAAAGTCAGACTTATGATGAATCACATAAACAACGAAAAAAGAGACAGTCTTAATGGACATAGCCCATATGAACTCTCTCTTTTACTCTTGGACAACAAACTGCACAAAGCATTAGGATTAAAGGCAATCGCACCTGATGATGTTATGCTTAGTCCAAAACTTATAAAATAAAATAGTAAAGCACAGGCAGATTTCACTGCACCAGAATTTAGTCTTGCACATAAGGCATGTGGAATTTAGTCTCGCACACTATTTTCAGATGCCCGGTTAGTATGCATAAAAACATAAATCATGGGTGCTTACAAGTTCATTATAAGGCAAAAAAATGGAATTGTTAAGGTGCATTACAGAATTTAATCCCGCATATTTACTGAGATAATCCACAGCTGGAATTTAGTTTTTCATTTAAGTGAAAACCGTTTTGTTATTTTTATTTATTATGAGCGCAGATATGCACAGTTTACGCTTTCATCTCGGTAATTGAATTGCCGAGGATTCCCGCTTATTATCCTAAAAAGGATATCTGCTAATTCTAAAATATGCTGGCAGATATCCTTTTATTTTCGTGCTATGTAGTTTTTAATATCAATTATAATAAAAAATATTTTCCTGTTTATCTGTTATTATAAAGCAACAATAACTTTATCATGGAATACTTCAGGAACTTCTTCTTTGTCTAAAGATACGCTGATCACAAAAGTAACGTTAAACTGTTTACCAATTTCATCTAACTGTTCCAGAGTACCTGTAATATCTTTTTCCTCCAATTTAGATACTTTAAGGAAACTGTCAAGATAAATCTGCTCAAGATCGTGATCCTGAGAAAGAATACCACAGATAAATCCAACAAATTCATCTGCATTTTTAATAGGAAATCCTGATACATCAATCAGACGTACCTTATTATTAAGCTCATACATATGTTTTGTGCTCTTGTCTAAGTAGACAATACTTCCATTTGCCTCTTTTACTGCACTATTTACCTTATCTAACAGTACTTTTGTTTTGCCTTTGCCTTTCTTTCCTACAATCAGTTCAACCATGCTGTTTTCCTCCTTAGACACATATAATATTAATTTTGACTAAAAATTTCAATTAATATGTTATATATTATAGTGCATATTATTCAAAAATACAAGGGGTATTTGATCTTTTTTGTGAATTTTTATTATTTTTTTGAAATTCACTTGATTTTACTGACCTTTTCGGCATCATACGTATCTTATGACATTTCACTTATGCATTTATCTATTCATGTATCTTTTTAACGTGCATAAAAATATAATAAAAACAATATCACTATGACAATTTCATTGTAATTATCTCATAAAGTAATGAAATAATTCCAGATATTCGTTCTCTATTTCTTCAAATGTCCTGACTTTATAGTCTATCGTAATATGTACCTCTGGCTGCTGTTTGGTTTGCTTTTCATTCAGAAGATAAGTCAGGTCGAACCAGAGCATATCGTCATCAATTTCTATTAACTTTTTTTCTTCCTCAGACGTTAATAGATTTCCAAGATATTTCTGATAAATCAGGTTCAATAGATTCTCTTCCTGTTCTTTATAGCCTGTAAGAGTCTTTTTAAATGGTCTTGGTACGTCAGATAAATAGCATTCACTGGCGTCATGAAGAAGACAGGCAAATGCTATACGGTTGGAATATCCTCTTGCCAAAGCTTCTCTGGCACAGTTAATACAATGTTGTCCTACGGAAAAAAATGTTTTTACCTGTCCATTTCCGCGACAAATCAAAGATAACGCATGTGCAATATCCTCTATGCAGATCAAATCTGAAATTGGATGCACCGGATCAATATGTTTTCCTGTATAAGTTGTGATATAATCGCTCATGTTTATTTTCTCCTGTTCTCTCGGCTAACCGGCAGTCCCAATGGCAAAAAAATTCCCTCTTCACAGTCTTTCTCCGGAGAATTCTCAATTATCACGTTACGAATATTCTGCATTCGTTCATCCAGAGCCGCACTCTGTCTTGCACAGTCAGAAAGCTCCTCCTGAAGAAACTTCACCTGGTCAGTAGATATGTTTTTCTTATATCTCATTTTATGCTCAAGGCTTGCCCAGAAATCCATTGCAATTGTACGAAGCTGCACTTCAACTGTCACAAGCTTCTTTGTATTTTGCAAGAAAATAGGAACTTGTACAATCAGATGAAGACTCCTGTATCCACTTGGTTTTGGATTTTCAATATAATCTTTTTTCTCAACCAGTGTAATGTCATCCTGATTCAGGAAACTCTCTGCAATCTCATAAATATCATCAGGAAAAGAGCAAATCACGCGAACTCCCGCAATATCAGTGATATTTTTCTCTATAGAATCCAGTGTCAGTGGAATATTCTTGTTTCGTATTTTTCGTAACAGACTGTCATAAGATTTTACCCTTGTCTTAATACTTTCGATAGGGTTCTTATCATATTGAAGAGAATATTCCTGATTTAATACTTTAAATTTTGTCTCAATTTCCATGATTGCACATTTATAATAAGACATTAATAAATCCATTGGTTTTTTATTTTTCTCAAGCATTTCAAGAAATTCATCGGAAAGCAGGCTGTTTCGTACAAATTCATCCTTTTTCCGCTCTATAAGGTTTCGTCTCTGCTCTTTAAAATCCTTCAATTCTTCTCTGGTTATCATATTCGTATCATCCTCATTATAATATAAAAAACTGTAGCAACCAGATCATAGCTGCTACAGTCATTTTACCATAAATTTCTTTATTATTTAACTATTAATATTCTGAAGTAAAGAGTTCATTTCCTGGTATAGAAGTTCCTTCGTGGAAGCGCCCATAACAATTGATACAAATGGCTTGCCATAAGCATTCTGTGTAAGAATCGCCAGACAGTTACCGGCAGTACCTGTTGTACCTGTTTTTCCGCCCAGAATGGTAACATCTTTTGGCGCAGTTGCCTCTCCTGTAAGATAATGATCAGTTGCCGTAAGGGTTGTGCTTAGCTGGCTTCCATCTACTCCGGTATAAGTTACTGTGTAAGATGGTAATTCTGTAATCTCTGTAAATTCAGGATATGTAAATGCCTCATTCAACATCAGATAAATATCATACGGAGTTGTATAATGATTTTCATCCTGCAATCCATGCGGATTCGTAAAATGTGTTCCTGTGCATCCAAGTCTGGCAGCATAATCATTCATCATCTGCACAAAATTCTCTGTAGTGCCACCGACATATTCAGCTATAGCAGAAGCTGCATCATTTCCTGAATATACTAATAAACAGTGAAGGAGCTGATCCAGAGTAACCTGGTCGCCTGCCACAAATCCGCATACCTGAGATCCTTCTTCCAGAGTAACATTCTCCTGAGTAATGGTTACCATATCATCCAGCTTTCCACTCTGTAATGCAAGCATTGCGGTCATGATTTTTGTAATACTCGCAGGATATACTTTATCATAAATTCCATTTGCATATAAAACCTTGTGATTACTCAGGCTGAATAATAATCCCTTTTGCCCGTCTTCCAAAGTTGCATTTTTTATACGGTCAACATCTCCCTTTGCGGAAACACACAATTTCTGTGCAAAAGACTGTGTCCTCATATTTTCTTTAGATGCAAGTGCATTTGTAAAGACTTCTGAGGAATCAAAAGCCCTTTCTGGTGTTCCGAAGTAATTTCCACTTAATATATTCCATCCATAAAATGCACCACCAATAACTACAAGAATTGCAAACAGCCCTACCAAAGTTCCACAGATGCTCTTTAATATCCGCCTTTTTTTCTGATATTTTGCACGCTGTAACGCCTTATGTTCCTCCGTCTGCCTGGACGGCATCTGGGATTTTGGGAGTTTTACAGTATGTACAGGTCTGGAATTTTGGTTTCGAATAGTTTTGTCTTCTTGTGCACGCTTGTATGGCGTGGCTGATTTATACGGAGTAGCTGATTTTCTTTCCTGTATTTGATTTGAAGATTCCTTTCTTTTTCTCATAAGTAATCCTCTCTCCTGTCAATCTCTTTTTGTATGATTTCCTTGTTATATGTACTGCTTTGGAGTCCCACATTAATCACAATTCCCATACCAATATACAAGCTTACAAGTGAAGTCAATCCATAGCTTACAAAGGGAAGCGGAGTTCCGGTATTTGGCGCAAGACCTGTTGCAACACAAATATTAATAAAACTCTGTAGTGCGATCAGACCACCCATTCCGCAACATAGAATCCTCCCAGACAAATCTTTTGCCCGAAGACTCATCCGGATGCACTCAAATGATATCGCAAGCAGCAGCAATACGATTACCACGCATCCGATAAATCCATATTCCTCACCTGCAACCGCAAAAATAAAGTCAGTCTGATTTTCAGATACAAAATTACCCTGATTGACAGAAGTCGTACTGTCATCACCACTTAACTTTTTGCCAACCAATTCGCCTGAAGCAATCGCAGTTTTGGAATTATTCTGCTGTTCAATATCATCAGAATACTCCTCGTTTTCCGGATATAAGAAAGACATAATACGATTTCTCTGATAATCTTTGAGCAATTTCTGATCTGGCTGAACAACAATTGATAAAAAGATAATCAGAAGAGGAACTGCAATAAGCAATGCACCACCAATGATTTTATAACTCAATCCTGCGATATAAATCATAATACAAAAGATTACCACAACCGTAATCGTATTTTTCAGGTCAGGCTGTTGTAAGATCAAAAATAATGGAACTGCCAGCAATACGGCAGATAATGCCAGTGTTTTTAATGTATTCAGAGTTTCTTCATGATCCATGAAAAATTTTGCAAAAAATATAATCAGGATGATTTTAGATAACTCTGTCGGCTGGAATCGGAAAGATCCAATACCGATCCATCTGGCAGCACCGTTGGCGCTGTCACCAGCAATACGCACAACCAGCAGCATTATAATATTGAAGCCATACATAATCCACTGAAAGTTCATAATCCAGGAATAATCCATCAAGGAAAGGACTAACATAATTATAATTCCCAGCACTACACCGGCAAACTGTTTTGACCTCAGATCCGGAGCAGCAGTTCCTACTAATGTAACTCCAATCAGGCTGATTGCAATTAAAAAAAGAATCAGCCTGAAATTGTAAAATCTTAATTTATATTGCTTTAACATAATTTATCTATCCTTTTTATTCAAAACAGGAATACACACATAAAGCATTGCCGGCTCCTGTGTAATCTGAATTTTTATCTGTTTTTCATCGATGGTAAGGTATTTCTTTACGGTATGTATCATATCATTCCGCAACATTTTCATCATCTGTGGTGAGCAGTCAATCCGTTCTGAGATCAGCAAAAGTTTCATTCGGTCTCTTGCATATCCTGCTGAACGCTTCTTTTCTTTAAAAAAAGCTTTCACACAGATTCCCTCCTTACGATTTAATTGTTTTTGAAAATATTACTTAGCCTTCTGAAAAATCCCTGTTTCCTGTTAATATCAACAAATGGAATCTCTTCTCCGAGAATACGTTTGCAGATGTTCATATATTCATCTTCCGCCTGAGAAGCTTTCCCGGAGAGAGGTTCTCCCTGGTTGGTCGCGATCACAATCTGTTCATCATCCAGAATTGTTCCAATGAGATCAACTGCAAGAATTTCTGTCACATCCTCCACAGACATCATATCACCTCTTGTAATCATATCCGGTCGCAGGCGATTAATGATCAGACGGATATCACGAATGTCATTTGCTTCGAGAAGACCAATAATCCTGTCTGCATCCCTGATTGCAGATACCTCCGGAGTAGTAACCACCAATGCTTTATCAGCACCGGCAATCGCATTCTTAAATCCCTGCTCTATTCCCGCCGGGCAGTCCAAAAGAATATAGTCAAACTGTTCTCTCAAATCATCGGTCAGTTTTATCATCTGTTCTGGTGATACAGCAGATTTATCCTTTGTCTGCGCAGATGGCAGCAGGCAAAGATCCGGATGTCTTTTATCCTTAATCAACGCCTGTCGCAAGCGGCAGCTTCCATTAATTACATCTACCAGATTATAGACAATCCTGTTTTCCAGTCCCAGAACAACATCCAGATTTCTCAGACCTATATCTGTATCCACTACCACAACTTTCTTGCCAAGCATAGCCAGGCCTGTCCCGATATTGGCAACAGTAGTAGTTTTCCCTACTCCGCCTTTTCCGGAAGTGATCACAATGACTTCACTCATAGTTACATTTCCTCCTGAAAAAATTTTCCACTCTCCTGGTATTCTCGTGTATTGTGATTTTGCAATTACCACTCACGCCGTGTCAATAAGAGTTACTGAAAACGGAGTGAACAGCAATACCCTTAGTCATTCGATGTATCACTGGTATCACTTGCGGCAACACCTGTAAGAATAGACTTTTCGTCAGCTAACTCAAAGATATATTTAAAAATATCATCAGCCGCAAGGCATGCATTACCGGAAGTATATCCATTTTCAATACGAACTGCAATGGCATATTCAGGATCTGAGGCCGGTGCATATCCGATAAACATACCATGGTTCGGATGATAAATATTTACCTCGGCTGTACCGGTTTTACCTGCCACGTCTACTCCTAATCCATCAAACTGTTTATGAGTCTGAACCACTCGATACATTCCATCATGGATATCGTCCCATACATTCTGTGACACATCAACAGTGTTAATGATATCTGGTTCATATTCTTTGAGTGTTTCACCTTTAGAATTCGTCTGCCTGTCAAGTAAAGTCAGATCATATACATTTCCACTTGTGGCAATAGCGGTTGCATAACGAGCCAGCTGGCTGGTAGTATAAGCATTTGTACCCTGACCGATATAAGACGGAACGGCATATGAGTTTGATACCTGCGGTGCAGACTCCGTAATCTCAATTCCTGTTTTCTTATCAAGCCCAATCTCAGCAGCATACTTCTGTAATACACTCAGACTTCGATTTTCTGAAAAATCACCATTCTCATCCTGTCCAAGCTTAAAACCAACCATATTGAAATAATAGTTGCAAGACTGTTCTATTGCTTCTCTGATCTCAATTTCCCCATGTCCCTGTTTATTCCAACAGTTAATTGGCGGAGTTACCAGGTCAAAAGAACCTGTACAATTAATATATGTTCCATCATCGATCACGCCTTCAGACATTCCGGCAATCGTAGAAAGAATCTTAAATGTAGAACCAGGTGCCGCTGTCTGCTGTGTTGCTTTGTTAAAGAATGGACTGGACTGATCCAGAGACAGTTTTGTATAGTATTCTGTATCCATATTATTTACAAGCCGGTTATTATCATATCCAGGATAAGAAACGCATGCCAACACATCCCCGGTCTTTATATCCGTAATCACAGCTGATGCAGAACAAGGCTCCAGTGCAAGCTGTGCAGGTTCAATCTCCAAGGTATAAATCTTATTGATCATAAAATCATACGCCGTCATAGCACCAGATGCCAATGCTTCATAAGTGCCGTCATCCTTCGATAAAACGCCTTGCTCATAAAGTACCAGGCAGATTTCTCTTCCTGAGATCGTATCTTCCTGAAGCATATATTTGTACAGAAGTTTAGAAAAACTGTTATCTGTTTTCAGATAATCTATCAGATAATCTGTAAGTGCTTTATATACCTCATCTGAATCCAGATAATCACCTTCTGTAGAAAATTTGGAAATATCGATCCAGTTCTGACTTGCTGCATATGTCAGATAATCTTTCAGGCTGATATTTTTATCTGTTGTCCATACCTGATAAGTGCTGTCAGATGTATCGATTGCATTTTTTGAAATAATTCCAAGAGTATCTCTCAGAAGATCATCACAAATATATGTGAGATATTCCTGAATCTGTTCATCTTCATCCTTTACAGCAGGAGGATTCTCACTTGTAAGTCTGTTAGTTATTGTATCAAAAACCTGTTGCTGTTTTTGCTGAAATTTGGCATATAAATTTTTTTCTGTATCAGAAGCATCTGCGTCACTGAATTTACTGATATCAATAACGCTGTTCGACACCAGTGCATTATATACGTCATAAATCGGTATCTTAATCTGAGCCGCATCCTGAACACTGAAATCATATGTCTTGGTTGCTTCTATCTTAGACAACAAAATTCCGGCAACTCTTTGTTTCAATATCTGATAGATTGCAGACTGCCAGCTACTGTCTATAGTCAGATACGTATCATTACCTGCCACAGGTTCCACTCTTGTACTGTCATCAATTTTAAGTACTTTACCAAGGTTATCGACAGTAACAGTTTCCTCACCATCTGTTCCCTGCAATGAAGTTTCCATATATTTTTCAATACCGGTTTTACCAACAATTGCATCATTGGAATAATCAGGGTTCTTTGCCCTTAATTCTTCCAATTCATCTGAGGAAGCCTGACCTGTATATCCAAGTATCGGTCCCATACTCACATCATCAATATATTTACGAATAGAATCTTCTACAATATCAATACCCTGAAGCTCCGCCTGATTTTCCTTGATAGCAGCTACTGATTTCTCACTTACATTTGTGGCAATCGTAACAGCCATATATTTTTTAAAACTGTTTGTACTTAATGCGTAACGAATCTTTGCCAGATCAAGAACATCCTGTTTGGACAGCTCCAGTGGCAGACCATGAGATTGAAGTTCTTCGTTGGTATAAGCATTATCTCCATAGAGAACAATGGAAAATCCCTTATTGCCGCTTAGATATTCAATCATCTCATCTGCAGTAGCCTTTTTTTGTTCTTTTGTCAGATTATCAATCAGCGCTTCACCATAAATATCTGCACGAAAACGGTTCAGTGTAAATCCCTCATCCACATCAAATACATAATTTCCATTCTCGTCCAGAACAATATGAAAACTGGTGCTTATGGAATCACCATTAGACTGAAGAATCTTCAGAACCTGATAAGCAATGCCATTCAGCGTAAGATTTTTTTCTCTGGTAGAATCATAAGTTCCGTTATCCTCAAAAGTCACAGAATAAGCCAGCACATTTGTTGCCAGTTCTTCTCCATTTCTATCATATATATTACCACGTGTGCTCTTGATCACACGTTTTTTGGTCGTCCTTGATTCAAATTTACTGATATAGTCCTGTCCCTGAATGATCTGCAGTTCAAAAAGCTGTCTTACTAAAGTTGCAGACATAAACACAAAAACAAGCACCAATACTGTAGTTCGTTTTATTCGTATCTTTTTAAAAAATCTTTTTATTTTAGTACCCAAATAGACTCACTTTCTTTCCTTGATGGATTATTCATAAAATGATAGTTAATATAATGAAATACCCGGTAAACAATCAATGTAAGAATCACTGTATAAAAAATCTCAGGCAGGATAATTCTATATAAATAAGTTCCAAGTCCTAAACGGCCACGAAGTAAAAACTGTAATGCATAGACAGCAAGACCATACAATAAATCTCCAATACCAGCAAGCATTACCGGAACTTTAATATCATCATCATAACAGATTCTATGTGCATATCCGCTGAGAAATCCAATATACATATAGATCAGAGCATAAAATCCAAATACAGATCCATAGAACATATCTACAAGAAAGCCGCAGAAAAAGCCTGTCCACATTCCACTTTTTCTACCTCGCATCAATCCCATCGATATACAAAGAATCAGAATAAGGTTCGGTGTGATAGATCCGATAGATATCACATGAAGAACTGTACATTGAAGAAGAAAACTTATAAGAATCATAAAAAATAATGTTATCTTACTCTTCATTCGCAGTTGCCTCCTGAGCTGCCTGTCCGCTGTCATCAACAGAATCCTGTTTATTTACTGTAATTACAAGTACATCTTTCAGGTGCTGAAAATCTACAGGTGTGACGATTGTTCCGGTTTTGGTCAGATTGTTGCTGTCCTGCCGGACTTCGCTGACATATCCGATAAACAATCCTTCTACATATTTTTCACTGATATTTGACGTTACAATACGTTCTCCGACTGTTACCTTATTATCCTGGTCATACATCTGACTGAAACTCAATTTTCCCTCATCAATCAATTCTAGGTCACCCTCTACCACACAATTATCCTGCGTGCTGACTGTCATGGCGCTGACATTACTGCTGTCATCAATGATGGAACGTACAGTTGCCCAATGAGTTCCTACCTCTGTTACAATTCCTACCAGTCCTTTATCAGCAATTACATTATTGTCCACACGTATTCCATCTGCTGATCCCCGGTTGATCATAAATGTATCATACCAGTTTCCAGGATCTTTGGATATTATCTCAGCGGCAACCTTTGGATATTCTGTATATTGCTGATCAAGATTATACATCTGCTGTAATCTTACATATTCTGTCTGATCCTGAATCAGCTTATTATTCTGTTCTGTAAGACTTTCTACCTGTGCCTTTAAATTCTCATTTTCGCTGAGGATTTCTTCTTTGTCGCGCATACGATCCTGCATTCCGTTAAGAACAGAACTGATCTTATTGATGCTGTTCTCAAATGGGACAATCACAATACCTGCCGCATCCTGCAATGGTGCAGTAGTAACACCGGAAGCAAATGTGGCAGCAATACAGCTGACGCAAAAGATCGTCATAATGGCCAGAAGATGTTTACTTTTTAATTGAATCCTAAAACGTACTTTCTTTTTCAGGTTTTTCATGATGCACCCCTAAAAATTATAGTTTTCTCTGCGTAATCGGTACTGCCCATTTACGCAGATCTTTATCTCTGATTATTTTCTCAAGACCTGTAACTGCCGAAGTTTCATAAAGTTCTGACAGATTAAAGGTAAACCCAGTATAACTGGCAAGATATTTGTCTATATAAGGCAGTCTTGTACTGCCTCCTGTTATGTAAATACCCTGTTTTGCGATATGATAGGAAATCTGTGGCGGAATTCGTTCCAGAAATGTCTTCATTTCTGCTGCAATCTCATTCAGACAATTCATAATTCCATCATTTACCACGTATGATGAAATGACTTCTTCTCTCGGGAGTCCGGAAATGCAGTCAATTCCGACAACTTTTCGAACTCCTTTTTTCTGATCACTAAGACGTCCCATTACCATCTTAAGCCTCTTGGCAGTTCGTGTCCCTATCTGCAGATTATACCTCTTACGTATTTCACTGCAGATAGATTCATTCATCTGTCTGCCACCCAATGGTATTTTCTTACTGATAATAATCTTTCCGTCAGTAATAATCGATACTTCTGTACTCTGTGCACCGATATTAACGATCATATTTCCTTCCGGATCTTCCAGATTCACACCCATGGCAATCGCATCGGCGATTGGTGCTTCCACCATGAATACACGATTTTTCTTCAGCCAGTGACCGTTTGCCACATGAAAATAAGCCCTTTTCTCGACGGCAGTCATATCCAGCGGAACTGTAAAATACATCACCGCTCCAAATCCAAGAATATGATCGATCTTACGAATCATGCTGTAAAGAACGATTTCCTGAAGTTCCAGGTTAGCAATCATACCAAATGTCATCGGCGAAGCAACTGCAATATCTGTAGGTGACTTCTCAAACATCTCATACGCTTCGTTACCCATGGCAATGATCTTACGCCCTTTGGATGCAATCATATTTTTCTCAATATAAGTTTTGTTCCTAAAAAAAGAATAGACCTTTACGGAACTGCTCCCCAAATCTATTCCATATGTTTTCTCAAACAGCATGTATCTGCCCCTTTATCGTTATTGTCCGCACATAAATCCTGACAGACAGTATCTCCTCTGTTTCTGATTACCAGATGCAGAATAAACAGTACTCTCTTATTCTACACATTCTTTCCACAATCCTTCTTCTCTGAAGCTACAATACTTCTGATCTCCAATTACAATATGGTCAAGGAGATGTATGCCAATCAATTCCCCTGCCTGATAAATTCTTGTCGTAATCTGTACATCATCCGGACTTGGTGTGGGATCACCACTTGGGTGATTATGAATCAATATCAGACTGACTGCATGGCGGCGTAACGCCTCCATATAGATTTCTCTGGGTGTTACCATTGATCCCGTTACAGTTCCCCTGGTCAATATTTTATCTCCCAGAAAGTGCCCCTTTACATCTGACATCATACAGATTACAACTTCTTGTTCTTCATGACGAAGTTCTTCCATATAATAGGCTGCAATAGAAGCCGGATTATTCATAACCAGCTGAGGTCTGGCAGCATTTCTTGCAATCCTTTTGGAAAGCTCGCCAATGCATTTCAGCTGAACGGCTTTTACCTGTCCGATTCCATTTATTTTCATAAGATCCTGTACAGATATATGTAAAAGTCCTGTCAGTCCGGGATAGGAAGATTTCTCCATAACCTTAAGAATTTCCTGTGCAAGTGTCAGTGAATTCTTTCCCTGAGTACCACTACGCAAAATTACTGCCAGCAGTTCGCTGTCACTTAATGCGCTTTCGCCCTGTGTAAAACATTTCTCATATGGACGCTGCTCCTCCGGCAGTTGTTTCATGATATTATTTGTATTATTCATAAGTTTGCCATCTGCTCTCTAAAGCTTTTGGGCAAATTGCAAATTATATTCTAACATAAAAGAGGAGAGATGTACACTCTCCTCCCAAAGTTTTTATGTGAACTTTATGTGTAGCAATGTTATATTACATATTCTGTCAGCTACTTTGTAATTGCATATTTTCTGCACACTGTCTCCGCAACTTTTATTCCGTCCATAGCTGCGCTTGTAATTCCGCCTGCATACCCTGCGCCCTCACCACAAGGGTAAATTCCTCCTATATTTGCCACAAGTTCCTGATCGCGCACAATTCTTACAGGAGAAGAGGTACGGCTTTCTATACCACTGAGAAGTGCATCTTCTCTGTCAAATCCGGAGATTCTTTTTCCAAAAAATTTCACACCTTCTTCTATCGAATCACCTACAGCCTTTGGCAGAATAGAACGGACATTTGCCAAAGTATATTCTCCTTTCATACATGGCAAAACGTCTCCCAATGCTTCGCTTGACTGATTTTTGCAGAAATCCCCAAATAGCTGAACAGGAATCTTACCTTTTCCAAGTTCCCAGGCTTTTCTTTCCAGATCACGCTGAAATTCTACGCCGCCAAGAGCTCCTTTTTCCGGAAAATCCTCAGGCGTGACTGTCACGATCATTGCACTATTGGCATTTATGGAGTCACGCGCCTGATAACTCATACCGTTAACAGCAAGGCGTCCAGGCTCAGAAGATGCATTTACTACATATCCACCAGGACACATACAGAAAGAGTAAACACCTCTGCCGTTCTCACATTTATGAGTTACTTTGTAGCTGGCAGCCCCAAGCAGTTCATTCTCCGGTTCTCCATACAGATCCATATTGATCATTTCCTGTGGATGCTCGATACGCAGTCCTACGGCAAACGATTTCGGTTCCATATAAACGCCACGTTTCTGAAGCATCTCAAAGGTATCTCTTGCGCTATGCCCAAGAGCAAGCACACAAACTTCAGCCGGGATTTTTTCACTGTTGTTTATCTCCACTTCTTTCAGCGCACCATTCTCAAAAATAAGATCTGTCACTTTTGAACGAAAGCAGAATTTTCCGCCCATATCCTCTATCTCATGGCGCATTTTCTCAACGATTCCCACCAGGACATCGGTTCCCAGATGAGGTTTCTGCTGATAAATAATTTCCTCCGGCGCACCGGCAGCAACAAAGCGCTTCAGCACTTCATGATTGCGTCCATAAGGATCTTTAACGAGGGTATTCAGTTTTCCATCAGAAAAAGTACCGGCACCTCCTTCTCCAAATTGTACATTGGATTCAGGGTCAAGAACTCCGTTCTTCCAGAAGTTCTCTACTGTTTTCTGACGTTTATCTACCTCTTCGCCTCTTTCAAGGATAACGGGACAATATCCTGCCTTCGCAAGATACCATCCGCAGAAAAGTCCGGCAGGACCGCTTCCTACAATTACCGGTGGATGTATTAGTGGTGTTTCGCCTGGCTGTGGAAACTGATATTGTTTTTCTTTAGTTAACATAATATTGTTATTGTTAACTTTTTTAACAATTTTCTGCTCATCTTTGATTTTTACATCGATTGTATATACAAAAATCTTATCATTCTTATGTCGGCAGTCTAAAGACTGTTTCTTTATCTCATAAGTGAAACTACTTCCCGGGTTCTTTAGCGTCTTTAAAATTTTCTTTTCAAGTTGTGCCTGTGTATGTGTGATTGGAAGCTTAAGCTGTGAAATTCGAATCATTTTTTATCCTCCTTTGCAGCATTAATACCGGCAACTGCTCCGCTGCTCCATGCCCACTGCAGATTATATCCCCCACATGTACCATCAATATCCAGAAGTTCCCCTGCGAAATACAAATTTCTGCAAAATTTTGATTCCATAGTATGATCATTCACCTGAATCGTATCTACACCTCCGGAACAAACCTGCGCCTGAGAAAATGACATTCCATCCTGAACCTCAAGCGGAAATTCCTTTATTGCGGAGATTAAATGTTTCTGGGAAGTAAGAACCTTTATCAGTTTTTCCGGGAAAAGACCGACTAAAAGTTCTTTTTCATTTTTATATGGACACGCTTTTTTTCGTGAGTGTAACAATTGTTTTAATTCTTCTTCGGATAACTCTGGCATGAAATTTATACGTAATGCTGCTTTATGACCATCTCTGACAGCACGAATTGCATAAGTACTGATCTGAAATACAGGAATGCCGGATATTCCGTATTCCGTAAGCTGAAGTTCGCCTCTCTCCGATTTGTAAAATTTTCCGTCTATAAAAAGTGAAACTTCTCCTTCCGTACGTACGCCAGCCCACACTTTAAAGGCAGGCCCTTTACATTTTAATGCCGTCAAAGCCGGGTAAACCGGAATAATGTGGTGTTTTAAACTCTCTGCAAGTTCATATCCACTTCCATCTGAACCAGAAATAGAGGAAGCCTTCGAACCATTGGCAAGTATAAGAGCATCCGCCTCATAGTGCCATCCTTTTGTCAGAACCTGAAAGTTTCTGCCGTTCTTCTCTGTCTCTATCGCAATAACCTGTTCGTTTGTCTTTATTTTTATACCCAGATTGGATGCTTCCATGCATAACACATCTACAACGCTCTGTGCCTGATTACTTCTCGGATACAGGTATCCATTCTTATCCAACGGAAAAATTCCCAGTTTTTTAAAAAATTCCACCGTATCTTTGACAGAAAACTGTGCCAGCGCATGATTTACAAACTCGGGATGCTTCCCTCTGTATGCATCATCTGGCATCACAAGATTTGAAAAATTACATTTACCATTTCCTGTCGCACAGATTTTTTTTCCCGGCTTTTCATTTTGTTCCAGAACAGTGACCGCCGCCCCGTTTCTGGCCGCCATAATCGCCGCCATCAGTCCTGAAGCGCCAGCACCTATGATCACTACCTGCCTCTTTTTCATAGTCCACCCTCAGCCATTTATTATTTTAAAGTCACAAGACCTTTATCTACCATTTTCTGCAGAGACATCAGCACACCAAGTTTTGCATGTTCCCAGGTAAGTCCACCCTGGAAGTATACTGCATATGGTGGTTTCATCGGACCATCTGCTGAGAGTTCAATAGAAGATCCCTGGACAAATGCTCCTGCTGCCATAATAACCTGACTATCATATCCCGGCATATCCCACGGTTCCGGATCTACGTAGCTGTCAACCGGCGCTGCCGCCTGAATACCTTTGCAGAAAGCAATTAACCCCTCCGGTGTTCCAAGGCTTACTGCCTGGATAATATCCTGACGTTCCTCTGTAGAATTCGGAATCACAGGGAATCCTAATCTTTCATAAATATTTGCCGCAAAAACAGCACCTTTTAATGCACCCTTGGTAACCATTGGTGCAAGGAAAAATCCCTGAAAAAATGAGCGGTTCACTCCAAGAGTTGCACCTACTTCACTTCCAAGTCCCGGACAAGTCATTCTGTAAGAGGCATTCTCCACACATTCTTTGGTACCTGCAATATATCCGCCAATTGGAGCAAGTCCGCCGCCCGGATTTTTGATCAGCGAGCCAACAACCATATCTGCCCCTACGTCACTTGGTTCGATCGTATCTACGAACTCACCATAACAGTTGTCTACCATGCAGATAACATCCGGTTTGATACTCTTAACAAAAGCAATCAGTTCTCCAATCTGCTTTACAGAGAAAGATGGACGTGTCTGATACCCCTTAGAACGCTGAATTTCAACAAGGCGGGTTTTTTCATTGATTGCCTTGCGAATACTGTCATAATCAAAAGTTCCATCTTCCAGAAGTTCTACCTGACGATAGCTTACACCATATTCTGCAAGAGAACCTTTTGACGGACGAATACCAATCACTTCTTCCAGTGTATCGTATGGTTTTCCTGCCGGTGCAAGAAGTTCATCACCTGGACGAAGATTGCCAAACAGCGCAATTGCCAGTGCATGAGTACCGCATGTAATCTGTGGACGCACCAGACATGCCTCTGTATGGAAAGTATCTGCATAAACTTTCTCAAGTGTCTCACGTCCGATATCATCATATCCGTAACCAGAAGAACTTCCGAAGCATTCTGCGCTTACCTTGTTCTTCTGCATGGCAAGAAGCACCTTCATCTGGTTGTATTCTGCTGTTTTATCAAATTTATCAAATCTTTCTTTCAGGGATTCCTCAATTTCATGACCGAAGTCGTAAACTTCAGAGGAGATTCCAAGCTGTGCATACATTTCTTTCATAATCTGTTTATTCCTCATATATTTTATAGTCTGTAATCTCTTAATCTAATACTGCAAATAAAAATTTAACTGAATCAATGTTATTTATAAAATCTCTCTTTCACGACAAATTTCCAACATTTTTTCAAGAATCAAATCTTCATTATAGTCAAATTCATCTTTATTCATCCAAATCGTATCTTTTTCTCTGCGAAACCAGGTAAGCTGGCGCTTGGCGAAGTGTCTGGTATCTCTTTTAAGGATTCGTACTGCCTCTTCCAGAGGATATTCCCCATCCAGATATGCAAGGATTTCTTTATAGCCCAGTCCCTGCATGGAAACCATTCCTCTGTGGTAGCCCATACTTTTCAGTTTCTGTACTTCCTCAAGAAGTCCCTTCTCAAGCATTTCATCAATACGGTCATCAATACGTTTATAAAGAAGATCTCTGGGGACATTCAGAACAAAATATGCCAGATTGTATGGCGTCTCGTGTTCTTTCTGCTCCTGGTTATGAGCTGAAATCGGAAAATGATTCTGATGATAAAATTCCAGGGCACGAATCACACGTTTTACATTATTGGCATGAATTTCTTTTGCACTGACAGGATCAACCTCCAGCAGCATCTGATGAAGATATTCATTTCCTTTCTCTGCTGCAAGCTGTTCCAGTTCCTGACGGTATCCGTCTTCCTGCTCTGCCTGAGTAAAATCAATATCTTTGGTAATTGCCTGTATATAAAACCCGGTTCCACCTACCAGAATCGGAATCTTTCCTTTTGCATAAATCTCTTTCATGGCGGCTTTTGCCATCTGCTGAAACTTTACAATATGAAACTCTTCTTCAGGCAGCAGTTCATCTACCAGATAATGCTTCACTCCCTGCATTTCTTCCTGACGAATCTTAGCAGAGCCAATATCCATATATTTATATACCTGCATGGAATCTGCGGAAATAATTTCACCGTTTACCGCTTTGGCAAGCGCAATAGAGAGATGAGTTTTTCCTGCTGCCGTCGGTCCGGTAAGAACAATCAATGGCTTTTTCATAGTAACTCCTTATATTAAAATAAAAACAGTATAATCCCTGTTCACTGCATACATAATAACACACATTATACAATACGTTTAAATTTCTTTTCCAGTTCTGTCTTTGTCATGGAAATAATCGTCGGGCGTCCATGTGGACAATGATAAGGATTATCCAAGGTCAGAAGCTCATCAATCAACATATTTGCCTCTTGAACAGACATCTGATGGTTTCCCTTTACTGCGGCCTTACACGCCATCGTTGCAAGTCTGGAAGCAAAGATTCCAAGGGGATCTTTATCTTTCTCAGATGCAAGATTATCCAGCATTTCCAGAAACAATTCTTCCTCATCCAGCCCATAGAGATTGGTCGGTACGGCATTAATGCAATATTCCTTACCTCCAAATGGCTCGATCTCAAAACCAAAATCTTCAAAATATTTTCTGTTTGTTTCAAGCAATGCCTCTTCCTGAAGATTCAGGGATACGATCAGTGGAGGAGAAAGATACTGGGATTCTATCGTCTGCTCACGAAATCTTTTAACAAAACGTTCGTAATAGACCTTCTCATGAGCCGCATGCTGATCTATGATAAAAAATCTGTCTTCAAATTGTACAAGCCAGTACGTATCAAAAATCTGACCGATCAGCTGATGACGGCTTCTGGATTCAGGGGCCAGAAGTTTCTCTTCAAACAATTCTAACTGTTGTGGTTTTTGCTCTTTCTCTACTTCCTGTACTCTTTCAGCACTTTCATCACAGGTTTCTGCATTCTCATTTGAATCCACTACATTTTTATTCACAGAAACAGTTGCTTTCTGTGACATATTTACCTGCATTGCGTCGGGCTGTTTTTCATGTATATTTTTGTCGTTTATTGTTCCTTCGAAAAGCTTCTCCTCTGCTTTTGTAAAAGGATCTTTTGTCTGATAAATCTTTTGCTCACGTACTGCCTGTTCCGCCATAGTGATAGTTCCTCGCGGAAGTGTTGAATAAGAAGAAATCTGTTTTTTATCCATAGCAGTACCTGGTGCAGATACTGTCCTATCATTGCCTTTTATCGACACATTCGAAGTACGATTAACTGTGTTCGATACTTGTGTTCGATACTCCGGCATTTCAGCGCGGCGCCTAGTTTCAAATGGCTCCGGTACATCCCCCGGTTTCACCACAGACGACAGTTTCTTTACCGGTTCTTCTTTTCCAAAAGGTACTGTCTGGATCATTTCTCTTGTAGTAAGCGCCTTATGAACTGTCTCATAAACGGCATCGTAAACTTCCGTTCCTCTGGCAAACCGTACTTCCATCTTACTTGGATGTACATTTACGTCCAGATCATTTCCCTCCATCTGGATATGAAGAGAAACAAAGGGAAACTTATGCTGCATGAGAAATCCCTTATAGGCATCCTCGATTCCCTTTGCAATGATCCTGTTTTTTACAAAGCGTCCGTTAATATAGTAATTCTCAAAAGTACGGTTGCCTCTGGAAATCTCCGGTTTTCCCACAAAGCCCTCAATCTTCATGAAATCATTCTCGTAGGATACTTCAAGAAGTGCTTTGGTAATATCTCTTCCATATATATTATAGATCACATCTTTTACATTGTAATTTCCGGAAGTATGAAGCTTCACCTGTTTATTCTGGATATATTTAAAAGAAATCTCAGGATGGGACAATGCCAGCTGTTCCATCAAAGTGCTGACATAATTTCCTTCCGTAGTATCTGATTTCAAGAACTTGCTTCTTGCAGGTGTATTATAAAAAAGGTTTCTCACCAGGAAAGTAGTTCCTTCCGGAGCCCCCATATCCTCTAAAGACTCCTGTACACCACCATTGATCACATAGCGGACTCCGCTTAATGCAGATGGGGTTTTTGTGATCAGTTCCACCTGTGCAACAGCGGCAATACTGGACAAAGCCTCACCGCGAAATCCAAGAGACGCAATGTGTTCCAGATCCTCAACCTTCTCAATCTTACTGGTGGCATGACGCAAAAATGCCAGGGGTACCTGATCTCTTTCCATACCCCCGCCATTATCTGTGATACGTATCATCTTTTTGCCACCGTCTGTGATCTCCACTGTTACAGCAGTTGCTCCTGCATCAATTGCATTCTCCACAAGCTCCTTTACAATGGAGGACGGACGTTCCACTACCTCACCGGCAGCGATCTTATCTATGGTCTGCTGGTCTAATACTGCAATTTTTCTCAACTTTTATCACCATCTGTTCTTAATCTTGTTCTGTAGGTTATAAAGTGTATTCATTGCCTCGATAGGAGTCATGTTTCCCATATCAAGACCCTTGATTTCTTCTATGATGTCATCATCTTTAACGGTATCAAACAGGGACATCTGTGCCATATCCATCTGATCGTATACAGGCTTTTTCTTTTTCGCAGACGTCAGGTCTTTTACTGCTGCCGTAATATCCGCATCACTGAGCTCCTCTACCAGTTCCTTCGCACGCTGGATTACAGAATCAGGCACACCTGCCAGCTTGGCAACCTGGATACCATAACTTTTGTCTGCGCCGCCCTGGACAATTTTACGTAAGAATACGATATCGTCTCCTTTTTCTTTGACTGCGATACAGTAGTTATTCACTCCTGGGATTTTTCCCTCCAACTCGGTAAGCTCATGATAATGAGTTGCAAATAAAGTCTTGGCGCCACAGAGCTTCGTATTGCTGATATGCTCGATCACTGCCCATGCAATTGCAAGACCGTCAAATGTACTGGTACCACGTCCGATCTCGTCCAGGATCAGAAGACTTCTGGAAGTGGCATTTCTCAGAATATTCGCAACCTCTGTCATTTCCACCATAAAGGTACTCTGACCGCTTGCCAAATCATCCGATGCACCAACACGAGTAAAGATTCTGTCAACAATTCCGATGTTTGCTTTTTCAGCAGGGACAAAGCTTCCGATCTGTGCCATCAGTACGATCAGGGCAGTCTGTCTCATATATGTAGACTTACCTGCCATATTTGGACCTGTGATAATGGATACCCTTTTTTTATGGTTGTCCAGATATGTATCATTTGCAATAAACATATCGTTCTCAATCATCTGCTCTACAACCGGATGACGGCCATTCTTGATGTCAATCACACCTGTTGTGTTTGTTTTTGGACGCACAAAATGATTTCGTTCTGCAACCAGTGCAAGAGAAGCAAACACATCTAATGCGGCTACTGCCTTGGCTGTTTTCTGAATACGCACAACCTCTTTACCGACAGTATCACGCACATTACAGAATAATTCATATTCCAGCGCATAAAGCTTGTCCTCTGCACCAAGGATTAAATCTTCCAATTCCTTCAATTCCTGTGTAATATAACGTTCTGCATTAGAAAGTGTCTGCTTACGAATATAGTTGTCAGGTACCTGGTCTTTAAATGTATTGGTAACCTCCAGTGAATAACCAAATACACGATTATATTTAATCTTCATTGTCTTGATACCGGTACGCTCACGTTCCCTTGCTTCCAGTTCGGAAAGCCATTTTTTGCCATCTGTTCTGGAACGGCGGAATTTATCTACATCTTCATTATAACCTTCTTTGATAATACCGCCATCCTTCTGTGCAAGAGGCGGATCTTCCACGATGGCACGTTTAATCAGATCTGTTACATCTTCCAGAGAGTCCATATCTTCATAAATTTTCTGAAGCAGGGGAGTCTTAAATTCTTTTAATACCTGTTTTATATATGGAAGCATTTCCAGTGAAGAAGCAAAAGCGATCAGATCCCGCGGATTAGCTGACTTATAACTGATACGGCTGATCAGTCGTTCCAGATCATAGACAGGTCCCAGATATTCCCTGATCTCGTCGCGAAGCATTCCATTTTTATTTAACTCTTCCAACGCCTCAAGACGTTCCTCGATCTCATCTCTGTCGATCAATGGCTGTTCTACATAACTGCGAAGTGTTCTGGCACCCATGGCAGTCTTTGTCTTATCCAGTACCCAGAGAAGAGAACCTCTTTTCTGTTTTTCACGTAATGTTTCTACAAGTTCAAGATTCCTGCGGCTGGAGCTGTCGATCAGCATATACTTTTCTGCTGCATACGGACGGATCGTCGCCATATGGGACAGCGCGGTTTTCTGTGTTTCCTTCAGATAAAGGAAAAGTGCTCCTGCTGCAATGATCCCGCAGTCATAATCACCAACGCCCAGTCCCTCCAGAGAACCTACATGAAAATGTTCTTTTAGTGTGCGGCGGCACAACTCGTCATCGAAATACCAGGAATCCAATGAAAAAACACAAATCCCAAGACGGTTCTGCAAGTCATCTGTATCTATATTAGACATATAAAAAGAATCATTACAGATAATCTCTGCAGGAACAAATTTATTGATCTCATCAAGAAGTTTCTGAGGTTTGTCCACCTCAGTAAGGAAACAGTCACCTGTTGTAATGTCTGCAATAGCGCATCCGAAATGTTCTTCCATAGACACAATAGACATCAGGTAATTATTCTTTGTCTCATCAAGAGCAGCAGCATCCAGTGTGGTTCCTGGGGTTACGATCCTTACAACCTCACGCTTTACCAGTCCTTTGGCTTTTTTAGGATCCTCTACCTGCTCACAGATTGCTACCTTATGTCCTCTCTCGATCAGACGATTAATATAAGTCTCCGCAGCATGATAAGGGACACCACACATGGGTGCCCTCTCCTCTAATCCGCAATCCTTTCCTGTAAGGGTAATCTCCAGTTCCCTGGTGACAAGTAATGCATCATCAAAAAACATTTCATAAAAATCTCCCAGACGGTAGAATAAAATGCAGTCTTTATATTGTTCCTTTGTCTTGCAGTATTCCTGCATCATCGGACTCATTGCCATTTAATTGTTATCTCCTATCTTCATAACAGCTCACTACTGTTTTTTATCTCATATATATTGTATTTTTGACATCTTAAGATTTTAACATGAATAAATAGAAGATGCAAGAACTACATTGTTTCCGATTGATTTTTTACTTTTGCAGATGCTATAATTATAGTATTCTCATATATGGAAATCTATCAGAATAGTCTTTGATTTTTATAAAAATCGTACAATTCTGTAAAAAAGAGAGGGAATCTTATGCGTATCCAGAAACTTCACATTAAAAACTTCCGATACATTCGCAGTCTTGAAATCTGTGATATAGAAAATGCCTTAATACTGGTTGGAAAAAATAACGTGGGAAAAACAGCAGTTCTCAGCGCGCTCTGCGCAGTAGGCGGGCAATACGAGATTGCAGAAACTGATTTTAATGAAAAAAAACAAAATATAGAGATTGATATCACTCTTGAAATCACACAGGAAGACCTGGAACTTCTTCACAGACTCCGTAAAGTCAGTTCCTACCGGAGAATGGAAATCTGGATGAGGGAATTTCAGAAAAAGCTCCCATCCTATAAAGGTAATATGCTGACATTTTCCTACATTGCAAATTACAATGGACGTATCCGATTGTCGGATGGATATCACAAAAACAATCCTGCCATTCGAGAAGTTTTTCCAAAGATATATTATCTGGACAGTCAACGTGATCTGAACGGAATTCAGGATAGTCTCTTATCATTTATGGAAGATGATCTGCTGAATCAGATGCGCGCCGACTGCTGCCTTTTTGACCGTTCCAAGAAATGCAATCACTGTTTTTCCTGTATCGGACTGATTAATCAAAAAATGCCGTCTCAGTTAAATGCTTTTGAGACTGAGAAACTTTTAGAATATAAATTGTACCAACTGAATCTTGACAGTTTTTCTCAGCGAGTCAACGAAAACTTTCATAAAAACGGCGGTACATCCGGAACCATCTGTTATGAATTGACCTGCAATACAGACAGGATTTTTCAGGTAAATGCATATCTGGAGTCAAAAGAGTCGCACGTACCGGAACATATTTCTTCTCTGGGAAAAGGAATGCGCAGTATTTATATGCTTTCTCTGCTGGAATCCTATCTGGAGGATGAAGAACGTGTCCCTGGAATGATTCTTATGGAAGATCCGGAGATTTTCCTGCACCCTACCTTACAGAAGAAATCCAGTGAAATTCTGTACAGACTTTCCAGAAAAAGCCAGGTTATTTTTACAACACATTCCCCAAATCTGCTGTTCCAGTTTAACAGCAGGCAGATTCGTCAGATGGTTTTGGATGAGGATGGATATTCAGTGATCCGAAGCCATACAAATCTTTCTGCAATCCTGGATGATCTGGGATTTACTGCCAGTGACCTTCTGAATGTCAGCTTTGTCTTTATTGTGGAAGGTAAACAGGACAAAAGCCGGCTGCCACTGCTTCTGGAAAAATATTATTCTGAAATTTACGATCAGAAAGGAAATTTGTCAAGGATTTCCATTATTTCTACTAACAGCTGCACTAACATAAAAACTTATGCCAATCTTAAATATATCAATCAGACATATCTGCGTGATAATTTCCTGATGATCCGGGATGGGGATGGTAAAGATGCAGAAGAACTGGCTTCTTCCCTGTGCAGGTATTATGAGGCTCGTAACCGTGAGGATATGGACAGACTGCCGCGTGTGACTCGAGAAAATGTTCTGATCCTGAAGTATTATTCCTTTGAGAATTATTTCCTGGATCCGAAGATAATGGAAAAAATCGGAGTGATAAAAAGTGAGGATGATTTCTACGAAATCCTGTTGAAAAAGTGGAATGAATATCTATACAAATTAAAAAGCGGTCAGCATCTCACAGAAATGATCGGCCATGCTCTCAAAAATACTACAGATATCAGAGAACATATGGAAGAAATCCGTATCTGTCTCCGCGGACATAATTTATATGATATCTTTTACGGAAGATTCCGTAAAAACGAAACTAAAATCCTCAAATCCTATATAGAGGAGGCTCCAAGAGATACTTTTAAAGATATTCTGGATGCAATTGACCGTTTTGTTTATTTTGAGAACAGAAAAAAATAATTCATGAAGAGGGATGCCACGCATGGCATCCCCTTTTCATCAGGAAACTGTCATTACTTTTCCCATAAACAGTATTTCGTCATTGCTCCTGTCATAGATCAGGAAGGCAAAAGGACGAGTGAGTTCCACATTTTTGATAACTGGTTCTTTCTCCTCTACAGCTGACATACATTCCATGATAACTGCTGTCACTGCTGCTGCTTTCGTGCCATTTTCATCCAGTTCCAGTTTTGTTTTCTGCAGTATCGTATCTACATTTACATTTTTGTCTGCAATACCGGAGAAATCAGCGTTGCTGGAAAATATATTATCAAGCCCCAGGCTTGAGAGTATGTCATTTAGGATGACGGTAGTCTCAAAATCAAGTTTTGGCATCTTACATTGTACTTCGTCATACTCTGGCTGAGATTTCAGGAGTCCACCAATATCCAGATCCTCAAGTGTAAAATCGCCTTCATCGACAGGCAGGATTCCGACAAAACTCAGTCCGTTCGCATACTCCCTGTCAAATGCTGTTGCCTTATCATTTTCATAATACCTGTCTCCGGCACAGGTCATGTATTTTGTCTTTTCATTGTTTCCAAACTTTTCTTCTGTATCAGAAACATTCCAGGGTTCTCCACTCCATCCGGACTCAAAATATAGTGAATTAGTTAAGCACAGTCCGGTAGTATCATTGATCAGATCCGGGGTTATGATTTTCGGGATCAGCCCTTCCGTATTTTTGTCACACCAGGAATTAATGATACCGCATGTTTTCTCTGCAGCGGAAAAATCTACATTTTCCACTTCAGCCCCAAAACCGTTCGTTACTGAATTTTTAAATTTTTCCTGTAATGTCAGATTATTATCCACCCAGACTGCATCTGCAATCTTTAATTTTGACTTATATCCGTAACTCTCATCTTCAGTATTATATTCTTTAATCTTGTTCAGATATTCCTTTGCATAGGATGCAAAATCATCGGTTCCCAGGTAATTACATAGAACTTCTTTTGTCTCTCCTTTTGCACCTTCTGCGATCATGCCCAGCGCAAAATTAAGGCTTGTGGGACTGAACATAATATTTTCTCCATTGACTGCCGCAGAGATTTGGTCTGTCATTTTTACGGAATTCTGTAATGTCACGGCTTTGTCGATACTGGCTCCTTTATTACCGGACACCGTGTCTTCATTGCTGCTTTGGATTTCACTGGTTTTTGCGGAACCGGCATATATGCCGACAGCTGGCAGTGCGACAGTCATAGCTGCCAGTATTCCGATTAAGAGTTGTTTTCTTATCATAAGGCATTTCCTCCTCTGGCATTTTCTTTAGTTTAACATATTTTTCTTTCGGTTTTGTAATCTGTAGAAAATAGAATACCTTCAACATTGCAGGTACATTGGTGTTAGGGGATTCCGTATCAGGAATGACAAAGCAAGCTTATCCCGCTTGATCTCGATAGGAATTACTTTTCCATTTTTTTGGATAATTATATCAAAAAGCTCCAACTGTAATTTTTATGCAATGAAAGATTTCCTTTTCAAAGAAGCAAAAATATTGTATCATAGTAATAATCCGGGCTTTTTGCCCGATGTATCTGTCATGTACAGAACAGTAACTTATGATAAAAATTCTATTGAGAGGAGAATTTATGTTTGAAACGATCATTGACGCAATCAACACATTTCTTTACAGCAAATTGCTGATTGTGATATTAATTGGTTCCGGTATCTATTTTACTATTCGGACCAGATTTCCGCAGGTACGTTTATTCCGGAAAGCCTGTAATGCTGTAATGGAGAAGCCAGAGGGAAAAGAAAGTGTGTCATCCTTTCAGGCACTGATGGTCTCTACAGCATCTCGTGTAGGGACAGGCAACATTGTTGGAGTCTCTTCCGCTATCTGCATCGGTGGTGTAGGCTCCGTGTTCTGGATGTGGATCATTGCCATTCTTGGCAGTGCATCAGCTTTGGCAGAAAGCACACTGGCACAGATATATAAGAAAAAAGGGGAAGATGGCAAGTGTTATGGTGGTCCGGCTTATTATATAGAAGCAGCACTGCACAGCAGAGGATTGGCAGTGGTTTTCTGTATAGCCATGATCCTGACTTATGCATTTGGATTTAATATGCTAGCTTCTTACAATCTTCAGTCTACCTTTGCCGGCCAGCCATTTTACAATGCAGATATCACGCCTTGGATCATTGGAGGAATTCTGGCACTGGTAATGGGATGGTGTCTGCTGGGTGGCGGTAACAGAATTGTAAAAGTAACCTCTACCCTGGTGCCATTTATGGGAATTGCATATATTCTGGTATCCCTGTTGGTCGTAGTATTGAACATCGGACAGCTTCCATCAGTCATGGCACAGATTTTCAAAGAAGCATTTGACTTTAAAGCCATTTTTGCCGGTTTTGCCGGATCGGCCATGATGCAGGGAATCCGAAGAGGTCTGTATTCCAATGAAGCAGGTATTGGTTCTGCACCAAATGCAGCAGCGTCTGCAGTAGTCAGCCATCCGGTCAAGCAGGGACTTGTACAAATGTTGTCTGTGTTTATTGACACATTATTATTGTGTACTGCAACTGCCATAATGTGTCTGGTATCTGGTGTGATACCTGCAAAAGAACTTCAGGGTGCACCATGGGTGCAGGCAGCACTTCACAAGACACTTGGTTCTTTTGGCCCATATTTTATCATGATCGCCATGGTATTATTTGCTTTCACCACATTATTGGGAAATTGTTTCTACTGTGACAATCTGCTGACTTATATTCATAAAAAACAACCGGGCAGGAAATTCATGACAGGATTTCGCATTGTATCAGCACTGGCAGTATTTTTTGGTGCAGGTATGGAAATGACATTACTATGGCATATCTCCGATGTATTGATGGGGGTAATGGCGTTGATCAACATTCCGGTAATCCTGATACTGTCCAATACTGTAGTGAAGGCATTAAAGGATTACGAAATACAGATTCAGCAGAAAAAGAATCCTGTATTTTTCAGTAAGAATATTGACCTGAAACAAAAAACAGATTACTGGAATGAAAAAAACTAACCAATAGTTAATAAAAATCCCAGACGGAAAGACAAAAATGCAATGTAAAAAATTCCCATTGAAATCAGACAAAAGCAGGGCAGAAACAGCATTAAAACTGTTTCTGCCCTGCTTTTATATTCAGATGATATCATGTTTTATTATTTCACTGTAACATCCAAGAAAGAGAACCTATTTCTTTGTCTTGAATTTCTTCATTGTGGAATATGGACTGTAAACTCTGGACTTGTTCTTGGAGGTTCTATTCCAGGAACGTACTGTCACATACCAGTTGCCTTTCTTTACGTTTGTAAAGGTTACAGTTACGGTATTTTTGCCTTCTGTACGTTTCACATATTTCTTAACCGGATATTTCTCACCTGCGGAAGTCTTGTATTCGGTTCCAAGCAGTATTTCATAACCTGTGGCATTTTTGCATTTTGTGTAAGTGACAGTCACAGTGTTTCCTTTTACAGTAATATCCCTGATCTTTGGCTGCTGTGGTGTGACAACAGTGATCTTAATCTTCTTAATCTTTGACCAGGAACCATAGACCTTATTGCCCTGTGCATCCAGAACCCAGCTTCTGGCTGCCACATACCAGGTACCTTTTGAAAGATATCTGAAAGATGCCTGTGGCTTGCCGGATGAGGAAACTGTTTTGCTGAACTTTCCGGTTTTGAGCATATCTGATTTCTTGCTGATCACGAAGTCATAACCCTGAGCGCCCGCACATCCTTTGGAAAGTCTGACAGTAAGCTTGTTTCTGTCAATGGAGTGGCTGGAAATCTCTGTGTTGGCAGGTCGCAGGTATGCACCGTTTTCATCTGTGATACTTCCGTCTGTGTGAATGACTCTGCCATTGAGAGATTCTGTACCAAATGCTATGAAATAATCCTGTCCTTTGGAAAGGGTAAAATCAGCATATGGAATACTGCGCTCAAATGCACCGCCTACAGTTACGGTCTGGATGCACTGCAGAACCCCATTCTCAACATCATACCAGAACAGATTTGCCATAATTCCTGCACAGGAGGCATCTGCCTTTACGGAAAACACAGCCGGGAAATCGAAAGCTCCGCTTCTTCCAAGATGGAAACCGAAATCATTCTGGTTTGCGGAGATCAGGCTGTATAATGCTGCCGGGATATATTCTGCTGTGTTTGTAACAGAAAGATCGGTATCCGCAGGTATTTCTGCTGTAATGGAAGTACCGTTGATCTTCCAGATGAAACCATTCTCCATATCAAGGTTCAGGGAAATATCTTTGCCTTTTATCCCGGATAAAACAGAAGCAGGAAGTGTCCTGGCACCATTCATGATAATGGAGATGGTATCTTTTTCTTTGGAAGCCTTAATCAGATTATTGACAGCATCCCAGCCTTTCTTCTGGAAACTTCCCTCAATGTAAGGTTCCCCGTCGCCAAGTTTACCGAGGGTTTTTGTATCCTGATGTTTGCATCGTTTACAGGTGTAAGTTATGATTCCGTCAGTTTCTGTAGTTGGTTCTGTAGTGATAACGCCATTGTCATAGTCATGACCGTATGCGGAAATGGTATAACCATAGGAAAGTGTTTCATTACAGTCTGTGCAGTAGGTATCTCCGCTATATCCGCTGGAAGTACAGGATGGAGAGGAGTAATAACGTCCGGCGGTGTGTTCGTGCGTGCATGCTTTTCTGGTGATTGTGTAAGTAACAACTTCTGTGTCATAGTTTCCTTTGTTTGCGTCTTCGCCAGTGTAAACTGCGGTAGCGGTATTGTCTCCGACATTCAGATCTTTAGTTTTATCTGAATCTTGCCATTCCCAATTTTCAGGAAGAGGATTAGGAACAATCTCATTTACTTTCTTACAGGACCATGGTACGGATATTGCAGGATTGGTTGGTTTATTTGAAGGTGCTTGTGCTTTTGAAATGACAAATTCCCATTCTGATGCAGATATGTCATTGGCTGAATTGTAGTAGTCACCTTCATCCACATTAATCTTAAAAGTATAAGTACCTGCATCTGTAGGTCTGTTTATGAGTGAAGTTCCATCTTCTTTAAAATATGTTACACGAGTAATTGTACCATGACCGGTGATATCATCTTTTCATTCAATATAGTTACTAATATCAACAGGGGTATCTTTAGTATATGTAAAATTGAGCTGCGTATAATCAAATTGGGCAGCGGTGGGATCTGTTTTTATACGAATAAACTGGTTGTTAGTTTGATTGAAAGAATATGTCCTTTTGTCATTCCCGACAGTTATAGTGTGATCTGCGCCAGTTAGCCATGCATACAGGTTATTATCGACAGAATTATTAGTTACATGATTATATGTTATCCAGTCAACACCATCTATACTTATATTTCTTTTTTGAGGATTAGAAACAGTACAGAGATATACTTCTGGATTATTACCAGTGCTATTTAAGTTCTTGTGGGGAGGGCAGCCAAATCCAACACCATAAGTAGAAGTAGCAGTTACGGATCCACCGCTAATGGCAATATTACTGCAGGTGCCCCCGTTAGATCCCCCGCCAATTCCGGCACCCCGAGTAGAAGTAGCAGTTACGGATCCACCGCTAATGGTAATGTTACTGCCGGTGTTCCCGAATCCCCCGCCAATTCCGGCACCAATACTAGAAGTAGCAGTTACGAATCCACCGCTAATGGTAATGTTACTGCCGCTGCCTCCGTTAGATCCCCCGCCAATTCCGGCACCAGAATCAGAAGTAGCAGTTACGGATCCACCGCTAATGGTAATGTCACTGCCGCTGCCTCCGTTAGATCCCCCGCCAATTCCAGCACCAAAATCAGAAGTAGCAGTTACGGAGCCACCTCTAATGGCAATGTTACTGCCGGTATTCCCTTGACCCCCGCCAATTCCGGCACCAAAAGTAGAAGTAGCAGTTACGGAGCCACCTCTAATGGTAATGTCACTACTGGATTTAAAGTGATCCCCGCCAATTCCGGCACCATAACTACTTATGGCAATTAATTCTCCGGTAGTGTTTGGAGAGTTATCTATTGTAAGTTTGGCAGCGTTATCTTTCTGTAAGGCTGCATTCCATCCACTGTTAAGCTTATTGATTCCTTCTAAATATATGTAAACTTGAGCTTGAACACTACTTTGAATTTGCAACGCCGAACCAGTAGACGTATTGATATTTACATTATCAAGATAAATCTTGATGTTGTCTTTCTCTGAAATATGTGTTCCATCAACCACAATTCTATTTGCTGTTTCCTGGCTATTACTGCATGTGAATTTGTAATCTCCTGCCGAAGTTATAGTATAAACTCCACCCGAAACCTTAGTATTATCAGTTAAATCAATTACTTCATTTTGTGCATTTTCCGCAGCAGCCATTGCCTCATCGGGGGTATCGTTAAATTCAGGAATTTCCTCCGAACTGAATACAGACAGTTCCTCATCTGTCTCTCCTACTGCTTCCTGCTCCTCATTGGTAAAAATCTCCAGAGTTTCTTCCTCAGACACTACATCCGGATTTCCGGAAGTAAATTCCCCCGCAAATATAGTCTGGGGGGGCATATTTGTGGAACACAGTGCAAGTGCCAGAATCCCGGCTAATAACTTTTTCTTCATACTTTCACCTCTCCTTTCTTTATACATGATCTTCTGCGTCTTGACTCTTTTGTCCTCTGTTTCTGAATTTGATACATAATGCGGTAATCACGACTGCCACAGTAAAGGAAATGACAGCCACCAACACATAACCGCCTGCACCCTCATGCAGCAGAATTGTGCCGTACATTCCCGTGGCGTTTATTGGCCGGCTTTGCATGATCCCCATTGCCCCCACAAGGGACAGGAACAGCAGGGTACACAGAACAGACAGACGGCAGACTGTGTGCCGTTCCTGGCGGCGGTGGTATTCATGCATTCGCTTTTTTACCAATTCGATACGCTTTTCTGTATCGTACATGCCTTCCAACCTCCTTCCACAAAAACAGTCTTAAAAGTCCTTTCACTTATATAGGTTCAAAAAAAGCGAAAAACTCTCACCTGAAAATCAAATTTTTTCAAAAAAATTTGAGAGCTGCCGAAACAGCTCCCAAAAGCGGAAAATCAGGTTATATTATTGTATCGAACTGCGGAAAATCAAACCAGCAATAGGGAAATGGAATAGCCCACCCACAGCTTATTGCTTTTCCCTATTGAAACAGGGGACTTACTTGATTCGGTTAAATATCAAAAAATGCTACCATATAGAGAGGTAATGTAATAATACCCTCTTTACTAGCTCCTATATTTCCATCTATAAACTTATATCCAAAACTTATATCTTTATTATTTTTCATAATTGATTTTAGCGAATTTGCGCGTGTATTTCCACTCTTGACCTCAATAGGAATTACTTTTCCATCTTTTTGGATAATTATATCAATTTCTTTTTTTGTTGTCTCATTTTTGTAGAAATATAACGGATACCCTTTCTTATATAAAGCATCCGCTACAGCACATTCAAAGATGCCTCCTTTTGAATTTCCGATCAAAGTATTTTCTATGATATGCTGTTTTATGGAAAAATCTTTCATTGCCATTAACAGAGATAAGTCAGTTGTATAAGCTCTAAAAAAATCATCCCTTGCATAATCATCCAGATCAAACCTTATATCTGTTACACGTTTACACAAATGTACCATGTCTGCACGAAGTAACCATTCTATACTTGAAAAATATTTCTGTGCCCTGCCTCCATGCTCGACTTCTTTATATTGAAATTTATGATTCTCTTTATCCAATAACTGTTTTGCAAGGGATAGGTAACATTTTTCTGCCTTAACTTTTTCCTCAGCTGTAGCATAATGCGCTATATCATACTGGTATCCTTGTAACAGACTTCTCTGAATTCTATCAACTTCTCTAAAGTCTCTTGTGTCTATATACTTCTGAACTGCTTCAGGCATACCGCCTATTGCAATATACTGTCGAAAATACTTCATCATCTGAGAATGGATTGCCTCTGGAATAATGGCCTTCAAATCAAGATAGCTACAAAGCTTCATTATCATATCTTCAGAAATGCCCATCCCCCAAAGAAATTCTTCAAAATCGATTCCATACATTTTCAAATAATCAACATATCCAACAGGATAAGAAGATGCACGTTTATAATCAATTCCCAAAAGTGATCCCGATGCAATAACGTCAAATCGGTTATCCAATGCCCAAAATTTAAGAGAGGTAATCGCTTCCTGACACTCCTGAATTTCATCCAGAAAAATCAAACTCTTTCCTGGGATAATCTTCTTTTCAGGAAAGCGAAACCGCATAGCCATAACCATATTATCTACTGTTAAATCACCGGAAAAAATATCCATCGCAGAAGGTATCTGTTTGAAATTTATTTCAACAATTTCTTCATAGTTTTCTTCTGCAAACCTTTCGACTATATAAGTCTTTCCTGTTTGTCTGGCTCCTTGAATCACAAGACATTTTTTGTTTTTAGAATTGATCCATTTTTTTATTGAATGCGTCACTTTCCTTTTTAACATGAGGTACCTCCTATCAACAAATAATATAAAAATATCTACAGTAACTATTATAGTTCGTGTATCAACATTTTATAATTAGAAAATGTATATAAATCAACATTTTGGAAATAACAAATGTATGTCTATTAACATTTTGGAATATTATAGCATTAGTCAGGATATATTAAAAGACTTTTTATCTGAGACATAGCAGAAAATAGACTGCCTATTTCCCAATATTCCCTTTTTCGCCGCATTCTTAACTGTACGCCCAATGATGTGTTCGCTTTTAAAGCTGAAAAAGCTTTGTAATGCATCATAGTATAACAACAAAAGTTAAACTTTAAAAAGAGAAAGGGAATAGGGTAAAACCGGATTGAGCAGAATAAACTCAATCCGGTTTTTGGTGTTAAAGATTATATACCTATGATTTTCTAATATCTTAATATTTTTTATTTCTTTTGTAGAAAACAGAATCAGAACAAATGATAGCTGTTGGAGTCACTTATGGCTTTTTTTCGTCAGTACTTGAATATAAAAAACAAAACGCTTCGATCCAACTCTTGCTGAAATGTGTGCTGCCCCTTTGCTTATGGTCACTGGATTAGCTGGTGGCCGTAGTTTATATATATTCAGATGATATCATGTTTTATCATTTCACAGTAACCGTCAGTGCCGCATATACACCGTTTTGTGCATATACCCATATCGTACAGGTCCCCTTACCAACTGCCTGGAGAAGCCCCTCCGGAGTAACAGTGGCTACTGCTGTATTGCTGCTTTCATAGCAGAGATTTCTGTGGTGTCTGATCTTTTTGTCCTTTTTTATTTCTTTTGCTGTGATCTGTGCTGTTTTTCCTTTTTTCAGGGTTATTTTTGAAACATTCTTTTTGTTTCCAATCTTAGTTACGGAAACAGATCTTGCAATTCCGTATTTGCTGCCCTGTGTGATTACATGTATGGAGGCAGATGTATCTGTCACTACCTTTTTGCCATCTACTATTCTATATACTTTTACGATATATTTATAGAAAGTGCCTTTCTTCAGATTTTTATGTGTCCATGTACGTCCGTTTGTAATAGTGGCAAGCTTTTTGTATTTGTATGTCTTTGTACTTGTATTGCAGCGGTTTCCATATACCAAATATCCGTCCACACCATCAAGTTTACTCCATTCTAAGGTTATGGAAGTTTTCGTCTGGTTTACAGAACGGACTTTTAAGCGTCCGAACCCTTTTGTTTTGTTAATTACAGGCTCATCAGGGATCTTCACTGTGATTGTTATTGAAGCTGTGTTTTTTCTATCTTCTGTCGTTACTGTAATTATTGCCGTTCCATTTCCGATTGCTGTTACTTTACCATTCTCATCTACAGCAGCGATCATTTCATTGTCAGACTTCCAGATCAGCTTCTGGGCATCCGCGTTCTCAGGTTCGATCTTAACTTTCAGTTCTGTGGATTCACCAATCTTCGTCAGTGTTTCCTTCTCTGCTTCAATCGAGATCTTCTCAATTTCTACAGGAATCTTTACGGTTACGGCTACAGTTGCGGTATAATTTCCGCTTACGGATGTGGCTGTGATTGTAGCTGTTCCATTTCCAACTGCGGTTACTTTACCCTTCTCATCTACAGTTGCCACATTTTCATCACTGGACTTCCAGGTTACCCGTGTATTGTCTGCATAAGACGGAATTACCTCAGCGGAAAGCTGTGCAGTCTCGTCCTTCTTTGTAAGCATAAGGGTGTCCTGAGATACCTTGATACCTGTTACCGGGTAACTTGGGATATAGATTGCCGGGATTGTTGCCGTTTCTTTGTATCTACAAACCTTACAGGTTCTTTCCTTCTCTCCTTCCACTCCGATTGATGCCTGCTTTATTACTGTCCAGCCATCAAATTGATGTGCTTCCTGTGCTGTATCCTCATTTCCAATGCTGCAGTGCTTCCAGTGATTTGTTTTATCAGACTGCCAGGAATAAGAATGTTCAAACGCAGGAATTACAATAGATGCTGTTTCTTTAGATGTCGCTCCTGCTTGACTTGTAGCTGTTACCTCCACCTTATAGGTTCCCTCCTCAGAGACTGCAAGAGTTCCTCCTGTCTGACCATCCAGAGTCTGATTATCTTTATACCATTGATAGCTGTACGTAATGCTTTTATCGTCAAGCACATGCGTTGCCTTTGCCGTTAAAACAATTTTAGAAGACGGACAGCCTTTTTCTTTATCCGCTGAAACTTGGACTATTGGCTTTACCAGAGCCCATACTTCCCGTATTATCATATTGTCTGTGATCTCAGAATCAGGATCCCAGGTAGTATTGCCACTTTCATTGCGCCATCCAGTTCTTTCGTAACCAAGTATCACTGCCGCTTCAGGAATATCTTTGGGACTCACTTTTTCTCCCTTTATAAGATAAATACTTTTTTCTGGATTAAGCTTAGGAAAATCAGTAATGTCAGCAAAAGTCCTCAATCTAACATTAACTTTAACTACCCATTTTAAAGTTGCTCCTTTTTTTACCAGCTCCCTGTTACTGCCTTCTTTAGAACAAAAGTGTGACTGATAATTCCCGGCTATAGATTCATTAGCATATATAACTGCTGGCGTATCTGGATCGTCACCATATATAGGACCTATTAAAATAGGTTTGTTTACCTTAAATGAATCATCCACATAAATAAGCGGACTATAATTTTTGCTGTCTGTAGCACAATAATCATCGGCAAGTGTTACGCTTCCCGTTATTTTCGGACTGCGTCTAAGATACAGATCTGCGAAACCGGTTTTTTCAGTCAGATTCGGATCCCACCCCATCAAGACGATTGCATTTTCTTCTTCATTCTCTCCTGTTCCACTGTAATTATTTGTTATCGTTCCACCGGAAATTTTCACATCTGAAAGCTTTTGTCAAGGGGGTGCGTGGATATTTTTTATATTACTTACGCAGATTCTCTCTCTGCTTCTGCCTGAATAATGCGTTTCAACCTGTCCTCAGCAGTCAAACCGCTACTATGGTCAAAAAACACTTTGACTTTATAATTTGTTTTGCCTTGCTTAATCACAAAAACTCCATCCGGTTTGTTTTTCTCCGAATGGTTATTTGGGGTGGGTAGTGTACTGTTCACAATATTTGTCATACGATATTCCTCCTTGAATGAAAAAGCCCGACAAGGAAAGGTCTGACAACGAAGTTCCGACAACGGACATCAGAAAACCTTTTTTCTTTATCGGGCGATACTATCTTTTTACTATTTCCTTTTTCTTTATAATATTGGTTGTCATGGTTGTCAGAGAGGGAAAAGTGCCGCAATATCAAGGCTTTCGGGATTTTCGCCCGACAACCAGACCGACAACCGGCTCGACAACCGAAGCGACAACTGGCTTTTATTTTTGCTTCAACCATTCTTCCGAAAGTCCTAACTGTTCCATTTCCTCTGTCGGGATTTCCTGAAAACCATCCATGCTGTTGTCAGGCTCGTTGTCGTTCCTGATACGCTCCCAGCCTTTTTGTCTGCGGTAAGGCTCTGGAAAATACCTAGGATTGCTGAACGCCCTCCAGCCTGTGACAGCGTTATTCATAATGTCGTTGATCTCTCGCAGTTCCCATTGTTTCGGTTCGTCATAATCATGCCCCAGTGCTTCCTTATAAAGCTGTTTGGAACAGACCATGCTGCCGGAATAGCGTTCCAAATAGTCTAAAATCTGTCCTGCCTTTGTGTCCTCCGGCATAAAGTCCTTTTGGTGGGCTTTCAGATAAGCGTTCATAGCCGGACTGAATCTCAGACGGAAATTGCCGCTTCTGTAAATCTCCATAGCCTCTGCCCACATCTGATTGATATACTCTCTGGAAGCCTGTTCATCCGCCAAAATATGAACCTCAGCCCTTTCAGGATAGACCATAACCGGAACGAAGCGGCGGTTGCCTGTTCGGTCAAGGGGAAGAAAGTCAAGGGTATTAGAAGAACCTCCAAACACACATTGTCGTTTTCTGTCTGCCGGATGTGTTTCATACGGTATCTTATAGGTTTCCTTTTGGCGGCTCAGAAAGGATTTGATTTCTTCAATGCTCTTAGCGTTGGCGGTTGCAATCATTTCCGACATTTCAATAATCCAATGCCCCTGCATTTTGCGGTACACATTTTCATCATCCAGCTTTTTCAAGTCATCAGAGAACCAATCATCATTGACCGCAAGCAAACGGAAGAAAGAGGACTTTCCGGCTCCCTGACCGCCTACAAGACAGAGCATTACCTCAAATTTGCACCCCGGCTTAAAGGCTCGTGAGATAGCACCCAACAGAAACAACTTCAATGCTTCATAGGTGTAATCATCTGTATCAGAACCGAGAAAGCGGTGCAGACAGAAGCGTATGCGTTCCGTTCCGTCCCAGTGTAGGGCATTGAGAAAATCGCAGACAGGGTGGTAACGGTTTTCGTTGGCAATAACCGCAACTGCGTCTATGATTTTCTTCTCTACGGTCAATCCATAGTTTTCTTCAAAATATAGGAGCAGATATTTCACATCTACATCCGTCAATGTCGGGCTGTCACGATACCAGCCGAGGGGCTTCACAATATCGATTCTTTCGGTCAGAAGATTTTTTCGGATAGCCCCTTTCAAAAGTGGGTCATATTGCAGAACACGCTTATAATTTGCGGCAGTATTATAAACCTTACCTTTCTCGCTCTGCTCTAAGCTGTTTCGGATTTCTTCTACTGTGCATGGTTCTGTCTGCTGACAGTTCTGCAATTCGCTGTTCAAGTTTCAACGCCTCCTTTCTCTGTTCTGCCACAAGTGCTTTTCGTTCCTCCAATGAACCATACAGAAGAATATCAAGCAGATATTCGATATAGTTCTTCCTGTGCAGTGCTTCTGCAAACAGAGGATTCCATTCCTCATCCGGCTGTTTAGGAGCGTATTTCTTTTCCCATTCTCTAAGAAGATGAAAATAATCCGTCAGCACCTTGTAGCAATGATTTTCTCCTTTTTGATACTTCTGTTCCGGTGTCGGCTCACGAATACGAGGGCGGACACTGGGCTTTTGTCGGCTGTCATAGTTAAGACCAAAATCTTCAGCAAGTTTGACAGCAGCTTCCCTCAGCCCGATACCGAATAGCTTCGCTGTCAGATCAACAGCGTCTCCGGTTGCTCCGCAGCCAAAACAGTAATAGCGTTCATCCAGCTTCATACTGGGGGACTTATCCGAGTGAAACGGACAGCACGCTATACCAGTGCGACCCACTTTCAAGCCATAGGCTTCTGCGGCTTGTCGGGCAGTAACATTTTCTTTTACAACTTCAAATACATTCATGTGACTCCTTTCCTGAAACGAAAAAAGCACCTGTCATTTTCAAAACGAAAACAGCAAGTGCCTTAGAGTTCCATATTCAATTTTGGGTGCAAAAAAGCAGGAGACCTTTTCGGATTTCCTGCTTAGTAAAGCTGTGAAGATTTATTAGTAAGAAGATGTCTAAATTTTATTTCTCATCTTCTACAAATTCAAATAACTCCTCCACTGTAACATGAAATACTTTTGCAATATCCATGGCTAATTTAAGAGACGGATTATATCTGCCATTTTCAAGGTGAACTATCGTTTCTCGTCTCGCACCAACAAGCTCTGCAAGTTCGCTTTGCTTATATCCTGCCTGCTCACGATATTCTTTAATTTTTGTAACAAGAGCCATATCATACCCCCTTGCTATCTATAATCACAAACATCAATGTTCTAATAATAGATAAAATCAAAATAGTTAAAACTATAATCCACCCAACTACTCCCATGTTGATAGCATCAACATGACCCAAAACAGCACATCCCCAGGCAACTACAACCATAACAGCGACAAAAACCTTCAAGCAAAATGAATCACATCGTTTCAAGTTTCGCTCTGCCATTTCATCAATTCCTTCCTTTTTGTATTTCTTAATTCTCATTTGCTGAAATGCAAAAAAAGCAGCAAGGAAACAACCAAATACAAGCTGTAAAGTTAGATACCAGTCTTTCCAATCCGTTCTTGCCCACATCCAGTAGTAAGATGCAAGAATGATTGCGTAGATTATTTTTGTTCCAACAATTTCTCTTAAAGATACTTTTTTATTCATGTTTCTTCCTCCAATGTTATATATTTCGCACTTGCGATGTTATAAATATATCACTCAGATATACAAATGTCAATAGCAAAAGTGAAATATTTTTAACTTAGTTTTCTGACAAACTTACCCTCCCTAAAGCAAAAGCACCTGTCATTTTCAAAGTGAAAACAGCAAGTGCTTTAGAGTTCCATATTCAATTTGGGGGTAAGCGATGAATAATCATCCGGTCACGACTTCCAGGGAACTTTAAA
>NZ_QRIL01000034.1:571-40336 GCF_003471165.1 Ruminococcus sp. AM22-13 | reverse complement strand
AGTCCTTAAGTTGACGCTAAGTTCCCAACATTGGGGTCAGACCCTATTAAACACAAAATTATTATTCAACTACCCTTAATCGAGCTACAATACTTGTTTTTCTAAAATAGCGAAACGAAACATGAGGAACTATAATCGCCACAACGCAAATAACAATTCCCTCTAATATCAACGGGAAAATCGTAGGCTGTATTGTAAACAGCCATAAGTCAGGTTGATTAAAGAAAGTAGGAAGAATTGTATTTGCAACAATAAGAGAGAGAGGTAAACCCATTACACAAATCAGAAATGCGTAAAACAATCCCTCCAATACGGTCAATTTGTTAATTTGTTTTTTCGTCATTCCGATGCTCTCTAATGTAGCAAATTCCCGTTGCCGGTTTATAATGCCCGTTATAATGATGTTGGAAAAATTCACAAGCCCGATACTTCCTAATAGAAACCCAATAAGGCCACCTATGATAAAAATAGTTTGTTTTAATCCATTCATAGTTTGTGCCAATGTTTCAGACGATGCATATTCAACGGTAGGCAAAGAATTGATGTACTCGGTCGCTGGCAAAAAGTGTTCTTTTTCCACATCAAACACATAACTCATTATGGCTGGATTGTTATACAATTCCACAAACATCTCATTACTCATATAGAAAATAGGACAATCGCCGCCAACATCAGTGTAGCCAACATTCTTACCCGGAGATTCTACCAATGAAAAATCAACCACTGCACGCGCAATTACCGAAACCGTTTTATAAGGCAATCCATCTTTGTAAATGGTAACTTCCTGATTGAGCGGACAAAGAAATTCAGGAGATTCATTTGGGTTGATCGCTGAAATTTCTATAACATAGTTTCCACTTTCCAAATATGAGGTTAGTTGCTGTATATCTGTTTCTCCCTCAATGAAATTCAATTTAGGAAGTATTGATTTTTCTACCCCGTAAATATTGCAAAGAGGTCGATAATCAACACCGAGTTTTACTGGATAAGTTCTGCCATTAACCATACCACTTCGTATAAGGTGATTATCTTCTGTGTATTCGTCTAATACTTCCGTGACCAAACTACCATAATCATAAGTAACACTGACATCATCCAAAGTGTTTTTATAAATTCGACTTCCGTTCAGCACAGGAATATTATTTTCAATATCAGATATGATTTCATTACTAACAGAATCATCTTTAAATCGAAAACCTTGCACATTAGAAAATGTGTTTGGGCTTGCCACAACAAAATCAAATGAGGTAACAGAAGATACATATTTTTTAACATCAACACTATTTCCGATTGCGATTGCACTGTTTAGGAGAATAATGCAGAGTATCATGGATAAGACGATAAATATGGTACGCTTTGAATTTCTTCTTAAATTTCTCCATGCCATTTCTGTTATTCTATTCTTAAACGAAAGACGATTCTTGTTGGCACTATGATAATTGTCTTTTTCATAGTATCTGGTTGCCTCAATGGGCGAAATCGTAGCTGCAATTTTGAATGGTTTCTTTATGCTCACCCAAACAGTAATCGCACTAAATATCCCGGCAACGACAAAAATAATAGGTTTAAAACTCAAGTTCACAGAAAGATTGTGATACTCGCCTTTCATAAAATTAAGAATCCACGGAAGCATAAGTATTCCTACTATATATCCTAAAATCAACCCAATAGATATACCAATTATAGACAGCCAAAATGCTTGCTTATAAACAATTCGCTTGATTTGCTTCTCCGTTGTTCCGATTGTTCTTAATAAGCCATATTTCTTTATTTCTTGAACAACAGAAATCTCAAAAATATTGCGAATGAGCAAATAGCCCGTTATTACAAAAATCATAATAATGCTCATGTACAGTAAAGAAGCAAACAACCGAAAACAAGAGATAGACCGCCAGCACCACACTATTCCGAACCAAAGAGCAAACGACAAGCACCATGGAAATGTGTATAACTTGCTATTCCGTTATGGAAAAGTCCGTTCACAGAACATGGAAAAGCTAAAGAGCAGCTTTCCCACATTCTGCAAACGGACTTTCCCACAACTCCATAAGATAGCAAGTTATGCACATTACGCACAGTGCCGACTGCTGCGGAAGCCCTCTCATTTCATTATCTATTCAAGAAAATAAATTATGAATTTTTTCTTAACACTACTGCGGTAGTGTTGACAACCGATTAAGAAAGGTGTAATGTGTAATCAAGCAGAAACTACTGCGGTCTTGTGGAAAGGAGGAAACAAATGGATATTAAACTTTTCGATTCAGAATTGAAAGTAATGTGTGTGCTTTGGAACGAGGGCGACACCACTGCAAAACACATATCCGACGTTCTGAAAAAAGAAATTGGCTGGAACATGAATACTACCTACACACTGATAAAAAGGTGTATCAAAAAAGGGGCGATTGAACGTTCCGAGCCTAATTTCATGTGCCATGCCCTTATTCCCAAAGAAGAAGTACAGGAAGCGGAAACAAAAGAATTGGTTGACAAGATTTATGACGGTTCAGTTGACAAACTGTTTGCAGCCCTGTTAGGCAGAAAAAAGCTTTCCGCTGAACAGATTCAGAAGCTCAAGCAGATTGTGGAAGATTTGGAATGAGGTGGTGTAAATGAATTTACTGCAAATGAGCTTTTCGGGGGCTGCTTTCATTACTGCGGTAGTGATTATCCGTGCGGTGGCAATCAATAAACTGCCGAAAAAGACTTTTCTTGTTTTATGGGAATTGGTGATATTAAGACTGCTTATCCCGTTTTCGATTCCGTCAATGTTTAGTGTTTATACGTTGGTAACTCATAGCATATCTTCTACAACATTGCCGGAAGCTGGAACAGATTACAACATTCCCACTATGCAAGGGCTGTTTGTTACGACACAGGGAGCAGAACAGCCGCCAGAGAATATTTTATCATCTGTTTCCATGTGGTTTATTGTATGGTGTGCAGGAATAATACTTATCGCATTGTTTTTTGTAATATCCTATTTGCGTTGTCTGATTGAATTTCGGACAGCTTTACCCGTCCACAACCATTATGTAGAAAAGTGGCTGGCGGAACGCCCATTGAAACGTCCAATTTTGGTAAAGCAATCTGATAGGATTTCCGCCCCATTAACTTATGGCATTTTCCGTCCTGTTATTTTGGTGCCGAAAAAAATGGACTGGAAAAATGAAAAACAACTGCAATATGTCCTCTCACATGAATATGTGCATATTTATCGCTATGATACTGTAACAAAGCTGATTGCGACACTTGCCCTTTGTATTCATTGGTTCAACCCCTTTGTGTGGGTGATGTATATTCTTTTTAACCGTGATATAGAACTGGCTTGTGATGAAAGCGTCATACGACAATTTGGAGAAAAATCAAAATCTGCCTATTCGCTAATGCTTATCAACATGGAAGCAACGAAAAGTGGGCTATTGCCATTTTGTAACAGCTTTAGTAAAAATGCTATCGAAGAAAGGATAACTGCTATTATGAAAACAAAAAAAACAACTATTTTTTCGCTGGTACTGGCGTGTCTGATTGTTGTCGGGGTAGCTACAGCATTTGCAACTTCCGCCCAAGCTAATAATAATCCAATTTTTGAAGAACAGGAGTACAAACCAATACATGCTTCCGAGAATGCTTCAGATTACGATACGGCGGCAGAACTGCCCGGCGGTAATATTGACTATGGGATATATGAAGAATATGGATTGATTTATGATAAGAATAGCAAGTGCTACACTTACAAGGGAAATGTTGTCCGATTTTTTAATGACCCAGTGGGCGGCGCAAGTTTTACCAATTTCTTTACGGGAACAGTGGATATTGAAGCGGAACGGGATACAAACGATAAACTTATTGGTATTCGGGAATGCACAAAAGAAGTTTATGACAGGCATACAGAAAAGTATGAAAATTCAGGACTTAAATCAATGCCCGCTGGCACTTCTACAGAAAATGGAGATATGATTAGAAATCATGAATCTTACAGCATGGAATCTGGAGATAAGACAGAAAACATGAATACGCTCCAAGATTATGAATCCTATGGCATAGTTTATCACCCAAAAGATGGGTATTGGTACTACAACGACCAGATAATTGGTATATTCATTGATACTAAAAAACCCATCATCTATTTTAATAACAGTGGCAGTATATATCTTTCCATTGCTGAAAATAGTGAAAATGGAGTTATGGAGATTAAGGAAATTTCCGAAGCGGAAGCACAAAAACTTTTACGGGATAATAATTCGGGCAATTCTGCTTCATTCACAGTAGAAACCTTGAAATAACAAGTGTCTTATAAACCATACGCCGTATTATGTGGGAGAAAGGGGGAACTATTTATGCCTTGCACAGAAGCATATAAGGAGCATATCGAGTACACCTTTAATGCCTTTTGCAGAGTTGTCATACACTATGCAGCAATCAACGCATGGCGTGACAGGGATAAACGGCGGCAAAGGGAAATATCCTTTGAATATCTCACAGAAGAAAAGTTTTATCCATTTTGTACGTCAGACACATATTTCATAGACCCTTACAAGCAATACCCTGTTACGATATGCGGTCAGAGGGTTATCCTCACAAATGGAAATCTTGCCGAAGCCCTGTCCTCTCTGCCAGAGAAAAAGAGGGAAATCATTTACCTTTATTTTTTCGGGCGTTACACACAGCAGGAAATCGGGGAACTGTACGGACGCTGCCGGAGTACGGCGTGGCATCACATACACAGTGCCTTGCAAATGCTGCATGAAGAAATGGAGGTGCTTTTCCATGAGGAATCCTAAACTTGTACCGTATGAAACCATTGTCCGGGCGACCAGCGGAGAGCCGGAAGCCATTGACGAGGTTTTGCGGCATTACAGCAAGCGAATCCGGCTTGCTTCCCTTGAAAACGGACAGGTCAACAAGGACACAGAGGACAACATTAAACGGCGGCTTATCGCTGCCCTGTTCCAGTTCCGCTTTGACGGACAGCCTACCTAACAGGAGGTGAGATTTGTCGCAAAAATAGTCATGCTTATATTTAACGACACAGAAGAAAAAGCGGTTGAGAAAGCCATAGCCGCCCTTGCTGATATGATACCGCTGGAAGCCATGCAGCCGCCCCACTCCCCCGTACTTACTTTTCCGGGATTGGAAATAAAATTGCACCAACGCCGGGTATTAAAAAACGGCACAGACATTCCCCTCACACGTTTAGAGTACGGCGCACTCTGCTGCCTTGCCACCAGTCCGGGGAGGGTATTCACAAAGGCGCAAATCTTTGAAGCCGTGTGGAGCCTGGAAAGCGAAAGCTGCCAGTCAAACGTGGCAAATGTGATATGCAATCTACGGAAAAAGATAGAGCCGGACAGCGGCAAGCCCACTTACATAAAGACCGTTTTAGGCGTGGGCTACAAGTTTGCTTCCGGGGAATGATAACAGAATAACCGCCGCCCATCAGCGGCAGCCAAAGACAGGAAATCAAGAAAAGGTTTCCTGTTTTTTTGCGCCCAAAACCAAGCCGGATTTTGCACCGCAATAAAATAATTCAAATACTTTTGGAAAACATTGCCTAAATTTTCTTTTTTCCCGTAGTAGGTAGTAAGGGGAAAAATAATTGCCGGAAAGTTTGGCATTTTTTGAAACCGTCCGTATATCACTGCAAAACGGAACTGATTCTTCCATTTTTGTCAAATTTGGCGGTCAGGAATATTACGATGGTGTCCGGGTGCTGGGGCTTTATCAGCTTGCACAGCTCAAAACCGTTGCCGTCCGGCAGGTTGATGTCCAGCAGTACCAGATCAAATTCCCGCTGGCGGATGGCGTCGGCTGCGGTTCTGGCATTTAGTGCAGAAGTCACGCCGTAGCCGTCTGCGGTCAGGTTATAGTCTAACATCTTATTCAAAAAACTGTCGTCCTCGACAATTAAAATCTGCTTCATATCCTCACTTCCTTTGCTTTTTGCAGATAGTATAACAGGCAAATGTCCGTGAAATGTTACAGCGGACGGATTTTTTCAAAAAATCTATCAGCAAAATATAGCTCTATTAAAAAGCAGCACCAAAGAAGATATTTTCATATTCCTCCCAGTGCTGTTTATATATTATTTTAGCTTATCCTTATTATCTTCTTGTTTCTTTTTATCCCGATATTTCCGTATGAGTTTATTGCGGATAGGAACGCCAACACCAATCAAAAGCACAACTGCCAAAATTGTGAAATCCATACAATCACCTCACATTTCCTTATTCTTCATAACCCGAATGGACAAGAAGATTGAAACCGCATACATCACGACAATAGCAAAAACCGCAAGCAAAACGAGAAGTATCGGAGAAGATTCAACGACTGAAATAATTGAGTTCCCGATAGCTGGCATTTTAGAGAGAAGAAGTAAAGTCACCAAAAAACCGGCCACTGGAATATACATAAATACCCGTCCTTTGATTGAACCGTACTTGTAATATCCCGGAATCTGGAACACAGTATAGAGTGCAAATAAGAATACTCCTGCAATAGCGGCGGTCACAATGTCAAATGCGCCAACTGATGAAAACACACATTTTGATTGTCACAGGCTTTTTTTAAAATCTCTCCATATGAATTATCATATACATAGTTAAAGTTTTTAATCAGCCTCTTTCTCCACTTCTTACCATATACAAAATATCGTAATACTTCTTTACTATTATTAAGTTCCACAAAAATGCCCGGAATATATTTTCCGTCATGAATCAATTTCTTAATCTGTTCATCGGTATACTTATTTGCTTTTTTTCGTATTAAAAAAAGAGATGTCATAAGTACCAAAATCAAAACCCCTAGTGTAACAAGCCACCATAAATTTTGTATTGTATCACTAAAATTACTAAGTAAATCAATTATCATTGAAAAAGATACACCTTCTGTACACTCATTTTCCATTGCAGAAGTCATACTTTGAGTTGATATAAGATCCTGTTCTTTCTCGTTTTCTATTATAGTTTTCCCTTCGGATGCCCCAACTACTTCTTCAGTCTCCTGCTCCTCAACATTCTTCTTTTGTATTGTTGCTTGTTCCTGTTTTCCTTCTATATTTGCAGCTTCTGATATTGGAGAAAAACCTATAACGAGCAATGTAAACACTAATACTAAAAACATAATTTCCTTTATTTTTTTCATAAGTGCTTCCTCTCTGACATAACATGATATTTTTTCATGCTCTCGAAATTTCAGGGCTACTCCTGTACTACATACCCAACCTTTCATATATATTCTCTCATTTAACATCCCCCATTTTTACTATATCTACTAATTACTTAACAGCTTATCATAAATTTTCTATTTTATAAAGTAGCTCAAAAAGAAAACCCGCCATATTGACGGGTCTCCATGAAAAATTACTTCTTCTTCCTTTCCATCTCTTCTTCCACTGCCTTCTGTTGCTGTGGTTGTCCCTTCCCCTGACTGGCTATCTTTTGCTGATGCTTGCGAAGTCGTTTCAATACTGATCTCCGAGGAGCATTTTTATCTTTTTTCTTTGGCATATTGTTCATCAGTCCATCAATCATATTGTAATTGGCTTCTTCTGCCATCTCCGCACTGCGAAGATATTCTCCATTGTCCATGACCTTCTGCCAGTTTGCCAGCTCTGGTTTCTTTTTCTGCTGTTCTAGTGACTGCTGCGTCTGATTCGGTTGCTTTTGTGATTGCACCTGCTGTTGTCTTTGCTGTTCCTGTTCTTTTGCTGCCTGTTGCTGCATAAAGTTCTGAATGTTCCGTCTTGCTTCTTCATCAAAGCCATTGTAACAGTCATTCATAACTACTGCTCCATCTTCACTGAGAATCACATAGACGGCTCTTGTCCCATACTCTTCATGTTCCATTAGGAACCATTTCTTCTCATTCATCAAAATATAATCTTGGGCAAGCCATGTTCCTTTCTTTCCTTCGATTTCATATCCTGTTGTATCAATGGAAAGTCTGGTATCAGCGGAACTTTTGATTGTGAGAAATTCTGGAATGATAATGAATCCGTCTTTATTAATATAGTAGGCTGTGGTTTTTCCCTCATCCGTGATTACCAGAACATCGCTACATCCGATGGAATGACCTTTGAAGTTCTTCGGTCGCTGTTTCTACAGGCGTATTTTTATATCCGCCGGAGTTTCCCCCGGCTGGATTCTTCCAATGTACACCTGCTGATAGTTCTCAATGCTGACGCTCTTTCCTTCGCTTCTCAGCTTTTCATAAGAACGGAAACGAACATCACGATACTCTGGTGTTTCTTTTACCTGATATACTGCACACTGACTTGTTCTCATTCCTCGTCCTCCTCTTCCAATTCCGTTTTATAATCTTCCAGATCCATAAGAAAAATCTCATAGCCTTCATCACTCATGCAGAACAGCTTTCTTATGGTATTGCAGACCAGCCCGATCATATCCGCATCCCCCTTCAGAAATGGAATGATATTGTCGATAGCTTCCATCGTATCATTTCGGTTGCCTTTATCAAACATTGCGGTCACTAAGCATTCATCTGTATCAAAGTTCATTGCCAGATTCATCATAATTCTACATTCCCCTTCTTATGTGCTTTGGATTTTTCAGTTGCCATTTCTTTCTGCTCCTGTGCTTTTGCTCTTGCCTGGAACTCTTTTAACGACTGCAGCACGGATTTTTTCAGTTCCCCTTTTCCACCCTTTGCAGGCTCTTTGTTTTGTTCCCGGTTCGGTTCTACTGATACGGATTCTTTCTTGAATGGTGTTTCTGAAACTTTCTGTTTCACTTCCACGGTCTGTTCTGCCTCCTGCACTTTTCCATGTTTCTCATTCAGATACTTTTCCATGTCATTGATTGCTTTCTGTACCAATGGGCTTTCCTTATAATGTGGAATCATATCAATCAGATCCCTGTCTATCCTGTCTCCACTCATGAGTCCATATTCCCCGGAATAATCTTCATCACCATCTTGCAGATCAAATCCGATTCCTTTAATCCCATGCAGTCTCTCTGCTGGGATACTCTCATATATTTTAATGGCTTCTTCTAAAGTGAGGTTATTATGGTACTCTCCCATGACCGGAAACTCCATGCACTCTGCGACATAAAAACTGATCGTGGCTTCTGGCTGTTCCTGCTCTGGCTGTTTGTCAAAGATAGAAAATCTCTCTGCGTCCTCCAGACGGGAAAGTAAAGAACGGGCAATTATAACATCGCTGTCTATATCGGATTCTTCAGATACTTCAACCAGCCAGTCCTTTAAACACTCTGTTTTCTTATTCAGAATGTCCTCTGTGATTTTCTCCACCTGTTCTTCCCTGTTCTCAACGGTATCTTTATATTCGTAAGTGTCATATTCATAGCTGAAATTATCTAAATCCACCGCCAGCTTTTTAATCTCCTGCTGATCAAGGTAAGCATCTGCTTCCTTCATATATTCTGCCAGAGTGATTCTTTTTTCTGCGATAGGATTGATGTCCACCTTAATGCCTGCCATTGCTATACCATGAGCATTTAATTCATTGAAGAAACTGTCTTCACGGATATTGCCACGATAAGAAAGCACTACATCAAGGTCAGAATCTTCCCGGTAGAGGTCTTGTCTGCTTCTGGAACCATACACTCTTGCAGCAAGCAGCTCTACCTCCTGTTCCATTCCCATATCTTCTAATACTGCCTGTGCATGATACAGGACACCTCTTTCAACTTCTGCCCTGCTCAGGCTATTTAATGCCAGTTCATTTCTTCCAATCTCAGAAGTCGCACGAAGTTCCCCCTCCTGCAATAAATCCTTAGAGTGCTGGATCGTCATTTCTTCAAATTCTTTATAATCCACTTTGACACATTCCAGGTCATCCATTCTTTCACTTTTAAGGATTTCATAAGCAGCTTCCTGAATGGATGCGTCTGGATTATCGTAATCACCACTCTGGATTTCATGCAGATCAGAGTCATAAAAAATAAACGAATATCCTTCTTCTGTTGCCTGTATGGTCAGATACCCTTTACTCCTGATAAACTGCATTGCGATTCCTTCATAGGTTTGCATTGCTTCTTCCCTGCGAAATCCTTCAAAAATACTTGCTGGGCAGTTTTTTTCTAATTGTATCCGCTGCATCTGTTCTTCCTGAACTTCTTCCACATCTGCCATCAGTTCTTCATAATCCACTACTTTTGCGTCTTCCAATGAGTACCCTTTATCTTCCAAAATATCACTGGCAGCTTCATCTACATAAATTGTCGGATTGTCATAGATTCCTCCATCATCCTCCTGATAATCTTCATTGTAAAATGTATAATCATAGCCATCTTCAGCAGTCTGGATTGTAAAGTATTGTTTTCCAATCTGATATGCAATCTGTACCTCATTCCAGTCCAGCATATTTTCCATTTTATTTACCGCTTCATATATTTCCGGATTCAGCCACCCTCCGATCTGTTCATATGCATGGGTCAGCTGATCTATTCCGTTTTCACATCGGATAAAATCCATGCTTTCCTGCATTGTTTCCGTATTCTGGATACCAAGCACTTTTTCCTGATGATTTGGCAGGCGTAAATATTCCTGCATCGCTTCATCCAGTGATTCATACCGGTTTACTTTTACTACACCCTCTGCATTTACATCTTCCATCACATAAAAATTATCAACGTAATGAATCTCTGGCATTTTCAACTTTATGCCTTCTGGCAGCTGCACCTCACTGACTGCATGGAAATTAAACCGGACATCCGTTCCAGATTCATTTTTTCCTGCCATCGTTTCTTCCCAGGTATCTTTCTGTACTGCCTGTATTTCTTCGATTGTAAGTGTCTGTCCACTCCGCAGGGTTACAACAGAATCTTTCGGGAATTCCGTCAAGTCATAAAGTGTTGTTCCATTTTCCTGCAAATATTCTGATACAGCTTCTAACGCTCCTGCATCAAACCCATTCCATAAATCCTCCGCTACAAGCTGTCCATTTTCTGCTACGATAATCCCTGCCACATCGGAGCCAAATTCATCATGTTCCATTAAGAAGAACTTCTCCCCCGCATATTCCTTTTCATCAACCGTATGCCATGTCCCGTTATGTCCTTCTGCTTCATATCCTCTTGTCTCTGCCGTGATTGTCACTTCGTTTTCTCCTATCGCCTGTTCTATCCTCTGCATCCGGATCTCAGCTCTTGCCATGTCGATAAACCCATCTAAAACTGCCGGGTGGCTTTCGATCACATAATCCAGGTTTAGATTTCTACCCTGGCTGACATTTTCCGGGACTTCGATATGCTCCGCCCAGTCTTTGTTCTGTCTGGAAAATCTTCCATCATGGGAAAGTTCACGGATGGTATTTGCCATAACAAAATTCATACGTTCTTCCCCGAAGCGTTCCACGACTTCTTTTGCCGCATCCTGCTTTAAGTGCAGCCCGTCAAAATTCTCCCGGATGGCTTCTTCGATTGCTTTCTTACAGTCCAGGTTTAACTTTCTGGAATCCAGATAAGCATCCACATCCCGTTCTCCCATTGCCTGTTCCAATGTTCCTTTATAAACTGGCGGATATGCCCTGACGGAATTATGTTCCAGTATGTTCATTCTCTGCTGGACAAACTCCGGAAGTTTCTGAAATCCAAAAGAATCTACATAATAGGCTGTGATCTCTGCACCCCTGTTTATCACGATCACATCACTTACCGATAAGGAATGACCACGGAAATCTTCCGGTCGGTCAATGTTAAAGCGTTCAAATATATTGTCTAACGTGATCGTTGGCATCCACGGTGCTGCATAAACCATTCGGTAATCCTTTCCGTCAATGGTATAGCCCAGACTCTTTGCGGATTCTATTCCCATAAACTGATAAGTATGCTCATCTCCACTATCCATCTGATAAATAGCAAACCTTCTGCTTTCTCCATGCAGAAGAAGTGTCTCATCAATCTTTTCTGCACTGTCCTGTTCCAGTTTTTCCTGTCTGGCGGCAGCTGCTTCTCTTTCTTTATGTACTTCCCATTCTGCTTCCGTGATACCAAAAATACCGTCATGTCCCAGGATTGCATTTTCTGTTTCTGCAAGAATCTGTCCTGCCTGCTCTGGATTGTCTGGATTTCCATGTAAGAGAAAAACTTCCGCACCCTCACGATACAATTCTACTGCCCTGTTTTTTTCAAGAGGATACATGTGTTCCAGTCGGATTCCTGCTTCGTGCATTTCTGTAAAACCGATCACGCCATCTGGGAAATTGTCAATCTGTGCCTGTGTTTCATTCATAAGGCTTCTCGTATATTCACTTCCCGGTCTGCGGATTGCAGTCATCATACGGTTCACCAGTCCAAGCACTTCGTCTTTGTCGTCCATCTTATATGCAAAATTCACAATAAGATTTCTCTGACTATCCGTAAAATTTCCCCTACTTGCATCCTCTGCCGCTTCGATCAGCCGGTGGGCATACTGCATAGCTGTTTCTTCTATATTTTCAAGACTTGCATCTTCGATTGGTCTTTCCATTTCCAGCTCGTGTATCTGTGTTTCGATATTCCCAATGACTTCCGCAGACGTTTTCCGGATAGTATCCATAGATGCTCGAAGTGCTTTCATATCCTTGCTCTCACACCAGCTGGCGATATAGGTAAACGAATATTCTGAAGTATCCAGACCAAAATGATTGCAGACAATATAAGCAATACTTTCTGCTTCCACTTCCTTTGTTGTCTGGTCTTTTAAGACTCCTTCCGCATCCATTACCTCCCGGTCATGCAGCAATGCGTGGCTCACCTCATGGACTCCGGTTTTCATGGTCTGGAGATTGCTCATATCTTCCTGAATTGCGATATACTTTTCTGTCTGATGGTAATACCCCTTTGCTTCCCCTTCTATCTGCATCATGCGGATTGGCACAGGGGAAATGTTCTGCAATGCTTCCATGAACGTGTCATAAAACTGTACGCTCCCGGTAAGTTCCGGTACTTCCAGTTCTGCAATCGGCTCTCCCTCTGTCTGGCTGACATCAAATACTGTTGTCACACGAAACCTTGGAATAACCATCTCCACAATCTCTGTTTCCGGCTGACCGTCATCCCCGATCACTGGCTCTTTTGTTACAGGGTCAATCTTTTCAATCTCCTTTTTCTCACGGATGGGTGCCGGTGCGATGATCTGGATTCCTTTTTCCCCTCTCTTTACATGGCGGTTAAACTTCTTCTGCCACGCCTGATACCCTGCCACCAGAGTAGCCTCCGGTTTCTGCATGGTGATCAGAAGGGTGTTATTAAAACTGTAATTATGGAACTTGGACATGGTATTCAGATATTCTGTATATCTCTCCGAAGTAAAGATTTCTTTTACTCCCTGCTCCAGCCGTTCCGATATTTCTTTTAACTGTTTTTCTATATTATTTGCCATAAACAAACCCTCCATTTTATGTCCCCGCCAGAGAAAACTCTGACGGGAAATCTTTTATAACTCCTGTTCGTGTTTTTTCTTTGCAGTTTTCTGTACAGGTGGCTGTTCCGCCGTATTCTGCTGTGCCTTCTCCTGCTTTAAGCGTTCCAGAATAGATGGCTTATGGATTCTGTCTGCTGTTTCCGGAAGTTCTTTTTCTTCTACAGCATCCCTGCTATCTGTGCTGCTTCCTTCTCTGCCAATATCCTCATCTGCCATAATCGTCTCATTGCCCTTTTCATCCATGTTCAGCAACGCATTTAACTCGGATAACCGTTCCATCTTTTCATTCAGCTCTGCTTCTTTCGGGAATGGTTTCTTTACCTCTTCCTGTGCAGTCGCAAGCTGCTGTTGTACGGTTTCCAGTTTCTGTTCGCTTTCCGTCAGCTTCCTGTCAATGGAAGAAAGGGTGTTATGGATACGCTGCATATTTCCTACCGGGTCTTTTCCGATCTCCAGTTTATAAGAGCATTTTCCTTTGACCGTCAGCTCAAACGCATTGGAGAACATATTGTAGGAAGCAGATAACGTAAACCCATGATATTCCCCGACCTTTCCGCCGGTGCTAACGGTTTTTAGTCCTGCACAGGCAGCAATCAACGCTTCGCCTGCTTCTTTCTTATCTTCATAAAGGACATTTCCTACTGTCATGGCAAATGTGTCATTATCCTGTAAATCCACGCTTTTTACTACCTGCGAATCCACCTGCATCCCGGCAATCCGCTCTTTCAATGCACTGATCTGTACCGGGAAATTCTTTGCAATATCGGATTCCAGACGGTAAATCTGACTGGTATGGTTTGCCTTTAAGAGTTTCAGCTTACTTACCTGCACATCCAGATCCATTTTTTCCTTAATGTACGGATTGCCTGTAGCAAGTGCCTTGATCTCTGCATAGGACAGTGCCGTATCATCCACATCTTCACAAGCCCTGACCGGGGATTTACTGGTCATGATCTGACTGATGAACTTCTGCTTATTCTCCAAAATCTGCCACATATACGCATCAAAAGTGTTCTCCGTCACATACCGGAATATCTTTACTTTGTCATTCTGGTTTCCCTGTCTTAAAATACGTCCCTCCTGCTGTTCCAGATCAGACGGCTTCCACGGACAGTCAAGGTGATGCAGAGCAATGAGCCTGTCTTGCACGTTGGTACCAGCACCGAGTTTCGGTGTAGAACCCATGAGGATTCTCACCTGTCCGGCCCGCACCTTTGCAAACAAATCTGCTTTCTTTGTCTCCGTGTTGTATTCATGGATAAACGCAATCTCTTCTTTCGGGATTCCCCTGGCAACCAGTTTGTTCCGGACATCATCATATACATTGAAAGTCCCATCCCCTTTTGGAGTAGACAAGTCACAGAAGATCAGCTGTGTTGTCCGATCTGCTTTTCCCTCGTCCCATACCTGAAAAGCATTTTCCACACAGGTATTGACCTTGCTTTTTTCTGCATCCGGAAGGAGTTCATTTAATAGCCTCTGATCCAATGCACATTTTCTTCCGTCATTGGTAATCTTGAGCATGTTGTCCACCGTTGGATTCACAAGACCGGCTCTTACTTCTTCCGCACGTTCCGAAAAGGCACTGACCATTTCCTGCTGTTCTTCACTTGGTTTTAAGACTTCATTAATAAACTCTGCTTCCGGTACAGGAAGATTCAGCATATCCGATGTCTGAATATCCGCAGCTTCCTTAAAAATGGAGATCAGCTCTGGAAGATTAAAAAAACGGGCAAACCGTGTTTTCGCACGATAGCCCGTTCCTTCCGGTGATAATTCGATTGCGGTTACTGTCTCCCCAAACGTTGCCGCCCAGGAATCAAAGTGTCCCATACCCATACGCATGAGTGTGTCATACTGGAGATAACGCATGATAGTGTAAAGCTCGGTCATACTATTTGATACAGGAGTACCTGTAGCAAAGGTAATTCCCCTACCGCCTGTCAGTTCATCCATGTACCGGCATTTCATAAACATATCGGAACTTTTTTGTGCATCCGTCTGTGAAATACCTGCTACATTTCTCATCTTTGTATATAGGAAAAGATTTTTGAATGAATGGCTTTCATCCACAAACAGTCTGTCTACACCTAATTGCTCAAAAGTTACTACATCATCCTTTCTGGTCTGGTCATTGAGTTTCTTCATCCTCGCCTGCAGACTCTTCTTTGTTTTTTCCAACTGCTTGATGGTATAATTCTGCCCTGCCTGATGTGCCGCTTCTTCAATGGAAAACGTAATATCTGCGATCTGATCTTCCAGCATGGCAATCTGCCGTTCTCTTGAAAGAGGGATTTTCTCAAACTGTGTATGTCCAATGATCACGGCATCATAATCCCCTGTCGCAATACGGGAACAGAAACGTTTTCTGTTTGCCGGCTCAAAGTCTTTCTTCGTTGCCACCAGGATATTTGCCCCAGGATAAAGTCGTAAGAAATCACTGCCCCACTGTTCTGTCAGATGGTTTGGCACGACATAAAGATTCTTTTGTGAGAGTCCCAGCCGTTTTGATTCCATACCAGCTGCAATCATCTGGAACGTCTTTCCTGCTCCTACGCAATGAGCCAGTAACGTATTGTTTCCATACAGCACATGAGCCACTGCGTTTTTCTGGTGCGGCATCAGGGTGATCTCCGGGTTCATGCCAACAAACTGAATATGGCTTCCATCATATTCCCGTGGACGGATGCTGTTAAATCGTTCATTATAGATCTTACAGAGATCTTCCCGTCGGTGCAGGTCTTTAAATATCCACTCCTTAAATTCCTCTTTGATCAGCTCCTGCTTCTGCTGTGCCAGCATTGTTTCCTTCCGGTTTAATTCCCGGTGTTCCCCATCGGCATCCTGTACCGTGTCATAAATCTTGGTATCCCGGAGGTTTAAGGCATCTTCCAAAAGGCGGTAGGCATTGGCTCTCTGTGTTCCATATGTGGAAGTAACAAGGGCATTTCCGTAGCTGTCCACATTTTTTCCCATAACATTCCACTGTCCGGTCACTTCGGCATACTGGACTTTGACCTTGCTCCCTACATAATATCTTGGTGTATGGAATGTTTCTGCCATGAACCGTGTAATGTAATCCTCGGAGATCCAGGTTGCCCCAAGTCTTGCTTCAATCTCTGATGCATCCAGATCTTTTGGCTGTACCTGCTCCAAATACTGCACATTCACCTGATATTCCGGGTGATCTTCTGCAAACTGTTTTGCGATCTGCAGTTTCTCCCTCACATTTCCAGAAAGATATTCGTCCGACGGCTCCCATTTTTCACCGATCGGATTCTTAAAGATCACCCCTGCCAGTTCTTCTGTAAGCTCCTCTTCTGTTTTCCCTGAAAGCTGTGCCATATAGGAAAGGTCAACGCCTGCCCTCTCACCAATGCAAACCGCAAGTGCTTCACTGGCAGTATCCACGGAAGTTACCGTTTCTGCCCTGCGGATCGTCCTTTTGGTAAAAATATCCGCTTTCCGTTTCAGTTCTCCCTTATCATCCAAAAATTCCAGAGAAGTCAAAAGACAATAGCTGCTGTCCTGACTGAATGCCCTCTTATTGGCATTGCTGCTGATAAGACCATATTTTGCTGTAAAGATATCATATTCTTCATTGAGTTTTTCCTGCAGCTTTGTGATCTGCTTATCGCTTCCCTCTTCCATCTGACACCGGATCAGTTCATTCGTAACATCACGGATCTTCACCATCCCTTTGACACGTTCCGCTGTCATTGCCGGAAGCTCCATGCGGTTCATCACAGAATTTTCCCGGTAATAGACTTCCTCATTCACTACGGTAAAACTGAAATTCTTTACATCCGGGTCTGCCGGGATAGAGACAACATCCTCTTCTAACTCTGTATCCGAAAGTTCCAGTTCCGTGATCGTGCCATGGATATTCTGGACGGCTTCCTTTAATTGTTCTTCTAAGGTAATGCCTTCTTTTGGTTTTACAGTCACTTCCTGCTTTCCGTACTGGGTACTTTCTGTAGTAAAATCACCAAGCACCATTTCCGGATGCTCTGCAAAATAAGCATTGACCGAATAGCCTTCCGGTGTTTCCTTTAGATTTAACCATTCCGGTTCCTCAATGGATGCCCTGTCCCTTTTCTGGAAAAACAAAATATCAGAAACAACGCTGGTATTGGCATTTCTCTGGAACGCATTATTCGGTAATCGGATGGCTCCAAGCAGTTCTGCCCGGTTTGCGATATACTGTCTCACTGCTGGGTTCTGCTTATCCATCGTTCCACTGGAAGTTACCACTGCAACTACGCCGCCCGGACGGACCAGATCAAGGGATTTTGCAATAAAATAATCATGGATCATAAAATGATGGCGGTCATACCTGCGGTCACTGACCTGATACGCCCCAAACGGAACATTGCCTATCACACAGTCGAAAAAGCTGTCCGGATAACTGGTTTCCTCAAATTCCTGTACGGCAATCTTATTTTTCTGATAAAGCTGTTTTGCAATCCTGCCCGAAACCGGGTCAAGCTCCACACCGTACATATTGGCTTTGCCCATACTCTCCGGGAGCAGTCCCATAAAGTTACCGACACCACAGGACGGTTCCAAAATATTTCCCTGTTTCAGTCCCATATTTTCCAGTGCTTCATACATACTTCGGATCACGGTTGGGGACGTATAAAAAGCATTTAAGGTCGATGCCCTTGCTGCACTGTATTCTTCTGATGATAAGGTATTCTTTAATTCCAGATACTCATTTGCCCAGCTGCTGTTATTCTCCTCAAATGCCTGTGGGATACCACCCCAGCCAACATAACGGGATAAGATTTCCTGTTCTTCGGGTGTTGCCAGACGTTCTTCTTTCTCCAACGTCTGTAACAAATGGATGGCTTCCATATTTGCCTTATACTTTGCCTTCGGACCGCCTGCACCAAGGTCATTATCCTGGATACGGAAGTTGTGTGGTTCTATCACAGCTTTTTCCTGTTCCTGACTTTCCGGAATAGATTCTTCGGCAGTAACCTCTTCCTCTTCTATTTCCTCCACATCTGACATATCTACTACGGTCGGTTCTGTCACTGCCTTCGTATCCAAGAAATCAAACATGGTCATCTGGTGTCCGGATGATTCCACAAAAGACGGTTCTGCTTCCGGTGTCGGGAAAATCGTATAGGTTCCTTCTGCATACTGGTGGAGTTCTGAAAGAAGTTCTGTTTTCTGCTGGTAGTTTGTCCCATACGCTTCAAAATCCAATGGAAGAGCTGCCAATGCTGCATCCATCTTCTGTAACAGTTTCTCTGTCTGCTCTGGATTCTCTAATACTGCCTCCATTTCTTTTCCTGGTTTTTCCCAGAAGAAATCATCCGTAAATGGTCTGTCTATCTCTTCCGGCAGACGGTCATAAAAGCGGAGTACCTTATTTGCCATCTGCTCCCGTTCATATTCCGGCATACGAGCATAATCTTCTGCCTGCAGGAACTGGTCATTCTTGATCAGATAAGCTACTCTATTTGCAACTTTATTCCAGGATAATAAAATTGACGTATATGGATTCCCATAAGCACCTCTTGCAAGAAACAAGCCTTTTCCATCATAGTTTGCGTGTGAATCATCGGCACCAGACAGTGCATGACTGCTTCCACCGATCCCATACTGTTCCTTGATAAAACCTGTCCTCGATCTTTCATCTTCATGAAGTAGATAAAAGGAATACGTCCTAAGCCTGCCCTGCGAATACGCTCCACCTCCTGCAAGATAAGCATCAATCTCATCCTGTGTAATGAACATCGGATGTTCTTTCCAGGCAAAGCCGTCCCTAACCTGATAAGGAATCACCTCATCCGCAAACTTTTGAAACTGCTTTGAGATATTTATAGGATTATAATGATGGAAACGCATAATAGAATGATTTTCTTCATAGGCTTCTGCCAGTGCATCCAGTCTTTCATTCAGTTCCGAAAGCCACTGGGGATCCTCCAGCTTTTCTTCCAGATAATCCGTGATCTCCGGATAGATACTGCGAAGATGTGGTAAGTCCTCTTCGTCAAAAACAATCTCCGCTACTCCTTCTGCCATATCCCCTTTCATATAGGCAAGAGCCTGGGCGTGTTCTTTTACTGCATTACTTCTTGCCGCATCCAATACAGACTGCGGTGCATATTCACCCTGATCTAAAAGCTGATGGATACGTCCGCTGACATCTTCCCATGATAAAAATGCCTTATCTAAGATATGGTCTGTAACCGTATGCCCTACTGCGATCTGCATCCCGGTTTCATCAAACCAGACTGAATATTCATTTCCATCAATCTGAAAACCTTTTCCACCTTTACGGTATTCACGCTTCACAAACTCCGTATATTCCTCCGGTGTCTGTTCACTCATGAAATTATAGATGATCCGGAGCTGGCTGGCTTTCCGGTTTCCTCCTGTCCGTAAGATCTCATCAACAACTTGCTCTGGAATCGGAATTTCTCCGGCATAAAGGGCAGCTGCCCTTTCCTCGATCTGCCGTCTTTGTTCATTTGCGGTGGGATATTCGGGCAAAGATAAAGCAGAGGCGATCTCTTCCTCTGCTTTACTCAATCCATCTTCTCTTGTATCTTCGACTAACTGTATACCAATTCCGTCAAGATGCTCTCTTCCGCTGTTGCCATCAGTGCGTTCATGTGTGCTGTCCATGCCATCGGATCTGCTTCCTTGTCCGGTGCCGGATTCTTCTCCAGTAATTTCTCCATCTGGCTGTCCATTCTCTCCTGTGCTGCTTTCTCGATCTGTTCCAGATGGCTGTTCAGCTTCCCGGTCAGGAACAGGCTCTGATAAAGGCTGTTCTTGTGTTCTTTCAGAAATGTCCTCCGCAGCATCCCATATTTCCCGATCGTCACTTCTTCCTCTTCGACGGTCAGATTCGGAAACAGGTAATCTCCCTTGCGATGATATGTCAGTTCCATAATCGTTTCCTCCTTCATTTTCAATATTTTCTTCTTTTTTCGTTTCTGCATCCTGATTTTTAATTTCGCGTATTAACGTGGTAAAGTTATTATAATTCCTTTCATTGGATTTTTCAACCTCTTTTCTCGCTTCTTCCAGAGAAATTTTATGTACGGTCTTTCCAATATCAATCAGAATACTCTCACTGAGCTGGCTTGCCGCATTTCCAAGGAAGGTGAGAACTGACAGACGGTTATAATCTGTGATATGCATGAAGTCCTCTTCTTCCAGAAGTTCCATCGGGTCAAGCCCGCATCGCCTGGAAAGCAGATAGTAAACACTGTCTGTTGCCAGCTGACGAAAATCACTGCGGATCGTCACCTCATCCAGATCTTCCAGATAAGTACCTTCTACAGCATATTCCAATCCATCCAGGTATTCCTCCAGATTGTCATTGACCATTTCCCTTGCGACCGCCATCAATGCGTCCTGCAAAGTTGCCGCATCCTTTTCTTCCAGAGCATAGACTTCTGCCAGATGGGTGAGGATCTCTTCTCTCTGGTGTTCCTGCATCTTCCAAAGATATGGGCTTCTGCCTCCGGCTACCATGTGGGTATCCGAAATATCAAACACATAACGAAGTTTGGTATTCTGCCAGGTTTCATCAAACAAGGCAATTCCTCTTGCACCACGATTTACCCAGCGTAACATCTTTTCATTCCATAGTTCCAGTGATGCACAGGCTGTTGCGTCTGGACGCTGTGCATGGATCAGAAGCTGGTCTGAAAAAGAATAACGATATAACCTTGATGCTGTGTCCATATAATCCATCCAATCCCCTGGCGAACTGCTCACTGATACGGCATGTTCCTGCACCAAGTTTCGGATGTCCTGTAGTTTAGACATTAAACTTCCCTCCTATCAATAAAAAAACAGCCCACTCTTTTTTAGAATTGGCTGCATAAAATGTACTTTACTTTTCGGAGAGAAAATGCTATATTCTAATTGAAAAGAGTAACCGCCCACAAGGTGGATGCTCCTGGATTAGGTTTTAATTTATTTTGCTCTCAAAGAGAGCTGCCTATCCTGTTGGCAGACAGGGTAGGCTATTTTTTTCGCTTGTTGTCCCTATTATCCAAATAGGCAAGCAAAGCAATCAGAAACGTACCGCCTAAGAACAATAAGCTCAAGACTTCGTATGTATCCATTCGCTCCACCTCCCTTCTTCTGTATCCCTTAACGGAATCTGAAAATCCAGGAGGTTTTTACCAACCCTGTACACGGTTACTCCAGTAATATTCTAACAGGTAACTCTCCGCAAAGCAATTCCTTTTTACTTCATACGGTTTTATATTCTGTTTTTCTCTTATTCTCTGGCCAATGCAGTTTCCATTCCAGATATTCCTCTTCTGTGATTCTTCCATCGCCCAATTTCTGCTTTTTCCCCATCCATTCCTGCAGATAAGACATTGTTTTTTTATCCCTCATTGTGATTCCAACTATTTCACTTTCTGAATCATTTAGCAGGAACAGATGAAAAAGCCCTCTATTTTCTTCATCCATCCAGAATAAAGTTTCCATTAATTCGTCCATTGTCGCAATTCCAGGACTTAAAAAATTTCGGACATCAACTTCCAATATTTCTGCTATCCGGATAAGCGTTTCCTGCTTCGGTGTACGCTGTCCACTTTCATATTGGGCGATTCTCACATCCGCACTACTTTCCCCATATCCTAATCTGCGTCCCAATTCCTTTTGAGTTATGTTGCGAAACATACGGATTTTTCTTATTCTTGCTCCTAATTTCAATTTCTTCTCCTTTTCAAAATGGGGCTGTGCAGTAACCACAGCCCCAGAACACTATTTATATTATCATTTGCGTTTTCTCTTAACTGTCACTACAGTTCCCAGACATCCTGCTGATACTGCAAGTGCCAGCACAAAAATAGCAATATTTGTATTATCTCCTGTTTTTGGTGAATTGGATACAGAAGTCGCATCAGAACCATGGGAACCAGGAGTGCTGACTCCCTGGTTTTCTGATGTTTCCGGAGTGTCTTTTTCCGGAGCTTTCTTATTTGTCAGATCCAGAGTATATTCAATCACAGGAGTACGGTCATTGACATATTCAAACTGAATCTTATGCTCGGTTTCATCAAGCTGATAGCCATCCAGTGTTTTTGTTTCTTTCAGGATATATGTGATTGCTTTTTTATACTGCCCATTCTTAAAAGTCGCAATCGGATAATTCTTTGATTCTGCATGGCCAGCACTGTCTGTTACCAGAGTTTCCAGAACTTTACCTTTGCTGTCACAAAGGGCAAATTCTACACCTTTCATTGGCTTCTTGGTATCTTTATCCGTTTTATTTAAGATTACCTTGCCCATTGCCTGTTCATCTTCCATTTTGGCTCCCTGAACATCTCCGGTGTCCTTAACCTCAAATGTCACTTTATTTGCCACAATATAACCTTTCGGTGCTGTTTCCTCCAACAACGTATAAGTGCCGACTGAAAGTTTCTCTACATAATGGGGCTGATCACCAGATGTCCAGCTTTCCATAACTTCCTGGTTTTCATTAAGAATATACAGTTTAGCACCTTTGACCTCGCTGCTTCCATCTGTCATATCAACTTTACTGATCAGAATTTTTGTTGTATCATCCTGCATTTCTACTTTCTGTATATCTGCAGTATTTTCTACTACAAACGTAATGGATTCTGCAGTTGCATAACCATCAGCAGGAATTGTCTCTGTTAATGTATATTTCTTTCCAACTTCCAGTTCCTTAATGATGTGTGGTGTGCTTCCGGAAGTCCACTCATCCACAACGTTTCCCTCTGAATCGGATACTTTCAGTTTTGCACCTGGTAATTCTTCCCCGGTTGTAATATCTGATTTTGTGATTTCAAAAGTAGTTGGCTCATCTTCATAAGTGAACTCAAAGGATACTTCTGCAACCTCTTCTCCCGCATAAGCAAAATCAAATTCCTTGATTTCTTCTGTTGTCACAAATCCAGCAGGAGCCTGCACTTCTTTTACATAGTAGTTGCCATTGATTGGAAGATCTGCCGTAAATACAATCCTTCCATCCTGATCCGTAGCTTTCTGCTCGATCATGGTATCTGCTTTCAGGATTACTTCGCCTTCTGCATTTAAAATATCATTCTTTGTATAAAGTGCAAATACTCCGCCTTCCAGAACACGGTCTGTATTTTTTTCTTTCTTAACTACAGTTACTTTTGCTTTCTGGCGGTTATTCTGCCAGTCCTCATCATAAGTCACAACCGGAGTATTCTGATCACGATAAGTCAGATCAACCTCTCTGATTTCTCCATCCAGAACATATCCATCCGCCGTCTCTTTTTCCTTTACATAATATTTGCCTAAAGGAAGATCTTCTGATCTTGCATATCCAAGAGCATCTGTCGTAATTGTTGCTACCAATTCGTCCTTTTTATAATAATCACTGCTTTCCCCATCTGCAGCCTTGATATCCTCCGCTGCATAAATTTCAAAAGTAACATCTTTCAAAGAACCTGTAACATAGCCAAATGCTGCGTCCATGCCGCCTGCCAGCATATCTTTCCAGGTAACTTCCTTGACAAATTCACCTTTTTTATTGATGATGATTCGTCCAACCGGAACAGCATCCTTCATTTCTACTTTTTGAACATCTGCAGTATCAGAAACTGTAAATTTCACTTCCTCTGCCTGCAGATAACCATATGGTGCAAACTCTTCCCGAAGTGTGTAGGTTTTTCCCACATGGAGTCTTTTTATTACATGAGCTTTTCCTTTTACAGAAGTCCATTTTTCTACTTCTTTTCCGTCTGAATCCAAAACCGTCAGTGTTGCTCCGTCAAGTTCCACACCTGTTGTAATATCTGATTTCGTAAATTCAGTTGTTGTCGGCTCATTCTTAAAAACGGTTTCCAGTTTTACTGTTTTTACTTCCTGTCCCTGATATTTCGCAGTCACCTCAATCTGCTCATCTGAAGATACAAAACCATCTGGTGCTGCCAGTTCTTTTATATAATAAGTTCCAAATGGCAGATCCTGCTCAAAAACAGTTTTTCCATCTTCACCTGTTACCGCTTTTGTAAGCAGTTCGTCTGCTTTTACCAGTACCTTATCCCCTGCTTTTATATCCTCTTTTGCGTAAAGACCAAACTCTGCTCCAGAAAGCCCTTTCTCATTTTCAGCATCTTTTTTCACAACTGACACTTCTACTTTCTGGCGGTCATTTATAAACTCTGCACTCTGTGAGATCACTGGTGTATTCTGGTCTGCATAGACGAAAGAAATCTTCTGTTCTTCTTCATTTAATACAAATCCCTCCGGTGCAGTCTTTTCTACAACTTTGTATTCTCCTAGAGGCAGATTATCAAGCTCTGCTTTTCCGGATTCATCCGTTGTCAGTTCTGCAACTTTTTCACCCTTTGCATATTTCAGGATTCTTTTTCCTGTATCATCTTTCTGGAAATCTGCTGTATAGATATCCTCTGCAGCATATACTTCATATACTGCACCGGAAAGGTTTTGAACTTCATACCTAAAATCATTCTTATAGGTCGAAAGAACCTCTCCTTTTTTCTGTACAGTGAGTTTTCCTTTCACCGAATGGTCCTCATATACCACTTCAATGACCGCATCACCTGAAACCGGATCCGTCTGATACAGGGTATTGGTATCCACCTGTATTTCGACATAATTTTTGTTAATGGTATAACCGTCCGGTGCTGTTACCTCTTCGATTCTATAATGACCAATTTTTAAATTCTGAGGCAGTATCAGATATCCATCTATATCTGTGAAATATGAGGTATGTGTAACAGTTGTCGGGTATGTAGTTACCTGCTCTACATATTTTTCATGATCCATATCATAAATTTTAAACTCTGTTCCCGGAATTAGAACAGATTTTTTAGTCTCATCATCCTGTTTGATAATTTTCAGTTTTGCAGAAAATTCTTTATCCAAAAGAACTCTCCATGTCTGCGGCTCTGTTGGTTTATTCTCTGTAATCCGGACAATAAAATCATCTACAGGTTTGTAATTATGGGGTGTTGTAGTTTCTCTCACCAGATATGTTCCATATGGAATTGCAATGGATTTTACATAGCCTTTCTCATTTGTAAAAATTTCCGTTGCTCCATTTTCACCGATCACAACTGGCTCTGCAGAGGAAAAATCATAATTTCCATCCTCTTTTACCACCAAAGAAGATACCAGATATGCACTAAATCCAGCTCCGGATAGTAATGCAGCATCTGTGTCTCCATTATTGGCAGCTTTAATAAGTTCAAACGGCTGTTTCTTCACCGTTTCCAGTGAGGTACACTCTTTTTCTACAACCGCTGTCAGATCACCTTCATCACTGCATACAAGATCATATTCATGCTCGTCTGCCAGATATCCTACGGATGGGGTAATTTCCTTGATGTAATACTCTCCAAGATAAAGATTCTCTATCCTTGCTTTTCCTTCTTTATCGGTAGTTAGCGTACCAATCTGGCTTCCGGCTTTATAAATAACGCCTGTCTTTCCATCTGGATGGGTAATGTCGTTTCTTGCATAAAGTCCATACACCGCATTTTCCAGGGAAGCATCTCCCTGTGCCTTATTTTCTTTTGTCTCGGCATCTTTTTTATTCAAAGAGATTGCAGCACTGACCCTGTCATTCACAAAAGTATGACTGAAAGAAATTTTTGCCTGTTCATCATTGGTATAACTGAACTGGAAAGAATAAGTATCTTTCTCATTTCTGACATAACCAGCCGGAGCCTGGACTTCTTTTACATAATAAGAAAATCCCACTGGAAGATCTGCTTTAAATGCTGCTTTTCCATCAGTACCAGTAATTGCAGTCTCAATCAGAGCATCTTTTTTTACCGCTACTTTTCCATCCACAGTTTTCATATCCTGCGCTGCAAACAGAGCAAAATGCCCTCCGGATAGTGTATTTTCAGTATCTTTGTCTTTCTTTATCACCTGCACCACTGCTTTCTGACGGTCATTTGTAAAGGTAGTCTCTGAGAAAGCCGCTTCTGCAGTCTGCCCTGCATAAGAAATGGTTACTTTTTTTGTTTCTTTTGCATTATAAAAATTTTCCGGGGCCTGTGCTTCTGTTACATTATAGCTTCCAAGCGGAAGATTCTTTACCGTTACAGAACCGTTCTCACCTGTGATCAGATTTTTCGCTACTTCTGCGCCTTTTTTGTAAACTGTTTTTCCACCTGCTGTTACAATATCCTCGGCAGCATATACGTTATAAACGGCTCCTTTCTGACGGCGTTTCTCATACTGGAATGAAGTTCCATTTTCATCAGATACAGCTCCTACAAAAACTTCTCCCTCTTTATAAACGGTCAGATTTCCTTTCTGCTCTTTGTCCGTTACAGTCTGTTTGGTTGTACTGCCAACTACTAATTTCACTCCATACGAAGAAGCCTGGACAACATAACCTTCCGGTGCTGTAATCTCTTTTAAGTAAACAGTATCCTGTGTCTTGGTAAGAGTTACTCGTGAAGAACCATTGCTGTCTGTTGGCGGCATCTTAACAATCAGCTTTGTGCAGGCGTTATCACTATATACTCCATACACGGCTCCGGCCAGATTTTTCCCAGTATCTCCATCTTTCTTTGTAATTTCGATAACTGCTTCTTCCGGCCAGTCAACTGTAATCTGCAGATCAGCGGAATCCGTATAGTAGCCAAATCCAATATCCTGTGAACTCTCCAGTTTTAAAAGCATTGCATGGAAATCCAGGGGAAAATTGGAAGTGATCGCATACTTTCCTTTCAGACTGCCCATATTGGCTGTTGTAGCTACAAGATGAAATTTCTCTCCACCTTTTACAGTGACATTTCCAGATGCCGTCTTTCCTGTAGTTTCGTTGACAAGGCTCACACCATTTTCCAGATGAATGGTAATGGTAAATGCTTCATTTGCCTTCCAGGTAAAACTTTCTGTTTCCTTTCCCGTTGCATTAACGGAAAGTCCTGGAAGAAGTTTCATTGCTGTCGGATCAGGCATTTTAGCAAGAGCTGCTTTAATCTCTTTCAGCATATTTTTAGCGGTTGTAGAAAGCGCACCTCCAAATCCGGATTCGCCATCATATAAATAATCAACCAGATAATGCTGCATGGCTCTTGTCTCAGAACTGCATCCATATTTTTCCATGATGGATTTTACATTATATCCGTTGAATGTATGTCCCCATCCAGGACCGCCATATCCATAGAACAAAGCTTTCCGCAGATACTTATCATCTCCGCCCTCATCCAGTTCAACCATATTTTTATATGTTGTCCCACTTGGAGGTGACTGCATGGAGTGCTGCATACAATACGCATTTACTGTATAAGTCTTTCCGCCTGCTTTGTAACGAACATATTTGTAGCTGTCATTTCCACCCTGTCCCATAACTGTATCAAACGGATGAATCTGGCCATCTGAATAATAGTAATATTTATTTGCTTCAATATTTGTTGCATCATCCCATGGAGTATCGGTTGCAAGTAACATGATACCATTTTCTGCCTGATCCATGGAAACACTTAGGTCAATGTCATCTGCTGGCATTTCAAAACTGAATTTATCCGATTCTTCGTGATAAGTCACCTCTGAATACAATAAATCTTCTGTATTCTCTGTCTGGTTTGCCTGTACTTTTGTTGTTCCTACTGCAATTAAGCTGCCTTGCGGCATATCTCCGGAAAATACAACGGTTTCTCCTGGCTGATACTGTCCATCCTCATGGTTCAGCTCAATATGAAATTCCTCTCCACGAACAATATTTACCTGATAATTTCCATCTGCATCTTCTGTTTTCTCTGTTCCATCTGTAAAAGAGTCGTCTGTCGCCTCTGGCATTTCTTCCGGATCTGTATCTGTAATTTCTTCAAATGTGCTGTCTGTATCCGGATTATCATCTATGGCAGGTTCTTCTGTTGAAACTTCCTCAGACGGATTTTCCGGGATTGGTGTATCTATTGGCTCTTCCTCAACCGGAATTTCTGTCGGAGTTACTTCTTCATAGATTTTATCCTCTGACGGAATTTCTACATTTACCTCATCCTGCACAGGTTCTTCACTCTCTGCAGTGCCTATGGCTGGTTCCTCGCCTTCTGCTTCATTCTCATCTTCCTGGTTGCTTACAGATTCCTGATTCTCAGATTCAGCAACCTGCACCACCGCTTCCTTTACAATCAGCTTACGATTGATCTGATAAATTGGGTGGCCACTTACTGGCTCTACATAATAAACAGCTTTGTATGTATCTTCGTAATCTGTTGTAAAGTCCTGCTTTTCCTCATTTTTTGCCTCATGGAAAGTGATCTTCACCTTTTTTTCATCTGGTATTTCCAGTCCGGTAAAATCTTTCTCCACTTCAAAAATACTGCCTGTTTCCAGTTCCAGATTTTTTGCTTTTACCACCTCATCTGCATCAAGTTCATTTTTTACCTTTTCGTATAACGGTGGCTCTTCTGGCACTACATCTGCCGCATAGGACAGTATTGGAGATAGAATTGTAGATAACACTGTAAGCATTGCCAGGAATCCCGACAAAAATCTTCTCATATTTTTTTTATTCTTCATTCTTTTTTCCTTTCTTCCGTTCCGGGAAAATCAACTGAAACTTTGGATTTCCGGTTTCTGAAACCTCCATCTTTATAGTTGCTTCATACTTCCTTTTTGTTTTCTCTGATACCAGATCTTTGAAATGCACCTGCTTCTCACTCAGCAGCTTCCTGACAGTTGCTTCATCAAGTATTTTTCCCTGACTCTCAAAAAATCGGTTATTTTTCCATAAAGTAAAACTGCAATCACTTCCTGAACAATAATAATTTCTCTTTCCCACATAAACCTTATTGCCACATCTTGGGCATTTTCCAATTTCTTTCCGACCATCTGAAAATAGTTTCTGGTATTCTTCCACTGGCTGTCCATTATCACTTACCAATTTGGTAACCATTTTTTCAATTTCGAAGAGAAATTCTTCTACATTTTTCTGGCCTCTGGAAATCAGTGTCAGATCATTTTCCCATTCTGCTGTAAGTTTTGGTGATTTGATCATTTCCGGAAGAATCCTGATCAGATTTCTTCCATCTGCTGTAGGTAATATCTGCTTCTTTTTACGCTCAATAAAGCCTTTCTCAATCAGTTTTTCAATAATCGCTGCCCTGGTAGCCGGAGTTCCAAGCCCTTTTCTCTCTGCGTCTTCTATCGTATCCGAACTTCCAGCGTGTTCCATGGCACTAAGGAGCGTATCCTCCGTATAATGTTTCGGCGGTGCTGTAAAATGTTCACTAAATTTTACAACAACACATTCAAATACCTGTCCTATTTTTATATCTGGAAAATCACTTTCCTCCTCTTCTGGCTTTTCTGCATTTTTCCCATATGATTTAAAGAACCGTTCTTCCACTTCTTTCCATCCATATTGGAGAACATTCTTTCCAGATGCAGTAAACAGTTCTCCATGACAGGAAATTTCAGTCTTAATACTCTCATATATGTATTCCTGTTCCGATGCACATAATAACTTTGATGCAATCAGCATAAGAATTTCTTTTTCTCCACCCGGAAGTGCTTTTAAATCCGTGTTTGCAATTTCTACCGTTGGTATAATTGCATGATGATCTGATACCTTTTTGCTGTTTAAAAGTCTTTTTATCTCTGGTTCCGAACCCTTCATTGATATTTCTGGAAATACTCTATTTACCGCATCAATAACCAAAAACGCATTTTCTTCCATATCATCTGTAAGATATTGGCTATCCGTCCTTGGATACGTCACCAGTTTCTTCTCATAAAGGCTTTGGGTATAGTCCAAGGTTTGCTGTGCCGTAAATCCAAGAAGACGATTTGCTTCCCTCTGTAATGTGGTCAGATCATATAATTTCGGCGGCTGTACCTTTTTCTTCTCTTTCTTTACTGAAAGAATCTGTGCAGTTTCATCCTTCATATCCTCCATCATCTGAACGGCAGCACTTTTCTCTTTTATCCGGTTGCTTACAGCATCCAATCCATCCATCAGAAGATGAACCAGATAATACTTCTCTTTCTGGAAGTTCTCGATGCTCTTTTCCCGTTCCACCAGCATTGCAAGTGTAGGTGTCTGCACCCGACCTACAATCAACCGATGGTGATACAGCACCGTAAACAGTCTGGTGGCATTAATTCCCACCAGCCAGTCTGCTTCACTTCTCGCCACCGCAGAATAATAAAGATTATCATATTCATGTCCATCTTTCATCTGCTGAAATCCTTCCAGAATTGCTTTTTCCTCCATGGAAGAAATCCACAGTCTTTTAAAGGGAAGTTTACATTCTGCCTGGTTATATACCAGACGGAAAATCAACTCCCCTTCTCTTCCTGCATCTGTTGCACATATAACTTCTGTGATATCTGCTCTGTGAAGCAGTTCCTTTAAAACCCGAAACTGCCCTTTTGTACTTTCTTTAATCTGATATTTCCAATTCTCCGGAATCATGGGAAGTGTTTCATATTTCCATGCTTTCCAGTCATCCCGGTACTGATCTGCACTGGCCAGTTCAATCAAATGCCCAATACACCAGGAAACCAGATACTCTTTTCCTTCCAGATAGCCATCTTTTACGTTTGTGGCATGAAGCACCTTCGCAATGTTTCTGGCTACGCTGGGTTTTTCCGCAATTACAAGCTGCAATTTTCTATCTCCTTTCTGCACCTGTCGCTGTAATTAAGTGAAACAAAGTTATTCCTCTGATTCTTCATCTTCTACTTCACCTTCCATTTCATATTCTTCTAATTCTTCATCATCCTCACGAATTGTATCTTCCTCCTCATCGTCGTCCTCGTCCTCTTCATAATCAAAAGAAGTATTTCTTCCTTTCATAAATTTCCAATAATAGTAAGCACCACAAACTCCTGCCAGAACCAGCAGCATTAATAAAATCGTGCCGGAATTATTGCTTTTCTTCTCAGGTTCTTCCTTTTCTTCCGGTATGATCGTAACTTCTGGTTCCGGTATCTCTGTGATCTTCTCTGTTTCAAGTGGCAGTGCGGATTCTGCAATAGCCTGGTTCTGTGGAAGTGTGACCATGTTGGTATCCGTAAAGTTCAACAGATCATTTTCGCCTACCTCTGTAAGAAGATAAACATTTTCATCCGTTTTATCCTTATCTACGATCAGATAAAAAACCTTATCACTTTTTGTCTTGATCGTATAAAATTCCTTTCCCCCTTTGTCCTGAACTGTTCCTGTTGTCATGCCGGAAGCAGAACTTTCTCCCTGCACCCGTCCGGTATCTGCTTCTGTATCCGTTTCATTTCCTGTGTTTTCTGGTTCTGTTGGTGCAGTAGCAGTCTCATTCGTTGTCTGATGTTCCGTTACGGTTGCCGTAGCACTGGTGGGCTTACTTGCAGTTCCATCGGCTGGCAAAGAAGCTGCATTCTGCTCCGTTCCGGAAACCTCTGTATTCTCTTTTACTGCATCTGGATTTTCATAATAAGGGTTTCCTACTTTATAGATCTCTGACATATTTCCTGCTTTGTCTTTTGCCTGCAGGGTAAAGTATTCATAGGAAGTATCCGCTTTTTGCAAACGGACATTTAATGTATTATTCGTCAGTTCTGTGAATTCATTTCCATTGACATACAAAGCAGCAATTCCCGATTCCGCATCAACTCCCTGCACGATCAGTATCCCATTCTTCGCAGCCGCAATAATAGTTGGTTTGGTTTTATCAAAACACTCTATGTAACGATTCTGCTCATAAGTATTTCCATTCTGATCGGTAACTCTCACATAAATACTACAATTAGAAGAGATGGATACTTCCATATTTCCGGTTATGTCTGACCATCCTCCATTTTCTGAAAGTCTTGCTTCTACTTTTGCAATAGAAAAAGCACCTGTATTCTTTGTATCTTCCACTTGAATTTTTACGGTTGCCGTATCTGTCTGCCAGACTTCGGGTTCTGTAAAGGTAATCCCTACTTCCGGTGTTTCCGTCACATCATTTCCTGCATCTTCCTGTGCCTGTTCCACTGGATCTGCAAGAATTTCAGCTTCTGATTCATCTGAAAAATCAACATCTTCGGGGCTGCTTTCTTCTGATGATTCCACTTCTACATTATCTGCCCATACAGTCAGACTTCCGGGCGAACTATAAAAGAAAGCTCCTGCCGGAAGTCCTGCTAACGTAGCTGCGGTTAAAAATACAGCTGCTCTTTTATGAAATTTCTTCATTTTCTGTCTGCTCCTTTTCTCTGGTTTCCAATATCTTTTTTTGTTCCTCCTTGCTGATATCAATCATCAACTGAAGTTCCTCTGCGGAAACTCCATTGCTTCGGATAATTTTCAGATACTCCATATCCTCTGCCTGTTTCTTCTGTTCTTCCAGATCCCTTGCTTTTTTCTGTAGCTTTTCAATCTTAACGTAGGTTCTTGCAAGTTCTTCTTTTATTCGTTCAATGTTCAAATACGCCCCTCCTTATGGCCTGCCAAAAGCATAAAAATGAGACTGCCAGTATGCAGAATTAATGGACGTATACTGAATTGGATTTCCACAATGGATCATCTGTCCATCTCCGGCATAAATTCCTACGTGGGTAACCGGCTCTCCCGCATCATACGTCCCAGTGAAAAAGATAATATCTCCTGGCCTTGCTTCTTCTGGTGATACAGGCATACAAATGTCATAAATTCCCTGTGCAGTAAGTCTTCCCATATTGCAGACACCCGAATTGGTAAACACGTAGCTTACAAAACCAGAACAGTCAAAAGAAGTCTCCGGGCTGGAACCGCCCCATACATACGGCATACCAAGATATTTGTCTGCTTCCGCAAATAATCTCCGCACAGTCTCATCATCATAACTGCTGCCTCCACCATACAGCCCGCTATCTCCGGTACTGATATAAAAAACAGGATTATAATATTCCCCATCTTTGACCAGTTCCAAATATAACTGGCTTCCGGTTGCACTTCCTGTACTTCCCGTTGTACCAATTACAGTATCTGTTGCTACTTCCTGACCATTTGCTACCGAAATGCTCTGCAGATAAGCGTATTTAATCTGCACACCTTTTTTATCCTGCGTAACTACATAATTTCCAAAAGTTCCGCTATATCCTACATCTACAACAAAACCATTCATCGCTGACTTCACTTCTGTTCCCTGTCGTACATTAACCGTCACACCTCTGTGAAGTTGTGTCTGCCCGGTTCCATTGTTTACAGAATACCCATAATAGGTACTGATATAGGCATACCAGTTTAACTCAACCGGAGTTTTATATGTCTGTAAATTTCCTCTGTTGGAATAGACCTCTTCATAAATTTCCTGCTCATCCTCTTCCATTCTGGACAAAATAACACTTCTAAGCGGTTTTGCCTGAACAGAAACATTCAGTACATCTGCAGTTACTGTACGGGTAACTTCCACAGAGTTCTGATTGCCCTCTGCCAGAAAACATTCCCAGGTCTGATGACCATGTGCCTCAGCTACTGCGTGATTATCATAATAAACATCAAACTGGACACCATACTGGGCAAAGTTTCCAGTATCTTCTACGGTGTACTCAATCCCATTCATCACTACTTTCGTCCCCATTGGAAGAAATGGGTTTGCAGCATCAACCGCAAGCGTATGATTAGCCTGTGGCATTGCCCCTGAAGCAGTAGGTCCTCCACTCCACACGCCACAGCAGATGGGACAATTACAGTATCCACTGGTCACAACATTTCCCAATGACTGCCCTACCTGTATTGTAGATGTTTCCTGCCGGGTTTCACTTTTTTCCTCTACGGTGATTCCGTACTGTAAAGAAAAAATTGTTTCCAGTTCTCCTTTTATCTCATCAAACTTAAAATCCCCATAACTGGCAGTCAGATAACTGATCAATGTATGAGGATCATGGCCGATTTCACCAATGTTATATCTGTATTCATCTTTTCCTGGATACCGTGCTTCCATCTGGTTTATTTTCTGTTGAAGACTGGCTTCCAACTGCGTATAATACAACTCTGCTTTTTCAATTTCGTCCGGATCCGCAATGTAACTGGAAGCGATTACCGTAGAAATTCCATTAGAAAACATAGCCGAACAGGAAGCAAATCCTGTCATTACAGAAAGAAGCAAAATCAATAACAACCCCAATGAGATCAGAGTAGTTACATTTCTTACAAATACTTCCTGTGCCTTTCTTGCAATTTTAGTAGCAAGATTTACTGACCGGATTGAGGTGTCTTTTGTTTCTTTTGCAATCTTCCCAGCCCGGTATGCCATCTGATACTCTCGCTTAATCCTCTGCTTCTGTATTAATTTTCTGATCAGCTTTTTCTGCATCTCTGGATGTTCTTCCAGATATTTCTGATATTGATACCTGGCTGCACTCTTCCAGGCTTTTTGCTCTAAACGGTTTTCTTTATGTATCTGACTGCGATTCTTCCGGATATTTCGACTGCTATGTTCCTGTAATATCCACTCACTCGAACGCACCAGCTTATGCGCTGCATCTACAGCACTGTTTTCCTCCTCTTCCTCGCCTGTTTTCTGATATACTGCATTTTTTAATGCTTTTTGGGGAACAGATGACAATGTTTTCTTTTTACCATCCGTTTTCCCTGTTTTTTTATCGAAATATAAATGATACTTTACCTTTGCTTTCTGTTCCTCATTTGTTTTCTTGATATAAACAGAATCTTTCGGAATTTTGTTCTGCCTTTCAGCTTCCTGTTTTCTTGCAGCCTTATCCATTTCCTGATAAGTTTTTATTGTTTTTCGGCTATATTTCTGCGTTCTTTTTTTTCGATTTGTAGAAACATCATTCTTCTCTGCCTGAAAATGTCCTCCATCTGTTTCAGACGAAGTTTTCTTTTCTTTCTTCAGACTTCCATCTGTCTCCAGTTTTCCAAACTGCAGTCTCTGCTGTTTCTTTTTCTGTCGCTGATACTGGCTCCTGTGTTTTTCTTTGCGCTCACGTATTTCTACCGCTGAATCCACAGATACACCTGCAGGCTTGTCCCGGTATCTGTACCGTCCCTGTGTTTTTCGTTTTCCCGGAGGACTGTTTGCAGCCTCTTCTTTTTTCGCAGGATTTCCCTCCTGAACTTTTTCGGAAAATTGTTTCTTTTCAGCCTTTTTATGAGAGTTTTTCTTCTTTTCAGAAGTAATAAATGCCTGTTCTACATCCTTCTGTTTATAAGACAACTCCTGATCGCTATTTGTAACTTTTCTGGTCTCCTTTGTTGCAAGATTTTCCTCAACCAGACCATTTCTGGTCATACGGCTGACTTTCTTCTCTTTCGCCGTATATTTTTGTTTTCCCAATGTACCTCACCTCTGCTTTTTTGTCCGTTAAGTCTGAATCTCATCCGGTTTAGTACTCATCAAAGCATAGGTTCTGGTATCCTGCGGATATCTGTCTGCAAAAGGTATGATTACATTTCCGTAAAAAAGCAGCCCTTCTCCTGCATTACTATTATTTACAAAAGAAATCTGATGTTTGGAAATATTCAATTTCTCCGCAAGGATCTTCTGATCCCCACTGTGCTGATTTAACATCAGGATAAAATCACTGTTTCCCACAATACTTTCTACTGCTAGAGAGCCAAGAAAATCTGTTACATTCTGGCTGATTCCTGTAATGATTCCACCCCACTTACGAAATCTCTTCCACATTTCAATAGAATAATTAGCAGTCTGTGGCTGGTTCAGCAAAAGGTGAAATTCATCCACATAATAACGGGTTGATTTCCTGCGACTGCGGTTCTGTGATACTCTTGTCCAAACCATATGCTGGACAATCAACATCCCTGCTTTTCGTAATGTGGTTCCAAGTTCCCGGATATCAAAGCATACCACTCTGTTCTGCGTATCAACATTACTTCGATGGTTAAATACATTCTGCGATCCTGTTACATACAACTGCAGACTGTTGGCAATGTTCTGTGCTGCTGGTTTATCTGGTGCATAAAAGTTCAGACGTTCATAGAAATCCTGCAAAGTCGGCATATTTTCCGGTTTTGGATCATTGTAAAGATATTTTTTATAAATGTCTTTTACACACAGGTCAATCATGGAAACCTCATCACCATTTAATTCTGCATTTTGAGGTTTCTTCATAATGACCTCGCAGAAAGATGTGATAAACTCTGCTTTATCAGCAATAATGGTATCAATATCCTCCACATCGCCATTAATCCTGTATTTCTCCGGATGATAAATAACATCCAGGTTCACTTCCATAGGATTGATGTAATCATTACTTTTTGCACTGATTTTAATAACTTCACCATTTAAGGCATTTACCAGCGGAAAATATTCTCCCTCCGGGTCACAGATAATAATATCATCGTCTGTAATCAGGAAAACATTGAGAATTTCCCTTTTCGTTGCAAAACTCTTACCGGAACCAGGAGTACCCAAAATCAGGCCGTTAGGTGTTTTCAATCGTTTCCGATCCACCATAATGAGATTGTTTGACAGTGCATTTAAGCCATAGTAAAGAGCTTCACCGCCTTGGAAAAGTTCCTGTGTGGTAAACGGAACAAAGATTGCTGTAGAAGTCGTAGTCATAATTCTCTGTATTCCAGTCTGGTTCATTCCCAGTGGCAGTGATGCCACAAGTCCCTGTTCCTGCTGATATTGAAGTCTCCGTATATTACAATTATATTTCTGGGCAATTCCTGCCGTCTGATACACAATATTGTCCAGTTTTCTCTTATTGTCCGCTGTATTCATCAGCAAAAAAGTAAGTTCAAAAAGTTTCTCATTTCTGGACTGGATTTCATTGAGCAATCCCTCCACATCCTCTCCGTATGTAGAAATGTCCGTTGGAATAATATCCATATCATATCCGCTTCTGACCGCTTTCTTCTGTTCTTCAATTTTCATTTTCTGAATATTTGACAGCGTACTTTTCAGACTTTTAATAGCTGCCTTGGGATCAATGGGACGCAAGTGCATATTGATGATAAGATTCTCTTCCAGATCCAGCAGATCTGCCAGCAGTTTATCCGTAAGTTCTGGTGATGTAATCTGTAAATATGACACGCATCCAAAAGTCTGTCCCATCCGAAAATAGCTGTCATTGCGAAAATCAAATCCGGTAGGTGCAATAAAGTCTTTTGTCTGCAGACCTGTTTTTGCAACCATCCCATAATGGAAATGGAAAGATTCTTTTGTGTCCATATTCATCACATCATGCAGAATTTTCAGACGTTCTACCCCATTTAAAGGCTCTGCCATGGCTCCCATCACCTTAAAATTATTCAATACACTGGCTTCAATTCTCTCCAGCCTGGATTTTGCATTTCGCAGATTATCCGCCTTAATGGAAAATGTAATATATTTTGTTTTTACAAGCCCATTATTTCCTTTGGAAAGCTGCATTTTCAACATATCCGAATATTCTTTCCGAATATCATTGAAACAGTCATCCTGCTCTGGAATATCAATATTTTTTGCATACTCATCAAAATTCACCTGTTGATTAAGAAATGTAATTTGTACCTCGACAGAGCTGTCAAATGAATTCAGGAACTCACAATAGTTCTCAAAAATAGCCGCTTTATCATCATTCTGCGCTAACTGGTAATTTATATCGTAGAACTGCACCATCTTTGAATAATAGTTATCATCTGTCCTGCAGATACCATCCTTATATATTTCCTTATATGGAATCGTATCCTGCGCTGTAAAAGGCTTCCTCTTCTTCTGATTCTCCGCTTTTATCATCCGAAGTTCTTTCAGACGCTTTTTTTCTTCTTTCGTAAGTCCGGTTTTCTGTTTCTTATTTTTTTCGGTCTGCTTTTTTAAGGAAATGGAACGGATTTCTCGCTTCCCTGGCTTCTTTTGCCTTTTTCTCAAGCCATGCACCCTCTTTCTCTAATTTATCGTACTCTATAATCCGGTCATATAAGTTTTGGGAACGATAGACCCTGATTCCAGATCTTAAAAATTTCTGCCGGATAATGTGAAGCAATATTTTCTCTGCTGGAAATCCATCCTTTTCATACATTGCAAAAAAGAAAAATGGCAGCATCACTATGATCATAAGCGTTGCTGCCACATCTGTTCCCAGTCCTGCTTTTGTCAGCAAATAGACCGGAACACCACAAATTCCTGCCAGAGAAAAACATATAATTTGTCTTTTAGTTAAATTCAGTGCTAATTTTGTCTTTATTTTTGAAAAATCTTTCGGCACTGGAACATATGCCATATTCTTGTTTCCTCCTAATGTGCATTGAAGATTGATTTTGCCAGGGAACTGGTCTTAAACAGACTGAAACATAAAATAACTGTATATGCTGCAACTGACCAGATAGCTGTATGAAGATTATCCGCAACTGTAATGGCATTTACCAGAACCGCATAAATCGCAACACATACCATCATAAAAAATCCCTGGAATCCCAACGCTAATAATGCCTTCACGTAATTATTTCCAATACTTCCCCATTCCCTGTTCGTAAATGTTGAAAACGGAATAGGTGCCACAGAGACATAAAGATATATTTCTATCATTCGTCCATATAAAATGACGGTAATCAGGACTGATATGATTTTTAGACATAAACTGACCAGCATCGTTTCCAGACCAAGCCCCAGTAATTCTCCGATTCCCATATCTTCAATCTGCGTTTCAAGAAGCGTTTTCAATGCTTCTGTAACATCAATAGATGCGGAACCGGTTATCATACCGCCAGCATTGGATACCACATGATTCGCTACATCAAAAATTGCCATCGCAATATCAAAAGTATGAGTAACAAGATATACCGCTACCCACATCTTGAAAATGTATTTGAAAAACATAAACGTATCCGTATCGTGCATATTGTTTTTTTCCATAATCATGGAAATCAGCTCATAACACAGTACAAATGTAATAATCATCCCCGCAATGGGGACAATGACATTATCCGACAGATTTTTTATCATGGAAAAAATGCCACTGTTCCAATTTTGGGGTGTTTTCCCAACCTCCGCAGCAATCGTTTCTACTTTGGTATTTACATCGGTAAACATGGTATCCAGGTTTGATGTGATCCAGCCTGTTAGCAGATCCTTTATGAACTCTGTTATTTTTTCGGTTATTCCACCCATTTATTTATCCAAACAAAGTTGCAAGCTGTGGAATCAGGTTTATTCCAATCAGTACGATGCCACCGCCCGCCATCAACTGTTTTATCCCCAATTAGGTGTAAAACTCTGCTCGATGGCGGGCGGCGGCGTACAAAAAATCTATATGGTGTTTTTAAGAGAACCGTCCCGGCGGGACAGGTCAGGCAGTGACCTGTTCTACCTCCGGGATGGGTTTGAGATTAAAATGAATTTCGATAGAAATGTGTCTTGTTTTATCTTCGTCAATGCGCTCATGCACGACGATTTCTTTGATTAAGCGGTTAAGGGTGGCTGCGTCCAGCTCTGTGATGTTGGCGTATTCCTGAATGGCTTCCACCCATTGTTTTGCGTCATTGGCAAGCTG
>NZ_QRIL01000034.1:0-561 GCF_003471165.1 Ruminococcus sp. AM22-13 | reverse complement strand
CCGCTTTCTGCCCTCGGACACCTTTGCTTTAAGCTCCGTCTGCTCGGTCTGTGTCTTTTCCAGCATGGTGTTGAAATTCTGCTCACTGATACGCCCTGCAATCATATCCTCATAAAGCCGCATGACCATTTTGTCCAGAACCTCAATCCGTTCCTCGTCCCTTGTAAGGGAGCGTTCCATTGCTTCCCGCTGTTCCCGCTGCTCTGCTTCACAGGTATTGGTCAGGCGGTCGGCAACCGCTTCCCCGTCCATCAGGGCAGCTCTGGCACATTCCCGGATTTTCCGCAGCACATGGCTATAAAGGGTGTCATAGTCAATCCGGTGCTGGGTGCAGTGGTTCTTTCCAAAGGCATTGTAGGTCTTGCAGGAGTAAATCTGCTGGGGATATTTTGCGTTTGTGTAGCGTACCGTCAGCGACTTCCCACACTCGCCGCATTTTATCAGTCCGGCAAACAGGCTGATTTCATTGGTCTGCCCCGGACGCTGGCGGGATTTCAGCTTGTTCTGCACAATATCAAAGCTCATGCGGTCAATCAGCGGTTCATGCTGTCCCTCCACCAC
>NZ_QRIL01000033.1 GCF_003471165.1 Ruminococcus sp. AM22-13 | reverse complement strand
GTTACTAATCGGGTGAGGGCTTGACCAAGAATCGCAGGAAGAATGATCTCAGGGAAATGTCAACATGTATGTAGTTTTGAAGATACAGTGAGAAAACCAGCTGAAAACAGCTGGTTTTTTTGTGTAGAAAAATAGATAAACAGATTTCTAACGGCTTATATACAGTTTCTTGTTTATATATTATTATTCCGAGAAGTGCTTTGACATGTATATGCCAAAATCCTGAGACATACAATATGAATTTATACTAATTGCATAAATTCATATTGCGAAATATATTACCGGACATGAAGTGAACATTAACTATTTATAGAATATTATAGAAAATAGGATTAAAAATATATTGTATTATTGAAAAATGAGATTTAAAATTGTCAGTAAAGTCTATAGAATCTAATTTAATTGAGTATGCTTCCTATTTCAATTGTGGAAAGCAATAAGCAGTGGGAGAGATTTAGGGAGATACATGGGAGGGTTTTTACATGAAGATTTATGTAAATGGAAAAGCTGGACATGACGGAAATGGTACGGAGCAGATGCCGTTTCGCCATATCAATGATGCAGCGAAAATTGCACAGCCGGGGGATGAAGTTCTGGTAGCTCCTGGAATTTACCGGGAATATGTAGATCCGGTTCATGCTGGTACAGAGGAGGCCAGAATTACTTATAAAAGTGTAGAGCCTCTCGGGGCAGTTATCACTGGAGCAGAACGTATCCAGACATGGGTTCCTTATAAGGAAGATGTATGGGTATGTCGTGTAGCGAATAGTCTTTTTGGCAGCTATAATCCATATACGACCATGGTTTATGGAGACTGGTATTTTGCAAAAGCTGATAAACATACAGGATGCGTATATCTCAATAATCGTGCTCTTTATGAAGCAGGAAGCGTGGAAGAATGCATCAAAGGTGCGGTTTATGAGTGTAGCTGGGTTCCGGAAGAATCTACTTATAAATGGTATACAGAGCAGGATCAGGAAAAAGATGAGACAGTAATTTATGCTAATTTCCATGGGAAAAATCCAAATGAGGAAAATGTAGAAATCAACGTACGTCGTGAATGCTTTATGCCATCCAAAACCGGTGTAGGATATATCACAGTCAGTGGTTTTGGAGTTACCAAAGCAGCTACTACCTGGGCTCCGCCGGCAGCTTATCAGGATGGCATGATTGGCCCTCATTGGAGTAAAGGATGGATTATTGAGGACTGCGAAATTTCTAACAGTAAATGTGCAGGTATTTCTCTTGGAAAATATTATGATCCTGATAACGATCATTATTTTACTAATAAATATGTTAAGAGCCCTACACAAATGGAAAGAGATGCGGTATGCCGGGGACAGTATCATGGATGGCTTAAAGAAAAGGTAGGAAGTCATATTATCCGCCGAAATAATATCCATCATTGTGAACAGGGTGGTATTATTGGCCGAATGGGTGGTGTATTCAGTATTATTGAGGACAACCATATTCATCATATCAACAATATGATGGAACTTGGTGGAGCAGAGATTGCAGGAATTAAGATGCATGCTGCAATTGATGTTATTATGAGGAGAAATCATATTCATCACTGTACAATGGGAATCTGGTGTGACTGGGAAGCTCAGGGTACGCGACTTTCTCAGAACCTTCTTCATGATAACCAGCGTCCGGCATTTGCAAAACAGCTAAAAGGCGGCATGATGTGTCAGGATATTTTTGTTGAGGTAGGTCATGGGCCGACTCTTATTGATAACAATATTCTTTTGTCAGATGTCAGTCTGCGTTTCGCTACGCAGGGAGTGGCTATGGTACATAACCTGATCTGTGGTGCTTTAACTTGTGTGGGTGAAGGAACCGGATGGCGTTATACTCCTTATCATATGCCTCATCGCACAGAGGTCATGGGATTTATGACAATACTTCATGGAGATGACCGTTTCTATAATAATATTTTTGTGCAGAAATGGCCTTCAGAAGATTTTATTACAATGCATGATTCTGACGATGGATTTGATTCTGAGAATCGAAGAGTCGGAACATGGATGTTTGATGAGTATCCAACTTATGATGAATGGATTTCCCAGTTTGATTTCACAAAACCTGCTGATATGAAAAAACTGGAACCAGTTCATTTTGAACATTTACCGGTGTGGAGTGAAGGAAACGTTTATCTTAATGGAGCCAAAGCATGGAAACATGAGAAAGATGGTTTTGTTTCTTCTGAGAACGCAAAGGTAGAGTTGACAGAGAAAGATGGAAAATATATTCTGGATACGAATATATACGAGATTCTTGGAGATTTCTCGGACCGTATGATTAATACAGAAATTTTAGGAAAAGCTTTTGAACCGGAAGAATTTTTTGAAAAGCCGGATGGAACACCGATAAGATTTGACTCTGACTACTTTGGTGGACATAGAGGTGCTAAGGTAATTCCTGGACCTTTTGCAGAGAAGGAAGAGATTGGGAAGAACGTTAATATGAGTACTTGTGCTTTAAACAAACTGTAAAGCAGTTATAAGTAAGCAGCGAAGCGGATTGCCAATAAATATATCTGTTGCGCTTGAAAATGGAAATATATATAAATAATGAGACCCTCACTGTTATATTTATCTGGCAGTGAGGGTCTTGTTTTCCATAAAGAGAAGTAAGTCAATTAAGCAGATAAAGTCATTCGCTTACGTTACGTGTTTTTATGCGGAATAACTTTTTGCAGTTTATTGGTACTTGCTTAATCTGGTTAAATAGAAATTATTTATAAAATAATTCAACAATCTTTAATACTACTTCAACAGCGATATCCATACCTTCTACAGTGATGTGCTCATAAGGTCCATGATAAGCGTGTCCGCCGGTTCCGAGGTTTGGGCAGGGCAGGCCCATGAAGCTTAATTGGGCGCCGTCTGTGCCGCCGCGGATCGGGGTGATCAGTGGTGGGGTATTGCATTCTTTGCATGCAGAAACTGCGCAGTCGATCAGTTCTATGCATGTGTCGATGATTTCTTTCATGTTTCGGTATTGTTCTGTAATGGTAAGTTTTACAGTTCCGGTGCCCCATTTTTCATTTAATATTTTGGTGATGTGTTGCATTGAGTTTTTGCGGGCTTCGAAGGATGAGATATCGTGATCGCGGATGATGTAATCGAGAGTAGCGTTTGATACATCGCCGTTCATGGAACAAAGGTGGAAAAATCCCTCATAGTCTTCGGTATCGCGTGGAGTATCGGCTGATGGAAGCATGGAATTAAACTCCATAGCGACTAATGCTGCATTTACCATGGTGTTTTTGGATGAACCGGGGTGGACGTTGACGCCGGTAAATTCTACAACTGCTCTGGCTGCATTGAAGTTTTCGTACTGGATTTCGCCTTCTGTATCGCCGTCGAGTGTGTAGGCGTAATCTGCATCAAATTTTTTTACATCAAAATGCGCTGGTCCCATTCCAATTTCTTCGTCTGGAGTGAATGCGATGGAGAGTGGGCCATGAGGGATATTTTCGCTGTTCAGTCGTTCAATCATGGTCATGATTTCGGCGATTCCGGCTTTATCATCTGCGCCGAGAATTGTGGTTCCGTCGGAAGTAATCAGAGTTCTGCCTTTTAAGGTTGAGAGATGAGGAAACATTTTCGGGGAGAGAACTCTGCCGCTGGTTCCAAGTGTAAGTTCTTTGCCGTCATAATCTGGAGTAACAACGGGAGTAATCGGATGATTGCAGAAATCAGATACGGTATCCATATGTGCGATAAAACCGAGCTTTTTGCGAGATTCATATCCGTTGGTTGCCGGAATGTGTCCATAGACATAACAATGTTCATCTACACTGGCGTCATCTACTCCCAGTTCTTTTAACTCCTGCACAAGCTGTCTGGCAAGGTCGAACTGGTATTGTGTGGATGGGGATGTATTGGTTTCTTCGCTGCTTGGGGTGAAAACTTTTACATAAGATAATAAACGTTCGTATGCTTTCATAAATTTAATCCTCCTGGATGAAGCTGGAATTGTGTTTTGAAAAAAGTATTCAGCTTTGATGATGTAAGTATAACACGTTAATGAAGCTACGTAAAAAATTTTATATAAGATAGTTTTTCTGTTTTTGTACATATGGAAGATATACTTGAGATATGCTAGAATAAAAACAGTTACAATTTTCTGAGCGGAAATTATTGTAGTGGTAGAGGAAGTTACAAAAAAGATAATTTATAGCAATCCTGAGGTTGTTATAGGAAAGGCAAGAGGGGGAAATGAAGAAAGAGGAAAAGTGCGCAATTCAGGAGAATGGCACAAAGAAGCAGAGTACAGAAGAACAAAGTCCGAAAGAATATAGTCCGGTGGAAGAAAGTACATTAAAAAGGAAACTGCAATATTATAGTGGTGAGATTCAGCGTGATGTGGGGAATCTTGTGAAATGGCTGATGATAGCAGTTGTTGTGGGATGTATTGTGGGGGCGGCCAGTACGCTGTTTTCTTTTGTGTTAAAAGGAGTGACCAGTTACAGGAAGGAAAATGGATGGACGTTTTATTTGCTGCCGATGATGGGACTGATCATTGTATTTTTGTATGAGAAGTTTGGTAAGGATGATGGAGGTACGAATCAGGTACTTTCTACAGTAAGATCACAGGATGATGTTCCAATTTTGTCGGCACCGTTGATTTTTATTTCTACGGCACTTACGCATCTGGCGGGTGGTTCCGCGGGACGTGAGGGAGCTGCGATTCAGCTTGGCGGAAGTATTGCGAATCAGCTCGGAAGATGGATTCATCTGGATGAAGAGGATCGGCATGTGATTGTTATGTGCGGTATGAGTGCAGCTTTCTCCGCATTGTTTGGAACACCGATGGCGGCAGCTGTGTTTGCGCTGGAAGTTGTAAGTGTGGGAGTTATGTATTATACGGCATTGATGCCTTGTATGATCGCTTCATTGGTCGCATCTGGGTTTGCTGCCGGAATGGGAGTTACGCCGGAGGCTTTTCATGTGGTGGATATTCCGGAGCTGACGATTGAGACTGGCTTGAAAATGGGAGTTGTGGCATGTGGATGTGCAGTGGTCAGTATTGTATTTTGTATGGTATTGAACGGTGTTGCAGGGGGTTATACAAGATGGATTAAAAATTCGTATGTCCGTGTAGTTGTGGGTGCCTGTCTTGTAATTGGAATTACATTGCTTCTTGGGACAACAGATTATATGGGAGCTGGTGCGGAATTGATCGAGAAAGCAGTGGAAGAAGGGCAGGCAAGGCCGTTGGATTTTTTCTGGAAGCTGATTTTGACCGCATTGACGATGCGTGCAGGCTTTCGTGGTGGTGAGATTGTACCGTCGTTTTGTATCGGGGCAACGTTTGGATGTGTGATGGGAAACTGGCTGGGACTTTCACCGTCTATCTGTGCGGCATGTGGTATGGCTGCTGTGTTCTGTGGAGTGACAAACTGTCCGATCACATCGATTCTGATTGCATTTGAGATGTTTGGATTTAAGGGTGTTTCTTTTTATCTGATCGCGGTGTCTATCAGTTATGCGGCTTCAGGATATTATGGGCTGTATAAGGATCAGACGATTGTGTATTCGAAGTATAAGGCGAAGTATGTGAATAAGCATACTAGATTTTAACCGAATCAAGGAAGTCCTCTGTTTCAATTGAAAAGATGAATAAGTAGTAGGCAGAGACTTGTTTGCCTCATGGTAACTGACTTAAGAGCAGGAGTGATTTATTGACAAATACAATAAATCCCCTGCTTTTATTATGTTTTTGAATTTCTGCTTTTTAAATTGTAAGTGTATAATGGAAATTATAGAAAGTAACATAAGGTAAATGCAGACCTTAATTTATCTATAGCAATTCCAGAAAATAATGCAAATAAGACAGTTCGGCAGAATGCGAAGGACAAGGAAGATATCTGCAGGCGTGCTGACGCAGGGTTTTGCGTTCTGATAGGTTGGCTTATTGCAGTATTTTTTGGAATTGCGATAGGAAGGGCAGGTGAGAAAAATATATTACGTTGGAATTGATATTGGATCGACAGCTTCTAAAACGGTTGTGACTGGTGATAAGGAAATTAAATTTGTGCTTCCTACAGGTTGGAGTAGTAAGGAGACGGCCTCAGAAATTGCTTCAAGACTTCTGGATGAAGGAATTGATGTAAAGGGTGAAGTGGTTCGAGTAGCCGCTACAGGGTATGGACGTGTGGCGGTGGATTATGCGGATTTTGTGATAACGGAGATTACGTGTCATGGAAGAGGCGGAAGAGAAATGGCGGGAAATGACTGCGCTATTATTGACGTAGGCGGTCAGGACACGAAGGTAATTCTGGTAGAGCAGGGGATGATCCAGGATTTTCTTATGAATGATAAATGTTCTGCAGGGACGGGCAAGTTTCTGGAGATTATGGCGAACAGGCTGGGAGTTACGATTGAGGAATTATTTGAACTGGCCTCACAGGGTAATGCGGTACCAATCAGTTCGCTATGTACGGTGTTTGCGGAGTCTGAAGTGATCAGTATGATCGGAGAGGGACGAAGCAGGGAAGATATTGCGGCGGGAGTGGTTCATTCTGTGGCAGAAAAGGTAGCTCAGCTTGCAAGGAGAAAACAGCTTCCTGGGACAGTGATTCTTACGGGAGGACTGAGTGAATGTCCGTATTTTGCAGAGATTCTCTCGGAGAAACTGGAATGTAATGTCAGTGCTATGAGAGACGGAAGGTATGCAGGAGCACTTGGCGCGGCATTACTTGCAAGAGAGAAAACGAAATAAATGAAATAAAACTATATAAGAAAGAGAGGTACATATAAAATGGAAGTAATTAAAGATTTACCTGAAGTATTTGAGGAGTTTGCAGAGCAGAGGAAGAATTCATTTCTTGCAATTAAGAAGATTAAGGACCAGAATATTCCGGTTATTGGTTCTTACTGTACTTATTTTCCACAGGAGATCGCGATGGCGATGGGTGCGGCTTCTGTAGGTTTATGTTCGATGTCTGATGAGACGATTCCGGTGGCTGAGCAGACACTGCCGAAAAATCTCTGCCCATTGATCAAGGCAAGCTATGGTTTTGCAGTGACGGATAAATGTCCATTCTTTTATTTTTCAGATATTGTAGTTGGAGAGACTACCTGTGATGGTAAAAAGAAAATGTATGAGTTTATGTCTGAGTTTAAAGATGTATTTATTCTGGAACTTCCGCATAAACAGACAGAGGCTGCATTGCAGTATTGGAAGAGTGAAATTATCCGATTCAAGGAATATCTGGAGAAGAAATTTGACGTGGAAATTACAGAGGAGAAACTGCGTGAAGCAGTTCGTATCAGTAATGAAGGACGTCGCGCATTGAAAGATTTCTATGAGTTGATGAAAATGGATCCGGCACCGATGAAAGGAGAAAATCTTTACAATGTTTTGTATGGAACAACCTTTAAATTTGACCGTTCTAAGGTTCCGGCAGAGATTGATGCACTGACAGCGAAGGTAAAAGAAGAATATGCAGCAGGCAAAAATGAAGGAAAGAAACATCGTATCCTGATCACAGGATGTCCAATGGGCGGAGCTACGATGAAAGTTGTGAAGGCCATTGAAGAAAACGGCGGCGTGGTTGTTGCTTTTGAAAACTGTTCCGGTGCAAAGAGTGTGGACAGACTGATTGATGAGAGTGATCCGGATATCTATGAGGCAATTGCGAGACGTTATCTGAATATCGGATGTTCAGTTATGACTCCGAATCCGAATCGTTTTGAGCTTCTGAATGAGCTGATTGATGAATATCAGGTAGAGGCAGTTGTGGAGATGACTTTACAGGCCTGTCATACATATAATGTGGAAGCCGGTAAGGTTGGCAGATTTGTAAGGGAAGAAAAGAAGATTCCGTATCTTCATGTGGAGACTGATTATTCTCAGTCGGATGTGGGACAGCTGAATACACGAATTGCTGCGTTGATCGAGATGCTGTAATTCAGGAGTGGGGTATGTGTATTTCTGTCAGTAGAGAAAGCTGAGTGTTAATATCCACTGGACGAATACATTTATGCACTGTGAATTATGTTTTGGCGAATAAGCTCAGAAAATACAAAGTAAATAATAACAGAAAAGGCATGTAAATCTTTTAAAAACAGAAAGAATTTGCATGCCTTTTGCATTGCAGGAAAGATTAAGAAATGGTAAAGTAAATGCTGTGCTGTAAAATTAAAAATAGGATTCTACTATAAATAAGTGGCAGTTACGGAGATTAAGGATAACGCTGCGAATGAAAAACCTATGAAAAATTGAGGGAAAGAAGGAGAATTTTACTTGGAAAAAAATAATCAAGGTACGCGGGAAGCGAACTCACTGGGACAAAATCCACTTGGTGTAGCACCGATGGGTGGACTGATCGCAAAGTTTGCGATTCCTGCGATTATCAGTATGCTGGTCAGCGCAATGTACAATATTGTGGACCAGATTTTTATCGGACAGGGTGTGGGAATGCTGGGAAATGCAGCTACCAATGTGGCATTTCCTGTTACGACGATTGCCACTGCACTGGCGTTGCTTCTGGGAATCGGAGGTGCGTCGAATTATAATCTGGAAATGGGAGCAGGACGGGAGAAGAAGGCCAGTGGGATTGCAGGTACGGCTTTATCTTCACTGGTAATCAGTGGTGTGATTCTTGCGGTGATTGTTCTGGTGTTTTTGAAACCGTTGCTGATATTGTTTGGGGCAACTACGGATGTGATGCCGTATGCGGTTGATTATACAGGAATTACTGCATTTGGACTTCCGTTTTATATTTTGTCTGTTGGAGGCAATCATGTTGTCAGAGCGGACAGAAGCCCGACTTATTCTATGACTTGTATTATGATAGGTGCGGTTATCAATACGATTCTTGATCCATTATTTATTTTTGTATTTGGATGGGGAATTAAGGGCGCTGCATGGGCAACTGTGATTGGGCAGATCGTTTCTGGAATTCTGGTAGTTGTATATTTTTGGAAATTCCGAAATATGAGTCTGACAAGTGAGATGCTGAAACCGAGAATGAGATACCTGAAGGCAATTATTTCACTGGGGCTTGCTTCCTGTATTAACCAGATTGCCATGGCAATTGTGCAGATCGTGCTGAATAATATTCTGCGTTATTATGGTGGAAATTCGGTTTATGGAAGTGATATTCCGATTGCGTGTGTTGGAGTTATTTCTAAGGTAAATCAGGTATTTATGGCTATCTGCATTGGAATTTCTCAGGGAAGTCAGCCAATCTGGGGATTTAATTACGGAGCGAAAAAATATGACAGAGTTCGACAGGCGTATTGTTATTCTGTAACTGCCTGTACGGTAATCGCAACGATATTCTTTTTATGTTTCCAGCTGTTTCCACACCAGATTGTGGGGATTTTTGGAACAGGAAGTGATCTGTATTTCCAGTTTGCGGAACGTTATCTGAAAATCTTTATGTTTATGACATTTGCAAATGGAATTCAGCCAATGTCATCCGGATTCTTTACATCTATTGGAAAGGCGAAGCTGGGTATTGTTATGTCACTGACACGACAGGTAATTTTCCTGTTGCCATTGATTGTTATCTTCCCGTTATTTATGGGAATTGATGGCGTGATGTATGCAGGTCCGATTGCTGATGCTGCGGCATTTGTGCTGGCGATTGTGTTTGCCAGAAGAGAGTTGGCGAAGATGCGTGGAGCGGAGGCGTAAGATACTTAAGAAATATAATAGAATAGCAAGAGTTTAACCGAATCAAGTAGCGAAAGCGGATGGCGAATATCCGATTGATTGTTATAAAAGCATATAGAATAAGAAATTTTTTATTTTAGTAAAAGAAAAAGTCCTTCCGAGATTAACGAGATAAGAATTTATCTGAAGCATCTGGAAGGACTTTTTAAATAAGAGGGTATTTTTAAGCTGCTTTCGATACATAGTTTTACACGGAATAACTGTTATGCAGTTTATTCGGAGAGACTTACTTGATTCGGCTAAAAAATATCCTGCTGTGTAAGATTATAAAACTGATCGAACAGTTCCACCTGGAAACTTCCGGGACCGGAGCTGTTTTTTTCTGCTTTTTCCCCGGCAATGCCAAATTCTGTAGCAGCAGATACGGCAGCAGTGAACGGATCGGTAACTGCCAGATAAGTAGCACAGATCATTCCAAGCATACATCCGGTTCCGGTAATCTGCGACATGGCAGGAGTGCCGCGCATAATGAATGTACATTTGTCGGCTGAGACAACCATATCTTCTTTTCCGGTAATAAGGAGTGTGGTGTTCCACTGAGCTGCTTTTTCCTGGAAGAGTTCCAGCAGGTGGGAACGGTTGGCGTCTGTGAGCGTATCCTGTGTACCTGCGTCGATACCGATCGCGTGAGAGGTCTGTCCAGACATCGCAAGGAGTTCGGACATATTTCCTTTTAGAAGTTCTGGCATATGAATGTTCATAAGTTTTTGCGAAAATTCATAGCGAAGAGTGCTACATGCAGTTCCTACCAGATCGAGCATGACTGGAATGTGAATACTGCCGGCAGTTTTTAAGGATTTCGGCATGGACGCCATACGGGCATCGGTGATGTTCCCGAGATTTAGTGCCAATGCCTGTGCGTGGCTGGTGATTTCAGCTACTTCTGCAGGGTGTTCTGCCATGATTGGGCGGCCTCCTGCCGCCAGGATGATATTGGCACAGTCATGGATAGAAATCGGATTAGTGATGCAGTGAATCAGCGGCTGTGCTGCTCTGGTGAGTTGTCTGGTTCTTGTCTGATTTTCGATCATATACTTTTGCTCCAAGGCTTTGCTGAAATTTGGCAAGCATTCCTGAGTGGCTTAATGCTTTCAGGAAGAAGTAGGCGATGGTACCGCCCATGCAGGTTGCTGCCAGAAACATTGGTGTGTAAAAGAATGCGTTCAGTCCACTTCTTCCCATAAGAAATGCCATGACAGGATAGGAAACCAGAGAACCGATAATGCCGGTTCCGAAGATTTCACCGATCACTGCGCAGATGATTTTTCCATGGGATGCGCGGTAGAAAACACCGGATAAAAATGCACCGAATACGGCACCTGTCAGTGCCAGTGGTGGGATACCCATAAACATCATACGGATAATTCCGATGAGAGTGGCACACAGAAGTGAATACCATGGTCCCAGAAGTACGGAACAGACGATGTTGATCAGGTGTGCGGTCGGGCACATTCCCTCGATTCTCAGAATTGGTGAAATGACTACGCCGATGGCAACCATCATGGCGAGCATAACCATTCGGAATGTTTTTGCTCTGTCTGTGTTCATTGTGAACCTCCTTAAGTTGTAGAATATAAAAAATCTGCCGGAATAATACACTGGCAGATTTCGATTCATTCATACATTCCCTACGCTGGCATTATCCATATCAGGTGCGGTCGAAGATATATCTTCCTCTCAGCCTGTCACACAGGCTCCCGTTGTTATTATCCATATGCAAATTTTTTACTGCTGTTAGGGTAACACAACAGTATGGAAAAGTCAATGAGAGATGATTGTAACTGGTTTTGGTTCGTGTTACAATTTAACCAAATCAAGTAAGTCCCCTGCTTCAATTGAGAAGAGCAATAAGCAGTGGGTGGGGACTTGCTTGTATCAGAAGGGGTACAAGCCCCTTCTGATATACTGCGAAGCAGTTATTTGGTGTAGAGCCACGTAGCGAAAGCGGATTGCGAATATCCGATTGACTACAAAAGAAAACTATAGCAATTCTATAAAAATCTATATCAATTATTATAGTAAAATTTTCAGAAAATAAGGTTGACGGAAGTTGACTTGTACAACATAATATAGATATAAACACTGTTCAGATAAATTTCGTACAGTAAAAACGAAATAAATGGAGGAATTTTTACATGAAGGTATTAAACTATGGTTCATTAAATGTGGATTATGTATATTCTGTGGACCACATTATTGTAGGCGGTGAGACTCAGCATTCGTCTAAACTGGAAGTTTTCAGCGGCGGAAAGGGACTGAACCAGTCTATTGCTCTGGCAAAGGCGGGAGTTCCTGTTTATCATGCCGGGATTGTTGGAACAGATGGGGATATCCTTCTGGATGCATGTAAGGAAGCAGGGGTAGATACCAGATATATCCGCAGAATGCCGGTAAAAGGCGGTCATACCATGATTCAGGTGGATAAGAATGCGCAGAACTGTATTATTCTTTATGGTGGAACTAATCAGATGCAGACGAAGGAATTTGTGGATGAAGTTCTGGCAGATTTCGGAGAGGGCGATTACCTGATTTTACAGAATGAAATCAATATGCTGGACTATATTATTGACCAGGCTTATGAGAAAAAGATGAAAATTGTAATGAATCCGTCACCGTTTGATGATAAGCTGAGTACCTGCGATCTTAGTAAGGTGCATCTGTTTCTTTTGAATGAAATTGAAGGAGAGCAGATTACCGGATTTAAAGATAAAGATCAGATTCTGGATGCCATGGCAGAGAAGTTCCCGAATGCCCGCTTCGTACTGACATTGGGCAGTGATGGGGCAGTTTATTATGATGGGAAAGAGAAAGTTTTTCAGGATATTTTTAAGGTAAAAGCGGTGGATACTACGGCGGCCGGTGATACGTTTACAGGATATTTTATTGCGGCAACTATTGAAGGAAGAAGCATTCAGGAAGCTTTGAGAATGGCTGCAAAGGCATCTTCCATTGCAGTTTCAAGACCGGGAGCGACACCGTCTATTCCGGAAATTGGAGAAGTAAAAAAGGAGCTGGGAATCAATTAACATCAATTAACCATATAACCAGAAAGTTTAACCGAATCAAGTAAGGCCCCTGCGGGGGTTGCGAGGAGCAATAAGCAGTGGGTGGGACTTGCTTGTATCAGGAGGGGTATAGACCCCTCCTGATAAACTGCGGAGCAGTTATTCGGTGTAGAGCCACGTAGCGAAAGCGGATTGCGAATATCCGATTGAATGGGGGTCGAAACACGATTATGTAACTATACAGAAAGGCAGGTTAAATCTGATGAAACAGGAAAATTACATAAAGGGTATGATAATGATCATCCTGTCGGCGTTTTTCTTTGCTTGTATGAATGTGAGTGTGCGTCTGGCAGGTGATTTGCCGTCAGTGGAGAAGAGTTTCTTCCGAAATCTGGTGGCGGCGGTGTTTGCGGCGATTATTCTGTGCAAAAATCGAACAGCACCGAAGGTTGATAAGAAATACTGGGGGCCGTTGATTCTTCGTTGTGCCTGTGGTACGCTGGGGATTCTTTGTAACTTTTACGCAATCGATCATTTATTAGTGGCAGATGCTTCGATTTTGAATAAGTTGTCTCCGTTTTTTGCAATTATTTTTTCTTTCTTATTGTTAAAGGAGAAAATTAAACCGGCGCAGGCGGCATGTGTGGCGCTGGCGTTTATTGGGTGTCTGTTTGTGGTGAAGCCGGGATTTCATAATGCGGCATTGATGCCTGCACTGATTGGAGTGTGCGGTGGACTTGGAGCTGGAATTGCGTATACGATGGTTCGTGTGCTTGGGACTCATGGGGTGAAAGGCCCGGTCATTGTGTTTTATTTTTCCTTCTTTTCCTGCTTATCGGTGGTTCCATGGATGGTATTTCACTTTACTCCGATGAGTATGAAACAGCTTGTCACATTACTGATGGCTGGGCTGTTTGCTGCAGGTGGGCAGTTTACAATTACGGCGGCTTATACTTATGCGCCGGCCGGAAAAATTTCTATCTTTGATTATTCACAGATTATTTTTGCAACGTTGCTGGGATTCTTTCTGTTTGGGGAGATTCCGGATAAATACAGTTTTGCGGGATATGCGTTGATCATTCTCGCATCTTTGGGAACATTTATTTACAACATGAAGATGGCGCAAGGAAAACAAGCTTAGTGTGCCGACAAGTTGATTTCTCGAACAATCTTGCGTCTAAATTTCTTATTTCCGCGTTGTCGTCGGTCGCCGTAGCCACCGCTACGCCTCTCTCCTCCGCCTTGAAATAAAAAAATTTATCCTGCAAGATTGTTTCAAAAATCAACTTGTCGACACACTAGAGTGTTTGTTTATGGATACAAAAAAAGAGAGCCCACTTTCCAGCTCATATATAAAGGTTTTTTTAGAGGAATTTTGGCTGTTACTGAGAACGGAGTAAACAGTAAGTTTTGGTTACTATCTGATTATAGATAGTAACCTTTTTTATATTGAATTTATACTCCTACAGGAGTATATTAATGGCAGGAGGTGTCTATGGAAAAAATAATTTATCATGGTTCGGATCATATCATAGAAAAACCAAAATACGGATATGGAAAACCTTATAATGACTATGGTATAGGTTTTTACTGTACGGAGAATCCCAATATGGCGAAAGAATGGGGTGTTGGGATAGACCACAATGGCTATTCAAATCAGTATAAAATAGAATGTGAAGGACTTTCGGTTTTAAACCTGAATAAAGACTATACAATGCTGCATTGGCTGACAATCCTGTTGGAAAATCGGGAATTTGATGTATCCACACCTCTTGCAGCTGAAGCAAAAGAGTATTTGATACAAAACTGTCATTTAGATTACCTGTCATATGATATCATTATTGGATACCGTGCAGATGACAGCTATTTTTCTTTTGCATCTGATTTTATTAATGGTGCAATTTCTTACAGACAATTATCGAACGCCATGCGTCTGGGAAAATTAGGGCAACAGTTTGTATTAAAAAGCAGGCAGGCATTTGCGAGGTTGGAATTTCTGGGATATGAAACCGCAGATTGCAGAGAATGGTATAAGAAGAAATCTTTCCGTGATAAATCTGCCCGGCGTCAGTATTTTGACGTGGAAAGAAATCGCAGACAGCGGGGAGATTTGTATATAACAACAATTCTGGATGAGGAGATGAAAGCAGATGATCCACGCTTACGATAAGAGTTACCTTTCTAATGCGCAGAAAAATCTGGCGGGGATGTTGGACTATCTGGTGAACGATCTTGATAATTCGTTAGAAACTGCATGGAAATATTTCCTGACCAGTGAAATGGCTTTTCGATTTGAGAATGGAGACTGTTCTGTAATTGCCGGAAAATCGGGAGTTGAGATTGCTTATGCAGTGCTTGAGGAAGCCGGGAAAAAGTTTCCTTCGGTTATGAGTAGGTATTCGTATAATAGAAGTCAGGAGTACTGGACCGGATGGGTACTTGCCTATTATCAATGGGATACAGGACTGGCATTTTCGGATATTGAGAATGCGATTCCTATTCAGGAAATACGAATGCTTTATGAACCATATCATGAGATGGATATCAGGCAACTGACAGATCGTCTGAATGAGTTATATCGTATTGCAAATCCGGATACCAAATTGAAAGATTTACGAAAATTGGCAGGGCTTAGTCAGTCAGAACTGTCTGCAATATCCGGTATTTCGGTACGCACGATTCAACAGTATGAACAAAGACAGAAGAATATTAATAGGGCACAGACAGAAACGTTGCTTCGTCTGGCAAAAGTTTTATGTTGTGAGATAGAGGAACTGATGGAAAAGGTTTGACCGGATCAGGCAGAAAAAGAGAGGACAAAAATAAAAGATGAATAATACAGATAATGAAAACAAAAAGGTGTCACGTTTATATTTTGCCAGTGATTATATGGAAGGCGCACATCCTGCGATTATGCAGAAACTGGTGGAGACAAATCTGGAGAAGACTGTAGGATATGGGTTGGATCCTTATACAGAGAGTGCGAAAGAGAAGATCAGAACAGCTTGTAATGCACCGGATGCAGATATATATCTGCTGGTGGGTGGAACTCAGACGAATGCAACGGTGATCGATGCACTGCTGAAATCTTATCAGGGAGTTGTAGCGGCAGAGACAGGACATATTGCGACACATGAATCAGGAGCGATTGAATTTGGTGGTCATAAAGTACTGACATTACCGCAGAAGGATGGGAAAATCAGAGCGGCGCAGATTGAAAAGATGGTAAAGGATTTCTATGATGATGCCAACTATGAGCATATGGTAATACATGGAATGGTATATATTTCTCAGCCGACAGAGTATGGAACTTTGTATTCAAAAGAGGAGTTAACCGAAATCAGTAAAGTATGTCGGGCAAATCATCTGCCGCTTTATGTGGATGGAGCACGTCTTGCCTATGCACTGGCAAGTCCGGAGAATGATGTGACGTTATCGGATCTGGCAGAGCTTTGTGATGCATTTTATATTGGTGGTACGAAATGTGGGGCATTATTCGGCGAAGCGGTTGTGATTCCGCAGAAAGGATTGATTCCGCATTTCTTTACGATTATCAAGCAGCATGGTGCATTGCTTGCGAAAGGCAGGATTGCGGGGATTCAGTTTGATGAGCTTTTTACAGATAGACTTTATGAGCGAATTGGTAAACCGGCAATCGATGCCGCAGAGCAGATTAAAGAAGCATTGAAGAAGTTTGGGTATAAGCTTGCTCTGGATACACCGACAAATCAGATTTTTTGTATTGTGTCCAATGAGGTAATGAAAAAAATAGCCCAGGATGTGGAATTTGGATTCTGGGAGAAATATGATGAGACACATTCCGTGATCCGATTTGCCACAAGCTGGGCTACAACGATGGAAGATACGCAGAAGTTGATTCGATTGCTGGATGATATTAGAAAATAAAAAATGATTAATTTACAGGCAGCACGAGAGCCATCGTGGTGCCTTTTTCATTGCTTCGGAGGACTTTAACCTGACCGTTATGCTGTCTGGCAATTTCATTTACCAGTGCAAGTCCAAGTCCGGCACCGCCCATTGCACGGCTGCGTGATTTGTCTACGCGGAAAAATGGGGAGAAGATTTTCTCCTGGTTTTCCGGGGAGATGCCGATTCCGGTGTCGGTTACTTCTATTATTATTTACCGTCCATTCTGTAAATATATCTGCCCACTGGGTGCATTCTATTCCATCTTTAATAAAGTATCCGTTTTCCGCTACAGAATAGACCATGACAAGTGCATTCACTGTGGAAAATGTGCAAAAGCTTGCCAGATGGAAGTCAACCCTGTGGAAAATCCAAACAGCCCGGAATGCATTCGCTGTGGAAGATGCAAAAAAGCCTGCCCGGCTCAGGCAATCCAGTGTGGGGTGAAACGCTCCTGAAATTATACCCGAACGGGACAGTTTTCATTTTAATCAATGAAATTATACCCGTTCGGGATTTTTTTGTTTAAAAACATTGAAATTATACCCGAACGGGATTAATATGTTTAATATGAGTACAATTGGAGATTATATAAAAAAGGAAAGAAAAAAAGCAGGACTGACACAGGAGGATTTCGCACTTCGTTCAGGTCTGGGACTTCGGTTTGTAAGAGAACTGGAGCAAGGAAAGGAAACAGTACGTCTGGACAAGGTAAATCAGGCATTGGCAATGTTTGGGAAAGAAGCTGTACCGGGAGAAAAGGAGGAATAACAGGTGGAGTCAGAATATAGAAAAGGATATGTATATATTCAAAGTCATTTTGCCGGAATCATTGCTGAAACAGAAGAAGGATATACGTTTGCTTATGATAAAGATTATTTAAACAGAGAGGATGCAGTTGCAGTAAGCCTGACGATTCCGTTACGTCAGGAACCTTATGAAACAACCATATTATTTCCATTTTTTGACGGATTAATCCCAGAAGGCTGGCTGTTAGGAGTAGTTAGCAGAAACTGGAAAATCAGCCAGAAAGACCGTTTTGGTCTGCTGTTGTCAGCATGCAGAGATTGTATTGGAGATGTATCTATCAGAAAGGAGAGGGCATGAAATGTTTATGTTGTGGAAAAACGATAGCAAACAGTGCTTCAGATGTGGAAAAAGAATGGTGCTGGCATAAAAGGTGTGTGAAGAAATTTTTCCAGACAGACAAAATGCCAGAACTGGATATTACAAGAGAGCAGTTGGAAATATTGGCGAATGAAACAGTAAATGAAGGTCTTACAGTTCCGGGAGTTCAGAAAAAACTGTCATTACATTTATCAACAGATCTTAATGCCAGACTTACAATTGTAGACTATCCAACAGGATATATCCTAAAACCGCAGACTGATGAATTTGACAGTATGCCGGAATTTGAAGATCTTGCAATGAGACTTGCAGAAACGATAGGGATTCAGACAGTACCTCATGCACTTATAAAAATGGATAAGGAGTATGCATATATTACGAAAAGGATAGACAGGGAAATATCAAAAAAGGGGACCCGGCTGTATGCAATGGAAGATTTTTGTCAGTTATCTTACCGATTAACACAGGATAAATATAAAGGTTCTTATGAACAGTGTGGAAGAATTATAAAAAAATATTCTGCGATGCCGGGACTGGATCTGTCGGAATTATTTTTACGAGTTGTTGGTTCTTTTGTTATGGGAAATTCTGATATGCATCTGAAAAATTTTTCCTTAAAAGAAACAGAACCTGGAAACAGAAAGTTTCAACTGTCAAAAGCTTATGATATGCTTCCTGTTAACGTGATTATGCCGGAGGACAAAGAACAGCTTGCACTTACAATAAACGGAAAAAAGCGTAATATTCATAAGAAAGAGTTTCGAATACTGGCAGAATCCTGCGGAATTTTATTAAATGCTGCAGAGAATATGATAGCCAGAATATGTTCACAGGAAGATAAGCTTTTAAAACAGGTTGACGAGTCCTATTTATCATTAATACAGAAAGAACAGACAAAAGAACTTATTTCGGAACGAATTAAAACTTTAAAATAAACAGACCCGAACAGGATTGCTGTCCGGGAGTTTTTATATAAAAAGATTGAAATGATACTTGTTCGGGATTAATATGTTTCATATGAGTACAATTGGAGATTATATAAAAAAGAAAGAAAAAAGCAGGGTTGATGCAGGAGGAATAGTTAAAAATGGCAAGAACCGTTGGAATCGGGCAGCAGGATTTTGCTGATATCAGAAAAGACAACTTATTTTATATTGATAAGACACTTTTCATAAAAGAATGGTGGGACAGCAAAGACAGTGTCACATTGATTACCAGACCGAGTCGTTTTGGAAAAACTCTTACTATGAGCATGGTGGAGCACTTTTTCTCCACTAAATATGCGAATGAACCAGATATTTTTGAAGGATTGAAGATCAGTCAGGAAAAACCTGTCAGAGCCTTAAGGGAACATGGCCTGTTATCAGCCTTTCTTTTGCCAATGTGAAAGAACCAAATTATGAGATGGAAAAAAGGCGCATCTGCCAGGTGCTGACGGATATCTACAATAAGAATCAGTTTTTACTGGACAGTGGGCTGCTTACAGAGGAAGAGAGACGATATTTTAAAAGTATCTCTACTGATATGGATGAGATTAATGCTACCATGGCATTACATAAAATGTCTGATTTTCTTTCGAGATATTATAAGAAGAAGGTTATCATTCTGTTGGACGAATATGATACACCGATGCAGGAAGCTTATGTAGATGGATACTGGGAAGAACTGGTGTCTTTTACCCGCAGCCTTTTTAATGCAAGCTTTAAGACGAATCCGTTTATGGAACGGGCACTTATGACGGGAATTACCAGGGTAAGCAGGGAATCTGTATTCTCTGACCTGAATAATCTGGTAGTGATCACGACTACTTCTGAAGCATATGCAGACAGTTTTGGCTTTACTGAAGCGGAAGTATTTGAGGCACTGAAGGAGTATGGACTGGAAGCAAAGAAACAGGATTTGAAAAAATGGTATGATGGTTTTACTTTTGGAAAAATCCGGGATATTTATAACCCATGGTCGATTCTGAATTATTTAAAAACCGGAAGATTTTCCCCATATTGGGCGAATACCAGCAGTAATCGCTTTATTGGAAGTCTGATTCGTGAGAGTGGCCGAAAACTGAAAATGCAGTTTGAAGATTTACTGAATGGAAGGGAAATCCGCACAACACTGGATGAGCAGAAGTGACAGAGGATTATAATGATTTTATTACGGGACTGCTTAATGGGGATGTACCTGCGATGAATAGTTATATGAACCAGGTGACGAAAACGATGTTCAGTTATTTTGATACAGGAAACAGAGTGTCCGAAGCAGAATCAGAGAGATTTTATCATGGTTTTATGCTGGGGCTTATGGTTGAACTGGAAGGAAGATATAGTATAACATCTAATCGGGAAAGTGGATTTGGACGATATGATGTATTGCTCGAGCCGACAAAAAAGACGGATGATGGAATCATCATCGAATTTAAAGTCAGAAATCCTGAGAAAGAAAAATCACTGGAAGATACAGTGAAAACTGCATTATTGTAGATAGAAGAGAAACAATATGCGGTAAGCCTTGAAGCAAAAGGAATTTCATCAGACAGGATTCGGAAGTATGGATTTGCATTTGAAGGGAAAAAAGTGCTGATAGGTGGAGAATAGGAGAACAAAAAAGTAGACTAAAAGCGATATAATATGGCGCAGGTTGTAGAAATATGACTTGCGCCTGTTTTTTATTTCAGAAACCAATCTGGAATGAATTTTGGCAATGTTACTGAGAACAGTAATGTTAAAATGCAATGGAAATATACTATTTATTGCATATTTTTTGTGCAAATGGAATAATGAATGCAATGGGAGAAGGTACATACGAAAAAACTGTAAGGCAGATGTTTCATATATTGCGTAAAATAAGAGACAGTTAAAGAAAAGCTTTTCCTCTTTCACAGAACCGGAAGAATGTGAGAGAACCTGAAACAAAAAAAGTATTAAAAAGGAGAAGGATATGAATACAAGTACTAATACTAAAAAAGCCTCCGGGTTGGGTGTGATATGTTATGGACTTGGCGACCTGGCATCTCAGTTTATCTGGACTTTTGTCGGATCTTATCTGACAATTTTCTATACAGATATTGTTGGATTTGCACCAATAGTTGTTTCTGCGATCATGCTGATTGCCAGAGTATGGGATGCCGTGAATGATCCGATGATGGGTGCGATTGCAGAGAATACCCGTTCAAAATTTGGCCGTTTCAGACCGTATATTGCTTTTGGCTGTCCATTTCTTGCTGTATTCGCAGTTATGACGTTTATAAATATGGGAAATGGCACACTTGGTGTAATTTTCTCAGCAGTTGTCTATATTATTGCAGGAATGCTCTACACATTGGTAAATATTCCTTATTCATCACTGGCAGCAGTTATGACAGAGGATCCGAAACAACGTAATCTGATCGGGGTTTCACGAAGCGTAGGAATGAACGTAGGTATGATCATTGTAAACTCCTGTTCAGCAGGTCTGGCACTTCATTTTTCCGGAACTGGAGCTGAGGTTGCAACAGGACATGGCTATATGATGACAGCAATCATCTATTCTATTATTGCAATCCCGCTTTTCCTGATCGTATTCTTTACTTCAAAAGAAGTGATCATGCCGGAACAGGAAGCAAGAAAACTGAACCCGGGAGAGACTCTGAGTGGAATGGTGAAAAACAAATATCTGATGACGATTTTTATCGTGTCCACGATTCAGATGGTTGCTTTCATGGGACGTATCTCTATCACTACATATTATGTAATCTACTGTCTGGGTGCTTTTTCACTGATTGCGCTGATTATGACGATTCCCTCTATCGGAGGTATCATAGGATCACTGGTCGTTGCACCTCTGGCAAACAAATTTGGTAAAAAGAAAATTCTTGCATTAACGCTTCTTGGACAGGGCGTGGGACTTTTCATTGTATATTTTGCACCATTTACAAATATGACACAGATTATGATTGGCCACTGGGTATATGGTATCTTCAACTGTGGTTTCCCGATTTGTCTGGCAATGGTTGCTGACTGTGTTGATTATTGGGAAGACAAGACGGGTATCCGTCAGGATGGAAGCTATTATGCAACATATGGTCTTTCTACAAAACTTGGAAATGCTATCGGTTCTGCAGTAGGTGTTCTGATTATCAGTGGTTTCGGATATGTGGCTGGAAATATGGAACAGACAGCAGGTGCTCTGGCAGGTATCAATCTGACCGTAAATCTGATTCCTGCGATTCTTCTTGTAGTAGCAGCAATCCTGCTTTTAGTTCTCTGGGATAAAACAGACAAGGATTTTGATGATATCCGTGCAGAAGTAAAGGAACGTAATGCAAAGTAAAATATGATATGAATGAAACAACATGTGAAAGAATATAAGAGAGGAAGAAAGAAATGGCTATTAAATCATCAGTAAGTCTTTACAGTCTCCAGTATCAGTACCTGACAGGAAAGATGGATCTGGAGGGAATTTTAAAATATCTGAAATCAATCGACGTAGACGGAATTGAGATCCTTCCGGATCAGATGATTCCAGGTGCACCGGTTCCAAGCGAGGAAACTTTGGCAAAATGGGATGAGCTTATGAAAAAATATCCTATTGGGCTGGCATGTGACGATTGTTTCCTGAATACGAATATGTTCAAAAACAGAGAGCTTACCAAAAGAGAATGTATCGAGCTGATTAAAAAAGAGATTAAACTTGCACATCGTTTAGGATTTAAAGTTCTCCGTCTGGTATCAATGGTACCGGCATGGATTCTGGAACCGTGTCTTCCTACAGCAGAGAAATATGATGTATGTATGTGTATTGAAATTCATGCAGGTCTTGGTTTCGGCGTTCCGAAAACAGAAGAATTTCTTGCTGAGATGGTACGTCTGGATTCTCCATATATTGGAATTGTTCCGGATTCCGGACTTTTCTGTAAGCGTCCGCCACGTGTGATGACAGAATACTGCCGTAAGGTATATGGAACAAATGAAGAACTGATTGCTCTTGGTAATGAGATCTTTGCCAGTGGAACTGATACATATACACTTACCCAGAAAAATGGTGGAAAGATGGATCCACGCATTGCGGCAGCAATTAAAGATCCTGCAAAAGACATGTTCTTTGCCACAAATCTGGATGGCTATGAGAATAATCCGCTTTCTGTTATGGATCCATATGTAAAATATATCAAACATGTACACTTCAAGCTCTATGAAATGACAGAGGATGGAAATGAGTATAGTATTGATTATAAAGAAATCCTGCAGTATCTTCATGATCACGGATATGACGGTTATGTTTCTACAGAGTACGAAGGAAATCGCTGGGTTCTTCCGGATCATCCGATTCCGGAGGTTGAACAGGTAGAAGCACATCAGAAGATGATTAAACGTCTGATCAGAGAAATTGAAGGTTAATGAAAGGAGAAATCAGTAATGTTTGATAATAATGTATTTATTCCGGACACCTGTAAAAATGTAGAAGAAGATGGAAAGATAATCGGCTATGAAATGAAAACACATATCACCTATTATAGAGGAATTCCGCTGTCTATGATTAACTATCTGAAGGTATCCGTAGACGGAGAAGAAGTGTTGGAAGAGGATATACGTTTTACAGCAGATAATATTGACTGGTTTACACAGAAGGAAATGGAAACAGTCAGTGAGATCAAATGGGAATATGGAGTGCCGGGAACAGTACGTGTTCTGAAAGAAGGAGGTTTAAGCAAGGGCACTCATGAGGTAAAGCTTACGGTCTGCACCCGTACCGCATACATTCCTGTTCCGCTGGAAGGAACCATGACCCGTACCGTAGTAATTGAATAAAAAATAATAAGTGAATAAAAAAAAGGCTGGAATGAAAAGTAACGAATTCATACCGGCCTTTTTGAGATGCGGGATTAGAAAAATTATGCTAAGATAGACAAAAAGACGAAATAAGTGAGATACAGGGGAGGAAATCTGGGGTTATGGATATTAATGGAATGAATTATCATGTACAGAAGGCAGAAACAGAAGAAGAAAATATCCAGACGGAGTTGTTGCTTATATTTGTACTGGAAGGAGAAATGTCTCTGAAATATCAGGACGAAAAATATCTGATGAAAGCAGAAGATATTATTCTGATTAATCCGGGAGTGAGCTATGAAATACATGATATCCGAAATGCTATGTATGGAACAGCTTCTTTTTCCATGAGACTGACGAATTCACTGCTTCAGAACCGGCATATGATCTTTTACTGTAATTCAGTGGTAGATGAAGGTCATTCTTATCAGGATCTGAGGGATATTTTTTTCCAGCTTACAGCAGAATATACATCACGGGCACATCAGACAAACTGTTATATTAACAGTATCATGTTAAAGCTTTTGGATTGTCTGGTGGAAAATTATCAGCTCAATCAGAAGAGTATGGAAGTATATGAGACAGAGAATGATACCAGAATGAGGGAAATCATGCAATATATTCTGGCTAATCTGGATCAGGAGATCAGCCTGAATGATCTGGCTGATCAGATGTTTGTATCTGCGTCTACGTTGTCCCGTATCTTTAAGAAGAGCACAGGTGTCTATTTTGCAGATTATGTAATGCAGCTTCGGGTAAAAACTGCGCTGGGACTTCTGAAATATTCCGAGCAGAACATGACCCAGATTGCAATGACGTCAGGATTTACAAATTCGGCTTCTTTTAACAGGGCATTCCGTAAGATTATGGGAGTAACGCCTACAGAATATAGGGAATCTTACCGTACAGAGAGTATGAAACATGAGGAAAACCGAAAGAAACAGGAGACAGAGATCCGTGAAGAATTAAAGAAAAAAGGATACGAGCTTGGAAAACAGGAACGCACCACAAGAGTCTGTGTGGACATGAGAGAAAATCAGGGGCGAAAATACAAAAAAATCTGGAATCGAATGATTAATATCGGTCCGATGTGGGATCTGAACAAGGCCAATGTCCAGTTTCATACACTTCAGTTAAATGAGCAGTTACATTTCCGGTATATTCGTATGTGGAATGTTTTTTCAAAAAAGATGATGCTTAACGATGGAAAGACTATCGGACAGTATAATTACGATAGTGTAAATCAGGTGTTAGACTTTCTGGTTCAGAATCGCCTGAAACCATTTCTGGATATGGGAAGGCGACCGGATACAGCTCTTCGGTCAGATGGAAAAGAAGTATTTTATGAAGAACAGTACATACCGTTTGCATCCAGGGAGAACTGGGAATGTATGATGGATGACTTCCTGAGTCATATAGTGGAGCGTTATGGACAGGAGGAGGTTTCCGGATGGATCTTTGAGCTGGATAGGGACTGTATCCATGAAGATGGGGAAGCGTCCACAAAATTGTATCAGGATGAAAGGTATGATTTTTTTGACGCCTGGAAATATCTGTATCATATGATTAAAAGCAAAATTCCGGATGCAAAATTTGGAGGAGTCAGCAGCATTGTAGTAAAGGACTGGAAGTTTCTTGTAAACTTTTTTGAACGTTGCGTTAAAGAACAAGTAAGACCGGATTTTGCTTCCTTTATTGTATTTCCTTATGATGTGTACAATGCAAATGGAACACATATTGTACGGAAGATTTCTCAGAATGAATTCAATGAAGAAAATCAGGTTCGGGAAATCCGAAAACTTCTGGAACAGACTGGCTTATCGGAAACGCCAATCTATATTACAGAATGGAACAATACGATATCCAATCGTAATTATCTGAATGACAGTTGCTTCCGCGCAGCATATCTGGTTAAAAAGATTGAATCCATAGCGGATCAGGTGGAAATGCTGGGAATCATGAGTGGAAGTGACTGGGTTTCCAGCCATATGGATACTGTAGGAATTGTAAATGGAGGAATTGGACTTCTGACGAAGGATACGATACGTAAACCAGCATATTTTGCAGTAGATTTTCTGAATCAGCTGGGGGAATATCTGCTGGATAAAGGACAGAATTATATTGTGACTCGTAAGGAAAGTGAAGATATTTATATTCTTTGTTTCTATTATTCATGGTTCCGGCGCAGCTATTTTTTACAGGAGGAGGATGTGGATCTGCGTAAATGTAGTTCCATGGTGTTTGAAGATGAAAGTCCGGTTCATCTGGATTTTCACTTCGAAAATTTGAAAGAAAGTGGAGAATATTATCTGAAGAAACGTACTCTGAACAGACAGAACGGAAGTATTCTGAATGAGTGGGGAAAATTTCAGTATGATATTAAACTGACAAGACAGGATGTGAAATATTTACAGGGAATCAGTTCCCCTACACTTTCACAGAGTCGTGTGAAGGTGATCAGTGGGGATAATACGCTGGATATGAAGGTAGTTCTGGAACCACACGAGATTAGTCTGATACACATTTTTTGCAGAAAATAAAAATCGAATGCTCATGCAACAATTGTTAAACATCTGTTGCATGGGCATTTTTTGACTTCTTTGTTTGAAAATATTGGGGCAGATTGCAGAAAATTTGCGGAGATTAAATACGGGCGTTTTGATAGAATACAACCATCAGATAACGTTAACAAGCCGGTTGTTAATTGAATGCGAAACAAAAAGCGGAAAGAGGTAAAAAGATGGAGAAAAAGCTTAAAGCCACAAGAGCGGCGACCATATGTTATGGTTTTGGAGATCTGGCATCTCAGTTTGTATGGACCTACGTAGGTTCATATCTTACTATTTATTATACAGATATTGTAGGGCTGGCACCAATTGCAGTTTCTGTGATTATGATGCTTGCACGTATATGGGATGCAATCAATGACCCGATGATGGGTGCGATTGCAGAGAGAACAAGATCCAAATTCGGAAGATTTCGACCTTATATTGCATTTGGAGCTCCGTTCCTTGCAATTTTCAGTGTAATGACGTTTACTAATCCATTCGGTGGAAAATCCGCAGCAGGTGTAATCTGGGCAGCGGCTATTTATATTATTGCTGGTATGCTTTATACACTGGTAAACATTCCTTATGGTGCACTTGCTGCAGTAATGACAGAGGATTCTGATCAGAGAAATATCCTGAATACGTCCAGAAATATCGGAATGAATCTTGGTATGGTAATTGTAAATGGTGTATCTGCAGGTCTTGCATTGAAATTTTCCGGAGCAGGTGCAGAGGTTGCAAATGGACATGGATATGTGATGGTTGCACTGGTTTATGCCATTATTGCAGTGCCAATGTTCCTGATCGTGTTCTTCACATCCAAAGAAGTGGTGCAGCCAGTCGGAGAGCCACAGCCGTTTTCTTTTAAAGATACAATCAGTAATCTGGTAAAAAATAAATATCTTATGATTATCACATTAGTTATGGCATTACAGATGACAGCATTTATGGGAAGAATCGCAGTGACAGCTTTTTATGTAATTTACTGTCTTGGATCTTTTACTATGATTTCATTGATCATGACGATACCGTCTATCGGTGGTATCATCGGATCTTTCTTTGTACCGGCGGTTGCGAAAAAAATCGGAAAAAGAAATGTATTGATGTGGTCTATGATCATTCAGGGAATTGGTCTTGTAATCATGTACCTGGCGCCGTTTGATAACATGAAAATGGTGCTGGCCGGAGATATCATTTTTGGTTTGTTTAATGTTGGATTTCCTATGAGCCTGTCAATGGTGGCAGATTCTGTGGATTACATGGAGTTAAAAACCGGTGCTCGTACGGATGGTACAGCTTATGCAACATATGGACTTGCTACAAAGTTCGGAAATGCGGTAGGCGGAGCCTTTGGTATCGTAATTATGAGTGCTTTTGGATATGTGGCAAATGCACAGCAGACACCGACAGCATTAAAGGGAATCAATTTTACAGTAAATCTTCTTCCTGCAATTTTGTTCTTTGCAGCATCTGCGGCATGTTTACTCTGGAGAATGAGTGACAAAGATGCGGATGAGATCCGGGCAAAATTAAGAGAAAAGCATACAGCATAAAAATATTTCAGGAGGTAAAAAGCTATGTATAAATATGAAAAAAAAGGTCCGAAGCGTGGTGTGGCATTATACAGCTATTCAGCAGAATTTGGACTGACAAAAACATTAGAGGACTGCTTTGAAGATATTCATGATATGGGAGCACATGGGGTAGAAATTCTGGCAAATACACATATTGAAAATTATCCATATCCGACAGATGAGTGGGTGGAAAAATGGTGGAGACTTTGCGATAAGTATGAGATTGTTCCTGTGGAATATGGTAACTGGATTGATTCACATGTACTGGGAGACAGAGATCTGACAACAGAAGAATCTGTGGAAATGCTGAAACGTGATATCCGTCTTGCACACAGACTTGGATTTACAGTTATGAGAACCAAAATGCCGGTTATCAACGATCTTCTTGAGCCGGTAGAGAACTGGAGAGAAATCATCAAAGGTGCGCTTCCACTTGCAGAAGAGCTGGGAATCAAGATGTGTCCTGAGATTCATACTCCATCCAATCTCAAGGGCAAGCTGGTAACAGATTTTGTAGATTTCATCAAAGAGACAGGAACGAAGAATTTTGGTCTGAATATTGACTTTTCTGTATTCAGAACAGAATTCAAAGAGGGTGAGTGGGTAGACCCGAATTATACACCGAATAAACCAGAAGATATCATTCCATTGCTTCCATACGTTTACTGTTGTCATGCAAAATTTATTAACATGAGTGATGAGTTTCAGGAAACAACCATTCCTTATCCGGAAATCATCAAGGTTTTGCAGGAAAACGGGTATGAGGGATATCTTCTCAGCGAATATGAAGGTGCTGATAAGTACGATGAGGGATATGAAGTAGGACAGACATTGAGAAAACAGCACATTATGCTGAAAAATCTTCTGGGAGATTAAGGAGGACAATCGATTATGGAAAAACAGGTAATTCAGTCAGTTGGATTCAGAAACACAAAAGATGAAGAAGGCAATGCAACAGGTTTCCAGTTTAAGGTAAGACTGCCATATTACAGAGGAATCTTTCTTTCTCAGATTCGTCCTGGTACATTGTTTGTAGATGGAGAAAAGATTGAAAAAGAAAATATCGTGTGGAACATTAATGGCGAAGATTTTACAAACGAAGAGATGGCAGCAGATTTTCAGACTCACTGGTCTGTAACAACACCGGCGGTTCTGAAGGTAAAGAAAGAAGGCGGTCTTGCACAGGGATATCATGATCTGAAGTATGGTTTCTGTTTTACATCTTCTTATATGCCGCCAATCATTCAGGCACATCTGGATCCGGATCAGGAAAATATGGTATTTATGCCGGAATTTGGACATCATGTAAATGAGAGACATCTTCTTATTGTGTAGAATGATATAGAAACAGTGATAAGTAAATATGGGACTAATGTTTGCCCGGTTTTGCAGTTTCTGCAAGCCGGGCATTTTTGAATATTGGTTTGAGTGTTTGTAAATATTGCCAGATAGAAGCCTGTGCAACAGATATGTTTCATTTATTGCATCAGGGATTTCGGAAATATCAGATGTGCAAAAAATTTACTGGAAAGTGAAATCTGGGAAAATATTTCAAAGAGCTAAAAAGGTAATATATAGTCAGAAAGAAACAAGAGAACTGATACAAAACAAAAGTCATAAATTTAAAGAAAATCAGAAAGAGAGGAAAATAAAATGAGTAAAAAGCTTCCAGTTGCCATTCAGGTTTACGGATTAAGAGATCTTCTGGAAAATACTCCGGAGAATTTCAAAGAGGTAATGCAGAAAGTAAAAGATTTGGGATATGACGGTGTAGAGCTCGCTGGTCTTTACGGACTGAAACCAGAATACGTAAAAGAGGTTCTGGATGAGGTTGGACTTGTTCCGGTCAGTGCACATGTTGCATTTGCAGAGATGATGGAAAATCTGGATCAGATTCTGAAAGATTATTCTGTAATCGGTGTGAAATATCTGGTAATGCCTTACATGGCAGAGGAATACCGTCCGGTAAATCCAGAAGGATTTAAGAAATTCCTTCCACTTCTCAATGAGGTAGGACAGAAGATACATGATGCAGGCATGACTTTCCTGTATCATAATCACGATTTTGAATTTGTAAAATTACCGGATGGTCAGTGGGGCTATGATGCAATGTTTGATGCGATTCCACATGACAATCTGATGTCAGAACTTGATACCTGCTGGTGTGATGTTGCAACAGGAGAAGCACCGGAATTTGTCCGTAAATACACAGACCGTATTCCTGTAGTGCATTTGAAAGACTACATCAAAAAAGGTGAAGTTAAAAACATGTACAAGCTGATTGGTATTGAGACAGAAGAGGAAGAGGGAGATACCGGATATTTCGGATTCCGTCCGGTAGGTTTCGGTCAGATGATCTGGGAGTCTGTACTTGAAGCTTCTCTTGAGGCGAATGCAAAATGGGTAGTGGTAGAACAGGATGAGCATTACGACATGGAGCCGCTGGAATGTGCAAGAAGAAGCCGCGAATATCTGAAAATTCTTGGCTGGTAGAAATACGAAGATGCTATAAAGTTCAAGGGTAATTAATTGAATGCGGATTGCAAATATTCGCTGACTATAAGATTGAAAAGAAAAGGAGATAAATAATCATGAAAGAAATCAGAATCGCCATTATCGGAACAGGAATGATCTCACACAGACATATGACAGTTATCCAGAATCTGCAGAAAAGAGGACAGGCTCTGAAAGTCGTAGCAGCAGCAGAGATTGATAAGAATAAACTGGAAGCATTCGGAAAGCAGTATGGAATTCCGGAAGAAAATCTGTATCAGGATTTTCGTGAGATGTTAAAGAGAGATGATATCGATGAGGTAGAGGTTTGTGTTCATAACAACCTTCATACATCTGTTGCAACAGCTGTTATGGCAGCAGGTTTTGACTGCTATTCCGAGAAACCAATGGCGGCAAGCTATGCAGATGCAAAGATTCTCTATGATGCACAGAAGAAATATGGCAAAAAGCTGGCAGTTCAGATCAGTTCCATCTACAATCCTCAGACACGTATTGCAAAGAAGATGGTCGAAGAAGGCAAACTTGGTAAAGTTTATCATGCAAGAAGCGTAGGCCACAGGCGTCAGGGACGTCCGGGATATGATATGCCGTTCTTCAGCCCGGATTTCATCAATCCAAAAGTTGGTGTACATGGACCGCTTTTTGACCTTGGAATCTATCATCTGGCTCAGATGCTTTATGTACTTGGTATGCCAGAGCTTGAAAGCGTATATGGTTTCCAGTCCTGTGATTACTGGACAGATAAGAGAATTGACAAGATTGCAAACCGTACAGCTCCTGTTGAGGATCTTGGCGTTGGTCTTGCACGATTTAAAGGTGGACTTTCCATGGATATCTATGAAGACTGGGCTATGCATATGGACGAAATCGGAACAAGCTTTATTGCAGGTTCCCAGGGTGGTCTGAAATTCCTGGATGTAGATACTACAGGTGGTCCTCTGGCTGTTCCGGAAGGCGGTTCCATCGTAGGCGGCGGTGCCCTTCAGAATCCACGTCTTGAGTGGTTCGGTGTAGATGAAAATGGAGTCCTTTTTGACAACAAGATCGACTGTGCAATCGGAGATATCACAGGAATGCAGGAACTTATGCTGAATCCTGAGATGGAAAAATACAACGACAACCAGTTACAGTGGTACTCCTACTTAAGAGGAGAGCTGGATGACACAACAAGAATCGACTCTCCATATATCGCAATGCAGACAGCATTCCTTTCCGAAGGTGTTGTACTTTCCAGTGAACTTGGACGCAGCGTAACTGCTGATGAAATTAAAGCTATGGCAAAATCCATTGCACTTCGTGAGCAGGAGACACCGTTCGGCACAATCAAATATGATTTCGATGAATATAAACCGGAATAAATAAAAACAGGATGATTTTTATAGATAAAGCACAGGTACTTAACATATCTGTGCTTTATCTGGAAAAAGAGAAAATAAATGGAGGACAGAAAAATGGCAGAAGATATCCGCATTGCGATTATTGGTCATGGTTTTATGGGACATGAACATGAAAAAATGCTCAACGATTTTCCGGGAATCAAGCTGGTGGGAATTGCTGATAAAGATCCAAAACAGCTTGAAGATGTAAAGGAAGGGATAAAAAGATATACAGATAACCAGGAGCTTTTTGATGATCCGGAAGTAGATGTAGTTATCATCGCTGCAAACAATAACCAGCATCATGATCTGGTTCTCCAGGCAGCGGCAGCAAAGAAAGATATTATATGTGAAAAACCAGTTGCCATGAGTCTTGAGGAACTGGATGACATGGAAAAAGCAGTCCGGAAGAATGGCGTAAAATTTACGGTTCATCAGCAGAGACGTTTCGACCCGGATTTTCGAACAGCGAAAGAAGTCTATGATTCCGGCACACTGGGAAAAGTATATGCCATCAAAAATCAGCTGTACGGATTTAACGGTAATATGCATGACTGGCATGTTTTTATCAGTGAAGGTGGTGGTATGCTCTATGACTGGGGAGTGCATCTTCTGGATCAGGTATGCTGGATGTTCCCAGGCGCAAAACTGAAATCCGTGTTTGCAGATATTCGCAATGTGATCAATACCGAAGTTGATGATTATTTTAATATTATGCTTCGTTTTGACAATGGTGTAACTGCAACGGTAGAGTTGGGCACTTATTATTTGGCTGATAAGGTTCAGGATAAATGGTTTGAACGTCACTGGTTTGTAGCAGGGGATAAGGGAACAGCTTATGTGGATGGATTCTTCCCGGAAGGAAAGATTGTTCGTACAACCAGTCTTCTGACCAATGTGGGAGGAAAACGAACCATGACGGCAGCAGGCCCAACCAGATCTTTTGGTCCGGCGCCAGAAGGTAGAATTGTTACAGAATCGCTTCCGCAGATAAATACAGAACACAGAAATTATTTTGAGAATTATGTAAAAGCATATCATGGGGAAGAAGAATTCCTGGTACAGATTCCGGAGGTACGCCGTGTACTGAGACTTATGGATGCAGTACGTGAATCAGGACGCACCGGAAAATCAATTGATTTTGAATAAAAACTGATCGGGAGGCAGAAAAAACGAAATGAAAAAATATGCGTTTGGAATTGATATCGGTGGAACAACAGTAAAGATTGGCCTGTTTTCCGAAGAAGGTGACTTGACGAAAAAATGGGAGATACCCACCAGAAAAGATAACGGCGGATGTTATATTTTAAGTGATATTGCAAAGTCTGTTGAAGAGGAAATGAAAAAACAGGGAATCCTGAAAGATGAGATTCTGGGAATCGGAATCGATGTTCCGGGACCGGTTCTGGAGGAGCGTATTGTAAATAAGTGTGCCAATCTGGGATGGGGAGTTCTGGATGTGACCGCAGAAATCAGGCGTCTTACAGGAATAGAAAAAGTCATGGTGACAAATGATGCTAATTCTGCGACTCTGGGAGAGATGTGGAAAGGTGGTGGTCAGGGACATAAGGATCTGGTGATGATCACTCTGGGAACCGGTATCGGCGGTGGTATCGTGCATGATGGAAAAATCATCGCCGGTGCCTTCGGAGCCGCAGGAGAGATCGGTCATATCTGCGTCAACAAAGAGGAGACCTTTGTCTGTGGCTGCGGAAAGAAAGGTCATCTGGAGCAGTATGCCTCTGCGACAGGAATTGTCAAAAAAGCACAGCAGGTACTGGATGAAAGTGACAGGCCGTCCATGCTGAGAGACGAGACGTATTTATCCTGTAAGGCTGTTTTTGACTGCGCCAAAAAAGGTGACGATCTGTCCCTGCAGATTTTGGATTTTGTGGGAGAGCAGCTTGGCAATGCCTGTGCCATGATCTCGGCTGTATTTGATCCGGAGGTATATGTGATAGGTGGAGGAGTATCCAAAGCCGGAGAGCTGCTGATTGATCTTATCCGTGATCATTATAAAAAATATGCATTTCATGCATCTGTTAATACAGAGTTTGTGCTGGCAACTCTGGGAAATGATGCCGGCATGTACGGTGCAGTTAAGATGGTGTTATAAATAACTGCATCAGATATATTTGTCTGTAGGGGAGCTGATTCGCGCCTGGCGGGGAGTCATTCCGTAGATTTCCTTAAACAGTCTGTTAAAAAGTGTCTGGTTGGTGAAGCCGCTTTCCTGCATGATTTCAGAAATACTCAGGTCAGTATCGGAGAGAAGTCTGCCTGCATGAGAAATCCGGACTTCATTTACATAACGTAAAAAAGTGATTCCCATATGCTGTTTGAAAAAACGGCAGAAATATTCCCGGCTGAATCCGGTTTGACGAGCCATGTCATCAAGGGTAAGAGAATCCTTATAATGGTTATTTACATAAGCGATGATCTCTCGAAGCACATCGTTAGACTGCTTCTGCCTGCGTGTGTTTTCCGGTAACGTATGAACAGAAAAATATTGAATCAGATCTGCAAGCATCAGCAAAACCGTGCCGTCTGAGCGCATGGCGCTGGTGCTTTTTTCTTCTATGTTTATCCGGGTAAGATCATGAGCCAGCTGACACAAATGAATATACTGTGTGGATCTGGGATCGTCCAGAGGAACGGGGCGGCACCAGATGCTGTACAGGTCAAGATCAGGAACGTATCCGGAAAGCTGTTTTTTGTTTACATGAATACACAGAAACATGTACAGTTTGGAATTGGAGTGTATGGAATGGACAATCCTGGAATCGAATACAATCAGCTGATTTCGGGACAGGGTAAGTGTTTCCTGATCGATACAGATGGTGACGCTTCCGTTCAGACAGAACAGAATTTCCATAGTATCATGCCAGTGCATGGGAATGTGAGGGCTTTCAAGCGCTGCCATGGAAATCTGAATTCCAAGATTTCCCATAGGATGCAGGGCTTCGTGGTAGATCTGTGCCATAGAGAATTCCTCCTGAAATGTCAATATCGTTGTAAAACAGGTTAATTATAACACTGGTTTTCCTGGAGAAACAAGGCTAAAATACAGGTTGTAACAAGGAAAGCAAAGAAAAAGTTAACATATAGATATCAAAAGACAAGGAGAGAATAAAATGAGTACAATGGCTATTTCAAAAAATAATACAGTAACAATGAACAAAGAAAATACTACAAACAAAGGATCTCTGTTTAATCGTTTTAAAAATTATATATTAGATAACGCAGCATATTTTGCAGCATCTTCTGCAATGATTACAGGAAACTCCACAGCGGTTGTACAGATTATGAAGGAATACAGCCGTAGCAATCGATAAAGGCATTCAGAAATAATCTAAAAAAATCACCGAATTACCGGAAGAAATTTTCCCAGTGATTCGGTGATTTTTTTATTTGGAATTACCAGACAAGAAGCATTTTTTTTGTGCTGTGAAGCTGTCCGAACATCATTTCCAGGAACGGGTTTACTTCTTCAATGTCTATATCCTGTTGTAATTTCGGAGGCATATAGGAGGAAGAGTATTTGTATCCTGTTGTGATTTCATGGTACCCTTCTTCCAGCCCGCCATCAATGTAAACTTTCAGAATTGCTGTTTCATCTGGGCACCACTGCACGTTGCTTTCTGTTTCCATCTCTTTACAGGAATATTCCCTGCCCTTGATTTCCCAGATTACCTGCTCTTTCGGATAAATTTTTCCGTCTACGATAATTTTCTGCGGCCTTAGCTGCGAGAGAAAAATTCCTCTGTAATAAGTAAGGCGTACACAGAGCTGAAATCCCACAATTTTACCGTACTGTTTGATGTTGTGAAATCCTCTGGTTTGTATCAGATCTTTTTCAAGCATATTTATTCTTCCTCCTTTAAGATTCGTTTCATCATGATATGCTGCCTGCGAAGCTGCTCAGAGACAAATCCGGGTTCGTCCTTATGAGGCCCTTCGTATTCGCTGAGCATATATCCGTCCCAGTTATGTTCTTTCAGTATTGTTATGAGTTGTTCATAGGGAATCGTTGGTTCGGTGAAATCTTCGGTTATATAATTGAATTTGGCATGGCAACAGTAGACATAAGGCAGGATGGGAATGATATCTTCCGGTCTGGAGCACGGGCCGCCATCTGCAGGCATTCCCGGTAAACGAAAATCACTTTCAAAAACATTCTGGAAAGTTCCGAAATCTACATTGAATCCAAAGTTCTGCGTATTTTCTTTCATGATAAATTCCATGTAATCATCTACATATTTGCTTTTTAGTGCTGTGGGCATATGAAGTTCCGGGCACATTTTTACCTGATATTCTTTGGCAATGGGAAGTGCCTCGTGGATGATTTCGTGCCAGTTACTGACAGGGGTATTCACATCGTCAATGACTCCCATTTTGGTACGCATGACCGGAAAGCCCAATTTGTGGGCAATGATAATATCCCGTTCCAGCATTTTTACAGATTCCAGAGTACTCAGCTCCCGTCCTTTGTAAAGTCGGCTGTCTATCCAGTGTCCATATTCGGCAGGTACGATGTCGTATTTTTTTAAAAGTGTGAACCATTTTGTGACCCATTCTTCATCCAGATTCGGGTAGGAAGGGATATGTGAATTTGCCAGAATTTCTATTCCGTGTGCACCGCAGTCGTACATATCCTTCAGACAGTCTTCCAGATTCATGGATACACCGTATTCACCGGAATAACTGTAGAGTGCGATTCCTCTTTTCGGACCTGGTTTTTCATATGTGTGCTGCATTGTTTTTCAGCCTCCATTTCATATTAAGTATAAGATAAGTTTATTGCATTTACAGGCAGGGTGCTTTTCATAACTTTCAATTTTAAATGATTATGTTGCAGAGCGTCATTGGAAAGAAGGCAAAAAGTGAGAGAGTTGCCTGTCATTTGTTGCATGATTTTTTAACGCCATGCAACAAATGATATATGACTGTTGCACTCGACATATATTTTCAGGGCGCAGATGCAATATACATGCAAAAAACTGAAACCTGAGAAAGGAAATGTTTTCGGGAAAAATATAAAATAAAGACAAACGAAAGAGAGAACATACATATAAATAAAAAATTAATGAAAAAAGGAGAAATTATCATGAAGAAAAAAACATTAGCAATTTTAATGACAGCTGCAATGGCAGCAGGAAGTTTCAGTACTGTAGCATATGCAGCAGATGATACCACACATATTTATGTACTGACAGCACCGGAAGATCATGGCTGGACAGGTTCTGTTGCAACCTTTGCAAAAGAGAAAATCGAGGAAGTAAACAAAGACGGTAATTATACCGCAGAGCTGATCACTTCTGCAGATGCGGCAGAACAGATTGTGAATATTGAAGACATTGTAGTTTCCGGAGAGGACAATATCGCAGTTGTTATCCAGCCGATTGATGATACTGTTCAGTCAGCAATCCAGCAGTTAGTAGATGCCGAGATTCCATATGTGGCATTTGACCGTATCATTGACGGCGTTTCTGAGAGTGCAGTTTCCAATGTAAAAGGAGACAATGAAGGAATCGGAGCCGCTGCCGCAGCATATTTCGTATCAGAAGGAATGACACCGGGAGAAGAAGTTTATGTATATGAAGGAGATACTTCTTCTGTAACGACACTCCGCGACAATGGATTCACAGAATACCTGACTGGTGAACTGGAATATGACGGTGAAAAGATTGCAGACGATAAGAAATGGACAGAGGATGATCTGAAATCTATTACTTATTCCGGAGCTATGAACTGGAGCCGTTCCGATACTAAGACTTCTTTTGAATCTCTCCTGGGTGACAGTGCGAATGCAGATATCAAATGGTTCTACGCAGAAGATGATGAACTTGCAATGGGAATCCTGGAGGCACTTCAGGGTGGCGGAATCGATGATTCCACGAAAGAAGCCTTTCTTGGAAATAAACCATACATCACAGGCTGCGGCGGTCTTGATGAACTCTATGCGGTAATGCGTGGGGAAAGCTATCAGGATATCGCAGAGCAGTGTGGCGGAATTGTTTCTGTAACTTACAGCCCTGCAATGATTCAGACAGCGATCCAGGATATGGTAGACCATCTGGATGGCAAGGATGTAGAGCAGGATCATGTGATCGCATGCGAGATTGTAAATTCTGATAACGTAAAAGATTATCCGTCATTTTAATTAAATCAGGTAAGTTCCCTATTTCACTTGTGAATAGTAATAAATGGTGAGCGGGGATTTATAAAATTAAGTCATATTTTAGCATGGGGCCGTCCCTTAATCGCCCTTAATGGGGCGGTCCCATATAGTTGTTTGCAGGATATATAAAATACAAAATATAATCTGCGGTCATTGTGAAAATAACGCGACAATTATCAGGAGGAGAACATGAGCTTGTTGTGTATGAGAAATATCTGCAAATCATTTAACGGGATCCCCGTCCTGAAGCAGGTAGAGCTGACGATAGAAAAAGGGGAAGTCCATGCGCTGCTGGGAGAAAACGGAGCAGGGAAATCAACGCTGATGAACATCCTTGCCGGTGTTTTTCCGGCAGACAGCGGAGAGATGGAATTTGATGAAAAAAAGATAAAAAAAATGACGATCCAGCAGTCTGAAAAAATGGGAATCGCCTTTGTCCATCAGGAACTGAATCTGTTTAATGACCTGAAGGTCTATGAGAATATTTTTCTTATGAAAGAATATAAAAGAAAGGCCGGAGCACTGGACAAAAAGCGGATGATCCGGGAAACACAGCAGCTTTTTACAGAACTCGGGGTAGAGATCAATCCGGAAGAAAAAGTAGAAAATCTTAAGACCAGCCAGAAACAATTGCTGGAGATCTCAAAAGCACTGTTTTTTAAGGCAAAACTGCTGATACTGGATGAACCGACCACTTCGTTGAACAATGATGAAGTAGAGCATCTGTTTCAAATCATCAGAAATCTGAAAGACAAGGGAACCTCTTTTATCTTTATCTCTCACAAGATGCCGGAGATCTTTCAGATCGCTGACAGATATACAGTTTTACGAAATGGTGAATTCGTGCAGGCCGGAAAGATCTCTGAGATCACGCAGGAAGAGATGACGGATCTGATGGTAGGAGAGAAGCTTTCCCATCAGGAGATTTATCAGGCAAGGGAACCTGGTGAGAATATTCTGGAACTTGACCATCTGTCCGGATATGGTTTTTCCGATGTAAATTTTACAGTGAAAAAAGGCAGTATCGTAGGTCTGACAGGTCTGCAGGGTTCCGGAAGTAGTGAATTGTTGCAGGGACTTTTCGGGGCAGTGCCTGTCACTGGTGGGACACTGAAACTTCATGGGAAAGATTGTAAGATCCGTAGTATTCAGGGAGCTATGAAAGCAGGCATTGCGATGCTGGCTTCCAACAGGAAAGAGAATTCGGTGATCCCGGATATGAGTATTCTGGAAAATATGTATCTTTCCGAACAGGTCCTTTCAGCCAGACATCCTTTCATTTCGATCGGAAAAGAGAGAAAACGCTATGAGAGATACAAAGAGATGCTCTCTGTAAAAGCAGAAGATCCTGATGATCCAATCACTTCCTTAAGTGGTGGAAACCAGCAGAAAGTATTTCTGGCACGATGGCTGAACACAGAAGCAGACATCCTTCTTCTGGATAATCCAACGCAGGGGATTGATGTAGGAGCCAAGGCAGAGATCTATAAACTGATCCTGAAACTGGCAGATACCGGAAAGACGATCCTGATCAATACACTGGAGATTCCGGAGCTTGCGAAGGTGGCGGATTATTGTGCGGTATTTTATGAAGGAACTGTTATAAAAGTCCTTAAACATGAAGAAATCGATGAAAAAACAGTAATGCTGTATTCCACAAATGCAGCGCAGAAGGGAGAATAAACATGAACAAGAAAAAATCAGCTTCTGCAGGAATCATGAGCTTCTGCGGAGAATACAGTTATATATTGGTGTTTGTTGCAATTTTTGCAGTATATGCCTTTACATCCAGCGGACTTACCTGGAGCGGGGTAATGAACGTATTTCGACATTCAGCGGTGATCGGGATCATCGGGCTCGGCATGGGACTTGTATGTCTTACTGGTGAGATTGACCTGTCTGTAGGGGCAATGCTTGCTCTGGATGGCGGTTTTTCCGTTATGATCTTTAACATGACAGACAATATTTTGCTTACTTTTCTGTTTGCGGTTGGATTTGGCGCAGTCTGTGGACTGGTAAACGGGGTTATGGTAGGCCTGATAGAAATGCCTGCATTTATTGTGACTCTGGCAACCATGCTGATGTACCGTTCTTTTGCACAGTATTTCTGCCAGCATGTGGATAAAGCACTCATTGGAAACGGCAGCTCTGTATATAAGATGGCAAATGATAAAAGCTCCTATCAGATGCTCTACAACATGGGAAACGGAAAAGCAGCCAGCATTCCTTATGTGGGAATCGTACTGATCGTGCTGACTGTATTGTTTGTGTTTCTCACAACAAGCACGAAATATGGAAAAAAAGTCTGCGCGGTAGGAAGTAATCTGAAAGGGGCAAGAATGGCGGGAATCAGTGTACCTGCCATGAAGATCTCTGTATTTGTGATCTGTGGGGCACTGACAGGTGTGGCTGCTTTTCTTTGGATTGCAATGAACGCCTCGGCAGACCCGGCAACGACAGGAACAAGTTATGAGATGTATGCGATTGCAGCAGTTGTACTTGGCGGAATCAGTATGTCTGGTGGGAAAGGAAAATGTCTGGGAATCCTGTTTGGAGCTATGTCGTATACGGTCATTGACAAGATTATTGTCAGTCTGAAGATGGATTCCTTGATTAATAATGCAATTAAGGGTATGATTTTATTAATCGTAATCATGATTCAGGTAGCAGGACCGAAGATTCGTGGAAAGTTGCATAAATAAATGGGAGCGCGTATCTGGTTAATCAGGAAATTAAACAAGGAGGCTGTACATGAGAAAAACAGGATTTGCCACGATCGGCACAAGTAAGATTACAGAGAAATTTTTGCAGGCTGCAAAAGAATATCCGGAGTTTCAGTATGTAGCTGCTTATTCCAGAGATATGAAAAAAGCAGAGAAATTTGCCGGCATACATGGAGCTGAAAAAGCTTATAACAGTCTGGATATGTTGTCAGCAGATCCGGAGGTGGAAGCTGTTTATGTGGCAACTCCCAATCATATGCATTATGAACAGGTAATGAAGCTTCTGAATGCAGGAAAACATGTTCTCTGTGAGAAATCTCTTGCATCAAATCACAGGGAAGCAGAAGAGATGTTTCAACTCGCATATGAAAAGAAACTCGTCCTTCTGGAGGCTATGCGTACAGCTTTTGATCCGGGTATGGAAGTTATAAAAAAGAGCCTGAACAGAATTGGTGAGATTCGAAAAGCGACATTTATATATTGCCAGTATTCCAGCAGATATGACAGCTTTAAAGAAGGAAAAGAGCACAATATCTTCAGCAGGGAATGTTCAGCAGGAGCGTTGATGGATATCGGTGTTTACAGTATACATACACTACTGGATCTGCTTGGAAAGCCAGATACTATCTGCGGATTTTCTGTAAAGCTCAGGGGTGAAATTGACGGAGCAGGAACGATTCTTGCTAAATATCCCGATAAAATAGCAGAAGTGTCCTATTCCAAGATCACGGATTCGCTGTTGCCAAATGAGATTCAGGGCGAAAAGGGAGTGCTGCAATTCTGGGGAAATATCAACAGCCCTGAGAACGTGAAGATTATTTTCAGAGACGGAAAAGAAGAAACTCTTTATCATAGAGAAACAGAAAATGCCATGAAATATGAACTGGAACATTTCCTGAAAATGATCGATGGGAAGGAGTCAGCAGTAAGACATACACAGCGTTCTCTGAATGCGTTGGAGCTGATGGATGAGATGCGGAAGCAATGCGGAATATCATTTCCGGCAGATATAAAATAAGCAGTTCTGTAACTGGTAAACGACTTGCAGACAGACTTAATGATGACAGGACGGTAACCGGAAATGCGATTGATGAGACTCTGAAATGCATCAGAATCGTGATCGCTCACAGGCTTTCTACTATTCGTCAGGGGAAAGATAAGCCGGAGAGAGGAGCTTATTTGTGCTTCAAAGTTTTATGTGACAAATGAAACAACCTATGATATCATAAAAATATATAGGCGAAAATGACTTTTGCGGAAACGAAAGTATCTTTATTTTTTTATGCGTATGCTTCCTAATGTGGAAATGAGGTATAGTTACTTGTAGGTAGAGAAGCATATTGCGGATAAAATAACATCTTTATGTGAAAAGCGTGATATCAGTAAATACAGATTATCGCAGT
>NZ_QRIL01000032.1 GCF_003471165.1 Ruminococcus sp. AM22-13 | reverse complement strand
TTATATCAGATATATGATTTTACGACCACTTTTTCAGTAGTGTCCTAATGGAGAGGAAGGCTGGGAATTTTGCGAAAAATATAAGCCAGAACTTGTCTTGACAGATATTCGTATGCCTAAAATGGATGGGATACAGCTTCTTCAGGAAATCCGCAATAATGAATTAGAAATAAAAGTAATTATTCTGAGTGCTTACTCTGATTTTGAATATGCTCGCAGTGCAATTGTAAATGGAGCTTCAGATTATCTACTGAAACCAATTGATGATACGGCTCTGACAGAATGTCTGAATAAGTTTGTCACTCAGCATAAAATAGAACGAAAAGAAGCTTTGCTATCCAGAAAAGATATGGCAACACAATATATTTTGAACAGTATTCAGGAATCAAAATATTCCGGTTTTATAGAGAAAAATATGTTTGAAAGAGTGTTTTCGAAATATCAGCTAGGTGTTTTCCTGTTTCTTCATGATAAGCCGAGACAGGAAATCTTTCTTACAGAATTGGAAGAAAGCTGCGGAAGTATCATGCTGACGAAGATTCGGTTTGTAGAATTGAAACCGGATATGTGGATACTGCTTGTAAAACCGGAGGGTGATATGCTGTTTTTCTGGAGACGTATCAGAAAACTGCTGGAGAAAGAGGATTCCCAGGTTAAGATGGGAATCAGTAATGTGTATGGTGCAAAAGATTCTGTTTTAGATGCTTTTAGAGAAGCGGTTACTGCAGTAAAGAGCAGAATTTACAAAGGGGAATCTCTGATTTTTGCGAAGGAAATAAAGCAGGAAGATTTTTCAGAATATTACCTTGAAAAAGGAATAGAAAGAGAACTGGAACAATATCTAAAGGAAGGGAATGAAGGCAAAACAGGGACAACGCTGGATAAACTTTTTAAAGATATTGAGAAAGTTCTCCCAATCCGAATAGAATGTCTGGAACTTTTGTATTCACAGATTATCCTTATATACCGAAGAACGATTCGAATGGAAAATCATGATAAAGAATTAGACAATCTGTCAGGAGGTTTTTTGAAGTTTGATTCTGTTTTGGAGATTGAAAGCTATCTCAGGAGGATTGCGGAAAATATTTGTCATATGCAGCCGCAGAAACAATCAGATGAGTTGACCAATACGGGAATGGACATTGTGGAGAAGATGAGCGAATATGCAGTCAATAACTACAATATGGACATTACAATCCGGAATCTTGCGGAAAATGTATTTTTCATGAATCAGAGTTACATCAGCCATTTATTTGCTGAGAAGAAAGGAATTAGTTTTTCTGCATTTCTGCGAATGATTCGGATTTGTCATGCTAAGGAATTTCTGGCTGATGCGAGATGGTCCGTAACAGATGTTGCATTGATGTCGGGTTATAACGACACCTCACAATTTATACGTATTTTCCGGCAGGAAACAGGAATGACGCCAAAGAAATACCGAATATTTCTGAAAAATGGAGGAAGTGAAAATGAATCCAGGGAAAGTTGAATGGAATGAAGAAAATAAGCCACAGCTTGATATGGAATTATTAGAACAATGGATCTCCAGACAGGAAGATCAGATGCGAGAAGATATTGCAGCATTGATCAGAATTCCAAGTATTGCTGATCAGCAGAAAGTAATTCCGGGGGCACCATATGGAAAAAAATGCAGGGAAGCACTGGAACAGATGCGTGCGTTTGGATTGAGAGAACAGATGGAGACAGAAGATATAGATGGACACTGTCTGACTATTGCTACAGGCAAAGGGAATGTTGAGATTGGAATATGGAATCATCTGGACGTAGTTCCGGAAGGAAAAGGATGGATATATCCGCCCTATACGTGTACAGAAAAGGATGGCTATTTAATTGGGCGTGGAGTACAGGATAATAAAGGTCCTGCAGTTGCTGTTTTATATGCAATGAAATATTGCAGGGAAAAAGAAATTCTGAATAATATTAAAGTAAGGCAGATTCTTGGATGTCAGGAAGAAAGCGGTATGACAGATGTAGAATATTATCTGAAATACAAAAAAGCACCGGAATATTCTTTTGTTGCTGATTGTGGATTTCCCGTATGTTGCGGAGAAAAAGGACATTGTATTGTGTTGATGGAAACTGTTAGTGCAGTAGAGGGGATTCTGGAATTTGACGGAGGGACTGCGCCTAACAGCGTGCCGTCTTTTGCTCATGCGGTTGCGGAGAACAAAATAGGACAAAAGAGCGAAGAAACAGCAGTGGGAATCAGTGGACATGCAGCTTTCCCGGATGGAACTCAAAATGCAATAGGTATACTTTGTGGAAAGTTGAAAATGCAAAATTTTCCTAAACAGACAAAAAGAGCATTAGAATTTGTGGAGAGACTTTCAGAAGGCGGTTATGGGGAAAAAACAGAAATTTGTTGTTCTGATGAATGTTCTGGTAGACTGACATGCAATATAGGTCAGGCATTTCTGCACGAAGGACATTTGAGAATAGTGATTGACATCCGTTATCCAGTTACTAAAAAAACAGAAGATTTTCTTCCGAAGCTGCAAACAGAAGCTGCTAAATCAGGAATTCGCATCATTGGTATTGAAGACAGCAGACCATATTATATGAATCCGGAACAGCCTTTCATACAGACTCTGATGGAAGCATGGAGGGAGGTTACAGGTCTTGAAGGCAGACCGTTTGTTATGGGAGGAGGAACTTATGCGAGGAAAATTCCCAATGCAGTGGCATTTGGCCCTGGACAGGAGCGAAATCTAGACAGGCTCGGACTTCCAAAAGGACATGGAAACTGTCATTGTGCAGATGAAGCGGAATTGTTTGAAAATCTGAAGAATGCAGTGAAAATATATGTTTTTGCACTTAAAAAACTGGACAAAAGAATAAAAGAAATACGTTAACTAAAGAGAAATACATAAATTAAGTATAATACAGGAGGATACAAAAAATGAAAATGTTTCAGATTAGTGACAAAATAAACAATGTATCAAGAATTGGAATTGGATGCATGAGAATTACAGGTTTATCTGATGAAAAAGCGGTAAGGAGTCTGACTGAAGGAGCACTGGAGTGTGGAATTAACTTTTTTGATCATGCAGATATTTATGCAGGCGGAGAAGCCGAAACGGTATTTGGAAATGCGCTGACACCTCAGTTGCGTGAAAAGATGGTGATTCAGACAAAATGTGCCATACGTCCGGGTATCTGTTATGATTTTTCAAAGGAATATATTCTGAATTCTGTAGATGGAAGTTTGAAACGTTTAAAAACAGATTATGTAGATATATTACTTCTTCATCGTCCAGATGCGTTGATGGAGCCGGAAGAGGTAGCAGAAGCATTTGAAATTCTGGAAAAAAGCGGAAAAGTAAAAGCATTTGGTGTAAGCAATCACAATCCGATGCAGATTGAATTATTAAATCAATACTGTGGTGGAAAAATCTGTATTAATCAGATACAGTTTTCAGCAGTTCACTGTCCAACTATTGATGCAGGACTAAATGTAAACATACATAATGATGCAGGATGTAATCGTGATGGTGGTATTATCGAGTATGCAAGACTGAAGAAAATGACATTGCAGGCATGGTCTCCGTTCCAGTATGGAATGTTTGAAGGAATATTTATTGGAAACGAGAAATTTCCGGAACTGAATAAAGTGTTAGATCGTCTGGCAGAGAAATATGGGGTAACACAGAATGCAATCGCAGTTGCGTGGATTATGCGTCATCCTGCAGGAATCCAGACAATTGTAGGAAGTACAAATCTGAAAAGAATTCAGGATATAAGTAAAGCATCCGATATTGTTCTGAGCCGTGAAGAATGGTATGAAATTTATCTTGCAGCAGGAAAAATGCTGCCGTAAGAAAAAACATATCATCTAAATTAGATGGTAAAGAACTTTGCTTGACAGTTAGGAGAAGAGAGAGCGCATTCATGGAAAAAAAAGTGTATGAGAGTTATCTGGAGATTCTCAGAGAAGAACTTGTTCCTGCTCTGGGATGTACGGAACCTATTGCGATTGCATATGCAACAGCAACAGCAGCTTCTGTGCTGGAAAAAGTGATAAAAACAGATGATGATGGAAATAAAAAATATGATGGACATTTAAATCTTTATTGCAGTGGAAATATAATAAAAAATGTAAAAAGTGTTACAGTACCAAATTCAGGAGGAATGAGGGGCATTGAAGCTGCTGCAGTTCTTGGAATGGTTGGTGGTCAGGCAGAACGAAAACTGGAAGTACTGGAAGGAATTACAGAAACTGAACGCATTCAGACAGCAAAACTTCTCGAAACACAATTCTGTACATGTTATCTTGAAGAAGGAGTAGAGAATCTTTATATCCGTGCAGAACTTACACAAAATGGACATAGAGCAGTTGTGGTTATAGAAAATAAACATACGAATATTGTCCTAATCAAAAAAGACGATGAGATACTGTTGGAAAAGAGGGGCTTTCAGCAGAAAAAAACAGAGAAAAAACAGGATAAAAGAGATTTGTTGAATGTAGCAGATATTCTGGAGTTTGCAGAAATTGTGGATATAAAAGAGATAGAGGAAGTCATAGGACGCCAGATTGTCATGAATACAGCAATTTCTGAAGAAGGTCTGCGTAATCATTACGGAGCAGAAGTGGGACGTACCCTGCTTCGAGCATATGGTGATGATGTTAAAGTACGTGCCAGAGCAAAGGCGGCAGCTGGATCTGATGCAAGAATGAATGGATGCTCTATGCCAGTAGTTATTAATTCCGGGAGCGGAAATCAGGGAATGACCTGTTCTCTACCAGTCATCGAATACGCCAGAGAACTTAAAGTTTCTAAAGAGAAAATGTATCGTGCACTGGTTGTAAGCAACTTAATAGCGATTCACCAGAAAACTTATATTGGAAGTCTGTCAGCTTACTGTGGAGCAGTAAGTGCCGCATGTGGAGCAGGAGCTGCCATATCCTGGTTAAACGGTGGTGATTACAATGCAATATCTAAAACAATCACAAATGCTCTTGCAAATACAAGTGGCATTGTATGTGATGGAGCTAAGTCTTCATGTGCTGCTAAAATCGCTTCAGCAGTAGATGCAGCAATTATGGCATACGCTCTGGAGGATGCAGATCATTGTTTTCAGGCAGGCGAGGGATTGGTACGTGATAATGTTGAGGATACAATCCGAAATATGGGATACGTAGGAAGAGTTGGAATGAAAGATACAGATGTTACAATCCTGAATTTGATGATCGATCAGAAAAAAGTATAAAAACAAAGGACCTGTCAGGTTTCGACAGGTTCTTTGTCATGGGAATTTTAAGGAGTATTATTTGAGCAAATATTTATTTGCCGTATATCTCATGGGATAGCAATCATCTGTTGCCGGATATGAGTGATACCAGGCGACTATAGGCAAGAATAACATCTGATATCACATCATTCATCAACAGATCACAGACTGCTGTGAATAATATCCAGCACCTGCTTTAATTCATTCACACCGATTTGTCCCGGTGCGGAAGCTTTGGAAGCAGCGCCGAAGGTGAGAGCGGAACCGAATGTCTCACCTGTCAGGCGGCTGATAACGCCTGTTCCTGCCATGGACATGGTAATGATCGGGCGGTCTGCATATTTCTCAGACATTTCCAGAGTAGCAGAGAGGAGTGTAAGAACATCCTGCTTGCAGGTCGGCATAACAGCCATTTTCGGAATATCAGCACCGAAATCCTGCATCATGCGAAGACGTCTGATAATCTCATCCTTCTCCGGAGTCTTAAAGAAATCATGGTTAGAAGCGATTACTTTCACACCTGCCTCATGAGCAGCGTTGATAATTGTTTTTACAACGTCATCACCGGTAAAAGCTTCCACATCAATTAAATCTACATAGCCACTCTGGGCTGCGGCAATATTTAAAGCAGCATAATCACTTACAGAGATCTCCTTCTCCCCGCCCTCTTTAGAAGTACGGAATGTAAGGAGAACAGGAATGTCTTTTAAAACTTCCTGAAGTTCTTTAGCGGTCTCTAATACTTTCTCAGTAGCAAAGACATCATCGAACCAGTCAACACGCCATTCAACCACATCAACCGGAAGAGTGGTAATCTTTTTTGCTTCTTCGAGAATGTCTGTTTTTGTTCTTCCTACGATGGGAACGCAGATCTTAGGTCTGCCTTCACCGATCACAGTGTTTTTTACCTGAACTGTGTTCATCTGTTTATCCTCATATTTTCTGTTATATTGGAAGTTCTGTGAAATACTGAACCTAATCCGGTCAGGTAAATTCTTTGCTTTAACCCAATCAGGTAATCCTCTGGTTTAATTGCAAAAAGCAATAAACAGTAGACTGGGATTTGCTATAATATAAGCCGCATCCGCAGTATTTTATAGAACTATTATAAGAATAACCGTAACATAAGCCTGATCAACAGGCTTTTGATTCTATACATATACACGCTTGAAAGCAAACTGCAGGATATGCACATTCTGCGCGGAGTAAATATATCAGTACATCTCCTGCAGTACGCCGAAAAGCGGTATATATCAAATATTATGTGTGGAAAGATCGGTGAAATGATCTGTTCTGCATCACAATATAAGATATCATTACTGAAGATACCATCAGGTATCAGTCATCATAGGAGATGTGAAGAATCTCTTTCATATGTTCAATAGGCATTGGTTCGCCTGTCCATAACTCAAATGCAGCAGAGCCCTGGAATAACATCATTCCCAGACCGTTCATTGTCTTGCACCCTGCCTCTTTTGCCATAGAACGCATCTTTGTCTCCAGCGGAGAGTAAGGAACATCAATAACGACCAGCTCAGGACGGAAGTAAGATTTGTCCGGAACAACGGACTGTCCTTCCAGTGGTTTCATTCCCACACCTGTAGCATTGACAAAGATAAAACTGTCATCCATCTCAGCTTTCAGTTTATCAAGGTCTGCCAGATCATAAAGAACTGCATGGCAGGATGTCTTTGTGTTGATCTTCTCTACTGTGGATACTGCACGATCCCAGAATTCATCCTTGCGGTTGAAGATTGTAATCTCAGCAACGCCATCCAAAGCAGCCTGGATTTCGATAGCAGTAGCAGCACCACCTGCACCGACGATGGTCATTTTCTTTCCGATCACGTCAATATCATTATCTTTCAGGGCAGACATAAATCCGATACCGTCAGTGATATGACCTGTAAGATGGCCGTTGTCATTTACGATTGTGTTAACTGCACCGCATAATTCTGCAGCAGGAGAAAGCTCATCCAGGTATTTTCCAACCAGAGTTTTGTTTGGCATGGAAACATTGGATCCTCTCATTTTCAGAGTACGGATTGCTTTTACTGCATCCTCAATTTCATCTGCGCCAACCTCGAAAGCAAGGTAAGCGTAGTCATACCCGAGTTTTGCAAAAGCCTCATTCTGCATTGCAGGAGAGCTGGAGTGACGGATCGGGTAAGCCATCAGACCGATTAATTCAGTATGTCCGGTAATTCTTTCAGCCATTATAATATCCCCTTTTGTATTTTGTTGTAAAGTATTTTGTTGTAAAGGTTTTTATTGAAGGTATCCCATCTGAGTCAGTGTATTAAGGATATTTCTTCCTTCCAGAGTTCCGTCGATGATCCTTCTTGCACGTTTGCTGTCTCCGATGTTCAGGATCTCAACATCATCAGAAACAAAAGCATCGGAAAGCTCTGCGAAAAGCTGTCCCTGAGCTCTCATACCAAGACATACGAATCCGTAGTCAAATGGAAGCTCACGTTCACCTTCTGCATCTTTTACAAGAAAAGAGCTGTCTTTTACTTCCTGAAGAGCTGTCTTTGTAAGCTGGGCCACATGATGTTTCTTCATCTGGTCTTTCATGTCATTCTTTGTAACAGGATCCAGGTCACGTCCAATCTGATCCATCATCTCCACGATAGAAATCTCAGCATTTCTTGCTGCAAAGAATTCCACAACATCAAGACCAACAGCGCCGCCGCCCACAACAACAACCTTCTTGCCTGTCATATCTTCCGGATAATCATTGATGTGATTAATCATTCCCAGGATAGAAGCGACCTTGCTGCCTTCTTTGTCAATGCGGTCGTGAAGTCCTTTGATCGGAGGAAGCAGTGGTGCGGAACCTGTGGAGCTTACGATCAGGTTCGGATGGAACTTGCGGATATTTTCCGGTGTTCCTTCTGTGTTTGTGAAGATATAAAGATTCTCAAGCTGCTCTGCTCTGTGAATCAGATAGTTCGGGAAATCAGCCAGACGCTTCTTTGCAGGAATCTTAGAGATCACAGAAGCAAGACCGCCAAGAGTTTCACCCTTTTCCAGAAGGAAGGTGTTACAGCCTACTTCTGCGGCTGTACAGGCAGCTTCCAGCCCGGCAGTACCGCCTCCGATTACTACAACGTTACAGTTTTTGTTCACTTTCTGATTCTTATAAACATCACCTTCCAGAACAGCCGGGTTTACAGTACAGCGGATCGGACGGTTAAAACCGATTCTGTTTCCTGCACATCCGATGTTACAGGAGATACATTTGCGAAGGTCACATTCTCTGCCTGTAGCTACTTTGTTTACCCATGCAGGTTCTGCGATAAGACCACGTCCCATACCGATCAGGTCTGCATCACCGTCAGCAAGGATCTTCTCTGCAACCTTAGGATCACGGATATTTCCCATGGAAATACATGGCTTGCCGAACTTCTCCTTAACAGCCTTCGGCATGTAGGAACGCCATCCGTCTTTCATGTAGTTAGCATCGATCTGATACTGGATAGAACCGTTTAAACCGCAGGAAACATCGAAGATATCAACTTCATCCTGAACATATTCCAGATATTCAAGAGTATCCTCAAGAGTGTTGCCGCCTTCCATCAGCTCATCTGCGCTGAGACGGAGCATGATCGGGAAGAAAGGTCCAACCTGTTTTCTTACTTCCTCAATGACCATACGGCAGAAACGTGTTCTGTTTTCCACAGATCCGCCGAAATCATCTGTACGTTTGTTTGTAAGAGGAGAGAGGAACTGGCTGATCAGATAGGAATGTCCCGCATGGATCTCTACTGCGTCAAAACCAGCAGCCTGGGCTCTCTTTGCAGCCTCGCCGTATTTCTTTACAATGTGATGGATTTCTTCCACTGATAACGGACGCGGGATCTCTCCGCCTTCTTTGGACGGAACATCAGATGCGGAAACAGGCTGCATATTTGTACGTGCGGAAACAGCGGAAGCACCCGCGTGGTTGATCTGGATTGCAATACAGGTACCATATTTGTGAATCTCTTCACAGAATTTGTACAGACGCGGCAGATAGTTGTCGTGGTCAATACGAAGCTGAGTAGTTCCGTTGGAACCCTGCGGAGAATCCACACTTGCGTTCTCTACAATGATCAGTCCTGTTCCGCCCTTGGCACGTTCTTTGTAATAATTGATATGAAGAAAGCTCATTTCTCCATTCTGCTCACCGTAGTTTGTACCCATAGGCATCATAACAATACGGTTTTTGATAGTCATATTTTTTACTGTGAGTGGTGTGAAAATATGCTGGTAATTGCTTTTCATTACGTCTTTCCTCCTGAAATTTTCTGTTGGATCTATAACTGTTCAGTGCTTTAGCTGTGGCCTGAATTTCTTTGATGTGTTAATTATATAACGGGATAATCCATAAATCTAATTGATAATTCGTGCTATATAATAAAAAACATCTATGGTTTTCCACGCACTGAATAAAAAGCATTCATAACCGCATGCTGCATCATGTAAAAAACCTGACAAACCGGCATGGCTATAGTATTTTTCTCTGGGCTGCGCTGAGACTTTTGTACCTGTACAATCGGATTCGCAAACAAGCGAGTGGTATAGTTATTTCGAAAACGATGTACCGGTTTAAAGGAGAGGGTGAAATACGGGACAATGCAAAATAACCGTAATATCTTCTATTTAAATAGGAAGAAATACGCAAAAAAACAAAATTTGGAGAAACCTGACAAACTTTTCTGCTATATTTTTAACGAAAATGACAAATAAATGTTGAAATTTTCTGCCAGAAAAGGTAGAATTAAAATTGGCTAAATTTTTGGGTTAACTTTTAAATATTCTCATAAAGATGGAGGGCAAACAAGAATGAGTAATGCAACACAAAGCTTAGCAGGCACAAGAATTACTTCTTTGCTTGACGCAAACAGTTTTGTCGAAATCGGTCAGAGCGTAACAGCCAGATCAACAGATTTCAACATGGCTGCAAACAAAGCACCATCTGACGGTGTAATCACCGGATATGGTGTAATCGATGACAAACTGGTTTATGTATACAGCCAGGACGCATCCGTATTAAACGGTACTGTTGGCGAAATGCATGCCAAGAAGATCACAAGACTTTATGATCTTGCAATGAAAACAGGCGCTCCGGTTATCGGACTTGTAGACTGCGCAGGTATCCGTCTTCAGGAAGCAACAGATGCACTGGAAGCTTTCGGACAGATCTATCTGAAACAGACACTGGCATCCGGTGTGATTCCGCAGATCACAGCAATCTTCGGAACATGCGGCGGTGGTATGGCAGTTATCCCGTCCCTGACAGACTTCACATTTATCGAATCCAAAAAAGGAAAAATGTTCATCAACACACCGAACGCACTGGAGGGAAATAACGCAGACAAATGCGATACAGCAGCAGCTGATTTCCAGAGCAAGGAAACAGGTCTGATCGATGGCGTTGGTACAGAAGAAGAGGTTCTTGGCCAGATCCGCTCTTTAGTATCACTTCTTCCTTCTAATAATGAAGACACAGACAATTACACAGAGTGTACAGATGATCTCAACCGTGTATGCGCTGAACTTGCAAACTGTGCAGGTGATACAGCAATCGCACTTTCCCAGATCGCTGACAACGGCGAATTCTTCGAGACAAAAGCAGACTATGCCAAAGATATGGTTACAGGATTTATCCGCTTAAACGGAGCAACCATCGGTGCAGTTGCAAACAGAAGCGAAGTATACGACGCAGAAGGCAAGAAAGTAGAAACATTTGACGGAAGCATCTCCGCAAGAGGTGCAAGAAAAGCAGCAGACTTCGTGAAATTCTGCGATGCTTTTGACATTCCGGTACTTACACTTACAAACGCAACAGGCTTCATGGCAACCTTATGCAGCGAGAAGATGATGGCGAAATCCGTAGGTGAGCTGGTAGCTGCATTCGCAGACGCAACAGTTCCGAAGGTAAACGTGATCATCGGCAAAGCTTACGGTACAGCTTACGTGGCAATGAACAGCAAATCTATCGGTGCAGACCTTGTATATGCATGGGATAACGCAGAGATCGGTATGATGGACGCTTCCCTGGCAGCCAAGATCATGTACGCAGATGCAGATGCTGCTGAATTAAATGAGAAAGCTGCTCAGTACAGAGAACTCCAGAATGGTGTTGCTTCCGCAGCAGCAAGAGGCTATGTTGACACTGTGATCAGCCCGGCTGACACAAGAAAATATGTAATCGGTGCATTTGAGATGCTGTTCACAAAAAGGGAAGATCGTCCGTCCAAGAAACACGGAACGATTTAAGCGGGGTGACGCATATGAAAATGATCAAAAAAATAACTTCTGTATTCATGACATTTCTCGTAATGGCTGCACTGGTGATCGGCAGCACTTCTGTGGTATTTGCCGCTGATGAGATTAATGATACTGTCAAGTCCACACTGATAACTACAGCAGAGGGGCTGACAGATACCATTGTCCAGCTTAAAGATGAAGAAATTGAGAATTACATGAGTTCAGGAAATGACTTTACAATAAGTGCCATGCAGTCCTGGCAGACATCCAAGGATGAACTTGGCGCAAAGAAGGACAGCAATGGTGAAACTACTGTAACTTTCAAAGATGATCAGTACACAGTTACTGTTCCTCTTAAATTTGAGAAAGCAGAAGCAAACTTTGTATATGTCTTTGACTCACAGGGAACACCGATTTCCATGACTGTAGATGTGCAGTATGGTATGGGTAAGACTCTTCAGAGAGCAGGTCTTAATACTCTGATGGGTATTGGAACTGTATTCGTAATGCTGGTTTTATTAAGTCTTCTGATCTCTCTGTTCCGTTTCATCCCGAATCCGGAAGCAAAGAAAGCAGCAGAAGCAAAAGCAGCCAAAGCTGCAAAAGAGGCAGAGGCAGCAGCAATTGCAGCGGCGGCACCTGCACAGGCAGAAGAGAACCTTGCAGATGACGGAGAACTGGTAGCTGTTATCGCAGCAGCAATCGCAGCAGCAGAAGGAACTACAACAGACGGATTCGTAGTTCGTTCCATCCGCAAAGTAAAAAGAAACAGAAGATAATCACTGTTCATCCGATAATATTTTTGCGTATCGTAGATTACATTACTGAGAAAGTAATGAACGCTAATAATTGTTATTTATTTAGGAGGATTTTAAAATGAAAAGCTATACAATTACAGTAAATGGTACAGCATATGAAGTAACTGTTGAAGAAACAGGAAGCGTATCCGCACCAGCAGCAGCTCCGAAGGCCGCACCTAAAGCAGCACCGGCAGCAGCTCCGAAAGCAGCAGCTCCTGCAGCAGGCGCAGGCGCAGTAAAAGTAACTGCTTCCGTACCTGGTAAAGTTGTTAAAGTAGCAGCAAGCGTTGGACAGGCAGTAAAAGCCGGAGACAGCGTAATTATTCTTGAATCCATGAAGATGGAAATCCCTGTAGTAGCTCCTCAGGACGGTACTATCGCAAGCATTGATGTTGCAGAAGGTGCCTCTGTAGAAAACGGAGATACTTTAGCAACAATGAACTAAGACGGGAGGTAGTCAAATGTCTTATGTAACAGAAACATTGTCCAACCTGATTCATCAGACAGCATTCTTTAATCTGACATGGGGCAATTACCTGATGATCGCAGTAGCCTGCGTATTCCTTTACCTTGCTATCAAAAAAGGATTCGAGCCGCTTCTGCTTGTTCCTATCGCATTCGGTATGCTGCTTGTAAATATCTATCCGGACATTATGGCAAATCCGGAAGATATGTCCAATGGTGTAGGTGGACTTCTTCATTATTTCTACATCCTTGATGAGTGGAGTATCTTACCATCTCTGATCTTCATGGGTGTAGGTGCCATGACAGACTTCGGTCCGCTTATCGCAAACCCGATCAGCTTCCTGATGGGTGCTGCAGCACAGCTTGGTATCTATGCAGCTTACTTCCTTGCAATCTTCCTTGGATTCAACGGAAAAGCAGCAGCAGCTATCTCCATCATCGGTGGTGCCGACGGCCCGACTTCCATTTTCCTTGCAGGTAAACTTGGACAGTCTGCACTGATGGGACCGATCGCAGTGGCAGCATATTCCTATATGTCACTGGTTCCGATCATTCAGCCGCCTATCATGAGACTCTGCACAACAGAGAAAGAACGTAAGATCAAAATGGATCAGCTTCGCCCGGTTTCCAAACTGGAGAAGATCCTGTTCCCGATCGTTATCACAATCGTTGTCTGCCTGATCCTGCCTACAACAGCTCCTCTGGTTGGTATGCTTATGCTTGGTAACCTCTTCAGAGAGTGCGGTGTTGTTAAACAGCTGACAGAAACAGCTTCCAACGCCCTGATGTATATCGTAGTTATCCTTCTGGGTACATCCGTAGGTGCTTCCACAAGTGCAGAAGCATTCTTAAACGCAGATACTCTGAAGATCGTAGTTTTAGGTCTTGTTGCATTCGCAATCGGTACATTTGGTGGATGTATGCTTGGTAAACTGCTTTGCAAACTGACTCATGGAAAGATCAACCCGCTGATTGGTTCTGCCGGTGTATCCGCAGTACCTATGGCAGCCCGTGTATCCCAGAAAGTGGGTGCAGAGGCAGATCCTACAAACTTCCTTCTGATGCACGCAATGGGTCCGAACGTTGCCGGTGTTATCGGTACAGCCGTAGCAGCCGGAACATTCATGGCTATTTTTGGAGTATAATAAAATCTGATAAGATGATCTGCCCGTATCAGGAGGAGTATTAACTCCTTCCGGTAAGCGGCAAACCAGATATTTGCCTGTGAGCGTACAGTAACGTAAATCACAAATATCCGATGGAATATACTCGAACAAACTATAAAGGAGATTTAATAATGGCAGAATTAGAGAAAAAACCTGTTAAAATTGTGGAAACCATTCTCCGTGATGCTCATCAGTCTCAGATCGCAACACGTATGACCACAGAACAGATGCTTCCGATCGTAGATAAACTTGATAAAGTCGGCTATCACGCAGTAGAGTGCTGGGGTGGTGCAACATTCGATGCATCCCTTCGTTTCCTTCACGAAGATCCATGGGAAAGACTTCGTAAATTACGTGACGGCTTTAAGAACACAAAACTTCAGATGCTTTTCCGTGGACAGAACATCCTTGGATACCGTCCATACGCAGACGACGTTGTAGAATATTTCGTACAGAAATCTGCTGCAAACGGAATCGACATCATCCGTATTTTTGACTGCCTCAATGACCTTCGTAACCTTCAGACAGCTGTAAGCGCTGCAAACAAAGAGAAGGCTCATGCACAGGTAGCTCTTTCCTACACATTAGGAGATGCTTACACACTGGAATACTGGACAGACATTGCAAAACGTATCGAAGATATGGGCGCTAATTCCATCTGTATCAAAGATATGGCAGGTCTTCTCCTTCCAAATAAAGCTACAGAGCTTGTTACAGCATTAAAAGAAACAGTTAGCATCCCGATCGACCTTCATACACATTACACATCCGGTGTAGCTTCCATGACTTACTTAAAAGCAGTAGAAGCAGGTGTAGATATCATCGATACAGCAATGTCTCCATTCGCACTGGGAACATCCCAGCCTGCAACAGAGGTTATGGTTGAGACATTCAAGGATACACCATACGACACAGGATTTGACCAGAAACTTCTCTCCGAGATCGCTGACTACTTCCGTCCGATCCGTGACGAAGCTCTTGACAGCGGACTTCTTAATCCGAAGAACCTTGGTGTTAACATCAAGACTTTACTGTACCAGGTACCGGGCGGTATGCTCTCCAACCTGACTTCCCAGTTAAAAGAACAGCACGCAGAAGACAAATTCTACGATGTTCTTGAGGAAGTTCCGCGTGTACGTAAAGACCTCGGTGAACCGCCACTTGTTACTCCGTCTTCCCAGATCGTTGGTACACAGGCTGTATTCAACGTACTGATGGGCGAGAGATACAAAATGGTTACAAAAGAAACAAAAGATATCCTGTTAGGAAAATACGGCGCAACTGTAAAACCGTTTAATCCGGAAGTACAGAAGAAGTGCATCGGCGATGAGAAACCGATCACATGCCGTCCGGCAGACCTTCTTGACAACGAACTTGAGAAACTTGAGAGTGAAATGGCCCAGTACAAAGAACAGGATGAGGATGTATTAACATACGCACTGTTCCCACAGGTAGCTATGGACTTCTTCAAGTATCGTCAGGCTCAGAAAACAAAAGTTGACGAGAAAGCAGCTGACAAAAAGAACGGAGCATATCCTGTTTAATTAAATATGTAACAAAAGAAAAAAGGAGCTTGCGCAAGCAGGCTCCTTTGCGTTATTATAAAAAAGATGTAATACCCACAAGACAGGAGCTTCTTCGTAGTGGAGCAGTCAGCAGGGTATGGATAAACGCAAAAAACACAGGAAGGAACATTCCATGAGCAAAGTACTGATCATCGGCGGCGGCGCTGCCGGAATGATGGCGGGAGTATTCGCAGCCCGCAACCATCATGAAGTTCATATATTAGAAAAAAACGAAAAACTCGGCAAGAAAGTATTTATCACCGGAAAAGGCCGCTGCAACGTAGCAAACGCCTGCGACACAGAGGAACTCTTCCCAGCAGTCATGAGCAACCCGAAATTTCTCTACAGCGGATTTTATTCATTCGGTCCACAGGACGTCATGAATTTTTTCGAGGAAGCAGGCGTACCTCTGAAAGTAGAGAGGGGAAACAGAGTATTTCCACAGTCTGATCATTCTTCAGACATCATCCGCGCACTGGAGCGTGAACTGAAGAAAGCCGGAGCGAAGGTTCATCTGCACACTACAGTAAAAGAGATTGTAAAGAAACCGGAAGCGGAGAAGGTCACAGGAGTCATTCTTGAGGATGGCACCTTTATGGAGGGTGATGCAGTCATTGTAGCCACCGGCGGCTTCTCCTACCAGAGTACAGGCTCCACCGGGGACGGATACCGTTTTGCAAGAGAACTGGGCTTGAAAGTCACAGATATCAGCCCATCCTTAGTCCCATTAAAGACGAAAGAAGACTACATCCCGAAACTACAGGGACTTTCCCTCAAGAATACGGGACTTACCATAAAGAACGGCAAGAAAGTCCTCTACGAAGATTTCGGCGAGATGATGTTCACCCATTTCGGTGTGACAGGCCCGATGATTCTCTCTGCCAGCGCCCACATCGGAGCGAAACTGGCGAAAGCAGAGAACGGAGAACTCTGTGCATACCTGGACCTGAAACCGGCTCTTACCAAAGAACAGTTAGATGCCAGAATCCTGCGCGAATTCGAGACAGGACAGAACAAACAGTTCAAGAACGTGATCGGAGTACTTTTCCCGTCATCCCTGACACCGGTAATGCTGGAACTTGGTGGAATCCCGGCAGAGAAGAAAATCCATGATATCTCCAGAGAAGAACGTCAGCATTTCGTTGATCTTGTAAAAGCTTTCCCGTTCACTATCACAGGCATGGGAGAATTCAAAGAAGCCATCATCACCAAAGGCGGCGTTTCCGTAAAAGAAATAAACCCGGGAACAATGGAATCAAAGAAAATCTCAGGACTCTACTTCGCAGGCGAAGTACTGGACCTGGATGCAGTGACAGGCGGATACAACCTTCAGATCGCATGGTCTACCGCATATTTAGCTGCTCAGGCGATACAGTGATTGGTTAAAAAATTAAAAGTTAAAAGGCAGAGAATACTGCTGTAATTAATAGAAACAGGAGGAATCGCGAAAATGGGATGTAATATTGCCATCGACGGACCTGCAGGAGCAGGAAAGAGCACCATCGCCAAAAAAGTGGCGAAAGAATTATCATTTATTTACGTAGATACAGGAGCCATGTACAGAGCCATGGCCTTATATCTTCTGAACAAAGGAGTAAACGGAGACGATCAGAAAGCAATAGAAGCAGAGTGTTCCGGTGCAGACATCTCCATCGAATACAAAAACGGAGAACAGATCGTAATCTTAAACGGCGAGAACGTCAACTCCATGCTGCGCACAGAGCAGGTAGGAAATATGGCATCCAAGAGCTCTGCAAACGCAAACGTAAGAGCCCACCTTCTCAAACTCCAGAGAACTCTGGCAGAGAAGAACGACGTCGTTATGGACGGAAGAGATATCGGCACAACGATCCTTCCGAACGCTGAAGTAAAAATCTATCTCACAGCAAGTGCTGACACCAGAGCCAGAAGAAGAGCCCTTGAGTATGAGCAGAAAGGCGAACCATTCGACCTGGACCAGATTCGTAAGGACATCATTGAGCGCGACGAACGCGACATGAACCGCGAAGTTTCTCCTCTCAGACAGGCAGACGATGCGGTGCTTGTAGATTCTTCAGAGATGGGAATTGACGACGTTGTAAATGCAATCCTTGATGTTTATAAGGAGAAAGTGCAGAAATAATGAAAGTAAAAGTAGCCGAAACAGCCGGCTTCTGCTTCGGAGTTAAGAGAGCCGTGGACAAAGTCTACGAACTCATCGACACCGAACAGAAACCAATCTTCACCCTGGGGCCGATCATCCACAACGAAGAAGTAGTAGCAGACCTGGAATCCAGAGGCGTTAAGGTCATCACAGAAGCAGACCTCGACACCCCGGACAACAATCAGCAGAACGGCATCGTAGTGATCCGCTCCCACGGCGTAGGTAAGTCAATCTACGATAAACTGAAGCAAAAAGGCATCTCATACGTAGACGTCACCTGTCCCTTCGTCCTGAAAATCCACAGGATCGTAGAGCGCGAAAGTCTCGCCGGAAACCACGTAGTCATCATCGGTGACAAAGACCATCCGGAAGTACAGGGAATCTGCGGATGGTGTCAGGGACCGTACACAGTCATCAAAAACCAGGAAGAAGCCGATGCATTTGTGCCTCCGAAAGGGAAAAAAATAAGTATTGTGTCCCAGACGACATTTAATTACAACAAATTTAAAGATTTAGTTGAAATTCTTTGCAAAAAGAGGTATGATAATAATGTTTTAAATATTCTTAATATTTTAAACACTATTTGTAATGCTACCGAAGAACGGCAGAGAGAAGCAAAAAACATAGCCGGAGAGGTAGACACTATGCTGGTCGTAGGCGGCCGGCACAGTTCCAATACTCAAAAGCTGTTTGAAATATGCAAAAAGGAATGTGGAAATACTTACTATATACAAACACCTGTAGACTTGGATTCTGAAATGTTCCAATGCAGTAGTTATGTAGGTATTACAGCAGGGGCTTCCACCCCAAACAAAATTATTGAGGAGGTTCAAGAACATGTCAGAATTAAGTTTTGAACAGATGCTGGAAGATTCCGTAAAAACTATCAGAAATGGAGAGATTGTACAGGGTACTGTCATCGATGTAAAAGAAGATGAGATTATTCTGAATATCGGTTATAAAGCAGACGGTATTATCACAAAGAACGAATACTCTAACGATGCAAGCCTTGTACTCACTGATGCTGTTCACGTTGGCGACACAATGGAAGCAAAAGTTCTCAAAGTAAACGATGGAGAAGGTCAGGTAACTCTTACTTATAAGAGACTGGCAGCAGAGAAAGGAAACAAACGTCTTGAAGAAGCATTTGAGAATCAGGAAGTATTAAAAGCTCCTGTAACTCAGGTACTCGATGGCGGACTTTGTGTAAACGTAGACGAAGCAAGAGTATTCATTCCTGCAAGCCTCGTATCCGACACATATGAGAAAGACCTTTCCAAATATGCAGATCAGGAGATCGAATTCGTAATCACAGAATTCAACCCGAGAAGACGCCGCATCATCGGTAACCGTAAGCAGCTTCTTCTTGCTGAGAAAGCAGAGAAACAGAAAGAATTAATGGAGAAAATCCATGTAGGTGATACAGTTGAAGGAACTGTTAAGAACGTTACAGATTTCGGTGCATTCATCGATCTCGGCGGAGCTGACGGACTTCTTCACATCTCCGAAATGTCCTGGGGCAGAGTAGAGAACCCGAAGAAAGTATTCACAGTTGGCGAAACACTTAAAGTTCTTATCAAAGAGATTAACGGAGACAAGATCGCACTTTCCCTCAAATTCCCGGAAGCAAATCCATGGCTCACAGCAGCTGAGGACTTCGCTGTAGGAAACGTAGTAAAAGGTAAAGTTGCACGTATGACAGACTTCGGCGCATTCGTAGAACTTGCACCAGGTGTAGATGCACTTCTTCACGTATCTCAGATTTCCAGAGAGCACGTTGCAAAACCAGCAGACGTACTGTCAATCGGACAGGAGATCGAAGCTAAAGTTGTTGACTTCAACGGCGAAGACAAGAAGATCAGCCTGAGCATGAAAGCTCTTGAAGCACCGGCTGAGGAAGCTACAGAAGAATAATAACAGACAACAAAAATAGTTGTGTTGAATAACAGAGACTGCCGGATGGAAAGCTGCTTGCTGAATATCCGGCAGTTTTGTTGACAGAAGGGATAACAAGAATGCTCGAAGAAGGAATATTCGATATACATTGCCACATTGTGCCAGGAGTGGATGACGGAGCTGCGGATATTGAAGAAACAAGAAAATTATTGGAGATGGAATATAAGCAGGGAGTGAGAAACATTATTCTGACGCCTCATTTCCGTTTCCAGATGTTTGAGACACCTCTGGAAAAAGTACAGAGACAATTCTGGCTTGCAGAAGAGGCGGCAGCAGATATCAGTAAAGATCTGCATCTTTACCTCGGATGCGAATTTCATGCAAATATGGAGATGCTTCCTATGCTTCGTGAGAAAAAAGTTTCTACCATGGCTGGTTCCAGGTATGTGCTGGTAGAATTCTCTCACAATTCAGAGGCATCCTATATCAGAGAACGCTTGTCAGTAATGCTTTCCGGCGGGTACAGACCCATTGTTGCACATATTGAACGATACGAAGCGACCCGTACAGATCTGGACTTTGTAGAAGAACTGACAGAGATGGGAGCTTATATGCAGATCAATGCAGACAGCATTGTGGGAAAAGACGGCTTTTTTACAAAACGCTACTGTCAGAAGCTGATGAAGAATGACCTGGTCCATTTTGTGGGTTCTGACTGCCATAACAGCAGTAAAAGAATTTCCAGAATCGGGGAAGCCTATAGCTATGTAATAAAGAAAATGGATACAGACTATGCGAAACAGCTTTTCATTCGAAATCCGCAAAAAATCATAGATCATAAATTTTAATGGATTTTGACCGAGTTAACTTTGTGGTCGGATTTTAAAGAATTTTAATGAATTTCAAAGAATAATGTCACTCGCAATTGACTTTTTATACGTACTACGGTAAAATATATACGGTTTATGTAAAACTGTAACTGTCTGCTGTAAAATAAATCAGCCGGATAATTACAAAAACTACAATGAAAAAGGGAAAAGGAAAATATCAGATGTTAGACAATTTGAACAGCAAATTTGAGAGCAGCAGGGTGCAGGCACTTGATGTCAATGACGATGAAGTTGAAATTGATTTACTGGAAATATTTCATGCACTCAGAAAGAAAATTCTGCTGGTACTGATGGTTGCTCTTATAGGTGGCTGTATCGGAGCTGCATGTACACAGTTCCTGATGACACCAATCTACAGTTCAACATCCAGTATGCTTGTTCTCTCAAAGGAAACTACGCTGACATCTCTGGCAGATCTGCAGTTAGGTGCCAGTCTGACAAGTGATTATACAGTACTGATCACAAGTACCCCTGTACTGGAACAGGTAGTTACAAATCTGAACCTGGATATGACAGCGGAGGATCTGAAAGAGAATGTAACGATTAATAATCCGACAGATACCCGTATCCTTGAGATCACTGTTGATAATCCGGATTCTACAATGGCTAAGAAGATCGTAGATGAGATTGCGAATGTTTCCTCATCCTATATCGGAGACAAGATGGAAGTTATTCCGCCTAAGATCATCGAAGTTGGTAAGATTGCTACAGAGAGAACCTCTCCAAGTGTAATGAAGAACTCAGTAATTGGCTTCTTACTCGGATTTCTTGCATGTGCGGCAATCGTAGTTGTATACGCTGTAATGGATGATACTATCAAGACAGAAGAAGATATTGAGAAATATCTCGGTGTTTCTGTACTTGCCAAGGTTCCTGACAGAAAAGACTACGTAAACATGAAGAACAAGAAACCAAAGAGCAATAAGAAGAACAAGAAGCGTCGCTAGAGTAATGGAGGAATCTGAGCAATGAAGAAACTCAATTTAACAGATAAAAGAAAACCGGACTATTTCTACAGCGAGGCGATTAAAACGCTGCGTACAAATATCCAGCTGTCCGGTCAGAGCATAAAGACAATTCTGGTTACAAGCTGCTTTCCGAATGAAGGTAAGAGTGATGTAGTACTCAGCCTTGCACAGGAGCTTGGAAGCATCGGTAAGAAAGTTCTTCTTCTGGATGCGGATATCAGAAAGACTGCTTATGCAGGACGACTGGGAGTAGAAGAAGAGGTCAAGGGTCTTTCCCAGCTTCTCAGTGGGCAGGTAGGACTGCAGGATATTATCTATGAGACGAATTTCCCGAATATGGACATTATATTCGGAGGTCCGGCTGCACCAAACCCTTCAGGACTTCTCAGCGAGAACATTTTCAAGGTTTTTCTGAAAGAAGTCAGGGAATATTACAATTACATACTGATTGACACACCGCCGATCGGAACTGTAATCGATGCTGCGGTAATCGGCAGATGCTGTGATGGAGCGATCTTCCTGATCCAGCCAGGCAGCGTCAGATACAGAGATGCACAGAAGGCATTTGCACAGCTTGAGAGAAGCGGATGCCGTGTTCTGGGAGCTGTTATGAATAAGATAGACACCAGTAGCGACAAATATTACTCTTCTTACTACAAACATTATGGTGAATACTATCGCAGAAGCGATGATGAGTCCCAGAAATAATATTGCTGTCTGATAATCGTTCAGAAGTGATATCATAACCATAATTAACAGTAAAGGAAAATTGGGAAAAGTGAGCAGAAATAAGAAGAGAAAAGGGAAAAAGACAAATATTTTGCTGGGTTTTATCTGTATTATCCTGGTGGGGGTTCTTGGCACTATTCTTGTGATGAGCTATAATACAGAGCGGGAAGAAGCCAAACGTCTGACAGAACTTGCAGGTAACCAGCAGAGCGGAATCGAAGATTATGAAGCAGTAAAGGAACACGCTGCACAGTTAGAGAAGGCATCCTCCGAAGATGAGAATACAGAAGATGCCGATAACAGTGAGACAAAGAAGAGCAAGAAGAAAGAAGACACAGCCGGGGAAGAGGATGCAGAGGAGACCGCACAGGCAGAAGATACTGCTGAAGCGGAAACACCGAGAACAATTTCCGGTATCGTATGCTGGGGAGATGATCTGATCAATGGTGAGGAATCCAACACCTATTCCTACATGGCAGTGCTTCAGAAACTTCTGACAGACAACGGATATAACCTGACAGTGATCAACAAGACCCTTCAGGGCGGCGGCACACTTTCCATGATGAAGATGGCCGGTGTAAGTGATGAAACTCTTCAGGGATATATTGTGAAACATCAGCAGGCTGCAAATGGTGCGCAGCTGAATGTAACAGAGACAGGAATCCGTGATCTTACAGAAGAACAGACTACCAGAAATGATATGGACTGTGTACCTGTCATCTTCATGGGATACTATGGCGGATGGAATCATGATCCTGCAGAGCTTGCTGAGCAGCAGGAACAGATTTTAAATACATTCCAGAACAAAGACCAGTTCATTGTTGTGGGAACACGCCCTATGGATGGAAGCGTGACTTCTGAAGCACTTGATCAGGTGCTCAGCGAGAAGTGGGGCGAACATTATATCAGTCTTGCAAATGTGACACAGAAGCTGTCTGCTACTTATGAAGCACAGCAGGCTATGGCAGAGGCAGTGTTCCAGAAATTGCAGGAGCTTGGCTATATCAGCCAGAACTGAGTAAACGATTGAAGGAATGAAAATGAAAAAAACAGCAAAAGAAGCTGCGAGACAACGAAAGATTTATATGATTCTGATAATTATCCTGATCATAGTTCTTACAGTTTTGGGCGGCGGGTATTATTTTATGATGCAGACAAAATCAGCATCCCAAAAGACAAGCGGCATGAACAGTGATGACCAGAGTCGGACGAGCCAGACATCAGGCAGTGGCACGGTGGAATATAAAGGCGGGACATATAAATATAACGATCATCTCAGCAACTACTTATTTCTAGGAATTGATACAAGAAATCCGGTAGATACCTATCAGACACAGGAAGATGCCGGTCAGGCAGATGCGATTTTTGTGGTTTCCATGGACAGGGCAACAGAAGAAATTAAGGTGCTCTTTATTCCAAGAGATTCTATGACGGAGATTGAAGTTTTCAATCCATCCGGTAAAAGTCTCGGAGAGTCAACAGACCACATCAATATACAGTACGCATTTGGTGATGGCAAGCAAAAAAGCTGTGAACTGATGAAGACAGCAGTATCCAATCTGCTGGACGGACTGCCGATTCAGGGATATTGCTCCATGAATATGGATGGTATTCCGGTGATTACGGACTTTGTAGGTGGAGTTCAGATCACAGTGCCTGACAACAGCCTTGAGGATACATATCCGGAATTTAAAGAGGGTGCTGTTGTTAATATTACAGGTGAAAACGCAGAAAAGTTTGTACGATATCGAGACACTGACAAGACCCAGAGTGCTCTGGTCCGTCAGGAGAGACAGAAAACCTATCTCCAGGCATTAATTCAGAAAGCGCAGGAGAAGGCAGGAGAGGATGCCGGATTTGTGGCAGACCTCTATGACAGTATTAAGAGCTATACAGTTACAAACATGGGAAATGACATATTTGCGAAGTTGCTTACAGCATCCGGAAACGGCATCACTGATACAGAGACTGTACCAGGTGAGGGAAAGCAAGGTAAGAACTTTGATGAGTATCAAGTAGACAAAGATGCTCTGTCGGACTTGATTATTTCCATGTTTTATGAGAAAATTCAATAAACCGGTTAGAAGACAGCCGGTTTGGAATAAACTGTATGGTGGCAAATAGTCATTAGTACTGTTATTATTACTCAGAGATAATTCGTACAGACTTCCTGTACGATTATCAATATAAAAATAATCCAAAAGGAGAGGTGCATTATGAAAATTGCAAAAAAATTCATGACACTTGCTTTAGCAACTGCCCTTGGAGTAGGATGTGCTACTGTAGGTGTCAGTGCAGCAGGAAGCCGCACAAGCGCAATTACAGTATCTGCTGAACAGTCTGCAATCTATGAAGTTGTTCAGAAAATCGAAGAAACAGAAGGATTTACTGATCTGCAGGCAGAACTGCCGGCAGTAGCTGACGCTTTCAAACAGGTTAACGAAGGTAAAATGGAAGTAGCTGGTTTCGTTGACGTTCTGAAAACTCTTTCAGAAGAGACAACAGACGAAGAAGTGAAAGCTGCTATCGATGAACTCATTCAGAAACTTGACGGAAAAGAATTCGTTACAGGTTTTGATGAATTCAAAGTACTTGATGCAGACAAAGCAGAGAAGAATGCTGATGGTAAATATGAAGTTGAGATCTCTGTTCCAAGTATCACAGATACTATGGAGAACATTCAGCTTGTAGCTTACAGCAAAGAAGATGCAAAGAAATGGCAGATCGTTGATCCGATCAGCGTTGACAAAGAGAACAAAACTCTTGAAGTTGCATTAGATGATGGTGCTTTCTTCACTGTTGTTGCAGATGCTGAATAATTATTCGGTAATTCAGAAATAAAATGCAGTCGCCAGAAATGGCGGCTGTTTTTGTGTTTTAAAAAAGTTATTGTATGCTTTGCTTTCAGTAATACGAAATGTTTTAAGTAGAAAATATTGACAAATTATGTAGAACTATGTAGAATAACCTATAGTGAAAACATAGATTTATGAAAACAGGGAGAGAAGAAAAAGAAAAATATGTATAGAAAAAGTTCTAAAGGCTGGCTGAAGCATTTTGATTTTATATTAATTGATTTAATCAGCCTGCATCTGGCATTCGTTTTATCATATGTTTGTCGTCATGGGATAGGAAACCCGTACAAGAATTTATTATACAGAAATATGGCATTTATGTTGACATTTATCGATTTTTTTGTGGTATTTCTGTTTGAGACTTTAAAAGGCGTATTGAGACGGGGATACTATCAGGAACTGGCTGCGACGGTTAAACACGTGATTCTGGTAATGCTTCTGGCAGTTTTATATTTATTTACAATTCAAGAGGGAACCTCTTTTTCCAGGTCAGTTTTGTATTTTACAGCTGTGTTCTATATAATATTTGCATATGTGACAAGGATTTTGTGGAAGAAACATTTGCAGAAAAGAATGGAAAATGGAGGCGACCGTTCATTTCTGATTATTACAAGCAGTGATATTGCTGCTGAAGTGGTGCGCAGCATGCAGGAACATAATTACCAGCGATTTAATTTGGTTGGAATTGTGCTTGTGGACAAAGATATGAAAGGGCAAAAGATAGAAGGAATTCCTGTTCTGGCAAATGAAGAAGATGCGGCAAATTATGTCTGCAGAGAATGGATTGATGAAGTTTTTCTTGTGATTTCTGAAAAATACTCTTATCCACAGAAGCTAGCAGATCAGCTGTTAGAAACAGGTGTAACGGTGCATTTAAATCTGGCAAAGATGGCAGATGCGATAGGAAAGAAGCAGTTGGTAGAGAAGCTGGGCGATTATACAGTATTGACAACCAGCATAAACTATGCAACTGTGAAGCAGGCATTTATGAAGAGAAGCCTGGATATTATAGGTGGATTGGCAGGATGTATTTTGACAGGAATAATTTTCATATTTGTGGCACCTGCAATCTATATTCAGTCGCCAGGTCCGATTTTCTTCTCACAGATTCGAGTGGGAAAGAACGGCAAGAAGTTTAAGATGTATAAATTCCGCAGTATGTACATGGATGCCGAGGAGCGGAAAAAAGAACTGATGAAAGACAACAGAGTCGAAGACGGCATGATGTTTAAGCTGGAATTCGATCCACGTGTAATAGGAAATAAAATCTTGCCAAATGGAGAAAAAAAGACTGATATTGGTAATTTTATTAGAAAAACAAGCCTGGATGAATTTCCACAATTCCTTAATGTACTAAAAGGAGATAGCGGTATAATAGGAACAACCAAGAAAAGTGATTTTACAAGGGTTTCGCTGGCTTAGTCGAATCTGGTTATGATGATTTTTCTGCATGGTTGTGTCGGTTAAGCTAGGAAATTATGTACAAATAAATGGTTTCTTGGATGCTTATTTTGACCCACACTATAAGCCGAAAAATTATGATAAGGAGGTTTGACCTAGCCTGCGGATGCTCTTCAGAAAAGAACATTTACAGGCTAGTTGTCGTGTTAAGGACTCCAAAATTGTTTGGGGGGGTAATGGACTATATGAAAAGGAAAAATTGTAAGAATGAATATGAGAAGCAAGTAAGAAAAATTATCTTCATTGAACGATGAAAATTTAAGTTTTTAACAAAAAAGAAAATGCAGGAAAAGTAAGATTAAAACCTGCGGATGGAGAAATACAAATGAAATATAAGAAGCGTAATGTTCGATGGATGCTGGTTGTATATGATTTGCTTGTGTATGAATTATCAGCGGTGTTGCTTTTAGGACTTTATGGTGGAAATGATAAACTTTCCATTTCAGGTATGTTGCAGCAGATGGTTCTTGCACTGTTATGTGTATTTTCAATTAGATTGATTGGAAATGTATATGGACAGATTTGGAGATATGGCGGTATTCAGTGTTATATTCGACTGTTATATACAGATGCAATAGCATTTTTTGTCTATTTGATTTTAGAACTGGTTCTTCCAGTTGAGAAAATTACATTTGCGAGAATGCTGTGTTTGATCAGTATAAATCTCTTAGGCGCATTGGCGTTAAGGATGATGTATAGATATGCATATAAATGTAGTAATCAGGAAACGAAGCAGGGGAGATTTTTAGCTTCCTTATTATATACATTCGGTAGAGTGAAGAAAGGAAATGATAAAGAAATCCAGAAAATCAAAATAGCAATAATTGGAGCTGGACGTGTAGGAGTAAGTTTTGCGGAAGATCTTCTGAATAGTGATGAAGCGGCATACATTCCGAGATGTTTTATTGATATTAATGAAAATAAAGTAGGTCGTGAAATTCAGGGATTACCGGTATGGTCAGAAGATGAAGCAACATTTAGAAAATTGAATGAGTATGAAGTACAGGAAATTGTATTTGCTATACCGTCAATGGATGCAGAAAAGAAGAAAACATTATATGAATACTATAAAAATGCTGGATATAAATTAAAAGTTTATGATTATCCGACTGTTTATGCGGCAGGAGGAAAGCGACATTTAAGAGAATTTGATATTGAGGAATTATTGTTCAGAAAGCCATTGGTAGTATCTGATGAGCATACAAATGAATATTACAAAGGCAAAGTTGTTTTGATTACTGGTGGTGGCGGTTCCATTGGATCGGAGCTGTGTCGTCAGTTGGCAAAGATGCAACCGAAACAGATTGTTATTTTGGATATTTATGAAAATGGCGCATACGATGTTCAACAGGAATTAAAAATTGCATATGGAAATACTTTAAATCTTCAGATTGAAATTTGTTCTATTACACACAAGAACGCACTGGAACGTGTATTTGCTAAGTACCATCCACAGATTGTAATTAATGCAGCAGCACATAAGCATGTGCCTTTAATGGAACATAACTGTATCGAGGCCATCTATAACAATGTATTTGGAACACAGAATCTGGTTGAACTTTGTGAAAAATATGAAGCGGAACGTTTCATGATGGTATCAACGGACAAAGCGGTTAATCCTACGAATGTTATGGGTGCTACCAAGAGAATGTGCGAAATGATTGTGCAGAGTGCAAGTATGCATGGAAAAGTGAAGTATAGTGCGACACGTTTTGGAAATGTATTAGGTAGTGCGGGTTCGGTTATTCCGTTATTTAAACGTCAGATAGCTAATGGAGGACCGGTTACAGTTACAGATAAGCGAATTATTCGATATTTTATGACTATCCCAGAAGCATCACAGCTTGTACTTCAAAGTGGAGCTATGGCAAATAATGGAGAGCTTTTTGTATTGGATATGGGACAGCCTGTAAAAATAATGGATTTGGCAGAGAATATGATTCGATTGTCTGGTGTACAGGGAATTGAAATTGTGGAAACCGGATTAAGACCGGGGGAAAAGTTGTATGAAGAATTGTTGGTTAAAACAGAAGAATTAGATAAAACAAGTAACAGCATGATATTTATTGAGCGTGATTCAGCATTAAGTCCGGAAGAAATTAATACTCGTTTGAATATGCTTAGAGAAGTTTGTGAAACAGGAGATGATTCACAGGCAAGAGAAGTATTAAGAAAAGCTGTACCAACATTTAAAAAGCCGGAAGAAGTTAATCGAGCTGCTGAATTTGCTGTACATCAAAAAAAGAGCGAGCCTGAAAGGGAAGAAGCAGTAGCTATATAAAATATAACAAGATTGTATTTTTATAAAAATACGGGAAGGACGCATATGCATTACGAAACAAAATCAATATTAGACAAAATCAAAGGTTCTATTATTTTGGTAACAGAAGAGGGCGAACAGGAATATGCAAATATTGATGCAATTCCAGAGAGTCTATTGGATGCTGAAATGATTGTTAGTGCTATTGAGGCAAGGGATTGTAAAATTGTTCTTTATTTAAAAAAGAATGAAATAGTCAAAAATGATCTGAATGCAGATTGGGTAAAAGAAGAGGTAGGAAGAACGGGTGTTGAGCCAGGCTTTTTCTAAAATAATCAGTCAGATAAAAGGAGGAAACGATATTATGAAGATTCCATTTTCACCGCCAGATATAACAGAAAAAGAAATTGAACAGGTTTCAGAAGCATTAAGATCCGGATGGATTACAACTGGGCCTAAGACAAAAGAATTAGAGCGAGAGGTTGCAGATTTATGTGGAGTAAATCGTGCTGTTTGTCTTAATTCGCAGACAGCATGTGCAGAAATGACCTTGCGTTTATTAGGAATTAAAGAAGGCGATGAAGTCATTACATGTGCGTATACATATACTGCAAGTGCGTCTGTAGTATGTCATGTAGGGGCAAAACTTATTTTAATTGATACTCAGAGAGATTCTCTTGAAATGGATTATAAGCAGTTGGAAAATGCTATTACTGAAAAAACAAAAGTAATTATTCCAGTAGATCTCGGCGGAGTGCCATGTGATTATGATAGGATTTTTTCTATTGTAGAACGTAAGAAAGACTTGTTCCATCCGGCAAATAAAATACAGGAAAGCATCGGCAGAGTGATTATTATGGCAGATGCAGCACATGCTTTTGGTGCAACCTGGAAAGAGAAACCAGTTGGAAGTATTGCAGATTTTTCAAATTTTAGCTTCCATGCAGTTAAGAATTTTACAACTGCAGAAGGTGGCGCCGCTGTTTGGAAAGATATTGATGGAATTGATAACGAAGAAATTTATCATCAGTATCAGTTGTTATCACTTCATGGTCAGTCAAAAGATGCACTTGCAAAAACGCAGCTTGGGGCATGGGAGTATGACATCGTTGGACCTTGGTTTAAATGTAATATGACTGATGTTGTAGCTGGAATCGGACTGGCACAGATGAAGAGATATAAAGGTTTGCTTGAACGTCGAAAAGAAATCATAGGAAAATATGATGCAGCATTTAAGCCAATCGGAATAGAGGTATTAAATCACTATACGGAAAACCACCAGTCATCTGGGCATTTGTATATAACAAGAGTTCCGGGAATTACGTTGGAGCAGAGGCATGAGATTATCGTGAAGATGGCAGAAGCAGGTGTTGCCTGCAATGTGCATTATAAGCCGTTGCCAATGATGACTGCATACAAAAATATGGGATTTGATATTAAAGATTATCCTAATGCATATAAAAGATTTGAAAATGAGATTACTTTACCTCTTCATACAAAACTTACAGATGAAGAAGTGGATTATGTGATCAAGCAGTTTAGTAGAATCGTGAAAGAATATATTTAAATGTGATAGAAGAAATAGGAGATACAGATGTTACGAGAATGGGAGAAATTACCAAAATTTATGCAGACGGAGGAAGTTCGTCCATATTATGACAGTTTAAAAAAGAAAAAAATTAGTTTGGCTTTAAAAAGAGGATTTGATGTATTTGCTGCATCTGTTATGCTCGTAACATTTTCTCCTGTATTAATTGCTATCTCAATTATGATTGTAAGAGATTCTAAAGGAGGAGTGTTTTATCGTCAGGAGCGTGTTACACAATACGGAAGAAAATTCAAGATATTTAAATTCCGAACAATGGTTGCTAATGCAGATAAAATCGGCACCCAGGTTACCGTATCCAATGACAGTAGAGTTACGAGGGTAGGCGAAAAACTTCGTAAATATCGTTTGGATGAATTGCCGCAGCTAATAAATATTATTTTAGGCGATATGACGCTTGTAGGAACCAGACCGGAAAGTACGCATTATGTAAAGAAGTATACACCGGAAATGTTTGCTACGTTGTTATTACCGGCGGGAGTTACATCTGAGGCGAGTATAAAATATAAAGATGAAGCGGAGTTATTGGATAAAGCAGACGATGTGGACAAAGTATATGTAGAAAAAGTTCTTCCGGAGAAGATGAAATACAATCTTGAAAGTATTAGGAAATTTAGTTTTATACATGATATAGGAACAATGATAAAAACAGTTTTTGCAGTGATTAGGTAGGGAGTGTGTATGGAAAAAGGATTAGTATCAGTTATTACGCCAACATATAATTGTGCGAAGTTTATAGGGGAAACAATTGAATCTGTTCAGACACAAACTTATCAGCAATGGGAAATGATTATTGTTGATGATTGTTCGACAGACAATACAAAAGAAATTGTCGATAAATATATAAAAGAAGATAGTAGAATAAAATATTTTTGCTTAGAAAATAACTCTGGAGCTGCCGTTGCGAGAACAAAAGCAATGGAGTTGGCAGATGGGGAATATATGGCTTTTTTAGATTCTGATGATATTTGGCCAGAAGAAAAATTGAAAAAGCAATTAGCATTTATGAAAAAGTATGATGTTGCATTTTCTTGTACAGCGTATGAACAAATTGATGAAAATGGAAAATCGTTAAATAAAATTATAAAGACAGTACCAAAGGCTGATTATAATCGAGTGCTTTTAGATTGCCCGGTAGGAAATTCTACGGTTATGTACAACGTAGAAAAGATGGGAAAATTTGAAGTCCCTAATATTAGAAAACGAAACGATGATGCTTTGTGGCTTCAAATGTTAAAAAAAGAAAAAAACATTTATGGTATGAGATCGGTACTTATGAAATACCGCATAAGACAAAATTCTATTTCAAGTAATAAATTTAAGGTAATTAAATATCATTGGATTTTATATAGAGATATAGAACATTTGAGCATAGCCAGAAGTGTTTTTCATATAGCATATTGGTGTGTGATTAAATTGCTAAAAATTAAGTAAGGAAATAAATATGAAAATATCAGTATTAGTTCCTACGTTAGGAACAAGAGAAAAGGAAATTAGACGATTATTAGAAACACTGGAAAAACAGTCATATAAAGACTTTGAAATTATATTTGTAACGCAGGATAATCATGAAATTGTAAAAGATATAATTTGTAAATATAGTAATTTGGATATAAAGCAAATTGAAATGAGTGTAAAAGGATTATCACGAGCTAGAAATAGAGGATTAGAGCAGGCATTAGGCGAGATAGTAGTATTATCTGATGATGATTGTTGGTATCCTGTAAATGCATTTGAAATTATAGTAAATGCATTTGAAAAAAGACAATGTGCTAAAATTGTATTATCACAGATTTTTGATCCGGAAAAAAATATTCCATATAAAAATTATACTTCCAACGAAGAGTATGTAAGAAACAAATTACAGCTCATGTCAAAATCGTCTATTGAAGTTGCATTTAAGAAAGATTTAGTGATGAATAAAAAATTTGATGAACGTTTAGGTTTGGGGAGCGAATTTGTATGTGGAGAAGAAGTGGATTTCCTTTTAAGTAATTATGAAAAAAATACAATCTTTTATATACCAGAGGCAACGGTTTATCATAAAAAGAAAGAAAATGGTAGTAGCAACAAACAAATTATTGCTAAAGGGGCAATTTATGGAAAGAATTTTAATATATTTATTTGTTTATTAGTTTTACTTAGAGATTTGATGTTAAAAAAAGAAAATAATTTTAAATATTTTTTTGAGGGATATAATGAATATTTTAAAAGAACAAATTAAACTGTCAGTAGCTTATCCTGGATGGCGTTTGGCAATAAAAAAATTAAAATCAAATAAAAATAAAAAGATTTTTTTGTTTGGAACACCTATGCATGGTAATTTGGGGGATCATGCAATCGCAATCCAAGAACAATATTTTTTTGAAGATTTTTTCCCGGATTATGAATATTTTGAAATATTGATGCCTATGTATCATATACAAAAAAAAATAATAAAAAATGCAGTAACACCTGAAGATTTAGTTGTAATTTCGGGTGGTGGATGGATGGGGAATTTATGGATACATAATGAATGTGTTATACGTGAGATTGTGCAGAACTACCCAAATAATAAGATTATTATTCTTCCACAAACAGTATATTATACTTTAGACGAACTGGGAGAGAAGGAATACAGAATAACAAATGAAATATTAAAAAAACATAGTAATTTACATATATTTGTAAGAGAAAGGAGGTCTTACAATTTTATAAAACAAAAATTTGAATTTACAGGAAACTCAGATGTATATTTAGTGCCAGATATGGTTTTGTATGGGAAAAATATAAGAACAAAGGAAAAATGTACTGGACATGAGAAAGTGATAAATGTATGTATTCGAGAGGATTGCGAATCTGAGCAAGAAAATATTGATGATTTTTATGAAAAAATAAAACAAAATTATAATATTAGAAAAGTTAGTACTGTTATAAAATCGCCAGTTGTTTTAAGAAAGCGAATAAGCGAGTTGCAAAAGTCGTGGGAAACTTTTGAAAATGCGGAAATTACTATAACAGACCGTTTACATGCAATGCTGTTTTCTGTATTAAATGGGACTCCATGCATTGTTTTAAATAATAAAACTGGTAAAGTTTTTGGAGTGGCAGATTGGCTTGATGATACAAATATGATTGTAAGAGCTAATTCGTTAAGTGAAGTGCTTGAAAAATTAAAGAGAACAACTATATGGGAACATAAAAAATATGATAGAGAAAAATTGCTAAACTATTTTGAAAAAATGGCAGACGTAATACGAAAGGATTAAGTATGGAAATCAAAAGATTGTTAGTTATCAATGTACCAATTAAGAATTGTAATCTTAAATGTGAATATTGTTATATTTCAGCATTGAAAGAAAATGAAAAAGGAGTAGCTAAATTTTTATATACTCCAGAGCATGTTGGCAAATGTCTTTCAAAAGAGAGGTTAGGAGGCACTTGTATTATAAATCTAACGGGAGGAGGAGAAACTCTTATTCCGAAAGAAATGCCGCAATATATTTACCAATTATTATTGCAAGGACATTTTTTAGAGGTTGTAACAAATGGAACATTGACAAGTCGATTTGATGAAATTGCTGAGTTTCCAAGAAATTTGTTAGAGCATTTGGAGTTCAAATTCTCTTTCCACTATGCAGAGTTAAAGAAAAAAGGATGGATAGATAGATACTTTTCAAATGTGAAAAAGATGTGGGAAAAGGGATGTTCGTTTACTGTTGAGTTAATGCCTTATGATGGATTGATTGATGATATTGATGAAATTATAAATCTTTGTAAATCAGAACTAGGAGCAGCATGTCAAATTACAGTAGGACGAAATGATTTGACTGAGAAAAAAGATCTTTTGACATCTATGTCAAGAAAAGAGTATGAGTCTGTTTGGAGAAAATTTGATTCTACAATGTTTGATTTCAAATTGGACATTTTTCAGAAAAAAATAGATGATTTTTGTTATGCGGGAGCTTGGACTTTGTACGTTGATTTAGGAACTGGGGCTGCTAAGCCATGTTATGGACAGCTTAGTAATCAAAATATATTTACAAATCCTGAACAACCAATAATCTTTAATCCAGTGGGAAAACATTGCAGACAGCCATATTGTTATAATGGTCATGCATTTTTAACCTTGGGAGTAGTTCCAGAATTAGAAACACCAACATACGCTGACATTCGTAACAGAGTATGTGAAGATGGTAGAGAATGGTTGTCGAAAGAAGTTAAAGATGCATTTTCACAAAAATTAGCTGATAATAATGAAGTATGGGATGAAAAGAAAAAGAATAGTTATGAAAGAAAGTATCCGTTTATATTTTTCAAAACGGCATTATATGACTGGAAAGAAATATATAATAAAGTTATAAGAAAACGCAAGAAATAAGGTGCGATATGAGTAATGGACAAAGAAATATAAAACAGAAAAGTACAATACTTGCAATTATATTGGTGATATATATTTATGTTCCATACTTTGCGAATATTTTGGAAAACACTTTTAAAATTTCATCGTTATATGAATATATAATTTATATGATGCTTGCGATAATAGCAATAGGAACGACAATGAGCATGAATAAACGTGTGCTTACATTTTTGTTTGCTTTTTGTTCTGCGATAATCATTAATTATATAGTAGTGCCTTATCGATATTATGTATTTATAGAAGGTATACAAGCGTTGGTTGGCATAGCAGTTCCATGTTTGTGTGTTTCAAATAATATATTTGATTTAAGAATATTTGTTGAAAAATGGTGGAAATTTTCTAAATTAAATTTACCGTTGGTATTAGTTGCAGTTGTCTTACTTAAACAAGGGCTAGTGCATTATTCAATATTTACAAGTATATGTGTACCAAATGTATTTATTGGTTCTTACATGGTACTTCAGGGAATTGAAAAAAGAAAATGGTTATATATTAATGTTGCCATTAATATTCTTGTGACTGCTGTTTTGGGTGGACGTATGTCTGCAGTAATATCAGCGTGCATGATTTTATTTGCATATGTATATTCAGGTAAAATAAAGTTATGGAAGAAACTAATAATTATTGTAGGACTGGTAGTATCGGCATATATTTTGCTAAACAATTTAATAGATATTTTATATTGGGTAAGCCAAAAACTAGCACAATATGGAATGCAATCTCGAAGTGTTACTTTGTTGATAAATCAAATAAAAAGCAATGAGATATACTTGACCAACAGAGATTATATTTATACGGCATGTGTAGAGTATATAAGGGGTAGAGTCGGTTTGCCAGGAGGATTTGGAATTCCGCTATATATTACGTCGGGTGAATATTATTATGCACATAATGTCGTTTTGCAATTTTTGACATTTTTCGGAATATGGGGAACTATCATTATTCTTGGAATTACATTGATTCGTGCAAGAACGATAAAGTATATTGCACCTTTAAAGTGTAAAAAATTTATGTATTTTATGTTGCTATGTTATATAGGCATCGGAATGACAGGATCGAGTATATGGATTCATTATTTATCAACTATTTTTATTGCTATTTTCTTTTTTGGAAATAGCAAGATTTATCAGTCAATAGAAGTGAGTTAGATATGAAATTTTTTCTAAAAAAAATCATAAAAAAATATAGAGATATGTCAGTAGAAATGAAAGCTGCGTCTTGGTATGCAGTGGGAAATATAATACAAAAAATTGCGCCTTGGTTGGTAATGATTATACTGACGCATTACTTAGCTACTGAGGAATATGGAATATATAGTATATTTATGTCCTGGCTAGAAATATTTGAGATTATTATAACATTGAGAATATACAGCAATGGTTATGTTGCAGGATTAGTAAGGGACGATGAAAACAGGACAACATATACAGCAACTATGCAATCATTGAGTATTGTATTGATTGTGATTTGGACATTAATGTATTTAATGTTTCACAAGGGGATTAATTATATTACTGGAATAAGTACTCCATTAAGTATACTGATGATATGTTCTTTTATAGGAACTATCAGTTTCGGATTGTGGTCATCAAGACAAAGAGTTGATAACCAATATAAGAAAATGTTATTTGCAATAATTGTATATGGTCTTATCGGACCTATCGTTGGTGCATTAACTGTTTTCCTTAATTTAGATAATCCTATATTTTATGTTATAGCTACAAGGACAGTAATCCAGTTAGGGGTTGCAATTCCGTTTTTTATATCAAATTATAAAGGTACATCCACATTATGGAAAAAAGACTATGCAATAGATGCATTGAAATATAATTTGCCATTGATGCCATATTACTTATCGATGATATTATTAAATCATTCGGATCGTTTAATGATACAAAAAATTGATGGTTATGAAGATGCTGCTTTATATAGTGTATCATATAGTGCAGCTATGGTCATTTTTGTTATAAGTGGTGCATTGAATTTATCTCTACAGGCATGGCTGTTTAAGGAATTAAAGTTAAAGGATTCGTCGAAAGATAAAAGTAAATTGATAACAGTCGGGACAATTATAGTTGCTTTTTGCGCTATTGCGGAAATTGTGATGGCTCCAGAAATAATTTTGATTTTAGGAGGAAAAAAATATTTAGAGGCAATATGGGTTATGCCACCATTAGCAATTAGTGTTATTGTTATGTATATATATCAACAATATGTAAATATCTTGTTCTACTATAAAAAGACGAAATTTATTTTGTTTGCGTCAGTATTTGCAGCAGTGTGTAATATAATTTTAAATGCTATTTTTATTCCGATTTTTGGATATGTTGCTGGTGGATATACGTCATTAGTAAGCTATTTAATAGTCATGATTTTATATTTTGTATTAGCAAGAAAAGAATGTATTGATAATGAGATACAAATGAAAAATTATTTTAATACAAAATTGCAAATGACAATACTTATAGGTACGAGTATTGTGGCATTGTCTATGGTTGCTGTATATAAAAATGCAGTTGCTAGATATTTGTTGGCTTTAATGATGTTTGTATTGTTGGTTGCAACAAGGAAAAAATGGATACCAGAACTGAGAAAAGGAAAGAAAGTATGAAGAAGAAAAAACGATTAATTTCTATGTTATTTTTTCTCATAATATTTTTTACAGTAGGATATATAATTTTACCACGTATTAGAGTAAAAATTGAACAAGAGAAATGTGACAAAATATATGCAAATAAAATATTAAAATTGCCGGACAAAGAAAAAGCTAATGTAGGATTTACATGTACAGGGCTTTATTGGGATAAAGAAGAAGAGTGTTTTTTTATAGGAAATGCAGGTAAATATAAGCCTAATGATAAAACTTTCCAGGCTTCTATCGAAATAGTTGAAAAGGATTTTTCGGCTATTAAAGGAGATATACCTTGTTATTTAAAATTTGAGAATATGAGAGATATACAAGGAGTTACTAAGTCAACAGATGGAACTATCTGGTTATGTTCTTATGGAGAAAACAAAATTCGCCATATAGACGAAAAAGGAAATGAATTAGGAAATTTTGATATAAAAGAACCATCTGGCATTGCAAATGATAGTAGGAGTAACACTCTTTGGATTTTGACGAATAATTATTTATATAATTGTTCATATGATGGCGTAGTACAAAAAACAATTAAAATACATATAAAAGGACAAGATCAATTGCTTTTAGACGAAAAAAATGATTTGATATATTTTTCAGCAGGTGCAGACTATCATGGAGATAGCTATATTTATACAGTTGACTTAAAAACAAGTAAAGTTAAACCATTATATGTATTGAAAGATTCATATGCAATTGAAGGGATTACGATTGTTGATGATGTATTGTATGTGCTAAATGATGGTTATTATCATGACGCTGAAACGCCAATCAATCAAGTTAATATGTATTTTTTAAATAAGTTACAAACCAAAGAAAATTATCAGTAAATGGGGGAAATATAATGAAAATAGCAGTAGCAGGAACAGGATATGTAGGACTTTCTATTGCCACATTATTATCTCAAAATCATGAGGTAATGGCAGTAGATATTGTTCCGGAAAAGATAGAGAAGATCAATAAAAGGATTAGTCCGATTCAGGATGAGTATATTGAAAAATATTTAAAGGAAAAAAAGTTAAATCTGATGGCTACATTAGATGCTGAATCTGCATATAAGGATGCGGATTTTGTAGTTATTGCTGCACCTACGAATTATGACAGCAAGAAAAATTTCTTTGATACATCAGCGGTAGAAGCTGTAATTAAGCTGGTTATTGAATATAACCCGGATGCAATTATGGTAATAAAATCTACAATTCCGGTAGGGTATACCGCAAGTATTAGAGAAAAATTTCACTGTGATAATATCATTTTCAGTCCAGAATTTTTACGAGAGTCAAAAGCATTATATGATAATTTGTACCCATCCAGAATTATTGTGGGAACAGATGTTGAAAATGCTAGACTTGTAAAAGCTGCGAACACATTTGCCGGATTATTACAGGAAGGTGCTATTAAAGAGAATATTGATACTTTGATTATGGGATTTACAGAAGCGGAAGCAGTGAAGTTATTTGCTAATACATATTTGGCTCTCAGAGTATCATATTTTAATGAGCTTGACACATATGCCGAAATGAAAGGGTTGAATACACAGCAGATCATTAACGGTGTGTGTCTTGATCCAAGAATTGGATCACATTATAATAATCCGTCATTTGGTTATGGTGGATATTGCTTACCGAAAGACACAAAACAGCTTTTGGCAAATTATGCAGATGTTCCTCAGAATATGATGTCTGCAATCGTTGAGTCTAATAGAACAAGGAAAGATTTCATAGCAGATCGTGTATTACAGAAAGCTGGATATTATGCCTATGGAGATGAGAATACATATGATGCTTCTATGGAAAAAGAGGTTGTAATTGGGGTATATCGTCTTACTATGAAGTCAAATTCAGATAATTTTCGCCAATCTTCTATACAGGGAGTTATGAAGAGAATTAAGGCTAAAGGTGCATCGGTTATTATTTATGAGCCAACATTGGAAGATGGAAGCACTTTCTTTGGAAGCAAGGTTGTGAATGATCTGGATAAATTTAAAGAACAGAGCCAGGCAATTATCGCAAATAGATATGATAGTTGTTTGGATGATGTGAAAGACAAAGTATATACAAGAGATTTGTATGGCAGAGATTAAAAGATGTTTGGTAATGCATTGCAATTTATACATAAGTTGATAGTGCAGTATTGTGAATCACCGGTTTCATCTCCGATAACATGGTGTTTGGGGATTATTTGGATAATAAAATCAATACATGCTCTGTACAAAATGAAAGTAAAAACAGATGAGTTGGTTGCTGAAAAGGAAGCAAAAGAGGTTTCAGAAGCTATCAAGGATCTGGATATTCTAACTGAAAAAAGCAAGGAAGAGAATCAGGATATTAGAACTTTAATGTTTGAAAATTTAAAAGAGTTGAAAGAGTTTTATGTTATCTGTAAACAGCAAATTAGAAAATCTTTTTCAGCAGCTATGTTCTCATGCTTTGCAGGATTTATGCTTTTTGTTTTGGCAGTCATTACATTTTTATTGGGCGGAAATAATTCTGCATCATTTATGGCTGGTCTATCTGGAGCAATAGTAGAGATTGTGTCTGGTCTTTACTTTTGGATGTATAAGGAAACATCTAAACAACTTGGAAAGTACCACAAACGATTGGAGGCAACCGAAAAATATTTAATTGCTTTGCAAATTATCGAAATGTTGCCAGAAGAAAATAGAAGTGAACAATATGGAAAATTAATAGATTATATTTTGAAAATGTAGATAAACAATAGCATTTACGGGGAGATAAAAATAAAATGTGTGGAATAGTTGGTTTTACTGGGACACAGCAGGCAGCACCTATTTTATTAAATGGTCTGTCTAAATTAGAGTACCGAGGGTACGATTCTGCTGGAATCGCTGTGCGAAATGGGGAGTATCTGGCACAGGTGGTTAAAGCAAAGGGAAGATTAAGTAATCTGATTGAAAAAACAGATGAAGGAAAAGCACTAATAGGAACATGTGGAATCGGACATACACGTTGGGCAATGCGACATTGGAGCCTGACCCTATGAAGTACGTAAGCGCTTAATTTTCGTAAGTAGGTAATCATCTGTATATTGACATTTTATAAAGTAAGTAGGTAATCATCTGTATATTGACATTTTATAAAAGCCATCTGATACTGTTCCTGGCTGTCTGCCAGATTCTCTATCAGATGGCTTGGTATTATTTTTTTAGTTTAGTCCGGCAGTATTCCGGAAGATCCTCTGACCATGGAAGCAGTTTCTTTAATTCTTCCTCTTTAGGAAAAGCTCCTATTTTTCTGAGTTCATCCAATATATAGGTCAGATATGCGTATGGTTTCAGATGGTTCAGAAGTGCTGTTTCTGTAATGCTGTAAACAAGAGCACTGGCATCAGCTCCTCGTACACTTTTGGCAAACAGCCAGTTGCGGCGTCCCACTGCAAAGTTTTTCAATGCACGTTCTGCACTGTTGTTGTCTATGCTGAGATGACCATCTTCCAGATACCGTCTCAGATATACTTCCTGATTAAGTGTATACAAAATGGCATCACCAATAAGGGAAGACCTGTCTACAGAATCTTCCATCGTATGCAGCCATTCAAACATGGCATCCAGGACCGGATGGGACTGTTTCTGGCGTTCTTCATATTTTTCTTCCGGTGTTTTGTCATGGATCATCTCTTCGATCTTATAGAGAATCCCGATCCTTGACATCGCCTGATATGCAACTGTCTCTTTCAGCTGTTCTTTTGTGAAATCTTTTTTCAATGCTGTGAGGGCTGCATCAAAGCGTCGTCTTGCATGGGTAAGGCATCCGCTTACTATGATACCTTCTCCTAAACTGTGATAAGCCTGATATCCATCGCAGGTCAGATACCCATGAAACCCGTCCCTTAAAAAATTTACAGGATGATATCCCGCACGGGTCCTTTCATAATCGAAGAGTACCATCTGCGGGGAACCACTGAATTCATCCGTGAGATATACCCACATCCAGTTCTGGGTCGTCCCTTTCTGCTCCGGCTCTCCGAGTACCTGGATGCGGCTTTCGTCACAATGGATATATCTGCTTTCCAGAAGTTCTTCTTTCATCAGCTGATACAGCGGTTTCAGGTATCTGTCTGCACAGTTTATGATCCAGTTTGCCATAGTCTTTGTGGAAAGATCAAGATCATATCTGGCAAACTCTCTTTCCTGGCGTGCCAGAGGCATTCCATTTACATATTTAGCGTTCATGATACCGGCGACAAGGGAAGGCGTAGCGATACTTCCACGGATCAGGGAAGGTTCTTTTTCAGGACGTTTCATGGACCCGCATTTCGGGCAGCTGTATACATAAGTGATCTCTTCTTCAACCTCAAACTTTGCAGGTACAAAACGCAGGCGTTTTACGGTCTCTTTTGTTACTACATTGTATTTTTTTCCGCATTCCGGACAGTAACGGGCTTCCCCTTCCAGTTTATAGGTCCTAGTTTCAACGGTCTCAAAATTGGAAAGATCTTCTTCCTTCTTTCCTTTCCTCTTTTTACGTTTATATGAGGATGGCTGGATTTCTTCAAAAAGTTCTTCTGTTTCCGCATCCGCACTGGTTTCTGCCTCATTGAACAGGTTCATCTGTTCATAGCCTTCGGTATACTTTTCACTGGATGCCCCAAACTGTTTTCTCTGTGCAAGGGTAAGACGGTCAGAGAGCATGGCATTTAAGAATTCGAGTTCTTTCTGTTTATCCTTTAGCAGCTGGATCTCGGTGTCTTTTTTCTTTGTCTGCTCCTGCACGATCTTCATCAATGAGATCAGATCTTCCCGGCTCATGTTGTTCAGCTGTTTATCTGTAAAGATCGGTTCCATATCCTGTCCTCCCTGCTTTAGCGTTATTAAAAGTATATCATGGTTCCAGCTGTTTTCCTATAAAAAACTGCGTTTCCAGATATAGGAAATACGCTGAGAAATGCCATGTTTTTCATGATTTTTACGGGATTGACAGCTCAGATGTCTTATGCTTACAGGATGATCTTTGGATGGTGTTCCTCAAATGCACCCCTGGGATTTAAGGAGAGCCCGTCACACAGCCAGTGGATCTCTTTCAGAGTCACCTGACGGAGTTCATCCGGAGTATCCGGCCAGTGGAAGGCATTACGGTCGAGCCGTTTCATCAGGATCCAGAATCCGGATCCGTCCCATTGAAGGATCTTTATAGAAGTACGCCGACGGTTGCAGAACGCAAACATGCAGCGTGAGTATGGGTCGAGGTGAAATTTTAATTTGATGATGGCGGCCAGACCATTGTAACTTTTTCTCAGATCAGTGACTCCGCAGGAAAGATATACTGTTGTTCCTCCTGCCAGGTCAAGCATGGCGCTGCAGGAATCCCAGTATGGATTCCATCAGTTCCGGTCTGCAGGAATCAGATATTTCAATACGGATACTGTTTGAGATAAAAATACGCACCGGTGAAGATTCCTCAGAGAGAAGCTTTCTGGCAGCTTCCTGTTCAGAGGGAAGTCTGACAAAGACCAGATCCTGTTCAGATTCGGATGCCGGCTCTTCTTTTGCAAGTCTGCGGATCCAGTATCCCATCGTAGATAAGGGGATGCCGTTTTCTGCACACCATTGTTTACATGTTTTCCCACTGGTCTGGCATTGCTGGATACGGTCAGCCCAGAGTTTTGCTTTTTCTTCTTTATTCATAGTGTATAGAATACCTCCTGAGTTTTAAGGAGATTGTAACAGAATAAAAAATGAAAAAAAAGATACGGATGATTACCTACTTACGAACAGAACGTCCCTGTAAATTTTTTATATCATATTGTCCCTGCACAGATTGTACTTTAAGGTCATGCCTTTGTAAAATGATTTGAAGTAGAAATTCAGCACATGCCGTATCTTCAAAAACTTTACTCATAAAATCATCATCTAAAAGACGGAAACCTCTAAGGCGTTGCAGATCTTCTTTATGTTTTTGTTCAAAATCTAGTGTTTCTTCTGTATTATTCATCGTGAAAACACCACCTGCTTTCCTTTAGAATGGGATATAGTAAACATGAATTTCTGTATCATTATTTTAACATGGTAGATAGTAATCCTCAATACCCGAATTTTGAAATGCCAAATACCGATGAAAAATAACAGTCTATAAATCCTTTTCTTTTTCAAGCTCTTGTTCTTTCTCACGATTCTTCCCAAGAATCATATCAATATTAGCAGACACAGGCTGGCGCTTTAGAGAACCCGAAAGCGGATGCTTTCCTGATGTTTCATTATGCAGCAGATATGACATATTATACGACAGATTGAAAAAAGATGTAAAATAGCAAGATTGCCT
>NZ_QRIL01000031.1 GCF_003471165.1 Ruminococcus sp. AM22-13 | reverse complement strand
ACAGTTAATTTCATAATTTGACAAACTTTTTTTATTTTCCCCTTTCCTTTTATCCACCTATTCCTTTTCCCTATAAGAAAGCCAATCTATTAATGACCAACTTCCCACCGCCACTTTTCCACTACCAACAGCCAGCCAAGCCCGCCAGATCATTCCTGTCGAGCGACATTTGCAGGGACTTTAGAAAAACTTAGCCCCGGGAAATCCGCGTTATGAGCAGATCACTCACTGTCTGAGCGCAGCGAGTTTGAGTTATCTGCGAATGCCTTTAGCGGATTTCCCGGGGCTTAGCTTTTCTTAAGTCCCGAAACCGAGCCGACAGGAATGATCTGACGGGCTTGGCGTACCTTATCCCCCGAAACCGAGCCGACAGGAATGATCTGGCGGACTTGGCGTCCCTTAATCAGCGGTTAACGAGCATAAAATCCACTCTCCACCTCAACCGGCACAACCTTCTCCTCAACCCCCTCAATCCCAATAAAACTCTGCCTATACAACATCTCCACCATCCTGGCAAGATCCTCCCTGGTCCCCTGCGCCTCCATCTCGACACGCTCATCCCAGTTATTCCTCACCCATCCGGTCACTCCCAGAGAACTCGCAATATAACACGCCCGGTATCGAAACCCGACCCCCTGCACTCTCCCCGAAAACCAATAATGCTTCCTGATCAGATTCTCACTCATCTCCGACCCATGTTCCTCCTGCAAGTTATTCTTCCCCCAGACTCCCCGGCCCTTCTCATACTCCCTGGTATCATCCGCACCCGTCTCAGAATCCTGAAGAAAAGTTCTATACTTCTTTTTCTTTCTATTACCAAATATACTCACTCAGTCATCCTCATCTCATCAGTCGCTCTACACATATACACCCCTGCCCCCTGTTTTTCACAATTAAAGCAAGGGAACTCACCTGACTCGATCAAACTCTGATCACAAATCCATCTTTTCTCTCCTTAGCTTCCGGATACTCTCCAGAACGATAACCAAGTACACAATGGCCAATACCAATATAAGACTCCGGCACACCCCATTCAGCTTTCAGCGCTTTACCCTCTTCAGACGCAAACACTTCTCTCGCACGATGAATCCAGCAGGAATCCACACCAACTGCATGAGCCGCATTCATCAGATTTCCCATAACAAGACTTCCATTTTCCACACAAGTGCCCTGCTCACTGTCAGCAAAAACCACAATAACAGTCGATGCTCCATAAAACGGATCGCTCTTTGCCCCCATTACATCCGCATTCATTTTAGAAAGCTTCGCAACAAGCTCCGGATTCTGAGTCACTACCATAAGAGTTCCCTGCTGTCCCATTCCACTCGGCGCATACTCACCAGCTTCAAGAATCTCATTTAATACCTCTTCCGGCACAAGATCTTTCTTATATCCACGTACACTTCTGCGTTCTAAAAGATTTTTCATTGTTTCATTCATGTCAGTATCCTCCTGTATTTTCACATAGTAAACAGCAACAAATTTTCCTATATTATACCACCACCTTTGTCAAAACTCATCTATAATTTCACACTTTCACAGACAAATCATCCTTGCCCCCAGTCCCTATCTAGTCTATAATGGAAAGTATACTATTACGAGGTGTAACTTATATGAACAAAAAAGAAATTTCCGAAATCAAGAAGCAGTTCACACCAGAGAACTGCTCTATCACCCGCATTTGCGGATGCTATGTTGACGGAGAAAAGAACAAAAAAACCGAATTAAAAGAAGCATTTCTCTCCCTCTCCGAAGAAGAAATGTTCAAATATTTTGATATCTTCCGCAAATCCCTTTCCGGAACAATTGGGAAGAACCTGATGAACATGGAATTTCCTCTTGAACAGGAATCCGAAGGCGGAACTCAGCATTTCCTTATGAAACTGAGAGAAAGCAAACTTACAGACGATGCACTGGTCGAGAGTTTTTACGATAAAATCATCGAAAACTATGATTATCCGGAGAATTATTACATTATCCTGATTCATGGAGTATATGACATTCCCGGAAAATCCTCCGATGGTTCCGAAATGTTTGATGCCTCAGATGAAATTTACGAACACATTATGTGTTGCATCTGCCCGGTGAAACTTTCCAAAGCAGGACTTTGCTATAACGCGGAGACCAACAGCATTCAGGACCGCATCCGCGACTGGATCGTAGAACTTCCGGATGTTGCTTTTCTTTTCCCGCAGTTTAATGACCGCAGTACGGATATTCATGGAGTTCTTTATTATAGTAAGAACGTAAATGAACTCAGAGATATTTTTATTGATGAACTCCTTGGATGCAATGCCCCTCTCTCCGCCGGTGGACAGCGTGACTCTTTCAATGCACTGGTCGAAGATACACTTGGTGAGGACTGCAGCTATGATACGGTATTAAATATTCACGAGAAATTAAACGACCTGATTGAAGCTCAGAAAGATGAACCGGAGCCTGTAGTTCTGACTAAATCCGAAGTGAAACGTCTTTTCGAAGAATGTGGCGTAGAAGATGAGAAGTTACAGTCTTTTGACGAGCAGTATGAAATTACTGCCGGAGAAAAATCCTCTCTGGTTGCTTCTAATATTACCAATACACGAAGATTCGAGATTAAGACTCCTGATGTTGTCGTTCACGTAGACCCTGAACGTGCCGATCTCGTTGAGACACGCGTGATTGATGGACGAAAATGTCTTGTAATTCCAATGGAAGGTGAAGTCGAACTTAATGGCATTCGCGTACATACAGGAAGTGAAGATTCTTCGAACGAGGAATTCAGCGAAAAATTTAGCGAAGATTTCAGCAACGGAAGCCATATTAAAGCAAACGATGAATTCAGTGACACAATAGAGGAGGCATCTGATGCAGAATAATCGTAAACTATTATTTTTTGACATTGATAAGACTTTACTTACCCCTTATCCATGGGCTGTTCCGGCCAGTGCAAGAATTGCTTTAAAAAAAGCCCACGATAATGGACACCTGCTTTTTGTCAACTCCGGACGTACTTATGCCATGATTCCTGAAATAATCCGGAAGATTGGCTTTGACGGATATGTCTGTGGATGTGGCAGCCAGATTTATATGAATGGAGAACTTTTATTTTCCAGTTCAATTCCCAATTCACTCTGTCGTGAAATAATAGAAATACTAAGAAATTGCAAGATCCCCGCATTTTTTGAGCGTCCGGACAAAATTTTATATGATAACGGATCCTGTTCTCTTCCTGGTGCTATCCAGAATCTGAAAACAGAAGTTGAAGTAGAAGATTTATCTCTCTACACTTCCGAAATCTACCATAGTTTTACATTTGACAAGTTTCTGGCATTTCCTGCCGCAGACTCTGATACGGATACCTTCCGCAAATTTGTTGATGAACATTTCCTGTGTTTTATCCATGATGATAAAGCCTGGGAATTAACTCAGAAAAATTGTAGCAAGGCAACAGGGATCCAGTTTCTGTCTGACCGCCTGGGAGTATCAATCAAAGATACCTTTGCTTTTGGCGACAGCACAAATGATCTTCCTATGCTTCAGTTTGCCGGAAACAGCATTGCAATGGGTGATTCAGATCCTTTGATTCTTCCTCATTGCACTTACCAGACAACCAATATCGAGGATAATGGCATCGCTAATGCATTAAAGCATTTCCTCCTTATTTAATATAAAGCATATAGAAATAACATTTTTGAATATGTTATTTCTATATGCTCAGGAGAATCAATATGAGTATATTTAATCATGAATTTGATGCCGAAACTACACCTTTGTATTTTTCTCTTGCATTAACAAGATCTTATAACATCTACATTGTATACTTTCTGCTATTTATAGTCTGTATCACATGTTTTGGATATCCGGTTAATGCTCTTCCTGTTGCGGGATGGCTGGCTACATGTCTTCTTGCAAGACATTACATGAATCGTATCTTTATACGATGGAACTTTTTATTTTATGTTATCATTTCCGCGGGATGGATTTCTTATTTCATCTATTATTATGGATGGAATGTTGGCGGTTCCAACTTCATCCTGCCACTAATGTTAATTTCAATGTTTTCTCTGTATGATACAACCTTTAACAAAATTGCATTTGCAGTTTTTTTATTCATACTGAGAATGGCACTGTTTTTTCATTGTCAGAATTATCCGCCAATATACGTCCTTACAGAAGCACATATGCTGATTGTACAAGTTTTAAATACTATTTTATCATTTGTGATCACGGGTGTGATCTGTCTGACATTCAGCGATAATCTTCAGAAAGCAGAGAAGCATCTCATGCTGTATAACATTGAATTAAGACAACAGGCCGGAACCGATCCTCTTACTACTCTGTATAACAGACGCCGTATGGAAGAGGTTCTGGAAAATCACATTAAAGCTAATCCTTATGAAAATTTCAGCATTGCCATTGGCGATATCGATTTTTTCAAAAAAATCAATGATACTTATGGTCATAATTGCGGCGATCAGGTTCTAAAATCTCTCGCAGAACTTTTTAAAGAAAAAACGCTTGGTTCAGGACACGTCTGCAGATGGGGCGGCGAAGAATTTCTCTTCTTCTTTCCGGGAATGAATCTTGACAATGCAAGTACAATCATGAATGAAATTAATATAGCAGTCAGCAAATGTATCATAACCTATAAAGATATTACAGTTCACGTAACTATGACTTTCGGTGTAGAAGAAAACGACTATCAGTCAAATATTTCAGAATTAATCAAACATGCGGATGATAAACTTTATTACGGAAAAACACATGGGCGCGATACCGTAATTTCCTGATATTGCAGAACTTTCCGGTACCATTGCATTTTATGGCATCCACAAGGGTATTCCTGATTCGAGGTTTTTGCGCAATTCATCAGAAAATATTATTCTGGCAATGCAAAAGCAGCTATATGAGAAACGTTTTTGTTTTCCATATAGCTGCTTTTATTATGTTACCTTATGTTTATTATTCATTACCACAATTCTCTGCGATACAGCAATATAATTTTCCTGTCTTATTCCGCAGCTTCTGTCGGTGTTGCTTCTGGTGTTTCTGTAGCTTCAGCTTCTTCTGTTGGTGTTACAGTTGCCTCTGTTTCTTCTGCTGCCGGTGTCTCAGTTGCTTCAGCTTCCTCTGTCACATCAGCCTCCGGTGTTGGTGTTGCTTCTTCCGTTACTTCTGGTGTTGCTTCTGGTGATGGAGTAGGTGTCGAAGTTGGAGCTGTAAAAGTATGTTTATCTGTAATCTTAAGTGTCTTAAGAACTTTCTTTACTACTTTTACATCCGCATCATCCAGCCACTGATTTGTTGTCTCTGTGTAATATGTGCTCTCTTTGGAATTCTGAAGAGATTCTCTCTTGGATGCTGTTGCATCCTCATCATTAATCTTATCAAGTCTTACTACATAATATCCTGTATCAGTCTCAATAATATCATCTGCAACCTCTCCGTCTTTCAGTCCACGTAAAACACTAATAACTTCGTCCGGATATGCTGCCCCGCTGGAGTCTTCATCCTCATCTTCGCTTTCTTTAGTTGTAAAATTACCCTGTACTGCTGAGTAGCTCTCATCTACTCCCTGAGCAACTTCGCTCATATCAGCTGTCGGATCTTCTTTCATTTTATCAAGAATCTCCTGAGCCTGTTCTTTCTTAGTTTCTTTATCTTCGTCTGTTACATCATCACCACTTGTAGAGATACTTACATAAGTAAAGGTTGTCTGATTTGCCTCATCATCAGAAACTGTGATATTTCCCTCTGCAACAATCGGGTCATACATCTTTTTCTGGATTGTCTGAAGCTCCAGTAATGTTTTTACCTGATCCTCTGTTACAGCGAGTTCTTTGATTGTCTCTTCGCTGTTTGCAGCCATAAACTGTGATGCAGCATCTGCGATTGCTGTTTCATCTTCATCTGTAAGTTCTACATTGTAATCAGATGCTTTCTCTTTCAGAATATACATTTTCTCAATGGATTCCAGACTGCTTGTCACTGCCTGATCACCATATGTCTCTCCAGAATCTTCATCTGCTGTCTGATCCCAGATATTATCCGCGCTTCCCATATAAGACATATACATGGCGGTTGTCCGCTGCTGCTGTTCACGCGCATAAAGGCTGACAACTCCAAGCGGAATATCTGTTCCGTCTACTGTAGCCACTGTTTTTGTTCCATCTAATGTTTTACTTCCGCAGCCTGTAAGCATACCAACTGACATCACACCTGCCAGTGCTGCTACGGCTGTTCTCTTTGCCATTTCTTTCATTTCTTCCTCCATATTATCAGTCTGGTCTTTCTTCATGTCCCACTTTTCCAGACTGTGCTATTACTAGAGTATAAACTTTTTTCCTGTCAAGGGCAAGGCAATTTAAAAAATAAGTGCTATATTTCACATATTTATCACGATTTATTTAACCTGTCATGTTTCCTCTATAATTATTATCTGCCCTCACAGAATAAGCCTGTTTACACTTTTCCAAACAGAAAATCATCTTTTTTATTCTGCCAAATTACGAGTTTCTCTATTTCTCATTCTTCAGCCATATTCTTAAGTTCTTCTGCAAATTCCGTCAGCGCAGGAATCAGACTGCCCTGAGGTTCCAGGATAAATTTCGGTTCCTGCTCATTCTTAAACTGCAAGCTTCTTCTGTATTTCTGCATGAGAAGCGGAATCCCTTCCGGATTCAGCTTTGCTTTTTCATAAAGTGTAATGCGCACTGATTTTCCAGTCTGCTTAATTTCTGTCACATAGCCCTGATGTGCGATAGCTTTTAACTTCGCAATTGCAAGGAGATTCAGCACTGCCTTTCCAGGTTCACCAAAACGATCCAGAAGTTCCTCTAACATATCATCATAGTCCTGCTGCGTTTCGATTCCAGCGATTCGTTTATAAATATCAAGTTTCTGGAATTCATTGCTGATATAGGAATCCGGAATAAATGCATCGATATTGAGGTCAATCGATGTCTCAAAATCTTCCATTGTATGGATTCCTTTTGCCTCTTTGACTGCCTCGCTGAGCATCTTGCAATAGAGATCATATCCCACCGCATTCATATGTCCATGCTGCTGTGCACCCAGCAGATTTCCCGCGCCTCGAAGTTCCAGATCTCTCATGGCAATTTTAAATCCACTTCCCAGATCCGTATATTCACGAATAGCCGCCAGACGCTTCTCCGCAGTCTCCTTCAGCATCACGTTCTGCCTGTACATCAGGAATGCATACGCCGTTCTGTTAGATCGACCGATTCTTCCGCGAAGCTGATAAAGCTGGGAAAGTCCGTATCTGTCGGAATCATGGATGATCATGGTATTTACATTGGAAATATCCAGCCCTGTTTCAATAATCGTAGTCGAAACCAGTACATCAATATCACCATTTACAAACGCATACATGACATTCTCAAGTTCTCTCTCGCTCATCTGTCCATGTGCAAAATCCACCCTCGCATCCGGCACAAGTTTCGCTATGCGCAGGGCAACATCCGCAATATCCGTAACACGATTATAGACATAATAGACCTGTCCGCCCCTGCGCAGTTCTCTGTTGATCGCCTCCCGGACTGTCTCCTCATCATACTCCATAACATAGGTCTGAATCGGCATTCTGTCCATCGGCGGTTCCTCAAGGACACTCATATCACGAATTCCAATGAGGCTCATATGCAAAGTACGCGGAATCGGCGTTGCTGTCAAAGTCAGCACATCTACATCCTTTTTCAGCTGCTTGATTTTCTCTTTATGCGCAACCCCGAAACGCTGTTCCTCATCGATGATCAGAAGTCCAAGGTTCTTAAACTGTACATCCTTCGACAAGACTCTATGTGTTCCGATAATTACATCTACCTGTCCCTTTTTCAGGTCTTCAATCGCTTTCTTCTGCTGCGCCGGCGTACGGAAACGACAGAGAAGTTCCACTCGTACCGGGAACTCTTTCATTCGTTGTACAAAGGTGTTGTATATCTGCTGTGCAAGAATAGTTGTCGGGGCAAGATACGCCACCTGTCTGCTCTCCTGCACTTCCTTAAATGCAGCGCGCAGAGCAACCTCTGTTTTACCATAACCTACGTCACCGCAGATCAGACGGTCCATGATTTTCGTGCTCTCCATATCCCGCTTGGCATCTTCAATGGCGCTGAGCTGATCTTCTGTCTCCTCATATGGAAACATTTCCTCGAACTCCCTCTGCCATACCGTATCAGGACCACAGACATAGCCTTCCTTTTCCTGACGTACCGCGTAGAGCTCTACCAGCTCTTTCGCAATATTTTTGACAGCTCCCCGGACCTTGCTTTTCGTCTTATTCCATTCCTGCGTTCCAAGCTTATTCAGTTTCGGAGTTTTTGCCGTATCACCGCCCGAGTATTTCTGAAGACAGTCTAACTGAGTTGCCAGAATATAAAGATTGCTGCCGCCACGATATTCAATCTTAATATAATCCTTAACGATTCTGTCCACTTCCACTTTCTCAATTCCGCGATAAATACCAAGTCCATGCTTCTCATGAACCACAAAATCCCCGATAGAAAGCTCTGCAAAATCCTGGATACGCTTTCCGTTATAATTCTTTTTCTTCTTTCTCTTCTTCTGTTCCTGACCAAAAATATCCGACTCTGTCATCACCGCAAATTTGATCAGCGGATATTCAAAGCCTTTTTTCGCATGACCATAAACCACCATGATCTCACCCGGCAGAATCTCCCTGTCATAATCCTGCCCGTAAAAGGCAGCCAGCCCTTCTTCCTGGAGATCCTTCGCCAGTCGTTCAGCTCTGGTACGGGAACCGGAGAGCAATGCGATCTTGTATCCCTGTTTCTTATACTGGTGAAGATCCTTTACCAGAAGTTCAAAGCTACTGTTATACGAACTGACTGATTTTACTTCCAGATAAAATTTCTCCCGAACCTTCCAGCCCGCCTGCTTCGGTTCCAGCGCACAGACAGAAATACAGTTTCGCTTATTTAATTCTTTCTGAAGTTCTTCAAAAGAACAAAGCCAGTTGTCCGGCAGATTCTGGCTGCCTTTTTCCTCGCGGTGCATACGGCTCTGGCGATATTCCTCTTCTACTGCTTCACCTTTCTCCGTCAGTCGATTCGGTTCATCCAGAAAAATAACCGATTTCTCCTTTGGAAAATACTCCAGGAAAGAAACCATATCAGATTCCCCGATATGTTCTACTGCCGGATAAATCGTAATCTCCTCCAGATTCTCGAGGGATCTCTGGCTCTCAGCGTCAAAACTTCGTATAGAATCGATCTCATCCCCCCACAGTTCGATTCTCCATGGATTTTCCTCTGTGAGGCAGTAGATATCCACAATACCACCGCGAATAGAAAACTGTCCCGGCATTTCCACCTGACCTACACGCTCATATCCCAGATCCACCAGTTTATTTTTCAACTGATCCATGTCTATCGTACTGTCATTTTCATAATGAATCAGCTGGCTTTTTATTTTTTCCAGCGGTTCCAGGAAATCCATGCATCCGTCAATGCTTGTGACAACTGTAAGTTCCTTTTCCTCCAGCAATGCCCGGATTACTTTCATTCTCTGTCGGATCAGCAGATTTCCATGAATATCTGCCTGAAAGAATAGAAGATCCTTTGCCGGATAGGAATATATTTTCTTATCATAAAACCGGTAATCTTCATAGATTTCTCTGGCCCGGCGTTCATCTTCTGCCAGGATCAGACGATATGGCGCAGTCTTGGAAAGACCGTACATCAGATGGGATTTCTGCGATTCCATACATCCCGAAACCTGCAGAATCCCCTTATTTGTTTTACTTTTTTCTTTAATCTGTTCAAACTCTGCAAGTCCCTGCAGAGGTGCCATAAATGCTTTCATATTCACCTCTTATATGTCTCCGATAAATAAATCTTTCTGCCATTCATTGCTATTCGTAATTAAAAATATTACGTCAAAAGTTCCAGAACACTGTGGCAAGATAAAAGCGGCACCTGTTTTCCTGCTGTAGCATCATTAACAGTCACCGCTTTTCTTCCTTTTCTTCCATTAAAAGCAGCCAGCATGTGCCACTTACCACTTTGCCGCTTCTTACTTCTGTGCAGGTACTTTTCTGTTATATTCGTTCATCGCCGCATCTACGCCCTGTGAGATCATGATATCCACAGCCTTTGCCGCTTTTTCTATTGCTTCATCCACAAGTTTTCTGTCTTCTGTGGAAAATCTGCCAAGTACATGATCTGCAAGATCCCATCCCTTTGGCTTATCTCCTACACCTACTTTAATGCGCAGAAACTTCTCTGTGCCAAGCTGACGGATAATATCCTTAATTCCATTGTGTCCACCTGCGCTTCCCTGCTTACGGATGCGAAGCTGTCCCGGTTCCAGATCAATATCATCATAAATAACAATCAGTTCTGTCTCCGGATCAATTTTGAAATAATTCGCCATCTCGCGGACAGGTCCGCCACTCAGGTTCATAAAAGAAAGAGGTTTCATAAGAATAACCTTTTCTCCGCCAATCATCGTTTTTCCGTACATGGCATTAAATTTCACGCCGCCCTGCGGAACATTGTAGTCCTCTACCAGATGATCAATGGTGTCAAATCCCATATTGTGCCGTGTTGCTTCATACTCTCTCCCGGGATTTCCCAGTCCCACTACTAAATACATATGCGCGTCTCCTAATTAAAATATACCATTTCGTCTTTCAGAGGTTCGCATTCTTTTGCATCACTTGCATAAAGCACAATGCCTTCGCCCTGATATTCTGTACGGTTTTCAAAAGCAACCTTTGCAGTTACCTCTACCCAGCTTCCTTCTTTGATATGAGATGCATTATCACTTCTGCACACATATCCAAGAAATGTAGTATCATCTGCACAGCAAGTCATTGCAACACGTCCCGGAACAAAGAATTTGCTTCCCATTCCACGAGGTTTCATAACACGACCTTTAAAGCGTACAGTTTTACCCACATATTTCTCCGGGTTATCCATTGCATCTACAAACCAGATTCCGTAATCTTCCGGCTGGATCTCAATGACAGGTGCATCAATATCAAACGGCATCTCATCCTGGAAAATGTCGTCCATTTCACCTTCTTCATCCTCAAAAATAACCTCTGCACTCTGATTTGCGACCTTAATTCCACGTCTGTATGCAGGAAGCGGATCTCCCTCTTTACAACGGTTAAATACAACCATATCTGTATTTCTCACCATATCCATGAACAGAGACTTCATATTTGCCATATAAACCTGATAAGTTGTCGCATCTACGCAGGTAATCTCCTGCTCAATACCCCAGCCGTCCGGAAGCTCCATCTGCTCGAATTTACTTACAAGCCACATTCCATTGTATTCGATCACAACACGTTCCGGCTGATGGATGATATCCATCGCAGCCAGACGCTGAGGAGTCAGATCTTCTTCATCCTCGATCACTTCTATAACTGTGTTTGTAAGTTTCAGTTTATCCATATCATATTCTTCTTCGCCTTCTTCGCAAAGAATCAGCAGTGTCTTTCCATCAATGGCGAAATAGTCCTGCTGTAATGTAAAATCCAGGAAAGTTGTCTTTCCACTCTCCAGAAATCCTGTTACCAAATAAATGGGAACTCTGATATCATCCATAATTCTATTTCCTTTATCCTGATTATTTTGTCACTGCGCTACGGTTTATCTGTAAGCCGTAACTTTTTTTATTACCGGACGCGGTAATTGTTTTTTATTCTGCAAGGCCAAATAACTCTGCAAGTTTATCTTCTTTCAATTTAGAACCAATCACGCAGAGACGGCCCGTATATTCCGGTGCTCCCTCACGAATCTCTGTTTCTTCCGGAACCATATCAAAGTAGATCCATGTTCCATCTTCTGCCGGAAGCATTCCTTTTGCACGAAGGATGATACCGTAATCTTCAGAAGCAGAAAGAGCTTCGAGCATTTTCTCAAGTCCTTCTCTTGTATACTTCTTAATTGTCTCGCGTCCCCAGCTTGTAAATACTTCATCTGCATGATGATGGTGATGATCATGGTGGTGATCATGTCCACAGCCACATTCATCATTGTGGTCATGATGATGATCATGGTCGTGATGGTCATGTCCGCAGCCGCATTCATCATCGTGATCATGGTGATGATGTTCATGCTCGTCGTGGTCATGTCCGCAGCCGCATTCATCATCGTGATCATGGTGATGATGTTCATGCTCGTCGTGGTCATGTCCGCAGCCACATTCATCATCGTGATCATGGTGATGATGTTCATGCTCGTCGTGGTCATGTCCGCAGCCACATTCATCATCATGGTCGTGATGATGGTGTTCGCCATGCTCATGTACATGTCCGCATTCCGGGCATACCTCTTCTTCTGCCATCAGTTCTTCTTCAAGAGATACCGGTTTCTCCATAACCTCAAGGATTTTCTTTCCATCCAGTTTCTCGATCGGAGTAGTGATAATTGCTGCTTTTGCATTGATTCCACGAAGAAGTTCCATTGCCTGCTGTGCTTTCTTCTCATCAATAATGTCTGTACGGCTCATAATGATTGCGCCGGCATATTCAACCTGGTTGTTAAAGAACTCACCAAAGTTTCTCATGTACATTTTACATTTCTTTGCATCTACTACAGTTGTGTAGCTATTCAGTACGATATCTACATCTCCCTGAACACCCTGTACTGCTTTGATAACATCTGACAGTTTACCAACACCTGACGGCTCAATCAGGATTCTGTCCGGATGATATTTGTCAACAACTTCTTTCAGAGAAGTACCGAAATCTCCAACCAGAGAACAGCAGATACATCCGGAATTCATTTCACGGATCTGGATTCCTGCTTCTTTCAGGAACCCACCGTCGATACCGATCTCACCGAATTCGTTCTCAATCAGCACGACCTGCTCATCTGCGTAAGCCTCTTTCAGAAGCTTCTTGATTAAGGTAGTTTTACCGGCTCCAAGGAAACCGGAGATAATATCAATCTTAGTTGCCATCGTTTTGTTTCTCCTTTTCTATTTTTATGTTTTTTTACAAATTTATCTTGTAAGCAGATATGAAATAATTGTAACTGTTCAGTACCTCCACAGTTACGGTTAAAAATCGCCTTTGGCGATGGAGTTTTACCTCGTATGTCTCGGAATTTTGGCATATTCGCTTATATCCCATCTACTTATATATTTGTCCGTAACGCATTTATTATACACAAGCTTTCTTCCATATTCAAGTCTGTCCCACGCAAAGAAGGGGACATGATCCAATATCATGTCCCCTCTCGTATTTTAATGATCAACCGTTGATCATAAAGCTCATTAATTTATCAATATCTTCTTTCTCGTATGCAACGATCTCAAGTTCCGGAATCTCTCCGCCTGAGAAAATGTTTGCCAGAGACACATACTGGGATAATTTGGATTTAAGGTTCAGTCTGTCACCTTCGCCTGTTACTAATTCTACTCTTCCTTCGCAGCTGTCAACTACCTCAAAAAACTTCTCAATATCTTTAATGTTAGATACTTTCATGTTCATTCTCCTTTCAACATGTAAACTTTTCTCTCTATTCCTTGTTTTCGCGCTAATTATAACGCAGTTATATACAAAAAGCAATTATTGATTTTGCACGAATTTTCCAGGTATTCCATACGCTTAGTTATAATATCGCTAAATAACGCAAGTCCTGTTCCGGTCAAAACTTAATATGTTATTGTTCACTCCGCTCTTAGCAACATATCCCGTAGGATAATTGTGTCTGAGTAATAACCTTAATATACAAAAATTGCAACTCCATAAGCTGGCAGCGGATATGCAAATGAGAACTGTCTGTCATCACATTCCTGTTTCACAGCCTTGAATATCTTTGGCTCTGTCAGTCCGTTCTCATCCATGATCAGCTTATACTGTTTCTTCTTCGGAACACCAACTCTGTAATCCGGACGGTCAACCGGTGTAAAGTTAACTACATACAGAATATTATTTCTCTTCGTCGGCGATTTTCTTACAAAGCTGAAAATACTTCTGTCTCCGTCATTGGCATTGATCCACTCAAAGCCTTCCGGATCATTATCAGCCGCATAGAGCGCCGGATATTTCTTATAAATAGTAAGAAGATCATGTACATAATTCTGCAGATCTTTATGAGGTTCCTCATTCAGCAGGAACCAGTCAAGTTCTCTCTCCTCACTCCACTCACGAAGCTGTCCGAATTCCTGTCCCATGAAAAGGAGCTTCTTACCCGGATGACAGGTCATAAAGGAATATGCCGCCTTTAAGTTCTTGAATTTATCCGACAGTTCGCCCGGCATCTTCTCAAGCATGGAGCATTTCAGATGAACCACTTCATCATGAGAAAGAACCAGTACATATCTCTCACTGTATGCATAAGTCATGGAGAATGTCATCTTATTATGATTGAATTTACGGAAATATGGATCCAGTTTCATATATTCCAGGAAGTCATTCATCCATCCCATGTTCCATTTCAGGCTGAATCCAAGTCCGTCTTTCTCAGCATCTCCTGTAACCATCGGCCATGCTGTCGATTCCTCAGCGATCATCACTGTTCCATGATTTCTGCCGAGAACAATGGTATTCAGATGTTTAAAGAATTCAATCGCTTCCAGGTTCTTGTTTCCGCCGTATTTATTCGCAACCCATTCTCCGTCTTTCTTACCATAGTCAAGGTAAAGCATAGAGGCAACCGCATCCACACGAAGTCCGTCTACATGACACTCTTCAATCCAGTAAAGAGCATTTGCGATCAGGAAGTTCTTAACCTCCGGGCGGCCATAATTGTAAATCTTAGTTCCCCAGTCAGGATGTTCTCCCTGTCTCGGATCTGCATGCTCATATACTGCAGTTCCGTCAAAATTCACCAAACCATGGGCATCTTTCGGGAAATGTGCAGGTACCCAGTCAAGAATAACGCCGATCTTATTCTGGTGGAAATAATCGATCATATATTTGAAATCCTGCGGTGTTCCGTATCTGGAAGTCGGTGCATAATATCCGGTTACCTGATATCCCCAGGAACCATCAAACGGATGCTCGGCGATTCCCATTAATTCTACATGAGTATAACCCATCTCTTTTACATATGCAGTCAGAGAATGTGCAAGTTCCCGATAATTATAGAATCCTTCTTCATTCTCCTCTGTCCACGGATGTTTCATCCAGGAACCCGGATGAACTTCATAGATTGCCATCGGCTGTACTGTCTCGTCAAACTTCTCTCTGTTCTTGATCCATGTGGCATCTTTCCATTTATAATCTGTAATGTCTACAATCCTGGATGCCGTTCCCGGACGCTTCTCAGCCGCATTTGCATACGGATCAGCTTTATAAAGCTTCTCTCCATGTGCTCCTACGATAAAGAATTTATATAACTGTCCAATCTTGGCTCCCGGAACAAACACTTCATAGACACCGATCGGTCCTACCTTCTTCATCGGACTGGCCTCTTCATCCCAGTCATTAAATTCACCAATTACAGATACTGACTGGGCATTTGGTGCCCAGACCGCAAAATATACGCCTTTTTTTCTTCGATATGTAGTAGGATGAGCGCCCAATTTCTTATATACTTCGTAATTGGTTCCCTGTCCAAACAAATACTGGTCTAAATCCGTAAATTTCATACTCTCGCCCATCTGGAGTCCTCCCTTAATATTCATGTTTCTATCTTTTCACGGATATGAAAATATTATTGCTCACTGCAACATAAACAATAACACAAGAAGAACCCTGCAAAGCAGGATTCTCAGCCTGCGGTGGATCGTTCCAGACAACATCTTCCTTACTGCTGCAATGCGATCCGACCCGGCAGGGCTATGAACTGACTCTTAGTCATTCTATAAGCTTTATTATACCAACCCCCATTCGCTACGTCAATTAAAAATATGTGTATATTTAACAATTTTTATGCGTTTTTTGTGTTATTTTTGTAAAAAACACAAAGAGCAAAGAAACGCTGTCTTTCGCATTTCTTTGCTCTTTTTATTACTTTTTATTGTCCTTTAATATTCAGAGTCATCTCCGTAATCCACAGAATCGTCACTGTAATCTTCCGAAGAATCATCGCTGTAATCGCCGCTTCCGTCGTCATAGTTTCCATCTGAACTGCTGTCATCTGTACTTCCATCCTCACTTCCATCAGAATAATCTGAGTTTCCGTCAGAAGAATCTGATGAATCAGTTGTACCATCTGTGGAATCCGTAGAAGCTGCTGCATCTGCTCCGCCCTGATATCCGGGAACACCACCGTTGCTGAGTGTACTCGGCCAGAAATCAACATAACATGCATTCTGTAATGTTACATTCTTAGCTTCTGCCATCTCACTTACCGTCACAAGTTTATATCCTCTTGCAATAAGATCCGGAATCAGTCTTATGGCAGCCTGTACAGACGGCTCATGGATATCATGCATCAGGATAATTGTTCCATCTGTAAGATCTCCGTTCATTACTGCATTATAATCCGCATCCGCATCCATCAGCTTCCAGTCTTCCGTATCCAAAGACCACATAAAGAATGGTTTATTTACTGTATTATAAATATCTGTATTTCCATCTCCGTACGGTGCACGTGCTACTGTCGCTGCCTGTCCACAGGCCTGAGTCAGTGCATCATCCGTATCAGAAAACTGTTTGGCAACTGAATCAAGGTCAATCGTAGTCAGCTGTGTATGATCCCAGGAATGACTTCCGATCTCACAGCCAAGTTCCAGCATACGTTTCGGTGCATCCGGATATGCACTTACATTCTGTCCAAGCATAAAGAATGTTGCATGTGCATTATTCGCCTCCAGGCAATCCAGAAGCTCATCTGTATACTGTCCCGGACCATCATCAAAGGTCAATGCCAGCATCGGTCGTACCTGACTCGGATCATAAGATCCATCATCATTAAAGTAGTAATCTTTTACGCCCTTTGTCACCCATCCAGTCTGAATATATCCGTTTTCATCAAATGAATATGTCACACCGTCAATATCCTGAAATCCATTTGCAAAATATGTACCATCTGCATTCTGATACCACTTTCCGTTAGTATCTTCATGCCAGCCTGCTGTCATCGTGGAGATCTTATCCGTATCTGATTTACCCTTCAGTGGCTGTCTCACAGCCGCATCAGAATTAGCCTGAACCTCTTCCGTATCTGCCTGGGCCTGCACAGTCTGATTACTGCTTCCGCCTCCGGCTACATGATGAGCGATTGGAATAATGATTCCTCTCACCACAAATACAATAGCCAGAATCAGACCAAGCACGGAGAGTCCGATCTTCGTATAATGACGAATCATCATCTGGCGTTTTTTTCTGCGCATCCTCTCGCGCAAAACCCGCTTATCCATTGTTTCCTTTCCCCGTTTCTATTTACATTAATTTAGCCAAGAACGTTTATCTGCAACTGCTGAATAGCTTCATAAGTTACTGTCATTCTTTTTGTAACTTCAATCATAACTCATTTACCCGGCAAATACAATGCCAATTATTCGTTAACGTTCACTCCGTGCCCGGTAACAATTATTCTACTTCTTCTGTCCCCAGTTCCTCTTCCAGATTTACGTCAACATCAGAACCACTCTGATTTGTGCTGCTATCGCTGTCATCTGAATTTCCCGCGTCATCTGAAGTATTCGTATCTTCTGTATCCGTCATATCCTGTTCACTGTCTGAGTCTGAATTTTTTGCAGCTGCTTCTGCATCATCCGCGATCACATCGCCATTCGCGACTTTATCACTAACGCTTGCATTCTTTATAATAAAATCCTCTACTCTGAGAAGACCAATTGATTCGTCTACATAAGTCTGCCCGTATGTTCCAACCAATTCTGCGATATCACCGGCACCCATCTGTTCCACCAGTTCCTCCTGCAGCTGAAGGCTCTCTTTATCATCAAGAGACAGCCCTTCCGCATCCATGATTCCCTGTACAATCAGATTCTGTTTCACTTTACCTTCTGCATACTGCTGACACTGCTCGTCAAAATCATCCTGGGAAATCCCCTGGCTGTCTATGAATTCCTCTAAAGTCATATCCGCTTGTTTTGCATAAACTTCCATACTGCTCTTAAACTCAGAAATTGCAGAATCCACATCCTCCTGCGGATACTCTTTCACTTCCGAATTCTCAAGTACTGTACTCCATGCAGTATTTTTAAGAACTTCCTGTGCTGAATTCTTCGCTTCTTCCTCCAGCTGGCTGCGAACGCTTTCCCGATATTCATCCACAGTCGTATAATCTGTATTCTTTGCTACCCACTCATCGGTAAGTTCACCTGCGCGGCGCACATTCTGTACAGTGACTTTATATACAACTTCCTGACCTGCCAGAGTTTCATCTGCGTAATCTGACGGAAAATCAATCTTGATTTCCTTTGTTTCGCCTTTCTTCATTCCGATTACGCCATTCTCAAACTCATCAAACATCTGCCCCTGACCAATCACAAAATCATAATTATTGGCAGTCCCGCCATCAAAAGTCTGTCCATTCTTAGTTCCCACATAGTTCACAGTTACCAGATCACCTTCTTTGGCACTGTCAGATACAGGTTCTGCTTTATCCTGCAGATCCTGGTCAATCTGTGCCTGCACATCATCATCTGTGATTGCATCCACTGTATTATCCAGAGTCAGTCCTTTATATTCTCCAATCGTAATATATTTATCTACATTCTCAACCGACACAAGCCTGGTTGTTCCCACTTCTGCTTTTTTATTATCGGCAGACTTTTCTGTTTTTGTATTGTCTGTAATAACAGCCGCACCATCACCACATGCGGATGCAGTTAGTGCAAAACAGGCCGCAAACATGGCAAGATATATTTTTTTCTTCATAATAAATAATACTCCCTTCTACATTCCCGGTACCGGAGTCGGTCTTGATGAATCCCATACCTCTGATACGTCAAAAAGATCACTGAGCATTTCAGGATTATAGTACATTCTGTATCCATCCAGATTTCTTCTTCCCTGACGGAAATAATCACCTGTAATCTGTACGAAATACTGGCTGGAATCTACATTACAGAAATAACGGTATCCCTGACTCTTATAAAATTCATATTTCTCATTATCAGCAGAATATCCTTCCCAGCTTCCGATATCTGCTCCAAATGCAAAGATGATCATATCTGTTTTCCCAAGAATCGGAGCGACATATTTCTGCCACTTTTTATCATCTCTCTTTAAATCATCCAGCGAAGTAGCTCCAACATCCTTATGTCCCCAGGTATGGCTGGCAAACTCCCAGCCCTCTGCTTTCATAGCCTTCGCTACCTTCTTTGCATTCTTTACTTCCTGCTTATAATCAAAATCCGGGTTCTCCTCCAGAAACTTCTTCTGGTCATCCTGGAGTTTCTTTCCTGTTTTATATGCAATGTCCGTACGATAGCCAAGAACGCCATTATAACCTGTCATCGCCAGGATACCTTTCCTTCCATGATAAGAAAAGTCCGGATGTTCTTTTACAAAGGTATCGATCAACGGAACCATATCGTAGTCTCCTGTGGAAATACTTCCGTCGTCCTCTATATATTCATTCTTAACTTCACCATTGGAATCCACAACAAGTTTTGACGCAAACCCATCTCCATCCATATAGTGATAGTAACTTACATCATCCTGTGATAAAACAAACGGAATCTTTCCCGGTGGCAGCATAATACTGCCTCTGGACATTGTTCCATCTTCATTTACAACTGCCATATCATGGGGGCTGACCATTACATAACCTTTATCATACATATTCTGTATGATCTTATTAAATTCATCAATTGTTGTCATATACTGATTATATCCGTCAGAATCCGACTCTCCGTCAAAAGCTTTCGAGGTGTCCTTAATCAGTGTATGAAAAAACACATGTGTGATTTGTTCGAGCGGATATTCTGTGCAGGTAGCTTTCGTGTTCTCATAATCAGCCACCGCATTCTGCATATCTGTATTACTATCATAATCCGGCTGACTTTTTAGAAGTTCTATGGCTCCATCATAATTGTACTGTGTCGCCATAAGTGAAGCCTGCTCCAGCGGAGATTCCTGTGTTTCAGCCTGCTCTCCCTCATTCAGGCTGGTACCCTGCTGCTCATTCTCTGTTGTATCAGTATTCTGTTCTGTATCAGCATCCTGACTACCATCTGTCTGTACTGTTCCCTTCTCTGTTTCTGTACTTCCAGCTTTGGAATTCAGGAACGGAATATCCTGTTCAAACGGAAGGATTCCGCACCCGCTAAATCCCAGTGATACGCATAAAACTGCTGCCATCACACATGCTGCTTTTTTTCTCATATTCTGCCCCTTTCAATTATGCGTCTCCTTTATTCTGTCAGCGAACACTGTTCGTCCCCTTTATTATTCTCATCCCATAGTCGGGACCGGCACCGGTCTGGAAGAATCAAACACTGCCTGTGCATCAAACAGATCTGAAAGAAGTTCCGGATTATAGTACATTCTGTATCCATCCAGATTTCTCCTTCCCTGGCGGAAATAATTGCTGCGGATCTGTACGAAGTACTGACTGGAATCCACATTGCAATAATAGTTATACCCCTGGCCCTTAAGATATTCAAATTTCTCCCCTGAATAATCTTCTACACTGGTAAGATCTGCACCAAATGCAAAAATAATAATATCTGTTCCACCGATCAGCGGATCAACATTCTCTTTAAATTTCTGTGTATCTGCCTGTAATCTCTCCAGACTTACCTGACTTACATTCTGATGGCCCCAGGTATGACTCGCAAACAGCCATCCTTCATCTTTCATGGCCTGCGCAACTCTGGCAGCGCCTTCCCTCTCTGTATTCAGATCAAAATCCGGATGTTCATCAAGCCATTTCACTTTATCTGCATCCAAATCATCCGGACGGGTTTCATAACTGCTGTCTGTACGATAACCAAGAATTCCATTGTATCCTGTAAGCGCTACAATTCCTTTTGCTCCTCTGTATGAGAAATCCGGATGTTCTTCCACGAAACGGTCAATCAGAGGAACCATGTCGTAATCTCCTACAGAAATACTGCCATCATCTTCTACATATTCATTACGGACCTTGCCTTCATCATCCACAATAAGTTTCGTGGCAAATCCGTCCCCGTCCATATAATGATAATAACATACATCATCCTGCGAAAGGACAAACGGCACTTTACCTGGCGGAAGCAGAATTTCTCCCATATTCATGTTTCCATTCTCATCTGCTGTCGCCATATCATAAATGCTGACCATAACATATCCCTTATCATACATACTCTGCGTGATCTGATTAAATTCATCAATCGTTGTCATAACCTGGTCATAATCCCCTGTTTTATAATCCCCGTCAAATGCCTTGCTGGTATCTTTGATCAGTGTATGGTAGAAAACATGTGTCACCTGATCTAACGGCCAGGAAACACAGGAATCTTTCTTCTTCTGGTAAACCTTGACCGCATGCTGGAATTTCTCGCTTGTCTGATAAGTGTCACTGCCCTGAAGCAAAGCAATAGCCTTATCATAGTCATACTGATTTGCCGCATATTTTGCCTGTCTGTAAAGAGCTTTATCTTCTTTGCTCAGACTCTCTCCTTCCGGCGTTGCCTCAGGTGTTGCTGTATTTTCAGCTTCCGCTTCTCCCTCTGCTTCTGCAATTGTCTGGGCAGTCTTTTCTTTCCTTGTACCAAATGACTTTGCCATCTGAGTGATCTTTGTCTGCTGCTCGCTGAAAAATGTCTGCAATTCTTCCCCGTAAAATCCCACGCCGATTCCGATTGCTACCGCTGCCACTACTACGATTCCACCGGCAATACGCACTCTCTTTTTTCTGCGGCGAAGTTTATTGCGCCGTTCCAGTCTGGCTGCTCTTCGGGCCTCATATGCTTTATTGTCATCATAGAAGAAATCCTCATCCTCACTTGCAGCCGGAGGTTCTTCCTCCTCAGATGACTTATCCTGTACTTCTGTCTCTGAAGTCTGTGCCTGTTTCTCTGTTTCTGATTCCTGCAAAGCACTATCTGCATTTGTATCTTCTGTATTTGTATCTGTTGCCTTTGTATCTTCTGCATTTGTATTGGCATCTGCCATACTTGTATCTACTGCATTCTTATCTGCTGTATTTGCAGCCGTTTCATTTTTAGTTACTTCTTCCTTATCTGAAAGTCTCTCCTCTGTATTTTCAGAGTCAGGCTTTAATTTGCTCATACTTTCCTCCTTTTTATCCTCTGAATAAGTAATTGGTGAACAGTTACCTTTTGTTCAGTACTTTTATTGTTATCTGGATAACCATATTATAACCACACACAGGCTTTCCATCCTGTAAAAATGTTTTTACTACAATTATAACGTATAATAATACAAATTTCCAGTTACTATTCGCACTACACTTTCTCGCAAAATATTTTTATATACACCTGCCAAAATCCCAAGAATTCTTTTTTAATAATTGCGTTTTGTCCTGTTTAATGATAAAATAATTTTTATGCAATGGGCTGTCTATCTGTAACAGCCCCTGTGAAAACACACATATTAGGAGGATGCAAATGAGTACAGTAACAATAGTCCTTCTGGTCATTCTTGTTATCCTGATCGCTGCACTGATCGGTTTATATTTCTTCGGCAAAAAAGCTCAGAAGAAACAGGAAGAACAGCAGGCTCAGATTGAAGCAACAAAACAAACCGTTTCCATGCTGGTTATCGATAAAAAGAGGATGCCGTTAAAAGAATCCGGACTTCCTCAGATGGTAATTGAACAGACACCTAAGCTTATGCGCCGTTCCAAACTTCCGATCGTTAAAGCCAAAGTCGGACCAAGGATTGCTATCATGATCGCAGATGAGAAAGTCTTCGATCTGATTCCGGTTAAGAAAGAAATCAAAGCCGAAGTAAGCGGTCTTTATATCGTAGGCGTGAAAGGAATCCGTGGTTCTCTGGAAGCACCGGCTACTAAGAAGAAAGGTTTCTTCGCAAGATTTAAGAAAGATAAAGCTGCTAAATAATCACCAGTTAAATCAGTCAGGTGAATATTTACTGTATGAAAAAGACCGATGATCTTTGATATGTCTCCTGCTTCGCAGGCAGCATATCCCTATATAAGATCATCGGTCTTTTATTTAATTCTAATCGTTTTACACCTATCTGTAAGTTCTCCTATTTATAGGTTCCATTCAAGTCCCCTCTCACTGCTTATTGCTCTTCGCAATTGAAGCAGGGGACTTACTTGATTCGGTTAAATCGTGAAATCCTTACAATCCTTCGGCTGTGCCTTAATCGCAAGATAGCAGTCTGCCACATGCTCCTGATTCATATCCAATGCATAGTCAACCTTCATATCAAGGCTGCCGTCATTTTCCTCCAGATTCATATTCGTTGCAGCAATTCCCATCTCGATTGTTCCATAAGGAGTCGTATAGTAAGTCATATTCTTCTTACCCTGTTCAAAAACCATGTGAACATTAACCACACCTTTTTTGCGGACTTCCATGCCCTTAGGTGATATTTTTATGTAATTAATCGTAGGTTCTGCGAAATCCTCCAGAATCTCTTCATAGCGCAGATAATGACTTCCATTCCGGAAATAATACTGTCCAGGTACAACGATCTCGACCGGTTCCTGATCGCCATCTGCATCTATTGTCTGAAGTCCCCTTACGTGAATCAGTACTTCTTTATCCATTTCTCTCATACTCCTGATATTCTTCTATAGCTTTGTTTTTATGTATCATTCCAGCTGCTACAATATTTTTAAGAATCACTATAATTCAGCACCTGACAGTTCATATAATCAATCACACTGTCTTCTCTTTTGCAGCTATAATATATCAATACTTTTCTATGTCTATTTTCTTGGTCATCTCCACATCATACGGCAGAATCGAATTGGCAAATGCCTTAAACTCATCCGCCAGGTCACTTACATAGAAGCGGTACGGAAATTCATTCTTCTCTGTACCTTCGCTGGAAAGTCCTTTCTCATCCAGCAATCTGCGCAGCTCAAGCGCAGTCTCATAAGCCGGATTCACCAGACACACATCCTCTCCCATGATCTTTCTGATCGTAGATCGAAGCAGTGGATAATGTGTACATCCCAGGATAAGTGTATCTACCTCTTTATCCTGCAGCTCCTTCAGATATCTGGCAGCAACCTCATCTGTCACAGAATCATGTAGCCATCCTTCCTCAACCAGCGGTACAAAAAGGGGGCATGCTTTTGCAAAGACTGTGATCGTTGGATCCAGTTTCTTAAGGTATTCTGCATGTATACCACTTCCTACTGTTCCTACAGTACCAATAATTCCAACCCTTTTATTCTTAGTCTGGGCTGCTGCAACCTCAGCTCCTGGTTCTATTACACCAATGATCGGAATATCAAATTCATCTCTTACTGCATCCAGTGCAAATGCACTTGCCGTGTTACAGGCAATGACGATTGCCTTGACCTGCTGTTCCTGCAGAAAACGGATGATCTGCCGGGAGTACCGGATAATTGTCTCTTTCGATTTACTTCCATAAGGCACTCTCGCCGTATCACCAAAATATACGATTTTCTCTGAAGGAAGATTGCGCATAATCTCACGCGCAACGGTCAGTCCTCCCACACCGGAATCAAATACTCCAATCGGTGCCTCTCTGTCTATATTCATTAATTTCTCTCCATCTCTATTGATTGTTCGTAACTGTTCAGTACCTCGCGGAATAGCAGACTGCTGAATTGTTACGATTGTTCATTATCTTTCATAATGATTGTCCCATTATTCTATCACCAATCAAGAGCCCGCGCAAGCCAGAAGGATATCTTTATGTCATCTTTCTGGTCTTTATTTTCCTCAGGGATCTGAGAGAAACAGAATTTCGGATAGAGCGTTCCCCACCATGCGGTAACTGCTGTCTGTTCCTGTCGTTTTTGTGCGAAATTTTGTACTTGCTGCGGCATCGTTCCCGCCAGAATCGCACCTGCAAGTCCTCCTATAATCGTAATGGTCAATTTCTTTGTTATCTTTCCTGCTATACCTGTTTTTCTTTTTATCATTGCGTTTCTTCTATTTATCATTGCATAAACCTCCTGTTAATTCTGTTATTGAAATTATTTACACATTCTGAAGATTTATACTTCCATTCCTGATATTCACATAAGGCAATTCCTTTAGCTTATCCTCTTTATACTTTTCATAAAAAAGCTCCCTGAGAGTCACCATCTCTGTATTTCCCCCAGACATTCTGTTCTCAAGCAGCCCTGAAATATATTCTCCCACCGACGAATTATCCTCCCCCTGCCAGTTCAGAATCTCTGCCGCATTTTCCGCTTCAAATACGTAAAGATCCTCCCCGACAAAAGCCTCCTGTTTCAGATAATCGAGGACCATTCTCCAACGTCCATCTTCTACAAGTGTCTGTCCAATGACCAGCACCTGCAGATGTCCCATATCCAGAAGTTTCTCCTGCGAACGGTCATATGCCTGCTCAATCTGCGTAAAATCAGAACCACTGATCTGCAGAAGTCTTGCCCCGCCATCTTCCTCTTCTTTCCCCTGTCCGGTACTCTCCGACATATCCGGCATCCCATAAGACAGAAGAATTCCTTCCGGCGAAGCGTCCATGCCAAGCGCCATCGGATATATTCTCTTTTCTGGCTCCACAGCCACACCACATCCTCCCAGGAAAAAGCTGAGCGCCAGAATTCCGGCAACCACAGCAGGCGCTTTCTTCCTGTGATTCTTATGTCTCTCCTTTCCTCTGAAAAACAGATAAACCTGGCAGATTAAAATTCCCGGAACAAAAACATATGCCAGAATCCACCCAAAATAATTTAAGATTCCATTTCCATTCTCTTCCAGAAGTGATATCAGAAATATCATCCCCGGCATCCATAACCGCCCCGTACCAAGGTGTGCTTTTCGGATGATCTGATGTCCATAATGCAGCAAACTTCCTATCGCAAAAAGCAGGCTGTATAACAAAAATCCCATCCATATAATATCAAAACGCGCCAACACATTTCCGGGAAGATCAGCGCCGTCCAATAACGGTAAAACCGGATAACTTTCCGCTTTTATCCTGTCATATCCCAGCACTGCCGGAAGCAGAAGTTCCATTCCTATAAGGAGCACTCCCAGTGTCAGGATCGCACCCGCTGCAGTCTTCCCTGCACTTCCATATTTCTCCACATCTCCCATCAGAAATGGCAACAATGCAACCGCCGAAAATGCACATAATATCCCATAAAAAGACTGCCGGATATTCTTCCCTGTAACCTCATTCCACTGCAATGCTTCCATAAAATACTCTGCCTTCGCCTGAGGTACGCAAAGTGCCAGCATAATCACAATTCCCCCCAGAAGCAGGCCTCCGGAAACTTCCGCCATTCGCCCTCTTCTCTGCATTCCCTTATAAGTTCCCAGCGAACACGCCACTATCGCCCAGAACGCAATCCATCTGCCGGAAACTCCTGTGATAAGACTCGCAGGAACCAGATATCTTAAAAGTGCCAACAGATATCCTCCTGCCAGCAATACATAAAGCAAGAAGAAAATCCCAATCAGCCGCCCAACAAAACCTCCCGCAGATTTTACAAGATCATCAAAAGCAGGCGTGAGGCGAATCAGCAAAATCACATAGAAACCAAGTAAAATCAATGCAAGCACAGTCCCTGTCACAGCGCTGATCCCATTTATTCCACCTTTTCCAAAAATACAAAGCATAAACGGTGCAAGAAGTGCCAGTATCATCTGTCTGTATAATTGTCTGTGAGAAATTCTGTTATTCTCTGCAAATCTCATGAACCGGATTCCCTCCTTTTTAACCGGATTTTCTGTTCTTCTCTTGCAAAAAGTGGTCTTAAGCTTCTTCTTCGCAAAGGAATTCTCAAGATTCCCTCTCCTCCATTGCCCGCCTGTTCTTTCTTTATAAAAGGCACCAGATACGGAACCGAGAAACTCATCAGCCCTGCCAGATGACTCACCAGCAGATATACTCCTAATACAAGCCCATAAATTCCAAGATATCCACCCAGAATCAGAAATCCATATTTTACCAATCGGAATGCCGCTGCAAATTCTTCATTCGGAACCGTCATTGAACCCAGTGCTGTCAAAGCCACGATCATTACAACGATCGGGCTTACCAGATTTGCATCTACTGCTGCCTGTCCAATAATCAGGCCGCCCACGATTCCGATGGCATTTCCAAGCGATCCCGGAACCCTCACCCCTGCCTCCCTGATCAGTTCAAAAGCCAGCTCCAGAAAAATAAGTTCCACTACGCTTGAAAAAGGGACACCCTCCCTCGCCTCAGCAAAAGACAAAATCAACGAAGATGGCAGAATCTGTGTATGAAAACGAATCACTGCCAGATAAAGTCCCGGCAGGATTGTTGCCATAATCACCGCCAGATATCGCAGTATCCTCAGAAAAGAAGCCATTTCAAATCTGTGATACCAGTCCTCGCTGCTCTCCATAAAACTGTTGAAATTCCCCGGCAAAATTAAAGCTTCCGGTGAATTATCACATAAAATCACAACCTTACCGTTCAGAATTTCCTGCACAGCGCGGTCCGGCCGTTCTGTTGTCTGATACTGCGGAAAAGGCGAATACCATACATCCTCCGTCAGCTGTTCCAGCATACCGCTGTCCAGAATCCCATCAATCTGAAACTCCTCCAGCCTTTCTTTTACCTTTTCCAGAAGTTCTTCATGTACCAGGTCATCCATATACAATACCTGAGTCAGGGTATGAGAGCGCACTCCAATCTTATACTCTTCCACTTTAAGTCTGGTATCCCTAAGTCTCTTTCTTACCAATGCGCTGTTGCTCTTTACACTGTCTGAAAATCCCTCCCGGGAACCTCTGAGAACTTTCTCTGATTCGGCCTCCATCACTCCCATAGACGGATAACCCTTGCTGGAGATTTTCATTGCTTTGTCATAGCCATCTATAAAAAATACTGCATTTCCGGTCAGCATGGCTTCTATGGCCTCGTCCAGATCTTCCAGCTTCTTCACATCTGCGATTCCAAGGCTGTTATGCTGAACAAATTCCTGAATCTGTCCGGGAGAAATTTCCCAGAAATGATTGATCATCTTTCCAATGGCAGAATCGTCCAGCATCATATTAGAAACCGCAACCTCTATATAAACCATGAGACAGTCTACTTTATGGTTCTCTCCGAGTCGCATCGGACGGATCAGAATATCAGCACAATTCTCCAGTCTGCTTCGCAGATACTTTTCATTCTCCCGCAGATTTGCAGATACCTTTCGGGAAATTTCCGGTTCTTTCACAGTTATCACCTCGTTTCTATAAGAATCCTGCTTGCAGGATTCTCCGCCTGATAAAAAAAGAGAGGCTTTTCGCCTCTCTTAGAATTTCCCGATATTAAAAATTATATACGCAACAATTCACAATCCCAACACTGTTCTATCTGCGACCTCTGGATTTCTCCTTCTCTAAGCGCTCACGTTCTGCATTCTCAGCCTCAATTGAACGCAGAATAGCCATTCTCTGATTCTCAATATGCTGGAAAGAAAGCTGTTTCGCACGTTCGACGTCACGTTCCTTAATTGCCTTGGTAAGTTCCTCGTGCTCTTTCACAAGCAAATCTCTTGTCTCTCCTTCTTTGAGATATTCCACACGATAACGGTAAATCTGCTCACGCATATTGTTGAGAACCTGAATCAGTCTCTTATTATCCGAAGCCTGATAAATAATCTCATGAAACGCAACATCTGCCTCGGCAAGCTTTACAAGATTTCCCTCTGTGATCGTATGCTCAAACTCCTTGGCAGCAAGCCAGAGTCTACTCATCTCTTCTTCTGACATACGTGCGCAGGCTTTCTCAATAGCTACGTTTTCAAGGGCAATACGAACCTCCAGAACATCGTTCAGATCCTTCTCTGTAATGTTCGCAACCTGAGCTCCACGTCTCGGGATCATCACGACCAGCCCTTCCTGCTCCAGCTTACGCATCGCTTCTCTGATCGGAGTTCTGCTCACTCCAAGTCTCTCTGCAAGGGCAATCTCCATCAGTCTCTCGCCCGGCTTCAACTCTCCTTTGAGGATTGCCTGACGCAATGTATTAAAAACCACATCTCTCAATGGCAGATATTCATTCATGTTTACTGAAAATTCACTTGTCATTTGTGTCTCTCCCTTACTTTCGTTACTTCTGTTGCAAAAACAGTCTTAGCCAGATTACTCTGTCTGAGTACTGCTGCCGCAGCCTCCATCTTCTCACGATCATCAAAAATGCCAAACACCGTCGGACCGCTCCCACTCATCATCGCTTTAAGCGCTCCGTTCGCTTCCATCAGGTCTTTAATCTCACCAATCACCGGATACTTCCTGATGATTCCTGATTCGAAAACATTTCCCATCTTATCCGTCATCGCCAGAAGATTACCATTCTCAATATCCCTGATCATTCCGTCAATATCCGGATGGGACTGAATCTTATCAAGCTGCAGACTCTCATAAGCTGTCTTTGTAGATACACCAATTCCCGGCTTGCCGATCAGCACATAACAGTCCGGAACCTGTGCGATTCTGGTAAGTTTCTCGCCAATTCCTTCTGCCAGCGCAGTTCCACGCATAATACAATAAGGAACGTCTGCGCCTATATTCACTGCACGATCCATCAGGTCTTTCTCACTAAGTTCCAGTTTAAACAGATGGTTAATTCCTACCATCGCTGCTGCCGCATCTGAACTTCCGCCAGCCATTCCCGCCGCAACAGGGATAAATTTCTCAAGACGGATATCTACGCCTTCTTTTACCTGAAATTCATCCATCAAAAGCTTCGCCGCTTTATACACCAGATTTCGTTCATCGCTGGGAATATACGGATAATTTACAGACAGAGAAATTCCCGGTTTCTTCACCCTCTTCATTTCCAGTACATCATACATCTGAATTGTCTGCATGATCATCCGGACTTCGTGATAACCATCCTCTCTCTTTCTGAGAATATCCAATCCCAGATTTATCTTTGCAAATGCACGTAAACGCATAATTCCCTCCGATTTTCTCTTGTACTTTGTATACAATAAAATATTTTGTACATATTTTAAAACATTTCATAACTGTTTTCAATATATGTTTCTTTATTTTTGCGGAAAATTTTTTTCAATTGATTCCTATTCGCTCCATGCCAGGTAACACTCTTCGCAATGCACAGAATTTACCCGGATTGTAGAATATCATTGCAAAATATCAGCATATAAATATAATCTCTGTTAATCATTGCGGCACCTGCTTTACCAGGATTAGTGGCTGCCCTGCTTTCACCTCTTTTTCTGCAAGACTGTTTACATTACAGATCTCATCCACAGTCGTGTAAAATTTCCTTGCAATGTCCCACAAAGTATCCCCATTTTTAACAATATACACCGTAATTCCCGGCATACTTTCAATCTTTTTGCGGTCAAGCGGCTGTTCCTCCACCGATTCAATAATCTGTTCTTCCCATTGTCTGAACACCAGCACATTCAATCCCACTGCCGCCTTAACTTCAATCTCAGCCCCATCCGCCATTGCAGTGGAAAGTTGCTCCAGATCCGCCTGCAGAAAATACGTACAGTCCTGCCCGATATCTTTCGCTTCGACCAGATGTGTAAACGGCAGCATAGCATCCATGGAATAAAATGGCATCTCATCATTTCCTATAATATATAGAATCTTAAGAGCTACAATTCCCTCTGCTACAATTCCTTTGTCCGTTATTCTGGTCTTATCCACCTTTACCTTGCCACTGCTGTGACAAAGTTGTAGAACTTTTCCCTGATTCTCTTTCACTTCTATTCTGTCCGTCAGCCTGCATTTGGAAAAATTGCGTACCAGAAGACTCTCCAGCATCTCATTTTTTCTATGCAGAACACACTCCTTTACAGGGCTATATGCATCCAGAAGCAACTCATGTTCTTCCTCTTTGTACATCCTCATGTTTAACTCCAGAACTGCGTCCACCTGCAAAATGCGCTCTTCCCCATCCGGATCGGGTTTCACTTCCATTCCCTGATGAATCAGCGATACCTCAATATGCGGAATCAGTTCCTCCAGACAGCCGGTACATTCTGCCTCATTATTAAATGGCATAATATACTCCAGCCACTGCGGCGGATTTTCTTCCTCCGAACCTGTGTATAAAACAAAAACTGCCAGCTCTCCCTTTACCCGGAGCTTATTTTCTTCCGGACGGATATCAAGATTTCGCGGTTCGATGGTATACCACAAAAGATTCTCCACATTTGGCCGGTTTGATGCAAGGGTAATATCATCTTTGATACGCAGAGTGTCCTTTTTATGTACGCACAGATTCATAAGCGGAATTGTCTTTTTCTTTACAGAAATCTCCGCATCATCCAGAGCAGCAGGAAGTTTAACCTCTGCCAGCTCATCCACCACCGCATAAAACGTTACGATTGCCTTGATATTTAATTTTCTGGAATGAATCACATGAACACTGAGATCCTCAATCTCCCAGTTCAGGCACAGCTTATCTCCCCCTTCGATTCCCTCCAGGTTGATGACCTCATCCATCGGAAGCTTCGCTGAAAGACTGTATATTTTTCCCTCTTTTTCCCCCACGTAAAGCAAATCCACATTCAGCGTTCCCTTAAGCAAGGCTCTCCCCTCGCTCAGACGGACTTCATCCATAGAGACTTCTGCTTTACTCTGTACCATCCTGCCGATATCCGGTTTCACATCCGGTACATTATAGTCTTCGTCAAAAGTCACCTGACTTGTTGCTTTATTCTTGATACGCAGCATTTGGATACTCTCTTTTTTTAATTCCAATCTTCTTCATTCCTTTCCTGATATGATACCTTTTCACCTTTACTCTGACCAACGCAAAACGTATGCCACCGGCACACTGTACCCTCAAATTAGATACTCAGGATTCAATCAACCGGAAAACTCCACAGGCTTCTTTGTTTCTGCTATCTTTAGAACAATACATGGATAAGACGGCTCACTTCCTGCTTTCTCCTCCGCCGGGCCAATCAGTCTCGTTTTGCAGAACACTGCATTCTCCGATTCAGAAACCTCCTCCACCTGAATGCTGTAACCTCCCGTAAGCTGTTCCCCATATCCTTTCATCAGATACCGTACGTCTCCCACCTGGTATGTCATCTGAAATGTTTTCTCCTTCTTCTGTTCCATCAGTTCCACAGCTTCCGCCGGGATTTCTTCCTGTTTTACGATCGTATATTTCAGAGGTGTCCGTTCTCCCTCTTCAATTCTGATCAGCTGACAGCCCGTTAATATGACCATCAGCAGAAATATGCAGACCAGCCCTGCGGCCTTTTTGCCCATAATGCACCCCTGTTCATTCTTTACTAGCTATTTTATGTTTTAATCCGGATGGTTATTACTATTGTTCATATGTGATTCTCCTGAAATGCATATTACTGATTTACTCTTTTCACAGTAACAAATCCTTAGCCATACAGCGTGAATTTATGTTTTTATTTCTTGCAGGATATCCCATAATTCTTTATAATAGAAAGAACACCGTAATCATTCAACGCCTGGTGTACCAACAAGATCAATCGGATATTCGCAATCCGCTTTCGCTACTTGCGCATAACCAAATAACTGCTTCGCAGTTTATCAGAAGGGGCTTGTACCCCTTCTGATACAAGCAAGTCCCCACCCACTGCTTATTGCTCTTCGCAATTGAAACAGGGAACTTACTTGATTCGGTTAATTTCCTGAACAATCTTACAGGCTAGCAGATTGCTGAATGATTACAATACAGTCACATTACATGAGCATTTTTATGCCCGGAAAGGAATTAAATAATGATACGATTTATTCTCGTCTGTATCGTGGTGATCGGATATCTGATCCTGTCCATTCCTATTCTTCTGGTCGAATGGATCATAGGCAAATTTTCTCCTATGACAAAGGATGTCAGCTCTCTCCGGATCATCCAGGCAGTATTTCGCTTCATCCTCTGGATTACCGGCGCCAAAGTCACAGTGATCGGAGAAGAAAATGTGCCAAAAGATACTCCAGTGCTTTATATCGGCAACCACAGAAGCTACTTTGACATTCTTCTTACCTACTCCCGCTGCCCGATCCGCACAGGCTACATCGCCAAAAAAGAAATGGAAAAAATCCCTCTCCTGTCCACATGGATGCATTACCTTCACTGCCTTTTCCTTGACAGAAAAGATATCAAACAAGGTCTGAAAACCATCCTGACAGCGGTCGATAAAGTAAAATCCGGAATTTCCATCTGTATCTTCCCGGAAGGAACCAGAAACAGGAACCAGGACGAGCTCGATATGCTCCCATTCCATGAAGGAAGCTTCAAGATCGCTACAAAAACAAAATGCCCGGTCATTCCGATCGCAATCAGCAATTCTGCCGATATCTTCGAAGCCCACTTCCCGAAAATAAAACCTGCAAAAGTTGTGGTAGAATACGGCAAGCCAATCTACCCGGATGAGCTGAGCAAAGAAGATAAAAAACATATCGGAGAATACACGCAGAATATTATTCATGAGATGCTGGTAAAGAATAAACCTCTTACCCAGAATTGATTCAGCCAGATATTTGCAAATTCTAAAAGCCTTATCATTCAATTTATATATGATAAGGCTTTTTTCATTCAAATATACATTCCAGTCAATACGATTGCCGTTACCGTCCCGGCCAATGTCGCCAGAAGCGCTCCCGGCAGCGTATATCTTGTCTTTTCAATCTTTGCAGCTGCGAAATACACACTCATACAGTAAAACAGACTCTCCGTCGAACTTAGGATCACCGCTCCCATAAACCCAGCTCTCGAATCTGTCCCATACTGTTTAAAAATATCCAGCAACAACCCAAGCGCTGCACTGGAAGAAAACAGCCTCACAATAGTCAGTGGCAAAATTTCTGAAGGAATTCCAAAACCTGACGTTAACTTTCCCAACACATTTCCCACAAAGTCCAAAAATCCCGAACCTCTGAGAATCCCAACTCCTGTCAGCAAACCTATCAGTGCCGGACAGATGCCTGCTACCGTTTTTAATCCGTCTTTCGCTCCATCCAGAAAATCATTATAAACATCCCTTTTCGCAAATAAGCCCCACAGAATAATATAGAGCATAAAAACCGGAATCATCATATCCGACAGAAAAGAAAGAAGCTTCATCTCCCCCTCCCTCTGCGGTTCATAATCCGGCAGAAAATCACCGCTGTCGCAGTACTTACCGCAGTAGCCACAATTCCCGGTCCCACCACCGCCGCCGGGTTTATGCTTCCATACTGTGCACGATACGCGATCATATTTACAGGAATCAGCTGCAATGACGAAATATTTATGATAAGAAATGTACACATCTCTTTGCTGGCTACACGCGAACGAATCCTCTCATCTTCCAGATCAGCAAGACACTCCATTGCCTTCAGTCCCGCAGGCGTAGCTGCCCAGCCAAGTCCAAGGATATTTGATAAGAAATTCAGCGAAATATATTTACAGGCATCCGATTCCAGAGGCAGCCTCGGAAACAAAAACCTTATTACCGGACGCATTTTCCCGGAAAGCTTCTCCACCATCCCGGATTCCTGTGCAATCTTCATCAGTCCCGACCACATCGCTACGATTCCGGCCATAGAAATACATAAAGTCACCGCATCCTTTCCCGAAGACACAGCCGCCTCTGTCACCGCCTTAAAATTTCCGGTCAGAGCTCCATATATGATTCCTATAAGAATCATTCCACTCCATAAATATGTCATACCTTCTGTGCCCCGAACATAACTCATATCTCTACATCATATTCTCGTCTCCCCCGCCTCAGAACTTCCATTGTATCTGAATTGAGCCAGGAAGTACCTTTAACAATGTAATCATCTTATCAACTGTAAATCGTTTTTCATCAAAATCAATATTATTCCAGAGACTTATATTGGACACAACTTTCTCCATCTGCTCAGGTGTCGCATGATTCTCCGCAAGAGTCGTCATTTCCTCCGCCTTTAACTGACGCGTATGATCAAGCTGCTCTACCCTCTGGTTAATATAATTCGTAAGAGTTTCTCCCGCACCAATCAGGGAATCTACAAGCACAGAAATCTCCTCCTCAATCTCCTCAATTTCCCTGTAAATCTGCTTTACCTGCGGATTTTCATTCAGTTTCGTGTAGCCCACCGGAGTCTGCGCATCACGCAGCTTGCGCACCATTTCTCCATATACATAATTCTCCACTTCTTCTGTATAAATTTTGCCACATCCCGGACATGCCTTGTTGTTTAAGCGCTTCGTGCATCTCAAGTACTGTTTACCGGACTGTATTTTTACACTCATAAGAGCATAACCACAATGGCCACATTTCACCTTCCCGGCAAGCCAGGTATTCACAGCCTTTCTGTTCGCCTGAATCGTCTTATTTCCAAAGAGCTTGATCCTGCAATTCAGCCATTGTTCCGATGATACCAGTCCCTCATGCGGGGCAACCACAAGCATATGCCCTTTCAGATTCTGTAGCTTATCTGCCGCTGCGTCCCTTCCCTGGTACAGATAACATCCATGAATCCCGTCAAACTGCTCCTGTCTGCTGACAATATTTGTACCATGGCTCTTAAAAAAGCGATATACATCCATATCCGCGCGAACATAGACAGGATTCCTCAGAAGTTGCGCGAGCATTGGGCGTATCAGCTCTTTCCCATAAAACTGCACCCCTTTTTCCGCATAGTATCTGGTAATATCCCCATAAGAAGTATAAGGTTTCTCATACATCTCAAAGATTTCCCGCACGATTGCCGCCTCCTGTGGCTCCTCCACCAGCTTCTTCGTATGGATTCCCTCCATCATGATCTCCTCAAGGCGATATCCATAAGGAGGCTTTCCACCCATGCGAAACCCCTTCTGACTTCTGGAATAATAAGCATCACTGACACGCTTCTGTATCGTTTCTCGCTCAAGCTGCGCAAACACAATACAGATATTCAACATTGCACGCCCCATCGGTGTGGAAGTGTCAAATTTCTCTGTCGAAGAGACAAATTCTACCTGATACTGCTGAAACAGCTCCATCATATTTGAAAAATCAAGAATAGAACGACTGATTCTGTCCAGCTTATAAACGATCACCTTCTCCACTTCCCCACGTCGGATATCCGTCAAAAGCTGCTGCAGCTGAGGCCTGACTGTATTCTTACCACTATATCCCTTATCCTTGTATTCTTTAAAAGCACCGCCCTTTAATTCATACTTGCAGAACTCAATCTGGCTCTCAATAGAAATACTATCCGCTCTGTCCACTGACTGTCTTGCATAAATTGCGTTAATTCTCTTCATAGAAATCCTCCTTTACATTATCATAACCGTTATATTGTCAATACAATTACGATAACAAATATTCAAAAGTGTGTAAATCGACATTTTTCGACATTTATGTGTAGATTTTTATTGGATTTCCATTTATAATTCAAACATAACTATATGAAATAAGAATCAGCCCTATATCCCTGCGAGTTAGAATCCTTATCTTTGGATTATTCGCTAGTATGACTCACGCTAATTAACAATCTGATTCATGCTGGATAAATTTTCATCTACAAGGCGAAGGAATGAGGCGTAGCGGTGGCTACGACGATTGACGACAACGCAGTAGATGGGAATTTATACAAATGAAGCAGGTTGCTAATTAGCATGAGCCATACTAGTGTAACTTTACATCGAATAACTGCTCCGCAATTTCAGTAAAAAAGGAGGTTTTTTATGAGAAGAAAATGTACCGACTCTTTGATTCACTGGAAAAAATCCCCAGCACGAAAACCTTTAATTCTGCAGGGGCTCCGCCAGACAGGAAAAACCTGGCTGCTTATGGACTTTGCCTCCAAACAATACGACAACACTCTCTACATCAATCTCGAAACAGACCAGCCTGCTGCCAGCTACCTCTCAACTCCCCATGACCCACAGGAAGCGCTTCTCTTTCTGGAAACCTACGCAGACAAGCCCCTGCGGCCTTCCTCCTCCCTACTGATCCTCGACAACATCCAATGCACCCTTAAGATTTCCACACTCCTCTCTGCAATCGCCGCAGACTTTCCACAATATCACATCGCCGCTGTTACCAGAAGTGTGGGAAACTCTGACCTCTACTCACACCACGACTTCGATATCCTCACACTTTATCCTCTGGATTTCGAAGAATTTCTCTGGGCAAATGCCGAGTTTGCTCTCGCCCGTGAGATCCGTGCCCATTTCACCAGTTTTACACCTATGGGAAAAGACCTTCACCAAAAAGCCCTCTCGCAATTTCGTCTCTACCAGATCATCGGCGGAATGCCTGCTGCCATTATGGAATACAAAAAAGAAAAGAAGCTTCTGATGGTACCTGATACCCAGCAAAAGCTTCTCGATCTGTTTCTCAATGATATTAGTACGCTCGCTCCCAAAGGAACTACACGATACTGCCGCAACAGCTGGCTGTCCATCCCATCGCAGCTCGGAAGAACCAGCCGTAAATTTCAATATACACGCATCACCAAAGGCGCCACCGCCAAAACCTACCAGGAACCATTGCAGTGGCTCATCCAAAACGGACTTGTGCTGCCATGCCATGATAATCGGGATGGCAAAAATGCTGCCAGACAACAAATTAATCTGCATCTGTATCCTGTAGACACAGGACTCTGCACACGCATGCTCAAAATCCCTGCTTATCAGCTTCTCACCGGCGAAGAAAGCATTGCAAACACTGCCTGCACAGAAACCTTCCTCGCACAGCAGTTTATCCAGAACGGTTACACACTCTCCTACTGGTCCAGCGGCAACCAGGCAGAAGTTCCATTTTTACTGTCCAAAAATAATCACTTTATAGCTGTAGACTACCGCATTACCCCGCATCAGAAATGCAGGAATCTTATGCGGTTATACAATATCAGACACCAGACAGACTCTTCATGTCCTCTGGAGCAGCTTAAACAGATGTATCTTCTCTCCACAGAAGACTTCAAAAGTAAAGAACACTACCAGATTGTACCGGTGTATGCGGCTTTTTGTATCTAACTTCCGGATCTTGAAAATCACAGGTCTCACTTGCCCTCAGCTGAAGCAGATTCATTTTATAATCCGACACCATTGGACGGACTTTTTCAGGAATCTCAAGCATATCTGCCAGATTCTTACGTTAAGTTTCCAGCTGGCAGCATCCCATGGATCTGGCCATTTCTTCTAGTTTATCTGTAGCAAACCCTGTATATTTCACAATCTTGTCAATGGGTTCTTTATCTTTGAGCATCATTTTGGCAAGATCCAGATTTTTCTGTTCGATACCCTGTTCGATTCCTTGTTCCACAAGCGCTTTTCCCAGATTACACATATCTTGCACCTCGCTTTCAAATTCTTCTGTCATGGCAATGCCAAAATCTTCCTGGTGCTTTTCATAATGCTTTAAACCGGATATCATAATACACCGTCTGATCTTTGATCGAATTAGCCTCGGAGTTGAGACTGCTTATCTGTTCATTTCCATTCAGCATTTCATCGCGGTCAGGCTGCTCCTGATGTACCGCGCGACTAGAAACTTCGATATCATCCCTCAGACAATTATCACAAATAAATCTGACACTGTATTGAGAAAACTCTTTCGTACAGGATTTGAGAATCCAGGCAACAATTGCCTTGTAAGTTAATAATTTCTTAGCGCATTCGTCATACCTTGCACGACTTGCAGAAAGATCTATCGTCTGCGCCAGATTAGTTTGGCGTACGATCGGTGTCACCTCCTGACATATATTTTGTACTTATATTTTATCAAAACAATTGTTTATTTGCCAAAATAACTTTTCGACAAACATCGGGAACCAACACTTGTCCGATATATCCCCACTGCCAGTTTTGCCGAATATCTTTAGCTAGAGCTACTATGCTTGTATATAACTGTATAAAATCAAAATATTATGGAATAAAACACCATTTATAAATCTCAATACAAGAACAATCTATCCGTATCATCACCATTAAACAGGAAATATTTTCCCACTTATGAACCTGTACACCACCCAAAGGGGAACTATAATCATGACAAAGATTAAAAACACAAAGAAGGGCATGGCAAAAAAGACATTAAGTATGTCACTTGTTGTTGCAATGCTTGCTACTTCTAATGTGCCAGTATGGGCTGCTGAGTTCAGCGATGGTACAGACGATGTTGCTGTAGCTACAGAAGCTCCGGCTGTAGAAACATTCTCTGATGAGACTGCTGAAGCTCCAGTTGTAGACAATGAAGAGGTTGCACCAGTTGCTGAAGCTGCAACAAACAATAAGTTAAATGCAAAGGTTGAATTTGAATTTGGTGGATCAGCAGTAAAAAATAATTCTGTAACTTGGGATTACCTTAACCATGGAAAATTAACCGCAAAGGTAATTGTTTCAGCTGGAGAATCAAATTTAGACGATTTTAAAGTAAATAATGCAAAAGAGATAAAAGCTCTTTGGAAAGTAGACGGAAATCAGGCACCTAGCAATGTCTCTGCCGTTGTGGATGTTTCCGACGGTACAGAAAAATCAGTTGAAATTGAGCCAACAGATGCTATGGCAGAAGCAGGAAGCAAACTTACCCTTTATATTTATGCCAAAGATGCTAATGGCATTGCATGGGAGTATACATCAGATCCAATTTCTGTTGAAAAAGTAGATATCAACACAGCTCTGGGACATGATGATGTTAAGGTTGCTCCTACTGGTATTGAATATGATGGAAAAGATCATACACCTGTTAATTCTATGATTGTACTTCCACCAGCTTGGACAAACAATGGCTGGAGCCAAAGCGATTTCACTATCGGTGAAGTGTCTGGTGATACTAAGAACGTTACAGATGATGGTGTTACTGTAACTTTAGTTCCTAAAAAAGCAGGATTTACTGGTGTATTAACACGTAAATTTTATATTACCCCATTAAAATTAGATGGCTCAACTAATAAGATTGGGGATTACATCAAAGCAGAAGTTGTAAATAAAACAGTTGCATATACTGGAAAAGATATTTCTCCAAAAAACACAGATGTAAAATTAGTTGATAAAAAAACTGGTGCAGATTTATCTGGATATATTGCCTCTGTAGGTAAAGTAACTGGTACAGATAATATAAAAGCAGGAGCAGCTAAGGAGCTTACCATTACTTTAAATAAGGATTCTGAGGGAGCTGTAAAAAATTATGAGATTACCGCTCCAACAAAAACCATTACGACAGAAAATAAGTTAACTGTTACAGCAAGAGATTTAAGTACTGTAGATATTCAGGTTCCAGAACAGCAGTCTGGCACAGGCACAACTACAATTAATAGCGCTAATGCAAAGTTTTATGACAAAACTACAGGTGAAGAATTAACACTTAAAGATGATGTTAATTTTGATGCTGTTTCAAGCACAGTCGGAACATATGAAGTTAAAGTTACTCCTAAGACTGAAAATGTAACAGGAGAAACAAAAGCTACTGTACGTGTTACAGATTCTTCATTAAGTGGAGTTGATTTTAAAACTGCTTATGCAAAAGCTGCTGAAGAATATACTGGCGAACAGATTGTAAAAGATATTACAAAACTTGGTGGTGTATATTTTGCTGACGGAACAAAACTTGATTCTTCTAATTACAAGATTGAGTTTGGTAAAAATATTGATGCTGGAAATAAAAAAGGTGTTATCCGTATCGTAGGTCAGAACAGCTATGCAAACAGTGTCAAAGAGATTAAATTCGATATTAATAAAGCTGTTGTATCAGCAGATACTGTTACTTATAACAAAGTTGTAGAAGAGAAAGATACTGCTACACCATCTGCATACAAAGATGCTATCGGACTTGTTGTAAAAGCTAAGAATGCTAATGGTAAAGAATTCTCATTAACAGAAGGCACTGACTATACAGTTAAATATGAAATCGGCAAAGATGCTGATGGAGATGATGCTGTAATTGCAAAAATCACCCTCAAAAAAGCAGATGGCAATTATGCTTTAAAAGCTGGCTTTGAAAAGATTTATTCAAAACTCACCAGCAAAATGATTAAAGATGCTGATATCCGCCTGAAACAGACTTCCTATACATACACAGGTGCAGGAATTACCCCTAAATATGATGTAGTAGTTGACGGAAGAGTTCTTGTAGAAGGTACTGATTACACTGTAAAATCTATTTCTAAAAATGTAAACGTTGGTACTGCTACATTAGAAATCGTAGGTACTGGTAAAGATTACAGCAATAAGGCAACAGCAAAAGCAACATTCTCAATCGTTGCAGCGGATGCATCCAAACTTACAGGTGTTATCGCAAGCCAGCCATATACAGGATATGCAATTGATCCAGCAGCAAGCCAGATCGATCTGACTCTTGATGGAGTAAAGATCAATGTAAATGATAACTTTACATTATCTTATGGCGAGAACATTAAGATCGGTGAAGGAACTGTTACTCTTACACCAAAGAACGGCAACTTTACAGGAACCAAAACAATCAACTTCAAGATTTCCGGAAAGATGCTTAGTGGTGGTACTTTAAGCTACTATGATAAAAATGGATTGACCGCATCATTAAATAATAAGCCTTATACGGGCAAAGAAATCACAGCAGCAAAAACAGTATTTGGTACCACAGGAACAACACTTAATGGAGGAGCTTTCTCTGATAAATTAACAGAAGGTACAGACTACGAGATCAAATATGTAGATAATGTTTACGGTAAAGCTGAAAAAGGATCTGCCACAACCACTCAGAAAGGTGCAGTTTTAGTTATTGCAAAAGGAAATTATGCTGGTAACTATACAGGTGCAACTGTAACTGATGGTATCTATACAGATGCTAATGGAAATAAGATCACAAATGTTATTTTTGCACAGCAGTTTACTATTAAGCCAGAGGATGTAGCAGTATCCAATGTATCCATTAAAAACGGTACTTATGCAGCTGGACTTCTTGTAAAACCTACTGTTGTTGTTACCGTAAAAGGAAGAACACTGGTAGAAGGCATCGATTATGATCTGGATCTCGCTGGTAACAAAGATCTTGTAAATGCAACAGAGAAAAAATCTCTGACTGTAACAGTCGTACCTAAGAATGGATATAGAGGAACCGGTCTTACATTCTCTTGGGGAATTGATAAATTCGATCTGGCTAATGCAGATGTATCTGTAAAAGACGGAAACGTAACTGTAAAATGCGGAAGCATTACAGTACCGGCTGCAGATTATACTGTAACAAAAGATGCAGCAGCAGATAAAGTTACTGTAACAGCAGCAAAAGACAGCAAGAACTATACTGGTTCTAAGACAGTAAGTGCTGATGTTGCCCCGGAAGAAAAACCGGATGCTCCAATGATCAGCAATATAAAAGTTGTTGGCAACAAAGCAACTGTGATCCTTTCTGGCGAAGCAAGTGGTGCTGCTGGTTACGATTATGTAATCTCTACAGACCGTGACTGCATCACAAATAAAGATTATGCCGGTGTCAGCAAGAACCAGGCTACAACATCTACAGCATTCGATTATGTACAGCAGGGAACATACTACGCATACTGCCATGCATGGAAACGTGATGAAAACGGCAAGAAAGTATTCAGCGACTGGTCTAATGCATATCCATTCGTTGTAGGTGCAATCACACCGGATGCACCAGTTATCACCAGTGTAAAAGTAAGCGGATCTACAGTTACAGTAACATACAAAGCAGCTGAAAATGCAACCGGTTACGATGTAGTTCTTGGAACTGCTACAAAGAAAGTTAACGGAGAAACACGTCCGGTAGAATACGGAACACTCGTTAAGAAGAACATCAAAGGCAATGTTGTAACAGCAACATTCAAGAATGTGAAGAAAGGAACCTACTATGCAGGTCTCCACGCATTCAACAGAACAAACCCAACTGACAACAAGAAAGTATTCAGCCAGTGGTCAAACGTTAAAAAGGTGAATGTAAAATAATCCATTTGGGTAGTTAAATACAGATTCCTAAAAAGAAAGCTCCAGTCATTTTGGCTGGAGTCTTTCTTTTTTAGGAAATATAAAAAACAGTGTGCGCCGTCAGGCGTACATGAGAAGAACCCCGGTCAATCAAGGCCGAGGTTCTCTTTTTAGGAATCTGAAGTTCCCAACATTGGGGTCTGACACTCTGAAGGATATAATAATTACGATTTCTGCTTTTGCTAAAGTTAATGACATTGCCTAAATATGTGGTTTATAGATTAAGCAATATTACGTTACCGGCGAAATATTTATCTATCCAATATTTAGGAGGTATGTCATATGGATCGAACCAACATCTGCAAAAATATTATCCAATCCATTAAAGATTATATCATGAATCCTGTTAAACTGGAACCCCATCGGGCAGAAAAACATTTCGTAAGAAAGAGAAAACTTACTCTTTTACATGTCATTATTTATCTTCTGTATTCCTCAAAGGCTTCCATGTTCCAGAATCTTTCCCGCATCCGGGATGATCTTTCTGCTCTTTCATTCCCTGATGTTTCCAAACAGGCTCTTTCCAAAGCACGACAATTTATTAATCCTTCTCTTTTCAAGGAACTCTATTATCTTTCAGTTGACCTGTTTTACAGGCAGATCTCTTCCAGAAAACTATGGAATGGTTATCATCTCTTTGCTGTAGATGGTTCCAGAATCGAACTTCCCAATTCACAGTCAACATTCGATTTTTTCGGTGAGATGTCCAGTTTTCCTGACCCTGACAGGCGCTATACCATGGCACTGGCTTCTATTATTTATGATGTCCTTGATGATTATATTGTCCATGCTTCTATACATAAGTTCCTATCCTCTGAACGTGCAGCTGCACTGGAACATCTCAAAGTACTGGAAGATATGGGGATCCATACGGATAGCATTATTATTTTTGACAGAGGCTATTATTCTGAAGATATGTTCCGTTACTGTGTTGAACATGGCTATTTCTGTGTCCTGAGACTCAAAGAAGGTCTCAATCTTTCAAAAAAATGTAGCGGTGATACCACCTCTGTCCTTCCAGGCAGTAAAAAAGAAGGGACTTCCGATCTTTCTATACGGGTCGTAGAAGTAGTGTTGGATGATGGAAGCAGGGAATATCTTGCTACAAACCTGTTTGATCCTGCCATTACAAAAGATATGTTTAAGGAACTTTATTTTCAGCGCTGGCCGGTGGAATTAAAATACAAAGAATTAAAGAGCCGCTTTGCTATGGAAGAGTTTTCCGGTGCTACTGCAACATCTATCATTCAGGAATTTTATATCAATATGCTTCTTTCAAATCTTGTTTCCCTTATCAAGAATGACGCAGATGAAGAAATAGACATCACTTCCAAAAGTTCCAATAAATTTCGTTATCAGGCTAATCGCGCATTTATCATCGGACGGATCAAGATCATCTTTCCAAAGATCCTCTGTGATCTGTCTGAACTCTCAGTTATTGAGAAGCTGTACAAAGAAGCTGTCCGGTGCCGGTCACAGCTCCTTCCCGGAAGATCATTTCCAAGAAAAAATTAAAGTCAAAAGGACGTTCACATTTTAGGAATAAGAAAGCTACCTTGTAAATAAAAACACTGTCACATTTAACCTTTATTTAAGTGCGCCTTTTTGGTGAATTATCTAACTGGTTGAGGATTAATCCTGCATTCTGTGGTAAACCATAGTATATAATTTAGGATAAAATCTGACGATTTTCCTTAAGTTGACGATAAATTGACCACATTGTGGTCAGACCCCTCCAGCACTTTTAAATTATAACATGTCGAGCTTACAAATATTGCTGGTCTTTTAGCCACGCCTGAATTATATTTCATCTACACCATCCCTCTCTCTGTATAGTACTGCCGGTCTATGTCCTGCATCTCCGCTAACCTCTCCAGTATCCTCAACCAGAAATGCCATCTTTCGTCTGAATGCCGGAACAAGCAATTCTGTATCTAATACCGTTTCATAAATTTGTTGTAATTCTCGAAATGTAAATTTTTCCGGCAACAAGCGAAATGCGATATGTGTTTCATTGATCCATTTACGCAGCTGCATAATAGCATCTGCTATAATAATCTGATGATCAAACGCAATATCGTTACTTTCAACACTTTCAAACTTTTGTTTTACATCCCATCTCGATGCAATATTCTTCAACCTTGCAAATATTTTTTCTTCACCATGTGACAACTGTAGCTTCCATTCATTTTCCGCCTCTTCAAAAGAGACATCAAACCATTTTGCATCAGACGCATCATCGCCTGCCTGTAAATTTATGCTGCCTGCATCCATCAATGCCATGAATCCGTTACTGATTACCCATCTTCTTGGATCACGTTTCGGATCGCTGTACGTTCCAAACTGTTCTAAGAAATCACACTGCACATGTGTTTCTTCCCCTAGTTCTCTTTTTGCAGCATCAACAATAGTCTCATTGGAACGGACGAATCCTCCCGGCAAAGCATAACAGCCTTCAAATGGTCCTTGATCACGTTGAATCAAAAGAACTTTTAGTTCTTTTTGTGACAGTTTCCTATAGTTGTTTTCTTCACTATCAAACATCCCAAAGATAACAATATCTGCCGTAACGGACGGTTTCTTATATTTGGAATCGTCATAGTTCTTAACAAACTCCTCGTTTTCTTTTATTGTGTCTACTCTTTTCTTCATGATATTTCCTCAGATTTTGTGCTTACTGACGGATAACGAACATCTCTATAATGTAGATTTATCCTATAAGTTTTCTGTATTGAAAATCCTGCATGCTCCTTATTCCATCGACGAATCTGAGCACGTGTTACTTTGAAGGGATGCTGATTGCCAGTTATCTCCACTGGCACGCCCAATACTTGTCTACATTTTAATTGCTCAATAATCTCGTCTTTTGAAAGCTTCGTTGTATTCTTATCATTAAATACGTACTCAAATGCTTCCTCCGAAAAACAGGTGGCATGTTTAATTTTCTCAATCGTATCCATAAATTCTTCCTGTCCTTCTTGAGGATATATTTTCCTTCCACCGTCCATCATATCAAATACCTTTTGCGATAATTCTACGCTATGATAAAAATGAAGTTTCTCGAATTCCAAATCATCCTGTAATGGAAAAGGTACTTCCATGTGAATTCCATATGCATACTGACTATGGCACCTCATAAGAGGTTGATATCCGATTGGCAGAATCGCATTGTTAAGAATCACTTCATTTTCCATGCCTGAGACTTCCGATCCACTTAAAAGCATAGAATATTGAGCCTTCCATTGCGGGATGTGAAAGATTACTCCCATAGGATGCTTCCGAATATCTTTTTCATCTAAAGGACTCCATTTCCCATCCTTCCATTTACATGTTGCAAAAAATAGTGCCACATCAAAATCACTTGTTATATCCAACCATTCCGTTTCCAATCCATAATGCTGTGCCAACGGTTCAAACAGAACTGATCCATAACAATCCAACCAATATTGTACAATTTCCAATCTACAAAGAAATATCCTAAATTCTGCGATTCTCATATTGGCAATGAAACGATATAGTTCTTTATCTTCTTGTGATGTAAACTTGTCAAGCGATCTATACAATGATGGTTGTGATTTGGAAAAAATTTGATTTTCTCCACGATAATAGCTATTTCGCTCTCCTTGTGAAATAACAAGTCCATGCGGATACGGCATCATAAAACCTGCTGTTTTCCGATCTCGATATAAAATTTCTTTATACATTGCCAATTGAGGATTTACCTTGTCTTCTCCTGGTCTGCCATCATCTGCGAAATAACTTTCTCCACGATCTGAACTCGCAGTGACAGCTCTGCACTCTGCAGCATCCATTTCATTCTGCCTATGCATCTGCATAATATCTTTCATCGAGATTATAAGTGGTTCATTTGGCAGGGTTTTATCACTTCTTCTACTCTCTGATAAATATTCCATTTGATTACCTCCGATCAGATATATTTATCATTTGTTATTATCACAATGTTAATATATATTATATTGTTTGTCAAGTCATTCTTTCAACAAACTTTTTCAAAATATTTTTCTTGTCCCTCTTTCAAGATATTGGGGTCTGACACTCTGAAGGATAAATAAAAAGAATGAAGCAATTCTAAAAGAACTATAAAAGAAATATAAAATCAGGATGTTGCTGACTTCTTAGTTTGTCATTAACCAGCTTCTCTCCTTTGTCACTGGATTGCCCGAGTCTTCTTGGACAGTTATAATGACTTTATTCTTCTTAAATTTGAAATATTTGCTGAAGCAAGTGTATATTCCATTTAAGGAAGACCCGAAGGGTCTGACCACAATGTTGGGAACTTAGCGTCAACTTAAATGAATTATACCTGTATG
>NZ_QRIL01000030.1 GCF_003471165.1 Ruminococcus sp. AM22-13 | reverse complement strand
CCCACTTCAAAATCTGTAAGATTTAAGTGGCGAGAGCATGTCACATGAAATTTTGGCTTGCATGTCTCGAGATAATGTTGTGTGAACAGCAATAATAACACAGTTTTACGGCAAGTAATTATTATTAATCTTTGACATTCTCACATCTTTTTGATACTATAGAATCAGTAAAAAATTAGCAGACCTCCCATGGGAGAAATCCTATGGGAGGTTTTTGTAACGAGGTGAGGTGTATAATGAAAAAAGAAAACAATTCTGCACATAACCATAACAGAGGAAGTTTTTCCGGAAGGATTGGTTATGTGCTGGCAGTTGCAGGTTCTGCAGTAGGACTGGGAAATATCTGGAGATTTCCATATCTTGCAGCGAAATATGGAGGCGGAATTTTCCTGCTGATCTATATTCTTCTGACAGCGTCATTTGGTTATGTGCTGATCATGTCAGAAACAGCCCTTGGACGAATGACCAGAAAGAGTCCGGTAGGTGCCTTTGAGCATTTTGGAAAAACGAAATCATTCAAAATCGGCGGATGGTTAAATGCAGTAATTCCAATGCTGATCGTTCCTTATTACAGTACGATTGGCGGATGGGTAATTAAGTATCTTGTGGAATATTTCAAAGGAAATGTCCGGGCAGTAGCGGAAGACGGATATTTTGGAAACTTTATTTCCGATTCCTGGCAGGTGGAACTCTGGTTTCTGGTATTTGCGGCACTTGTATTCATCATCATTCTCGGTGGTGTACAGAACGGTGTAGAGAGAATGTCAAAGATCATGATGCCGGTTCTGGTAGTTCTGGCAGTCGTGGTTACAATCTATTCTGTTACACGTCCGGGCGCTGTTGAAGGTGTGAAATATTTCCTGATCCCGAATGTGAAAAATTTCTCCTGGATGACTGTAGTAGCAGCGATGGGACAGATGTTTTATTCTTTGTCTATTGCAATGGGAATCCTGTATACTTACGGTTCCTATGTCCGTAAAGATATGGATATTGAGAGATCTACCACACAGGTTGAGATTTTCGATACAGGTATCGCAATCCTTGCTGGATTGATGATCATCCCGGCGGTATTTGCATTCTCCGGTGGAAACCCTGAAACACTTCAGGCAGGACCATCTCTGATGTTTATCACATTGCCAAAAGTATTTGCAAGTATGGGATTTGGTACTGCAACAGGAATCGTATTCTTCATACTTGTATTACTTGCAGCTCTGACAAGTGCAGTTTCCCTGATGGAAACCAGTGTTTCCACATTCATGGACGAACTTCACTGGAGCCGTAAGAAATGCTGCGGTCTGATGGTTGTGATCATGATCGTACTTGGAACCGCATCTTCCATGGGATATGGACTTCTGGATTTCATTCGTATCTTTGGAATGAACTTCCTTGATTTCTTCGATTTTATGACAAACTCAGTAATGATGCCGTTGGCAGCACTTGCAACCTGTATTCTGATTCTTCGTGTTGTTGGTATTGATGGAATGGAAAAAGAAATTGAACAGTCTTCTCCATTCCGCAGAAAGAAATTGTACAGAGTATTTATCAAATACTTTGCATCGATTTGCCTGATCATTATTTTGCTGAGTTCTATTGCAAACGTTTTGGGAATTATCAGTATGTAAGAAAACTTATAACTTCTTCTAAGTGGATTGAGTAAATAATCTGAAATCTGCTTAGGAGAAGTTTTTCTTATATTTGAGGTATTATTTTTATGATGTAGAATATTGTCCAAAATGGGAGATACGGGAGAATAATGCATTGGAGTGTGGTCATAGATCATTGAAAAAATATAATCAGGAAATTATGATAATGTAGGGGAATGCCAGTATGCGATACCATCACATTGGGATATTGGAAAGGTATATAAGAGATTTTTTACAGACATGCAATAGAAATTGATAAAATTTTCCGCTATAATAGAATAGTTAACCAGAATATGAGCGGAAATCATATTCTGGTAATTCCAGAAAACAAGGAGGTCTTCACATGGCTTATTTAGGAGAAAACATCAAAAAACTTGGATTTGGCCTGATGCGTCTGCCGAAATTAGAAGACGACGTGATAGATATTGAGCAGACCAAAAAGATGGTAGACCTGTTTATGGATGCAGGATTTACTTATTTTGATACAGCCTGGGCCTATGCAGGCAGCGAGGATGCCATCCGCCAGGCACTGGTAGAGCGTTATCCGAGAGAGAAATTCCAGCTTGCTACAAAGAACGCAGCATGGATCAACTGCAAGACAAGAGAAGAAGCAACTGCACAGTTTGACACTTCTTTGAAACAGACAGGAGCAGGATATTTCGACTTTTATCTGTTACATAATCTCGGAGAAGCACGTACCAGATACTTCGACGATTTCGGTCTCTGGGACTGGGTTCAGGAGAAAAAAGCACAGAGTCTGATCAAACATGCAGGTTTCTCTTTCCATTCCACATCGGAAGAACTGGATGCAATCCTGAACGCACATCCGGAAATGGAATTTGTACAGCTTCAGATCAACTATGCTGACTGGGAAAATCCGGCAATCCAGGCCAGAGGATGTTATGAAGTGGCACGTAAACATGGCAAACCGATTGTAATTATGGAGCCTGTGAAAGGCGGTATGCTTGCAACTCCTCCGAAGAGTGTGGAAGAAATCCTGAAAGCAGCAGAACCGGAATCTTCCGCAGCATCCTGGGCGATCCGTTTTGCTGCAAATCTGGAAGGCGTAATCACTGTTCTGTCCGGTATGAGCAATGTTGAGCAGATGCAGGACAATCTTTCTTATATGAAGGATTTCAACGGACTGACAGAGAAAGAACAGGAAACTTTGAAAGAGGCACAGGAAGAACTGAAGAAAATTCCGCTGATTCCATGTACAACCTGTAATTACTGTGCGAAAGTCTGTCCGATGGAAATCGGAGTTTCCGGTTCCTTTACAGCAATGAATTATCTGACTTTATACGGAAGCAAAGATCAGGCACTTCATCAGGAAGAATGGCTGGTAGGCAAACATGGCAGGAAATCTGCCAATGAATGTGTGAAATGCGGTAAGTGCGAAGAAGTATGTCCGCAGCATATTAAGATCAGAGATGAGCTGGAGAAAGTTGCAGCAGAACTTCTTGGAAAATAACATATAATTGTGAGTTGTATTAAGCCTTCTGGATGAATTTCAGGGGGCTTTTAAAGATTACAGGTTTGACATTTTCATTCAAGGTGTTAAAATATGTTCTAAATAATTTGTTTTTCAAATGAAATGAGTAAAAATACAATTGACTGTCTTAAATGCATTATTTACGAGGATTGCTATAGGACATTAAGAAAAAGACGAAAGTGAGAAAAACTATGGAGGACAATAAAAGGAAAGGCCTTGGAATGGTTCTGGAAGGTGGAGGTATGCGGGGACTGTATACAGCCGGGGTTCTGGATGAGCTGATGGAACAGGGGATTTATGCAGATTCTACAGTTGGCGTTTCCGCCGGTGCAATTTTTGGATGTAATTATAAGTCCCGCCAGATTGGACGAACCCTTCGTTATAATACCAGATTCTGCAAGGATAAACGATATATGGGACTAAAAAGCTGGATCACTACCGGCGATCTTTATAGCAAAGATTTTGCATATGGGGAGGTGCCCTGGAAGCTGGATGTTTTTGACACAGAGACATTTGCCAGATCACCAATGAAGTTTACGGTTGTATGTACAGATATTGAAACAGGAAAACCCTGCTATCAGGAATGCAGAATGGGAGACAGGCTGGATGTGGAATGGATGCGCGCATCAGCTTCCCTGCCACTGGCTGCCAGACCGGTAAAGCTGAATGGAAGAATGTATCTGGACGGAGGCATCTCAGATCCGATTCCTGTAAACTGGATGCTTTCACAGGGTTATGAGAAAAATGTGGTAGTCTGTACCCGTCATCCGGGATACAGAAAAGAACATAATAAGCTGATGCCGTTGCTCCGACTGAAGTTCAGGGAGTATCCGGAACTTGTAAAGCTTTTGGATGAACGCCATATTCAGTATAACCGTATGCTGGACAAAATCGCATATCTGGAAAAAGAGGGCAGGATCCATGTTATCCGCCCGGACAGAGACATCAGTGCCAAACCGGTTGAGCGTGATCCCGCCCATTTAAAGGAGATTTATGAGGTGGGACGGAGAGTAATGAAAGCTGATATGGAGAAACTGAAGGCATATTTGGCAGAATAATATAAAAGGGATATTTTCAGAAACGTTATGTGACTGAAGATATCCTTTTTTCTTTAAACAGATGAAATATAACAGTATAAAACAGTTGACAACAGTTATATACTGTTATATACTGTTTGTAGATGGAGGAGAAACATATGCATATTATAATCAATAATTCATCCATGGTACCTATTTATGAACAGATCATAGACCAGATTAAGTCTGCGATTATCAGAGGAGAGTTACAGCCGGACACTGTATTACCTTCAGTACGCAGTTTGTCAAAGGAACTGAAGATCAGTGCCCTGACTGTGAAGAAAGCCTACGACAATCTGGAAGAAGAGGGATTTACCGTCACTGTTCATGGAAAAGGAACCTACGTTGCAGCCACAAATAAAAACCTGATGAGGGAAGAACAGCTCAAAGAAGTAGAACATGATCTGGAGCAGGCAATCATGAAGGGCAGAAGATGTGGACTGAACGATGAGGAAATCAGAAATCTTTTTGAAATGATCATGGAGGACTAAGACATGTTGAAAATCAGTCATTTGCAGAAACATTACAGAGGTTTTTCGCTGGACTGTTCTATGGAAGTACAGCCTGGGATGATTACAGGACTTATTGGAAGAAATGGTTCCGGAAAATCCACCACATTTAAGGCTTTGCTTGGCCTGATTCATCCGGATGGCGGAGAGATAGAGGTCTTTGGGAAAAAGGCAGAAGAGCTTAAGCCGGAGGATAAGCAGAAACTGGGAGTTGTTTTTGCAGATTCAGGCTTCAGTATGTATCTGACAGCAGCGGGCGTGGCCAATATTATGAAAAGCATATATCCGGATTTTGACAGAGAGAAATTCCTGCAGCAGTGCAGAAGATTCAATCTGCCCACAGACAAGAAAATCAAAGAATTTTCCACTGGTATGAAAGCAAAGTTTAAAGTACTGGTAGCATTAAGCCATAAGGCAGAACTGCTGATTCTGGATGAGCCCACAGTTGGTCTGGATGTGATAGCCAGGGATGAAGTGCTGAACATGCTGAGAGAATATATGGAAGAAAATGAAAGCAGTTCTATTCTGATCAGTTCACATATTTCATCAGATCTGGAGAGTCTTTGTGACGATTTTTATATGATCCATGCCGGAAAAATTATCCTTCATGAGGATACAGATGTACTGCTGTCAGATTATGCAGTTCTTAAAGTTGCAGAAGAAGAGTACGAAAAACTGGATCAGCAATACCTTATTAAGATCCGGAAAGAAGCTTATGGATACAGGTGTCTGACAAACCAGAAACAATTTTATATGGAAAATTATCCGGATGTTGTAATTGAGAATGGAAAGATTGATGATCTGGTAGTGATGATGGAGGAACAGGTATGAAGGGATTATTTGTAAAGGATATAGAACTGATGAAACAGCAGAAACAGTCTTTTATCCTGGTTATTGTAATGGGAGTCATCCTGAATCTGGCAGGAAGCGGGAGCGTCAGTTTTGCTATAGGATATTTTACGATTGTCACAGCAATTTTTGCCATTACGACTATAAGTTATGATGAGTTTGATAATGGTCTTGCATTTCTTATGACCTTGCCGGTTACCAGAAAACAGTACGTGGCGGAGAAATATCTGCTGGGAGCAGGGCTTACGGCTGCAGCGTGGGGAATTGAAGCAATAACGGGAGTGATCTGTAAAGGTGTGGCAGAGCTTCAGGGGTGCCTGAGTGAGAAAATTATTGGCACTCTGATATACATTCCACTGGCGCTTCTTATGTTGTCAGTATCGCTCCCGCTTGTAATACATTTTGGAGCAGAAAAAGGACGTTATATTGCAATGGTCATGTGGGCTATTATAATTGCCGTAGTTTATAGTCTGATAAAAACAATGGGACTTTCAGCAGACGCAGTCGATGCATGGCTGAATGGACTGAACTGGGGAATGGTATTGGCCGGAGTTGTATTATTTACAGTAATTGTATATATGGGATCTTTTTGGATTGGTGTCCGGCTTATGGAGAAGAAAGAATTCTGATGTGTCTCGAATATGGTTGTAATTATAAAAGCAGTGTGCTAAAATTGTATCAGCGTAATTGAATAGCTGTTAAGTGAACATTATCATATGCAGATTTTGTGTATGATAATGTGAGAGGGAATCAGGTGAAATGCCTGAACGGTTGCGGCCACTGTATACAGAAAAAAGCGGGATTGTAATATGTCATTGCATAAATATGTGAGAAGGCGGAATCCGGCTGCCAGAGAGTATCTGGAAATATTTCTGATACAACATTCATGAACTGCTGAAGCATGGATGTTGTATCAGTTTTTATTTTGTGGAAACTTTCTGTGATCTGTGAGTCAGGAAACCTGCCTGACAGTGTAAAGAAGGAGCTTCCGTAAAAAGTATCCGTTATTTTTATCACTTCTATTTTACTTTTTCTGAAGTTCCATCTTTTCGGTTACACGAACAAGTAAACGACATATACGAAAAGAGAGGAAGTCAAATGAAAAACAGGTATTTATCTACAAGAATTATGGCAATTATGATGGCAGCAGCTATGGTAGTTTCCGCAGCTCCGGCAGCTTTTGCAGCAGAGAGAGCAGACTCTGAGACGATCAAAGAGGACAACCAGCCGGCAGCAGATGCAGATGCAGACGCACAGGATTCAGCAGATGCAGATAAAACAGCAGACGCAGAAGGTACAAAGACAGAATATCCTCTGACCATCACAACCTATGATTATGATGGAAATGAAATCGAAACAACCTATGAAAAGGCACCGGAGAAAGTTCTTGCTGTATATCAGGGAAGCATTGAAACCATGCTTGCACTTGGCCTGGAAGACCGTCTGGTAGCTACTGCAGGTCTTGACAATGAAGTTCCGGATGAACTTAAAGATGCATTTTCAAAAACAAATTATCTTGATGAATTTACCCCATCCCTTGAGACTGTAACGATGTTGGAGCCAGACATGATCTTATCCTGGAGCTCCCTGTTTTCTGATAAAAATCTCGGAAATGTAACAGACTGGATCGACAAAGGCTGCAACACTTATTACAACACAAACACACGCCCTGACGGAGACAGAACTCTGGAAAATGAATTTACAGACATCTTAAATCTTGGAAAGATTTTTGATGTACAGGACAAAGCACAGGCAATCGTAGATGATGCAAAGGCAGTGATCGATAAAACTCTTACAGCAACAGCAGATGTAGAAGAGAAACCAAGCGTAATGGTTCTGGAACCTCTTGGAGAAGATATCACAAACTATGGTGCAAAGAGCCTTGGTGGAGATATGGTAACACAGTTAGGTGCGACTCTGGCAAACCCGGATGCTTCTACAGTTGGAAAAGAAGATATTATTGCAGCAAATCCTGACGTAATTTTCGTAGTATATATGCCATATGCAGGAGATGATCCAGAAACAGTTAAGAATGACCAGCTTGCAGTTATTCAGGATGACGAAGCACTTCAGAGTCTTGACGCTGTAAAGAACGGTCGTGTTTATCCGATCATGCTCAGCGAGATGTATGCAAGTGCAACACGTACACAGGATGGAATCGAAACATTTGCAAAAGGATTATATCCAGACGTTAATCTTGACTGATTGAGGAAAATACAGTGAAAGAACAGGTTTCACAGACAAAAAAAGGCAATGTGTTCAGAGCATCCATGTATGTGGCAGTCCTCATCGGGCTTGCCGGATTTCTTATTTTTTCCATACTTGCGGCGATTACTTTTGGTAATGCTGATCTGTCGCTGAAGGATGTGTACAGTGTCATTGTTTATAAATTATTTCATATAAAAAGTCTGTCTGCCTATGCAGAAGGTGCAATTCACGATGTTGTATGGCTGATCCGACTGCCCAGAGTCCTGTTGGCTCTGGCAGTTGGAATGGCTCTTTCTGTATGTGGCGTAGTAATGCAGGCAATCGTGCAGAACCCGCTGGCAGATCCGTATGTACTTGGTATTTCATCCGGTGCATCTCTTGGTGCAACATTGGCGATCATGCTTGGAATCGGAAGCTTTCTTGGTGGAAACTCTGTCGGAGTTACTGCTTTTATTGGCGCGATGATCACCTCCTTTGCAGTTATTGCTATTGCAAATATGGGAGGAAAGGCAACATCAGCTAAGCTGATCCTTGCCGGAATGGCGGTCAGTGCGGTGTGCTCTGCTTTTTCAAATTTTGTTATTTACATTACGAATGACAAAAATGCAGCTACGGAAGTTATGAAATGGAGCATGGGAAGTCTTGCAGGGGCAAGCTGGGCCAGAGTAGGTGTGATGCTTCCGGTTACTCTGATATGTGTGGTCATCTTCTGGACGCAGTATCGAAACCTGAATCTGATGCTTCTGGGAGATGAAGTTTCTATCACACTTGGAACAGATTTACACAGATTGAGAACATTTTACCTGATTGTTGCTTCTGTGATGATTGGATTTGCCGTATATTGTGCTGGCGTGATTGGATTTGTAGGACTTGTGATTCCTCATGTAGTCAGAATTCTGTTTGGAACTGACCACAGAAGATTACTTCCACTGAGCGCACTTCTTGGCGCGTCTTTTCTGATCTGGTGTGATGTGGCATGTCGTGTGATCCTGAAGAATTCTGAGATGCCGATTGGTGTGCTGGTATCAATTATCGGTGCTCCATGCTTTATTTATCTGCTTGTGCGGAAATCCTATGGATTTGGAGGTAGCAAGTAATGAAGATTACTACAAAAGATATTCAGGTTGGATTTCACGCCCGACAGATATTAAAAGGCATTTCCATAGAGTCACAGGACAAAGAACTGGTAGGAATCATCGGGCCAAATGGAAGCGGAAAGTCGACGTTGTTAAAATGTATCTACCGTATTCTGAAGCCAGATGCAGGTGCTGTTTATCTGGATGGAGAGGAACTTCATTCCATGAGCGTCAAGAGTTCTGCAAGGAAAATGGCGGTTGTGGCACAGCATAATTACTACAATTTTGATTTCACAGTGCGAGAGGTTGTCCTTATGGGACGTGCACCACATAAAAAAACACTGGAACGAGATAATGCGAAAGATTATCAGATTGTGGATGAAGCATTGAGAACGGTGCAGATGGAGGCGTTTGCAGACCGCACATTCTCGACTCTTTCAGGTGGAGAACAGCAGAGAGTAATTCTGGCAAGGGCACTGGCACAGCAGACACCTGCCTTGATCCTTGACGAGCCGACGAACCACCTGGACATTACACATCAGATCATGCTGATGGAACTGGTAAAGAAGTTGAATGTGACAGTTATTTCCGCTATTCATGACCTGAATATTGCTGCGGCGTACTGCGATAAGATTTATGTGCTGAAAGATGGGGTACTGGAAAGCTATGGAACTCCACAGGAAGTACTCACTCCTGAACTGATCCGTAGAATTTATAAGGTAGAAGCGGAAGTTGTATATGATAGTCTTGGGAAAATGCATATTTTGTTTTTGTGAGGAAAAAGATGAACAAGATTGGGATTTTAACATGTCTTCACTCTAACGCGGTATGTGCCAGAGTAGGTTGCCTGTCAGCCTTTCAGAACAGAACTGATTTCTTTCAGGATTATCCTGAGGACACTTACCTGACAGCATTTATGACCTGCAACGGATGCAAAAACGCAAATCCAACAGAACCTGCAGAGGACAAGGGAATTCTGGAAAAGATAGACAAACTGGTTAATGAGAAGATCAACATTATTCATGTAGGCGTCTGTCGCCTTTCAGATGGGAAACATGAATGTCCGAGGATGACACAGATCTGTGAGATGTTAGAAGAACGTGGAATTAAAGTTATAAGAGGGACGCATAAAGAATAGAATAAAATGATTAGAAAGGGCCTGCATTTATGACGGTTGCAGGCTCTTTTTGTATTTAAAGGCAGAACTACAATGGATTTCTCTTTATCATTGTGTTAAAATTGTATTTTAACAGGGGAATTTTATTTAAAAGTTATTTATGAAAGAGACAGCGACTCATAAAGAAAAAGGAGTTTTTAACTACAATGGAGAAACTGGTTGTTGGTATCCTTGCGCACGTAGATGCTGGTAAGACTACGTTGTCGGAGGGGATTTTATATTTAACGGGAAAGATTCGTAAGCTGGGGCGTGTGGATCATAAAGATGCGTATCTGGACACGTATAACCTTGAGAGAGAACGTGGAATTACAATCTTTTCCAAACAGGCAGAGTTTGAACTGGGGAACAGGGGGATAACTTTGCTGGATACGCCGGGGCATGTGGATTTCTCCGCGGAAATGGAGAGAACGTTACAGGTTCTGGACTATGCGATCCTTGTGATTAATGGAGCAGATGGTGTGCAGGGACATACCATGACATTATGGAGGCTTCTGACAAGATATCAGATTCCAACATTTCTTTTTATCAATAAAATGGATCAGGAAGGAACAGATAAAGAGAAACTTCTTGCAGAGTTAAAAAAGAGATTAAATGACAACTGTGTGGACTTTACATGGGAGAAGGCATCTGATGAAACATTGGCAGAAGGTGAGATAAAAGAATTACATGCACAATTCATGGAAGAAGTCTCTGTTTGTGATGAAGAACTGCTGGAGAAATACTTAGAAACAGAAGAAATTTCCACGGAAGACATCCAAAAAGTAATCAAAGACCGGAAGCTTTTCCCCTGCTTCTTCGGCTCTGCCTTGAAGATGACGGGTGTGGAAGAATTCCTGCATGGTCTGGAAAAGTATTGCCTTACACCAGAGTATCCGTCCGAATTTGGGGCAAAAGTATTTAAGATTGCCAGAGATGATCAGGGAAATCGCTTAAGCTACATGAAAATCACTGGTGGAACATTGAAGGTAAAGGAACTTCTGACAGATACAGAGAAAGCGGATCAGATCCGTATCTATTCCGGTGCGAAATTTGAGCTTGCAAAGGAGGCACCTGCAGGAACTATCTGTGCAGTGACAGGTCTTTCCCAGACACATCCAGGACAGGGATTTGGAATAGAGCAGGAATCCGAGATGCCGGTTCTGGAACCTGTTCTTAACTACAGAATTCTGCTTCCCGAGGACTGTGATGTTCACCAGATGCTTAAGAAACTCAAAGAGCTGGAAGAGGAGGAACCGGAGCTTCATATTGTATGGAATGAACAGCTTGGAGAAATCCATGCCATGCTGATGGGTGAGGTTCAGATTGAGATATTAAAACATCTGATCTGGGAGCGTTTCCATGTAGCAGTAGAGTTTGGAACAGGAAATATCGTATATAAAGAAACGATTTCAGAGCCGGTAGAAGGTGTAGGTCATTTTGAGCCGCTGCGTCATTATGCAGAAGTACACTTGCTTCTGGAACCGGGAGAACCGGGAAGCGGTCTGCAGTTTTTTACTGCATGCAGTGAGGATGTGCTGGACCGTAACTGGCAGCGTCTGATTCTGACTCATCTGGAAGAAAGGGAGCACCCGGGAGTATTAACCGGTTCTCCCATCACAGATATGCAGATCACACTGATTACAGGACGCGCCCATCTGAAACACACAGAGGGAGGCGATTTCCGGCAGGCGACGTACAGGGCTGTGCGTCAGGGATTAAAGAAAGCAAAGAGTGTTCTGCTTGAGCCATATTATGAGTTCAGACTTGAGATTCCGGGAGATATGATCGGGCGTGCTATGACTGACATTCAGAAAATGAATGGAACCTTCCAGCAGCCGGAAGCAGATGAGGATGATATGATGGTTCTGAAAGGCAGTGCACCTGTATCAATGATGCGAGATTATCAAGCCCAGGTAACATCCTATACAAAGGGACGTGGCAGATTATTCTGTTCATTAAAGGGCTATGCACCATGTCAGAATCAGGATGAGATTGTAGCGGAGATTGGATATGATTCCGAACGTGACCTGGACAATCCTACAGGTTCTGTATTCTGTGCTCATGGAGCAGGATTTGTGGTGCCATGGTATGAAGTAGAGGATTATATGCACTTAGAAGGGATTGACGAGTCTGAGCTGGGAAGTACCATACCGGATAGCGAAGAAAGTATAGCAGGAAACAGGAATAGTAACAATCAGACAGATTCGGGTTATCGTCCACCCAGAAATGCCGGCGTAGGAAGCTATGAGGATGAAGAAGAGCTGAAAGCCATTTTCGAGCGTACATTCGGACCGGTCAAGCGTTACAAAGAACCACAGTTTAAACGAACATTTTCTTCAAAATCCGACAGCGGTAGTTATTATCGTAACAGTTCTTCTGCTAAGAAGAAAGAAAAAGAATATCTTCTTGTAGATGGTTACAACATCATCTATGCCTGGGAAGATTTAAAAGAGCTGGCAGATGCAAATCTCCATGCAGCTCAGACAAAACTGATGGATATCCTGAGCAACTATCAGGGCTTTAAGAAATGTACGTTAATTCTTGTATTTGACGCTTATAAGATAGAAGGCCATGCAGAGGAAGTGATCACTTATCATAACATCCATGTAGTCTACACCAAAGAAGCTGAGACAGCAGATCAGTATATCGAGAAAACGGTCCATAAGATCGGCCGTGAAAACCAGGTAACGGTAGCTACCTCCGATGGACTGGAGCAGATCATTATCATGGGACAGGGTGCTCACCGTATGTCTGCCAGAGGTCTTCGTGACGAAATAAAAGCTACAGAAAACCAGATCCGCCAGCAATGGCATGAGAAACGTCAGAGCAGTAAGAATTATCTGATTGACAATATTTCTGATGAGATGGCACAATATATGAAAGAGAAACGACTTGAAAAACAGTAAAAGGGAGATGCAGTCATGAGAGAAAAGCTTACACAGAAGGATGTTGAGAAAATTCAGCAGGAGATCGACCACCGCAAGCTGGTTGTACGAAAAGAGGCAATAGAAGCTGTAAAGGAAGCCAGAGCCCAGGGGGATCTGAGTGAGAATTTTGAGTATTATGCGGCTAAGAAGCATAAGAATCAGAATGAAAGCCGTATCCGTTATCTTGAGAATATGCTGAAAACAGCGACCATTGTTTCTGATGATTCCAAAGACGATGAAGTTGGAATGGACGATATTGTAGAGGTATATTTCGAGGAAGACGATGAGATTGAGAAATATAAGCTGGTAACTTCCATAAGAGGAAACTCCATGGAAAACCGCATCAGCATTGAATCTCCCATTGGTATGGCATTAAAAGGTCATAAGGTTGGAGACAGAGTGGAAGTAAAGGTAAATGATAATTACAGTTACTTCCTGGAAATCCGTTCTATTGATAAGACCGGTTCCGAAGATGAAGAAATCCGCGGATTCTGATAATAATACTGTCGAAATACAGAATCCAGATTGATAAAAGAACTATTGTAAGAGATGAACACCGGTTAGTGTCATATCTCTTGCAATGGTTCTTTTTATTTTTATATTAACAATGCGGATGGATTTATGGGAACTTTGCATAGAATGAATAGGATGACTGGAAATTTTACATGGATTTAACATTCTCATGGGGATGATTTTACAAAGTATGGTTATGATGAGAAACAAGTCAGGGATATGTATCACAAAAAACATATATATACCTGCACATGTCTGAGACTGCCAGCAGATGGCAGAAAGTAAATAACCGTATACTTATGAAAAGGGAAAAGGAGAATAATCATGGATTTATTCAGTATATTAACATTGATCGGAGGCCTTGCATTATTTTTGTATGGTATGAATGCAATGGGAGATGGTCTTGCGAAGGTTTCCGGCGGAAAGCTGGAGAAGATTCTTGAAAATCTTACTTCAAATCCGATAAAAGCAGTACTTTTGGGAGCAGGAGTAACAGCAGTGATCCAGTCATCTTCAGCTACGACTGTTATGGTAGTAGGTTTTGTAAATTCAGGGATCATGAAATTATCACAGGCAGTAGGAGTGATCATGGGTGCCAATATCGGTACCACAATCACTTCCTGGATCTTAAGCCTGACAGGAATACAGAGTGACAATTTTATCATTCAGATGTTTAAACCAACATCATTTTCCCCTGTGCTTGCGATCGTTGGTGTGATTTTTATTTTGTTTATCAATGATTCAAAGAAGAAAGATATCGGAACAATTTTTATTGGTTTTGCAATCCTGATGTACGGTATGGATATGATGAGTTCTGCTGTAAAACCCCTTGCAGAAGTACCGGAATTTACAAATCTGTTACTTAAATTCTCAAATCCGTTGTTAGGCGTTGTAGCAGGTGCCCTTCTTACTGCAGTGATCCAGTCCTCTTCTGCATCCGTAGGTATTCTGCAGGCCCTGTGTCTTACAGGTGCAGTACCGTTCAGTGCAGCAATCCCGATCATTATGGGACAGAACATCGGAACCTGTATTACTGCAATCCTTTCTGCAATCGGAGCCAAGAAGAATGCAAAACGTGCAGCAGCAGTACATCTGTATTTCAACCTGATCGGTACAGTTATCTTTATGACTGTTTTCTATCTTATAAATGCAGTTGTTGGATTTTCTTTCTTCCATCAGGCTGCAACACCGGCAGGAATTGCTGTTATCCACAGTGTATTTAATGTTACTGCAACGATCATTCTTCTTCCTTTTGCAAAGGGGCTGGAGAAACTTGCTTGTCTTACGATCCGGGACAAAAAAGAGGATGTTGTTGTTTCGGCAGAGGACAGAGAATTTATGATCCTGGAACCACGTTTCCTGGAGAAACCGGCATTTGCAGTGGAGCAGAGCCGCAATGCAGCAAGAAAAATGGCAGAAGAATCCCACAATGCACTGTTTACAGCGCTGAGTCTGGTGGACAAATACAGTGAAGAAGGCGTAGAACGTGTGGAAAACATGGAATCCAAGGTTGATCGCTATGAAGATGAACTGGGAACTTATCTGGTGAAGCTGAGCCACAAAGATATTTCAGAAGCAGACAGTCACAGCCTTTCCATTATGCTTCACTGTATCGGGGATTTTGAACGTATTTCTGACCATGCTGTAAATATTATGGAATCAGCACAGGAGCTTTATGAAAAAGGACTGAAGTTTTCCGAAAATGCAAAGAAAGATCTGGAAGTGCTGGGACAGGCAGTAGAAGATATCGTAAATACGGCATATGAAGTTTTTGACAAACAGGATATGAAACTTGCGGAGAAAATTGAACCGCTGGAAGAAGTGATTGATGAACTTTCCAAAGAAGTGAAACGTCGTCATGTACAGAGACTGAGAAACGGTGAATGTACAATAGAGATGGGATTTATCCTTTCAGACATTACAACCTGTCTGGAACGTGTGGCAGACCATTGTTCCAATATTGGAGTCTGTGTGACGCAGGTGAATGAAGATCTGTATGATACTCACAGTCATCTGAATATTGTCAAGAGCCATCCGGACGAAACATTTTATCATGAACTGGAAGACGCACGAATCAAATATCAGCTTTCATAAAAATAAACAGATGGATGATGGTTACTGTACACATGCCATTATCCCGCGAGGTGTTTTGGCATGAATATGCCAAAATCCCGAGACATACAAGCCAAAATTCCATTGCCGCAGGCAATTTGGAATGAATTTTGGCAACGTTACTGAGAACGAAGTGAACAGTAACGGATGATGTTATTTGCATGATCAGGAAATCCGGGCACTCTGAAGTATCTGAGAGATATTTCAGAGAAAATGGCCGGATTTTTGCTTTAAAGAAATGAAGCAGATGCCGGATATCTACTTGTACAGGGATAAAAAAATAAGTATACTGAAAAAAGAAATACACTTGTGACGATAAAACAGGTGATAAATAAAGGGGAGGTAAAGCAGAATGATCTATTGTGTAGAAGATGAGCGGAATATCAGGGAGCTTCTTATTTATACACTGGAAACAACAGGATTTAAAGCCAGGGGTTTTGGCAATGGCAATGAACTGATGAAAGCACTGAAAGAAGAGATACCGGAGCTGATCCTGCTGGATATCATGCTTCCGGGAGATGATGGCTATACCATTCTGGAACAGCTGAAAAGTATGCCATCTGTAAAGGATGTGCCGGTGATTATGGTTACTGCAAAAGAAGCGGAATTTGACAAAGTAAAAGGTTTGGAAGGCGGAGCCGATGATTACATTACCAAGCCTTTCGGTATGATGGAATTTGTTGCCAGAGTAAAAGCAGTTCTCAGACGAAGTACCCGTCAGAATGAAGACAGGGAACTGCATTACGACGAGCTTTATCTGAATGTAGGACGTCATGAGGTGCGTTACCGGGAAGAAAAGATCGATCTTACCCGAAAAGAATTTGAACTTCTTCAGTATCTGCTGGAAAATAAAGGACTTGTTATGACAAGAAATCAGATTCTTTGTCATGTATGGGGATATGATTTTGACGGTGAAACCAGAACTGTGGATGTCCATGTGAGAACCCTGCGCCAGAAACTTGGCGAGGCAGGAAATCTGATCGAAACGATCCGGGGTGTGGGATACAGGATCGGTGCATAACAGATGAAACAGACGAAAAACAGGAGTGGAAAAATGAAGCATAAAATATTCAGTCACACCAGTTTACTTATTATCTTATCCGTAATACTTACATTCCTGGCAGCAGGAACTGTCATGTATAACAGATATGATATTTATATGAAACAAGGTGTCAGAGACGAAGCTGCATACATTAAAACAGGACTGGAAGAAGATGGAAGGGACTTTCTTACAGATAAGATAGGGGATGCCACCAGCAGCCGCATCACTCTTCTGGGAAAAGATGGTGATGTGTTGTTTGACAGCATTGAGAATCCTTCTGAAATGGAAAACCACAGCAACAGACCAGAGTTTATTGAAGCTGAGAAAAAGGGATTCGGTGAAATGGTCAGATATTCTGATACCCTGTCAAAACAGACTTTCTATTATGCGATAAAATTAAAAGATGATCAGGTTCTTCGTGTGGCCAGGACCACAGACAGTCTTTTGATGACTATGTTATCCAGTTTTCTACTGCTTGGAGGACTGGTATGTGTGATCTTTGTGATCGAGTTTTTTCTGGTACAGAACCAGACACAAAAGCTCATCGAACCGATTAATCAGATTAATCTGGAAAAGCCGCTGGACAATGTCTGTTATGAAGAACTGAGGCCGTTACTGTTTCGGCTGGATCAGCAGAACCGGCAGATCAAGAAACAAATGGAAGATCTGAAGAACGCAGAGAGTGCAAGAAAAGAATTTACCGCAAATGTTTCTCATGAATTAAAAACGCCGTTAATGTCCATTTCCGGATATGCTGAGCTTATGATGAATGGAATGGTACCGCCGGACAAGATACAGGATTTTTCCGGCAGGATTTTTCATGAGTCCGAGCGTTTATCCAATCTGGTTGCAGATATTATTCAGCTTTCCAGACTGGATGAGAAGAACGGAGAAACTATGTTTGAACAGGTTGATATCGGAGAACTTGGGGAAGATGTGATTAACAATCTGCAGAACAGGGCAGCAAAGAAAAAGATTAATCTGGAATATACAGGCGAATCTGCACAGATGCAGGGAGTACGCCATGTACTATATGAAATGTTCTACAATATTACAGATAATGCCATTCGCTATACTCAGGATGGTGGAGACGTAAAGGTTTTTGTGGGAAAACTTAATGGGAAACCGTACTTTCGTGTGGAAGATAACGGAATAGGTATTCCGGAAAGCGAACAGCAGAGAATCTTCGAGCGTTTTTACAGAGTGGACAAGAGTCATTCACGTGAAACCGGAGGTACAGGCCTGGGGCTTTCTATTGTAAAACACGGCGCGGTTTTGCATCATGCGAAGATTCTTCTGGACAGTGAGCCGGGTAAGGGAACGAAGATGGAAATCCTGTTTGATCAAACTAAGTAAGTCTCCTGCGGAGCAGATATTCGTTGTAGAGCCTTTTTCAAACACACTCTAGAGCCTGCGTAGTGAAACGGATGATTTTGTCTGGTGTTGAAAAGAGGGTGAACAGTATTCGACATGGTTGTTAGAAATGTATAAATTTTGGGGATTGACAGACAAGTGATTATTGGAGAAAATAAAATCAGACAGTTATCCATGTAAAAGCAGGTACAATGGAGGGTATTTTCAGTATGGAAAAATGGAGAAGCATTGCAGTGGGTATGAGTTGTTTGTCAATGCTGTTTACAGCAGGAGCAACTACTGTATCAGCGTCAGATGAGATTACAGAAATCCCGGAACAGAGTATTGTATACTGGTCTATGTGGGAAGAAGATGAACCACAGGCAGATGTGATAAAAGAAGCAGCCCAGGCTTATGAAGAAGCTACAGGTATTTCTGTAGAGATTCAGTGGAAAGGCAGAGGAATCCAGTCGCTGATAGGTCCTGCACTGGATGCCGGAGAGCAGATAGATCTTTTTGATGACGATTACCAGAGAATGGCACAGGAACATAAAGAGTATCTGGCAGAATTAGAAGAAATGGCAGATACCGTAGACTATGAGAACCACATTATGCCGGTATTGTTGGAACAGGTAGAGGGCTGGGGAAATGGAAAACTTCTTGCCATGCCTTATCAGCCATATATTGCAGGCGTGTGGTACAATAAAGACTTGTGGGAAGAGGCGGGGCTTACAGAACAGGATATTCCCGATACATGGGAGAAACTGATCAGAGTATGTCGCAAGATCAAAAACAGTGACAGTGGTTTAAGTGCAATGACCTGTGATGAAGAATACGTAAATCTACTTTATGGATATCAGCTTGCCAGATATCTTGGACAGGAGAAAGTGCAGCAGTTGATCCGTAACTGCACCTGGTCTCAGATACCTGAGGCAAAGCAGGCTGCCGCAGATATCCGAACACTGTTTTTTGCCGGATATATGAGTGAGATTGCACCGGCGCAGCATCCGGATGGACAGAATGAGGTTGGTGATGGAGGGGCAATCATGGTGGTTCAGGGTTCCTGGGGTCCAAATGAGGTGACAGAGGCCACCGGTACTGATGATTCATGGGGATTTTTCCCCTGGCCAGCTGTGAAGGATGGAGCAGATGGCACCGAAGGGGTTATGATTGGCGCACAGGGATTTGGTGTGACAAAAGACTCTCAGATGAAGCAGGAAGCCTTTGATTTTGCATATTCTATCTGTACCGGTGAGACAGATATGAAAATGACAGAAGCAGTAAATTCTATTCCGGCAGATGTGGACAATACTCAGTGGCCGCAGATGCTGGAAGATGCAGTTCCATATGTGGAAGAAATGTCCAAGCCGTACATGTGGGCTGCAGGTCTGGAGGCAGATACGGATTATAAAGAACAGATACAAAGCGAACTTCTGAAGCTTACAAGATTAGAAGAAACATCGGATGAATTTATAGAGAATCTCAGCAGTATGAAATAAGAAAAAGGCTGTTCGATATTATGAAAATACTGGTCTGGTATTACTGGCGCTCTCGTTCTGAGAGCGCCTTTATTGATGTGATATATTCTGTAGGTGTCATTCCGGAAATTTTTTTAAACTGTCTGGAAAAGTAATGGATGGAAGAGTATCCCAGAAATTCCGAAATCTGTGTGAAGTTCATCTGGTTCTCGCGGATCAGCTGTCTGGCATAGGCAATCTTTAAACGGGAAAAGAAATCCATGGCGCCGCACTGATGTTGTTCCTGAAATATTTTCTGAAGCTGGGAGCGTCCGATCATATTGTCATGGCACAGATCGTAGAGTGTAATATTTTCCCGGATGTGGTCCTCCATATAAGCAATGACACGTTTATAGACAGCGGAATTATTTTTCAGATTCACAAATTGGCTGACAGGTACAGTCATGGGAGGAGAAGAATTTCTCCGGATCATATAGATCAGCATCTGTTCAAGATAAATTCGGATCAGCTGCTGAGAACCAAACAAAAAATCTTCTTTCTTTTCCATCTTTTCTGTATAAGGGTCATCCAGAGGGGTTTTGATACAGCGGCGGGCCTCAGCGATCAGCATTCCCATGAGATTTCTTTCAGAATCAGAAAGTTTCAGCAATTTTTTCTCAAAGAATTTCATACATGGAGAATCGCATTCAAAAGAAACTACCACAATATTAGGAGCGGTATTTCCTATGGCAATAAGGTTATGAAATTCATTTGGTCTGTGAAAGATGAGCTGCCCACTTGTCAGATGGTAGATACCGTTATCTGTTTCTATTTCCGCCTTTCCCTTATCTACACATTGAAATTCCCAGAAATTATGGCGTTCTCCTGCAAAGTGAAAATCACTTTTGTATTCAAAATAGTGGATTGTATAAATTCGGTCAATATGAATATCTTCTTCCAGATACATACTCTCAAAAGCCATTATTGACACCTCCCTCTTGCTGTCAGAAATCTGCAATATGGTTGTTGTGTACAAGTATACAACAAAAACAGATGAAAAACCAGTTGAAAATGAATTTTTGTACAAAAGAAATGGACGTTTGTGCAAATACTATTTGTGCAAAAATGATAAAATAAGAACTACCAAAAGAAATAATTGTTGAAAATCAACAAAAGAGCGAAAAGAGAGAAAAAAGAAGAAGACAAAATGTCAAAACCGACAAAGGAGGAAAAAGGTTATGGGTATGAAGAAAAAGATGCTTAGTGCAACATTATGTGCGGTTATGGTTGGTTCACTTGCAGCACCGGCTTTCACTGTTCAGGCAGCTGATGACACATTAGTTTACTGGTCAATGTGGGAAGCTACAGAGCCACAGGGTCAGGTAATTCAGGAAGCAGTTGACGCTTATACAGAGCAGACAGGAGTTAAGGTAGACCTTCAGTTTAAGGGACGTACCGGAAACCGTGAAGCACTTCAGCCTGCACTGGACGGCGGCACACAGATTGATATTTTTGACGAAGATATTGACCGTGTAAACGGAATGTACGGTAAATATCTTTTGGATCTGGAAGACCTTGCGAAAGACAATGACTATGAAGCAACTGCAAATGCAGGTCTGATGGCAGCATGCCGTGATGCTGGTGGCGGCACATTAAAAACAATTCCATATCAGCCAAACGTATTTGCTTTCTTCTATAACAAAGATCTGTTTGAGCAGGCAGGAATTACAGAAGAACCGAAGACATGGGATGAATTCAAAGATGTATGCCAGAAATTAAAAGATGCAGGAATCACACCAATGACTATGGATGATGCCTATGCAACATGTGTGATCGGATATCATCTTGCAAGACTGGTTGGCGAAGATAAAGTAAAAGAGATCGTAACTGAAGGTAAATGGGATGATCCTGCAGTTCTTCAGATGGCACAGGATATCGAAGAACTTGCATCTAACGGATATTATTCAGAGATGGTTGGTTCCAACGTATGGCCTGCAGGTCAGAACACAGAGCTTGCACTTGGAACAGCTGCAATGTATCTGAATGGCTCCTGGTTACCAAACGAAGTAAAAGAGATGGCAGGCCCTGACTTCCACTGGGGATGCTTCGCATATCCGGCACTTACAGACGGAGCAAACGGAATCGAAACAAACAATTTCGGCGCACAGGTATTTGGTGTCAACAAAGATACAAAGCTTGCAAAAGAAGCATTTGATCTGATCACATTCATTACAAAAGGTGAATACGACCAGAAACTTGCAGATGAAACTGTAGGTATTCCGGCTGATACAACAAACACAGAATGGCCGGCAATGGTTGAGTGTGCAAAACCTGTGATCGAGCAGAGCACAAACCGTTTCACATGGGCATGCGGCGTAGAATCTAACGTAGATATGACTCCGGTTATCAAAGAAAACTTCATCAAATTAATGGCAGGTTCCATTACAGCAGATGAATTTGTTTCCACTATGCAGGACGCAGCGAAATAAATAAAGAATTTATAGAGATGGTGGCATCGTATCTACGCTGCCACCATCTGTCTTTTTGAAACCGACAGACATGAGGAAGTAGTGATTTACGAAGTAAATCAGCGGATTCCGAATGGCTGGAGGATTGCGGGAGCGAAGCGTAGCAATCCGTAGATATGGTATTACTTACAGAGGAGGTATTTGTTTGAAGAAAAATAAAACGATGATTGTTGTATTTCTGACTCCGGCAGTTCTGCTGTTTCTGGGAATCTTTCTTTATCCGATTATCAGAACAGTGATCATGAGCTTTTTCAAGATTGACGGAGTTACAGATTCCATGGATTTATGGAAATTTGTAGGGTTCGGAAACTATACAAAGCTGATGAGTACCAGCTTATTTAAGACTTCATTTTTTAACCTGTTTCGTATCTGGCTGATCGGCGGTCTGGTGGTAATGAGTCTGTCTCTTTTATTTGCAGTTATCCTTACCAGCGGAATCAGAGGAAAGAAATTTTTCCGCGCGATCATTTATATGCCAAATATCGTCAGTGCAGTAGCACTTGCAACTATGTGGCTGCAGTATGTATACAGTCCAAGATATGGTCTGCTGAAAGATCTTTTTACGGCATTACATCTGGACAATCTGGCAAAGATCCAGTTCCTGGATAATGACCATAAATTCTGGGCACTGTTGTTTGCATATTGTTTCGGAATGGTTGGATACCATATGCTGATCTGGCTCAGCGGTATTGAGCGTATCAGCCCTGAATATTATGAGGCGGCAACCATTGACGGAGCGACAAAACCTGCGCAGTTCCGCTATATGACACTTCCATTGTTAAAGGGAGTATTTAAGACCAACATTACCATGTGGTCTGTAAGCAGTGTAGGTTTTTTTGTATGGTCACAGCTTTTCTCCACAGTAACTGCAGATACACAGACAATTACCCCTTATGTTTATATGTACATGCAGATTTTCGGCGGCGGTAATACAGTTACAGAACGAAATGCAGGTCTGGGAGCTGCCATCGGTGTACTGCTCAGTGTCTGCGTAGTCGTTGTATTTACAATCTGTAACAAAGTGATCAAAGATGATGATCTGGAATTCTAAGGAGGGATGAGAAATGGCAAAAGAAAAAGGGGCACGCAGACCCTTTAATCTGAAAAAAGAAGTCAAACTCCTGCCGGGATACATCATCCTGCTGCTCTGGGTAATCTTTACCATTGCGCTTCTGGGCTGGGTATTCGGGGCGAGTTTTTCCACAACAGCAGAAATTTTCCAGGGAAAAGCTCTGAAGTTTGAGTCCGGATTACATTTTGAAAACTATGCAAAAGCATGGAACGGTGCCGGAGTCGCAGGATTCTTCGGAAACTCTCTGATCTATTCGGTGATTTCCTGCACAATTCTGATTCTGGTGTGCGCACCTGCAGCTTATGTACTGTCCAGATTTGATTTTATTGCAAATAAATTCATCCAGACCAGCTTCGTATCTGCCATGGGTGTTCCGGCGATCATGGTTGTTCTTCCCCTTTTCAGCATTATTTCCGGTATGGGAATCCTGAATAATGTGGCAGCAGGAAGAACGGTATTGATCATATTGTATGTGGGAATTAACGTACCTTATACGACTATTTTCCTGCTTACATTTTTCAGCAATATATCCAGAACCTATGAGGAAGCGGCAGCAATCGATGGATGCCCTCCCATGCGTACTTTCTGGAAAATCATGTTCCCAATGGCACAGTCAGGAATCGTAACAGTGACAATCTTTAACTTTATTAATATCTGGAACGAGTATTTCCTGTCCTTGATCTTCGCAAGTTCGGATAAGCTGAAACCTGTTGCACCCGGACTTTATGGAATGATCAACTCCATGAAATATACAGGTGACTGGGCCGGAATGTTTGCAGCGGTGATCATTGTATTCCTGCCGACATTTATTTTGTATATTTTCCTGTCTGAGAAGATCATCGGTGGTGTTACTGGTGGTATTAAGGGATGATAATAGAGGATAGCAGGGCAATAACAATTCTTGCGATTGTGAAATGTATTATGTAACACGTTTTGACCTCAAAATCATAGTATGATAAGATGAATGTAAAAAAGTTACCAGGCAGTCTGAGAGTAACGAAAAACATTTAAAGAAAAGAGGAAAAAATCATGAAGAAACCAGTATTAGTAGTTATGGCAGCAGGTATGGGAAGCCGTTACGGCGGTCTGAAACAGATCGATCCGGTGGACAAAGAGGGACACATCATTATGGATTTCTCCATTTATGATGCAGTACAGGCCGGATTTCGGAAAGTAGTATTTATTATCAAAAAAGAAAATGAAGCAGACTTCAGAAGCGCCATCGGTGACCGTCTCAGTAACCAGTTAGAAGTATCATATGTTTTCCAGGATCTTCACAATATTCCGGAAGGCTATGAAGTACCGGAAGGACGTGTGAAACCATGGGGAACCGGACATGCAGTATTAAGCTGCATCAATGAAATCGACGGACCATTCGTTGTGATTAATGCAGATGATTATTACGGAAGCCATGCATTTAAGATGGCGTATGATTTCCTGACAGAGAATGAAGATACCGCGGATACTTACAGATATATGATGGTCGGCTATAAACTGGAAAATACTTTGACAGAGAATGGCCATGTGGCAAGAGGTGTGTGCGTGACAGACGAAGAAGGACATCTTCTTAAGATCAACGAGCGTACCCATATCGAAAAGCATGACGGCGGCACAGCTTATACAGAAGATGATGGAAAAACATGGACTATGCTTCCGGAAGGCAGTACAGTATCCATGAATATGTGGGGATTTTCCGCAAGTATCCTGAAAGAGCTGAAAGACAGATTCCCCAGATTCCTGGATGAGAATCTGAAAGTAAACCCGCTGAAATGTGAATATTTCCTGCCATTTGTAGTAGATGAACTTCTCGGTGAGAAGAGAGCAACTGTAAAAGTTCTGAAATCTATGGATAAATGGTATGGCGTAACTTACAAAGAAGATAAACCTGTGGTAGTAGCTGCCATTCAGAATTTAAAAGATGGAGGGCTGTATCCACAGAAATTATGGGAGGAATAATTGAGTGGAAATTAACAGGGAGATAAAGAATATCACCAGTGCATTTGTTCTGGGAGATAATCTGACAGAATGTATTCCTTATGGAAGCGGACATATCAATGATACTTACCGCCTGACTTATGATACAGGCAAACATTATATTCTTCAGAAAATGAACAAGAGTATTTTTACCAAACCTGTGGAACTGATGGAGAATGTCAGCGGTGTTACCGCCTGGCTGAAGAAAAAGATCCAGGAAAACGGTGGAGATGTGGAGAGAGAGACTCTGAATCTTGTGATGACAAAGGATGGACTTCCTTATTATGTAGATGAGGACGGGGAATACTGGAGAGTATATTTGTTCATTGAAAATGCCACTTGCTATGATATGGTAAAAGATGAGGAAGATTTTTACCAGAGTGCAGTTGCTTTTGGACATTTCCAGAGGCTGCTTGCAGACTATCCGGCAGAAACTCTTCATGAAACCATCGTGAATTTTCATAATACGGTGGACAGGCTGGATAAGTTTAAAACTGCTGTGGAGAAAGATGTATGTCACAGAGCCGCAGATGTGGAAAAAGAGATTCAGTTTGTGCTGGATCGCACAGAACTGGCACATGTCCTGTGCGATATGCAGGATCAGGGAAAACTGCCGTTACGTGTTACACATAATGATACCAAGCTGAATAACATTATGATTGATAATGCAACGGGAAAAGCCATCTGTGTGATTGATCTTGATACTGTAATGCCGGGGCTTTCCGTAAATGATTTCGGTGATTCTATCCGCTTTGGCGCAAGTACCGGAGCAGAGGATGAGAAAGACCTGACGAAGGTGTCCTGCGATCTTCACTTGTATGAAGTTTATGTCAAAGGTTTCATTGAAGGCTGTGGCGGTGCACTGACTGAGGCAGAACTGGATATGCTTCCCATGGGAGCAATCCTTATGACCTTTGAATGTGGAATGCGTTTCCTCACAGACTATCTGGAAGGAGATCATTATTTCAAGATTCACAGAGAGGGACATAATCTGGATCGTTGCAGAACACAGTTTAAACTGGTGAAAGACATGGAAGAAAAACTTTCCCGGATGAAAGAGATTGTAAATAAGTATAAATAGGTATAAAAAAAACGTACATGTCCATAAAGACTTGTATTTATGAACTGATTTGGATAGAATTATCCTGCGGGGATATGAGAGAAATCATATTTTCGCAGGATTTTCTACAATACATGACGTGCCAGGCAACGGTATTTTACAGTTCTGAATATAGGGTGCTGTAAAATACAGAGATAAATTTTGCAGATGTGAAACAGGATATCGCAGAATTTTATAGATTACACTCAGAATTATCAAGGATATTTCTGATGCTGTGAACTAATATAGGTATTGTTGAAAGAGAAAAAATAACAGAAATTGCAAAAAAACAGGTATTGTAGCAGGAAGACAGGTTAGGAGGAATTATTATGGCAATTTTAGTTACAGGTGGAGCAGGCTATATTGGAAGCCATACAGTTGTAGAATTGCAGAACGCAGGATATGATGTTGTTGTTCTGGATAACTTAAGCAATGCAAGTGAGAAATCTCTGGAAAGAGTTTCAAAGATCACAGGCAAACCAGTGAAATTCTACAAAGCAGATATCCTGGACCGCGATGCTTTAAATGAAGTTTTTGATAAAGAAGATATTGATTCCTGTATTCATTTTGCAGGACTGAAGGCAGTAGGAGAATCTGTTGCAAAGCCATGGGAATATTATGAGAACAATATCGCCGGAACATTAACACTGGTAGATGTGATGAGAAAACATAATGTAAAGAATATTATTTTCTCCTCATCTGCAACTGTATACGGAGATCCGGCAATCATCCCGATTACAGAAGAATGCCCGAAAGGACAGTGTACAAACCCATACGGATGGACAAAATCCATGCTGGAACAGATTCTGACAGATATTCAGAAAGCAGACCCGGAATGGAATGTAGTTCTTCTTCGTTACTTCAACCCAATCGGTGCTCATAAGAGCGGAACAATCGGTGAGAATCCAAACGGTATCCCGAACAACCTGATGCCATATATCACACAGGTTGCAGTTGGAAAACTGAAAGAACTGGGTGTATTTGGAAATGACTATGATACTCCGGACGGAACTGGTGTCAGAGATTATATCCACGTAGTTGACCTTGCAAAAGGACATGTAAAAGCTCTTAAGAAAATCGAAGACAACTCCGGTTTAAGCATTTACAACCTTGGTACAGGAAAAGGCTACAGCGTTCTTGATATCGTAAAGAACTTTGAAGCTGCTACAGGTGTTAAGATTCCATATGTGATCAAAGCACGTCGCCCGGGTGATATCGCAACATGCTATTCCGATGCTTCCAAAGCAGAAAAAGAACTTGGTTGGAAAGCAGAAAACGGAATCAAAGAAATGTGCGCAGATTCCTGGAGATGGCAGTCCAATAACCCGAATGGTTATGATGAATAATAAATAATACAAAGTATAAACAGCCCCCAGACATGGAAAAAAGTACATGTCTGGGGGCTGTTATTTTAAATTCTGTAATTGTTTAGTACCGTTCACAGTTAGTAGCCTGCCGAATAGTTACTAAATTTCGATGTTAAGTTCTTTCATTAGTTCTTCCTGAGAGATAAATTCATGGCAGTCGGGATTATGTTCTATTTCTTTTAGCATTGCTAAATCAGTTTCATCAGGTTCTGTATCTTCAATGTTTGCGAATAAATCAGGAGCTGTAAAGTGATTTTGAATAATGCGCCAGAAAATATCGGCGTCTTTATCGCTCATAATAGATACAGCACCTATAATACGTTCTTTTGTTGCAGTCATAAAATCACACTCCTTTATAAATCTGTCCACGATTTCCAATAGCCTTGATAAATATAATGCTATCAATATAGTCAAAAATCACACGATAATCACCGATACGCAATCGATATCCACTGGCACCCTGTAATGTTTTTATATCTTCTTGAGGAATCTTGGATATGGCATTGATGATATGTTTTTGAGTTATGGAATCCTGCTTTTTTAAAAACTTAAGGGCCTGCTTTGAATATTTAATTTCCAGATATATCACTCCTTTACGAAATTATTTTTATGTCAATTCTTTATCTTTCGTAAAGCAGAAATAAATTCTGGTGTTTTTACTATATCATATAAAAAAAACAGAAGCAACTTTATAGAGTATGATTGTAAGAGTATTTTTTTACTGATATAGTAGATATGTAAAAATTGATTCTTGTAGAACTGCACAGCCGATAGACTGTAGATAACTGATTTACCATAGAAAGGACAGAACAAATATGAAAGTAGCAGCCATTCAGATGCCAACAGTAGAAGATAAAACAGAAAATATTCGTACAGCAGGGAAATATATAGAAAAGATAAAAACAGAATCTCCGGATTTTGTAGTTCTTCCGGAAATGTTCTGCTGTCCATATCAGACAGAAAATTTCCCGGTTTATGCCGAAAAAGAAGGCGGCCCATCCTGGCAGGCAATGTCTGATTATGCCAGAGAATATCAGATTTATCTCATCGCAGGTTCGATGCCGGAAATAGATGAAGCTGGAAATGTTTTCAATACGTCCTACATTTTTGATCGAAATGGAAACCAGATCGGAAAACACAGAAAAGCGCATCTTTTTGACATTAATGTAAAAAGTGGACAGTATTTTAAAGAATCAGATACCCTCACACCAGGCAATCACGCCACCGTATTTGATACAGAATTTGGAAAAATGGGAGTTATGATCTGTTACGATATCCGCTTCCCGGAATTTGCCCGGAGGATGGTATTGCAGGGGGCAAAGATGATCTTCGTTCCGGCAGCCTTTAATATGACGACGGGACCGGCACACTGGGAACTGACTTTTCGCGCAAGAGCACTGGATAATCAGATTTATATGCTTGGATGTGCGCCTTCCAGGAATGTACAGGCTGGATATATTTCCTGGGGACATTCCATTGTGACAGATCCGTGGGGACAGGTCAGAAATCAGTTAGATGAAAAAGAAGGAATTTTAATAGAAGAAATTGATCTGGAACGGGAAGAACAGATCAGAGAACAGCTTCCTCTATTAAAGCATAGAAGAATAGAATTATATTAATTTTAATCCAGATTAGAACACATTTTTTTCGCAGACTGCCCATAATTCAAACACATTTATCAGATATAGTAATACCATCAACAAAAGAAAACAAAGAGAGTATAAAAATATAAAGAGAGGTATCACTATGAAGTATAAACATCTGGCAATGATTATGGGAGTTATGATCACAGCAACATCCGTGGGTTCTACAGCAACAGCATTTGCAGCAGACAGTAAAACAGAAAGCACCAAAGAAGCAGGTGACACTGCAGAAGATACGACTGATTCATCTGACGAGAATACAGATAAAGACAGCAAGAAAGAAACAGATGAAAATGAAATTCTGGGAGAAGTGAAATCTGTAGCGGATGGAAAAATCACAATTGCAGTAGGAACCAGAAAAGAAATGGAACAGCCGGGAGAAGCACCTGAGAAACCAGAAGACGGTGATGCAAAACCAGAAAATGGGAAAGAGTCTGATGATGGAACTGATGAATCTGCAGATGTAGATGAAACAGCAAACGAAGCAGCAAAAGATACAGAGACAAAAGATAAAACTTCTGATACGAAAGAAGATACAGCAGAAAATTTAGATAAAGATTCAGTCAAAGATAATCAGGGAGCACCAGATGGCGAAGCTCCATCTATGTTAGATCTTACAGGCGAAGAACAGGAAATTACAGTCACCGATAGTACTATAATTACAAAACAGACCATGGATGGAGGCCAGGGAGCACCTGATGGTAATACTCCTGAAAAACCAGAAAAAGATAGTGGAGAAACTTCTGAAAAACCAGATGAAGATTCCGCAGACGATAGCACCTCTGCAAAATCAGACGATATATCAACAGATAACTCTGATAGTAAAGAAGCTCCGGAGAAACCTGATGGAGAAGCTACAGACGAATCAGGGGCAGGTCAGAGCGAGGAAATTACATTAGATGATATCAAAGAGGGCGATATAGTATCTATCACATTAGATGATGACGGAAATGCAGCAACCATCACAGTTCAGTCCATGGAAATGGGCGGGGGCCAGGGAGGCCCTGGTGGTCAGGATTCCGGTGTGGACAGTTACGCAGCGGCTAATGAATACAGTTCAGACGAAACAGTTTCCGACACATCCCTGGAGTCCACAGAAACGAATGAGAATGCAGCATTGGTTTCCAACGGCGCAGAAGTTACATTTAACAATGATGCAATCTCCAGAACATCGTCAGACAGTCAGGGCGGTGACAATTCCAGCTTTTATGGTGTAGGTGCAGCAGTCCTTGCCACAGACGGAACTGCTTATGTCAAAGACAGTACGATAACGACTGACAGCAAAGGTGGCGCAGGACTTTTTGCATACGGTGATGGAACGGTATATGCGGCAGATACAGATATCAGCACACAGCAGGATACTTCAGGCGGTATTCATGCAGCTGGCGGCGGAAAACTCTATGCATGGGATCTCAGCGTAGAGACAAACGGTGAATCCTCTGCGGCAATCCGAAGTGACAGAGGCGGCGGAACAATGGTGGTAGATGACGGAACTTATACATCTAACGGAGTAGGATCACCGGCAGTTTACTGCACAGCAGATATCGCTGTCAATAATGCAGAGCTGACAGCAAACGGATCAGAAGCTGTCTGCATTGAAGGATTAAATTCCCTGAGACTCTATAACAGTAACCTGACCGGAAATATGAGTGATGATGATCAGAATGATACAACATGGACGGTCATCCTTTATCAGAGTATGTCCGGTGATTCTGAAGTAGGAAACAGTACTTTCCAGATGGATGGCGGAACGATCACATCCAAAAACGGCGGTTTATTTTACACAACCAATACAGAATGTACGATCGCATTAAAAGATGTCGACATCACATATAATGATGACAGCGAATTCTTCCTGCAGTGCACAGGAAATAATAACCAGCGTGGATGGGGACAGAGCGGATCCAACGGTTCTGACTGTAACTTCACAGCGGACAGTCAGGATATGAAAGGAAATGTAATCTGGGATTCTATCAGTGATCTGGACTTTTATATGACTAATGGAAGCACATTGGAAGGCGCTTTTGTCAATGATGAAACATATGCAGGAAACGGTGGAGACGGCTACTGTAATGTAGTAATCGATAAAGATTCCACATGGACAGTAACCGGTGACAGCAAGATCACTTCTCTGTCAAATGCAGGAACAATTACAGATGCAGACGGTAAAACAGTCTCTGTTGTGGGCACAGATGGAACCACTTATGTAGAAGGTGACAGTGACTATACGATCACAGTAGATTCTTACCAGGACAGCGCAGATACATCTGCCTCCACTTCCATTGATGACTGGTCAAACTATGAGGTAGAAAGACCGGAATCTTTATGATTATTGAATATAGAAAGATAGTAACTATCCAGTATTCTATTATCTCACGAGAGTACTGAACTGTTACGAATCGAGTAGGAGGGAGCTAATCACTCCCTCCTACTCGATTAAGGCATTTAAAAAAATTTTAAGAGAGGCATATAGAAAAATGGCAGAAACAACAAGGGAAAGCAGAAAAACGAAAGTATGGGCACACAGAGGTGCCAGCGGATACAGACCAGAGAATACCATGGAAGCATTTGAACTTGCCATTAAGCAGGGCGCAGATGGAATCGAACTGGATGTACATACATCAGCAGATGGCGAACTGATCGTTATGCATGATGAGACCGTAGATCGTGTCACAGACAAAACAGGTCTGATCAAAGATATGACTCTGGCACAGGTAAAAGAGTTAAAGGTTAGCACAGACGTAGAACCAAATGGGATTTACCGTGTTCCAACTCTGGTAGAAGTATTGGATCTGATGCGCACCACAGATATGATGGTAAATATCGAATTAAAAAACAGCATCTGCTTTTATCCAGGAATGGAAGAGAAGATATTGAAACTGGTAAAAGAAATGCACATGGAAGATCAGCTGATCTACTCCTCATTCAACCATTACAGTCTGATGCAGTTAAAACAATTGGATGATCATGTACAGACAGGTATTCTTTTCAGCGACGGATGGATCAATCCTGCCATGTATGCCAAGAATCTGGGAATCAATGCGGTACATCCTGCTGTTTATCATCTGAAATATCCGCAGTTTATGGAAGAAGTAAAACGTGCAGGATTAAAAATGCACGTCTGGACAGCAAACAAACCAGAACATATCCAGTTAGTAAAAGATGCAGACGCTGAAGCAGTCATTACCAATTATCCGGACAGAGCATTGGAAATTGTAGGAAAATAAATCAGATAATTATCCTCCCAATGTGCTGTGAAGTGCTTTGTATAGAGCGTGTTAAAAAAGTTCCTCTCATTTATATGAATAAATCATATAATCAAAGAGGAACTTTTTGCATATCATTTTATTTTGTATATCAATACTATAAAGTTATTATGCGTGGATGATAAAACTTCTGAAATCGATATTTCAGTATTTATGCATGCGTTGATAGTATTTTCTGCTTAGTTATTTCTGTGGTTTCTTAGCATGTTCAGATTTCGGTTCACAGGTAAGTTCAACACCCAGTTTACGGAATTCCAGGATATCTACCTGAGAAAGCAATACAGAAGTATGAACCTGGCATCCTTTTAACTTCGGAATCTGCTGAAGAGCCAGTTTCGCATCTTCATTGTCAGCAGCACTGATAGAAAGTGCAATCAGAGTTTCATCAGAATGAAGTCTTGGGTTCTTGCTTCCAAGGTACTCTGTCTTAAGAGTCTGAATCGGTCTTAAAGCCTCCGGAGAAATGACATGTTTGTCATGATCGATTCCGGCAAGCTCTTTCAGGGCATTCAGAATCAGAGCTGAAGATGCACCGAGGAGTTCAGAAGTTTTTCCGGTAATGATACGTCCGTCAGGAAGTTCCATAGCAGCAGCCGGAGCACCTGTTTCTTCCTCACGCTGTAATGCAGCCGGAACAACTTTGCGGTCTTCTATATTGACATGTGCCTGTTTCAGCAGAAGCTCGATCTTATAAACTTCTTCTTCGCGTCCGGTTCCGCGTACCAGATTTTCCATGCTCTTATAATATCTGCGGATGATCTCCTGACGTGCAGCCTCTTTGCAGACCTCATCATCGACGATACAATTTCCTGCCATGTTGACACCCATATCTGTCGGAGATTTGTAAGGGCACTCACCCATGATCTTCTCGAACATAGCCTGAAGAACCGGGAAGACTTCTACATCACGATTGTAGTTAATGGTAGTTTCGCCGTATGCTTCCAGATGGAATGGATCGATCATGTTGACATCGTTTAAATCTGCAGTTGCAGCTTCATAAGCTAAGTTTACCGGATGTTTCAGCGGAATATTCCAGATTGGGAAAGTTTCAAATTTCGCATAGCCTGCTTTGACACCACGTTTGTATTCGTGATAAAGCTGGGAAAGGCAGGTAGCCATTTTTCCGCTTCCTGGTCCCGGGGCAGTAATGACAACCAGTGGTCTTGTTGTTTCGATATAGTCATTCTTACCATATCCTTCGTCACTTACGATAAAGGAAGTATTGTTTGGATAACCAGGAATCAGATAAAGCACATAAACTTTGATTCCAAGCTTCTCCAGACGTTTCTTGAATGCGTCTGCACTTTCCTGTCCTGCATACTGAGTGATGCAGACACTTCCTACATAAAGACCGCGCTCTGTGAATACTTCCATAAGGCGGAGCACATCTTCATCATAAGTGATACCAAGGTCACCTCTGATTTTATTCTTATCAATGTCAGCTGCGCTGATTACGATGACGATCTCTGCCTGATCAGAAAGCTGCATCAGCATGCGCAGTTTACTGTCCGGCTCAAATCCCGGAAGAACTCTGGAAGCATGGTAGTCATCAAAAAGCTTGCCGCCAAATTCCAGATAAAGCTTGTTACCAAACTTGCTGATACGTTCCCGAATATGTTCGGACTGCATTTTCAGATACTTGTCGTTGTCAAATCCTATCTTCATTTGTTCATTTCCTTTCCCATCACATAATTAGTTACTTATTATTACTGCTCGTGGTTGGTATCCCGCGAGGTGCTTTGGCATGATATGCCAAAATCCCGAGACATACAGCACGAATTTATGCAGTTAGCATAAATTCTGTGCATCGCGAAGCGTATCACTGAGAACGAAGTGAGCAGTAATCACTTTGTCAATAGTATACTACAAAAAACATGGTTTGTAACAGATAAATTTTTAAAAAATAAAGAAATTTTATCAAATCAGTAAATTTAACCGAATCAAGTAAGTCCCCTGCTTCAATTGCGAGGAGCAATAAGCAGTGACTGGAAAGATTCGGCTACTGTTCACTGATAGTATCCCGCGAGGTGTTTTTTGTGATCGAAGATCACAGAAAACCCGAGACATAACGGAAATTTCACAATCTCGCGGTTGATTTATAACAAAATTCTCTTTATAATAAGAACGATAACGTTTAGGAGGAAGAAAATGGATAATCATATGGACAATAATCCGAATGGCAATCGTCCTGATAATAATAAAGGTCCTGGCAAGCCGGATCCGAATAAAAATCATCAGTCGATCCTTGCTTTTCTGGTATGCCTCCTGGTTACTTTGGTATGTTTCGCCATGTTTACTAATATGCTCAAGGACAGTTCAAGTGAGATCACTTACGATAAATTCATTGAGATGGTAAATGATGGAGATGTGAAGGAAGTTTCACTTCAGTCAAACACCCTGACGATCACACCGAAACATCAGTCATCAGGATTTTCAGAAGATGTTTATTATACCAATCAGATGGAGTCAGTAGATAAACTGACCGAGAGACTTGAGGGAACAGGAATCAAGTTTGAATATAAGCAGCCGGATGCAGTTGGTGAGATTGTTTCCATGCTGGTCAGTGTGCTTCTGCCGACGATCGTGCTGTTTGTACTGCTGATGGTATTTATGCGCCGCATGAATAAAGGCGGTGGCATGATGGGAGTTGGAAAGAGCCGGGCGAAAGCCTATATTCAGAAAGACACAGGAATTACTTTCAAAGATGTAGCCGGACAGGATGAAGCGAAAGAATCACTTCAGGAGGTTGTAGATTTCCTGCATAATCCGGGAAAATATACGACCATCGGTGCCAAACTTCCGAAAGGTGCCCTGCTTGTGGGGCCTCCCGGAACAGGTAAGACACTTCTCGCAAAAGCCGTAGCAGGAGAGGCGCATGTACCGTTCTTTTCCCTGTCAGGTTCTGAATTTGTAGAGATGTTCGTAGGTGTGGGTGCATCCCGTGTCCGCGATTTGTTTGAGGAAGCGAAGAAGAATGCACCATGTATCATCTTTATCGATGAGATCGATGCAATCGGTAAGAGCCGTGATTCCCATTACGGCGGTGGCAACGACGAGCGTGAGCAGACATTGAACCAGCTGCTTGCCGAGATGGACGGATTTGATACTTCTAAAGGTCTTCTGATTCTGGCAGCTACGAACCGTCCGGAAGTTCTTGATCCTGCACTTCTGCGTCCAGGCCGTTTTGACAGACGAGTAATTGTTGACCGTCCGGATCTGAAGGGAAGAATTGAGATTCTGAAAGTACATGCCAGAAATGTACATCTGGATGAGACGGTTGACTTCGAGAACATTGCGCTTGCAACTTCCGGCGCAGTGGGATCTGACCTTGCAAATATGATAAATGAGGCTGCGATTCTTGCGGTTAAGAGCGGACGCAGTGCGGTATCCCAGAAGGATCTTCTCGAGGCTGTCGAAGTAGTTCTTGTAGGTAAAGAGAAGAAAGACAGAATCTTAAGCGCTCAGGAACGTAAGATTGTATCTTATCATGAAGTAGGACATGCACTGGTAAGTGCTCTGCAAAAAGATGCAGAACCGGTACAGAAGATTACGATCGTGCCGAGAACAATGGGTGCACTTGGCTATGTTATGCAGGTGCCGGAAGAGGAGAAATATCTCAACACCAAGAAAGAACTGGAAGCAATGCTTGTAGGATATCTTGGCGGACGTGCCGCAGAGGAATTGGTATTTGATACAGTGACAACGGGTGCTGCCAATGACATTGAGCAGGCGACAAAAGTGGCAAGAGCCATGATCACCCAGTATGGTATGTCTGAGAAATTCGGACTTATGGGACTGGCTACCCAGGAGAATCAGTACCTTAGTGGCAGAGCAGTTTTAAACTGTGGTGATGACACTGCGACAGAGGTAGACCATGAAGTGATGGTACTTCTTCATAATTCATACGAAGAAGCCAAAAGACTGATCGGCGGTCACAGAGAAGCGTTGGATAAGATTGCCGACTACCTGATCCACAGAGAGACAATTACAGGCAAGGAATTTATGAAAATATTCCGTGCTGTAGAGCGTGGGCTCGAGATTCCTGAAAACCTGGATGACCTGGAAATTCTGGAGAAGACGGAAACAAAACCGGAAGAGCCGGTAACAAAACAGATGGATCAAACGGAGACAGAACAGACGATAGCAGATCAGACAACAGTCCCGGATTCAGATGTAAAAGAGAATACAGTAACGCTGGATAAGACAGAGATTCAGTGATACAATAACAGAGCCGGATAATATTCCGACTCTGTTTTTTCTATATATAAATTTACTTAGCAAGCTCATGAGTACTTGCCTGAATTAGCGGCATATGAAGAATAAATGGCTAAAATATATAAGTAAAGCAGATGGCGGTTATCAAAAATGACATAATAGTAGAATACGTAGAAGCATAAATGGAGGAGATTTTATGTTTCAGATAGAGGAAGAGTTAAAGAAACTTCCAGGCAAGCCGGGAGTTTATATCATGCATGGTGAGAAAGATGAAATCATCTATGTTGGAAAAGCTATCAGTCTGAAGAACAGGGTGAGACAGTACTTCCAGAGTAGCAGGAATAAAGGCGCCAAGATTGAGCAGATGGTAACCCATATCACCAGATTTGAGTACATTATTACAGATTCAGAACTGGAAGCCCTGGTTCTGGAATGCAACCTGATTAAGGAACATCGTCCGAAGTACAATACCATGCTCAAGGATGACAAAAGTTATCCCTTTATTAAAGTCACAGTTAATGAGGAATATCCCAGAGTACTTTTCGCCAGAAGAATGAAGAAAGACAAGACAAAATATTTTGGTCCATATACCAGTGCGGGAGCAGTAAAAGACGTAATTGAACTGGTGCGCAAACTTTATAAAGTGCGTTCCTGCAACAGAGTACTGCCGAGAGACTGTAAAAAGGATCGTCCCTGCCTGTACTATCATATGAAACAGTGTACAGCTCCCTGTCAGGGTTATATAACCTCTGAGGAGTATAAGAAAAATATCACTGAATTGCTGAAATTCCTAAATGGAGATTTCCAGGATACGATTGATATGCTGACAGATAAGATGATGGCAGCGTCAGATGAAATGCGTTTTGAAGATGCCACGGAATATCGTGACCTGATCCGCAGCATTCAGAAAATCGGGGAGCGTCAGAAAATCACCAGTTATGGTGAAGAGGATAAGGATATCATTGCAGTGGCAATGGATGAAAGTCTTGATCTTCGTGAACAGGATGCAGTTGTGCAGGTATTTTTTGTCCGCGATGGTAAACTGATTGGACGCGAACATTTCTATCTGCGTGTGGCGCGTGGAGATACGAAAGCACAGGTATTGTCAAGTTTTATGAAGCAGTTCTATGCGGGCACACCATTCATCCCGAGAGAAATTATGTTGCAAAAGGAAATAGAAGATGCTCAGATCATAGAAGAATGGCTGACTGCCAGAAGAAAACAACGAGTCTATATCCGCGTTCCAAAGAAAGGAACGAAAGAGAAACTGGTGGAACTGGCGGAAGAGAATGCAAAGATGGTTCTGGATAAGGACAGAGAGCGGATCAAACGTGAAGAAGGCAGAACAATTGGCGCTGTTCATGAGGTGGAAGAATGGCTTGGACTGTCGGGAATCAAACGAATGGAAGCGTACGATATTTCCAATATCAGTGGATTTGAATCCGTTGGTTCTATGGTCGTTTACGAAAAAGGAAAGCCGAAACGAAGTGATTACCGTAAATTTAAAATCAAATGGGTGCAGGGACCGAATGATTATGCAAGTATGGAAGAGGTGCTTACCCGACGCTTTACCCATGAAGGAAAAGACGAGTTTGACAGTTTTTCCATCATGCCGGATCTGATTTTAATGGATGGTGGAAGAGGACAGGTAAATATTGCGTTGAAAGTACTGGCAGAATTAGGGATTGATGATATTCCTGTCTGCGGTATGGTCAAAGACGACCATCACAGAACGAGAGGACTATACTATAATAATTTGGAGATTCCTATTGATACAAGCAGTGAGGGCTTCCGCCTGATCACCAGGATCCAGGATGAGGCACACCGTTTTGCTATCGAATTCCACCGTTCCCTGCGAAGTAAGGAACAGGTCCATTCTCTGCTGGATGATATCCCGGGAATCGGAGAAACCAGAAGAAAAGCCTTGATGAGGAAATTTAAGTCCATTGAGAATATCAGAGATGCTTCTCTGGAGGAACTGACAGAAACAGAAAGTATGAACGCAGGAAGCGCGCAGCAGGTATATGACTTTTTTCATGCACCTAAAGTTAAGGGTTAGAAATTCGGTTATGAGCAAGTAGAGAAAGCGGATTGCGAATATCCGATTGACACGAAGTAAGTAATTTTTTTGTTTCCTTGTTGTGCAAAAAGTATCTTTTATTTACAATTGAAGTTGCACATGATGATGTGATATAATGAAAATATCGTTAAATTTGTTGCTGGGAACGCAGTGAACAGTAACTCAAATTTTGAACTGAAAAGGAGAAACAAATGAAAGGTGTACAGTTGACAAAATTAGTTCAGGAACTGGGACTTCACAACCTGACTCCTGAAATTGATCTGTCTGAGATACTGATCAAGACAGCCGAGATCAACAGACCGGCTCTGCAGCTGACAGGATATCTGGAACATTTCGCAAACGAACGTGTGCAGATTATCGGATATGTAGAATATACTTATCTGATGCAGCTTAGTGATGAAGAACGGAAATTTAAATACGAGAGATTTATTTCCAGTAAGATTCCATGCGTAATTTTCAGTACAATGACAAGACCATCACAGGATATGATCGATCTTGCGATTAAATATAATGTTCCGACCTTTGTGACAGAGCGTACGACTTCAAGTTTCATGGCAGAGATCATCCGCTGGTTAGGCGTACAGCTTGCACCATGTATCTCTATTCACGGTGTACTTGTGGATGTATATGGTGAAGGCGTCCTGATCACTGGCGAAAGTGGAATTGGTAAGAGTGAAGCTGCTCTGGAATTGATCAAACGTGGTCATCGTCTTGTAAGTGATGATGTTGTTGAACTTCGTAAAGTCAGTGATGTAACCTTGGTAGGTTCTGCACCTGACATTACACGACATTTCATTGAACTGCGTGGTATTGGTATTATTGATGTTAAGACTCTGTTTGGTGTTGAGAGTGTTAAAGATACCCAGTCTGTAGACCTTGTTATTAAACTGGAAGAGTGGGACAGAGATAAAGAATATGACCGTCTGGGACTTCATGAAGAGTACACAGAGTATCTTGGAAATAAAATCGTATGCCATTCTCTTCCGATTCGCCCTGGCCGTAACCTGGCTATCATTGTTGAATCTGCGGCAGTCAACCACAGACAGAAGAAGATGGGTTACAATGCAGCAGAAGAACTGTACAAGCGTGTTCAGGCAAACCTTGCAAAAAAACGTGAGGAGAGATAAGCTTACTGTTTACTCTGCGGGAGCAGCGTAGCTGCGTAGCAATCCGGGTATCAAATGAGTGTCAAAAGATCTTTTGACACTCATATCATATCATATAATAAAAATATAAGTAATTTGGAGGATATCATGGGAAAGTATTGTTTTGGAATTGATGTTGGTGGCACATCTGTAAAGTGTGGACTCTTTCAGACAGATGGAGTTTTAGTTGAAAAATGGGAGATCCCGACACGTAAGGAGAACAGCGGAGAAGCGATCCTTCCGGATATTGCGAAGACAATTCTGGACAAGATAGCAGAACGCAAGCTGGACAAATCAGATGTCGATGGTGTAGGAATTGGTGTTCCGGGACCTGTTAATGAGAGAGGAGAGGTACCATGTGCGGTAAACCTTTTCTGGGGATTCAAAGAAGTTACAAAAGAACTCACAGAACTGACAGGACTTCCTTCCAAAGCCGGAAATGATGCAAATGTAGCAGCACTTGGAGAGGCATGGAAAGGTGCAGCAGCAGGATCTAAGAATGTAATCCTCGTAACTCTGGGAACAGGAGTTGGCGGTGGAATCATTGTTGATGGAAAAATCGTTGGCGGTGCTCATGGAGCAGGTGGAGAAATCGGTCATGCAGCAGTAAATCATGAGGAAAAAGAAGCCTGCAACTGCGGTAACTGTGGATGTCTGGAGCAGTATGCATCAGCTACAGGTATCGTACGTGTGGCACAGAGAACTCTGGCAGCTACAGAAGAAGAGACAGTTCTTCGCAAATTTACAAAGCTTTCTGCCAAGAATGTTCTTGACGCATTTAAAGAAGGGGATAAAGTAGCCTGCGATGTTATGGCACAGGTAGGTGAAATGCTCGGCGGAACGCTTGCTATGTTTGCATGTGTTACAGACCCTGAAGCAATCGTTATTGGCGGTGGCGTTTCCAAAGCAGGACAGCCATTGATCGACTGTATTCAGAAATATTATAAGAAGTATGCGTTCTCAGCCTGCAAAGAGACACCGATCATTCTTGCAAATCTTGGAAATGATGCAGGTATCTACGGATCTGCACGTATGGTTATCAAAGAAGCACAATAAGGCTTTTGACCCTGACATCATTGATATATCAAAAGCTAAATATTACATCAATATAAAAATCCACAGTCTTGAATTAAGACTGTGGATTTTATTGATATGACTGGAAATTTTTTATAAAATCCCGTTATGGAATATGAAATTAATAATAATCGATCTGATAACTGCTGTCATCTTCACCACCATTAGTATCGCCACCATTGTCACCGCCGTAGTCACCACCATCGCCATTATCTTCGTCATTGTTATCTTCGCCACCATTACTGTCATCACCATTATTGTTGGTGTCTGAATCATTATTGGCGTCATCTGTATTGGCATCTGTCTGGCTGGAGGACTCATCACTGTTATCATAATTGTAATCATATTCATCATAGCTTTCATCATAGAAATGCTGATCACAATATTCTGTCGGCATGGTACCTACATCAAAGTATTCAGTAATTACCGGGCAGCCTGCTCTTGGAAGAAGACCTGTTTCTTCGCAGACACTTAATTTCTCTACACTTGCAGGTTTTTCGAATTCCTTGGACGGAAGTCCTTCGTGAATTCGAGTCATAACTTTCTTCCATAAATTCTTATGGAAGTTACGTGCATAGTCAGGTAACTTTTCATTGTTGTCATAACCAGACCATACTGCGCAAGTATAATATGGAGTATAACCAACAAACCATAAGTCGTTATATGCTTCTGTTGTACCTGTCTTACCGGCAACTGCCATATTATCAAGCTGGCATGCTGTACCGGTACCTTTTTTTACAACGTCTTCCATTGCACTGGTAAGAAGATAAGCGGTACTTTCTTTGATTACAGAGCGTTCTGCAGAAGTATTCTCAATGAGTACATTGCCGTTATGATCCAGAATCTTGGTGTAGTAAATCGGTTTGATATAATTTCCGCCATTGGCGATTGCTGCATAAGATGCACAGAGCTCTACGTTTGTGACACCATTGGTGATACCTCCGAGTGCAGTAGCAAGATTTGCGTCACTCCATACATTGCCGTTTGCGTCTGTATCAGCTTCTGTTCCATGAGCAAGGGTAGTAAATCCAAAATTATCGAGATATTTTAATCCAAGATCCGGAGTTACTTCCTCAAAACATTTAACGGCGACAACGTTGATGGAGTTCTGAATTGCCGTACGGATCGTTGTGGTTCCATTATAAGAACGGGTTGCGTTATTTACAGGAGAACCATCCGGATATTCATATGGCTCATCTTCAAAGGTTGTTGCAAGAGTCATTCCCTTTTCGTTTAATGCTGGTGCATAGGTGGAAACAATCTTAAATGTGGAACCCGGCTGACGGGTTGTATCTGTTGCACGGTTCAGCGTCAGGCTGGCTGTTTTCTCTCCACGTCCGCCAATCAGGGCTTTCACATAACCGGTGTGCTGGTCGATAACGCTCATAGAAGACTGTGGCTGAGGTGCGAAGTTTACTCGTTCCGCAACAACTTTGCTTCCGTCTGCAAGAATGCTTTCCTTATATCTGTCTACATAAGTCTGTCCTTCCTCAGGAGAATCAAATAAAAGATCAAAACCTGGATCTTCATTCTGGAAATAAAGCTGTAGCATTTCCTTACTGTAGTTTACCTGATTTCCATCCGGATCGGTAACTGTCAGGGCATAATCAAGTTCATACTGAACAGTATCCGGATAATTGGAAGGATCAGAATATTCCTCATCCAGAATATTCTGAATGGTAGAATCCTGCGTTGTATATACTTTAAGTCCACCGCTGTACAGAAGGTTGGTTGCCTGTGTTTTGGTATAACCCTTAATATTCATCAGGTCATTGATGATCTGATCAGTCAGTTCATCCTCGAAATAAGTGTAAACAGTATTCTCAGTACTGGAATTCTTTTCCTGAGCTGCCTGAATACGGGAATAAACATCATCTGCCAGAGCCTCGTCATATTGATCCTGTGTAATATAATTCTGATCCAGCATATGCTGAAGAACTTCTTTTCGTCTCTTCTGGTTGCTTTCAGGATTAATAATAGGATTAAATTTGGTCGGGTTCTGTGTGATACCTGCTAAAGTTGCACATTCGGAAAGATTCAGATCCCATACATCTTTATCAAAATACTGACGTGCGGCGGCCTGTACACCGTATGATCCGGCTCCAAGGTTAATCGTGTTCAGATAGTTTTCAAGAATGGTATCCTTATCTGTTTTCTTTTCGACCTGAACAGCAAGGTACTGTTCCTGAAATTTACGTGTGAATCGTTCAAACTGAGTAGACTCACTGGTCCAGTTGGTAAATACATTATTCTTCAGGAGCTGCTGAGTGATTGTACTGGCACCTTCGGAAAAATCACCGGTAGTGATTGCCTTCATTCCGGCACGAAGGATACCCTTTACATCAATGCCATTATGTTCATAAAAACGCTCATCCTCGATTGCGACGACCGCATGCTGTAAATCTACAGGAATCTGGTCCAAAGTAACCGGCAGTCGGTTGGAATTCGGTGCGGCCAGCTTACGAATCTGATTTCCGGCATCGTCGTAAAGAAAAGTTGCATAGCCCAGTGGCATAATATCAATATCATTAACATCAGGAGCATTATCAATCACACCCCTGAAAGACCCTACACCCAGGCAGGCTACTGCGATGCAGAGTGCTATCAGTGATACGAACAGGACTCTGATGAAAGAAACTCTTGCACGTTTTCCCATCATGGAAGAACGGGAAATCAGCGCAGTCCGCTTCTTTGCAGTCGACTTTTTACCGTAGTTCATGTTAAACCTCCTTTATAATCCGTTCTATTATATCAAATAAGAATAAGTAAATAAAGCAAAAAAATAAAAATTCACAATTGGTTTTGTACCTTTATAGAGGTTATTGTGAGTTTTTATAAAAATTAGTATACACTGTGCTGGCGAATTTCTGTAATTCATGGTACACTGTGGCGGTAGAGACAGTTAAATACCATTATTGTTTGTAAACAGGATTTTTCCTGTGAACAGCAAAGATGCGTATTTACTTTAAGAGAGGAATAACAAAATGCTTGAAAAATATAAAACAGTTTATGAGGGCGGGGAGGGCGAGATCGTTGAAAAGAAATCCAGATTTATCGCCACAGTACGTCCTGTACAGACGGAAGAGGAAGCGCTGGCTTTTATAGAGGAGATGAAGAAGAAATACTGGGATGCCAGACATAACTGTTATGTATATTCAGTGGGAAAGAATCGTGAATATACTCGATGCAGTGACGACGGAGAACCATCCGGAACTGCAGGAAGACCGATGCTGGATGTGATCCTGGGCGAAGATATTTATAATGTGGCTGCGGTAGTTACCAGATATTTTGGCGGAGTTTTACTTGGAACGGGCGGGCTGGTAAGAGCATATTCCAAGAGTCTGCAGGAAGGACTTTCTGCCAGCACTGTGATAGAAAAAACATACGGTATTTCGATGGAAGTGATCACAGACTACACCGGAATCGGAAAAATCCAGTATATTGCCGGAGAACAGAAGCTTCCGATACTGGATTCAGAATATACAGACAGAGTAGTACTGCACCTGCTGGTTCCGTCTGACCAGATTGGCTCAGTGGAGAAAGCCATCACAGAAGGAACGAATGGAAGAGCAAAAATGAAGAAGGAAAAAGACCTTTATTATGCGATGATTGATGGCGAAGTAAAGGTGTTCGAGGACTGAGGTATTAAGAATCCGGAATCCTGCAATCAGCAGTGAAAGCTATAAAAGTGGTAGATAGAAGAAATGAAATATAGATAAAGCCTCATGTGATTTTGAAAGTAACAGTGTGATATACAATCAGTATATTACCGCACTCAAAATCATATGAGGCTCTATTATTTTTTATTGTATGCTATTTTTAGCATTTCTCCGGTTCCGGATAGTCAACACCAAAAGTATCTACAGTCATAGATTTGATCTTCTGCTCATCAAGAGGACGATCGCTGTAATCAGTATCTTCTTCTGCGATACGGTTTACAACATCCATTCCTTCAATAATTTTACCAAATGCAGCATATGCACCGTCAAGATGTGGAGCGTCTTTATGCATGATAAAGAACTGGCTTCCTGCTGAGTTTGGATGCATGGCTCTTGCCATGGAAAGAACACCTGCTGTATGTTTCAGGTCGTTTTTGAATCTGTTCTGTGTAAATTCACCTTTAATGCTGTATCCCGGACCGCCCATACCGTTTCCGTCCGGGCAACCACCCTGAATCATAAAACCATTGATAACACGATGGAAAATGAGTCCGTCATAGAAGCCCTTTTTTACAAGGCTGATGAAATTGTTTACTGTATTCGGTGCGATTTCAGGATATAATTCTGCCTTCATCACATCGCCATTGTCCATGGTAATAGTAACTACTGGATTTGCCATAGTTTCAAGTCTCCTTTTCAAAAAGTATTGTATTTCCCTGTTCGCTCTATTATAATATGCAAAGGACAATTCTGCAAGAAAAAGGTGGAAAAGATGATTATAGAGACAAAAACACCACAGGAAACATTTGATGTGGGAAAAAAGATTGGAGAGAATGCAAAACCTGGACAGATCTATACACTGACAGGTGATCTGGGAGTAGGAAAAACCGTATTCACTCAAGGCGTCGCAGCAGGACTTGGAATCACAGAGCCTATCTGCAGTCCGACATTTACCATTATTCAGGAGTATGAGAGTGGACGTCTTCCGCTATACCATTTTGATGTATACCGTATCGGTGATATCGAGGAAATGGAAGAAATCGGATACGATGACTATTTCTTCGGACAGGGAATCTGCCTGATCGAATGGGCAAATCTGATTGAAGAGATACTCCCGGAAAATCTGATCAAGGTGACAATAGAGAAAGATCTGGATAAAGGATTTGACTACAGAAAGATTACTGTAACCGGTCTGGAAGAAATCTGATCAGAGGGCTGCAGGGATATTGTATGATAAGGACTGTCATAATGAAAGACAGTCAGGAGGTAGAAATGAAAATTTTAGCATTGGACAGCTCAGGAATTGTAGCATCTGTCGCAGTTGTAGAAGATGATACATTGCTGGCTGAATATACAGTAAATTATAAGAAAACACATTCTCAGACTTTGCTGCCTATGCTGGATGAGATTGTGAAGATGACAGAGCTTGAACTGGAATCTATAGATGCCATTGCAGTAGCAGCAGGTCCTGGATCTTTTACAGGGCTTCGTATCGGTTCAGCGACAGCTAAGGGGCTGGGACTTGCATTGAAGAAACCATTAGTGGCAGTGCCTACGGTGGATGCGCTTGCATATAATCTTTATGATGCGCAGGGACTGATCTGCCCGATTATGGATGCCAGAAGAAAACAAGTGTATACAGGAATTTACAGATTTGAAAATCACCAGCTTGTAACATTAAAAGAGCAGTGGGCAGCACCGATAGAGGAACTATTGGATGAACTGAACCAGAGAGGCGAAATGGTTACTTTCCTTGGAGACGGAGTGCCGGTATTTCGTGAACTAATCGCCGAGAAACTGCATGTTCCGTATTCCTTTGCACCGGCTCATGTAAACAAACAGAGAGCAGCAGCAGTAGCCGCATTAGGAAGCATTTATTATAAAGAAGGACGCACAGAAACTGCTATGGAGCATGTACCGGAATATCTTCGCGTATCTCAGGCAGAGAGGGAACGTGCAGAGCGGGAAAAAGCGCAGAAACAGGTAGGTGCAGAGGCATGATTCTGCGTGAAATGCTTGTAGATGACCTGGATCAGGTAATGGAAATAGAGCAGGACCTGTTTCATGTTCCATGGACAAAAGAAGGTTTTTTTACTTTTCTTACCAGAGATGATGCCATGTTTCTGGTAGTAGAAGAGAAAGAAAAAATACTGGGTTACTGCGGACTTCTTATGGTCTTGGATGAGGGAGATATTACAAATGTGGCAGTACGAAAAGACAGACAGAGAGAAGGCATTGGTGCGTTTCTGATGCAGAGTCTGATCCGTCTTGCCGCAGAGCGTGATGTCACAACTATTCATCTGGAAGTGCGTGTGGGAAACGAAACGGCGATTCGTCTTTATGAGAGAATGGGATTTACCAGGGATGGGATTCGTAAGGCATATTATAGTGACCCTGTAGAGGATGCGCTGCTTATGACCAGACATCCGCAATAGCGAATTATTGTAAAAATGATGATACCGATTTGTTTGATAACAATCAGGGATATCAAATCAGGGGAAAAGACTTTTACCCCCCCCCTGGAGCGTGTTAAAAAAGGCTTTCTACAAGAGGTGCGCCACAAAGTGGGGTGTGCAGATTGCGGGAATAATTTTTCGAACACGTTCTAAGCAGTAAGATTAAATAAATAGAAATAGAGGAAATATATGTTAGATGTATGCTTAGTTGGAACCGGAGGAATGATGCCTCTGCCGCGAAGATGGCTGACTGCACTTATGACAAGATACAATGGGAGCAGTCTGCTCATTGACTGTGGTGAGGGCACTCAGGTAGCAATTAAAGAAAAAGGATGGAGCTTCAAGCCGATTGATGTGATCTGCTTTACTCATTATCATGGGGATCATATCAGTGGACTTCCGGGACTTCTCCTTACAATGGGAAATGCAGACCGAACAGAACCGCTTACACTGGTTGGCCCGAAAGGGCTGGAACGAGTGGTAAATGCATTGCGTGTAATTGCACCGGAGCTTCCGTTTGAAATCAAATTTATAGAAATTACCCAGCCGGAACAGGTTATCGAATTGAATGGCTATCGAATCACGGCTTTCAAAGTGAATCATAATGTTCTCTGCTATGGATATACTCTTGAGATTCTTCGACAGGGAAAATTCTCAGCAGAGAGAGCAAAGGAACAGGAAATCCCGCTGAAATTCTGGAATCCTCTTCAGAAAGGGCAGACCATAGAGGCGGATGGTGTCACTTATACACCGGAGATGGTACTTGGACCTGCGCGAAAAGGAATTAAACTTACTTATACAACGGATACCAGACCAACAGAGTCTATCCTGCGCAATGCAAAGGAGTCAGATCTGTTTATCTGTGAGGGAATGTACGGGGAAGATGATAAAGCGGATAAAGCCCGTGGCTATAAGCATATGACTTTCCGCGAGGCAGCAGTCCTGGCTCGTGATGCAAAAGTACAGGAAATGTGGCTGACACATTACAGTCCTTCTCTTGTCAGACCGGACGAATTTATGGATAAAGTCCGCGAGATTTTTCCAAATGCGTTCCCGGGAAAAGATGGAAAGAGTGTAGAGTTGAATTTTGAAGAATGAGGAATAGAAAATGAAAGATACATTAATTCTCGCAATAGAGAGTTCCTGTGATGAGACAGCAGCTTCTGTTGTAAAAAATGGCAGAACCATTTTGTCAAATGTGATCTCTTCGCAGATTGCTCTTCATACTTTATACGGCGGAGTAGTTCCGGAAATTGCTTCCCGTAAACATATTGAAAAGATTAACCAGGTAATTGAGCAGGCTCTGTCAGATGCGGGGGTAACGCTGGATGACCTGGATGCGATTGGTGTCACCTACGGTCCGGGACTTGTAGGTGCGCTTTTGGTGGGCGTAGCGGAAGCCAAAGCTATCGCCTATGCAAAGAAACTTCCACTGGTAGGTGTTCATCATATTGAGGGACATGTATCTGCAAATTATATAGAACATCCGGACCTGGAACCACCATTTCTCTGTTTGATCGTATCCGGTGGACATACCCATCTTGTAATTGTTAAAGATTACGGTGAATTTGAAATTCTGGGACGCACTCGTGATGATGCGGCAGGAGAAGCTTTTGATAAAGTGGCAAGAGCAATTGGTCTGGGATATCCGGGCGGGCCAAAAGTTGATAAACTTTCAAAAGAGGGGAATCCGAACGCAATAGAATTTCCTAAGGCTAAAATTGGAGACTGCCCATATGATTTCAGCTTCAGTGGAGTAAAATCAGCGGTATTAAATTATATCAACCATGCCCAGATGACAGGAGAAGAAGTGAACAGGGCAGACCTGGCGGCATCTTTCCAGAAGGCAGTAGTTGATGTATTGGTAGAGCACACTATGCTCGCGGCAAAAGATTATGGAATGACTAAGATCGCAATCGCGGGTGGAGTGGCTTCAAACGGAACTTTAAGAGCAGCGATGGAAGAGGCATGTAAAAAGAATAAATACAGCTTTTACCGTCCGTCACCGATTTTCTGTACGGATAATGCAGCAATGATCGGAGTAGCTGCTTATTATGAATATATAAAAGGAACACGTCATGGATGGGATCTGAATGCAGTTCCGAATCTTAAATTAGGAGAACGTTAAAAATGGCAGAAAAAAATACAGCCATTGTTCTGGCAGCAGGACAGGGAAAAAGAATGCACAGTAAAATACAAAAGCAGTTTCTGGAAATACAGGGCTATCCGGTCTTGTATTATTCCCTGCGTTGTTTTCAGGAAAGTCCACTGATTCAGGACATTATTCTCGTGACAGGAGAGGACGCTCTTTCTTACTGCAAAGAGGAAATAGTAAAAAAATATGGTTTTACAAAGGTTTCAAATGTAATTGCAGGCGGAAAAGAACGCTATGATTCTGTCTATGCGGGATTGTGTGCATGCAAAGATTGTCGATATGTATTGATTCATGATGGAGCAAGGCCGTTTATCACAGAAGAAATTATCGAACGCGGATTAGAGAAGGTGAAAGAAACCGGAGCATGCGTAGTGGGAATGCCGTCCAAAGATACGATAAAGCTGTCAGATGCAGAAGGATATGTAAAAGAAACACCAGACAGAAAATGCGTGTGGACGATTCAGACACCACAGATATTTTCTTATGCGCTTATCCGAGAGGCGCATGACAGTATCCGTAAGAAGGATATGAGTAAGATCACAGATGATGCAATGGTAATAGAACAGGAAACAGGAGTGAAGGTTGCGCTTGCGGAAGGATCTTACCAGAATATTAAGATCACAACGCCGGAGGATCTCTATATTGCAGAAGCATTCTTGCGTTAGGCTAGTACAGCGAATATTAAGTAACTGCTATATTGACTTGTCTGATTTTTCATCTGCGGCGTTGTCGTCAATCGGCGTAGCCACCGCTACGCCTCATTCCTCCGCCTTGCAGCTGAAGAAATCATCCTGCCGGACTGTTTTGGTTGTATTATTTTCTGGAATTACTATAGAAAAAACAGCGGATTTATGCGGGATTTCAGGGTTTGTTAAAGTCTGAGAAAGAAAAAATGAAAAAAATGTAAAAAAGTTGTTGACAGGTGAATACTTTGGTGCTAGAATATCACTTGCGTCGGCGGTGAGAAAACACCAAAGACAAACAACAACATATGGAGAGATATCGAAGTGGTCATAACGAGGCGGTCTTGAAAACCGTTTGTCCGCAAGGGCGCGTGGGTTCGAATCCCACTCTCTCCGCTAGTCAGGTTCGAAAAAAAAAGTTGAAAAACTTGAAAAAAGTACTTGACAAATAAGTAGAAAGTGCGATATAATGCACAAGACTTTTCGAAAGAAAAGTTAAAACCTGATAAAGAGCACGAAAGTGCGAAATAGTTATTCGTGAAATGCAAATAACGAATCTAGGGCGTTTGGAGAAGTACCCAAGCTGGCCGAAGGGGCTCCCCTGGAAAGGGAGTAGGTCGTTAATAGCGGCGCGAGGGTTCAAATCCCTCCTTCTCCGTTTCTTTCAAAAAAGAAAGAAAAAGTTCTTGACAAAGCAAAAGAGATGTGATAAAATCGAAAAGCTATTGAAGAGAACAGGTGTTGAAAAAAAGTTTTGAAGAATTAAAAAAAGTTCTTGACAAACTAAAAACAACATGATAAAATAGCAAAGCTGTCGCAAGACAGACGACCTTGATAACTAAACAGTGAAACACATACGATTCTCGAAAATTCTT
>NZ_QRIL01000003.1 GCF_003471165.1 Ruminococcus sp. AM22-13 | reverse complement strand
AGAATTTTCGAGAATCGTATGTGTTTCACTGTTTAGTTATCAAGGTTATTTGCTGTTATCTCACGACTGACAGCTCGTTTATTATATCACTTACTTTTCAGCTTGTCAAGAACTTTTTTATTTTATTTTTTCAAGTTCTTTTCAGTTGTCTGTTTCAGCAGCTCTGATATAATATCATGTCTTCAGTTTCCTGTCAACACCTTTTTTATATTTTTTTCAACTTTATTCAACCAATTCTTTGTTGTTTGTCGAAAAAAATCCGCCTCATTCAGAAGCGGATTTATCATATCATTATTTTTTCTTCGCGTCAAGCACTATTTTACATTTTTTTACATATTTTTTTACATGCTCTTTATTTTATTAGACTCATAACTGCTTCGTAGTTTATCAGGAGGGGCTTGTCCCCCTCCTGATACAATCAAGTCCCCACCCACTGCTTATTGCTCTTCGCAATTGAAACAGAGAACTTACTTGATTCGGTTAAAAATCGCCTTTATTAATAGAAATTTCCCTCACACATTACCCCAGCTCATTGATAAAAGACACTCATGAATATATGAATCAGAATATCTTTGTCATATATATAGTTCAGAATATAATCTTTCTTAACTATCTGCAGTCCCATTTCTCCTATTTCCGTATTGCATATAATAGTCAGAGCCAGCAGAACAACCCATACTACGATCAGAAATTTTGCCGCGCCAAGAAATGCTCCTGCGATCTTGTTCATTCCATGAATCACCGGAAGCCTTGATACGAGATTAAGCATCCATGTAATACTTTGTATCAGAATTGTCGACAATGCCAGTGAAATAAGAAACGAAATTCCATTCACTGCCATTCTTGCCAGATATTGTGCTACATAATCCGAAAATGTGCTTACAGCCAGATATCGGTAGATATCCGAATTATTATTCTGGAGCAGACCGCTGCTTATCAGATCCGGAAGATTCATTTCATTTATAAAAGTAGTCTGTTCTTCTCCGTTACTCATCTGCGAACTATATTTTTCTTCTACAAATTCCTGACAGCTATCCTGTATCTTCTCATAAATTGATGTGTTCTCGCGAATAAACTGGTTTACATATGGGTTTACAAACCATACGATAGACATCGACAGAAAAACACATGCAATCGAAACAATTTCTTTTATCAGACCTCGTCTATAACCTCTGACACAGGCGAATGCCAGAAGGAGTACTGTAATGACTCCGGCCCATGTTAAAGTCATTTCGCTCATCCTAACTCAATTTTATCACATCTACCCCACTATCCAGTACCAGCAGATATCTGTTCATCCCTATTTTGAAAAAGTCTTTGATCGTTCCGTCTACACTTCCCAGATATTTCTGAACGCCTCTGCTATTCATAACGCACATCTGTGAACTGTTATACATTAAAATATTTCCACCGCTTAATTTGATCGTTGTATATGGAATATTAAAATCTTCTTTAAATTTCAGCTTGCCATCTGCAGTATTGTATACTTCCATGATATACTGCTTATCTTTGCTGTCATTTTTAAAGACAAGGCCAACCATATCATCATCATAAAATGTACTGACGATTTCCTTATCCGTCTCTATTGTTTTTACTTCTTTCGGAATCTGGCTTCCCTGATAAATCGTGAAACCATTGTCTTTAAGTGCTATCGAACGATTATTGGAAAGGTACTGAATCTGCGGCACTACCACACCTTCGTATTTGTATCCACTGACGATTCTGTCATCTTCGTTCTGTCCTACATCTCCGAAATTATAAAATGCAACATAGCTGGTCGTATCGCTGCCGTCTACAAACTGATAAGTTACCATCATAACCACGCCATCTTCTGACACAGCAATATCCAGAGGATATCCGGGATCATCTATCTTCGTCTGGTTTTCAGCAATCAGACTTCCATCTGTACTGTAAAAATCAATCCATGTATCGTCTCCGCCATCCAGAATCGCAGCTACAAGACCGCTCTTTGACACTCTTGCCTTAATGATACTGTAAGAAGTTGTCACACTGCCAGTCTTTCCTGATTTATCATAGATTTCCAATGTTGTTCCATCTTTATCCGCGATTACCGCACGCGTTCCGTTAACATCAGCCACCGGATTCTGCATCTGATAAGTTTCACTCCAGAGTGTACTCATCTTATCAGAAACAAGTGAGACTCCATCCGGGCTATATCGAAGGATATCTCCATCCATTTCAATATAGCTTGTAGAAACAACATCTTCCTGTTCACTGGACTGTACTACCTTATAATTATGATAACTTCTTTTTTCTATATAAAAACCAACAGCTGTTACAGCAGCAGCTATCGCCACTACTGTAATGACTGTCTTTTTGACTATGTTTCTTTTATGGCGGGATAATCTGAGCTCATAATTATCAGCATACTCCTCCTCTGATACCCCTTGGGCTTTAGCCATTTTCTGTTTTTCTGCCATAAGTTTTTTCTTCTTATGCTTTTTTACAATTTTTTTTAATGTATTTGCCATCTTAGCCTTACCTGATTTCTCACTTTCATATTTTAGTGTCACTGTTCACCGCGTAATTGATATAGCTATTTATAAAGCAATGTGCCGGTGTGCCAGCAGGATCATTTCAGGAATCAACTTGTCGGTACACTGGCAAACAGCAATATTCTGATAACTTTTTGTCCTCTATTATACACAATTTTCTAAGGTAATACAATTACTTGTCCCGGATAAATGGTTTCATCTGCTGACATACCATTTAACTGACACAGCTGGCTAAGGGCTTCAATATTTCCATATCTGTTCATACATATCTGATAGAGCGTGTCCCCTGGCTGGATCACGTAAGACTCATGAATCTGTCCCGCCGCCTCACGGTTTTCCTTCTGTGCAGCTTCCCTGACTCTTTTTTGTGCTTTACGCTCATCTGATTCCTGTTGGTAAATCTGTTCTGTTTTATCTGACTTTTCTGTTTTTGACACTGGAACCTGTTCTGTTTTGTCCGATTTTACTTTTGTCTCTTCCTGTACTGTCGAAGTCTGTTTCTCTGCACCGGATAATTTGCGGATATCTGTTCTGCTTTCTTCTTGAGGGTCATTCCATGCTGTATCACCTGATACATCAGATGCATTATTTGGTGTACCTGAATCCTTTTTTTCATTCTCTGATGTATCAGTATTGTTTTGTGTACTCATATCTGTTTCACTCTGGATAGCCGGCGACGGTGTTATTTCTTCAACAATCACAGAAGAAACCGTTGCGCTTTCTTCCCCTGTCCGGTCCGCTCTCTGATAGTTTCTGTAAAAATTCATGCCTACTGTCAGCACCGCTATTGCGAGGCATGCCGTCAATCCATATGAAAAAACAGAAGGAGCTGCTAACTCCTTCTTCTTTTCTTTCTTATCTGTAATTATTTTGCGGAAATCTTTTACTGCCTGGTCTTCATAATGTTCCGGTACATCCGGCTGGAGTTCTTTATTTTTATCAACCATGTACGTCTGCATGCCTGGATTTTTTTCATAATAGAGATAATATCCTCCCAAATGTGTCATCCCATTATTCTCATAACGGAAGAATGCATCTTCTCTCTCCTGAGGCTCCATCAGCATCAGAACCTTTTCCCCGCCAAAATATTTCATATGTACTTTTGTCATCAATTCTGTCGCTTCCAGTGTAATCTGGGGCTGTGAGAAAAACCACCCTACAATTTCCTGATCGTCAAAATATTGTTTCTGGTCGTCCTGTATTTGTTTCCATTGTTCCTTTGAGAAATCTATATGATCTGGCGCTGCATCCATGTTTTCTGCCATAACCGCTCCCTTTATAAACAGGTAAGCGATCTGGGAACGCCATTTTATCTCTCCTGTAAGAATCGCCACTCTGGCCCGCTGTTCTCCTGATGCATTTTCCGCCCTGGCAAGTCTTACCAGAAATGTGTACACATAATCCTCCATATAAATTCTGTAATCATCACCAACAAGGCCAATCTGACGTATATTTCTGGGTAATCCAAATGGTTCTTCACCATTTTGTGTTTCCTGAGATTCGTCCTTATAGATTACTTCTATCATATCTCATCACCCCTTCGGCTATCAGAATAACACAGGTAAATCGCGGATTTTAGCACATTATAAGGCAGATTTATGAGAATTTGGCGACAGATTTTGCACTGTGCATAAATTTCTCCGAAGAAGGATATGATGAAACATAGATAGCGTTGCAAAATCCAAAAATATATCGCAGTACATCATAGTTATTTCGAAAACAATGTACCAGATACACCGCAGATACCATTCTTCTAAATAATTGTGATGATTTCATAATATGATGACAGATCCAAAGCTTTTTGATTCCAGCATCTTATTACAAAGTAAACGGAGGGTATATGGTATTTTATGTAAACTCGCAAGAAAGCAACTCCCCGGAGGAAATTGCTTTTCTTTTAAACAAATGTATTCTACACCATCCAGCCAGATGGTCTGAGCTGATTTTTCTCTGTATTGGAAGTGACCGTGTAACCGGCGACTGCCTTGGTCCGTATGTTGGTTATCAGCTTTTTGAACATCTGGATGCACATGGTATTTATATATACGGTACACTTAAAGAGCCTGTGCATGCTTTGAATCTGGAAAAAATTTCCCGCCAGATAAAACTTCTTCATCCTGACGGGCTGGTAATCGCCGTAGACGCATCTCTTGGGCAAAAAAAGCACCTGGGATATGTGACCATAGCAAATGGCGCACTATACCCAGGTGCCGGAGTTCAAAAGGAACTTCCACCTGTTGGTGATATCCATATCACAGGCATCGTAAACATTGCCGGTATGCTGGAACAGTTAACGCTCCAGACTACCCGTCTGTCTACAGTAATCTCACTGGCAGATACCATCACACAGGGAATCTTAAATTATACGAATTCTTTGATCTGTTTGTAGATGCCTTCTGCATCAAGACCATATTTCTCAAGCAGAGCAACTGCAGGGCCTGATTCTCCGAATACATCATTTACACCGATACGTTTTACAGGTACAGGTGCTTTCTCAGACAGGCATTCGCATACAGCTCCGCCAAGTCCGCCGATTACAGAGTGCTCTTCTACTGTTACAACTTTGCCAGTTTCTTTGGCAGCTGCAACTACAAGTTCCTCGTCCAGAGGTTTGATTGTATGGATGTTGATTACTTTTGCATCTACGCCGTCTGCAGCAAGCTTCTCTGCTGCTTCAAGAGCAGGAGCTACGCAAAGACCGTTTGCGATAATTGTAAGGTCTTTTCCTTCACGAAGGACAATACCTTTTCCTAATTCAAATTTATAGTCTGGTCTGTCATTGATAACCGGAACTGCAAGACGTCCGAATCTCATGTATACAGGGCCAACATGCTCGTAAGCTGCTTCTACCATAGCTTTTGCTTCAATATCATCAGAAGGGCATGCAACAACCATTCCCGGGATTGCTCTCATAAGTGCAAAGTCTTCGCAGCACTGATGAGTAGCGCCATCTTCACCAACAGAGATTCCACCGTGAGTAGCACCGATCTTAACATTGATCTTCGGATATGCGATAGAGTTACGAACCTGCTCAAATGCACGTCCAGCTGCAAACATTGCAAATGTGCTGGCAAAAGGAACTTTTCCAGTTGTAGCCAGACCTGCAGCGATACCCATCATATTACACTCAGCGATGCCGCAGTCAATATGACGCTCCGGAAATTCTTTCTTAAATACACCTGTCTGAGTAGCTGCAGCAAGGTCAGCGTCCAGAACGACCAGGTTTTCATGTTTCTTACCTAATTCAACCAGTGCAGCACCATAGCTTGCTCTTGTTGCGATCTTCTTTACTTCTGACATAATGCTTCACCTACCTTTTCTAAGTCTGCCATCGCCTGTGCATACTGCTCGTCATTCGGAGCTTTTCCATGCCATCCGGCCTGGTTTTCCATGAAGGAAACGCCTTTTCCTTTTACAGTTTTCATAATGATAGCTGTAGGCATTCCTTTGGTAGCCTTTGCTTCATCAAAAGCAGCTTTTAACTGATCCATATCATTTCCGTCAGCAACGTTGATTACATGGAAGTTAAATGCTTCAAATTTCTTATCAATCGGATACGGAGAACATACATCGTCAATCTTACCGTCGATCTGAAGTCCGTTATTATCTACGATTACTACAAGGTTGTCCAGTTTTCTGTGGCCTGCGAACATAGCAGCTTCCCATACCTGGCCTTCCTGAATCTCGCCATCACCTAATAATGTATATACACGATAGCTCTCGTTGCTTAATTTAGCGGAAAGAGCCATACCTACTGCTGCAGAGATTCCCTGTCCAAGAGAACCGCTGGACATATCAACACCCGGGATGTGCTTCATATCCGGATGTCCCTGTAAATAAGATCCAAGATGACGAAGAGTCTTTAAATCTTCTTTCGGGAAAAATCCTCTTTCTGCAAGTGCAGAATAATATCCTGGTGCTGTGTGACCTTTGGAAAGTACGAAACGGTCACGATCCGCTTTCTTAGGATCCTTAGGATCAATATTCATTTCTTCAAAATATAAGTATGTGAATACATCTGCTGCAGACAGAGATCCGCCCGGATGTCCTGCTTTTGCAGCGTGTACTGCTGTAACGATGTCTTTGCGGACTTCGTTTGCAATTTTCTGAAGTTCTAATTTTTCCATTATGGTAAATTCTCCTTATTCGCCGAATACTGCTTTATAATCGTTCTGGAATTTCACGATACCTGCATCTGTCAGAGGATGTTTTGTCATCTGTACGATTACACTGTACGGAACTGTTGCGATATCAGCACCAGCAAGTGCGCAGTCTGTTACATGGATCGGATTTCTTACGCTTGCAGCGATGATCTCTGTTTCGATTCCAGCTACTTCGAAGATCTCAGCGATCTCACGGATCAGATCTACACCTCTTGTGGAAATATCATCAAGTCTTCCAAGGAATGGAGATACATAAGTAGCACCAGCTCTTGCAGCCAAAAGTGCCTGGTTAGCTGTGAAGATCAGAGTAACGTTTGTTTTGATTCCTTCTGCTGAAAGAACTTTAACTGCTTTCAGACCTTCTACTGTCATAGGGATCTTAACAACCATGTTTGGATGGATTGCTGCGATCTCACGGCCTTCTTTGATCATGCCTTCAGCGTCTGTTGTTGTAGCTTTAACTTCACCACTGATCGGTCCGTCTACGATAGATGTGATCTCTTTGATTACTTCGTTGAAATCTCTTCCTTCTTTTGCGATAAGAGATGGGTTTGTAGTAACACCACAGATTACACCCATATCGTTAGCTGCTTTAATATCTTCTACTTTTGCTGTGTCAATAAAAAATTTCATGATTATAAACCCTCCTGTTTTTGCTCATTCCAAGCGTTCGTTCGTTTGATGATTTCATTATAGCAAACTTCTGAGGAAGGTCAAGCGCATGAATAATTATTAATAATTTTCTTATTAATAATTATATTTTTTATTAATACTGATTTCCTTGATAAATTATAGTCAATCCGTCTTTGAATCGTATTTCTACGGTATATCTTATCTGCAGTTTGGTTTTGAAGTTCCAAATTATTATTAATAATTTTCTACGGCGTATTTAATTAATTTTTCCCGGAAGGGTTTTTCCGGATTTTCGCATATCCGGTTGTGCGTCTGGATATGAGCTTGGGCGTGTATTCAATATTATAAAGACTGATCGGCGCTGAATCTGTCAGCGCCCGCTCCCTTGTATCAATCTTGCGGATAATAATGTCACACGCATCCTGGCCTTTAAGTGCTACAAAATGATCGATGGTCGTGAGAGAAATTCTCCGGATGCTGGAATAAAAAATATTGTCACATCCGATTACCGAGACATCCCTCGGCACATGAATCTTTGCCTCATGAAGTGCATCCAGCGCCCCAATTGCCATCATGTCATTCTGACCGGCAATCGCAGTGAATTCCCTTCCCTCTTCCAAAAGTTCCATGGTAAGCTGGTAGCCCATGGAATATTCTGTATCCATTCGTGGAATTCTTGAGTCAATAGACTCATCTGCTGCCTTTATGATCACATGCTCCTTCAGGCCTTCTTTCTCAAATTCCTTTACAAAACCATTTACACGTTTACTTCTCTGCCATTGTCTTCTGGTCAGAGGCGGCGTGATAAATGCCACATCTCTGTGTCCCAGATCAAGCAGATGCCTGGCCATCATTTTTCCCACTACTGTATTATCCTGATTGATGGCATCTACCGTAGTAGTTTTCTCTTTGTTACTGATGATAACAAGAGGAATCGTCTGCGCCAGCTGTTCCACCTGCTGCTGAAAGTCCGGATTTGGATTGCAGCTGTAGATGATTCCCTGAGGCTGAATGGTATGCATCATGCGAAGGTATTTCTCCTCCAGGCGGGCATCTCTCTGTGTATTGCAGATAAAGACGCCATATCCCTGCTTGTTCGCTACTGCCTCTACTCCCTGAAGGAGCAGCACATAGTATGGACTTGTCAGAGTTGGGCAAAAGACAACGATCAGTTTTTCCTTCTTGCTGTCTTTTTTGTTTTTGCGGCTGGGAAGCTGATAACCCAATTCCCGGGCTGCCTGTTCTACCTTCTCTACTGTCTCTCTGGAAAAAGAAACATTGTATTTCTTATTCAGGACCATCGATACCGTTGCCTGGGATACGCCAGCTTTCTCTGCCACTTCAGAAGAAGTTGCTTTCTTTTTTGACAAAGTTGCTCCTCCTTTTACCAGATTTCAAAAGTTACTTCATCTGCAATAACTTTTAAAGTTCTACGCGTCCCTCGAGAGCACGCAGTAAAGTTACTTCATCAATGTACTCCAGATCACCACCTACAGGAACGCCGCTTGCGATTCTGCTTACTTTGATACCGGTAGGTTTGATCAGTTTGCTGATATACATTGCTGTTGTCTCGCCCTCCAGACTGGAGTTTGTGGCAACGATCACTTCTTTTACATCATCTTTCGTCAGACGCTGCATGAGTTCTTTCAGCTTGATATCATCCGGCCCGATTCCAAGCATAGGTGAGATTGCACCATGAAGTACATGATAAACACCGTCGAATTTGCCGGTTTTCTCATATGCGGCAAGATCTCTGGTATTCTCTACGACCATGATTATGGAATGATCTCGTTTATCATTACTGCAGATCGGGCAGATTTCTCTGTCTGTAAGCGTGTAGCAGCATTTGCAATACTGCACATTCTCTCTGGCATTGATGATCGATGAAGTAAGCTGGTCTACCTGGTCTTTCGGCATGTTCATGATGTGAAATGCCAGCCTCTGTGCTGATTTTGCCCCGATTCCCGGAAGATGGGAAAGCTGCTCGATCAGCTTATTGATATGACTGCTGTAGTATTCCATCAGAATGGAAGGCCCCCGCCAAGGCCGCCAAGGCCGCCTGTCAGTTTTGACATAACGGCTGTGGATTCTTCTTCAACTTTGCGAAGTGCCTCGTTTGTTGCTGCAATGATCAGGTCTTCCAGCATTTCGATATCATCAGGATCTACAACCTCTTCCTGAAGTTTTACTTTTGTAACTTCTCTTTTACCGGAGATGGTTACTTCTACAGCTCCGCCACCTGCTGTAGCTGTGAATTCTTTCTCTTCCAGTGCTTTCTGATTCTCTTCCATCTGGCGCTGCATTTTCTGCGCCTGTTTCATAAGATTATTCATATTTCCCGGCATACCCATTCCCGGGAATCCTCCACGTTTTGCCATTGTGGTATCCTCCTTTATTCTACATATTTTTGATATTACGAATTGTTCCGCAGCTATGCTGCTCCCACAATTCTTCAAATATCATTAATTATTCCAGCGGTTCATCAGGGTCTTCTTCTATAACAACATCCATATGGATGTTATCTTTTATTGCCTGATCCACTGTGATGTTCGCCAGATTCGTATGCTGATGCTGATTTGCTACCAGCATCTGGATTTCTACTGTCTTTCCTGTCTGGGCAATGATGATATCCTGAAGTTCTTTCTTTGCTTCCGGATTATCTACATAAGACTGTCCGAGGAAATCCTGAAACTCCACATAAAGAATCGGCTCTCCTGTTTCTCCATTATATTTTGGAACAGATTTCTGCAGCATCTGTTTAAACATCCCTGTTGTCTGACCTGTGATCACTCTCCAGCCCGCCACGATCTTCTGCAGATCCTCCGGTGCCGCTTTTGCCGGAGCTTTCTTAGCTGCTGTAGCAGTTACAGCGGTATCCGCTCCTGTCGCAGATGTTCCCTGCTGCACCGGGCGCTCATCTATCCGCTGTTCCAGCACACGAAGTCTGTCCAGAACAGAATCCAGATTTGTTTCCATCGCAGGACGGCACAATTTGATCAGTGCGATTTCCACAAGAACTCTCTTCTGCGTTGCGTATCGTATCTGATTAGAAAGATCTGAAAAGATTCGGATGTAACGCATCAGCGTCTCCGCTTCCAGCATCGTGCTCTCTTCTTTCAGAAGCTTCATATTCTCAGATGAAACGTCAATCGCTTCCTCCGGATTCTCAGAAGTCTTTACCAGAAGAAGATTTCTCATATACCATGTAAAATCTCCTACAAACTGGCTCAGTTCCCTGCCGCCTACGATCAGTTCCTCCAAGATATGGATAGAACCTGTCACATCCCCCTGAATTACTTTACGCAAAAGTTTACTGAACACTTCAGTATCAACAGCACCCAGAACTTCCAGAACTTTATCATAGGTAAGTTCCTGTCCAAGGTAAAAAGCGATACACTGGTCAAGAAGGCTCAACGCATCTCGCATAGAGCCATCCCCTGCTTTCGCCACATAGCGGACTGCTTTTTCCTCAGCAGTTACACCTTCGACCTTAAGAAGTTCATCCAGTCTGGCTGCGATCGTATCTATGGTAATTCTGTGGAAATCATACCTCTGGCATCTGGATAAAATCGTGATAGGAATCTTGTGCGCCTCTGTTGTTGCAAGGATAAACATAACGTAAGACGGCGGTTCTTCCAGTGTTTTCAGCAGGGCATTGAATGCACCTGTGGAAAGCATATGAACCTCGTCTATGATGTATACTTTATATTTACCCTCTGTCGGGCGGTAAGAAACCTCTTCTCTGATCTCTCGGATATTGTCTACACCATTGTTTGATGCAGCATCAATCTCGATCACATTCATTGCAGTCCCTGCCTGAATTGCTTTACACATGGCACATTCATTGCATGGGCTGCCATTTACGGGATGTTCACAGTTGACTGCTTTCGCCAGAATTTTGGCTACTGTTGTTTTACCGGTTCCTCTCGTTCCGCAAAACAGATATGCATGGCCAATCCGGTTGTGTTTGATCTGATTTGTCAGGGTGGTCACGATGTGATCCTGGCCTTTGACATCTGCGAAATTATCCGGTCTGAATTTTCTGTAAAGAGCAGTGTAACTCATGAACAAACTCCTATCATATAACTATCTCATATCTTATTATCACAGCCGCCGCGGAAAAATTCCCGCGGCGGTCTTTTTTACACTTTAATATCTTATATGAAAAGGTATCTTTCAGTCAAGTACTGTTTCAATACCGGACATATATTTCATCAGTCGCCAAAGCTGATACCGATCTGTTTGGCAGCAAGTACCAGCTGGTCTTTTGGTGATACCATTTTAAGTTTGCCTGCGCATTCTTCAAGCGGTACACGTTTAATCTTTCCGTTTACCACACCGATCATTACGCCATACTCGCCGTCAATGATTGCCTGTGCTGCGCCTGCACCAATTCTTGTAGAAAGAACACGGTCATATGGACAAGGTTCTCCACCTCTCTGTGTATGTCCGGGAACTGTGACACGTACTTCATTTCCAAGTTCTTTGTAGATCTGATCTGCGATCTCATAGGAAACAGACGGATATTTCTTTGCTCTTGCTTCCAGTTTTTCTTTGTATTTCTTCTTAGGGAGCTGCGCATCTTCTTTGGAGATAGCGCCTTCTGCAACTGCAAGGATTGTGAAACGTTTACCTGCTTTTGCACGTTTCTGGATTGCTTCTGTAACTTTCTTGATATCGTATGGAATCTCCGGAATAAGGATAATGTCTGCACCGCCGGCAACACCTGCATGAAGTGTCAGGCTTCCTACTTTATGACCCATAACTTCTACGATAAATACACGTCCATGTGAGGATGCAGTTGTATGGATGCAGTCAATCGCATTTGTCGCAATGTTTACAGCACTCTGGAATCCAAATGTCATGTCTGTACCATAAATATCATTATCAATGGTCTTCGGAAGATGGATGATGTTCAGACCTTCTTCTCTCAGAAGGTTGGCTGTTTTCTGTGTACCATTTCCACCAAGGATAACCAGGCAGTCAAGGCAGAGTTTGTAATAGGTCTGCTTCATTGCCTCAACCTTGTCCAGGCCGTTCTCATCCGGAACACGCATCAGTTTAAACGGCTGTCTGGAAGTTCCAAGAATTGTTCCGCCCTGGGTAAGGATTCCGGAGAAATCTTTGGATGTGAGCATACGGTATTTCCCATAGATAAGCCCTTTGTATCCATCGTCAAATCCATAAACCTCTAATTCGTCTACATTATTTGTCAGTCCTTTTACTACTCCTCGCATGGTAGCGTTAAGTGCCTGACAGTCACCGCCGCTGGTAAGCATACCTATTCTTTTGATCATGATCGTATCCTCCATTTCTGTGTTTTAAGAATTGTAACTGTTCAGCGCTCTCACAGTTGGCAGGCTGCTGAACAGTTACTAAGAATTATCAATATCCACTACAAGACACGCCGTATATTCAAGTGTTACCATCCGTAATATTTGTTATAACACCCTAACATATCCATTTCCAGAATAATGATAGTTTATCTTTGTTTATTATATAATATTTACTCTTTTCACACAATAGCGTTGGAAAACTTTTGTGAGTAACCGTTACTGTTCACACACCACTATCCCGCGAGGTATTTTTTGTGAACGAAGGTCACAGAAAAACCGAGACATACAACGCGAATTTATATGATTAGCGTAAATTAAGTTTGTAAAGCGTATTACTGAACGCATAGCAAACATCAAGAAAGCCCTTAGCGCTTTAAAACTCCAAGGACTTTCGTTTTTTAGATATCTTATTTATTATATTTTTCAATCACACAGGTATGTTTTTTTGTTTTTTTATCATAGTTAATCCCCGCCAGCAGCAAATCCCCATGATAATCCTTTAAGGCATCCACATATCCCTTATTCTTGATTTGCGATATTGCGCCTTCTGCCTTCTTATCCCATTTAAGTTCAATTACCGCAGCCGGTTTATCTGCGTATAACCTTCTTGGAATAAAGCAGAGATCTGCAAAACCTTTTCCTGTCGGTAATTCCCGGATAATTGTATAATATTCTCTTGCAAAATAAAACGCCAGACTAATCGTACAACTTAACGCATTTTCATCATTATACTGAAGAATGGAAATTTCCTGATGCGCCTGGTCAATGCCATTTGCTACTGCTTCAGCATTTAGCTGCCAGAGTGCCTCCAGTAAATTTCTGGAAGCTTCAATAGATTGAATCACTTCTTTCCAGTCCATCGTGCTAATTGCATTTACATACTCCTGCGAAACTTCTTTATTAGGAATTGATACGGTTTTATCCGGCCAGTGATAACTTAAATAGCCCAGGTGAACAAGTAAAGTCAAAACATCATCCATTCCCTGAAATGTAGTCATATCATTAGAGAATGTTCCTGTGTTGATCTGTACTTTATCTCCGGCTAGCATTCGTATCACAGAATCTTTCAAGCCGTCAAAATTTAATCGGATATATGCCTTTAACGCTTCATAAGTTTCTGTCTGATTCCAGTAGTTGTCAAAAACACCGCTTAGCATGGCATCTACAACTGATTTTGGACTGTACATAGAATAGGTTTTTCTATTTTCACCTTCCATTGTCACAAGCTCATATCCATCATACCACGCCTGTGCTTCCTGGAAATTTCTTTTGTATTCTAAACAAAGTTCTTTTACCTCATTTTCTGTAAAGCCAAAAAACTCTGCCATTTCCCTGGGATTTAACATTGAATATTCTGTAAACATATTCAATGCAGAATGAGAACCATATTTCTTCACCGGAAGAATACCTGTCATGTATGCCAATGCAACATATTCCTGATCTTTCAGCCATGCCCGTAAAAAATCCAGATATTTCTTCTGTGCATTCGTGTCTTGTTTAAATTCCCTGAAGACGCAGTCCCACTCATCAATCAGAATTACAAATGGGTGTTTTGTACTGGAAAACACATCTTTCATTGCAAAAATCAGATAATCACCATCAATATACTCCGGGTATTGTTTCTTTAATTCACGAAGCAGACGTTTCTGCAGCATAGACAGCATTTCATCCATATCATGAGTTATACTCAGAAACTCCTGCATATTTATCCGAATTACATCATACTGGTTCAAATGCTTCCGGAAACTTTCCACTTCCCTGATTTTCAGATCAGCAAAAAGTTCTTCCGTATCCTCGCCCCTGCCATAATATGCCGCAAGCATATTGGCTGCCATCGACTTTCCAAATCGTCTTGGACGGCTCACACATACAAATCTCTGTTCCGTCCCTAATACATCATTTGTTTTAGAAATCAGACCGCTTTTATCTACATATATCTTAGAGCGCCGGCAGGTACTAAATAATCCACCCCCTGGATTCAAATAGCTTCCCATTTCATTTTCACCCCTTACATATTTTATTCGACAACTTGATAATTCACCTGTAAACACTGTCTTTCAACATATTCTTATTCTGCAGGCCAGTAAATCAGACTTTGTAAATATTGTAGCGGTATTTTTAAGATGTGTAAAGCCTGTAAATATTCATATAATTTTATCCATAGTTTCTATATTGTTATTGTTCACACGCCACTATCCCGCGAGGCGTTTTGGCATGAATATGCCAAAATCCCGAGACATACCGCGCGAATTTATGCGATTAGCATAAATTCTGTGCATCGCGAAGCGTGTTGCTGGGAACGGAGTGAACAGTAACACTCTATATTCAGAAAATCTCTCACACGAAGGATTTTCTATTGACAAACCCAGTCCCCGCCTATATAATCAAGAGTGCGCAGCCGGGGAGATAGCGGTGCCCTGTACCTGCAATCCGCTACAGCAGGGGTGATGCCAATCTGAGGCTTGTATCCTGTGGAGCTGCCCTCTATAAGTGGCGTTGACGTTTGGGTCTTACGCAACAGGAATCTGTGAACCGTGTCAGGACAGGAATGTAGCAGCACTAAGCAGAAGCTCTTGTGTGCCGTAAGGGTGCCTGGGCTGAGTTAACTGTAGAGGTAACGTCTGTGGGACCATTCCGAAGTGCGGCGCGCAAAAAAGAATATTCATGATGTGAGTCATCATATGAAATAAAAAGCATTCTGGATTTTATCTTTACGATAATCTCCTGAATGCTTTTTTCTTTAATCTTCTACAGCCTGTACACGGCTTTTGTTTTTGTATTTCTTCATCACATGAAAATAATATGGAACTAATGGTACAAGTGCGGCGATCCAGGCTGCAGGATCAGCCATACAGACTCCTGCAAAAGACGTATGTCCCGCGATCAGTACAACGATTCCTGCTCTTGCCGCCAGTTCGAATACGCCTCCAAGCATTGGTACAAGTCCGTATCCCATTCCCTGAAGGGTATTTCGATACAAAAAGATACTTCCAAGAAATGGATAAGCCCAGAACACTGTTCTGAAATATGTGACAGATACCTGCACTACATTCTGCTCTGATGGATCTACGAAAAGGTAGGTCAGATATTTTCCAAAGAAAAACATCAGGAGCATGACAAAGATACTCCATCCCCAGATCATCAACTGTGTATAGCGCACGCCCAGTTTCACACGATCCATTTTACCGGCGCCACGATTCTGTCCCACATAGGTTGCAATAGTCGCACCAAAGGATGTAAATACTGTGGCAAAAATATTCTGGATCTTACCGGCAGCAGAGAATCCGGCCATATGTACAGGTCCGTAAATATTGACCGCACTCTGCACAATAATGGTTCCGATTGCTGTAATCGAGAACTGCAATCCCATAGGAATTCCAAGCTTCAGAAGCCTGCCGAAACTGCCCCAGCATATCTCAAAATCCTTCCGCTCCAGATGAAGGATTGGAAATCTTTTTACAATATAAATCAGGCAGCACACTGCCGAAATTCCCTGTGCGATCACTGTGGCATATCCACATCCTTCTACACCCATTCCAAAAACTACGATGAAAACTACATCCAGAATAACATTGATCACAGCCGAAATGATCAGGAAATACAGTGGTGACTTGGAGTCACCCAACGCACGCAGGAAAGCAGCAAGTGCATTGTATGCACCTGTGATAATAAGACCTGCATAAATAATTCCCATATATGCAGTTACATCACCAAATACCTCTTCCGGCGAATTCATCAGATGCAGAATTGGTTTGTTCGCAAGACTGAATCCTATTGTCATAACAATGGAAAATGCAGCCATAAGGTAAATGGACATGGCAACATAATGGCGCATCCTGTCAAATTTTTTCGCTCCGAACATCTGGGCTACAATAATCGCAAACCCACTGCTAAGCCCATTCAGCCAGCCTGTTACAAAGAACATCAGCGAACCGGTGCTTCCAATTGCCGCAAGTGCATTTACGCCGATAAATTTTCCGGCAACGATCGAGTCCGCAATGTTATAAAACTGCTGGAAAAGATTTCCCAGACACATGGGAATCATAAATTTTATGATCAGACTCACCGGATTGCCGATTGTCATATCATTTGTTGTATCTCTTTTCATTCTTTCGCCTCAAGCCTCTCCTGTTCTAATTTTCGCGTTGCTTTTTCCTGTTTCTTTTTCTCACGAAGCCTTTTGAAGAAATCAGACAGCATTGTGGAACATTCTTCTTCCAAAACCCCCTGCGTAATTTTTACCTGATGATTAAACCCCTCTACCTGCAGAAGATTCATAACTGAACCCGCACAGCCTGCCTTAGCATTCATACAGCCAATCACAACTTCATCAATTCTGGACTGCACAAGCGCCCCGGAACACATCTGACATGGTTCCAGTGTCACGTACATCGTGCACCCCTCTAACCGCCAGTCACCAAGCTTTTTACTGGCTTTTCGGATTGCATTCAACTCTGCATGAGAGAGTGTGTTTCTATCTGTATTTCTCCTATTATATCCGCGTGCAATAATCTTTCCTTCATATACGATTACACAGCCAATTGGTACTTCTTCCAAAGCCTCCGCTTTCTTTGCCTGGCGGATAGCTTCTTTCATAAAACGTTTCTGATCTGTCAAGCTCTGCCTTCCTTTCCCATTTTTAACATAAAAAAAGCCCGGAGTTTCTTAACCCAAGCAAATTGAAATGTAACTTTATACGTTGAAGCTTACCCAAAGCCAAAATATAGCAAGCTTTTTCGTTTGAAATAACGATAGCAAAAATCTATTATAAAATCAACCCATTTACAAAATTTTTGCAGTCAATCGGATATTCGCAGTTACTGTTCATTGGAATTGGCTGTAAAAATTCGTGAAAAGCTTGCAAAAATTCATGAACTGGACAAACTGAAGGAAATGAGATAAAAAAAGAAAGTGCCGAGAACCTTGATTTCTCTGGCACTTTCGCTGTTTTATGCTAGTCGAAGCGACGGGATTCGAACCCACGACCTCTGCGTCCCGAACGCAGCGCTCTACCAAACTGAGCCACGCTTCGTCAATGCAAGTGATATTATATTAATAAAATCGCAGTTTGTCAATAGATTTTTTCAAATTTTTTTAATTTTTTCGAATATTTTTTTATCATGGTCATATACATTATTGAATCTGGTTTTACGGAGGGAAGATTTTGGCTGGATATCGGCGTTTTATCGCATATGTATATGACTACGAAAATGGTAAGAAAGGCAGTAACTGTGGTTTTATTAAAGTTGAGGTGAAAGATCAGCAATGTTCTGTTGAGGTACATCTGCATTGTCCGGGGCTTCCTGAGAATGTAATGTGCAGAATTTATGGATTTACGCGAAAGGATGGACTGATCAATGGTATCCTTCTGGATAGCTGTGAGACAGAGAAAGAAATTATCGAATGCCTGATCATAACAGATGCCTTGAATATGAATGAGTCTGGCATAGCGCTTGGAAAGATGGGCGGTATGGTTATTATTACTGATAATGGCGGATTCTTTGGCACAGAATGGGATGACCAGATAATCCGGCCTGAAAATTTCCGCGAATTGAAAGCAGAATCTTCATCAGATGTTTCCGCTTCTCCTATTGATAAAACATCACACACATCAGATAGTCCTGACAGTTCTTCAGACATTCCTGTCAACGATACTTCACGCACATCAGATACTTCTGCCAACAAGATTTCATACACATCTGATACGCCTATCGATGAGAATTCACACAATATGGCAGATATAAACTCCGACAATATTGACACTAGTTTCAATGTTTCTGCTCCTGCTAACATTTCTGACTCTTCTTTCACTGCCACTATACAAGAAATCCCAATACCATCCGAAGTTTCTGAAATACATAAAAAATCACCGGATACATTCACAGAAGCCTCAAGATCTGTAAATGCCTCAGAGAATAATACATCTACAGTTTCTCCAAATCACATAAATCATAATAAGCCGAATACTTCTTTTATATCTGTAGATTCTTCCAAGGATGCTATACATGAAGGTGAAAATAGTTCGCCCAAGAAAGTTTCGCCAGTTACAGCCCCAGAGAATTCCAAAGATCATAAAACTTCTTCCGAGTTTTCCCCATTCTCAGATGGCGAAATTGCAACAGCATGGAAGATTCATCTTAATGATCTAAAGCGTTTCCCGCGTCAATACTGTGCGTTGCGCAATAACCGTTTTATCCAGTATGGACATTACAATTTCGGGCATTTGCTTTTGGGGCTGAAAAATAATGGGCAATATATTCTGGGTGTTCCGGGCAGTTATAATCAGCAGGAGCGTTTTATGGCAAATATGTTTGGTTTTCCGTATTTCAAAGAAAGCGATTATATAGAAATGTCAAAAGCTCGCGGCGGCTACTGGTATCGTTTAATCGATGCCCCGGATTCCCACCGATAAAATTGTCTTCTGAAGAATCTTCTGAAAGCCCTGAAGTTCTTCAAAAGTGTAACTTTCATATCCAGGTCTCAGGACTCCGTCCGAGTCCTTATAGGCCTGGAGGTAATATTCTTTCGCTCCCTTAAGCCACTCTGCAATTTCTTCAAAATCTTTCTGCGTATGCAGTTCCCGCACAACTGTAGTCCGAAATTCATAGTCCAGTTTTCCATGAAGTAAAAAGTCCGCTGTCTCAAAGATGCTGTCCATGTCTGGTTTCTCAATTCCTGTCAGATTTCTATAATTATCTGGACAGGCCTTAATATCCATCGCCACCTTATCAATCAGTCCTGCCTCTGCCAGATGTTTCACTATCTCCGGACGTGAACCATTCGTGTCCAGTTTGACAGCATATCCCAGTTCTTTTATCTTCACTATAAATTCTTCCAGCCCGTCAGACAGGGTCGGCTCACCGCCTGAGATACAGACACCGTCAAGAATGCCTTTTCTCTTTTGTAAGAATGCCAGAAGTTCTTCCTGGGCATAATCCGGCTGTTCCCCAGGCGCTGTTACCAGCACACTGTTCTGGCAAAATGGACAGCGGAAATTGCAGCCTCCCAGAAATATGGTACTGGCTACTTTTCCCGGATAATCTAATAATGTTGTTTTATTAAAACCACAGATCCTCATTTATTTCCCCCATATAATACACAGAGCCAAAAGATATTTTATCCCTGACTTTATCTTAATAAATCCAATAAAATAGTAACAATTTCATCAATGCAAAAAGAACCCTGTTTGATCAGAGTTCTTTTTGTTGAATATTTTTATAATTAATTCAGCTGATAAACTTCTGCTGACTGGAGTCCAAAGCTTAATGCATCAGAATGATTGTTAAAGAAAATATCTACATGTCCGTAAGGTGTTCCCAGATCTTCTACTGTATAGACGTTTCCGTTGATCAGAAGCTGTGTTCCGAACGGAACGCCTGCCATAGCTACTGTACGTCCTGCTGTTGGAACTGTTCCGCTGGCTGTCAGGTTGCCTGCTGTGCCACAGCACTGTGCGCAGTTGCAATATGCAGTCAGTGTAAAGTTACCGAGGTATTTTCCCTGACTGGAGTCTGCGCTCTCTGAAGATGACTGGCTGTCATCTGATGCAGAACTGTCAGATGTATCTTCACTGCTGTCTGTGCTTTCTTCATAAGAAGAATCACTGTCTTCGCTATAAGAATCTTCTGAAACTGTATCTTCTGACGATTCCTCCTCTGAATATGTATCTCCTGACTCCTCTGTATCATAGGAATCTTCTTCGTAATCTTCAGAATCGGAGTTCTCTTCTTCGCTCTGTTCCTGTGCTGCCGCTGCTTCTGCCTCGGCCTGCGCCTGAGCTGCTTCTCTGGCAGCTTTCTCTTCTTCTGCCTGTTGTACCAGCCGGGCAATGCTGTTGTCCGCATTATTAATCTCTGCTGTCAGTGCTGCTGCCTCTTCCTGGCTGGCGCTGATCTGACTTACATAAGAAGAGATATTATCGCTGGTACTTGCCGCAAGTTCCTGAACCTCCTGCTGCTTGGATGCTCTTTCTGCAAGGAGTTCATCAATAGAAGCTTTCTCCTCTTTTGCAGTAGTTTCCTGATCCTTTATTGTATTCTGGAGGTTCTCGCATTTCTCCAGCATATTTCTGTCATACTGCGAAATCTTTGCAACGTTCTCGGCATTGTTGAGAAACTCTGACAGGTCTTTAGATGACAGCAATGTTGTCAGTGCAGATGTGCCGCCATTCTCATACATATACTGGATACGAAGTTTCATATCGTCATACTGTTTATTTAACGCTTTCTTTGCTTTCTTTAATTCTGTGTGAAGCTGATTCAGTTCATTCTCTTTCTCTCCCGCCTGTATGCTGAGTTCTGAGATTGCATTGGTCAGATCTTCATACTGTGTATTTAAATCAGACAGATAGTTCTCCAGCTCCTGCTTCTTGCTCTCAAGGCTGTCAATGTTCGCCTGTGCCTGAGCAAGTCCGGCTTCTGCTTCCTGTTTCTGAGCCTGCATATCAGCTATCGCATCTTCTGTTGCATATGCAGTTGTTCCCATGGAAAAAGTAAGCATTGCTGCCAGCAGTAATGAAAAAACTTTTTTCTTCATAAATTAATCACCTTTCTCGTTAATCTGAAGTTCAGTATAACATATTTCGTAAAAAAATCAACACTTTTTATTAACTTCTGTAATAATTACGTAATATTTCACAATTTTAAATACTACAAAAAAGAAGCCCGCACGACAGGACTTTTTTAACAGGAGATCACGGCAAATTTCTATCACGAAAAAAACAGACACCATCCCATCTCTGAGACAATGCCTGTTCCTCTTAACCTATTTTCAGTATTTTACGTTTATTCTTTACCAGTTATTCTGCAGCCACTGCTTCTTCTGGCTCTGCGTCCATGACTTCCTGGTATTTCTCCAGAATAATTGTCTGGATTCTGTCACGTGTTCCGGAATTGATCGGGTGCGCGATATCGCGATATTCTCCGTCAGTTGCCTTGCGGCTTGGCATAGCGATAAATAATCCTTTTTCTCCTTCAATTACCTTAATATCATGTACTACAAATTCATCGTCAATTGTAATGGAAACAACTGCCTTCATCTTTCCTTCTTTTGCTACCTTTCTCACACGCACGTCAGTAATATTCATGATATATTAGCTCCTTTCGATTTTACCGAATCTATCTGGCTTTTTACTTATAATACATATCTGTCATTTTTCTCCACGACGATCTTCACTTCTCCCTCGCCGCAGTAATACGAATTTGCACGAATAGTATCCCGGCTTTCAACAATGCAGTTCTCAATATGGGTATTATCGCCCAGATATACATTGTTTAAAATCACAGAGTTCTTAATAACGCAGTTATTTCCTACAAATACGTCTTTAAAAAGAACGGAATTCTCTACCGTACCGTTAATGATACATCCGCTGGCAACCAGGCTGTTCTTAACCTGTGCTCCCGGATTATATTTTGCAGGTGGCAGGTCATCAATCTTTGTCTTAATCGTTGGTTCCTGTTTGAAGAAATAATTTCTGATCTCCGGTTTCAGGAAATCCATGTTTGTCTTGTAATATGCTTCTGCTGTAGAAATATTGCTCCAGTATTTATCAATCTTATATCCGTAGATTCTCTTAAGATTCTTATAACGAATCAGGATATCCTGGACGAAATCATGACGTCCTTCCTGTGCAGCTCTCTCGATAAGCTCGATCAGCTGTCTTCTGCGGATAACGTAAATACCTGTTGAAATTGTATTATAGGAAGAAACCATTGGTTTCTCTTCAAATTCTTCAATCCTGCAGTCTTCGTTCATGCGCAGAACACCAAATCTCTCGATTTCATTCGGATCATCACAGGTAGTACATACAACTGTAACGTCTGCACGTTTGGCAATATGATATTCAAGAACTTTATTGTAGTCCATCTTATAGATACAATCTCCAGATGCAATTACAACATATGGCTCATGACTACTCTTAAGGAACTGCAGGTTCTGATAAATTGCATCTGCTGTTCCCTGATACCAGAGGCTGTTCTCCTTTGTGATGGTAGGTGTAAACACAAAAAGACCACCCTGTTTTCGTCCGAAATCCCACCATTTGGATGAACTTAAATGTTCATTCAGGGAACGGGCATTGTACTGTGTCAGAACAGCAACTTTCTGGATATGAGAACTTGCCATGTTGCTTAGTGCGAAGTCAATGCTCCTGTAGCTTCCGGCTATCGGCATTGCCGCAATCGCTCTCTTATTTGATAATTCTCTCATGCGGTTATTATTACCGCCTGCCAAAATAATACCTATTGCTCTCATTATTTGTCACCGTCCTTTGCTGCAATTACCTGTCCGCCGGCCAGCTCACCATCAGGATAATCCTCAGGTGTAGTAATTCCTGATATTGCTGTATTCTTGCCAATTCTTACATTATCCGGAATCACACTGCGCTCACCGACAGTAGCGATTCCAAATGAATATACTGCAGGTTTCAGCACGTTCGGTGCTTCCTCTCCGCATCCCAATACAACATTATTTCCGATCGTAACATCCTCGGCAATGATTGCTTTATCCATCTGTACGCCCTCTCCTATCGTTGAGTTACGCATAATGATAGAATCGCGGATCACACTGCCCTTTCCGATCACAACATTCGGTCCGATTACTGAATTATGTACTTCTCCGTAAATCTCCGCGCCCTCTCCGATCAGACATCTGTCAGTAACAGCTTCTGCGGAAATATACTGCGGCGGGATGATATCTCCCTTTGTATAAATCTTCCAGAATTCTTCGTACAGATTAAATTCCGGAATGATATCGATCAGTTCCATATTGGCTTCCCAATAAGAGCCAAGTGTTCCTACGTCCTTCCAGTATCCATTGTATTCATAGGCAAAAAGTCTCTCACCTTTCTCCTTACAATATGGAAGAACATGTTTACCAAAGTCACAGCTGCTCTGATCCTTCAAAGTCATCAGCGCTTCTTTTAAAGCAGGCCAGCTGAAAATATAGATACCCATGGATGCCAGATTACTGCTTGGATGCTCCGGTTTCTCTTCGAACTCTGTGATCCTTCCCATCTCATCTGTTACCATGATACCAAAACGGCTTGCTTCCTCAATAGGAACCGGCATACAGGCAATTGTCACGTCCGCTTTATTCGCTTTATGGAAATCAAGCATCACTTCGTAATCCATCTTATAGATATGGTCACCGGATAAGATCAGAACGTAATCCGGGTTATACTGTTCCATATAATCCATGTTCTGGAAGATCGCATTGGCCGTTCCTGTATACCACTCACTGCTGGTACTCTTCTCGTAAGGTGGAAGTACTGTTACACCACCTTCATTTCTGTCAAGATCCCACGGAATACCGATGCCAATATGTGTATTAAGCCTGAGAGGCTGATACTGTGTTAATACGCCTACTGTATCGATACCCGAATTAATGCAGTTACTTAACGGAAAATCTATGATGCGGTATTTTCCGCCAAAAGAAACTGCAGGTTTTGCTACTTTTTCTGTCAGTACACCCAGTCTGCTGCCCTGGCCGCCAGCTAGAAGCATGGCTATCATTTCTTTCTTAATCATGCAATCACCTCTTGTTGTAATTATGATTATTTAATTATAGCACATTTTTCCCCGATAGTGAACATTATTTACAATTTTTGTTTGATATATTTATTTTTTTTATTATTTTTGCACACGTTTTTTCATTTGTTTGCTGTGTTTCTTTATATATAATTATGCACTTTTTATATATATATTGTCGTTTTTTGTTTTTTTTATCATGTAGGACATACTTAAAGAAGCTCTTTTCATTTTCAGGCACAGGGAGTATAATGAGTTAAATATGTTACTGTTCACTCTGTTCTCAGTAACACGCTTCGCGATGCAGGAAATATGAACCTCCTTGCGCAAGGCCCAAAGAGTATCGTTTGCTTCGCAAACTTATTTATGCTATTCGCATAAATTCGCGCAGTATATCTCGGAATTTTGGCATTTTTATGTCAAAACATCTCGCGGGATAGTGGTGTGTGAGTAGTAACTTAAATATATTTAATAAGGAGATTATAGAATGTATCAGATAGATTTTCATAAACCGCTTCATATACACTTTATCGGTATCGGCGGAATCAGTATGAGCGGACTGGCTGAAATTCTTCTCGGAGAAGACTTTGTTATCTCCGGTTCAGACTCCAAATCCAGCCCTCTTACTCAGGCACTTGAGCAAAAAGGAGCTACTGTTTACTACGGTCAGCGTGCCTCAAATATCACAGACAACGTAGATGTTGTCGTATACACTGCAGCTATCCATCCTGACAATCCGGAATTTGCCTGTGCAAAGGAAAAAGGACTTCCTATGCTTACACGTGCAGAACTTCTCGGACAGATCATGCGAAATTATGATACACCGATCGCTATTTCCGGAACTCATGGAAAAACTACCACAACCTCTATGGTATCTCATATTCTTCTTGCAGGAGACTGTGATCCTACGATCAGTGTCGGCGGTATCCTTCCGGCTATCGGCGGTAATATCCGGGTTGGCGAATCTGAAACATTTGTCACAGAAGCCTGTGAATATACAAACAGCTTCCTGAGCTTTTTTCCGAAGATCAGTATTATCCTGAACATGGATGCTGACCATCTGGATTTCTTTAAGGATATTGATGACATTCGTCATTCTTTCCGTCGTTTTGCAGAACTTCTTCCTGCTGACGGCACACTGATCATCAACGCAGATACGCCTAAATATGAAGACATTATCCGCGATCTTCCATGTAATGTGATCACTTATGGTCTGGAACACGATGCCGATTATCAGGCAGCTGATATCACTTATGATAAATATGGACATGCATCCTTCTCTGTTCTTCGTAATGGTGTAAAAGTTGGCAGCTATTACCTGAAAGTGCCGGGCATCCACAATGTTTCCAATGCTCTGGCAGCTATCGCTCTTGGTCATCTTCTTGGTCTTTCCGAAGAAGTGATCATTAAAGGACTTGGAAGCTTCACAGGAACAGACCGCCGTTTCCAGTATAAAGGTGAAGTTGCAGGCGTTACTATCGTAGACGATTATGCACATCATCCGACAGAGATCGAGGCTACTCTTCATGCAGCGCACAATTATCCACACAAGAAATTATGGTGCGTATTCCAGCCTCATACATATACACGTACCAAAGCGCTCCTTCCGGAATTCGCCAAGGCACTGAGTCTGGCAGACCACGTAGTGGTTGCAGATATTTATGCTGCAAGAGAAACAGATACTCTTGGTATTTCCTCTGAGGATCTGCAGAAACGAATTCAGGAACTTGGAACTCCATGTGAATACTTCCCGACATTTGACGAGATTGAGAATTATCTTCTTTCTAACTGTCAGGAAGGTGATTTGCTCATCACTATGGGTGCGGGAGATGTCGTAAATATCGGAGAGCAGCTGCTTGGTAAATAATGCCGGCAGATTATAAGATTTTTTCTTAATATTAGATGATTGTTAAAGTCCTCGGCTTATTGCCGGGGATTTTTCTATTGTAAATGCAGGATTTTACTGAATGCCAGGATTCTTTGAAAAAAGTTATAAACAATTTATCCCCCTTTGTATTACGCATATTTATGCGTATTTGAGTGACTTATCCACATTATCCACATTGTTATACACATTTTTATCCGCTTAAATATGTGGACTTATATGTGTACAAGTCACTTTACATAATTCGACTTCATTTATCCCTGTGATACATCATTTTTCCATAAAATTCGCCATTTTTCTAGTTTCCGATAATATATAAACAATTTCACCTTTCCACATTATCCACATTATCCACATTCAAATGTGGAAGAAATCTCAGGCAAAATCCCCTATTCTCTTTTAAAAAATCTTGTGCTATAATTCAGGTTATCATTCAGGGTGTTACTGTTGACTCCGTTCAATACCATACTTCACGTCACACAGTAACTTTGAATTACCCAAAACAACCGATAAACTGTAGCTTATTAAGAAAGAGAGTGGAGATTCATGGCTATGATCACATTACAGAATTCCCGCAATGCGGAAGTGACTGTATTAACAAACAATTTCATAGACAACTATATGCCCGAAGCCAACGGAGAATTTGTAAAAGTATACATCTATCTTCTGAGGCTTCTTTCTGACGCATCCGTACCTTTCAGTCTGGAGCAGATGGCAGATCACTTCTTCTGTACAGAAAGAGATATTGTCCGCGCCTTGAAATATTGGGAAAAGGTAAATCTCCTTACCCTGACTTACAGAAGCAACGAAGACATTACGGACATTACTCTGAACGTACCGCCTGTTAAATCTGACGTTTCTGATTCATCAAAACCAGCTGTTCAGACAGTTTCTGTTGCAAAAGATACTGTCGCCCAGTCATCTGATGTTTCAGCTCCGTCCACAAAGCCGGCCGCCAGATCAGCTTCTTCACTCTCACCAGACCGTGTAAAAGAATTAAAGCAGAACGATGAGATCGTGCAGCTCCTTTATATTGCAGAACAATATCTCGGTAAAACACTCACACCTACTGAAATGAAGAAAATCTTATTCTTCTATGATGAGCTGAAGTTTTCACCGGATCTGATTGAATACCTGATTGAGTATAGCGTCAGCCGCGGACATAAGAGCATCCGGTACATAGAAACTGTCGCTCTTGCATGGGCAGATGAAGGAATCACCACTGTCACTATGGCAAAAGAAGCTAACTCCCGTTATGCAAAAGAATACTTCACTATCTTTAAATCTATGGGAATCAGCGGCCGAAATCCAGTAGATACAGAAATTTCTCTTATGAATACCTGGCTTAATGATTATGGCTTTTCTATGGATATTATTCAGGAGGCTTGCAGCCGTACAGTCCTCTCCACCGGACAGCCAAGTTTCCAGTATGCGGATAAAATTCTTTCCGGATGGAAAGATAAAAATGTCCGCACATTAGCTGATGTCCGTCTTCTTGATGCACAGCACCAGCGTCAAAAACTGGAGAAAAAGACACAGAAGAAAGCCGCCGCGCCTAAGCCGGCTGCTACAAATCGTTTTAATAATTTCCATCAGCGGGAATATGATTTTAGTGAATATGAGAAAAAATTGCTGAATCAATAGATGTTTTACAGTAACTATTCAGCAGTCTACTATCCCGCGAGGTGTTTTGGCATGAACATGCCAAAATCCCGAGACATACAAGTCAAAATCCCATCGCCGAAGGCGATTTTTAATGGATTTTGACTCGTAACTGTGAAGGTACTGAACAGTTACATTTTACATAACAAAAGAAAGGGTGCAGCATTATGCCTTTACAGAATTATCAGTATGATACAATTATGAGGGAATACAGCAAGACGCAATCACAAAACCGCCGCATTCTCGAAGAACGCACACAGGAAATTTATGAGAAGATCCCCCGTATCCGCGAGATAGATGAGGAAGTTGCAACTTTAAGTGCCAGAAAGGCAAGAGCACTCTTAAGTGGAGAATCTTCCAGTCTCGAGGATCTCAAAGCAGCAATTTCTCTTTTGTCTCAGGAGCGCAATGCTCTGCTTGTATGTAATTCCTATCCGGAGGATTATCTGGAGCTTCCTTATAAGTGTCCGATCTGCCAGGATACAGGCTATGTGGGCAGTCAGAAATGTACCTGTTTTAAGAAAGCAGAGATTGAGCTGCTCTACACACAGTCCAATTTAAAAGAAATTCTCAAAAAAGAAAACTTTGACCACTTTTCTTTTGATTACTATTCTGATACAATGAAGAACGAAGCCACAGGGCTGACCGAAAGGGAGACAGCCAAAAGGGCTTATGATATAGCCAGAGGGTTCGTGAGAAACTTTGATGATTCTTTCGAGAATCTGTTTCTTTACGGTGATACCGGTGTAGGCAAGACTTTTCTTTCCCACTGTATTGCTCATGAACTTCTGGAATCAGCACACTGCGTAATGTATTTTTCCGCATTTGACCTGTTTGATCTGCTTGCAGAATCCAAATTTTCCAGAGAGAAAACAGAAGGCGAGGAATTTGTATTTGACAGTGATCTGCTGATTATCGACGACCTGGGAACCGAACTTACCAACAGCTTTGTCTCTTCCCAGCTGTTTTTGTGCATAAACGAACGTATCATGCGCAGGAAGTCTACGATCATATCAACAAATCTGAAACTGGAAAATTTCTCGGATACTTATTCCGAGCGAACTTTTTCGCGAATCGCCAGCAATTACCGCATGGTTAAACTGGAAGGAAAGGATATCCGTATACAGAAAATTTTTTTAGGAGGAAAATAAAATCATGGCACAGGCAACAACTAAAGATTTAACTACACTTCCGGTGGGCAGACTTGGTCTGATCCCTCTGATCAGCTGTAAGGATCTGGGTGAGAAAGTAAACGAATGGCTGGTGCAGTGGCGCAAGGAACGCAGCCACGAAGAGTTTGATTCTTTTGCATTCGAGGGATATCAGAGAGATTCCTATCTGATCCCGGTTCAGACAGCACGTTTCGGTTCCGGTGAAGCGAAATGCACGATCATGGAATCCGTACGTGGTGATGATATCTATCTGATGGTTGATGTATGTAACTACAGTCTTACCTATAATATTGGACCGTATAAGAATCTTATGTCCCCTGATGACCATTTTCAGGATCTGAAACGTGTTATCGGCGCTATCGGCGGAAAGGCCCGCAGAGTAAACGTTATTATGCCATATCTGTATGAAAGCCGCCAGAATATCCGCAGCGGCAGAGAGTCCCTGGACTGCGCAACAGCACTTCAGGAACTTGTAAGCATGGGTGTGGAGAACATCATTACATTCGATGCACATGACGCTCGTGTACAGAATGCAACACCACTGCATGGATTTGAAACAGTGCAGCCATCCTATCAGTTCATCAAGGCTCTTCTCAAAAACGAAGAAGGACTGCATATTGACAATGATCACTTTATGATTATCAGCCCTGATGAGGGAAGTATGAATCGTGCAATTTATCTTGCCAACATTCTTGGTGTTGATATGGGTATGTATTATAAACGTCTTGACTACTCCAAGAGAATCAACGGACGTCATCCGATCGCAGCTTACGAATTCCTTGGACCAAACCTTAAAGGCAAGGATATGATTCTGATCGATGATATGATTTCCTCCGGTGATACAGTTATTAAGATTTCTTCTCTTCTTAAAGAAAGAGGCGCCGGCAGAATTTATATCTGTTCTACTTTCGGACTGTTCACAGATGGACTTGAGAAATTTGACGAAGCTCATAAAGCAGGTGTGTTTGACAAACTGCTTACCACAAACCTGATCTACCAGTCTCCTGAGCTTCTCGCAAAAGACTATTATATCTCCTGCGATATGAGTAAATATATTGCCCTGATCATTGATACTCTGAATCATGACCAGTCCGTCAGCCATCTGCTCAACCCGGTTGACAGAATCAACCGTTGTGTAAGCAATTACATGGCTCAGTATAAGGAAAAATAATAACTAATAAGTAACAAAGGCGGATTGCAGATATCCGACTGACTCATAAAAAGAGAGATTATATGTTTAACTCCTGTTAACACATTTCGGAGTAATTACATATAATCTCTCTTTTTTATTTATGAAAGAATCAATTTTTGATATGGAATTCCTTCCCTGTCCAGAATCTCCATCTCCCGTTTATGGCAGGTACTGATAATGATCTGTTTATTTTCTTTATGCATCCATCTGAGAACTGCCGCGAGCCGTTCTTCATCATACATGCCAAATACATCATCCAGTATCACCGGAAAACTCTCTTCCTGGCACAGAAGCTCACCTGCCGCCATACGAAGTGCAAAGTAGATCTGTTCCATTGTCCCTCTGCTGAGACGTTCCAGCGCTACTGTTCTGTCACCGGTATTCACTGTCATACGGAATCCTGCATCCATGAGGACTTCCTGATACTTTCCGCCGGTAATTTCACTTAATATCTGAGAAGTACGGATCCGAAGTTTTCTGCCTACCTGATGATGGATATTTCCTGAAAGCATCTCAATCGTTTCCATAGCCATATTTAAAGCCTGCACTTCCATCTCCTCTGACGTCGGCAGATAGGAATTCTCTTCATATTCCTGATATTCTTCCTGAAGATTACGGAGTGCCGTCTCTTTCTCGTCATAATCCTGTTTAAGGCTTTCTTTGCTCCATTTCAGTTTCTCCTGTCTGGACATCCAGCGACTCTTCATACGCATTCTCTTCTGAAATTCTCTTGCGTATTTCATCTGCTGTTTTCCACAGAATCCCACCAGCATCGCAGCTATAACGGCAACAACAATGCTCACCACAACGCTGTCCGCCATAATCGCAGATAAAATCAGCGCTATGATTCCGACTGCCGCTGACACCAACATTCCCATAGCAAATCCATTTCTTTTCTTTCTTGTCTCTGCAAGTCTCTCGTCCAGAAGAACCGCACCATTTTCATCACCGGGGCGCATCCCAAGAGAACCTTCCTTCTCATCAATATCTGCAAGTTTTTCTTTCAGATCATTCATTTCATTTATCACATAATCCATCTTTGCCTGAAGCTTCTGCTGTTCTGTTTCTGTTTCCTTCTGCTTCCGGTCTGCCTGTACCTGGTAGCCTTTTCTTGACATTTTCAGCATCTGCATGGCACGTCCAAGATCTATGGAGCTGTCTCCCGCTCCCTGATAACTTGCCATATAATTCTGAAGTTCACGTACCAGGTCCTGACCTGTTACGCTCTTAAGCTGCGCAACAGAAACTGTATTATCGTAAATAGCCTCACTGATATTTCCAAAGATTTTCTCCAGTCCCACCTCATCAATATCTGCCAGTTCTTTCGTATCCTCATTCAGCAACTCTGCCAGAACATGATCTTTCTGAAAATTTCTGGACAGACGGTAGTCATGGTCTTTACTGTTAAACCATATAATACCGCCATACACTCCCGGATTTTCCCATGGTTCATATGTATTGTAGGTATCGTTTCTCGCAGCCTTTCCACGCATTCTGGTCAGTCCAAAGAGCATACTCTTTATAAAAGTATGAATCGTGGTTTTGCCACTCTCATTCTCTCCATAGAGAACATTAATACCCGGGGAAAATTCCAGAGTCTTATCATGGACTTTCCCAAAGTTTTTAATATTTAACTTTCTGATAATCATAGCTTACCTGTCACCTGCTTGTCTCCAGCAGAGCCTGAAGGCCATAATACAAAGCCTTCTCCTCCACGATATTTCTGTCTTTCTCAAGGAAATAGCTGATATAGTCGCCGATCAATGTTCCACTATATTTCTTCTGAAGTGTTTCCAGATCATATGCCGGCCTGGACTCGTCCAGTACTTCTGTCACATATCCGAATGATTTCAGTCTCTCTGGAAGCAGCAAAAGCTCCGGTGCCCTGGTTCCTCTGACCACGATCCTGTAAATATTCATACGCCCTTTGCTTGCCAGATCTGCTTTCAGCATGTCCTCAAGTGATGCCTGCGTAGAATCCTCACGCAGCATCAGAAGAATCTGTTCATAAGAACGACAGGCAAAAGGAACAAAGGTTGTCTTAAGTCTTCCATTTTCCAGATGCCCTTCTATGTATCCATGCTCACCAAGGTCATTTCTGTCAATAGGCTCTAACGCGCCCGCATAAGCCGCATTATCCCTGATCAGAATCTGTGGTTTATGAATGTGTCCAAGCGCAACATAGTCAAATCCTGAAGAAACGATCGATCTGATATTCATGGGAATATGGTTTGCATCACCGCCATGCGCGAGGAGAATATGAAGTCCTTCTCCCTCCACCGGACGCACCGCATCATACAGCGGTTTATCAATCTCCTGATGCTCATAGCTCAATCCATATACATAAACGTCCAGTTTCTCATCCTTGACACATGTAAGCTGTTCATTCTTAAAAAATGTCACATTCTTTTCCCACTGAAAGTCCCGGTAAAAAGAATCTGCCTTGATGTAGTCATGGTTTCCTGCCATCAGATAGATTCTTGTATCCGGTATGGTGGAAAACAGGTAGTTTACTTCTTTTAGCTCCCGTAAAAGAGGCTGGCGGTGGAATAAATCTCCTGCTATAAATAACAAATCCACCGGATTCTCACGGATACCCGCAATAACCCGGCGGAAAGTTTCCCAGATTTCTTCCTCCCGCCTGCTGCTCCATGGGCAGCCCCTGTCCGGGACCGCTCCAAGGTGTACATCTGCAAGATGAATAAATCTCATGCCAATCTCTCTTTCTTATTATAAGTCACAATTCTTAACAGTTCTTGGGAATGGAATTACGTCACGGATGTTGCCCATGCCGGTAAGGTACATTACGCAACGTTCAAATCCAAGACCAAACCCTGAATGGCGTGTGGAACCATATTTACGAAGATCAAGATAGAAATCATAATCTTCTTTCTTAAGTCCCAGCTCATCCATACGTTTCTCAAGTTTCTCAATATCATCTTCTCTCTGGCTTCCACCGATAATCTCACCGATTCCCGGTACCAGACAGTCCATAGCCGCAACAGTCTTGTTATCCTCATTCATCTTCATGTAGAATGCCTTGATCTCCTTCGGATAATCTGTTACAAATACTGGTTTCTTAAAGATTTCCTCTGTCAGATAACGCTCATGCTCTGTCTGCAGATCGCATCCCCAGAATACTTTATAATCAAATTTATCGTTGTTCTTCTCCAGAAGTTCTACTGCCTCTGTATAAGTAACATGACCAAACTCAGAGTTGATTACATGGTTCAGTCTGTCCAGAAGTCCTTTATCAATGAAAGAGTTGAAGAAATTCATCTCTTCCGGTGCGTTCTCAAGCACATAACGAATTACATACTTCAGCATTGCCTCTGCCAGATCCATGTTGTCATTTAAATCTGCAAAAGCACACTCAGGCTCGATCATCCAGAATTCTGCTGCATGACGGGTAGTGTTAGAGTTCTCAGCACGGAAAGTCGGTCCAAATGTATAAACATTGCGGAACGCCTGTGCAAAAGTCTCGCAGTTTAACTGGCCACTTACTGTCAGGTTGGTTTCTTTTCCAAAGAAGTCCTGAGAGTAATCAACAGCACCCTTGTCATCTGTCGGAATATTGTTCATATCCAGAGTAGTTACCTGGAACATCTCACCTGCACCCTCACAGTCACTTCCTGTGATCAGTGGAGTATGAACATAAACAAATCCCTGTTCCTGGAAGAAACGGTGGATTGCATAAGCACACAGGGAACGTACACGGAATACTGCCTGGAATGTGTTTGTTCTCGGACGAAGATGTGTGATCGTTCTTAAGTATTCAAGGCTGTGACGTTTCTTCTGAAGCGGATAATCCGGCGCAGAAGTACCCTCTACTGTAACTTCTGTTGCCTGGATCTCAAATGGCTGTTTTGCCTGTGGCGTAGCTACCAGTGTACCTTTGACGATAATAGCAGCACCTACGTTTAATTTACTGATCTCAGCAAAGTTCTCCATTGTATCATGATAAACTACCTGCAGAGTCTCAAAGAAGGTTCCGTCATGAAGCACGATAAATCCAAAAGTCTTGGAATCGCGTACGCTTCGTACCCATCCTCCTACTGTAACCTCTTTGTCCAGATATTTCTCTCTCTCTTTGTAAATCTCTTTTACTGTTGTTAACTTCATATCTATGTTTCCTCTTTCTCCTCATCGTTCTGGATGTTACACATAAAAAGACGAAACGCTGTTCTCGTCTGACAGCCGTCTCGTCTTTTAGTATAGACTATTCCCTGATTTCACGCAAGGAGTAATCTGGTATTTACTGTGTTTTTTATTCGTTACCGGGTACGAAACGAATAGTAACTTTTATCCTATCTTGGTACCCTCAGCGAATTTATACACTTGGCATAAATTCGCTTGTATGTTTTTGCCGTATAATGCAGACCATCATCGATAGTTCCTGCTCCATAGTGATCACTGGCAAAGCTGTAGCCTGTGGATTTCAGGTAGGAGTACATATCGATATAAGTATATGCAGAAGAAAGATTTGCCTTCATATAATCGTTAAAGGATCTGACTGCCGCTTCGCTTCGGTCTGCTCGTCCTGTATTTGAAAGCATCGTACGGTTCAACGGATTTACTGACATGAAATACAGTTCGCATCCTTTACCTTTAAGCTGCGGTGCAATCCAGTTATAATATTCTACATAATCTGCATAATCTGACAGATCATTTACTCCAAAGTTAAAAATTACCGCTGTTTTCTTAGAAAGAATACTGTTGGTGTCCTTCTGCACCATAGCATAAAGCTGTGACCATCCTGTGGTAGTAAGCCAGTCTAATTTCTTTCCCGCAGAGCAGACAAACTTCACATTTTTAATTGCTGATTCTCCCATTCCCTTCAGAACATTCTCCATAAATTCTGTACGGGAATCGCCCACAAAGATTACCTGTTTGTATTTATAGATATCTACCTGCGGGAGCTCAGCTTCTGTAAGATCTTTTTCTGTTGATCTGTTAAATACTACTGCATACAGGTTCATATTACCGTTTACTGTAATCTTCTCTTCTGCCTCATATTCCGGATTCACAGACTGCATTGGTTTTGATGACCATCCCATGAAAGTATAGCCTTCTGCATCTCTTACTCCTGGCAGAGAATAGGTAGAGCCTTTCGCCAGAGTCGTCTTCTGCCATACGCTTCCGTCATATCTTCGAAGTGTCAATAATACTGCCTTCTTTTGTACAGCATAAAAGTTTACATTTTTGTTTACCGTATAGGTTGTCTTTGTTGTTGCTTTTGTAGCATTCTTGCTGGTTGACCAGCCCAGATTGACATAACCGGTTCTCGCCGGGACTTTTGCAAATGTAATAACTGTTCCTTCTTCTACTGTCTGGCTGAGTTTCTTATAGGCCGAATTGCTGCTTCCATTTCCCAGATAATAGTTAACTGTGTAATACTTACTCTTTCTGCGCACCGCGTAAAACTGCACACTTTTTGTAATTTTTACAGTGTCCCCTTCGTTATATTCCACTGTGGTGTCACCTTTTACAGTTGTCCATCCCAGATTTGTATAGCCTTTTGCCTTCGGAACTGCCGGTAATGTGACGGTCTGATTCCTGGACGCATACATCATAAGCGCTGTATATGTTTTACTGGTACTTGTTCCACTGTTGTTGTTAAAGCTGACTTTATATGGCAGTTTCTTATATACTGCATAGAGATTCAGCGTTGATGATACTTTTACTTCCTGTGAAACCTTATAGGTAGCCTTGGTTGCATTTTTACTCTTAGACCAACCCAGTGCCTGGTATCCTGTTTTGGCAGGTACTTCCGGCATTTTCACAGTAAGCCCCTTTCCTATCTTCTGGTTAAGACTGGTAAAGTTACTGTTACTTGCCCCGGTATTTGTCATGAAATTCACTTGCAGCGCTGTACGGCGTACGATATAGAAGTTTGTATCCCCAAGTACCGTATACTCTGAATTCAGGTCATATTTCACTTCACTGCTGCCTTTTGTGTCGGTCCAGCCATAATTGATATATTTGCTATATGGCATATCCGGAAGTATAGCCGTATTTGTTTCGTATACTTGAAGAATACCATTTGGAAATACACCTGTTCCTGAATTATTATAAAGAGAAATCGTGCATTTCTTTGGCATATAGAAATTTAAAATTCCATTCTGAATGAATATATTCCAGCTCTCGCCTTTCTTCAGAGTGAGAAGATCACCGCCTTTAAGTGTGATCGCATCATTAAGCTTCTCATCTTTCTCAAGTTTCCACAGATCCGGTGCCTGTGAATCCGGCACATTTGGCAGAATCAGAGACTCATTCCACTCCAGCACTGTTCTGAGCTGTTCACACTCATTTCCCTCTCCGTCTATAAAACGAAGCATCACTTCTTTCTCCGGATTAATAGTTGGTGTTGGAGCCGGAGTCGGCGTAACTGATAAAGCCGGTGTAACTGACGGGATTGGCGTTTCACTCGGCAACGGTGTTACTGTTGGGGTATTATCTGCCGAAGGTGTTACTGTTGGAGTATCATCTGCTGAAGGTGTCACTGTCGGGGTAACCGTTCCTTCCGATATTGGAGATGTCGTATCCTGTGTTCCTGTTTCCGGTGATGAAGCCGCTGTTGCTGTTCCATCATCGGTTCCTGTGACAGAATCCTCTTCTCCTGAACTGAAAATATCCTCTAAATTCTCCGGAGCACCAAACTCTGCTGCCTGCGCTGGTATTGCAGTCGTTACCATTACCGCTGCAAGAATCACACTAGCCAGGCGCCTTCCTCTTCTGTGTCTTTTTCTATACATAATTACCTCCATTTTACAAAAACGTCCCGCCATTAAATGTGCGGGACGTTCTTTATTCATTCCCAAACATTCAAAAACAAAATATCGCTTTTCGCCCAAATTTCTTCAGCTGCTCCCATCACATAACCTTAAATAAATTACGGATCACTATACAAATAATAACAAATTTATGTCCTGATTATGTAATCTTTTGGTTACTGTGCATACAGTAACATTTTTCGTTTTCTTATGTTGGTAAAACTGTAACTGTTCGGTGTCCGGTATTGTTTAACCTGTAAACTGCTGAATAGTTACATAAGATTATAATGTATCAATAAATCTCATAAATGCAGCTCTGCCATCTGCAGTGCATTTATATACGCCGGCATCTTCCAGTACATGAACAAATACATTGCCGACTTCTTTTCTGAGAACATCCTGAATGTTGTCTTTATCAAGGTTGTCATATTTTGGAAGAAATTCTGCAACCCATGCTGCGTGTTTCTCAATCTTCTCATTTGAAGAGATATCTTTTCCTTCCAGAATATATTCTGCCAGAAGCTCCAGTTCTTCTTTCAGTCTTGCCGGAAGAACAGCAAGTCCCATTACTTCGATCAGACCAATATTTTCCTTCTTAATATGATGATACTCTGCATGCGGATGATATACACCGAGAGGATGTTCCTCTGTAGTGATATTATTTCTCAGAGTAAGATCCAGCTCAAACATGTCTCCTGAGCGGCGGGCGATCGGTGTGATCGTATTATGTGGTTCTCCGTCAGTTTCAGCAAAGATGAATGCACTCTCATCTGTATAGTCTCTCCATACTTCCAGAACATGTGTTGCAAGCTCTACCAGTCTCTTCTCATCTTTGTGACGGATTCTTAAGACGGATAATGGCCATTTAACAATTCCTGCTTCTACATCTTCGTATCCTGGGATCGTCACATGCTTCTCGATCGGCGCTTTAGCCATTGCAAATGTGTAATGTCCACCCTGGAAATGATCGTGACTTAAAATGGAACCGCCTACGATCGGCAGGTCTGCATTAGAACCAAGGAAGTAATGTGGGAAAAGTTTTACAAAATCAAAAAGCTTGATAAATGTATTCTTCTCGATCTTCATTGGAATATGCTGGCTGTTGAAAACAATACAATGTTCATTGTAATATACATATGGAGAATACTGGAATCCCCATGGGCTGTCATTTACAGTAATCGGGATAATTCTGTGGTTCTCTCTGGCAGGATGATTTACTCTTCCTGCATATCCTTCATTCTCCGGGCAAAGCAGGCATTTCGGGTAGCTGCTGGATTTTACAAGCTTGGCTGCTGCGATCGCCTTTGGATCCTTCTCCGGTTTGGAAAGATTAATGGTAATGTCAATCTTACCATAATCACTGTCTACTGTCCATTTCTGGTCTTTCTCTACACGATAACGGCGAATGTAATTACTGTCCTGGCTGAGTTTATAGAAGTAATCGGTTGCCTCCTGCGGATCTTTCTCATATCTGCTCCAGAATTCCTTCTGTACCTGTGCCGGACGAGGCATCAGACAATTCATAAGCTTTGTATCAAAAAGATCTCTGTAAACGATGCTGTCTTCAATAAGGTTTCTCTTTACCGCTTCATCCAGAAGTGCATTTAATACTACTTCCAGGTTGATGTCTGTGTATTCCTCTTCAGGCTCTACATATTCATCTTCTTTAAAAACATCCAGCAGAAGATTTGTTGTGTAATTCTTCTCACAGGCCGGTGTCAGTCCTGTTTCTACTCCGTATTGTACTAATTTCTTAATGTTTGCATATAGCATTGGTACATTTCCTCCGTTTCGTTGTTACTGTCCGCTTGGTTTGCAGTAACGTAATAACATTTTCTTTCTGCCACTGTTATTCCTTTTTAGGATACTCAAATAATGGATAAATGTAAAGAAGCATTTTCACAATTTTTTAAAATAATAATGGGCAGGTTGCTGTTAAATTCTCTAACAGCAATCTGCCCATATTCTTAATTATACTCTTTTCGCTATCTTATATCCGGAAAGAATCCTGCTTGCAGGATTCTCCGCCCGCAGGAATCGCTTTAGCGACATAATTTCTCTCTGCCGCAGTGCAATCCTGCCAGAAGGCTGTTCAGTCTAATAACTAACTGACTCCACATATGTGATAAACACATTTCCGGCTTTCTGGAATAAGTCTGTGCTATCATTCATTCCATATGGATATGTCTCCTTTTTAACCGGATCATACAAATACGTATTATATTCATCATATCCTACAATCACCACACTGGTATCAGAACCTGTTTTAGCGATCACCGGGCGCTGGGCACTTACTTCATACAAAACACTGTCCAGACTGCAGCCAGTAAGGTCGATGACCGTTCCGGTCTTTTTAACGCTCTTTTTCAACGTTTTTATATCCATAGTTCCTGCAAGAATAGCTTCCGGAAGTTCCGCAGTATCCATCTGTGTTTTTGTCTTCTTATTTCCACGTTCCCATATATACTGCTGGGCACGGTTAAGAACAACACCGCCCAAAGCATCTGCCTGTAATATGGCTTTTGCAGGATCTGTATAGATACTGTCCAGCCCACCCTGTCCATAGACATAATATGTGGACTCCTGCGGAATCTGCGTATCCAGTACAATGTCTTTTTGATTTGTACTGCTTACTTTTGCATACATAGTAAGCGGAGAATCTGTCTGAGCAGTTCCGTTCAATGCCAGTTTTACACGGACGCCGGTTCTTGATGCTGAAACCAGCTCAATTTTCACTGTGTTTTCCGTTGCTTTCTTATTATTCATAATGTTGTCCTTTTTCTGGGCAACATAGGAGGTATCTCCCGATTTTGCGGAAAGTTCGAACTCGATCAGTGTACTTCCAACAGAAATATCCGTAATGTATAATCCGTCTTTCTGATATTCCTTCTTCACATTGCCATCGAAATCTTCTATACGTAAAATGCTGATTCCTTCTGATTTATGCCCGTCTTCATCTGTCAGAATATCAGACTTGTTCAGGATTCCATAGATCAGGTCTTCATTCATAAAACCAACTGCCCGAAGTCTCTTGCCTTTTTCATGCTCGATCAGTCTCGTTTCGCCGGTATCAAAATTAATTTCTTTGATATTTCCCTTCTCATCACCTTCTGAAACCAGCCAGGCCGCATGGTCATTATTATCAGAAGAAACAAAATTCGCATTCTTTATCCCCTCTTCAAGAACTTCGCTGGAATTATCCTCTATATTGATTTTATAGAGACTTTTTGCCAGAAGGAGAAACAGCTCATTCTCTTCATTTACATAAGATAATTTCTCAAGATCCTTTTTCAGGAATTCAAATGATTCTGAAACAGGGATAAAGGCTCTTTCCTCTGCAACATTTTTGTCTGGATTATAATGGTAAACGCCAATTCCTTCGTATCCTTCATGACTTCCTCTGTTCATATATCCATAAAGTACGAAGTCAATATCTCCGGCATCTGTCACCCTGACAATTTTAATATCATGCTGGATTCTGGAATCACGAAAATCTCCGTCTTCAGTTTTTCTGAAACTGAAAACCTGATTTACTTTTCCATTTCCAGGTGAATAAGACCAAAGATCCCCCTCCTGGACAAATGCTAGCACCGTAGCGCTGTCATTCATCATATATTCCACGTTTTTATCACGGACTCCCAGGATGATTCCATCATCTGAGTAAACAGGAAGTTTCCCGTCAAATACCTGATTTGCACTGCGTTGAAAATCCAGCAGATAAATTCTGGTATCCAGATATCTCATTCTATAGAACTCTTTTACGTCATATAGTTCTGTATCCCCATCAGAATTCTGCGATGTAATCTGATATTCCACTGAAATACTGGCAGTCGTCTCATTGATATCTTTAATGACAGGAATTCCTTCCTGATACAACTGAGGAGCTAACGTTCCCCAGCTGACTTCGCTGAGAGAGGAATTGATATTAATTCCGGAATAATTGGTCGATGCTCCTGTTGACGCCGGTTCCAGGTAACTGCCCAGAGCATCTGCTGCCTCCTTGTCCAGACTCGCTTCATAAAAATATTTGACAAAAGCTGCATATTCTGATGCATGCACCTGTGATCTTGAGACAACGCGTGTGTAATAATATGCAGTACTTTCATTCAACTCCAGAGCAATCTGCATGGAATATTCCTGATTCATTCTCAGATCACTGTTGATTTCCACATCTACTGATAAATAGGAATCCTCTTTCCGGAGATTCTTGATTTTCTTATTTTCAAGAACTTTACTTCCGTCGGATGTGCGGATCTCATAGGAAAAGCTCTTCACCTCAGAATTATACGGATTTACCTTAAAAATCAGTTTTTTTGATGTATCCAGCGGAGTCACGCTGTCTCTGGTAAAATCCGTCTGCATTGGCTGTGCATAGCCATACATACGGTTCATCAGCGTGCCGTCCATGTCTATCATAACTTCTGGAAATGTAGCATCATTAAAATCTGATCTGTTGTCTGTGGATTCGCTGTTAAGAAGCAATGCAGTTCCAATTACCCCCAGCAAAAATACAAAAAGGAGAATACCTGTTTTTTTCAGTATTCTTATCATCGCACACTTCCTTCCTGTGTTTTTTCATTCAGAAGCAGGTCAAGTGTAGGATGAATATTTAAAGCAGCAAACATCTCCTGTGTTTTGCCTGCGTCTGATCTTTTTCCGGTTTTAACTGCCCTGATCAGAAGATTCTTCGGAGTATGTTCCATATCAATAAACTCCAGAATCTGTGTTTCGTAACCTTTGCTCTCTAACAGGTTGGCACGTACTGCATCCGTGATCAGCGCAGACATTCTTTCTTTCAGAATTCCGTAGCGCAGAACCGGTTCCAGCATTTCATTTCTGATCTGCTTATTGACCTCATGCTGACAGCATGGCACAGATAAAATTACTTCTGCTCCCCATTCTACTGCTTTCGCAAGCGCATAATCAGTCGCGGTATCACAGGCATGAAGTGTTACTACCATATCCACCGAGGATACTCCTTCGTAGTCTGCAATATCGCCATGGTAGAAATGTAACTTTTCATATCCATATCTGATTGCCAGAGAGTTACATTTCTCAATTACATCTGTTTTCAGATCAAGACCTATGATATTTACATCATATCCCTTCAGTTCCCTCAGATAATAATACATTGCAAAAGTAAGATAACTTTTACCGCATCCGAAATCCAGTATCGTTACTTCTCTTTCTCTGGAAAGTCTCGGAAGAATATCTTCTATAAATTCCAGGAAACGGTTAATCTGTCTGAATTTATCATATCTGGCATGAACGATCTTTCCCTGTCCGTTCATAACTCCCAGATCGATCAGGAACGGAACCGGAACACCTTCTTTAAGAATGTATTGTTTTACCCGGTTATGTGCCTGAATCTTGACTTTTTCTTTTGGCGCATGGTGCTTCTGTTTGATGGTCATTTTTCCTTTTTTACTCACAAGGACTACGCCATCCGTCACTGCTCCCTGCGCCTGAAACTGTCCGAAATTCTCTGCAAGCTCTGATTCCAGATATTCTATCAGCTGCATACGCTCATAGTTTTTGTGGAGGACTTTTGTCCCTTCTGTAGCAGATGCCTGATAACAAATCTGCCCTTTTAATTGGATTGGGCGTATTTTTACCTTTGATATGCCATTTTTGTTTCTGCTGGCACTTAAAGTTGCCTGTATCAGATTTTCATTAATCTGTTCTTCTAAATATTCTCTTAAATTTTTCATTATTCTTTCTATCTGTCAAATTTCAATTCTTGTTAAGCGGATAAAGATAGTGGTGTATGAACAGTAACAATCTATCCACTCCATAATCAGTAATTTAAAAATATCTCCTGCATCGGTGTCTGCGGCATCTTCTTCTGGATATTTCCTGATATAGCATTACCTGTACCAGTTCATCCAGAAAACTTTCCCTTATTGCCTGACTGTCCATCTCTGGCTGAAGATCTTCTTTAATCTTACAGCTTAAGTGATAAAGCATATATTTATCCGGATACTCATCATAAAGACGGCTTCCTTCATAGTCGAGAAGATCACATTCCTCTTCTATCTTCTCCTGAATACGCTGTACAGTCTGAGGATAATAAGATTTCATCAGATTGAATTCCTGCTCCTGCATCCGCTCTCCGTCATACAACAGGGGATTCGAATATGCCGCATAAAACGGAAAATATTGTTCGAAATACATATGGATATCCTGCATCCTTATCAGTTATCTATTTCAGTATATGCAAAATGCAGGAAACTGTTATCTAACTTTATAATTCCTGAATCATTCTTACAGTTAATTTTACGCTGTGCTCGATTGCCGCCATTTCAAATTCAGCATAATCCATATTTGCGCTTCCGTCTGCTTTATCGGAGATTGCTCTTACTACAAGGAATGGAATATGATTTAAATAAGCAGCCTGTCCGATGGCAGCGCCTTCCATCTCTACGGCAAATCCGCCAAATTCTGAGATAATAGCATCTTTCACACCTTTATCTGAAATGAACTGGTCTCCGGAGCAGATTCTGCCTTCAAATACACTGATCTCAGGGTTTACTTCCTGACATACCTTTGCTGCTAATTTGCGAAGGTTTTCATCTGCCGGGAAAGAGAACTCATCCATCTGTGGAATCTGTCCTTTCTTATATCCAAATCCGGTTGCATCCATGTCATGGTGCAGTACATCTGTGGAAAGAACAATGTCTCCGATGTTTACATCATTATTCAGGCTTCCTGCGATTCCTGTGTTGATCACTGCTTCCACGCCAAATACATCTGCGAGGATCTGTGTGCACATTCCTGCATTTACCTTGCCGATTCCGGAACGTACAACTACAACCTTTTTACCTTCCAGAGTTCCTTCATAAAAATCCATACAAGCCTTGGATGTGATCGTAACATCCTGCATTTTTTCCTTAATTTTTGCAACTTCCTGTTCCATTGCTCCGATAATTCCGATACATTTCATTATTAAAACACCTCTTCTTTGTATATTTGTAATTTCCTGGCAACTATTCAGCGGTCTACTGTGAAGATACTGAACAGTTGCATTTCTTGTTTTTTATGCATTCATTGTTTATTATAGCAAAACTTTAATTTATATGGAAACTTTTTTTATGTTCTGCTATAATATCTTGCGTAACGAAAAGTTACTGTTCACTTCGAGCCCAGTAACACACTGCGCGATGGCCTGGACTTATGCAAGTTGATTCTTGAAACAAGAAATCCAGACGCAAGATTATTTGAGAAATCTGCTTGTTAATCACATGAACAGTAGACACAGAACTTATTATGTACTCTCGGAATCTTTTTGTACTTGATTTTATGAGAGGATTTTTTGTCAGATGTGCCCGGATTTTTGAGGCGTACGCGGTGCGTACGTTGATAAAATTCGGGTGCATCTGGCGAAAAATCAGCCATAAAAGCAAGTGCAATAAAGACTCTGAGGGTACATTATTTAACACAGGAGGAATTATATCATGACATATAAGACAAAAGGTGTTTGTGCCAGCCATATTGAATTTGAAGTAGATGACAATAAGAAAGTTCACAATGTACGCTTCATCGGCGGATGCAGCGGAAACACTCAGGGTGTAGCCAGCCTTGTAGAAGGTATGGATGCAAATGAAGTGATCAGCAGACTGAAGGGTATTAAATGTGGTTTTAAAAACACCTCATGTCCAGATCAGCTTTCTATTGCCTTAGAGGAAGTTCTGAATAAATAATTTCCTGGTTTTTTAACAATTCAGCTGCTTTAACCAAACTACTACGACATTAGTTTCCGGAAACACTATAAGCAGCAGCAAAAAACACAAAAAAGACAGATATCCCGCAAAAGCTGTATTCACAACAACTTCTGCGGGATATTTTTATTTCATAACATTACCACAATATTACTACATATCTGGTCTGTCCCATTTATCACACAGGGACTGTACATCTCTTGAGAAGCGTTCCAGATCTTTATTCGGTGTTCCCTCATTCTTCTTGATCACTGCCAGTAATCTGTAACCAAGTGCCAGAAGTTTCTCGAATGCTCTCGCTGCTCTTGTTGCTTTCGGCGATGCAGATGCCTTCTGAATCTTGACGCCTTTAGCTTCATAGATACATACATTATTTGCAAGATCATACACTGTTCCACTAAACGGAGCCATTGTATCGTAACCCAAGTCATCCTGCAGGCGTTTTGCAAAAATCTCTGTTACCGTATCCTCTCCATGAGTAACAAAAACTTTCTGCGGTTTTTCTTCGAATGCTCTCGCCCAGTTTATCAAACCGTTTACGTCTGCATGACCGCTGATTCCCGGCATCTGGCAGATATGTGCAGCTACATGAATCGGTTCTCCGAAAAGTTTCACATCTGTTGCTCCTTCAATAAGAGCCCTTCCTAGTGTACCTACTGCCTGATATCCTACAAAAAGAATCGTATTCTTCTCATCCCACAGATTATGCTTCAGATGATGCTTGATACGACCCGCATCACACATACCGCTGGCAGAAATAATTACTTTTGGTTCTTCATCATAGTTGATTGCCTTTGAGTCATCACTTGTAACAGAAATCTTCAGACCTGGAAAACTGATTGGATTGATTCCCTTTTTGATCAGTTCCATTGCCTCTTCATCAAAGCAGTCATACTGATGTTCTGAAAAAATGGTAGTCGCTTCATTCGCAAGAGGGCTATCCACATATACCTTAAAATAATCATGTCCATGTACCAGATCATCTGCCTTGATCTGTCTGATAAAATATAGCATTTCCTGCGTACGGCCAACTGCAAAAGAAGGAATTACAAGATTACCTCCTCTGTCAAATGTTTCCTGAATGATTTTTGCCAGAAGCTGCACATAATCCGGTTTTTCTCCATGACTGCGATCCCCGTAAGTGGATTCCATGATCACATAATCCGCATGGTGCAGATATTCCGGATCCTTTATCAATGGCTGACAGGTGTTTCCGATATCTCCGGAAAATACGATCTTTTTCTCCGCTTCTTCTTCTCTGATCGTCACTTCAATACTGGCAGATCCAAGCAAATGTCCTGCATCAATAAAACGTACCGAAATTCCTTCTGCCGGAGTAATCACCTTATTATACGGGCATCCTACAAAATTTCTGATCACACCCATTGCGTCTTCCATTGTGTATGCCGGCACAAATTCCGGTTTGCCCTCTCGTCTGCCCTTGCGGTTTCTCCACTCAGCTTCAAACATCTGAATATGAGCACTGTCTCTAAGCATAATATCACACAGATGACTGGTGGCATTCGTTGCGTATACTGGCCCTCGGAATCCTTTTGCATAAATAGCAGGAAGATTTCCGGAATGATCCATATGCGCATGGGTAAGAAGAACAAACTCAATTTCTCCCACAGCAACTGGTATCTCTGCATTCTCATAATAGTCCGGTCCCTGTTCCATACCGCAGTCTACAAGAAATTTATGGCCTGCTGCCTCCAGATAATAGCATGAGCCCGTAACCTCATGAGTTGCCCCGATAAATGTAATCTTCATATAAAAACCCCCTTTCGGACTTTTATGTGTAATTTCATAGTTCATATTATACACTACAATAGAATTGATTAACAGCATTTTTCTGAAAATAAAAAATGGAAACAGTTTTTATTTGACTGTTTCCACCTTTCTTTGCGTCTGCCACGTACGATTAAAATTTTGCTGATATTTTAATAATCCCATGTCAGCTTCCGCAAGTATATAACGTTTCGTTCCGAGACACGGTTAAAAACCGCTTTCGTAAACTCCCATTACATATACTATACGAATCAAAATGGCAAATATCACACAAAAAATAAATTTTTTTATTTTTTTTCAGGAATTGATGTATTGTATGCCTGAACGCTCACATCTGAAAATAGAAAATCAGCGGTCACACTCATTCCGATCAGCGCAGTCAGCATTGCTACGGCCACTACGGCTGCTACAGGTTTTAAAATCCGGTGAGTTTTATTCCATTCATAGTCAAGCCTGATTAGATTTTCTTTTACTGTTTTTGCTTCTTTTACCGATTCTGTTTCCTCTGCTTCTATCTCCCGAGCTTTGCTTTCCCCTGCTTCTCTTACTCCATCTATTTCTTTATCTGTTTCCGCACAAATTCTACTGGCTTTGCTTACATTGTGATCATTATTTTCAGACAATGACTCTCTGTATTCACCCTTTTCTTTAAGGCGTGCTATCAATCGGTCATATCCCTGCTGTATTTCCTCTTCAGATTCTTCCGGAAATTCTTCCCAGGAGGATTTTCCTGCAGCTTTGAGAATTGCAGATTCCAGTATTTTTGTCTCCGCATAATATTGTTCTTCCAGCAATCTGTCTATTTCTTCGTTCTTTGTCTGTCTGTTTATTTTATTCTCCATAATCTTCAACTTTCCTTGACAATTTCTCCCCTTGGGTTCATATTAAATAATAAATGCCGTAACTGTTAAAGTTTAGTAACATAAATAAAGCAAATTACCGGGCATATCATGAACAGTAACATACTTCTAAACAGTTACTTTATTTTCAGAATGAAACAGGAGGAATCCCTATGAAACATATTGTACTTACCGGCGGCGGTACAGCCGGACATGTTACCCCAAATATCGCATTAATCCCACGTCTGAAAGAACTGGGATATGAAATTTCCTATATCGGCTCTTATGACGGAATTGAAAAAAAGCTCATCGAAGAAATGAACATCCCTTATTATGGCATCTCTTCCGGTAAACTGAGACGTTACTTTGACCTCAAAAACTTTACAGACCCATTCCGCGTATTAAAAGGATTTGGCGAAGCAAAAAAACTGTTAAAACAGTTAAAACCTGATGTAGTCTTTTCCAAAGGCGGTTTCGTAACTGTTCCGGTCGTAATTGCTGCCGGCCAGCGTAAAATCCCAACAATTATCCACGAATCAGATATGACTCCGGGTCTTGCAAATAAAATCTGTATCCCATCTGCTACAAAGGTATGCTGTAACTTCCCTGAAACAGTGAAAAATCTTCCGGCAGATAAAGCGGTCCTTACCGGAACTCCGATTCGTCAGGAATTATTAAGCGGAAACAAGGAAGCAGCCCGCAAATTCTGTGGTCTCACAGATGATAAACCTGTTCTCATGGTTATTGGCGGCAGTCTTGGTGCTGCATCTGTTAATGAAAATGTCCGCAAGATTCTTCCGGAACTTCTGAAAGAATTTCAGGTTATCCATCTGTGTGGTAAGGGAAAAATGGATGAAAGTCTCAAAGATACCGCAGGATATGTCCAGTACGAATATATCAAACAGGAACTTGCTGATCTGTTTGCCCTGGCAGATATCGTCATCTCACGTGCAGGTGCCAACGCTATCTGCGAGCTGAACGCTTTAAAGAAACCAAATCTCCTGATTCCTCTTTCCGCAAATGCCAGCCGCGGCGACCAGATTCTCAACGCCCGTTCCTTCGAACGTCAGGGATTCAGCATGGTACTTGAGGAAGAAGAAATCACAGAAAGCACACTCCTTAACTCCATTCGTGAGCTGTATCAGAACAGACAGTCTTACATCGATGCCATGTCCGAAAGTAGCCATATGAACTCTATCGAAAAAATCACAGGTCTGATTGAAGACTGCGTAAACAAATAATATAAATATGTACTGATCCAGTGTACCGGCAAGTTGATTTTCTGAACCATCTTGTGTCTGGATCAATATAGATCCTGTGCATCGCAAAGAGCATCATATTCTCTGGCAAGCCAGCGTCTCGTTCTCATAACTTTATTATTCACATTATTTTCTGTGATGTGATAATGTTCCGCAACGAGGCGCGATGGTATGCCATATACTGTTACACCGACATAGATTTCATAATCCATTCTGTTTTTCTCTCTTAATTTCTGAAATATCGTCTGCAGATATCCTGTTGCTTCCAAAGCCGCAATCATTTCATCCACTTCATCGCCACTATTTACCGTCTGATCAGCGGTCATTATAATATCATCAGAACCGACTTCATGTTGTCTGAATGCCCTTTTACAATGATCCTGCGCTTTATGATAACTGATTCTGGAAATAAAATTAGCCAGTTTCTCTTCATCATAAAAATCCACTTTTTCTCCCAGCTTGTACAGAATCTCAAATGTTTCCTGGCATACATCCTCCGCTTCATCTTTATCCTTTAAAACGGTATTGGCAACATTAACTGCACGTGAACGATATTTCCTGTAAATGCTTATAAAATCTATATTTTCCATCTTATGTACTGTGTAATGTCAAAATATCAGGACAGCTGCGCCTTTACTTTTGACAGGATCTCCTCTTTATCCTCATCAGTCAGTTCACCCGGATTCCATGTAATTCCAACATTGTCTCCTTTATATCTCGGAATCAGATGCATGTGGAAATGAAATACTGTCTGACCTGCACATTCTCCGTTATTCTGTACAATATTAAATCCATCACATTTCAGTGCTTCTGTCATTGCTGTTGCCATTTTCTTTGCAAGAATCATTACCTTTGCAGCCATTTCATCTGGTAATTCATAGATATTGGCAGCATGAAATTTAGGCAGAATCAGGGCATGTCCCTTACTTGCCGGGCCCAGATCAAGGATCACACGAAAATTCTCATCTTCATAAAGTGTTGCAGCGGGAATCTCTCCATTAGCTATTTTACAAAAAATACAATTATCCATTTTTAATCCTTCTTTCTTAATAATTGAGCCTCTGTAATCTGACAGAAGCTGAGTTAATGTGTTATTACTATTCACCGAGAATATCAGTGAATAATATCTGAATGTCGTTTTTTCGCGAATTTTTCAGGACGAAATCAGTTGCAGTCAAAAATCCGCAATGATACACTTTTCCTGAGGTGATAATATGCAGATGGAAACAACAAACCAATTAAAAAAAGATTTTAAACTTACTCTTTCCCGGCTGTCACATGAGATTCGTAATCCGATTACCCTGATCAACAGTGAGCTGCAGTTAATGGCAGCCTCCCATCCTGAGCTGTGCAGCTACAGACAATGGGACAGTCTTATGGACAATCTTGATTATGTCAAAGAATTATTAAATGAACTCTCTGATTTCAGCCATGCCCAGACAGTTAACCTGGTTTCTGTCGATCCCGCCGAGTTTCTGAACACCATTTTGTCCTGTCAGAAAAATACCCTGGATTACCTTGGTATCTCTCTGGAAACACATATAGAAAATATCTCTTCAACCATTTTACTTGACCGTGTAAAAATGCGTCAGGTTATATTTAATCTGATAAGAAATTCCTGTGAATCCATTAATCATCCCAAAGGAAAGATTACGGTAAACCTTTATAAAACAGATAGCGGCATCTGTATATCTATAAAGGATAACGGCTGTGGAATGACTCAGACACAAATGCAGAATATCTTTTGTCCATTTGTTACATATAAGCCCGAGGGAACCGGACTTGGCCTTGCTGTAACAGCAGAAATCATAAATGCCCATAACGGGCAGATTGATGTTTTAAGCGCTCCTGGAAAAGGCTCTGTCTTCTATATCTATCTGCCTTATACTCCGGAAGTATCCCGATGATATGATCGCAGCGGATGATAAAGTAATACAGCCATGATGAATCCGCAGATGAGACCACCCACATGCGCTGCATTATCTACTCCTTCGCTTGTAAATCCAAAATAAAGTGAAAATGCGACCATGATCACCACCTGTCTGGCAGAAAGATCTTCAATATGTCCTCTGCCTCTGATCACTGCATAAATCATGGCTCCCATCACTGCAAACACAGCGCCGGAAGCCCCGGCAGATACTGCAAAATCCCCGCTGTCTAATTCAAGAAAAATACACAGCAGATTTCCGCCCATTCCGCCAAGGAGATAGATCAGAAGATATTTCAGTTTTCCAACTGTACGTTCCAGTCTTCCGCCAAGTACAAAAAGTACCAGCATATTATTTCCCAGATGCTGTGGTCCAAAATGCAGAAACATACTTGTAAAAATTCTGTAGTATTCTCCCTGTATTATAGCTGGCGTATAACCTGCTCCACATTGAAGCATATGCATTGTGTCCTCTGATCCACCTGTTAATTCCACTGCCAGAAAAACAAGAATATTGATCAGAATAAGGAACACTGTGACTGGCTGTTTTTTTAATTCTTCCAAAATTTACCTCTTTCTATAGCAATTCCAGTATTTTATGAAATTGCTATAATCAGGAATCATATATCGACAAGCTTATTGTATCAGACATATTGTGTTTTTTCAAAACATTTATGGCAGAAAAATGTATCTCGCCTGGGCAAAATCTACTTCATCTTCTGGTTCAAGCCGATATTCTTCATCTGGCAAAAGCAGTCGTCCGTTTACGGCTGTTCCATTTCTTGAATTCATATCTGTAAGATAGTATGCATCCTCCTTTTTTCTTATTTTTGCATGGATACGGCTTACTGTCGGCAGACTGATCACTGCGTCACAGGCAGTTTCCAGCTTTCCGATTACCGTCAGATCTTCATTTATATAAATAGTTGCCAGTTCTCCCGGTTCTTTGCTTACCAGACTGGCCGGTCCGGATACTGCTCCTGCTGACAATACTACTGTCTCTCCATAATCTGCATGCAACTGCGATGATTTCGCGACTGGTTTATTGGTTGATTTCACAACTGACTTGATGGTGTTCTGGCTCTGATCAGTCTGGTCTGTTGGTACTTTTCCGGTTATCCCTTTGGGTTTGTCTCGTTCTTCTTCCCTTCCTTGCCGTAATGCTCCAGGTTTTTTCTTTATTTTCGAAACATATACAAACAGCATCACACAAGCCACAAGAACAATAATAATCCCAAGTATTGTTCCTGTTTCCAGGTAAGGCAGATATCCCATCAAAGTTGTTGCGGCTATTCCACATAGCAGTATTGCTGCCAGTACAATAACACCTGTCTTTTGGGGCAGACTAAGTCTTTTTGATTTTTCCCCGTCCCTTACAAATTCCTGATTTATTTCTTCGTTTTCCCAGAAGCCCTCTTCCTCCGGGTTAAAATCTTCTGATTCCTGTCTCTGCTCTGATTCTGTTTTCATTTGTTCTGCTTTGGTTGTTGTCGTACCCTGCTGCCCCTGGGTTTTGTATAGTTCTTCCTTGATATGTTCCAGATGGAAACTGTCTTCCATCGCTCTTTTGTACACGCCATACCCAAGGATTACCGCATCCTGATCCTGATGGTCAATCTTCGGAAGAATATATTCTGTCAAAAACTGAAACTGTTCTTTAATGTCTTTCTCATATCCTGGCATCATGCAGAAATAAATTTCCTGCTTTTCAATATCTGTATAAATATATTCCGGTGATATGATAAATTGTCCTGGATTCATCAGATATTCCGCCGCATCCTCCATTGCTTTGACAAAGCCTCCAAAGATGAGGCGAAGATCTTCTACTCCCATCTTCTTCTCTTCATATAAAACACTTAATGCCTGTTTTGAGGTAATATCGAAATAGACCAGAAAACGTCCATCCATCCCCTGTATTCTGCATTTTAGAAGAGATGGAATCACATTTCCCACCAACATTCTTACCTGATAAGAATCAGTATTTATTTCATCTTCCCCATATAAGATCAGGTAATTATGGTTCATATCTCTTTTATATTCCGCCCGCATACTAATCCCCCATCCCCTTTAGAATGGCAGCTGCCGCCCTGAGTTTACGAATATGTTTTACAGGATTTATGACAGAAGAAGTTCCTTCTGTTCTTAAATGCCACTTCATATTTCCATAGGAAGAAATCGTATCAAGATCATATGTCACCTGCACTTCTTTTCCAACATTTGTCTGTGTACTTAAATTCTCTGCTCCGAAAAATCCTATACTCCCCAGTTCTTCGCTTCGCATTCTTGCAGTGTCATATATCTGTCCATTCTTTTTAATACCTTCCATACTTCCACTGATTGCTGACTCATATGCCGCAGCTGTAAGCCAGGCTCTGTTATGTACAAAAAAGCTCAGATAGATAAGCCCCATAAGCGTCAGCAGGATCAACGGCATTACACATGCCGTCTCCACAGTCAGGCTTCCTTTCCGGACACAATTATAGTTCTCTGTTCTGGCTGTTTTATCATCCCGGTGAAATACTCCCGATCTGTTATCTATATTTAAATTACCCTTCATATCAGAATTCCTCCCAAATATCCTGCCAGTAAAAACGGAACAAATGGTATTTCCGTATTTCCTTTTCTATGAAAAAATATCATCGTAATTCCCGCCCATACAGCACTGCATATCAGGGATAAGAAAAGCATCATAAAAAATTCTTCAGCACTCATCACTGTACCTAATGCCATAATAAGCCATCCATCTCCCATTCCGACAGCTCCCTCTGTAATAATACTTATTCCCACAAAAATCAGTCCTGTTCCTGCACATACCAGAAAATCCAATGTGGCACTTCTGCTGCATATTGTCCATAAGATTCCACTCCCTGCAAATACCGCAATAAGCAATAATGAAACCTGTTTTTTCCGAATATCTATCCAGGAATTCACTCCCAGAAATGCGATCACACATGCTTCCCTTACATTATTTATTTCCATATTTTTCACCTGTCTGCTTTTTATTTATTATGTGTAACTGTTCACTTTGTTCTTTATTATCCGCATCTGCTACATGCACTCATTCCCGAGACAGAGGATGCCTTTACCAGCCTTACAGACCTTTTCAAACCACTACATGATTCCAGATTATGATACCTGTTTCCCTGTTCTGTGACATATACTACTCCTGCCGGATTCTGCCCTCTGCTGCATGTTTCGCATGCAGAATAATGTTCCCCATACTGATTGCTCGCAGACCGGACAGAACTTCCCGGAATCTGTTTCAATGACACATTCAGATAACTGCAGCCGGGATTTTTATGATAGACACTTCCGGAAGCAGTCACATATACCATCTGTTCTATCTCTCCCTGTTCGCCTCCATTGTCAGGAAATTCTGTTCCTGTCCATGCATGAACTTTCACATGGTTATAGACCACCACTCCCGGCAGTGGTACCAGCCCTCCAAAAGATTTATATGTGTAAACATCCGGAATCGTAATATCCTCCACGCCGCTTTCTCCCGTAATATAAGCATACATTCCTGCCTGTTTCGCCCGGTTACATAAATCAGACAAATGCTCCGTCTGCAGCTTATATATGTCCATAAAAGAGATCAGTGTAACCATTCCAAGAAAAAACAACGGAAGAACAAGTGCGGTTTCTACCGCCATACTTCCTTTTTTCAGAAAAGAGGTGCACAAAGATGCCTTTACAGAACGAACTTCTCTGGAGTTTTTCTGCAATTTTGCCATCTGAACCTCCCGGCTTTTCTTCGGGGATAAAAAAGCCAGGAAAATTTCTTTTAGAGAGCTTTTTCTCCTTTCATAGATTATCTTTTCTTTCATTCCGATTTCATCAATGCTTTTGTTTTCCTTCTGTAAAAACATCTTTTTGCACCTCTTTTCTTAAAATCCCCATTATTATGATGTCGTAACTGTTCAGTACCTTCACAGTTACGAGTCAAAATCCATTAAAAATCGCCTTCGGCGATGGGATTTTGACTTGTATGTCTCGGGATTTTGGCATGTTCATGCCAAAACACCTCGCGGGATAGTAGACTGCTGAATAGTTACATGATGTCAATAATAAAAAGAGAGTAATCTACACTATTGCTAAAGAAAATCAAACAACAATCCCAAACTCATTCTCTTATTCATAACAATACTGACGTATTATATGAAACTCTTTTTTCTTGTTCGCTTTTACATCTGCAAATGCCTCCAGTGCCACCACACAGGAATCCATATTAAAATGTGCTCTTCCTTTATTTCTTATTGTGTTCTCTATCATATCCATAGCCCTTATCACTTTCTTTTCCTTGGAAACAGACAATACCAGAACCTGAATATAGTCCTCATAGGACATCCCATGGTCATTATTTTTTCGCATAGAATCCAGTCCTTCCATCAGATTTCCCAGATTAGCCAGAGATATCTGCCAGTCTGCTGAAGTCTTCACAAGCGGAATCTTACCTCCTGCAAAAAGTTCTCTCACATCCAGTACGCTTTCTGCAAATGCCCAGCATAAAAGCAACGCTGTTTCTATCACTACAGCTGCCGGCGGAACCAGAAATCCTGCTGCAATCGCAGATGCAAGAGCCTGTGCCTCTGTTCTTTTTACATTATCAGCCATCAGGCAGGCAAAGTTTACTCCCTCTCTGATAAACAAAAGTTTCGATGCCACAGATTTCAGATTATCCATATCCTCATCTTTTCCTGCAAAGATATATTCCATTTGATATGCCAGACCTTCTTTGGACGAATCCATATAATTTCCCAGATGATTCATCAGATATTGTTGGAACAAAACCTGGGAAGTATAGCTATTATCTGCGATCACTCCATCCGGCATCTCCATTCCCTGTTGTAACTGTCTCCCGGAAACTAGCGTGTTTTTACTTATTGTACGTGTAGAGACTTCACATCCGGATGGCAGAACCAGTTCCAACACTCCCATCTTCATAACTCTTTTTATCACAGTAATCGGATTATTCACCGGATTCTGCTGTGCCGGTGCCGGCTGTGTTGTCTGTGTATCTCCACTTCCAAATTGCTGATCTGACGAAGCATTTTCCTGTTGCTGTTTCTTAGCCGCCTCTTCTGCGGCCTGCTGGCTTTTCTGAGATGCCTGATTCATTTCAGAATCATATCTGTCGATCGATCCTCCTGTCTCTGCCTGACTTGCTTTTAGATTCGCTTCTTCTGTTTTCTTTTCGCGATCAGACATTCTGTTAAGAAGGGCCTGTACTCCCTGACTTCCAAGAGTTTCCTGCATATACTGCACGATCTGCTGATAAAAAACTTCTCCGTTATTATCTGTCAGAAGCCGGTATCCGGTAAGCCCGCTATGCTCCAGACTAAGTTTCTGACTATTCTGCTTTAATACCGGTTTCATATAGGATTCCAAATTGTCACAGATTTTCGCAAGATTCAGCTGTCCGCCTCCCATAGAACCATCAAGTGCAAACAGATCATAGTCTTCAAGAAGCTTCTTATCATACTGTCCAAACACTGAATACAGTCCAATATCCATGCTGTTCAGAATCTGCGTTCTGGCAGATGCCATCCGCACAGATTCAATACTTGTACATACCAGAGATAAAAGCAGACTAAGTATCAGTGCCAGAAATACTGTAATGCTTCCTCTCATTTCTTTATGATTTCTCATGCAGGAAGTACACCTCCTTCTCTTTCTCAATACATTATTGCACAACTAACTATAAGTTCCTGTGCCTGCACAGTTGAACTCCCAAACAATGTATTGGTTAAATAGAATTACTCTGTTTGGCGATCTTTGAAAGAATGCTCTGCACCAGTTCGGTCAGCTGCTCTTTGAAAATGATGACAAGTCCTATCAGGACTACCAGAATTAAAATGATCTCTACAACACCTACAGCGTCCTCTTCCTCCACGAATCTTCGTATTAATTCGTTTTGATTTTTTATTTTCCATATCAATCGTCCCATCTTTTCCTCCGTATGTCTCATATCTTCTTTCCTTTATCATGTTCCATAAAATGACAGAAAGGCCGGAATCATAACGATTGCCATCACGACCATCAGCATCATGATCATCGGTACCAGAAGCTTTGTTGCGGCAGCTTCTCCGAGAACACGTGCCTTTCTCTTGCGTTCTTCCCAGGCCTCCATAGACTCTCTTTCGAGCATATCAGCCATCTGTCTGCTGCCCTTCTGAAGATTTTGGATGAGAAGTGTGGCAAAAGTTTTATATTTCGCCTGTCCACATCTTTCTCCGAATCTTCTGTACGCCTCACTCTCAGAAACTCCGCTTTCCATTTCATAACAAACGATTCGTATCTCATCATACGCCGGTCTTGGCTTTGATTTTTTCTTTCTGCTATAATCCAGCGAAATTTTCTGAAATGCCTTCCTTACAGTCATTCCCGCCTGAACCAGAAGTGTAAATTTCATGATCAGCCCGGGATAATCCATCAGAAGTTCTTCATACCTTTTTTGAAGCTGAACCTGTTCTTCCCTTCCCTTCATTACAAGAATTGCCATCGCCGCAACAAGAAACAAACCTGTCAGGAGCATTCCTGAAGTATCCGCAGGGCTTTCCCACTGTATCTTTTTTCCATCCAGCTTATCCGGAAGGTAATAATAATCCGGATCGTTTTGCTGCTCATTATATCGTGTCACTGCCTCCGCCAGATCTTTCTGCGCCTGCTCTTCTCTGGTCAGTTTCTTATCCTGTTTCGGTTCTTCCTGTTCTTCCAGTTCTTTTTCCGGTACCTGTATGTACATGGAGACCGGCTCTTCTCCATCCACGGATACCATAAATTCCTTCTCATATGATCCTGTATCCTCCTTTTCCAGACGGTATCCCTGAGGATACACTTGTCTGCCATTTCCCGCGGTAAGGATCATTCCAAGTAAATTCCCGGATATTGCCACCACCATGAATAGCCTGATTCCTTCTTTTCCCCCAATCCCGGAAGATGGAATCCACCCTTTTTCCCACCCGGCCAGTGCACACAAAAGTATGATAAAAATGACAATATGTACCCACATTTGTACTGTCACACCTCAATATCTACGATCTTTCTGCCAAGCCAGTATGCCGTAGCATAAATAGCAAGACAGATACTCATTGCTGCAATTCCAAAGGGATTTCCATAAAGAACACTTAAGAAGCCCGGCGAGGTCAACTGTAAATACATAATGATACCCGCAGGCATAAGACTCATGATCATTTGCTCCGATTTCTTGGCAGCCAGAGTTGCTTCGATTTCTTTTTTTACATCGATCTTATCTCCCAGCATGCGCGCTACTTTCTGAATCACACGATTCATATCACCACCTGTACGCTTAGCTGTATAAAACACTGATGCAAAATTCTCGATATCTTCCACCTGGCTTCTTGACCCCAGATCCAGAAACAATTCCTCTAAAGGAACACTGATATGCTGCTGACTTTCAATGTAGCGAAATTCTTCTACAATATCAGTTCCTTTTCCGTATAACCGCTCCAGATCCCTGACACAGGTCTTTATTGCGCTTTCCACGGAATATCCTGCCTGAACCGCAACACTCAGAGAGGTTAGCGCATCCTTAAACTGGTAATTCAGCTTCTTTCTTCTTTCCCTGATCATACGGTTCTGCTGCCATTTCAGATAAAATACTAACGCCGGAATCATAAGAAGCAGTACCCAGGCACTTCTGTAAAAAAGATAATCTGCCACAGCGCAAAGTGCCGCTGCCTGTCCTGTATATTTCATAAATTCCTTCACCGTAAAATGATAATGATCATAGTCCCGTTTCAGATAACGTTGCTCTTTTTCTTTCCCTTTCATAGTTCAATCCCCGCTCTTTCCAGTTTTTCCACATTGAGGAGGGAAGCAGTCTTTACCAGTCCTTTTCCCTCCTGCCATTGATACAATGGCCGAATCTGGATTTCTCCATTTTCGAAACCACACACTTCGGTTACCTCTAATAGCTTTCTTGATTTATCTCTCATTCGTCCCAGATGTACCAGAATATCCACACCGGATGCAATCTGTCTCCTGATAGCTTCCAATGGAAGGTCAACACCCATAAGAACCATTGTTTCCAGACGGGATAGCATGTCTCTGGCAGAGTTGGCGTGGGCAGTTGACAGCGACCCTTCATGCCCTGTATTCAATGCCTGAAGCATATCCATTGCCTCTCCGCCTCTGACTTCTCCCACTATGATCCTGTCAGGGCGCATTCGAAGTGCTGATTTGATCAGATCCCTGATCGTAACTGACACTGCACCCTCCATGTTAGCCATCTTTGCTTCCAGACGTACCAGATTGTCTATTCCCCTGATGCGAAGCTCTGCATTATCTTCAATCGTGATCAGTCTTTCATCTTTGGGAATATATTCTGACATAGCTGCAAGAAATGTAGTTTTACCGCTTCCGGTTCCACCGCCTATGACCATGGAATACCTCGCCTTTACAAGTTTCTGCAGAAAATCTGCGCATTCCTGAGTAATACTTCCCAGAGCGATTAACTTTTCCATTGTAATGGGGTGTTCGGGGAAACGCCGTATCGTAAGAATCGGACCATTTAACGCTACCGGGTAGATTACTGCATTGACTCTGGAACCATTCTCCAGTCTGGCATCCACAATTGGCATAGATTCATTGATCACGCGGTTACATTTACCTACGATCTGCTGAATCACATCTTCCAGCTTTTCGGCAGACGTAAAGCTTTTATGCCATCTGATCAGTCTGCCGTCCCGCTCCACAAAAATCGTGTCAGGTCCATTTACCATAATTTCAGTAACTGTCTCATCATCCACCAGTTCCTGCAAAACATCCAGTTTACGCACAGAATAAAACAGTTCCTGACGAAGCTGCACTTTTTCTTTCAGTGCAAGACGGACATCCTTCATCTGATTCAGGATCAGTTCATCAATTACATCAAGAATCTCTTTATCTGATAACTCTCTCGACAGATCCAGTTCCTCCATTAACATCTGGCGCAAAGTTCTAAATACATCTTTATTCATCCTTTTTCCTTTCTCAGAAGGTTTCTCACATAATCTCCCAGTTCACTCCACATCAACTGTTCAATATATCCTGACGGCGGACCGGTCATCATATGAAAAGGAGGAGTGATCTTCTCTGTCTTTTCCAGTATCTGAGGATAATCCCAGATTCGGACCAGATTTTCAAACTGGGCAATCTTACACTGTGAAACTGTATCAGACAACACCGGCATATAAATCTTCTTACACATATCCAGAAGCTGGAAATTCTCGTCAATCCCACATCCTATATCCAGCACGATCATCTCATATGAACTATCAAGCATGATCATCTGCAAAAGCCTTTCCCAGTCCTGCCAGGCTGTTGTGTGAATGTCTGCCGGCATTTGCACAGGCGGTATATAATCCAGATTGTTTATAGTCTGTATCATACTATTCATCTTATAGAGAAGATTCTGGTTATCCTGCCGCACATAATAAAGAAGATCACTTAAATTATGCGCAAATCCCTTTCCCATCAGTTCTTCAAACCCGGAATATTCCTCCAGATTCAGATAAAGGACTGCCCTGTCTTTGGCAAGTATCTGTCCAAGTGTCAATGCAAAAGAAGTTTTCAGGCAACGCCCCAACGGAGAAAAAACTCCAATAAGCTCTGTCGTCTTTTTTAAGACCGCAAGCTGATCAGATACTGTCTTTTTTTCAGCACCATAACATGCCATCACTTCCCGAAGTACATCCGAAGAAGACTGGTACTTATACACGCTCGGATACTGGTCAAGTTCCGGAGGATGTACCCCCTCCGATAAAATAATGACCTTTCCGATATCCATTTCCCGGACTTCACGGCACATTGCGCGCCCGGAAATCAGCAGCAACTCTATATGTGTATGTTTCCCATAGGCAATCAGCTTCTCCACAGTTGTAAATGCCTGTATTTCAAATGGAATATTCTTTTTCTGATTTAAATAGTCCATAAAATTCAGCGCATAATCCACTTCCAGATCACATACTGCAAAAATATTTCTTTTCAATAGATACCTCCTGCATATAACAGCACGCTTACAAAAACAGGAATCGTAAAGTGGAAATTCTCCGGTGCAGAAATATCTTTACTCCGATAAGGAGTGATCTTTCCCGTACTCACTGTATTCTCTGCATATTTTATAAAATAAAGAATCCGTTCACAGAAATTGTGATTGAAGATCAGAAGCACAACAGCAATACATGCGCCTGCCAGAAAAGAAAAAAGAATACATTTCCAGATAGCCCCAAGGCCCATTACTCCTCCCAGTGCACAAAACAACTTAATGTCTCCCGCACCCATCATTCCGAAAATGAACAGAACGATAAGAAACAAAGGCATTATACTTCCCACAGCGAAATAGCTTATTCCTGCAATTCCTTTTCGCCAGATACATCCGGTCAGCCCCAGAATCAGAGAGAACAAGATCCATCCATTATCAACTTTCGCAGCGCGAATGTCCATAATCATGGCTACTGCGGCAACTACTACAGGAAAAAGGTGAAAAAATCCATATCGTATCACCTCCCATCTTAGATTTTTCTCATAACTGCTTATTCTTTCGTTTTTTATAAAAATTAAAAGTGGAATTTACCGCCGAACTAGCGGGATTGAATTACCAGAAGAACTCTGGTGAATATTATTATAGGACCGGACAATCGATTTGTCCAGTCCTATTTTTTGTCGAATTTCTAAAATAATTATAAAATGATTACTTAGTATACAACTTCTATTTTGCATCCTTCCGGTGCCAGGATGATACCATCTTCTGTGTCTTTTACTACACTTCCGCCCGCAACAGAAGAAACCTCATGAATATTTCTGAGAAGATATGTTATTCCCGGATTCTCTCTGGAAGCTTCCAATGTAAGTTTATTTCCTTCTTTTACAGCATTTACTGTAAATGCATCTTCGCCCTTACGTGTCACAACTTTGCAGGAGCCTTTACCATTCAGCTCATAAACCTGAATCTGTACATCTTTCTCCAGTTCATAATCTGCGGTTGTATCCACTGCGCCGATCGGAAGCAGTGTATTCTCTCTTACAAATACCGGTAATGAGAAGAAGTCATAATCTTCCGCATACCATCTGCCGCCTTCTTTCACTTCGCCGCTTAACAGATGAGTCCATTTTCCATTTGGAAGATAATATTCTACATGACCTTCTTTGTTAAAGATCGGGGCAACCAGAATGCTGTCACCCAGCATATACTGCATATCCAGATATTTTGTCGCAGGATCATCATTAAATTCCATGATCATCGCTCTCATGGACGGAATACCTGTCTTATGTGATTTCACAGCCATGGAATACAGATATGGCATTAATCTTAATTTCAGTTTTGTAAATTTACGGCACACATCTACCGCTTCATCATCAAACAGCCACGGTACACGATAGCTCTTGGATCCGTGGAGACGGCTGTGTGTGGAAAGAAGGCCAAACTGCAGCCAACGTTTGTATACATCCGGCGCTGCTGTCATTTCAAATCCACCCATATCGTGGCTCCAGAAGGAGAATCCGGATAAGGTAAATGACAGACCACCTCTTAAGCTCTCAGCCATGGAAGCATATGTTGCAGAGCAGTCACCTCCCCAGTGAACCGGGAACTGCTGTCCGCCTGCTGTCGCACTTCTTGCGAAAAGGATTGCTTCTCCTTCTCCCTTTACTTCCTTCAGAAGACCAAATACTGCCTTGTTGTAGAGGTATGTATAATAGTTATGCATGGAAACCGGATCAGAACCATCATAATATTTCACATCAATCGGGATTCTCTCACCAAAGTCTGTCTTGAAGCAGTCAACGCCGGCATCAAGCAAAGTTTTCAGTTTATTTGTATACCATTTCGTTGCTTCCGGATTTGTAAAATCAACCAGTCCCATTCCAGGCTGCCAGTTATCGATCTGTTTTACTCCTCTTCCATCTGCACGCTGTACCAGGTAACCTTTTTCCATTCCTTCTTTGAAGAATGCAGTTCCCTGCGCAATATAAGGATTAATCCATACGCAGATCTTCAGACCTTTATCTTTGTAGCGTTTCAGCATTCCCGGTACATCAGGGAAAATTCTCTCATCCCATTCAAAATCGCACCAGTGAAGTTCTTTCATCCAGAAGCAGTCAAAGTGGAATACATTTAACGGAATATCTCTGTCAGCCATTCCCTGGATAAAGGAGTTTGTCGTGTTTTCATCATAATTAGTTGTAAAGGATGTAGAAAGCCATAATCCAAAGGACCATGCCGGTGGCAGTGCCGGTTTTCCGGTAAGGTCTGTATATGTCTCAAGCACACCTTTGATATCATCACCATAGATTACATGATAGCGGATTTCTTCACCTTTTACAGAAAATCCTACGTTCTCTACTTTCTCACTTGCAACTTCAAAAGAAACATTGTCGCTGTGATCTACAAATACACCGTAATGTTTGCTAGTTACATAAAATGGAATATTCTTATAGGAAATCTGAGATGCAGTACCACCGTCTTCATTCCATACATCCACTACCTGTCCATTCTTTACAAATGCTGTAAATCTTTCTCCAAGTCCGTATACGCATTCTCCCGGATCAAGAGAAAGTTCTGCTACCATATATGGCTGATACTGTGCTGCCATATAGTTTGGTTCCGGGAATTTGGTCAGTGTTGCTCTGTCATACTGCATATATCCCAGATTACGGAATCCGATACCGGTAAGAACCTTTCCATCAGCCTCATAAGTGATCTTAAAATCTTTCAGATCTACTCTTACTGTCATTCTGCCCGCTTTCATAACAGCTTCAGCATCTGTGATCTCTACTTCTGTCTCCTGCGGATCCTCATTCAGTTCATATCTTGGCTCACCCTTAATATATCCCTGATAATGATAGCTTCTGACACTGATGATATCCTTACGCACAGAAGTGAATTCTGTAGTAATCGTTCCTACATCAAGAGCGCCGCCTCTGTCATTGATCTCTCTAAACGGAGAAACAATTCTCATTCCTCCCGGAATTACTTCTGCTGTAAAAGCCTGCATTGCATAAGATGCATTGGCACGTTCATTCTTCTCCCAGTAACCTTCTGTGAATTTCATTCCTGATCCTCCTCGTTTTAATCTCATAAATCACGCATTGACAAATTGATACACTAACTTTTTATTGACAATTCTCTTTCAAACTGTTGCTTTTTGATATTTTCAATATAATCGATGTTATGTGCATTGTCAACATTTTATTTTGTATTTTCATCATTTTTATTGTAGGTTTTCTTCATAACCTAAGTCAAATAAAAAAACTGCCCTTTTCTCATGATATCCAAAAGACAGTTTCTGTTCACTCCGTTCTCAGTAACACGCTTCGCGATACACAGAATTTATGCTATTCGCAATCCGCTTCCACTACGTGACTCTACACAGAATATTTTCTTTTCACTCTATTGTCAGTTCTTCTATGTTATTCTATCTCTTTTTTACACTTTCTCTCTCTATCAGCTGCACCTTTGTTTTATAAATATAAGGCATACATGATTCCCCCTGTATCAGTCTCATCAGAATCTCCACCGCCATATTTGCCTTTTCCTCTACGTCAATTTTCATGGTCGTAATCGTCGGATATACAATAGTCGCAAACACATCATCATCTATTCCTGCTACAGAAATATCTTCCGGCACTTTTACATCATTTCTGTGAAGAAAAGAAATCATCTCCGCTGCATTTTTATCTGTGGAAAAGAGCAGCGTTGTATCTGTTCCTGCATATTTCAGCAATTCCCCATATACCATCTGTCTTCCTTCTGTTTCTGTCGGAAGTAACTTCATCTCCAGCTCACAGCTTTTCCTGTCTGCTGTTTTCTTTGCTCCCTGATATCTACGATAGTCAGCTCCATGAACGGCATTTGCCAGATATATGATTTTTTTTGTCCCATTGGAAATCAGATATTCACTCATCTCGGCTCCGGCTTTTTCATCTTCGGAAGTCACAAGATAAAACTTCTCTTCCTCTTTCGGAATTTCTCCCATATCTATGGAAACCATAGGCTTATCCGAAAGCCCCGAGATTTTTTTACAGTATGCAAAAGGCATAGAAATCGTAATAATCCCGTCTACGTTCCATCCAAGTGTCATTTTCTCAATTTCTTCTACATTCTTATCCGAAAAAATCATGATATAATATCCTTTTTTTCGCAAAAGCTCCTCCAGCTTACCAATAATCCGTCCGTAAAAAGGACTTTCATATGCAGAGCCTCTGGCAAATGCAGGCGTATTGATCAAAATGCTGATAATTTTAGAGCTTTTATTAGTAAGCGCATTTAATCCCAGCCTGGGAATATAGTTGTTTTCTGCAAGCAGTTTTTCCACTTTTTCTATTGTATTTGCAGAAACGCGTGCCGTCTTTTTGTGCAGCACATTAGATACCGTTGTTGTGCTCACCCCTGCCATTTCCGCAATTTCTTTAATCGTAACCATTTTTATCTGTCCCCTTACTTCCTTCGATAATATGCTACATGAACAACAAGTAATGTCAAGTACCTCACAAGCCAGTGTGCCGTTTCATAAATACCTATATCAATTACGTGGTATAGTTATTTGGAAAGCGTTATGCCAGTAGCATATAAACAATACTCAGTATACTACATATATCTCCAAAATAGCCACATATATCTTGCATAAACCAGAAAGTTTGTGGTAATATTCTCAAAAAATAAATGCTTTACCCGTATATTATCAGCCATTGACTGACATAATTTTCATACAACAGGAGGTAGTAATATGTGCACAGCAGCAACTTATAAAACAAAAGATTTCTATTTCGGCAGAACTCTCGATTACGAATTTTCCTACGGTGACGAAATCACCATCACACCAAGAAACTATCCATTCCATTTCCGCCATTCAGACAAAGTCTTGGATAACCACTATGCAATCATTGGCATGGCACATGTTGCCGGTGATTATCCCCTTTATTATGATGCTATTAACGAAAAAGGACTCGGAATGGCAGGCCTGAACTTCGTCGGAAACGCTGTTTACGCAGAACCCGTATCCGGAAAAGAAAACGTTGCCCAGTTTGAATTTATCCCATGGATTCTCAGCCAGTGTGCCACATTAGAAGAAGCACGCCAGAAACTCTCCACCATGAATCTCACCAACACCCAGTTCAGCAAAAACTTCCCTTGCGCCCAGCTCCACTGGATCCTTGCAGATGCTTCTGGCTGCATCGTAATCGAATCCATGAAAGACGGTCTTCACATTTACGATAACCCGGTAGGCGTACTGACAAACAACCCGCCATTCCCACAGCAGATGTTCCAGCTAAACAACTACCAGGGACTATCCCCACGCCAGCCACAAAACACCTTTGCCCCAGGCCTGAACCTCCAGTCCTACAGCCGCGGCATGGGTGCCCTCGGCTTGCCGGGAGACCTCTCCTCCGCCTCCCGCTTCGCCAAAGTAGCCTTCACCAAAATGAATTCCAGATCCGGTGAAACCGAGTCAGAAAGCGTCAGCCAGTTCTTCCACATCCTCGGCTCCGTAGACCAGCAGAGAGGTTGCTGCGAAGTAACAGAAGAAAAATACGAAATCACCCTCTACACCTCCTGCTGCAACGCCACCAAAGGAATCTACTACTATACAACCTACGAAAACCACCAGATTTCCGCCGTAAACATGCATCATGAAAATCTCGACACTACTACATTAATCCGCTATCCAGTTCTTACAGAACAAAATATAAATTTTCAAAACTAACTTATCCCAAAAACGGCTGCCCAGATACCTCCAAGTACCCGGCAGCCGTTTTTCTCATTTTCATTCCCAGCTCTCCTCATAAATCTCCCCATACCCCAAACACCGTAAATCCATCCCACAATCCCCCAACTACCCACTACCGAAAAAAAGCCACCGCAATCCGCGGTGACTTTTTTAACCCAACCTGGCAAATCCGCCAAGTTAGTTTATTCCCACATAAAAAACCTCGCGCTCCTAAAAGAAGCGCAAGGGGTGTCCAGAGGGGACGCTGCTCAAGCGTCCCCTTTGGGAACTTCCCTTTGGGGTTTTCCTTACATTTACCAAAATGTAACCCTATATCTCTTTATGACTCGTAACTCGAAGTCGTGCCATAGCTCTCGACAGCGCCAGCTGATTCATATGATACTCCTGAATACTCTGCTTCTGTCTCAACTGCTCCTCTGCTCTTTCCTTCGCTTCCTGTGCTCTGCGGATATCGATCTCCTCCGGACTCTCTGCTGTCAGGCAGAACAGTTTCGCACGGTTATTGATCATCTCTACAAACCCACTGCTCACAGCCAGAACATGCTTTGTACCATCTGCTTCCTCGAAACGCATTTCCCCAGGAATGATAGCCGCAACGATATTCTCATGCTGTGCCAGAAAAGCCTGCTCGCCGTCAACAGCCGGAATGGTCAGAGTCCTGGCACGTCCTGCAAATGCCAACTTATTACTGGCATAAATCTCAAGACCAAATGTGTCTGCCATATGAAGTCTCCTTATTCAATCCTTGTTTCACTTTTCAACTATCACTTTAGCATTCCTTTTGAACGCTCTGACTTAAACATGATGAAAACCTGAAACTTTACGCCTGACCCATCTCAGCTTTAGCTTTCTCGATAACATCCTCAATTGTACCAACATTGAAGAAAGCATTTTCCGGATACTGATCCATCTCACCATCAACGATTGCCTTGAATCCACGGATGGTTTCTTTCAGAGGAACATATTTACCCTTGATACCTGTGAAGTTCTCAGCTACATGGAATGGCTGGGAAAGGAACTTCTGGATCTTTCTTGCACGGAATACAGTGCTCTTATCTTCTTCAGAAAGCTCTTCCATACCAAGAATAGCGATGATGTCCTGAAGTTCTTTATACTTCTGAAGGATTTCCTGTACTTTACGTGCTACTTCATAATGTTCTTCACCAACAACATCCGGCTCAAGGATACGGGAAGTAGATTCCAGCGGATCAACAGCCGGATAAATACCCTGCTCTACGATCTTTCTGGAAAGAACGGTTGTTGCATCCAGATGAGCGAATGTAGTTGCAGGAGCCGGGTCAGTCAGGTCATCTGCTGGTACATAGACAGCCTGTACAGATGTTACAGAACCATCCTTAGTAGAAGCGATACGTTCCTGAAGTTCACCCATCTCAGTAGCCAGTGTAGGCTGATAACCTACGGCTGAAGGCATACGTCCAAGAAGGGCGGAAACCTCGGAACCGGCCTGTACAAAACGGAAAATATTATCAATGAAAAGAAGCACATCTCTGTGTTCTTCATCTCTGAAGTATTCGGCCATTGTCAGTCCGGTTTCAGCAACACGCATACGGGATCCCGGCGGCTCGTTCATCTGTCCGAACACTAAGGCTGTTTTTTCAAGAACGCCGGACTCCTTCATTTCTGACCATAAATCGTTACCTTCACGGGAACGCTCTCCAACACCTGTGAAAATGGAATATCCGCCATGCTCTGTAGCAATGTTCTGGATCAGCTCCTGGATCAGGACTGTCTTACCAACACCGGCACCACCGAACAGACCGATCTTACCACCTTTTGCATATGGTGCAAGAAGGTCGATAACCTTAATACCTGTTTCCAGGATTTCTACAGCCGGTTTCTGATGTTCGAAATCCGGCGGATCTCTGTGGATGACCCATTTCTGTTCTCCCTCAAGGGAAGGACCGTCATCTACTGTATCACCAAGTACGTTAAATAAACGTCCCAGTGTCTTATCACCTACAGGAACCTTAATGCCGCTTCCTGTGGCGATGACTTCTCTGTCACGCTGTAAGCCTTCGCTTGCGCTCAGCATAATGCAGCGTACCATATTGTTTCCCAGATGATGGGAAACTTCCATTACACATCTTTTACCGTTGTTCTCTACCTCAAGGGCATCCTTGATCTCAGGAAGATTTCCATCTTCAAAAACAACGTCTACAACAGGTCCCATAACCTGTACAATTTTACCTTTGTTCATCGTCGTCACTTCCTTTTTTGTGCTTTTGCACCGCTGACAATCTCAGTGATTTCCTGTGTGATGGCAGCCTGACGCGCACGGTTATACTCAATGGATAACTCCCTGAGCATCTTCTTTGCACTGTCCGTAGAGGACTGCATTGCCATCATTCTGGCATTATTTTCACTGGCATACGCTTCTACAAGACATCCATAGATCAGACCGGTCAGGTAATTTGGGATCATGGTATTCAGAAGTACATCGGCTGATGGTGACAGCACGATTTCCTCCTGTGGCATATCCGCAAGCATTGCCTGATTTGGCAGGAACTCTGCTTTCTTCAATGGAAGAAGCTGCATATTCACCGGCTCCATGGCAACTGCACTCTGCATCTCCGTATAGAAAATACGGACTTCGTCCAGTTCTCTGTCCAGGAACGCTCTGACAATCTCCTCTGAGATCAGACGCGCTCTGTGCATGGTCGGTTTCTGTACTGTATATGGAAAGTTCTCTGCGATATCCATATGTTTCTTCGTGAAATACTGACGGCCTACCATACCCAGCACATAAAGCTTGCAGTGCTCATGCTCTGCCATAAACTGTTCTGTTATTTTCTGGATATTATGGTTATAGGCACCTGCCATACCTTTATCACCGGTAACTACGATACAGCCGATCTTACGGTCTTCCTCTGCGATCTTATGACGGATACTGAAAAAAGGATGCTCTGTATCCGGCATATGACGCAGGATTCGGGAAATTGCCGCCTGCATATTATAGTAATACGGTTCTGTATCGGACAGGATTCTTTTGGCCTTCTGCATCTTGGATGAAGAAATCATATACATGGCATTGGTGATCTTCATGGTGTCCTGAATGCTTTTCATTCGAGTCTGAATCTCTTTCGTACTGCCCATATCAACACCTACCTGCTCTTATCTGCAAATTCTTCTGCCACTTTCACGATCTTTTCTGCCAGTTCATCCGGAAGCTGTCTCTTCTCCTCGATCTCTCTTCCGATTTCCGGATAAGCACTGTCAAAGTAGTCCAGCATATCTCTCTGATACTTCTTCATCTTCTTAGTTTCCACGTGCATCATTGCCTTGTGTGTTGCCGCACAAAGAGTGATGACCTGTTCATGAAGACTTAACGGGCTTGAAAGCGGCTGTTTCAGAAGTTCCATAAGTCCGCTTCCGTATTTCAGCTGCTGAGTTGTAGCCTCGTCCAGATCAGAACTGAACTGTGTAAAGATTTCCATCTCACGATACTGAGCCAGATCGATACGGACACTTCCTGCTGCTTTCTTCATGGCTTTTGCCTGTGCAGCACCACCAACTCGGGATACGGAAAGACCTACGTTAACCGCCGGACGCATACCGGAGTTAAACAGGTCACTCTCCAGGAAGATCTGACCATCTGTGATGGAAATAACGTTTGTAGGAATATATGCGGAAAGGTCACCTGCCTGTGTCTCAATGATAGGAAGTGCAGTGATAGAACCACCGCCGGCCTTTTCATTCAGACGGCTGGAACGCTCCAGTAATCTGGAATGGAGATAGAATACATCTCCAGGATAAGCCTCACGTCCCGGTGAACGTTCCAGAAGCAATGACAGTGCACGATATGCAACTGCATGCTTGGATAAATCATCATAAACCATTAATACATCTTTTCCCTTGTACATGAAGTACTCAGCAAGTGCAGTACCTGCATAAGGAACAATGTACTGAAGTGGTGCACAGTCACTGGCTGTGGAGGAGAATACTGTTGTATAGTCCATAGCACCATGTTTCTCCAGAGTAGATACAATTTTAGCTACTGTGGAAGCTTTCTGTCCGATTGCAACATAGATACAGATTACATCTTTACCTTTCTGGTTAAGAATGGTATCCAGTGCAACGGAAGTCTTACCTGTCTGTCTGTCACCGATGATCAGCTCACGCTGGCCACGGCCGATCGGGAACATGGAGTCAATGGAAAGAATACCTGTTTCCAGCGGAACTGTTACAGATTTTCTCTCAATGATCCCAGGTGCCGGATTCTCTACTGGACGATACCCGTCTGCCTTGATCTCGCCTTTACCATCGATCGGTGCTCCCAGAGCATTTACAATCCTTCCGATAAAAGCGTCACCTACAGGCACACCTGCCTGTTTCTGGGTTCTTGCCACCTTTGTTCCTTCTTTGATTCCTGTATCTTTACCGAACAGGATACATCCGATGCTGTTTGCACGGATATCCTGAACCATACCTTTCAGACCATTCTCAAAGGTTACAACCTCACCGTACATGGCATGATCGATACCATATACCGTGGCGATACCATCTCCGACGGAGATGACTGTTCCTACTTCCTGGTCCTTGCTGATTTCGTCATAATTCTTTATTTCTTCTTTCAGAATCGAAATGATTTCATCTGGATTCACTGCAGCCAACTTTTATTCACCTCCGTGTCAATTTCTGTCTTAATTTCGTATAACGTCCGCGGAGACTCCAGTCATACTCTTTGTCTCCGGCAGAAAGAATGAAGCCACCGATCAAAGATTTGTCTTCTTTCAGAGTAAGAATGACTTCCTTTGCTCCGAATTCCCTGCGAAGGAAATCCTCCATCTTCTCTTTCTGGGCTTCTTCCGGTTTTGTTACATATGTGAGGACAGCTTTCAGGATACCTTTCTGCTTGCGGCTGTAATCACCGTACGCTTCCAGAATCTCCTCAATGCTGCTGATTTTCTGATATTTACAGGTTATCTTCAGGAAATTCTTCATCTCCTGTGGGAAAACCCTGTCAATTACATGTTCTTTTTCTTTTAAAGAAACCAACGGATTCTCAAGGACACCCTTTAACTGCGGGGTACCCTCGAAAATCTTTTCTGTCTCCAAAACAGCTTCTTCCGGGACAGAAAGCTCATATAATGCTTTTGCATAATTAATGCTTGTTTCCGTCATTGGAATCACCTGCCTCTTTTATAAACTGGTCATAAAGGGACAAATCCTGCTGACTGCTGTTTTTCTCTCCCATGATCTTTGAGGCTGCATCCAGCGCAATCTCTGCCACTCTGCTTTCCATAGCTTTCATAGCATTTTCCTGCTCTGTCCTGATATCTGCCTTTGCTTTATTAAGCATTTCACCGACCTGTGTATTTGCATCTTTTACAATACGGTCAGCCTGTACTTTTGCCTCATCCTTCGCCTGGTTTACAATTCGCATGGATTCGTCTTTCGCAGATTTGAGTGCATCTTCATATTTGCCTTTCAGTTCGTATGCCTTCTCTTCAGTTTCTTTGGCACTTGCGAACTGCTGGTCGATCATGTTTTTTCTCTGTTCCATCACGTTAAGGATCGGACCAAACAGAAACTTCTTCATTAAAAGATAAAGAACAATCAGGTTAATAATTGTAAAGACCAGGTTGATGTTAATCTCGATCACCTGTCCCACCTGCCTTTCGTATGTATTCTTTATCCATTAATTAGCCAAGCATGATAACGATCAGAAGACCGATAACGAAACCGTAAATAGCTGTTGCCTCGGCAAGGGCGCATCCTAAAAGAAGTGCTTTACTGATCTTGCTTTCTGCTTCTGGCTGTCTTGCGATTGCTTCAACTGCTTTGGATGTTGCCATACCAATACCAATACCTGCTCCGATACCTGTCATAACTGCGATTGCTGCTCCAATTGCTACTAACATAACTTTTTCCTCCTGTTGTTTAACTGAAATAAACTAAATATTACAAATCTTTCTTCACAATATGCTATCCTGTCGATATTCCGATGAGATCATTTGATGCCTGTGCAACAGATGTCTGTACCAACGGTTGTTTATGACCGTTATGACCCACCGGATTATCCGGACAGCATTTAAGCGCTGTTCATAACTGCTGTCTTATCCCTTATGTCCCGCGTCTCAGGTCTTATATAGATGTCATATTCCTGTATGAACAGTAATCTTTTTTATTCAATAGCTTCCTTAATAAATAAAGAAGTTAAGAATACAAATACATACGCCTGAATGAATCCGTCAAAGAAATCAAAATACAGGCTGAATGGGATAGGAAGAATTGCCGGGCATATAAACTCAAGAAGTTTCATAACCACATAGCTTCCTAACACATTACCAAAAAGTCGCATACAAAGTGATGTCGGACGAATGGCGATCTCCAGAATATTGATCGGCAGCATGACCGGAGACGGTTCTGCGAAGCTTTTGAGAAAGCCTTTCAGACCTTTCTTATGAAATCCTGCATACTCGATCAGGAAAATACTGATAATGGCCAGTCCAATCGTACAGTTTAAATCCTTTGTAGGCGGTACAAATCCAAACACACCGAAAATGTTTGCAATTCCAATGTAAATGACAACTGTCATCAGATAGGGAATATACATTTTTCCCTCTTCTCCAAGGATATCCTCAAAGAAGTTATGAAGAAAACCTACTCCTGCTTCCAATAAAAGCTGTTTCTTACCAGGGTTTTCCACACTCAGGTTTCTTACGAGCACCAATGACAAAATTAAAAGCACTGCCATGATCACCCATGTCACTGCTACTGATTCTGCGATCGGTATTCCTCCAAACACAGGTATGGTAAAAACTGTCTTACATTGAAGTTCTTCCATTAACGTGCTTGCTAAATTACCCGTTTCTTTTCCCTCCTTTTCTATTTCGAATCCCTCTGATTTCTTTTCACTTCTTCCATTTTGAGGTCCGTCTTTGTTGTTTCTGTTCTTATCGGAAAGCCTGAAAAGTATCTTTTTATCCGGTAGAAATTTTATTTAATCCACATCCGCTAAGGATTGGGATTCATCCGGATAATCATATTTAAAATTTATAATTTGTTTATAAATTCTTTAAGAGATTCAAGATTTTGAGTTTATTATATTCGAATCTATTAAAAAGTCAACAATCATTTTGACCATTTCCGACAAAAATAGTTCTGTTTTTTGTGCATTCTATCCAGTTATTTTTGATTAAAAATCTATTTTCACAGTTTTCCCAAGGCATTTTCACGAAAAAACGGCATTTTTCATTGACCGAACTGTAAGCTGATGATATTATTTTATATAGTTTTTATATAAATTTTATATTCCCAAACTTACCAATCTGTATATTGGTAATACCATTTTAAGACATACTATACAGGAGAAAATTTTTATGCAGATCATTTGTCTCGGAGACAGCATCACGGACTGTAATCATTTATTCGAAGATTTCCCTCTGGGAAACGGATATGTACAGATGCTTTCTGAAATGTTTCAGAAACATACTATAAATATATCTGATACAATGCAATTCAAAAATTACGGCATTGATGGATTCACTGTAGCAAGAGTTCTGGAAAATATCAGACTGCAAAGAATTCCCCTGCACCGCTCTCCAATTATCACACTTTTGATTGGTGTCAATGATATCGGTCTGATGATGAACACTGACCGCACCGAGTTCCAGAAAAAGCAAATGATGCAGGACTTTGTTGCACATTATAAAGAATTACTAAAACTGCTTACCAGAGATGCCAGACAGGTGATTCTCATGGAACCGTTTATCTTTCCACATCCCGAAGAATATCAGACATGGATTCCTTACGTCCGAACCATGTCCACTCATATCCGACAGCTCTCCGAAAAGTTCAATCTGCCTTTTCTGCCATTACATGATTACTTTAATAATGAAGCAATTCAAAAGGGATTTGACCAGATTACTACTGATGGCATTCACCTTACTCGATATGGACACGAATTACTTGCTACTCTGTTGTATGAAGTAATAATAAAAGAGTTCCACTGACCATTTAACCAAATCAAGTAAGTCCCCTGCTTCAATTGCGAAGAGCAATAAGCAGTGGGTAGGGACTTGCTTGTATCAGAAGGGGTACAAGCCCCTTCTGATAAACTGCGAAGCAGTTATTTGGTTATGAGCAAGTAGCGAAAGCGGATTGAGAATATCCGATTGACTTTCGATGATCATATGACACTCTCTTCTATTCATAACAATTTCAAAACTGTTTTTTTCATCTACCTTTAATCCTTTTGAAATCATAGATCTTCATGCCAAACAACCTTGCACATTTTTTTCAAACTCTGTATAATTCAAAAAAGACACTTCAGTATATAAGTATCTTATCGAAAGGAGTCTTCCTTAATATATGGAAACTACAATTAAGCAAATCGAAGATATGTCCCTGAATGCCTGGCCTTCTCACAAGATGGAACTGTATGATGGCTGGATTCTGAGATTTTCCTATTTTTATACACACAGAACCAACAGCGTAGAGCAGTTTGGAAATTCCACTCTCACATGGAGAGAAAAAATCCCTTACTGCGAAAGCGTCTACAAACGCCTGGGAACTCCTGCTGTTTTTAAAATCAGCCCCCTTGTTTCCCCGGACTTTGATTATGTCCTGGAGAACCGCGGATATGCAATCCAACATACAACAAACGTCATGGCAATGAGTTTGAAAACAGCACATCTGGAGGCACCATATCCTGACGTGACTTTCTGCGATAACATTCCTTCCGAATGGATTGAAAGTTTGTTCCGTTTAAAGAACACCACAAATCCGATTCATCGAAGGGTCGTTCCATCCATGTATCAGGCCATCCTGAAAGAAACGATCTGTGCTTCCATCCGTATAGACGGACAGATTATTGCAACCGGACTTGGAATTCTGGATCGTGATTATATAGGTATCTACGCTATCCACGTCAAAGAAGAATATCGCAAGCATGGCTATGCACGCCAGATCTGCACCGGACTTCTGAAAGAGGGGATGAAAAAAGGTGCGCAGAATGCTTACCTTCAGGTCGTTGAAGGAAATGATAATGCCCGGGCACTTTATAAATCACTCGGATTTCACCAGCTTTATACCTACTGGTTCCGCGTGCAGCCAGATGAAAATGGGAATTTCCCACCTGAGAAATAAATGAAAGTACAAAAATAAATCCGATGATATTCTCAAATCAAAGAAACCCACTATAAAGCAGTTTCATTTATCTGCTCCACAGCGGGCTTCTTTATCTTCACTTTTTTCTTTTTCGGGGAATCGATTGATATGTAATTAACATAGTTCGCGCATGCTATGTTATCTTATCAGTCCATTATTCAAGTCTTATTCTGTTACCGTTTTTCTGATTTCAACAGAGCCATCATTTTTTTCTGAATTCTGGCTCTCTGCCTTCACCTTATTTATACGGTTTTCTTCTTCAATACTGCCGGTGCCGCATTACCAACAACCATTGCTGTCAGCGGGCTGAAGTACAGCAGGCAGGTCAGTACACAGTAGATCGGAATCATAATTGCAAACTGTACCAGTCTTCCCGGCATGATCGCATAGAAGTTGTAACCAAGCATGATTACAAGACCAGCTGTTGTAAATACCAGAGAACTGAGAATTGCAGTCACCACGATAGATACACAGATACCAACTGTTTTTCCGGTTTTCTTTCTGTTTGCAAACAATGGTTTCGCAAGAGCAGGAAGAACACCCCAGAGGATTGCCGCAACTGTAATAAACGGGTTTACCGCATAACCTTTCATGAAGCATCCGATAATATCTGCACATAATCCACAGACACCACCTGCTACCGGGCCCAGCCACAGACCAGCAAGGATTGTACATACACTTCCCACAGAAATACGATACGCACCAAGATCAATGACCAGAACTCGTGTGAGTACCAGATGCATGGCGATCAGAAGAGCCATGAACACCAATGTTTTTACGTTCCAATATTGTTTTTTCTGCATAATAAAAACACCTCCATAATGTGTTTAAAAAAATAGAGTAGTTACATAAATAATAATCCCTCCACATTATGAGATGTCCTCACATGTAGCAACGGGTGCGGAAATTATATCGTAAGCAGCTCGCTTTTCTGCTTTTCGTTTCACGGCGACTCCCCAGCCTGTGAACACTTGACGCATAAAATCCTACTTCGCTATTATTTATTTATCGAAATTATAACACAATTCATAAAAATTACAATATATTTTCCGTTATTATTTTCACAAATTTGAATACTACTTTTTGTTCATTCTATACGAATAATCTGCTTTTTTACTTGAGAGTATTGCTGCAAACACTCATAAGTCTATGAATAAAACAGCCGCATATACTAATACTATAACATTATGCAGCAGTCCGGCATCTTCAGCAATGAGAAATTACATGAATACAGATATTCCGTCCCGGTCTGCTATAATCATGGAGGTAAAAAAATGTCAGAAATATGCAAAAATAACTGCCAAAATCCTTATAATATATGTTATGATAATTACTTGAATACCAACGCCTGTACGGAATGTACCGGCCTGATATGCACTCCTGCCAAAGACAATGACGAATGGGAAAGCTACCGGAAAATTTTTGATTTTATCCCTGAACCACCAGAAGACGGTATCCCTCTCTGTAAATAACTATTGCATACGGCAGGAATCATGTTCAAACGAATGATTTATCGGAGGTCCTGTCTATATTATGAAAAAACTGCTTGCTGCATGTGTCTGTGCCGGTCTTAGCTTCTCTATTGCCGGATGCAGCCCTGGAACTGTACTGGAACAATTTACATCTACCGGAGATACATCCGTCCGGGAACTCACTTCTTCATCTGATACCACAACTACAACCGAAGCCAAAGACCGCGTTTATATGGATGAGCTCTCCGGCACCTTGCAGGATTTTTCCGGAAGTCAGCTCATCCTGAATACAGACAGTGCCTCTTATGTATTTAATGTTTCTAATGCCACATTGGAATGTAAGGGCGGAATGATCACCGGTGACGAGATCAGTATTATTTATGAGGGGCAGCTCTCTGGTACAGATACCAGCAGCGTGCATGTTCTCAAAGTCGTAGATGAATATCACAAAAAAAACAAACTAAAGAAAAGAACTGCTCATGGACAGGTTATCTCCCTGACCTCCAATACAATTACCATAAAATCAAAAAAGGGTAAAACTGCTACCTACCCGATTACCGGAACTGAGCAATATTATCAAAACGGAATCAAGGTCGGAAACTGGGTTTACCTGACATTCAAAGGTAAATTTCCAGACACTTCCGATGACGCTTCCGCATCCCTGAATGCAAGTCATCTGAAAGTACTCAGTATCTCCGATCTGGAAAACTTGCAGATTCCTGATCCGACACCAACTCCGGCTCCAAATGTCACATTAACTCCTGAACAGATTGCCAATACCGAAAAACAATTTCTGGCAACTATACAGGGAGTAAATGCAAACATCCTCCAGATTCTTCCAGCCGGAAGTGATACTACCTTCAATCTTGATATGTCCGCAATACCAGCTTACTTCAAAGGCGGGATTGCACCTGGCTCTCACGTAAATGTTACCTATATCGGGGACTTGCAGACCGATCCTTTTGAAGCAGTCCGTATCATTGCCGTAACCGGTGAGGATCCTGATACCATTGACAATAAACATATTTCCTTTACCGCATCCGGTACGATCATTGGCAGCACCGCCAATACAATCACTTTACAGACGGACGATGGAGCTGTAGATACCTTCCGCATCGAAAATGCTGAAAACCTTACCGAGGGAGGCATGGAATACGGAGATTATGTCCGCATTACTTTCCATCCTTCCAGGTCAAAATCTTCCAATATTTATACTGCTGTCAATGTACAGGATTCGTAAAAAATAAAACCGTAGCAAATACTCTCAGTTAAATTCTGAAAATACTTGCTACGGTCTATTTTATTCTATCTGCAAAATTTCTTTCGGATTTCCATTTCGCCTTCCATCAGCCATTGATAAGCCTTTTCTTCATTTCCCAGAATCTGCACAAATGCCTGCATTTCATCCTGAATCCCCTGTCCATGAAGAACTCGGTAAGCTCCTGCATCACTTCCCGGCGCCACCTTCACGCCAAGCCCAAATGCCTTTCGCACATTTTCTTCTGCTGTCTCAATAATTGGTCTTAAAGTCTCATCCGCATACCGCCCGTCACCCAGAAGGTTTCGCACAGTAACCAGAGTAGGCACCCACACAGTATGGCTCTCAGATAACATGGCAAGACTTTCTTCATTCATATAATTTCCATGCTCCAGACTGTCCACGCCAGCCTCCACTGCTGCCTGCACACCGTAAGTTCCATTGGTGTGAGACATCACAGCCATACCTTCCTCATGCGCAATATGTACCATTTCCTTTACTTCCGTCGCATCCAACGGTGTTCCGGTAATTGCTCCATGTGCATTAAAATCCAGCAGTCCTGTCGTCATGATCTTAATAAAATCCGCACTCTGCTCTTTCGCTTCCAGCACACGTTTATGAAATTCCGGCATCGTAGAAAAGTTTTTCCCGACAATCGAACCATAATGACCTTCTTTATGAATAGCAAACACAGGTGTTCGATAGTCAATACCATACTCTGGTGCAAGTTCCTTCGCCCGCGCCGAAACTCCAAGGGCATCTCCACCATCACGCACAAAGGTAATTCCTCTGTCCTGATATATTTTCAAATGTTCCCTTATCACATTGTCATCCGGTCCATTCCTATGCAGATCAATCGCATGGCGGTAATTCACACCGTCCATGATTATATGCGCATGACATTCTCCAAACATTTTTCTCGTTCCTCTGCTTTCATTTGTTTCGCTACTTCCATCCATTTTTCTTTTTAATAGCCAGATTCATTTGTCATCAAAATTAACCTTCACTCAATATAACTCTATCGTTAATGCTCCCAATAGTTAAAACAAGAAGTTTTACAACATATTAAATAAGCAGATATTTTCTATGACTTGTTTATTTCTCAAAAAAGCCGCGAATTTCCTTCTCTGTTGCCTGCACAGATCCCTGCACAAAGAATGGCTTACCGCCACCTCTTCCATTCAATGCAGCATTCAGCTCCTTTGTATACTGGCGCAAATCTCCGTCAATCTCGCCCATAGCATACTTGTAGCTTCCATCCTCATTTCTGGAAAATACCGCACAGCATCCCTGACAGGTATTCATCACCGCATCTGCAAGCTTACGAACAGAATCTGCCTCCAGCCCTTCTTTAAAAATCAAGACACTTCCTGCGCCTTCCCACTTCTTCGCCTCTGCCTGGAACATATCCTCCTCCATACGGGCAACCTGTCCCTTCAGGCGGAAGTTCTCATCCTGCAGACGCTGTACCGCATCTGCTGTTCTGTCCATCTTTGCAGAAAGCTTCATGGAAATCTGATGATTCTGCTCATTCACCATATTCAGATAATTCAGAACACGTTTACCGCAGATCATCTCCATACGAATACCATCATGGAATTTCACTACAGACAGAAGCTTCACCATTCCGATCTCACCTGTATGAGTCACATGAGTTCCACAGCACGCACAGACATCCGCTCCCGGAAAATCTACAATACGAACCTGACCTGTCAGCTCCTTCTTGCTTCTGTAATCCAGAGTCTTCAATTCTTCCGCAGTTGGATAAGTAATCACAACTTCCTTATCCTCCCACACTTTCTCATTCACTTCTCTCTCAATCTCCGCAAGCTGCGCTTCATCCAGCATCCCATTCAGATCCACTGTGATTACATCACTGCCCATATGAAATCCCACATTATCATAACCATACTTCGCATGGATAACACCACTCACCATATGCTCTCCGGAATGCTGCTGCATCAGGTCAAAACGACGCGCCCAGTCAATCTTACCCTCAACCTTCGCGCCCACTTCCAACGCCTGCTCCGTATAATGAAGCAGCTCGCCATCCTTCTCATGAACCTCCGTCACCTTCACATCCCCCAGAGTTCCCACATCACTCGGCTGTCCGCCACCCTCCGGGTAAAAAGCACTCTCATCCAGAATCACAGCAAACCCATTCTTACGCTCCCTACACTCCAGAACGGTCGCGGTAAATTCCTTCTTATATACATCTTCATAATATAAACGTCTTGTCTCTGTCATAACTGCTATCTCTCCTTTGCCAATCTTCAAACTTACAATTCCCATACTTACGTTGCACCATCTATATTTCACTGCCCTCAAGTATAAAACAAAAAATCATCCTTATCAAGTCCACGTCCACCCTCTACACCATATTCCCCCTCACCTCATCGCAAAACAAAAAGCGCCAAAACTGTTATATCCAGTACCCAGCGCAGAAAAATAGTTTGTTTTGGGTGCATTTGCAGGATGCTTAGATATTCTTAGTTATCAAAAAACTGCGTTATGAGAAATCAGAGACACTGTTTGAGCGAAGCGAGTTTGGCTCTGATTTCTCATGGTTTTAGCAGCTTTTTGATGACTTAGAATATCTTAGCGTCCGAAACCGCACCCAAAACAAACTATTTTTCTGCGCGTCCCTTATCAAAAGATTTTTTATATTCCTCAATATCTGAATCCATTCCCCCCTCTCCCGCGTTATAATTAAATGAACAGGGAAAAGGAGACAGTAATGATCACAGAAAAGCAATATCTGGAATATCTTATCAAACAATACCAGAACTTAATATACTCGATCTGCCTGAAATCCGTCGGCAATCCATTCGACGCCGAGGATCTGACTCAGGAAGTATTTCTGTCTGCCTACAAAAACCTTTCCCGTTTCGATGGAACATACGAGAAAGCCTGGCTAAGCAAGATCGCTGTCCGAAAGTGTCTGGATTATCTGAAGGCAGCCGGACGGCGAAGTATTCCAACAGAAGACACCTACTTTTCCCAGATTCCGGACAGACAATCCTCTCCCGAAGATGAATATATGAAAACTGCATCCAATACTCACGTAGAAGCATTGTGTATGCAGCTGAAAAGTCCTTACAAAGAAGTCGCTTACGCACATTTCTGCAGGGAAATGTCAGTACCTGAGATTTCACAGCAGACAGGGAAAAATCCGAAAACAGTTCAGACACAGCTCTATCGCGCGAGGGCAATGCTGAAAAAAATGCTTGAAAGGGGTGATTAGATGCATATTAATAAGAAGGGTTTAATAGAATTTGACAACGGAAATATGAACACACAGGAGGTCATTGAGTTTCTGTCACATCTTGATCACTGCGATTTCTGTCTGGATCAGATGATGGAACAGGAAGACAACAGTACGGATACTGCTCCCTCCTATCTGATGGAACAGATTTTGGACAAAGCAGACTCTGGTGAAGTGCAGCTTGCCCGGGCAGCAAATAAAGCATCGCGCAAAATCCAGCTGCTTCATTACAGTCTTCAGACTGCTGCAGGTGTGATGGTTGCCCTGTTGCTTTTATTCAGTATCCCAAATCTGGATTTCACTTCCTTACATCAGGATACTTCCTCTCAGACAGACAGAATATTGCCCGAACATGAAAACGGCAGGCTCTACCAGTTCACCAGAGAACTCGGACAGAACATTGGTGATGGCACCAGTTCTTTTATAAAATATGTCAGTGATTTTTCCAGCAAATTAATGAATGGAGGCAAATAAAAGTATGCAAAAACAAAAACGTGGATTCTGGCTTTTTATCTTCTCCCTGATTCCAGGCGCAGGAGAAATGTACATGGGATTCAAAAAACAGGGAATCAGTATTATGTTCTTATTCTGGGGTGTCTTTGCGATCGGAGCCTGTACCGGAATGGACTGGCTGGTGTTCCTGATCCCGATCATCTGGTTCTACAGTTTCTTTAATGTGCACAATCTGAAATCTCTTTCCGAGGAAGAATTTTACTCCATAGAAGATTCCTATGTCCTTCATATGGATGAACTGGCAGGAGATATCAGTTCTCTGCTTAAACATCACGGAAAGATAACTGCGATTCTGCTGATTTTCCTTGGCGCTTCTATTCTGTGGAACACTCTGGTAGATTTCCTCTATATGATCTTACCCGGATATCTGGCTGATGTTATCGGCAGATTCACATATCATCTGCCACAGCTTGTGATTGCAGCTGCTATCATTTTTGCAGGAATTTATATTCTCACACGCAAGAAGGACGCACTGGATGAAGAACAGCCTGACAGCTTCACTGAGGAAGAACATTACTGGACACCTTATCGTCCGTATCAGCAGAGTGTTCCGAATATGTCAACTGACGCAGAGAAAAATACCACAGGCACAGTGAATCCTGACTGCTGTACAGATACCGATATCACGGATACCGCAAACAACAAAAGCCCGGTATCTCTGAAAAAAGATTCTGCCGCCGGGGTGTCTCAGGAGGATGCATCATCACAAACATCAAATTCTGAATCATGACTCAAAATGGGATTGTCACATCAAGGAATCTACCTTCATGTAACAATCCCATTCTTATTATTCTCACATGGATACCGAAACTTCTCCAAAGGACAATATTGTCTCCTGCCCGTCCTCTTCCCGTACTTTCAACCGTCCGTCCCTGCATATCTCCAATGCAAATGCCTGTCTGGAAGAGTTCCCGTCTGTGATTGTGATCTGATGTCCCGGGATCATGTTATGTTCCACATAATCCGGAGATAGTTTCAGATCTGCTGTTTCTTTTCGCAGCTCGTTCACGATCGTTGCAGTCAGTTTATTACGGTCAGTCTGTTCTGCATCTTCTTTTGTCTCATAAAGAGCTCCCGCTATATTTCTTAATTCCCCAGGCAGATTCTCCTGGTCCAGATAAAGGTTCAATCCCATGCCAACTACCACAAACTCAATATTTCCACTCTCAAAATCTGTGACAGCCTCTGTGAGTATTCCACAGACCTTCTTTCCTTTATAAAACAGATCATTAACCCATTTAATATCAAGCTGGATTCCACAGATCTGGGCAACTGCTCTGTAGACTGCCACTGCTGCCGCAGTTGTGATCAGCAGACTGTCATGTATGGTTCCCTGCGGCTTCAGGATCACGCTCATATAAAGACCTGCATCTGCAGGGGAATAGAATTCCCGTCCTCTGCGTCCCCTGCCTGCAGTCTGACTTCTGGCAATGACAAATGCCCCGTGTCCGGTCTCTCCCATCATGGCTTCTTTCTTGGCTGTCTGGTTTGTAGATTCCAGTTTATCATAAATATCTATTTTAACTTTCGAATCATCCAGAAACAGACGGATTCCCTCCTGTGACAGACGGTTTGTATCCTTTGCAAGCATATATCCCTTATTAGGACCTGCCTCAATACGATATCCGTCTTCCCGAAGAGATTTCACTGCCTTCCACACTGCTGCTCTGGTACATCCCAGTTCTCCGGCAATACGCTCTCCCGATAATACCTCACCCTTATTCTTCTCTAACATTTCCAAAAGACTTGATTTTACGGTCATCTTTACCCCTTTTACACTAGTTATAATATATCAATCATACCATCTTGAAAGTCTTTTGTCTAATGATTACATTAATTATCCGTCAGTAACGCCACCACTCCCGCATATAACACCATAAACCCCATAAATAAAGCAATCATATCCGTAGAATGAAAATCAATATTAAAAATCATTCCACCTGCAATGATCAATTCTACTGTCACGATCAGTCCCAGAATAACGGCCATTGTTTTAGAAAGTTTACGGTTTGCTTTTTTTCTTCTCATTCCCTGTGTGGTATTTGCTGTATTTGTCATAATCCGTCTCCTCCTTGATTATATCGAACATATTTTCCGAACGTATATTCGGTTTTGTTATATGATACCACACCCTGTTCGAAAATGGAAGAGTTTTTTCGAACATTTGTTTTGTTTATTCTGCAAAATCTATTCTAAAATATTTAAGATATGCTTTATACCTGTCCTGTGCAGTAAGGCACGTATCTGTCAGATAACCTTTTTCAATATTCCACTCTTTCAGTCCACGATAATAAAACATCTTCAGATCATCTTCAATAATGAATGGAACAATATTATATTTCAGGCATTCTTTAAACATAATCAGTCTGCCTACGCGACCGTTTCCATCCTGAAATGGATGAATCCGTTCAAATTTTACATGAAATTCCAGAATATCTTCAAATGTCTTTCTTTTTTTACCGTTATATTCCATCAAAAAAGATTTCATTTTTTCGGAAACTTCTTCCGGACTCGCCGTTTCCATACCCCCAACTTCATTTGGAAATTTTTTATAGTCCCCAACCGTAAACCAATCTTTTCTGGAATCGCTGGTACCATTTTTCAAAGTCAAATGTAGTTCCTTAATAAACTTCTCTGTCAATGTAGATTTTGCATTGTCAATGATCAATTCTATACAGCGAAAATGATTTGCTGTTTCAATAACATCATCTACATTAAGAACTTCATTTTCTATACCAATCGTATTTGTTTCAAAAATATATCTTGTCTGATCATGAGTCAGACGACTGCCCTCGATATGGTTAGAATTATATGTCAGATCAATTTGCGTCTTATGATAAATACCACCGGAATATCTGTTTTTCTTTTCTTCCTGTAGAATTTCCAGCAAAGTTTTCGGTACTTCTTTTTTTCTGTTAATACGCCCCGGCTTCTGTGCATCTTCCGGAATTTCCCATGTTTTTCCATTGAGTCTTGCTTCATCTACACGACCTTGCGTACAGTAATTTCTTACACTTCGCTCTGAAATATTCCATTTCTTTGCAACTTCTTTTACTAAAAGATATCTCATAAGATTATTCACTCCCTTTTACAGTTTCTACTATGCTACTACTTATTATAACACATTATCGGCAATAAATTCTGTTTTTGCAATTTCTATGTTTTACTTTTTTTGCCGATAATAAATGACCTTTCTTCCGTCACAATTTCATCCGGCTGATTTTATTTGCAGGCAAAAAAGAAGACTACCATGCTGATTTTGTCTGCATGATAATCTTCTTTATTTTTCTACATACTTATTTTACATAAACTGTGCAAACACAGATGCTCCTACAACTGTAAGCAAACCTGCAACCGCAATAGCAAGACTGCTCATGGCACCTTCTATCTCGCCAAGTTCCATTGCCTTTGCAGTACCAATGGCATGTGAGGAAGTTCCAAGCGCAAGTCCTTTGGCAATTGGTTCTTCGATATGTGCCAGTTTGATCACTGTCTCTGCGACCATATTTCCAAGAACACCTGTAATGATGATAACTGCAACTGTAATTGTCACGATACCACCCAGTTCCTCTGAAACACCCATTCCGATTGCAGTAGTAATAGACTTCGGAAGAAGTGTCACATACTGCTCATGGCTCAGTCTGAACAGCTTTGCAAGAATCAGCACGCTGACCAGGCTGGCAAGTACACCGGAAACAATTCCAATGACAACAGCTTTCAGGTTCTTTTTCAGAAGTTCCATCTGCTGATACAGCGGAACTGCCAGGCAGACCGTCGCAGGTGTGAGCAGATAGCTGATATACTGACCGCTCTGATTATAAGTATCATAATCTATATGCAATAAGCAAAGTACTGCGATCACTGCGATGATCGAAATCAAAAGTGGATTAAAAATCGCCATCTTAAATTTTCTTTTTAAAAGAAGTCCCACCTCATATGCAATCAGGCTGAGCGCCGCGCCAAAAAATATTGAGTTACTCATAAAGTTTGTCATGATTTCTTCTGTCCTTTCTTTCTGTCCATACGAATAACTGCCTGAGTGACACGTCCTGTCACAATCATTACCACAACTGTGGTGATCACAACGATTAAAATGATTGGCACACATACAGGTTTTAATACTCCCCAGGCTGTCAGAAGTCCGACACCTGCCGGAATAAACATAACCGGCATGATCTCTATGAGAAATTCAGCTGCTTCTTTTACCTGATCTAATTTGATAATATGAGTTAACAATGCGATCAGCATGATCACCAGTCCATACACACTTGCCGGTACAGGAAGCGGGATTAGAACATGTAATGCCTCTCCCATTGCGGATATCAGTAAAATAATCCAGAATTGTCTTACGTATTTCATTTTCAGTCTCCTCTAATTTCGTTCTTGCTGATGTAGCATGGACGATTTCTCCGTCCATTCCACTTTGCAAAACATTCATCACCACTGTTTCTGGTACAAGTACATCGTTTTTGAATAACCGTACCTGGTTCTACGGCACTGAACATCCCAAAAGTTACTGAACTGCCACAGGTTTCATCAGTTCGTTTACCTTATCTTCATACTCCTGTGTTTCCTCCAGAGATGCCCTTCCGGTTCTCTGAATTTTCGTCACACCCGGGTACTGTCCCGGAAAAGATTCCAGCATGATCCCATCGCCGTATATTTTTACTTTATCCCCATTTTCCAATACATCATCAGAAATTAATTTTCCCTTTTTATTGTAAATACCTTCTGCCGGTACTTTTGCATCGAAGATCGTACCATTGTTCAGATCTACAAAAAGTCCTGTTTTCAGAAATTCTCCTGTCTCGATATAGATTGCGGATATCGCGTTTGCTTCCTGCTCCTGCTCTTCCTCTTTTACGATCTGTGCCTGCTTTCCGACCATATTCCAGAAAGCCCCTCCCATCACTGCGAAGATGGCAATCAGAACAACCATACCAATAATGAACTTCCAGTCTCGTTCTTTCTTTTCCTTCAAATATTCAACTCCTTTATATTGGTCTAACCAATTACGATTTGTTACGTTTTCTAATTATAACGTATCCTCTGTAAATTGCAAGGCTGTTTTCACCGAAACTTCGAATAAAAACGGGTTACCACGAAAAATAGACCTGTTTCTGAAAATAAAATAATCCTGAACAGGTTTTAAAGTCAACAGACCTTATACCTGCCAGGATAATTTTATATTGAGCTGACGGTGTGTCAGCCGGATATTTACAATCCACTTCGATACCCGCCCATAACCGCCAGCTCCTGTCACTTATTTTATTTACACTTCGTTTGATTTACTCTTTATTCTCTTTTTAACAGATATTATTCCTGTCCAAGTGCGCTCATAATCAGGCCTCTTAATGTTTCATCGCCTAAATCTCTGCACTCACTTTCTTCTTTGAGAACCATTGTGTTCTGCTCGTCTTCTGTGTATGGTTTCCATTCAAGACCATCCTGGCTTGGGGAACCTGTTTTTGCAAAGTTGAGCCATGCTGTTGCAACTACATCCTGAACTTTATGAGCATCTTCGCCGCCGCCTGTTGCGCGTGTTACAACCGGAATATATACGTTATGGAATGTATAGGTATCATCATCCATGATACTATTTTTCACACGTAATTTCCAGTCCAACAGCCATTGTTGAAAGATAATTTCTGTACGATTTATGATAATTCCAGAAAATAATGCAGTCAATACAGTATTTATACGATTTTTGTAATATAGTTTTTTCAGGATTTTTTATCTTGCGGCAGCACTGTAAAACCATTCTCTGCAAAATAAAAAACAGCTGCTATATGCAGGAATTATCCTCAGGTCAGTCGGATATTCCTGCTGTATAGCAGCTGTTCTTTTATTTTATTCTGAAATATATTCTATAAACTTTTTCCCCTCTTCTGGATGTTTCGCATCAGAGGGGATACATAACAGCAGTTTTTCATCCTCCGGTTTCCGAAGTCCCAGTTTGTCCAGCACTGACTGGTCACTGAGTTCTACGGTTTCGCTGAACTCTCCACCCTGACGCTGGCAGTATTCGTAGAAGCTTTCCGGTATGATCATGGTATCCAGCTCATGGACATGCCAGTTAAGGAAGAATTTTTCATAGGAGCTTTCGTTTGCTTCCGGAATCTGCACATCGTCATAGGAGATCAGATAATCAGAGTCAAACACTACTCTGTCTGCTTTGACTCCAAGATAGTCTGCAAAATCTGCGGATACTTTGCTGTCTCTGTTCAGGTCGATTTCCTGATTCACTGCCACACACTGAAAAACAGGCTTTTTGTTTCCCAGTGTCAGGTGATAGATCAGGAGTATCACCAGCCCAAGAATGATCCCGCCGATCAGGAAATAGTGCCAGTAATACCGGCGGATATATGCCCGCTTTTCTTTCGGAGACATTCCTTCCATTTTCTGTTTTATTTTTGAAAACCATTCTTTCATCTGCAATACTCCAAATCTGTAAATTTTCTGTCAGTTTTCTGATCGTTTCAGCAGCAGCTTTTTACTTATACTGTAGTGATCAGAGCCTCCATATCACCTTCCAGCTCATATTCACCGGAACCTGCTGTGATAAAGATGCTGTCACCTTTTTTCACTTCCATTGTCTGACCGCTTGCAGTGATCTTACCTGCACCACTCATAACCAGTACACTTACGAAAGAAGTGCCGTCAGCTTCTCCTGTCAGTTTCTTTCTTCTCAGTCCGTCCAGGATCACTTTGTCTACTGTGAAATATTCGCAGGATGCAACGTGTGGTCCGAAATCCCTGTCAGTAGCTGCAGGCTCACGTTTTGTTACCTGAAGAGCCTTATCTACATGAAGTTCCCGCTCCTTTCCGTCCGGTCCTTTGCGTCCATAGTCGTAAACACGGTATGTAACATTGGAATTTTGCTGGATTTCAGCGATCAGGCTTCCTGCTCCGATGGCATGGATGGTGCCCGGATCAATAAAAAGTACGTCACCCTTATGGATCATTACTTTATTCAGAACATCTGTGAGAGTATGATTGCGGATACGTTCCTCGAATTCTTCTTCAGAGACTTCTTTTGCAAATCCGTAGAAAAGGCTTGCCCCTTCTGCCGCATCCATCACATACCACATCTCGGTTTTTCCATACTGTCCTTCATTTTTCAGTGCGTAAGCATTGTCCGGATGTACCTGGATGGAAAGGTCTTTTTTTGCATCAATAAATTTGATCAGAACCGGGAACTGCTCGAAGGACTGGCAGTCAGTTCCCAGAATCTCTTTACCGTTTTCATCAATATACTGCTGCAGAGTTTTCCCTGCATATTCTCCGTTTACGATATAACTTGGTCCGTCCGGATGACAGGAAAGCTCCCAGGACTCTGCCAGAGGATCCCTGTCATATTCAATCCCAAACTCAGTTCTTAATCTTGTACCGCCCCAGAGGTAATCCTTGCAGCTTGGTTTTAATTTAAAAATTGCCATTTGTAAATTTCCTCCATTTACTTCAGGCACGCCTGAGAAATTCTCCTGCGTGCCCCTTTTCTTCACTACCTGTCTACTATTTTACTTAGCCAGACAGATATTTCAAGTTTTTTGTGTAATTAAAGTTCCACAACTGCCTTGGATAATGCTTCCAGCTTATCTGCAGCATCCTGTGCGTCTGTACCCTTCACGCCTGCATAGTATTTAATCTTCGGCTCTGTTCCGGATGGTCTTACACAGAACCATGCACCATCCTCCAACTCAAAGTACAGTACATTGGATTCCGGAAGTGTCAGTGCAGAAGTTTCGCCTGTTGCGATATCTGTGCGTACGCTCTTCTTATAATCCTCAAGCGCAGTTACCTTGAACGGGCCAACCTGTTTCGGAGGCTGATTTCTCAGCGCATCCATCAGACCATCAATTTTTGCTTTTCCTTCTGCTCCCGGGAAGGTCTGGAAGAAAAGACTTTCCTTATAGAAACCATATTTATGGTACAGCTTCTCCATCTGCTCGCAGAGTGTGATTCCTTTTGATTTATAGTAAGCTGCAGCCTCACAGAGAGCCATAACAGCTACAACTGCATCCTTGTCTCTTGCATGAGTGCCTTCCAGACAGCCGTAGCTTTCTTCATATCCGAAGAGGAATTCATGGTCGTGATTCTGCTCAAAGAATTTAATCTGCTCACCAATGTATTTGAATCCTGTCAGTGTCTCGATCAGTGCCACATTGTATTCTTTCGCAATAGCTCTTGCCATTTTTCCGGAAACAATCGTAGTTACAACAGCACCATTCTCAGGAAGCATACCCAGTTCTTTTCTCTGGGAAAGGAGATATTCCAGGATCAGCATTCCGGACATATTTCCTGTGAAACTTTCATACTCGCCGGTTTTCTCATTCTTTGCATAAATTCCAAGTCTGTCTGCATCCGGGTCAGTGGCCAGAACAATGTCTGCATCCACTTCTGCCGCAAACTTCAGAGCCAGTGTAAATGCGTTCTTATCCTCCGGGTTCGGATAACTTACTGTAGGGAAATCTCCGTCAGGAAGCTCCTGCTCTTTTACTACATAAACATTGTTAAATCCAAGTTCTTTCAGTACACGTCTTACCGGAATATTACCTGTTCCGTGAAGAGGTGTGTAAACGATTTTCAGCTTGTCTGCCTGCTCTTTGATGGCTTCCGGACGGAGAACCAGTTTCTTAAGAGCTTCCATATATTTATCATCAATTTCTTCACCGATCACTTCATAAAGACCGGCTGCCTTTGCATCTTCTTCAGACATAGTCTTCACCTGAGCAAAGTCTGTGATTGCCTGAACTTCTGTAATAATCTGTTTATCCTTAGGAGCTGTAATCTGTGCGCCGTCCTCCCAGTAAACTTTGTATCCATTGTACTGTGGCGGATTGTGGCTTGCAGTTACAACCACACCTGCTGTGCAGCCTAACTCACGAAGCGCAAAGGAAAGCATTGGTGTAGGACGAAGGGACGGGAAAATGTATGCCTTAATTCCGTTTGCAGCCATGCACAGAGCTGTCTCTCTGGCAAATTCCGGTGACATATGTCTGGAATCAAAGGCAATGGCAACACCCTTTTCCTGTGCATTCTCTTTGATAATAAAGTTTGCCAGACCCTGAGTTGCTTTTCTTACTGTATAAATGTTCATACGGTTAGTGCCGGCACCTAGGATTCCTCTCAGTCCGCCTGTACCAAATTCAAGATCTTTGTAAAATCTCTCTTTGATCTCCTGAGGATCATCTGCGATGGCTTTTAACTCGGCTCTTGTATCTGCGTCAAAATACTCATCCTCACACCAGCGCTGATAGGTATTATTCATGATCAGTTCGCAGCGCTGTTTTACACAGTCAGGAGAACGATGGGGATCTCTTGGTGTGTTAAACAGATAATCCTCCAGTTTATCAATTGTAGTGGTTGCCACATGCATTCTGGTATCGCAGGATGCATAATAGATATAAATATCTCCGTTCTCCTTTGCGATAGCACCGTTTGTAAATACTACATTGGAAACATCTCCGACTCTCTCTTTTCCAAGTGGTACAAGAAATACACCAGATGGTTCAGCGATCACTTTGGAAGGATCATTCAAATCGGTTCCGAATACATAGAGAACATAACGAAGTCCTGCTGCTGTATTTCTTACACCGTGAGCAATATTGATCCAGCATTTCTTACCTCTGATCGGCACTGCACCTGCACCGTTCTTGGACTCTGTCAGAGTATGATAAATTCTCTTGCTGATAATCTTCTCTTCATCGATCACTGCATGTTCAATATCATCACAGAGACCAAATCCGATTCCTCCGCCGCTTCCTGTTTCAATAAAACCATCCATAGGCCGTGTGTAAAATGCATATTTGCCGTCTACAAATTCCGGATGAAGAACTACGTTTCTCTGCTGCGGGGAATGAAGTGTTTTCAGATTATCCAGACGCTCCCATGTCTTAAGGTCTTTTGTTCTTACGATACCTGCCTCAGCAACTGCTGCAGAAAGATCCGGATTTGTTTTATCCTTGCTCTCAGAACAGAATACACCGTAAATCCAACCATCTTCATGTTTGGTCAGACGCATATCATATACGTTTGTTTCTTCCGGGCAGGTATCCGGAAGCTGTACCGGGTAATCCCAGAAATGGAATCCGTCGATTCCTGTATCGCTCTCCGCAACTGCAAAGAAAGATTTACGGTCATTTCCCTCTACGCGGACAACCAGATAATATTTTCCGTTCAGCTCAATAGCACCGGAGTTCATTACTGCATTGATTCCGAGACGTTCCTGGAAATTGGGGTTTGTCTTCGGATTCAGGTCATATCTCCATTCAACCGGCGCAAATTCTCTTGTCAGTACCGGATACTCATACCGATCATAAATTCCATTATAAAAATCTGTTTTCTGATTTTTTCTTGCGATCAGTTTTTCTACTTTCGCTTTTTCAACGTAATACTGTTTATTCAGCATTTTTCATCCTCCTTATTACTTCCATACACATACGTCCGTTGTGATACGGGCATTTCCATGGTTCTACAATAGGTCCGTCTCCAGGTGTGTGGTCTTCCTTTACATACCAGAACCACTCAGAACCATCTCTTGTATCCAACATATAAGTTTTAATATAATTCCATTCATCCTCTGCTGCCTGTAAGTATTCCTTTTTCTCCGGATCCTTCTGATATCTGTTCAGGAAGCCGATCACTGTCTCTGCCTGCACCCACCAGATTCTTCTCGTATCATTGACCCCGTTTTCACATTCATTCATCAGAGAATGATCCACAAAAGCTCTGTGATAAATATTTTCTGCAATCTCTGTTGTGATCGGTGTGATCTTCGCAGTATATTTTTCATCATTCAGTACCTCAAGACCTCTGTCCATCAGCCAGGATGTCTCAATATCATGTCCATAAGAATACAGATCAATCAGACTGTTCCATGTTCTGTCAAAGAATACTTCCTGTCTGCCAAGTTCTCTGTTGTAAACTTTGTCAGCAAAAATATCCATCATAAAACGAAGTCTGTCACCTGTTCTCTCATCCTTTGTCACACGATAAAACTCTGTGTACGCTTCAAAAACATGGAGAAGTGTATTCATTGTTTTCTCTGCGATAACGCCGTTCTCAGAGAGCTTGTCATTCTCTTCCGGCTCAAATTTACGGTTAAACGCTTCCAGATATCCGTACTCATCTGTACATTTGTCTTCAATCACGTTCTGAAGTTCTCTGGCAATCTTTAACGCTTCCTCATTTCCTGTTGCATCATAATAGGAAGAAAGAGCATAGATTGCAAATGCCTGATTATATGTATGCTTAGTGGTATCTGCCGGCTTACCGTCATATGTGACAGACCAGAAAACTCCGCCAAACTCTTTATCCAGACATTTCTCTTTCAGAAATGCATATGCATGGTCTGCATCCTCTTTCAGCTTTTCCTGTCCCAGTGTCATATAGGCATTGGCAAAAAACCACAGGATCCTGCTGTTTAATATGCAGCCTTTTTCATAATCTTTCTGTACTTTCAGGTCATAACCCATGTAGCCATAATAGCCACCATTTTCTTCATCTTTCAGATTCTCCCAGAAAGGGATAAGTTTCTGTATTAATTCTTCCTCTATTTCCTTTGCAAATGTACCCATTCTCTTCCTCCTGATATAAGTAAGTCCCCACCCACTGCTTATTGCTTTTCGCAACCTCCGCAGGGGACTTACTTGATTCGTTTAAACCATTTACAGATTATTGCCATTCTCCCGAATCACATCTCTGTACCAGTATGCAGAATCCTTCAGAATCCTCTGCTGATTTCTGAAGTCCACATACACAAGCCCGAAACGCTGGGCATATCCTTCTGACCATTCAAAATTATCCATCAGTGACCACTGGAAATATCCTCTCAGGTCAATCTCAGAAGCTGCTCTCTTCAGCTCGTGAAGGTAACGTGCCAGAAAATCAATTCTGTTTGGATCGTGGACTTTTCCATCCAGTGAGATCACATCATGACAGGAAATTCCATTCTCAGTAATATAGATTGGTTTCTGATAGCGTTCATATAAGAACTTCGGCCCCCAGTAAAGTACTTCCGGTGTTACCGGCCAGTTGATGGCTGTTTTCGGAAAACCTGCATAGCGTTTCACATCTTCCGGTTTCCCGTCAGCCCCCATGCGGACACATCTTCCATTGTAGATATTCTGTCCGTAAACATCGATGGGCTCAGAAATCAGCTTCATATCTTCTTCTGTAATCTTTGGCAGATATGGTTCATAGCGTTTCAGCCCTTCTTCCGGATAATGACCAAGAAGAACCGGGTCTGACCACCAGGAAACATTCCATGTCCAGTTACTGTTATCCGGCTGCAGAGCGAACATTGCCTGTCTTGCCGCCTCAATATCCTCCGGCTTCTCTGTTTCCGGATAAACCATACCGCAGGTAGGTGCATAGCCAATAACAAGGGGCTGCCTGCCATACTGGCGCAGCATTCGGACTGCCTGTCCATGGGCTTTCATTACATTGTGCGCCATCTCAAAGGTATCACGTAAAGGTGATTTCAGCCCGGGAGCATGCGCCCCTGTCAGGAATCCAAGTCCTACAAAACACTGAGGCTCATTTACTGTAAAATAATGTGTCACCCTGTCGCTGAATCGTTCGGCTACAAGCTTTGCGTATTCGCCAAACCACTCTACAATCTGAGGATTCATCCAACCTCCCTGTTTATAGATTTCATAGGGAAGTTCCCAGTGATACAGAGTAATGTACGGTTCAATCCCATTGTCCAGAAGCTCATCGATCAGTGCATTATAAAATGCAATCCCCTTCTCATTTACTTTTCCATATCCATCAGGAAGCACTCTTGTCCAGTCAATGGAAAAACGATAAGCCTTCAGTCCCATTTCTTTCATGATCTTTACATCTTCCGGATATCTGTGGTAATGATCACAGGCGGTTTCTCCTGTATGGCCTTCAAACACATGTCCCGGCTCTTTTGTATAGACATCCCAGATGTGCTCTCCCTTTCCTTCGCCTTTTACAGCACCTTCTATCTGATAGGAACTGGTTGCAGTTCCCCATGCAAAATCTTCTCTGAATCCCATAATCGGTTCTCCTCGTCTGTTATTCGGTAATAATGTAACTGCTATTTCACGCCACGGTCAAAGACATCAGGTAAAATGGCGTTGCATCTTTATTGTTATCCGGCAGGATTTCAATTTCTACCGTATGAGTTTTGTTTTCCCCATGGTGAAGGATTGGTTCCAGATACAGGCAGTCGCCCCAGTCTTCATCAAAATTTGCATCAAGAAGTATCTCATTTGCTCTGTCCCCGTCCAACACAAGCTTTGCGCGCAGTGCAGGCTTATGAATGGTTTTTCTGTACTGTACCGCAATGCAGGAGCCTTCTGTCTCAAAAGTAACCTTATCTCCCGGCTTCTTTCCGATCCATCCGTTTTTGAAGTGATCCAGATGTCCTGTTTTCTCTTCTGCATCTGCCCGGAATCCTGCAAGCTCCGGAGAAATTTCCCGGATTGTCAGTCGTCTGGCATTTTCATATGCATTCTGAGTCATTGGTTCCGGAATCGTCAGCTCATCTTCCGGCTCTGCCATATGGCTTCGAACCTCTTCCAGAAATGCAATGATCTTCTCTGCCACCAGTTTATGGCCTTTATCATTTGGATGAAGACCGTCCGGTGTCAGTTCTTCTCTTGTATATTTTCCCTGCTGCATTTCCTGATACAGGGTATCTTTCATGCTGACATGAGGAACCTGATACCGGTTACCCACTGCATTATGAAAATCCTGAGCAGTTTTTCCCGTGTCATAAAATACATTGTTCAGGATTACCACTGCAGGTTCTGATTTCCACCGAAGAAGTTTACGTATGACACCTTCATAGGTTTCCTGGAAAAATTCATCCGGTTCGTCATTCACACTGAAATCTACTATTACGAAATCCGGCTGATACATCAGCACATCCGTAACAGCTCTGGAAACTCCATAATGAGAAGTTGTTCCTCCGATCCCGCCATTTACATAATGAAATTCCCCATTTGGAAAGGTTTCCTTCCACCAGTTAAACACTCTGTAGGCATATGTATTCTCATGCTCAGTGGCAAGGCTTCCCTGGGTAATGGAACCTCCCAGGAAACCAATGGTCAGTTCTTCGCCTCTCTGTGCTCTTGCCATACAGTTTTTCAGTCTTGAAAGATTTATCTTTTCCATCACTTCTCCCATCCCTTCACATTCAGTTTCTCTATATAAGCAGCCAGCTCCTGAGACATTTCCTCTGCCTCCGGGATACGCAGATGTCCGGGAGTACCCTTTCCGTTTCGTGTAAAAAGACACTGGGTGATGTCCGGATGATCCAGTTCTTTCATAACTTCCCCGATTGATCTGTCCCAGGACTCATCATGGCAGAGCAGGGTTGTGCAGCAGACAATTTTGGCTTCCGGATACTGTTTCTTCAGCCCTTCTATAAATGCCTTATAATGTTCTCTCCACTGCTTTGATCTCTCGCTGTTGTAGTCTTCTTTCATGTAGTCATCCGGATGATTATCATTCTGACCGATTGCCACAATTACCACCTGTGGTGTATATTTGGAGAAATCCCACTCTGTTGCATTCCCAAACAATGGATTGTAATGTATTTTATTCCAGGCTGTCTCCATTCCGATTGCTTCCGGTTCGTAAAACCAGCCAGTATGATCCCTCAGAGCAATTCCACCCTGAGCAATATCATGGATCTGCGCATTCAATCTTCTCGCAGTCATCCATGCATAGGAATACCAGCTGTTGGAATATTCGCCATTATGTTCCGGGTCTTCTTTTCCCGTGTAGTCCACAGCCTCAGATACCTCTCCTGCTGATACAGAATCTCCATACACTTCGATTCTTCTTTCCGGCAACGGATCTGAATCCATGATTTCTGCCCCCTCGCCAAGCTCAAATCCCAGGAAAGTAAGTTCATGGCAGGAATCCTGTCTCTTGAAGATCATCACTTCATGTTCCGTTTTCTCGGATTCTTTTACCGGAATATCCAGCAGCGCTTCTCCGTCTTTCGGAAGGAGAACACAACTTTGCTCCCCATCCAGGATCACTCCCAGATAATTGTTCCAATAAGCATTACGGTTCTTCACATGAACTTTCAAAACGTTTCCTGTAAATTTCATTTTTACAAATGTACACGGAAATACAAAAATCGGTTCCAGCGGATTACTCCAGTCAATTCTTCCACTGTAAATCAATTTCTTATGATCTGCTAAAATTGTCATTCTTCCTGCCCTCTGTCTTCTATAATCCCATTTACTGACCAACCGGTAAGACAAAACAGGAGCCTCACGCCATCACACATGGCACGACGCCCCTGTCTCATCCTGTTTTATAATTGTAAGTTGATTATCTCTTTCCGATTTCAGTATCTTCTTCTGTCACAACACTGTGTTTTTTAATATAGGAAACAATCTCATCAACTTCTGTAAATGCAAGACCTACATAAGTATCTGCACATCCATAATAGATAGCAATCTTTCCGCTTTCCGCATCATGGATTGTTGCGCATGGGAAGGTAACATTTGGAACAAATCCACGTTCTTCAAACCATTCTTCCGGTGTGAGAAGGAAGTTCTGGCAGCGGTATTTCACGATAGACGGATTGTCGATATCAAGGATTGCACCACCGATACTGTAAACATATCCGTTACAGGTTCCACTTACTCCATGGTAGAACAGAAGCCATCCTTCTGTTGTCTCAATCGGAGCTGCACCGCCGCCAATCTTCAGAGATTCCCACCATTCACTGCTCTTACCCATTACATGACGGTGTTTTCCCCAGTAAGTCAGGTCAGGGCTCTCAGAAAGGAAGATATCTCCGAATGGTGTATGTCCGCTGTCGCTCGGACGGGAAAGCATTACAAAGTTTCCATTGATTTTTCTCGGGAACAAAACTGCATTTCTGTTAAATGGAAGGAAAGGATTCTCAACTCTTACAAAAGTTTTGAAATCTGTTGTTTTTGCCATACCGATCGCTGCACCGTAGAAATCCTGGCACCAGATGATATAGTAAGTATCTTCTACTTTTACAAGACGAGGATCGTAAGCATATACAGGCATGAATTCTTTCCCGTCTTCATCTACGAACTGAATCTTATTTTCATCAAAGTTCCAGTGAATAGCATCTTTGCTTCTGCCAAGGTAAATATACGGGATTCCGTTTGTCTGCTCACCACGGAACACACCGATGAATTCTCCTTCATAAGGAATTACTGCACTGTTGAAAATTCTTGCAACTTCTTTGACCGGATTTCTTCCGATGATCGGGTTTTCGTTATATCTCCATACCGGAGCTCCCATAAATTCTGCCGGTTTTTCCTGCCACGGTACGTTTGGCACTGCAGGTCCGATAATTTTAACTTCGCTCATTGTCATTCTCCTCTTTCATATAAAGTCAGGCATCAACCCTTAACAGCTCCTGCTGCCATTCCGCCATAAACCTGTTTCTGGAAGATCAGGAAAAGAATCAGGATCGGAATGATTGTGATGATAACACCAGCGCAGATGTAGTTGTACTGGTTACCATAAGGGCCTGTAAATGTATAAAGTGCTGTGGAAATTGTCTTCAGATCCTGGTTCTGCAGATACAGGTTTGACATATAGTACTCGTTGTAAACGCCAACACCTTTCAGAACAACTGAAGTAACAATCGCCGGTTTCAGAAGCGGGAACAGAATCTTGAAGAATACTCCAAAATATGTACATCCATCCATAATCGCTGATTCATCTAAAGATACCGGAAGGTTCTCGAAGAACTGCAGGAAAATGTAAATGGAAATAATATCTGTGCCCATTAATACGATCATATATCCGTAAAGATGATTGATCAGACCTAAGGAATACATGATCTGATAAACAGTAACCTGTGTAGCAATACCAGGAATCAGTGCTGCAAACATAAACAGGTTCTGGATCACTGCGTTTCCTTTGAACTGGAAACGGTTTAAAACGTAAGCAAGCATTGCACCTACAAATACGGAAACAGTCAGTACCACGATCAGTACAAGTGCTGTGTTGATAAATCCGCGAAGCATATTAGCCTGTGTAAATGCAATTTTAAAGTTTTCAAAGTAAGCAAATGTCTTTGGAAGATCCAATACAGAAGATGCATTGTATTCATCTGTTGTCTTAAAAGCAGTAAGGATACACACGCATACCGGAACCAGCGCAATGACTGCTGCCAGGATCAGTACCACATATTTAAAAATATTAAAAATAACTGTAATCGGACTGGTTTTTGTTCTCATTATGCCTGTCCTCCCTTCATTGCCTTTCTTGCTGCTTTTTCTGCTTTCTTTCTCTTTCTTACTGCTGCCTTGGACTCATCGGATGTACCGTCATCAAAAGCATATTTGAAGAAGAGTTTCTGTGCGACTGTGCAGACAACGATAATTGCCAGAAGTACGACTGCCATTGCGCAGGCAAGGCCAACTTTCTGATTTTCATGAGCCAGACGGTTCATGATTACGAAATATGTACCCGTTCCCATAGTACCGTTTGTGATAACATATGGCGGCTCGAATGCACTTAAGGAACCGCTGATGGAAAGGATCAGATTCAGTACTACGATAGATTTGATACTTGGAAGAATAATGTAACGGAACTGATGCCATTTATTTGCACCGTCCAGAGAAGCTGCCTCATAAAGGTCAGAATCTACAGACATCATTGCACCCAGGAACAGGATCATATTCTGGCCTGTGTATCTCCATACGGAAGTCGCTGCCAGCGAAATATTGTTAATCTTTTTGTCCTGTAACCAGTAAGGAATATCTTCCAGTTTAATTCCCAGTGCCTGGAGGATGGAGTCAAGTACGAATCCTCTTGCATAGAAGAATTTGAAGATGAAACCAACTGCAATACCACAGATCAGATATGGGAAGAACATTGCTCCCTTGAAGAAGGATTCACCTTTTGTCTTAAATACCATTAATGTTGCAAAGAAAAGTGCAAGTGCAAGCTGAATCACTGCCCCGCCCATGTAATAAAGGCTGACATACAAAGATTTGAAGCACTCACTTCTGGAAAATACTTCTTTGTAGTTCTTTAAGCCTACGAAAGTTCTCGGTCCGATATATTTCATCTTATAGAAACTGAACTGTACCATCTTAAAGAACGGAACATATGTAAAAACAGTAAGAAGCAGTAACGGTACGAACATGAATGTGATAATTACGATCCATTTCTGACCTTTTCTGCTCTTAATCCATTCTCCGAACGACTTTTTTGTTTTAGGAGTTGCTGTTGCCGGATTACTCATAATTCCCTCCTTATAAAACTCTCTTCAGTATCCACCGATGGGGATCTTGCTTCAGATTCCCGTTGGTCAATACTGTATGTCTTGTTACTGTCTACTCCGTGTAAAGTAACTATGTTTCTTTCACATAGAGAGCGTGTCTGAAAAATTTCTGTGTAAACTTTTCCAAACACGCTCATGAGTGTTTTGTAACTGCTCAGTACCTTTACAGTTACAGCAATTTTTTATTCGTTAACTTCTACACCAAGACTGTCCTGTGCATCAGACCATTTTTCATTCCACTGATCCATCATTTCATCTAATGTGTTAGAACCATACAGAGCAGCTTCAAGGATTTCACAGTCTGGGTAATCATCGTTGTTGATACCAACTTCGCTTTCGCTGTTAAGTTCGTTGAATAAGGACTCTTCGCCTTCTTTTGCAGGGTTGTCTGCAAGAAGTTCAACACCTTCGAAATCAGCAAGTGCATCCGGAAGATCTCCGCTCTTTAATGCCGGGATGCTTCCTTCATCATCATAGATAGAAGAATCTTCGATGAGCCATTTCATGTAAAGCATTGCTGCGATCTGGTTGTCTGTATCCGCCTGATTGTTTACACCGAAAGAATAGTTTCCGCCTGCACCTGCATAACGTTTTCCGTCAACTGTGATCGGGAATGGCATATATCCTACATCATCAGGAGTGTCACCAGCGTCTTTACACTGCTGTACTGCCCAGGAGCCAAGTACCATTGTTGCGATCTCACCGGAGTTCATTTTTGTTTTGGAAGATTCCCAGTCACTGGATGCAGGGTCGTCTTCTACAAGTCCTCTTGCAACAGATTCATACATGGTATAGTAAACTGCGTACGGACCTGTCATATCGTCCTGTTTTGCAAACGGATTCTTTGTGTGGCAGATTGTGTTGTTCATGTAATCTGCATCGCCTGTTGCAGTTACACCGATGTAAGCATCCCATGCTCCCATTGGCCATCCTGCTGCAAAGTTTGTATACAGTGGAACTGCATCTGTGTTATCTTTAATTGTTTGTAAGTCCTCAAGGAATTCATCCGGAGTAGATGGAAGTTCATCGATTCCTGCCTCTTTCCAAACTCTCTTATTATAAACGATACCACTTGCTGTACCGCCGTTAGCGATTCCGTATACAGTTCCGTCATAGCTCTTGTCCTGTACGAAATTGTATGTCTGATCTAATGTGTCATAATCGCCAAGTGGTGTAAAATAACTGCTTAATTCACTCTTGTCAACACTGGTAGGAATGAAACAAAGATCACCCCAGTCGCCTGTTGTAAGACGAAGCTCCAGAGACTGCTCATAATCTGTGATTCCTTCGTATTCAACCTTGATGTTTGGATACATCTTCATAAATTCATCTGCATATCCTTTATATACAGTATCCACAATATCAGTTCGGTTTGTCAGCACTTTGATGGATGCTTTCAGATCCTGATAATCTTCTCCTACCTTGATCTGATCCAGTGTTGGGATTTCCTCATCTGCTGCAAAAACACCAACTGCCGGGATCATAGATGCTGCAAGTACTGCAGCCAGACCTACACTTAACACTTTCTTTGACACGCTCATGTCGGTTCCTCCTTTACCCTTTTCACTTTTCCTTAAGCTTTTCTTAATTCGCTTACCTTTAAGTTGATTTAATCTTACCATACTTAACTTAAATATCAAGCTATTTTTACTTAAATAAACATTTTTGTTAATAGTACGAAATATTTAAGTTGAGGTTTTGTATAAAATCACAAGAAAAAAGCTTCTGTCATACCCGTTTTTGACAGGTAGCAGAAGCTTTTGGTGGTTTTTGATTAATTTTTATTTTAAGTCATCTATTAAGTTGCGCAGAAGAACTGCTAATTCTTTAGTTTTTCCTACGAACGCTTTCTTTTTCCACAATCTTTCCGGAAACAATGCTCAGGCCTCGTCCTGAAGCAGGATTCTTAATCTGTTTCAGTGCTTTTTCCAGCGCCACTTTTGCCATCGCCTGTGTATTTACCTCATAGCTGGTAATTTTTTTGTCCGGGAATCCAGGGTACAGGTAATTATCAAAACCAACTACGGAAATATCCTCCGGCACGCGATATCCCTGTTTCTCCAGTTCCATGATCAGCATTCCCGCAGCAAGATCGCAGTTGCATACAAAGGCTTCCGGCATATGCTCCGGCAGCCTGATGCTCATAGCACCCTTTTCATCACGGTCCTCAATCAGCCATTCATCCGGCAGAGCCTGTCCATGCTCTAACTGTGCTTTGTAAAAACCGCAGTAACGGTCCATGATACTGCTGGTGGCATGAATAGAACCAACATACGCCATCTTTGTGAATCCCTGCTCAAACAGGTACCCTGTCATCAGATACATTCCATAGAAGTTATCAGTGATAACTGCATCATTTGCCAGCTCTTTGTCATAGAAATCCAGGAAGATCACCGGCACATCTGTGCGCTCTTTCATAAAGTGGATATACTCCCTGCTGATCTCTCCCATCACTACCAGGGCATCTACTGTATGCTCCTCCTGGACCCTCGGAAGAATGAAATTATTCTCCATGTCATGCTTCAGGATCTCTACAGCAGCCATACAGCCCTTATCTGTAGCTACCAGAGCAAGTTCCTGATACATTTTCCAGTAGAAAGTGGTATATGCAGCCAGATACTTCTCGGAAATAATAACTCCGATGTTGCGCAGACCGCCTTTATTGCGCTCTCTCTTGGCAGCCGCTGACATCTGATGATACCCCATCTCATCGGCAACCTTCTGGATCTTCTGGCGCATCTCGTCACTGACACCCTTATTTCCGGTCAGTGCATTATGAACTGTTACTGCACTGACGCCTACCTCTTTGGCGATATCAGCCATTCTTACTTTCCCCATTACATCACATTTCCTTTCTCGTTTTGCTTACTGTTCTTCCTTACAATAGTCTTCTGTTTTTACACTGTACGATTGAGATGTTCTGTAACGGAAAAATATTGTACTTATGGCTTTCTCGTTCTTGCCAGGACAAAACTTCAAACAGTATTTTATCTCTTTTTATTCATTTACTTTCACAAAATGATACAGTTTACTCTTAAAGTCTCCCCAGAATCCTTTTACAAGGAATCCGCACTTCATCAGCATCTCACCAGTATATTTCTCTTCTGTTCCCTCAAGTGCATAGACAGTTTCCAGATCAAATCCCTGCAGGAAAATTCTTCTGCTATGGGCATTCGGTGTGCTCAGTACATGCACGTAAGTTACCAGAACTTCACTCTTATCTTTGGCAGCTACTGCCCAGCAGTCATACAGATGATTCTCTCTGTAGGAAGCGATTCTGTAGTAGTCGCCCTCACGTATCAGTTCATGATATTTGTGGTACATCTTTGTCTGCTCCGGAATCATCTTTCTGTCCTCTTCCGGAATCTTCGTTACATCCAGTTCATATCCGAAAGTACCCGCAAGCGCCACATGTCCTCTTGTCTCAAAAGGTGTCACACGACCAACCGCATGATTCGGGCAGTCACTGACATGAGCACCCATTGTAGATAACGGATAGATCAGGGATGTTCCCTCCTGGATCATCAGACGTTCAATCGCATCTGTATCGTCTGAACACCAGATCTGTGGACTATAGTATAACATACCTGGGTCAAAACGTGCACCACCTCCGGAACAATTTTCCAGAAGAAGATCAGGAAATTCTGTAACCAGTCTCTCCTGTAATGCGTAAACTCCAAGAACATAACGGTGGAAAAGTTCCTGCTGCTCTTCCGCTCCCAGATAGGTACTTCCAAGGTCACTTAACTGACGGTTCATATCCCATTTCACATAAGCGATATTTGCACTTCTTAAAATAGAAGCTACACTTTCATACACATAATCAAGAACTTCCGGTCTGGACAGATCAAGTACATACTGCTGTCTGCTCTGTGTCGCCTCTCTTCCTGTAATCTGGATTGCCCACTCCGGATGCGCTCTGTAAAGATCAGAATCCGGAGAAATCATCTCCGGCTCAAACCAGATACCAAACGCAAGACCAATCTTATTTACTTCATCAACCAAGTATTTCAGGCCACCTGTAATCTTAGCTGTATTTACTTTCCAGTCACCAAGAGAACAGTTATCGCTATTTCTTACACCAAACCATCCATCATCCATAACCAGCATTTCAATACCGCAGGACTTTGCTTCTCTCGCAATATCTAACAGTTTGTCTGTATTAAAATCAAAGTAGGTAGCTTCCCAGTTATTAATCAGGATTGGTCTCTTTTTGTGAAGATATTTGCTTCTGATCATATGGTTTCTATAGAAATCATGATAACTTCTGGTCATTTCACCTAATCCCTCATGGGAATAAGTCATAATAACTTCCGGTGCCTGGAATTCCTCTCCAGTTCTCAGAATCCAGCCAAATTCCTCTTTATTAATACCCATTACAGCACGCACAGAATCAAACTGGTTTAACTCTGCCTGTCCGATAAAGTTTCCGGAATATACGAAATGCATTCCGTAAACTTTGCCCTGTTGCTGAGTTGTTCCCGGTGTCACCAGTGCCAGGAACGGATGCTCCTGATGGCTGGACTCTCCTTTTGTGGAAGATACCATCTGTTTTCCGTAGCGGAGTGGTCCCTGCTGGATATGACGTTCTCTCGCCCAAGAACCATGGAGTGTCAACATCTCGAAATTCTCATTGTCCATGTCCAGACATGCACTGTAGATTTTCTCAATTTTAAGCTTCTGAGCTCCCTTATTAATTAAACGTACACTTCGGGTAATTACATTTTCCTTCTCAAATACAGAATAGCTCAATACCACCTGCAGTCCCAGAACCTCATCCTCACAAAGAATATCCAGTGTCTGTACCTCATCCTCTGTGCCAAAAGATGCCGGAAGTCCTTTGAGAGCTTTTTTACCATTATAAATTTCATGGGAAACATAATGAATTTCACATCCCATCTGCCCTGCTTCATTGCGGATATTTAAGCAGCTCTCACGATAATCTCCGATGCCCCCTGTCGGATATTCCATCGGAAAACTGTCCAGAAAAGAAGATTTCTCTCTCTTGTTTACAGATGGTGTGTACGGAGGCTCCTCCATACGCAACATATAATTTTCTGCTGCCTGATATAAGCGGTCTCCGTAATAAATATGTCCCAGATATCCCTCCGGAGTTAATCCCATTAAGTACGTGCTTTTCCCCGTATCCAGACGGAAAATTTTCTTGTCTTCATTAAACTGAACAGCCATTTCTACTCCTTTCTATCATGCACCTGCTGTACGTATCATCTCCACAATACTGCTCTGCACAGGTTTTTGTCTTTGGTTTTAGTATACTTAATAATTAATTTACAGTCAACTTAATTTTTTAAGTTCAGCAAACCCAACAAAAAAGGAGCGGAAAAACTGACAGATAGAACAAAATAAAAAACTTCTTTTCGAAAATTAACCGTTACTTTTATCCCCTACTATATTTTCTGAAATTTTTTTATTTGATACATCAGTACCTCTTTCTCTCGGGAATTCGTTTCTTTGTCTAGCCATTCCAAAGCAGCCGGAACATTGAGTTCAAATCCTTTCCCAAAATAATTGAGCATTTTTTCATGAGAGCCACAAAACGGTCTGGCAATCACTCTTTTTACATTATCTTCTATTGAAAAATTCCAGTTTACGCTCAAATTTGCTGTCAACAAAGATACTCCATTATCAAAAATAGGAGCCGGTACAAATATACCATCCCGAAATACAACTGCCAGATTATTAAGATGTCTGTCTTCATTTAAAATAATCCAGTCTAACGTAAGAATTTTCTTCATATAATCCGTAATGTCAATTAAACATGTTTGTTTTATAAAGTTAACCACATACTCAATCCGTTCTTCCATTGTTTCCATTCGCCCAATCACTTCAGATAAATCTTTACCAAACTCATTATAATAAAGTCTGTAAAAAGTAATTAATTCTTCCCCTGGATTTAAAAAATTCTTACTTCGGCACCCCATATTTTGGTTAATATATCCTTGCTCATATTCTACATATTCACTCTGTTCCAAAGTAGAAAAACTTAATAATTTAGAACACAAATATTCTGTTCTTCCTTCATGTCCTCTGTTATCTTTTTTGTACCAGTAATTATCTTTTCTATATTTGATCTGACTTCCTTCACTTGTTCCTGACTGAATTACAATATATTCGTCACTGATTGTTTCCTGAAACATATTCACCTCACTAATACATCCTTACTTGTAAGCTTCTCTCCCGGAAATCTGAACCATATATAATCATTATAAGATACGCCATGAGTCTTACGCACGATTTCATATGGATTATAATACTTAAGTCCCAAATGCCTCAGAATTTCATCAATATCTGCTCTGTTTCTATCCCAACAACGCAGTTCTAAGATTTTATTTAACTGATACCTTGTCATATTCTTATCTGCAAATAGCTGCTTTAATGGATGTTCCACGAATCTGGAAACTGTAACTCTGCCACCTTTTACATAAACTCTTGCTGTGATTTCATCTTTCCAATATACTTCAAAGGTATAATCTTTCAATAGAGATTCTTTCTCTCTTTCACGCTCTAATGACTTAACAAAAGTCTCTAAAGGTTTTTTTAGTTTTTCTAATTCCTTCTTATTTTCCAACAGTTCCTGTTTGCGAAGCAGATTTTGTTCTTCTTTCCAGATAATTCCCGGTTGTACAGGGGCAAGATATCTGGAATGTACTTTCCCTTCTGAACGCCATTGTTCATAATAATATATTTTCCCTTTAACCGACTTCGTAATGATAGATTTCTGATGCAAATCCATTGTTCCAAGTTCATATTCAATCATACGAAGCTTCTGTTGAATATCTTCCAATTCCTGTTTCGACTGCCTGTAAATACTTTCAGATCTTTCCATTCCTTTTTCCCTCCAGACATGCACCTTACTAGTCTCTATTTTTATGTTATCATACAATATTATTTTTTTCAATTATGTAGGATATATTTTTGATACATAAAAACAAAGAAAAAACTTCTTTTCAAAAATCATAATAGATTTTAAAAAGAAGTTTCTCTGTATAGCATTTATAATCTTTTATATATCTGTCCCCTATTTCCTGCATTAATTACAGTTACAATCAATTTTACATTCTTTTTTACATTCTTTTTTACATTCCTCCAGAGAATATTCCTCCTCTTTCTCCGGATCTGTATCATTCAATAATTAACTTACTTCTGCGGGATCATGGCAACCTTTTTCCACTGATAGGTTCCATTATCGACTGTCATTACTGCCATGGTGATCTCCTGGTCGAAGCGTCTGGGGCCGCAGCTTCCCGGGTTTAGCCATAGACGGTTGTCTATCATTTTTTCAAAGTATTTATGGGTGTGTCCGAAGATGACTACCTGTGTGTCTTTTAAATCCCAGTCTACATCTTTTTTATTGTGGGTCATGAAAAATTTCACCCCTTCTATGGTGAAGTGTAAGGTTTTCGCCATTCCTTCTGCCCAGTCCTTGTCGTTATTTCCGCGGACTGCATAGATGGAGCCCATCATACGAAGTGTATCCAGGATTTCCGGTTTGTTTACGTCACCTGCGTGGATAATGCAGTCACAGTCTTTTAAAATTTCCAGTATTTCCGATCTGAGCAGGCCATGAGTGTCTGAGATAATTCCTATTTTCTTCATATATTATTTCCTCACCGATTATTCTCTTATAGGCAGTTTTCTAATTTCATCATTCCATGTTTAATTTTCATCAAACAGTTGTATTTTTCCATATTCACCATCATACCCCGGAATTCTCTTCACTTTTCCGGTTCTTACATTCTCAATTCCTTCTGCAATCCGTTCTCCTGCACAGGATTTAATATCTTCTGACGGTACGTTTCGCAGAATGTCGAATTCTGTTCCCAGTGTCTGAATCATCTGTTCAAAACATCCCTGTACTTTCTTGCTTGCAGTGGAATATCCCATACATGCAGAAATTACTTCCGGCAGAGGTACAAGACTTTCATATTTCTTGCCGTCTTCTTTCACAAAACCTTCCGCTCTGTCTGCAAGCTGTTCTACTCTGTGATCTACGCCCATGGTCAGCTTCTTTCCGCAAACGGGACAAATTCCACCCATACGTTCTGCTTCTACAGGACTTAATGATACACCACACTTTCTGTGTCCATCGAAATGATATTTCCCCTCTTCAGGAAAAAATTCTACTGTTCCTTCCAGTCCCTGGCCAGTCTGAATTGCCTGATAAAGTCCCTCATAGGAACAGTCAATATCCAACAGATTCGCCTCACGTCCCAGCTTAGACGGAGAATGTGCATCTGAATTGGATACAAGTTGATAGCGGTCCAGTTTGGAAATTCTCCAGTTCATAGCCGGATCAGAGGAAAGTCCGGTTTCCAGTGCATGCACATACGGTGTCAGTTCCTCGAAACATTCCTCTACAGAATCAAATCCTGATTTCGCACCTAATACAGAGAAATGGGGTGTCCAGATATGAGCCGGGATCAGAATTCCTTCCGGACATACATCCATCATCATTTCCAGAAGATCATGACTGTCCAGACCAAGAATCGGGCGGCCGTCAGAGTGAATATTTCCAATTTTCTCCAGACGCTGAGCCATGGCATCTGCTGCCTCCAGACTTGGAAGCAAAATCACATTGTGTACTTTTCTGGTCTTTCCGTTTTTCTTATAAATAGAACTGATTTCCCCGGAAACAACAAAACGTGTTCCTTCTCCCGGAAATTTCCGGCTATCTTCTTTTACATATTCATCTCTGAGACGATACAGGCCGTTTCCCTCTGAAACAAGTCTCTCCTTCAGTTCTTCTCTCCATACCGGATGCGTGAAATCACCTGTTCCGATCAGAGAAATCCCTTTCTTTCTCGCCCAGAAATCCAGATTCTCAGGCGTACCTTCTTTACTTGTCGCCATGGAAAATCTGGAATGAATGTGCAGATCAGCTATTGTTTTCATTATTCATTATAACCTCCATCCATTCTCTTTCAGCCATAACTTGTACGTTTCATACTCCGGCATTACTTTTTCGACCTCGTCCCAGAATGCCTTCGAATGATTCATCTCTTTCAGATGGCAGAGTTCATGTATCACTACATAATCCAGCACTTCCGGCGGTGCAAGTATCAGTTTCCAGTTAAAATTCAGATTCTTCTCACTGCTGCAGCTTCCCCATCTCGTTTTTTGCTCTCTGATGGTGATATTGCGGTAAGAAACGCCCATGAGTCTGGCAAAATAAGAAGCTCTTTTGGTAATCGTTTCTTTTGCTTTTCGTATATAGACATTCCGTTTTGCCTCGCTCAGATCTGCACTCAATGGCTTCTCTTCCCTGTATTCTTTTGTCCGTTCCAGACATCCCAGAACCCACTCCTGCTTCTGGTTTACAAATCTTTTGATCCGCGGCAGACCTGTACGGAGCGGTGCACGGACAATCACATTTCCATCCCTGCGCACCTCCAGAGTCATGGTTTTTCGGGCACTTCTTATAACCTGATATTCAAATTCTCCGCAGGTGAATTTCTCCTGATTTTTCTCTGTTTTATCCATATCCATTATAATCATTCTTGTCTTTTCATATGTCCCCACCCACTATTTATTGCTTTTCGCAATTGAAGCAGGGGCTTACTTGATTTATTTTTTGTTTCGAATTCTCTCATCCATATATTTCTCCAGCTCTGCCTCCAGAGCATCCATCTTTTCCTGTGTTTCCGGCAATGCATAGGGAACTCTGTCCTTAATCCGTTTCACATAGTCATGTTCACGCATAATCTCATATGTTTCCGAGAAATTGATGTCATAATACTGTGCAATATAGGAAATCCAGTAGTCCATTTTTGAAACCCGGTCTGAAGATAATACAGATTCCTTTGCCATACAGGACTCCCACACCTTTGGTGCGATCACTCCTTCACCAACACCCTTCTCATCCACTCCCAGAAGTGTTTCCATGGACTCTTCCAGCTTTACCCTGCAATTATCCAGCTTGTCTGCATCCCGGATCAACTTTGCATGAAGCAGAGTTCTCTCATCCGTAATTCCTTCCAGTTTGAAGTCACTGTGCTTCTCAATCGCAGTGCAGATCAGACTGTCAAACCTGTCATCCTTCACAAATCTGCGGATCATTTTCTCCGGTCCGAACAGAAGCTGTGCTCCATATGCTGCATGCTCCATAGTTCCCGGTTCAAAGCTGTCAAATCTCCTGATCTGTTCAAATCTGCCAATATCATGGAGCAATCCGATTACCTTTGCCAGTTGTACATCTTCCTCTGTTAATCCCATACGGCGGGCAATGTCTTCTGCAGCATCAACCACTCCATAAGTATGTACGATTTTCAGATGAATCTTATCATCCGCTCTGTCATATTCATCCAGATATGCTTCAAAAGCAGCTTTTGCCGTATTGAAATCTCTTGTTAAGTCTAATAATTTATCCATTATTATAATCCCTTCTTTATTCCTGTTTAGACTACTTTACACAAAAACAACTAATATATACTTTACATAAATTATAAGGACTTTATCCAAAGAATTACATTTTCTCAACCATTATTTTCTGCTTCCATACACCTTTTCTCACAATCATAAGATATACCTGAAACGATATGGAATCACAGTCATAAATGAAAGGTTCTTCTCTGTAGATCAGAGTCTGAACATTCTCTGCTTCCAATTCTTCTTTTCTTCGTTCCGCTTTTTCCATCAGTTCATGCAGATATTCATTCTGTTTCCTTCCAAAATCTCTGTCCGGGTAGACCGAAGCTGCTTCCCTGATTTTTTCTCCCAGAAGAGTAACCACCGGTAAATGGCTTCTCTTACAAAGCATTCCTGCAATTTTTCTGGCATTTGATATATCTGGTTTTTTTTCATAACGCCTGAGCATTTTTCCCAGTTTTTCATCTCCCGCTTCCGTTGCCAGTTCCTGCATAACTGCCAGTGCTTCCGCCGTTACCTCCCATGGATTGTCCACCGGAACAATATACTTCTCCGGTACTGCCGGATAAAAAAGATAATTTAACGGCGGGAAATCCCGCAGCATCGCCAGCTTTCGTTCCTGTTCAGTACAATATTCTTCTCCCAGATACTCATATTTATCACGCAATATAGCAATCTGGTACTCCATTACCCTGAGATTTTCATAGCCCTTCACCCAGAAATGTCCCAACTCTCCATAGTTGTACAAATGTGTTTCCAGCAAAATATCTTCAAAAAATACAGTAAACACATTTCGCCCCTGATGAACCACCAGAATATACTCTGCCTCACATAAATCCCTGTCTGCTCTCTCTAGAGAACCCTCAAATTCCCCTTTATAATCCCTGACATAATTTCCTGTCATCCTGGCATTTTTCAAAACCAGAAAACTCTCTACCGCATCATTCATCAGGTAGATCAGACGTAGCTCTCCACTCTCTGTCTGTCCGGTAAAACCGTCCGGAATATCCACAAACTCACACAGTTCCTGCTCCAGAAGTAGATTTAATTTTTCAAAATTGTCTTCCATTATATCTTCCATCCTTAATTCCTGCTGTTTCTGTACAATGTCTTTCGCCGATTCTGTTTAACACACTTGATAAGAGAATCCATTGCATCGTTTCATGGAATTACTGCAACGCAGAAGCAGGATACATTTGCACAATTTTACAGATATATTTTTATGATAGCACTAATCATATTTTCTGCCAAATAGAAAAATTTTTCTGTTCAAGAAAATACCAGTGGTGAATTTGCTGAAGCAGACCGGGTCGCAGAATCTAAATCAGGAGGATACTCCTTAGAGGATGTTTTCGGAACGGAGGATGAAAAATGACACAGGTACAGATCCTTCCACCTGCAGCAAAATTTATGAAAGAACTCAAAGATAAAAAGCTGAAATCTCTGTACAAAGAAGCTATTGAAATGATATGTGAAGATTATTCCATCGGCGAAGAAAAGACAGGTGATCTGGCAGGAATGTACGGTTATGATATTTATTATAATAAGACTAATTATGAACTGGCATATAGGGTGAGACAGCTTGATGATCTGATAATCATCGTTATCATGGCCGGAACCAGAGAAAATTTTTACGAGGAGTTAAAACGTTATATGTGCACTATATAACAGTACATATTTATATCACCTTTGTCATTTGTATTATTACCAGAAGCTTCCTGATACTTCCAATCACTTTATATATGTCCATAATGATTTTCAGACAGTCATTCTTATAATATTTTTCTTCTCCCATGGAAACAATACCGCTTTCACATATATCTATATTCAGCGCTTGAAAGTACCAGGAATAATTCACGCACAAAATCTAAAACCGCTTCCTTGTTTCCATATCCTGATTGTATCACACAGACTCCCGAAATCGCATGCATTCACACAAACAACTATATTTCACTACATATTTAACCATTTTTTTCAATCTTCCTCACAGACAAATTGCATCCCGTCATTTTTTATAGTATGATTATTGGAAATACAGTTCATTTTATCCATCTGGCATATCTGACAGATATTGTCACTGACATAAGAAACTACAACCACGTTAATAAAGGAGCTTAATCCAATTTTGAAACTTGCAATCTGAGAAGACAACCCTTCACATTATGAAATAATACATACTATTCTGCAAAAGTATCCTCCGGGATTTTTTGAAATAACACATTTTACATCCGGTGATGAATTTCTCCGGGGTGTTGCAGAGAATGGATGTCCTTATTCCATTGTACTGACAGATATTGATCTTGGTTCTGACACTGTAAATGGCATCTCACTTGCAGAAAAGATCAACCATATCAGCCCGGACACTCAGATTATTTTTATCAGCCAGTATCTGCAATATGCTACCGCAGTATATGAGACAGAACACACCTACTTTATCCATAAACAGCAGATGGAAAAATATCTCCCTCTGGCTCTGAGGGCAGCGTGCCAGAAGCTTGAGAAACTGCATACACGATATCTGTATTTCTCCGGAAATTCACGCAATTATCAGGTGCTCTGCTCCGATATTCTTTATCTGGAACGGAATCTGAGGCAGACCACCATTTATACCAGCACAGGAACATATACAACAAAAGAAAAACTGACAGTTCTTACCGAAAGAATGAAACCTGATTTCTGTCTCTGTCATAACAGCTTTGCCGTTAATCTTCATGCTGTACGTACTTACAGTCATAAAGGCATTATACTTTCTGATAATACAGAGATCCCTGTCAGCAGGTCTTATTACCAGCAGTTTAAGGACGCTTTTGCTTTCATGATGCTTGCCAGTCACAGGGAGGTGCAGTAAATGGGCAGTCATATGATCAATCTATTTTTGTGTATTCTATCCAGCCTTTATCTGTGTTTTGGGCTGCTTTACTTTTACTGCAGGATCCTGCCCTGCAAACGCAAGATCTCACTTCCACTTTTTTTGTGTCTGTCCGTATTTATGGCACTGTTATTTTGGATCAAGCGTGAATCGCAGCATAACGAAATTACAATCGTATTTCAGCTTACAGCATTTCTTGTAACACTTTTTTTATTCCAGGCATCTTTTATGAAAAAATTAGCTGTTTATTTTATTTTCCAGTTGCTGATAATCTGTCCGGAAATTTTATGTACCAGTGTTTTCATAGCACTTCATAATCTTTTTATACCGACCCATATCTATACTCCGCACAATCTGATATCCAGCTGTTCACCTGTAGAATATTTCGTCATTGAACTCTCCAACATCCTGCTTGGCCTGTTTCTTCTCTGGAAAATATCAGAAATCCTGCGACAGTGTATAGATTATTTGAAAATACTCACCTTTTTACAACTGTTACTGCCACTGGTCGCTCCGGTTTTTCTCAATGTTATAATTTCCCTTCAGAAAAAGCCCGTATCAGTTCTGGCTCTGAGCATCATTTACTGGATCATATGCATCGGCAGTTATCTGCTGTTTCTGCGTGCAGTCCGTTCTTTAGCCCAGCAGCACAGGGAATATTTACAGAAAAAAATGGAAATTGAGTTGATGAAAAAGCAGATGAATGATTCCATTCAGTTAAGTAATGAATATGCCAATCTCCGGAAATGGAATCACGATATTGAGAATCACATCATGTCTGTCATGTATCTGATGGATATGAAAAAATATGAGGAAGCAGAAACATATACCGCTTCTGTTCTGTCCCGGCTTAATTGCAGACCACAAGAAAAACAACCAGAGGAGAATTGCAGTCATGAAAAAGAACATTAAATTGATTCCTTTATTTCTCTTCCTCTTTGTATTCCAGTTGTTATATTTTCTGTCTACGATTTATACAGAAAAAATTGATCATATATTTCTGATCCTGGCAGTGTTTATGATTCTTATCTGTATTCTTTTATACTGCATTCTTTCTGATGTGTTAAAGAAATCCAATACTGAAATGGAACTGGCTTTTCTTCAAAAGCAGAAACAATTAAAACAGGAACAGGATTACAGTCTTCAGATCCGCAGACAGGATACTCAGGATTTTCAGGTCAAAACTGTACAGGGACTTCAGGACTTTCAGTCACTCCTGGAACAGGGAAAATATGAACAGGCTGATGCTGCCATCAGAAATCTGAATCAGACGTTTCAGAAGGAGCGTTTTCATCCTTACTGTCAAAATAACCTGTTGCAGGCAATCCTGGAAGGGAAACGGCTCCGCGCCAAACAGGAACATATCCAGGTGTCCTATGAGTTCCTTTTACCGGAAAAGATTTTCATTGATACAACTGACCTGAGCAGTATATTTTTTAATCTTCTGGACAATGCTATCGAAGCTTGTAACGCTTCCGGCAATCCTGCTCCTGAAATCCGGCTGTCTGCAAGCATTTCCAACGGATTTCTGACTGTGTATATGCACAATACCAAGAACCCGATACAGACTTTTACACATAAGACTACAAAATCAGAACCGGGTTCTCATGGATATGGGCTTTCTATTATTGAAGATATCTGCCAGAAATACAATGGATCTTATCAATGGATCGACCATGGAACTATTTTCGATTCTATTGTTTTTCTGCAAATGGAAAAATCCCTCTGAGCACTGCGCATTTTGCGGCAGCACCAGGAGGGATTTTTCTGAAGGAATTTTATATGTATAGTATTTTGGTAAGATGGCTTATTTGTTTTTTCTCCGATCATTGTCGGAGTTTTCGTTGGTCAATCAATTAGTCTGCTGCTGTCAGATCTTGATGACTCCCAGAAGAAGTCCTGCGAGGAGACAGACGATGCTGACACCTCAGATCCAGAAGAAGCAGTTTTTGATATGGTCTTTAATCTCTACATCTGCAAGACCGATACCAAGGAAGGTTGCCGGTACAACCGGACTGATAAATGTTGCACAGTTACGGCAGACTACCATAACGATGGCAATATGTGCCGGAAGTACACCGAAGTTTCCTGCGATTTCGATAAGAACTGGCATCAATCCGAAGAAGAAGGAGTCTGTATCGAACATCAGTTAAGCGGTACTGCAGGAATACCGATGATCAGTGGCAGGAAGCGTCCCATGGACATTGGAACAAATCCGGCAAGTACAGTTGCCATATTGTTCATGATTCCGGTTTTCTCCATTACTCCGAGGAATACACCTGCGCAGAGGATTGTTGAGGACATCATGATGGCCGGACCTGCATGGGATTTGATGATTTTATTCTGTAAGGATGCTCCCCGGAAGTTCACCAGTAAGGCAATGGCACATCCAAGCATGAATACATAGTGAGATGGCACTTTCACAAAAATCAGGCATACGATCACTGCAAGTGTAAGAATAAGGTTAAACCAGAATAGTTTTGGTCTTGCATATTCTCTTGCCTCTGTCTGCTCTTCTACGTTTCCACCTGCTGTGATTTCTACATCTGTTACAGCTCCTGCTCCACGTTTCTTCTCTACAATTCCCCAGAACACTGCTGTTGCCAGTGCAATGATGATGCCTACAACCTGCATTGGCAGAATCTGAAGCCAGAGCTGGTTTGGTTCAATTCCAAGAACTGTTGCAGCTCTCATGGTCGGATCACCCCATGGAAGAAGGTTTATAACACCCATGGATGTTACACAGATCAGAAGAAATGTTGTCGGTCTGATCTTCAGTTTCTTATAAACAGGGAGCATTTCCGGTACTGTGATCAGGAATGTTGCAGCTCTTGCTGCAATAACAAGGTTCTGTCTTGCACCCATCAGCTCCAGACCTGTACCTGTAATATGTGTCTGAAGGTCTTTTGTATAATCACCACCGGAAAGTGCGATACCGAAAAGTCTCTCAGATGCTTCACAGATATCCAGAGCCCTCATAACACCTCTTGCAGATTCGATAGCAGCCATGATCAGGACACTTCCTTCCGGACGTCCGAAATCTTTTTCTGCCTGGATTACTTCTTTCTCTACAATATAAACGTCTTTAGCGCTCTCTGTTTTCAGGATACGAATGGAATCACAGCCACCTGCAACTGCACAGCGGATATCTTCTTTCCAGTAAGAGGAACCCAGACCATTGATTCTGACTACTCGTTCGCATCCTCTGTAATTGATTGTTCTTAATACATGAAACAAGGAAAATCTTGCTGCATCTTTCTGGTTCTCGACAACTGCATCTTCCAGATCCAGCATAATAGAATCCGGTTTATAAATATAAGGATCTTTAATCAGACCCGGTTTCTGTGCGTTCAGGAACATCATGGTTCTTCTTAATCTTTTTTTGTTTGGATTACTCATCGGATAGCACCTCCCCATGGTAAATCTTCTGTCTGTAAAACAGAACGGTAAACAGCAGCTTCAATTCTTGCTTTGATGGTGCAGTCCAGCGCACCTTTGTCAATCATTGTTACTTTCGCATTATTTACGCCCAGGTTGTTCAGGGTTTCCAGTGCTACCTTTCTGATCTGATTTCCATACTGACTAATCACAGAACTTTCCAGTGAAAATTCGACTTTGCCGTCTCCTTCTTCGATCATTACCTAACAGTCACTGGATTCCAGAGTTCCTGCTACAGCAGGTCTTGTGATTTCCATTTGCTTGTCCTCCTTATTTCTTTTGTGCTTTTTTAGGTTTTAGGTTGGCTTTATTTTTGACTTAACTTTTTCATCTGAGGCTATCATAAGATTGTAACCTTACAGGATGAACAAGGTTATCTTAATATTTGGTAATTTTTTCGAAAGTTTTTTTGTACAATATAATTCTTGATTTCTATAATGCTGTCGTTTAAACTAGATTAGACATTTTAAATTTTTAATAATACAATTTTCTCCAAAATGTTCTATTGATTTATTAGAACATTTGTTCTATAATATAAATTATAGAGTATAACCAAAGGAGGATTTTATAATGGTAGATATGTTATTTATGCAAAAGCAACAAAACAACTCTCTCAATTTTATGTATACTTACGATGATATGCATGATAACTTTTTTACAACTCATATATTCAATTCAAAAAAATATTTAACGAAATACACTTGGAATATAAATGAAACAGAGAAAAACCTCAAATTAATGCAAAATAACAAACTTATTATCTTTGATATATATCATAAAAATCTTGATATGCTCTTAAATAATCTTTGGTTCTTAGAACAAAAACATAAGCATTGCGGCATCGTTGCAATATTAGCTAAACAAAAACTTTATTATTTTCCTAAATTAAACTACGGCGATGCATATTTAATAAAAGATATCTTCATAAAAAAGTTTTCTAATATTTCAATTAAAATATTGGTAGGAAAACAAGCTATTTAATAAAAAAATTATCGAATGGTTCAAGGGAACCACAGGAAGGTGGACACTAAAATGAGTTTTACAGTTATATCTATGTTTTCTGGTGCTGGTGGTCTAGACATGGGCTTCCATAATAAAGGATTCAAAATACTTTGGGCAAACGATTTTTCCAACGATGCCTGTGACACGTATGATAAATGGGCTAATTTTAATTCTGATGGGAGTAGAAAATCACCTGAAAATTGCACAATTATTGAATGTGGTGATGTTTCTAAATTAGATTTAGAAAATGTGCTTCCGGGTGTAAGTACAGATGTAGTATTAGGTGGATTTCCATGTCAAGGCTTCTCTCTCGCTGGTCCTCGACAAGTAGATGACTCTCGAAATGTTTTATACAGACATTTTGTAGAAATGGTAAGAATAAAAAAACCAAAAGTTATTGTTGCTGAGAATGTTATCGGAATTAAAACTTTAGGAAATGGTGCAGTATTCGATAAAATCATAGAAGATTTTTCAGAATTAGGATATACTATGTCCGCTCCAACTGTCAATGCAAAAAATTATGGTGTACCACAAGATAGGATGCGAGTTATTTTTATAGGCATAAAAAACGAAATTTGTCATGGCGGCGCATATATTTTCCCATCTGGAGATCCTAAAATCGTGACCCTTAAAGATGCACTAAAAGATTTACCACCTGTAGATATGAGCGATGTATGTCAAGCTGCATTTTCATCTCGATACATGTCTAGGAATAGACAACGAAATTTTGATGAAGTATCCTTTACTATTCCTGCTATGGCTAAGCAGGTACCTTTAAGTCCAGACTCCGATGGTATGGAGTTTGAAGATGTAGATAAGTTTCGTTTTATCGGAAAATATAGACGTTTAAGTTATAAAGAGGCTGCAGCAATTCAAACTTTCCCTCCAGAATTAGAATTCTGTGGAGATTTAGATAGTAAATATCGCCAAATTGGGAATGCAGTTCCTGTGAAACTTGCTGAATCAATCGCCCATGAAGTTAAAAAGATTTTAACTTCTGATGATTTAACACCTTTTTTAAATATCGAAAATCCAGAAGCTGAAATTTATGGACCAACAGCAGATAAACGACTAACTAATACTGTTTTAAGCGGAAAAGCTTTTGAATATGCAACTTTAATTGAAATATACAGGGAATTAACTCTGAATGGCTGGAATACGGACTCATTAAAAATTATAAAAGATAAAAATTATAAAAATGTTGAAAATGCCTACCAAATTATCCGAGGTTCAGATGAAGACTTAGATGATAATGCCCAGTTAGAAACTATACGCTTAGAAACAATGACAAATGATTATAACCGCGCTGCAAGGGTTGCTGCCGTTTATTTAAGAAATGTTGAACCCATCTTATCATCAAGTGAAAATCTTTACGGTTTTTTGCGAGTTATGCCTGATAATGCAGGAACTAAAGGCGATGTACGAGATATTAATCTAGAAATTTATAGTGAACCGGAATCTCTTGATTCAATCACAAGTATAGGCATCAGTTGCAAAAATAATCATGAAGCTGTAAAACATCCAAGAATAACCGAAGATCCTGATTTTGCAAAAGTATGGACAAATGGACAGTTTTCATGCAGTAACTCCTTTATAAAAAATATAAATGAAATTTTCAAAAAAATAGATACGTATGCAAAACAATATCAAAGATGGGCAGATGTAGAAGATAAGATGGACACCATCTATTATCCAATCATCAAATTATTTGTAGCAGAAATTAAACGACTTGGTATTGCTGATGAAAATTCAACTTTAGAAGAACAAGCAAATGCCAAAGAATTTACACAGGCTTTCTTTGAATATATGTTTGGTATACAAGATTTTTACAAAATAATAAAAGAAGATCACTCAAGATCTACAAAAGTTTATCCATATAATATGCATGGTTTACTCATGTCTTCATATAATGGTATAAAAAATACCCGCGCTGTCCAAACCATTACAATGCCTGAAGAAATCGTAGAAGTACGTATAAAGCCAAAAAGCAAAACCACTATTGAAATTTATTTTGATCAGTGGATTATATCAATGAGACTACATAATGCTGACTCCAAAATAAGTAAAACATCGCTTAAATTTGATGTTCAAATAAAGGCTCAACCAAGAAAAGTTATGGGTACAATTTTACCATGGAATAATTAATATACTGGCAAATATGAGGAGATAAAAACAATGGAATTGTTTAATTTTGAAAAAAATATTTTAATCTTTCAAAAAGGAAACTCTATGAAATTATCTGATGACGCTATTAATGAGAAATATGAAAAGGGCGAAGCTAGAATCATCACAGAACAGGGTGCTATTAAGCTTTCCCTTGTAACAGACGTTTTTAACTCCGCAAATTATCAGCTGAAACCCAAATATCAAAGACGAATTACTTGGGATTCACAAAAACGCTCTAAATTAATTGAGTCTTTTATTATGAATGTACCTGTTCCCCCTGTATTCGTTTATGAAACTGAATTTAATCAATATCAAGTTATGGACGGACTTCAGCGAATTACTGCAGTTATTGACTTTTATAATGACAAATATGAACTTGAAGGATTGCTTGAATGGTCAGAATTGAACGGAAGAAAATATAGCCAATTACCTCAAAAAATAAAAGAAGGAATTGATCGACGCCAATTATCTGTTATTACACTCTTAAAAGAATCTAGCAAAAACCTCGCCCAAGAGGAAACCATGAAAAAGATGGTTTTCGAGAGATTGAATACTGGCGGAGTTACACTAGAAGATCAAGAAATACGAAATGCATTATATGATGGACCATTCAATGATTTATGCTTTGCACTTTCTAAAAATAGTTCTTTTAGAAAATTATGGCTCATAACTCCGGATATAGAATCTGTTTCTGATGAATTTTTAGAAAGTTATGATGATGCTTTGGCATATGCAAAAAACAAGCTATATAAAAGAATGTATGATGTAGAATTAGTTTTGCGTTATTTTTCAATGCGCCACATAGATAATTTTAGCGGAAAACTATCTCTTTTTATGGATTTATGTTTACGACAAGGAAACCAGTATACTTCTGAACAGCTCCAATTATTATCAAACACTTTCGAAAAAGCAATTAAAATGGCTGATAATTTCTTTGCAGAAAAAGCCTTTTGCCAATATACTATTATTCGCGGAAAATATGCATGGACATCTCCACAAAAGATGATATATGATCCACTAATGTTAGCTTTAAGCCAATTAGATTCTTGTCCACAACAAATGAATATTGATAATAATATAGAATACTTGCAATCATTTTATTGTAAATATTCTGATGCATTTGATGGAAAAAAACAAGGTAAATCAGATATAAAAAATAGAACTGAACTTTTTCATGAACTTTTAAAAGAAATAATCCTTCAACAATCATGATAAACTTACAACTACAATATCAAAAATTAGAAGAACAATTAGAATACATCCAAACATATATACAAAGTATTGAATTACAAAAAAATATGATTAGTGAGATAGAAAATCAAATTACCGACCAAGCAACTTTAAATAGCTTTCCTAAAACTATTGACTATAGCCGCATAATAAAAAAGGTAATTGCTTCTCCTATTCAATATAATGCAGTCATAATAAGCATATATGGATGTTTTGAACAATATATAGACAATATTTTTAGTACTTATTGCAATGAACTTTATAGCATAGTCGATACATATGATAATCTACCTGATAAATTAAAAGAAAAACACATTAAAAAACTAGGGGATTTTCTTACTAATCCCCAAAGATATAAGAACTATGATTTAACAAATGTACAAGCTATAAAAAATGCCTTTTATGCTTTTGAAAATCCTAAAACAGGTTTTACCAATAATCAAAAACTTATTCTTTCTCATTCTGGCAATCTTAAGATTGAACAAATTTCAGAATTAGCCAATGATTTAGGAATACCAGATTTTGAAAAATCTATAGCTAATTGTTATATTTTTAAAAATTATCAAATGCAACATAATGACTATAGCAAGGAAAATTATTCCAATTTAGTTGCTAGAAATTCAAAAAAATTATTTAACATTTTAGAAAAAATTGTTGATGAACGAAACAATGTTGCTCATGGATGGGTCGAAAATAGAATAAGTTTTTCTGACATTGATAATGAATATATTGAGTATATACATTATTTATCAAAATCAATATTAGAAATATTGATTTTATCCCTATTCAATACAAAATATAATCATGGGAAATTATATTTTATCGGAAAGCCCATTGAAGTATATGATCACCATATAATTGGTATAAACAATAAAGGAAGTTTACTTAAAAAAAATGATTATTTATACGCCATAAAAGATAAGGCAAAAAAAATTTTAAGAATAGAAAGTCTACAAAAAGATCTGAAAGATATTGATGAAATATCAGAATATAATGTCGACATTGGAATTGGTTTCACTAAACATTGTGATTTGAATATTGATAAAAATTACGAATTTTATTGTGACACTATACCTTTTCATTAAATAATATCATAATACTATTTTTATTTAAACATTTTACTAAAGGAGACTCTTTCCATGCCAACTCCCCCGATTGAAGTAGATGACACTCTCAAAGAACGAAGCTCTCACGGCTCCTTTGAGCTTCCCATAGAAACCTATACAGACAACTGCCAGATCTTCCATTCTCTTTACAACCACTGGCATGACGAGATGGAACTGATCTATATTGAATCCGGCAGTGGTCTGGTACGCCTGAATAAAGAAATCCTCCGTGTAAGAAGCGGAGATCTGATCATCGTGAACCGTGGGGTTCTTCATGGAATAAAAACAGATCTGAAAAATATCCTTTATTTCAGAAGCATTGTCTTTGATCTGAACTTTCTGTCCGGTCCTGCAGGTGATTTATGTCAGGAACGTGTCATTTCCCTGCTGATGGAAAATCAGGCGGAATTTACGCATATTATTTCTCCAGCAGACAGCAACTATGAAAATATCTGCCAGCTTTTTGATACAATCCACACCTGCCATAAGGAAAAAAAGCCTTATTATTTTGTAAAATTAAAAGCTCTGTTTTTCAGTTTCTTCTATGAAATGCTCATGGGAAATTACATCATTCCTGCGGATAAAGAACAAAATAAGAGTCTTGCTTCTATTAAAAAGATCCTGGACTATATTAACCTGAACTACGCCCAGCCCCTCAATGCCGCAGACCTTACTGCCATGTCAAATTACAGTGAATACTACTTTATGAAACTGTTCAAACAATATACGGACAAGACTCTGATTGCCTATATCAATGACCTGCGCATCGAGAAAGCCAAGCCTCTGCTTCTGCACTCCGATTCCTCTGTCACAGAGATCGCACTGGAAGTAGGCTTCAACAACACCAGCTACTTCATTAAGAAATTCCAGCAGGCAACCGGAATGTCTCCTCACAAGTTTCGCAGAAACCTGTCATAAAATCGCAATTTTGTTGTATTTTTTTAAATTGACTGCTGATATAGTTATAGATGTCAGCAAGAGAACTTCTCTTCCTGATATAAACCAGAAAACAATACACTATTCAAAACTAAAAAATAAGCAATCTAACTCATAAAAAACACATATTCATTTCAGAAAGGGAGATTACGATGGAAAATTTAGAAAAGCTCATCTATGACCTGTATAAGAAAAATGCACGCCAGTGCACAAATGAAGAAATTTACAACGCATTATTGATCTATACAAAAAATCAGCTTTTTGAAAAAGGCTATCAGGATGGAAAGAAGAAAATCTATTACATTTCCGCAGAATTCCTGATCGGTAAATTATTATCTAACAACCTGATCAACCTGGGAATCTATGATGATGTTGCTGCATTCTTAAAAGAGAATGGAAAAGCCATCGCTGACATCGAAGAAGTGGAACCGGAACCATCTCTTGGAAACGGTGGTCTTGGACGTCTGGCAGCATGCTTCCTGGACTCCATCGCAACTCTCGGTCTTCCGGGCGAAGGTATTGGTCTGAATTATCATCTGGGTCTTTTCAAACAGCTCTTTGAAAACAGACTTCAGAAAGAAACTCCGAACCCATGGATTGAAGAACACAGCTGGCTCACACCTGCAGGTGTTTCCTATACTGTACCGTTCCGCGGATTCTCACTGAAATCTTCCCTGTACGATATCGATGTTGCAGGCTACAATAACAAATCCATTCATCTGCACTTATTCGACATTGATCTGGCAGATGAATCCATGGTTCACGACGGAATTTCCTTTAACAAAAAGGACATCCTTCACAACCTGACACTGTTCCTGTATCCGGATGACAGTGATGATGACGGACGTAAACTCCGTATCTTCCAGCAGTATTTCATGGTATCCAATGCCGCTCAGTTCATCCTGGACGAAGCAACAAAGAAAGGCTGCGACCTTCATGACCTTGCAGACTACGCAGTGATCCAGATCAACGATACTCACCCAAGTATGGTCATTCCGGAACTGATCCGTCTCCTGACAGAACGTGGAATCGACTTTGATGAAGCTGCTGAAATCGTATCCAAAGTATGTGCTTACACAAACCATACCATCCTTGCAGAAGCTCTGGAAAAATGGCCAATGGACTACCTTCTTGATGTAGTTCCTCACCTTGTACCGATTATCGAGAAACTGGATGAAAAAGTAAAAGAGAAATATCCTCAGGAAAATGTGGCAATCATCGACAAGAACAATCTGGTTCACATGGCACATATGGATATCCACTATGGATTCTCCATCAACGGTGTTGCTGCCCTGCATACAGAAATCCTGAAAACAAGCGAGCTGAAAGCTTTCTATGATATTTATCCGGAGAAATTCAATAACAAGACTAACGGTATCACATTCCGCCGCTGGTTAATGCACTGCAATCATCCGCTGACAGACTATATTACCTCTCTGATCGGTGATGAGTTTAAAACAAATGCAACTGCACTGGAAAATCTCCTGAAATATAAGGATGATGACGCAGTTCTGAACAAGCTTCTTGAGATCAAAACAGAAGCTAAGAAAACCTGTAAAGAATTTATCCTGTCCAACACAGGTGTTGAAATTGATGAGAACAGCATCTATGTTATCCAGATCAAACGTCTCCATGAGTACAAACGCCAGCAGTTAAACGCTCTGTACATCATCAGCAAATATCTGGAAATCAAGGGTGGAAAGAAACCATCTCAGCCTGTAACCTTTATCTTCGGTGCAAAAGCAGCTCCTGCTTATGTAATCGCAAAGGATATCATTCATCTTCTGCTTACACTTCAGGATCTTATCAAAGATGATCCAGAAGTTGCACCATACATGAAGCTTGTTATGGTTCAGAACTACAATGTATCTGCAGCTGAGAAATTATTCCCTGCATGCGATATTTCTGAACAGATCTCCCTGGCTTCCAAAGAAGCAAGCGGTACAGGTAACATGAAGTTCATGCTGAACGGTGCTGTTACTCTGGGAACTATGGATGGCGCTAATGTTGAGATCAGTGAACTGGTCGGTGAAGATAATATCTATATCTTCGGTGAATCCAGTGAGAAAGTTATCGAGCATTACGAGAAAGCAGACTACTGCTCCAGAGATATCTATGAAAATGACAAACGCATCAAAGAATGTGTTGACTTCATTGTAAGTGAAAAGATGCTGGCACTTGGCCATAAAGAAAATCTTGAAAGACTGCATCACGAACTGGTAAGCAAAGACTGGTTCATGACTCTGCTTGACTTCAACGATTATGTTGAGAAAAAAGATCAGGCACTGGCTGATTATGCCGACAGAAAAACATGGGCAAAGAAGATGCTGGTTAACATTGCAAAAGCCGGATTCTTCTCTTCTGACAGAACTATCGAACAGTACAACAACGATATCTGGCACCTGACACCGGCGAAATAATCGTACATCATAGTTATTATCATATAAAAACTAACAGCAGGTACTGTATATTCAATGGAATATACGGATACCTGCTGTTTTTTGTAAATTCTGTAAAGTCCTTACCATCCATTTTTGTTCCCGGCAACATACCTTACTTCGATTTTACTTCAATAAACCTTACCTGATTCTTCTCAAATGAATGGACGAATATCCACAATTTACTTTGCTTATTTATAGCAGAATGACAATTTCATAGTTTAAGTATCTTTATAGTAGTTTAAATATCTTTATAGTACGCCGGCGAGATAACATCTGCCTCTTTGCAGGAACAGCCATTTTCATAGCAGTCACAGCAATCACAGTTAGAACAATACATATGTGTATCCGGGATATAAAATAATCCTCCATAAAGCGGTGATGTACGCAACTCTTTTGATTCTTTTTTACTGTTCGCGAAATGAATTCCATTAGAGATCATCATGTTTTCCGGTTCGTACTGCGAGAAATCAAAATAATGTTCCTGAGTTCCATGATGTGGCACTTTAATGCACCAGTAATGCTCATATAACGGCAACTTCCCATCATAATTTTCTGCGATCATCTTCAAATGTCCCGGCTGTACATCTCCGGTAAACAACAGGTTCAGTTCTCCATCTCTTGCATTCTGAAAAACAATACTGATCTTATGTTTAAACTGTCTCAGATTAACTTTATTTGTATTCAGAAAACTGAGAAGCTCTTTGAATTCAGGTATCGCTTTAATCCTCCGAAACTCCCGGTCATAGACATATGCCAGAGAAATCTTCTCCTGTTCTTCCTCTGTCTGTGCCTTTCCTTCCTCTGTCATAGACCAGATGATTCTGCGCAGTTTTTCTGCAAAATTCAGCAATTCTTCCATAACCGCTGCAAGATTTTCGTTTTTGCAGATCTCATTATATACCTCATCTGTTTCTCTCTGAATGACATCCGTATCCGGCCATAATGCCTGATATTTATCCTCAAAAATCTTACCTCGAGAAAGCAGTTCCAGATTCTGTCTGTTCTCCAGAAGTGCATCCACCAGTGCAAAAAGGCTGACCTGACGGCTCGGAAGCCCTGACTCCTTCAGCAGATCCGCCAGAAGCAACAATACAAGTGTCCTGCTCATTTCTTCTTTTGAAAACACATCCGGCAGATAAATTTTCCCAAAATCCAGAGAACTGTCTCTGTTTTTCATCATATAAAGAAGTCCCGACAGATGGTCCATATGAAAATGAGTCAGAAGCAGATTCTTGCGATTAATCGTAGATAAGTCTGAAATAATCACATCAAATATCTCTCTTCTCGGGCGTCCCTCTATTCTGCTGTTATTAGTTCCAAAGTCCACCAGCAGACTCTTCTTTCTGTCCCGGAGACAGAAGCAGTCTCCGAAACCTACATTATACATTCGTACTTTCATTCTTTTCCCTCTTATGTGTTAATTTCTATCAGTTAATCAAAAATACTCAACCTGTGTACCAATAAATTAACGTTCTGTTTTTTGACTATTCTATATGATCTTTATTTAAAACAAAATGATTCTTTCTGTAACTGATAATACCCTCTTTCTGCATCCTTGACAATTCCGCCGACAATGCACTTCTGTCAACTGCCAGATATTCAGCCAGCTGCTGTCTGTTAAATGGAACAGTAATATCATTGCTATCCTGTTGTCCTGCCTCACTTGATAGATAGGCAAGCACTTTTCCTCTGATTGTTTTCTTGCTGATCTGGTCGATTTTTCTGGTAAGTGTGAGATTTTTCTTTGCCAGGATCCCTACCAGATTTTCTACCAGTCTGCGGTGAAAGTCACAGGCTGAGGTGCAGGTCTGAAGAACTCTGTGAGCATTCAGCATCAGAACCTGAGATTCTTCTACTGCTATCGCACTGACCAGGAGAGGCATTTTCTCCATACATGCATATGCCTCCCCGAAAAGCTGTCCTTTTCCAAAACCGGCAAGAATCTGTCTTTCCCCCCAGTAGTCATCACTGATGATCTGAACTTTTCCCTCTATGATCATTCCAAAATTCTCTGTCACTTCCCCTGCCTGGAAAATGTATTCTCCTTTGCGATATGTTTTGACAGCGGCATTCAGGCACTCCAGCAGACTTGTTATTTCTTCTTTTGTAAATCCCCTGAACAGGCGGGATTTGCATAGAAATTCTGTATCTATCATATAGTTTTCTTTTCGTAACTGTGAAGGTACTGAACAGTTACTCCTTTTCATTATTTTTTATATGCTTTGTTGTAAATACAACGACTGATTTTATTTTAATATAGGAAAATCGGAAATGCAAGCAGAGCTTGTTTATGATATTATAGAAATACAATAAAATATGAAACGGAGTTAGAAAATATATATGACAAAACAGGAATTAGCCCTTGAGGTTATTGAGCGATTGAAAAAGGAATATCCGGATGCGGATTGTACTCTGGATTATGATAATGCGTGGAAATTATTGGTAAGTGTGCGTCTGGCTGCACAGTGTACAGATGCGAGGGTGAATGTGGTTGTGCAGGATCTGTATGCAAAATATCCTACAGTAGAGGCTCTTGCAAACGCCGACGTAGCTGACATCGAAGCAATCGTGCGTCCTTGCGGACTGGGAAAGAGTAAAGCCAGAGATATCAGCGCATGTATGAAAGTTTTACATGAACAGTATCATGATAATGTTCCTGATGATTTTGATGCTCTGCTGAAGCTTCCTGGTGTGGGAAGAAAGAGTGCGAATCTGATTATGGGAGATGTGTTTGGCAAACCTGCGATTGTTACGGATACACATTGTATCCGTCTGTCTAACCGTATTGGCCTGGTAGATGGTATAAAAGATCCTAAGAAGGTAGAAATGGCTTTGTGGAAGATCATTCCACCGGAAGAGGGAAATGAGCTCTGCCATCGTCTGGTTAATCATGGACGTGATGTCTGTACAGCACGTACAAAGCCATATTGTGATAAATGCTGCCTTAACGATATCTGTGCAAAGAATGGTCTGGAACATTCAAAGTAATCATTTATTTTCTTTTGTATCTGACTTGATACTCCATAGACTACTTTTCCATAAAAAATCCCCATTCAATGTTTGTTCATAACTCAAACACTGAACGGGGATTTAAAATTACTTATCTTGCTCCAGGCTGGCAAAAAAGAGTTCATAGAAGTCATCTTCCCCTGCCAACTTTGGAGAGTTCTCTCCTCCACCGTTTGTACTTCTTCGCATAGTAGCATAGAATTCTTCGCCGGCGGTGATCAGATCCATTTCATAAATTTCATATCCAAGTTCCCGGCACTTGGCACAGAAAGCATCCAGTGGCTGTTTTTCTTTTCTGGTATCCATCAACTGTTGCCAGATGTTACGGTCTTTCAGTGCTTTTTCCCTTAATTCGTCTAACATTGCTCCGATTTCCATAATAACATTTCTCCTTTATTTGCTGCTGTTTGTCAGTTCATAATAGAATATATACTGCTGCATCACGCCTCGGAAACCTTTATATCGTCGATTTGGAAATCCACGTTTATAATGAGCATCCAGTGCCTGGCGGATGTGAGTATCGATAGGAAAAGCATCCAGCTGATGCAGTCCAAAAAGGCAGATGCAGTCTGCTACTTTCTCTCCAACCCCATATAGGTTCAGAAGCTCCTTTCGTGCATTTTTATATGTCATGTCATAGATACTCTCTAAAGATATGTCACCAAAAAAGACTTTCCTTGCTGTATCCAGCACATATTTTGCCCGGTACCCCAGATTACACTCCCGCAATTGTTCTTCAGTTGCAGATGCCAGGGCCTGTGCAGTTGGAAATGCATAATATTCTGCACCTGTACTGCTTTCTTTTTTCTCTCCAAATTCCCGGCTGATATTTTCAATACACTTTTTTATTCTTGTAATATTATTCTGCTGTGAAATCAGGAATGATATAATCATCTCCCACAAATCCTGCTGCAGAATACGGATTCCGCTTCCCATCTCACCTGCAGCAGTCAGATATTTATCTCTGGGATTGATTTTCTGTATGTATTCATTATAATCATGATCCAGATCAAAATACCGGATCCAGAAGAAAATAAAATCCTCTTCCGGACAGAAGAAATTGACAATTCCTCTTTCCTGTGTCAGTTCCAGATATTTATCTCCCGCAATAACCCGGTAACGGTCATCACCAATTTGATCCATTCGGAAACACTGCCCAGATCTGCAGATCTGACCCAAATCAAAATTGTCCATTTCTATTGTAAGCATCCCATATCTCCCTCTTACATTTCCGTTTTTTATCCATTATCACTTGCTGAATATATGAATGTATTATATACTATTCTCGGTATAAACGTAAACCAGAATCACAAAAATATCATTCCGTTTACCATACAGAAAAATATAACGTTTCGTTATGACAGAAAGTGAGGAGTTTTTCAATGAAATTTATATATCCTGCGGTTTTCCGCAAAAATGAAGAAGGCAAATATAAAGCATTCTTTCCGGATCTGGAATGCTGTGAAGCAGAAGGCGACACTCTGGATGACGCTATTGACAATGCAAATGAAGCAGCTTATAACTGGATCTATGCAGAAGTAATGGAAGATGAAATGGATCTTCCTGCAATTTCCGATGAATCCGACCTTAATCTTCTGGAAGGTGATATTGTAAGAAATATTCAGGTCAACATCCGTATGTATGACGGCTGGGATGAATAGTCTTATCAACTTGCAATATCAATCAGATTATATCCTGAGCAATAACAGGAAATTACAGAAATCCAACTCCGTTATGTTAAAATATTTTTAACATTAACGGAGTTTTTTTATTATTTTATCGTGTTAAAAAGGAGGTCTTTATCATGAAAGCAAGAAGTTTTAAAAAATTTTTCGTAAGCATCGCTCTTAGCGCAATTCTTACATTTTCATCCACCGCTGCTGTTTTTGCAGCAACTGCACAACTTTCACTGGCAGAACAGTCTGCAAATTCGATTCAGGAAGACACAGATACTCCTTCTGTTGATGATTCTGATGCGCAAGCGGCAGCGGCTTCCTATCTTACTTCTGGATCCGGTATCCAACAGGTTGCTGCCTCTGTAAATTCCATAACCGTTCAATGGAGTTCTGTTTCAAATGCTGATAAGTACGCTGTCAGTATCAGCAATTTTAATTCATCATCTTACCGATTTCTGGGATATGTCGGTAATACCCGAAATAAAGTCACGATAAATAAATTAAAAGCCGGTACTGCCTACAACATAAAACTTACTGCCTTAAATTCATCCGGAACAGCAATAAGCTCCCGCACAGCCGGATGCACAACACTTTATACCAGTGTAAATATTAAATCATCTTATGCTGCCGGAAATGGATATACTTTCAATATGGCTACTGTAAATCCTTCAAATTCCATCAGCGGATATAAAGTTATCTATCAAAGCTACGCTTCTAAAAAAGCTGTTACAAAGTACTTTAATACCAGATATTCCTTTACCCTGCCTATGTCCGGAACTGCATTTTATCAGGTGAAAATTTATCCGTACATCATTCTGAATAATAAACGTTATGTAAGTTCTTCAGCTACAACCAGATACGTTGCTACTGGTGTTACACTTCAGAAAGCGGGTAATACAAGCACTTCAATGTCTGTAAAATGGAATAGAATTTCCGGTGCAACAAACTATACTGTTTATATCAAATACCCGGGAAACAGTTCTTTCAAAAAAGTGAATACAACTACTTCCAACTCATTCACTCTTACAGGAATGAAAAAGAATTTCAAATATGGAATTAAAATAATTGCCAATAAAAAAGTCAAGAACAAAACATGGCATTCCTATGCTAAAGTATATAATATGTCTTTAGTTTGACCACTTTGGATCATGAATTGTTATTGACTTTCTCATATCAAAGTGTTACAATGTGAGCAATTAAGACAAGGGGTGCTTGTGTAAGCAGGCTGAGAGTAAGCTGTATCGCTTTAACCCATAACCTGATTTGGATAATGCCAACGTAGGGAAAGTTATAGTTCTTCCGGACTGCAGTATGCTTGTTGGCGTATTGCAGTCTTTCCTTTTTTATCCGAAAAAATACAGGGCAAATATTTCATAATATTCCCTGATAATTGTCAAGCAGATATTTGTAATTGAAGCAGAGAAATCACTTGATTCGATCAAAATATCTTCTTCATAATCATATATAAAAAATATATTTCTTCGGATATTTTTACGTTCATATATTGTCATATAGATCACTTCCCCATCTTAATTATTACGACAGACCGGGGGCACCACTCTCTGTCACATCGCAAAAGTTTACCCGAAAACTTACGAATATGCGCAGGTGCAAGTCCCTGCTATATGCAGGAGGCGCAGTTCATTTAGAAGCCCACAGTGCAGGGCAAGGAGGAAAAAATGACACAGTACACAACACAGATGGACGCAGCGCGTCACGGAATCATCACACCGCAGATGGAAATCGTAGCAGAGAAAGAACATTTTGATGTGGAAGAATTAAGAGAACTGATTGCAAAAGGGCAGGTCATTATCCCATGCAATAAGAATCATAAATGCATCAGTCCAAGCGGTGTCGGTGCAAAATTGACTACCAAAATCAATGTAAATTTAGGTGTTTCCAGAGACTGGAAAGACGTTGATATGGAATATGAAAAGGTACATTCTGCAGTAGAAATGGGTGCAGAAGCAATCATGGATCTCAGCTCTTACGGTGACACCAGAAGCTTCCGCCGCAAACTCACTTCCGAATGTCCGGCAATGATCGGCACCGTTCCAATCTATGATGCAGTTGTATATTACCACAAAGCTCTTGGAAAAATCACATCCGAAGAGTGGATCGATATCGTTCGTATGCATGCAGAAGATGGTGTTGATTTCATGACTATCCATTGTGGTATGAATCGTGCAACTGCAGCACGTTTTAAGCAGAATAAACGTCTCATGAATATCGTTTCCAGAGGCGGTTCTATTATGTTCGCATGGATGGAAATGACAGGAAAAGAGAATCCATTCTATGAACATTTTGATGAAATCCTTGATATCTGCAGAGAGTACGATATCACCTTAAGTCTCGGTGATGCATGTCGTCCGGGATGTCTTGCTGATGCAACAGATACTGCCCAGATCGAAGAGCTGATCACTCTTGGCGAACTCACAAAACGTGCATGGGATAAGGATGTTCAGGTTATGATCGAAGGTCCTGGACATATGCCAATGAACCAGATCGCAGCCAATATGGAAATTCAGAAAACACTGTGCCATGGTGCTCCTTTCTATGTACTTGGACCGCTCGTAACAGATGTTGCTCCTGGATATGATCACATCACATCTGCAATCGGAGGAGCTATTGCTGCATATTCAGGAGCTGCATTCCTGTGCTATGTAACTCCTGCTGAGCATCTTCGTCTGCCAAATGCGGCTGATGTAAAAGAGGGTATTATTGCAGCTAAAATCGCAGCCCATGCAGCTGATATTGCAAAAGGAATTCCTGGTGCTGCCGATTGGGATTACAAGATGAGCGAAGCCAGAAAACGCCTTGACTGGGAAGAAATGTTCAAACTCAGCATGGATCCGGAGAAAGCAAGACGCTATCGTGCAGAAGCAAAGCCGGAAAAAGAAGATACCTGCAGTATGTGTGGTAACTTCTGTGCTGTAAAGAATACAAATCGTATTCTGGATGGAGAAATCGTTACTATTTTTGATGAATGATTCCTTCTTTTATCAGGAGGGGCTTGTACCCCTCCTGATAAAAGCCACATTTTCGAATTACTTTATTCATTAGTAATCGTCGAATAAATGTGGCTTTTATATTTCTATACACGCATAATTATATCTGAAAAATCCTTATTTTTTATCCATATGATTTCCGTTTATATCACAGAAATAGTCCAAAACTAACACTCTCTTATTTAACCAGATCAGGTAAAATTTCTTCCATTTGTTTTAAATATTCATACAGCTTAATATGTTCTTTTACTATATTTTCATCATATCAGACATAATACACCCACCAGCAGCACCTCGTGCTATCACTTCAGATATCTGCTCTGTTCCTGGATGGATTCCACCTATTGCATACACCGGAATCGTCACAGAATCACAAACATCCCCAAGAAACTTCAGTCCTCTTGGCGGAAGTCCTTTTTTACAATTAGTTGTATAAATGTGACCGGCTGTAAGGTAAGTTACACCCAATTTCTGTGCTTCCAGGGCATCTTCTACAGAATGAACTGAACATCCAATTCCCCGGAAATTCTCAAGTTTTCCTTGGTATTCTTTCAGAAGAAATAACGGAAGATGGATAAAAGGATGTTCCAGTTTTCTGGCTGTATTTATATAAGTATGAAGCATACAGGGAACATCATATTCCCGGCAGATGTTCAATATTTTCTCTGCCAGAAGAAGATATTCTTCCTCCGACAGATCTTTTTCTCTCAGTATTATTGCTTTAGGATGACAATTACATACTCTTTCTATCTGCTCCGGAAAAGGACGTTCACACAGAGATCTGTTGGTCACCGCAATCACATTTTTATAAAAATCAGAGGTACACATAATCATTCATAACCGGCTGAAGATTATGATCCAGAAGCGCCTGATAAACCTCATTTACAGATCTTCCGTCAGAAATCTCAAACTGGTCATCTCCTTTATCTTCTATGTCTTCCACATGGCTTCCGATTCCTGTACTTACGCCAGCTGATATCTTTGTTGCCGCGATACTTACCAGATTATCTCTCACACGCTCGCATTCCCTTGTAGAAACAGTAATGCTTGCAAATGGCATAAATAATCGATATGCACATACTACCTGTAGCAGCTGTGGCTCATGTACATCCATCGGATTGATTCTGTCATTATTAATGATCGGGCGAAGTCTCGGGCAGGAGAAAGCAATCTCTGCATGAGGGTATTTTCGCTGGAGCAGCCATGCATGATATCCCGTTGCAAAGGCATCTTTCCGGAAATCATCAAGTCCCAGAAGTGCTGCAAATCCTACGCCTCGCATTCCACCTTTTAATGCACGTTCCTGCGCATTCAGACGATATGGAAAAATACGTTTATGTCCTGCCAGATGCAGAGTCTCATACTTATCGGAATTATATGTTTCCTGAAAAACAGTTACATAATCTGCTCCGCATTCATGCAGATACGCATACTCATCAGAGTTCATCGGATATACTTCAAGACCAATAACTTTGAAATATTTTCTTGCAATCTTACATGCTTCTCCAATATATTTTACGTCCGATTTCGCTCTGCTTTCTCCTGTCAGAATCAGAATTTCCTGTAGTCCTGTCTTTGCGATTGCAGACATTTCTTTATCGATTTCTTCTTCATTTAACTGTGCCCTGCGAATCTTGTTATGGCAGTTAAATCCACAATAAATACAATAATTTTCGCAGTAATTAGCGATATAAATCGGTGTAAACATATATACACTGTTTCCAAAATGTTTTCTTGTTTCTATCTGTGCTGCCTGTGCAATCTCTTCCAGCAACGGCAATGCTGCCGGAGAAAGCAATGCCTGAAAATCTTCCAAAGTACGGTTATCATGCGCCAATGCCCTGCGCACATCTGCTTCCGTATATTTATCATAATCATATTCCTGCATTGCGGAGATTACCTGCTCCATTACATCTGACCCTTCCAGAACTTCCATTCCAGGAAGATATTTCATATGATCGATTCTGTTTTTTTTCATGTCCTCCAGAATCACTTCATTTACAATACTTTCATTAAAATGTTCCCCGTGTTCTGGAATTGTTTTTGTTTCTGCTTCCATCTTATATTTCCTCCAAATTTATGTAATATGTTATATATACTAAATAAAAATATCTTAATCATGAAGGAATCCCGTCAGCGGAGAAGATGCACTGCCACCTTTGTCTAATGTACGGCCAAGACCAGACAGATAAGCACTTCTTCCTGCTTCAATAGCTTTCTTAAATGCTTCTGCCATCACCTGTACATCCCCGGCTGTTGCAATCGCAGTATTTGCCATTACTGCTGAAGCTCCCATCTCCATGGCTTCGCACGCCTGGGAAGGTCTTCCGATTCCTGCATCTACAATGATTGGAAGGTCAATCTCATCAATCAGAATCTGTATAAATTCTTTTGTGCAGAGACCTTTATTTGATCCAATCGGAGAGCCCAGCGGCATGATACAGGCTGCTCCTGCGTTTACCAGATCTCTTGCAACATTTAAATCAGGATACATATATGGCATTACCACAAAGCCTTCTTTTGCAAGAATCTCTGTTGCTTTGATTGTCTCATAATTATCCGGAAGAAGATATTTAGAATCATGCATAACTTCAATCTTTACGAAATCTCCGCATCCGATCTCTCTTGATAATCTGGCGATACGGACTGCCTCCTGTGCATTTCTTGCTCCTGATGTGTTCGGAAGCAAGGTCACATTCTTTGGAATATAATCCAGAATATTTGCAAGTCCGCCTTCATTTGCACGACGTAAAGCCAGTGTAATAATCTGTGCATCTGCTTTTTCGATACATGCTTTCACCAGATCCAGTGAAAATTTACCTGATCCCAGAATAAAACGGGAGATAAATTCATGTCCTCCTAAAACTAATTTGTCCTCGTATTTCTTTTCATTATTTGTGTTTGCAATTGTACTCATTATTTATGTCCTTCTTTCCTGAAATATCATAGTTGTTTAACCGAATCAAGTAAGTCCCCTGCGGAGGTTGCGAAGAGCAATAAGCAGTGGGTGGGGACTTACTTGTATCAGCAGCTTCCGCCACCCATAAAGCTTACTATTTCCATTACGTCTCCATCCTTCAAAACAGTGCTCACATACTCTGTTTTTGGCAGAATTTCTTCATTTAACTCTACTGCGATCTGACTGATCACATATCCATTCTGTTCCAGATATTCTTTCACAGAAAATACACCCGGCAGTTCTTTTTTCGTTCCGTTTACTGTAAACATGTTCCTCTCCTTTCCCGAAAATAAATGGGAGTAAAACAGACATTTTTCCATATTTTCATATCAACGGAACAATATGGAAGAATTTCCAATAGTATAAAAAAGGAGTCCACAAAAGAATGTACCCGCGGTGGTGCACCCCTTCATGAACTCTGTTCACTCTCATTTTTCCAATATTCAATTCAAGTCTACCAACAAGTTGTTTTCTCTTGTTGATACACTATAGCAATTCCACAAAATAATGCAAATTGCTGTAGTTACTGTTCATTTTATATTCGGTAACTACTCCTGTTTCAGATAGATATCATATAGCCACATAAAAAAGGAGATACCAAAGTATCTCCCGTAAATTCACTATCATATACGTTCCTACGTTGGCATTATCCAAATCAGGTATAAGGGTCGAAGTTGATGACTTCCTCTCAGCCTGCTGTCACAAGCTCCCCTGTTCTTTTACAGTAATAAAGTATAATATTTTGCAGTCCACATGTCAACTACATTCTAAGTTTTTTATGAAACTCCTGCAGAGTATCTTTGAGACAGAAAATAAATAATGCCGCCACAGTGAGAAAACTAATCCCCGCACAGACAACCGAAGGATATACCAATCTCACAATTCCCGTCCATACAAGAACTATTGGAATCAGTCCCGCAACACCTGCCTGAACAAGATAAAACAGGTATTCTTCCCGTTCCAGACGGTTCACTTTTGCAATTACAGGAATGGAAAACTGTACCGCCAATGCCCCAAAAGGAAGAACAAAATCTACAGACCAGCCTCTCCATCCGATAAACCAATCCCAAAAAATTGCTATCACAGATATGATCAACAGCTGCCACATTTCATTCTTAAGAATGTTCCTTCTTTTAAAATATGCTACCATAACTACCAGCCAGGCACAGGCACATCCCGCCCCTGCAAACCAGAACCAGTTTAACATACCAGTGGTCATAAAATTAATCATCCCACAGACCACTGCTATCGCCAGACACAGAAAACTGAAAGTCTGAACAATTCTCTGGTTCTCTTTCTTCTCCAGTTTCTGTTTCTCTCCATATCCTGGAAATTCATTCTTCAGTTCCCGATGAGCAACTTGTTCTTCACCAAGCATTCTCTGAAAATTTCTCTGAATACTGTCATCCAGTATCTTGGAAGTAAATCCCACAACCATTTCATCTCCATAAGAACAGGAACATATCTGGAGTGAATTGGGACTGGCAAATATCCCAAAATGCTGAATGTATTCTTTATACTCTTCCGGAAGACGGATAATACCAATATTAGAATAAACTGCAGTAATACTTCTGCTTCCCAGATTAGCGCCTATCATCAGGAAATATTTCTTAATCTCCAGCGGAACAGCTCTCACAAAAGGATTCTTTTCGATTCTTACATAGCCATTCATATGCATGGCAATTTTATCTTTCACAAGTTCCTGCTCAAACTGCCTTTTTACATCTGCTACTACTTCTTCAAAGGTTGTTGTTTCTGAAAATGTATATCCGACTTCAATCCAGCCAAAGAAGTTTGTCATGGACTGAGACGGAAAATAATTTCTCAGATTCACCGGTATCATTAATGTTACCGGTCGTTTCTGCTGGTTTTTCGGAATTTCTTCTCTGATAGAACATAACATCATTGCAGTTAACAATACTGTGATAGAAGCACCATAAGAACGCGCCTTCTGATGAATATCCTTCACCGAAAGAACCACCTCTGTGATATGCATATCTGAATGAACCAGCTTCTCGCCTTTCAGCTTCACTGCTGTCTCTTTCTTCTCTTTATTCTTTGGCATATCGGAAGAATAATACTGCGAAAAACTGTCCTCTTCTTTATCTCCATGAGTGACTTCTTCTGCATTTTCTATTCGCGGAAGATCGTCCTGCGGATGAGCCAGAATAAGATAATTCTGCACCAGTTCCTGCAAAAAATGCATTGCTCCGGTGCCGTCTGTCAATGCATGAAACACCTCGAAGTTAATCCTGTCTTTATCATAAGTCACCTGAAATAAAAGAGATTTTTTATCCGGAATATACAGGCGGCTGCATGGCGGTTCTGTCTCCTGTTTTACAACCGCTCTGATATCTCTGTGTTCCAGATAAAACCAGAACAATCCTTTTCGCAAAACCGCCTGAAATAATGGATATTTCTCCATTGTCTGATCCAGCGCGGATTGAAGAATTTCTCCGTCGACCTTTTCTTTTAACTGACAGTAAAAACGAAATACTCTGGTATCATTTTTTCCGCTTACCAGTGGAAATGCCAGTGCTGCATTATCCAGTTTTCTCCATTTTGAATATCCTGTATCCATAGTTTTCCTGCTTTCTTTCTCATTATCCTCTTTCGTCACTTACTTAATTCGATTAAAGGATTTTCTCATAACTTTTATTCAAAAATCCATTAATATACTGGAAGCTTTCCTGTACATGCAGAAACTTAATCCCCAGTGCAAAAAATCCATGAAACGCTCCGTGAATTCTATAAACTTCCACATGATTTCCTGCCGCCTGAAGCTTTCTTCCATATACTTCCCCTTCGTCTCTGAGAGGATCATATTCTGCTGTAAGAATTAATGTTTCCGGCAGATTTCTCAGATTTTTTTCAAGAATCGGCGCAAAGTATGGGTTCTGTCTGTCCTCTGCTGTCCTTTGATAAAGAGTAAGGTAATCCTCCATTTTTACCGCTGTCAGCAGATAATCACTGCCATTTTCATGTACTGATCTGTATGGTGATTCCTCTGTATAACAGTTTCCCAATGCCGGATAGATAAGTATCTGCCGGCGCGGTGTAAACTCACCTCTGTCTCTCGCCATCAGACACACTGCCGCAGTCAGATTTCCACCCGCACTGTCACCGATGATCGTAATCTTCTCGGGGTCTGTATTCAGAATCAGCTGGTTCATATAAAGCGCTTTTGCCGCAGCATAACAATCCTCCAATGGAATCGGAAATTTATGTTCCGGCGCCAGCCTGTATTCTACGGAAACCACGATATGTGCAGTTGCCTGAGCCATTCTGGAGCAGACACGATCATAATTCTCTACACTCTCAGTTACCCAGCCTCCGCCATGGAAGAACAGCAGAATTGGAAAGGTATTTCCTTCCACAATCCCTGCCTGCATCGCTTCCTCCGTCGGAAAATACAATCTGATCGGTACTTCATAATCGCCATTATAAACTTTGGCATCCAGTTTTTTCAAAAAAATACGTGTGGCATCCAACTGTTTCAGGTCTGCCATTTTTCTGGAATTTTCTACCTCTATATTTCCATAGGAAAGTGTATGCAAAATTGCTTTCATTGTCTTTGATATCAATATTTTTATTTCCTTTCTACCATATATATTCAGTCGTGGCGCTCCTCTTTATTATCATATGTTTCACAAAATCTGGCAGCAAATGCCGGTGGTTCATCATGTGCATAAAGATGTGAAATATCACCAAATGCACTGATACGGAAGCTCGCAATTCCTTCTCTTCGCTCCTCGGTATTTATTGTTGTAACAGAACTTGGTGCAGCACAAAATCCATGCCACATCACCATCGGAGACACACTTAACAGATGGCTAAGTAACACACACTCCAACCCAAAATGGCAGAAAAATACCAGTGTATCATTATTTGCCTTCTCAGCTCTATAGTAATGTCCCTCCCGCACATATCCATGAGATGCCAGAAGTTCATCAAACTTTCCCGTCACATAGTCATAATAGCCTTTTGCATCCGCTTTCTGTAATCTTTCGTTTTCAAACCAGTGGTCATACTGATAAAATCGCTCGTCCTTCGTCCAGTCCTGCGGAAGCCAGTCCCATAAGATAATCTTTCGGTCTGTAACATCAGGACGGTCGATCAGAACGTCAAACTCTCTCAGCCAGTCACATTCTACAGCGGTGCGATTCATCTTTTTCAAGGTCAGAGAAGCGGTGTCTTTTGCTCTTCCAAGTGGAGAAACATAGAACTCTTTTACATCAAACTTTGACAATTTTTCTGAGAGATATTCTACCTCTTTCCATCCTTTCTCAGTAAGTGAATCAATCGAATAATCCGGATCTCCATGTCGTACGATTACTAATTTCATTTATATTTCCCTTTCTACAAAAAGACTCTTATTATATTATATATCAATTTTCATTGTATCTTTTATCTATAACTGATATATCATTATAATAAGAGTCTTACATATTCTATCTTATGTGTCAAGCACATGCATCTTAATATTGTTACTGTTTACATGCTACTATTCCGAAAGGTGCTTTTGCATCAATATGCCAAATTCCCGAGGCATACGGCACGAATTTATGCAATCAGTACAAATGTTGTACAGCGTTAAATTGTATCTGTAAAATCTGCCCCACTGACAGCTCTCTGCCAATGATTTTCAATGGCCGGTTCTCCTTCGGCAAAGTATGGTATTCTATCTGCTTTCTTTAATCGCATTCTGGAAACGCATTGCAATCTCCAGAGGGCGCGTAATCGCTCCTCCTACAACTATCGCCCAAGCTCCTGTCTGTAACGCCTTTACCGCCTGATCCGGGTAATGAATTCTGCCTTCTCCGATAACAGGAATGTTTATATCCCTGGATAATCTTTCCATTAGTTCATAATCCGGTCCATCACTTACTGAAGATGTATAAGCTGTATAACCGCTCATAGTTGTTCCTACAATATCTACCCCACATTTCCATGCGTTGATTCCTTCCTCATAATTGGAAATATCCGCCATCAGAATAATATCCGGATATTTTTCTCTGATCTGTGCTATAAATTCATTGACTGTAGAACCATCGCCACGTTTTCGAAGCGTACAGTCCAGCGCAACAATGTCAGAACCGGCAGCAACTAAATCGTCTACTTCCTTCATCGTAGGTGTGATAAATCCTTCATATCCGGGATACTGGACCTTTACAAGACCGATTACAGGGAGGCCGGTTTCTTCTTTAATTGCGATCACATCTCTGATACTACTGGTACGGATTGCAGGTGTTCCGGCCTGTTTTGCCGCGCGCGCCATCAGATACATAATAGATTTCTCTTCTACATATAAAGGTTCTCCTTCTACAGCCTGACAGGAAATGATCATCTGTCCATGGATCGCATCCAGAATTTCTTTTTTTGTCATCATTTTCTCCTAAAGAAATCAAGGGGCAAAATTTTTTTTGCCCCATTTAATACCTGTTGAATTATATCATTTACAATATTTTGCAACTACTCAGCCTTCTCATAGAATATCAGATTGCAAAATTATAATACTTTTACAACATTTAATTCATCATCTGTCAGAACAATATCCGCACGTTTCCCCGGTGCGAGAGAACCCACCTCATCATAGATTCCAATACTTCTTGCCGGATTCGCAGTCGCGGCAAGAATCGCTTCTCTTTCCGGTACTCCCATGGAGATAACACTCTTCATACAGTCAAAGAGGCATGTCGCAGAACCGGCAATCGTTCCATCTGCCAGAGTTGCTTTTCTGTCCTTCATAGTTACTTCCTGTCCACCCAGTTCATAAATTCCATTCTCCATACCTGTTGCCATCATAGAATCACTGATCAGGATCACTCTGCTGTCTCCAAAGAGACGGAAAGTATTGCGCACAGTCACAGGATGAATGTGAATTCCATCCCCGATCAGTTCCACCATACACTTCTCATTATCTGCTGCCGCGCCAATCACGCCAGGTTCTCTGTGTCCCATAGGATTCATGGCATTATAAAGATGAGTGACATGAAGTGCTCCCAATTCCATAGCCTCTGCGGCACACTCATAGTCTGCCGCTGTATGTCCGACAGAAATCACTACCTCGTTATGTAACTCCTGGATAAACTCTTTCGCACCCTCCATGTTCGGAGCAAGAGTCACCAGTTTAATCATTCCGCCGGCAGATTCATTGCACTCCCTGAAAAATTCCACGTCTGGTTTACGAATATAACCTTCTACATGCGCTCCCTTTTTCACAGGATCAAGGAAAGGTCCTTCCATATTGATGCCAACGATTCTCGCACAGGTTTCATCCTGTTCTACATCCTTCGCTGTCTGAAAAATTTTAAGAAGTTCTTCCTTCGGAAGTGTCATGGATGTAGGACAATAAGAAGTGATTCCCTGTGATTTTTCATACTGTAGAATTGCCTTCAGTCCTTCTACATCTGCATCTGAAAAATCATGTCTGATCGCACCATGACTGTGAATATCTACCAGCCCCGGTAAAACCTTCAGACCAGATGCATCCAGCTCTGTTTTATCTGTCACTTCTTCTGCTGATGATACAATTCTGCCATTTTCTATATACAGATCCGTTACTTTATAACTTCCATCCTCCTGGAAAACTTTTCCGTTTTTTATAATCATTATTATAACTCCCTTCCCATCCTGCTCGCTCCATTCTCTGCAATATTTCACCAGATACATGCTCTCAGTCAACAAGAATTAATACTTTCATTATCTGCCTTCAAAGCCTATATTGTTATTATCTCACAGGCGTCAAATTTACAAAAGACCTTTTTCTCTGATAATGCTCAAAGCCTCTTCATCTGCTACTACTGTTACATCTGAATGAAGCTGCAGAATAGATGCCGGTACATTCGGAGTGATCGGTCCATACAGAGATTTATAAAGAGCATCTGCCTTTGCACTTCCGGTTGCCACAAGCAAAATCTTCTTTGCCGCCATAATGTTCTTGATTCCCATGGTATATGCCTGTTTTGGCACCTCATCCATGCTTGCAAAGAATCTTGCATTTGCTTTAATCGTACTCTCTGTAAGATCTACACAATGCGTTTCTTTTTCAAAAGCTTCTCCCGGCTCATTAAATCCAATATGTCCGTTTCCACCAATTCCCAGAAGCTGCATATCTACTCCACCTACGTTGCGGATAATTTCATTATAATCCGCGCAGGCTTTTTCGCTGTCCTCTTCCAGACCATTCGGTACATAGGTTCTGCTTTTATCAATATTTACATGATCAAACAGATTTGTATTCATAAAGTAGCGGTAACTCTGGTCATTATCCCCTGAAAGTCCTTTGTACTCATCAAGATTTACTGAGGTTACCTGAGAGAAATCAAGATCACCTTTTTTGTACCACTCTATCAGCTGTTTATACATTCCGATTGGTGTAGAACCTGTTGCCAGTCCAAGAACTGCTCTTGGTTTCATAATAATCTGAGCAGACATAATATTCGCTGCCTTTCTGCTTACATCATAATAGTCTTTACCTGCATAAATAATCATACCAATTCTCCTCTTCTGGTTATTTTTTTAATATCCACTCTACCATTTGTTTCATCCAGATTTACTTTATCTGTTATCCATTTAAGGTAAACCCATTATAAGTGTCATTGAATTTATTTTCAATGAATGGCAGGGTTTTAGATTCTTCTTTCAATTCCTATCAAATCATCCTGCATTCTATATCCATTTCAGATATTTTTATGAAAATACTTTCTTGTTCTATTTTTATGTTGAAATTATTTACATCATATCTTGAGAACCGTTTTCTAAAATGATATAGTATATCTTAATCAAACAACACATACTGTATTTTCCCCCTATTGCTTGTCACTTTTCGCAATTGAGGCAGGAGGCTTACCTGATTCTGTTAAATAGGTAGTCAATCCATATACCATTACTACGAAGGGAACTAATTATTTATGGCACTCAACAAGCACAATATCATTCCGTTGATTGAGTCTTATTATCATACATTTACTCCACTTGAAAGAACTATCGCGGATTTCTTCATTCATAATACAGACGAACAGGATTTCTCGTCCAAAAATGTTTCCAGACTTCTCTATGTTTCAGAAGCATCCCTTTCCCGTTTCGCACAGAAGTGCGGATTTCATGGGTACAGAGAATTCATTTACGAATACAAGCAAAGCCTGATTCCTGCCCCCGAAGAAAACATTCCCAGTTTCGAAATCTCGGAATTCAATACCTATCAGGAGCTTCTTAACAAATCCAACGCCTTATTGGACAAGGCTCAGATTGCACGAATCACTAATCTTCTGGTATCTAAACCACGTGTTTATGTTTATGGCAGAGGCAGCTCAGGACTCGCAGCTCAGGAGATGAAGCTGCGTTTCATGCGTATCGGACTGAATATCGAAGCTGTTACAGACAGTCATATTATGAAAGTAAACTCCGTTATTCTCGATGAAAACTGTCTGGTTATCGGAATTAGTGTCAGCGGACAGACAGATGACATTATCTCTTCCTTAACAGCCGCGCATCAGCGAGGAGCTTACACTCTCCTTATGACCGCCAGACAGGACAAATCCTATCAGGAATTTTGCGATGAAACACTGATCTTCGCCAGTATGGAGCACCTCGAATATGGAAATATTATTTCTCCGCAATTTCCGATTTTGCTGGTTTTGGATGTACTTTATGCACACTATCTTCAGATTGACAGAAGCAAAAAAGAAGCGCTGCATGAATACACCATACAGACGCTTCAGCCTCATTTGATCAAATGATAAATTTTCATTAGTTATCAGAAATATTTAAGCCCTTCATTTTTAATTCTATTGGGCCTCATAAGAAAAAACCGGTGCTCCTGTTTTTTCATCCCAACGGATTTTCATCAGCATGGCATGTCGATTCGGATTATACAGTGGATCACCTACTATCTCTGCTTCTGTTCTTGCATGGTAAACCATAATAGGATTTCCTTCTTCATCTACGGTAAAGGAATTATGTCCCGGACCGTAGATATCTTTTGATTCATCTGTACAAAGAACCGGGCAGCGTTCTTTAGTCCATGATTTCGGATCAAGGAGATCGGCATTTTCATCAGCTGTCAGCATTCCCATACAGTATGCAATGCCTGTTTCAGATGCTGAATAGGTAAGATAGATTTTTCCATCATGATGAATTACCGCCGGACCTTCATTTACCCAGAATCCAACTCTTTCCCAGTCATAATCCGGTGTAGTAAGCAATACCTGAACTGTTTTCAATTTATACGGTGTCTCCATCTCGCCAATGTAAAGATTGGAAATTTGTTTTCCTACACCTACTTTCTCAGCCCATACATAGTAATGTTTTCCTTTATTTTCAAATACAGTTGCATCCAGAGAAAAAGCCTCAAAAGAAAATTCGTCTTCATCAGTGCGTCCCATTTTGCCCTTTTCTGTCCAGGCTCCTGTAAGTGGATCTGCATCTGCGCATTCCAACACATATGGGCGAATTGCCCAGATATCATCTTTATCTCCACCTGCAAAATAGATATACCATTTTCCATCCAAATAATGAAGTTCCGGTGCCCAGATATGTTCACTCATAATTCCTTCTTTATGCTTTTCCCAGACCGTCACTTCTTCTGCGTCTTTCAGTCCCGCCAGAGTTTTACTTTTTCTTAGCACAATACGGTCATATGCCGGTACAGATGCGGTGAAATAATAATTTCCGTCTGTGTGCCGATATACATATGGATCTGCTCTCTGTAGAATCCATGGCTCATTGTACCTAAGTTCTTCGCTCATTTCTTATATCCCCCTTTATCCATTCTGGGGCTTTATCCAACTACGGTTGCAGTAAATCCCCTCTTTTTTCTATAAACCTACATTTCCACTGTTCAGTCCCTCTTTGCTGTCCTTGTCAAGAGGAAGCCATTCCAAAACTTTCTTAATATAGCGGTTCCAGAAATCCCACTCATGAGCTCCCGGTCCTTCCTCATAGGTCACATCTACACCAAGTTCACGCATGGTGTCTCTGAATTTACGGTTCGGAGAAAGAAGAGGATCATCCAGCCCACAGGCAAGATACATATGCGGAAATGGAATTCCATCTTCTTTCATATTTCCAGCGATCCATTCTGGATTAATCTCGCAGTCCTGAATTTTGGACAAATCTCCAAATACACTTTCCAGAAAGCTTTTCTTCTCAAAAAACATTGGTGAACTGTCATCTGCTGTCCCCATTTTCTCAAGAATCATAGCAGAAGAAAGACCTGCGATATATCCAAATGTGTCATGGTATTTCAAACCATTTCGAATTGCACCGTATCCTCCCATAGATAACCCGGCAATAAATGTATCTTCTTTTTTGTGGGATAACGGAAACATTCTTCGTGTGATCTTTACAAGTTCTTTTCCGATAAATTCGCTGTAGTTTTCATTTGCATTCGGATGATCCATGTAGAACATATTTGCTCCGGATGGCATCACAACTGCCAGATTTTTCTCCTCCGCCCATCTCTTGATACATGTTCCCGTTACCCAGTCTGTATAGTTTCCCATTACTCCGTGAAGCAAATATAAAGTCTTAAACGGTTTATTATCCTCTTCTGTTTCTTCTTCAAAAAATACCTTATCTGCTGGCAAGATCACGTTCATTGTCACCGGACGCATCAGTGCTTTTGAAAAAAAATTTACTTCCATTAATGCCATCTTTCTTTATCCTCCATGTTATGTGCTTTTATAAAATATCTGCATTTATTATACAAAGAATATTTTTGAAAAGCTACCTGTAACTCTACGTTTTCTTATGGCCCGTCAAAAGGAAATTCTCATTATATAAAAAATATATCAAAAAAGTTGACGAAACAGCTTAAATAAGAGATGTTTTCACTGCTCTAGCCCTGGATAAGCAACAGTAAAAACATCTTCTTATTTTTGTTTTGTCAACCTTTTACTTGATTATTTCTGTTTTTTTAATCTGATCACATTCCATGATGCCTTTGCAAGTACAGAAGTCATATTTCCACTATCTACCTTACTTCTTGATACAGTTGTCGGAACTACATTCTCACCAGCAGCACTGTTGCATGCTTTCATATCATTATTCTCAAGTACAATATGCTCGACCAGCTGGTATCCTTCCATGCTTCGTAAGTCCGTAACAAGTTCCATATCTTCATTGATATTTCTGTTTACTGCAAAAATAGTAAGTTCTTCGTCAGCCTGGTTCCATACGGCTACACTGGAAAGATCCGTAACATTTTCATGCTCTTTTGTATCATGTACAGGTGTGTCAATAACCGGCTGAAGAACCATTCCACGTCCATATCTGGATGCATGCATGAATGGATAGAAAATTGTCTGTTTCCATGCTTTACCACCATCTTTTTCTGTCATGATAGGAGCAATTACATTTACAAGCTGTGCCAGACAAGCCATTTTCACACGATCTGCATGTTTCATTAACGTAATCAACATAAGACCTACTAAAAGAGCATCTTCAAAGTTATACTGGTCTTCCAGAAGTGGAGGAGCAATATGCCATGGATCTTTTTCCATAAATTCATCATCAGCTTCTCTTGTATGGAACCATACATTCCACTCATCAAAGCTAAGATTAATATTCTTCTTTCCACGTTTTTTTGCTCTTACATAATCACAGGTTGCAATGACTGAACGGATAAACTTATCCATATCATCAGATAATGCCAGGAAATCTGCTGTATCATTATTTAAATTTCCATAATACTGATGAAGAGAAACATAATCTACATAATCGTAATTATATCCTAATGTCGTTGCCTCCCATTCAGGGAATGTAGGCATATCCAGATTTGAGCTTCCGCAGGAAACAAGTTCAATCGTAGGATCAATCAGTTTCATCGCTTTTGCAGTTTCCTGGGAAAGACGTCCATACTCATGCATTGTCTTATGTCCAATCTGCCAGTCACCGTCCATCTCATTTCCCAGACACCATACTTTTACATTGTGAGGATCTTTCACTCCATGTTTGATACGCAGATCACTGTATTTCGTTCCGCCCGGATGGTTACAGTATTCCAGAAGATTGCAGGCATCTGCTACTCCTCTTGTACCAAGATTAACAGCCATCATCATATCTGCATCTGCTTTTTTCAGCCATTTGGAAAATTCATTCAGACCAATTTTATTCTGTTCAAGACTTCTCCATGCAAGTTCCAGACGAACCGGACGTTCCTCTACAGGTCCCACACTATCTTCCCAGAAAAAGTTAGATACAAAGTTTCCACCTGGATATCTTACGATCGGAACATTTAATTCTTTTACCATGTTTAATACATCTGTACGGAATCCATCTTCATCTGATAACGGATTTCCCGGCTGATAAATTCCATCATAAACAGCTCTGCCAAGATGCTCGATAAAAGATCCGTAAATTCTTTTATCAACTTCAGAAACTTTAAACGCTTTGTCAATAATCATTTTTGCCTGTTTCATTTTGGTTTCCTCCATATTTTAAAATTATTAACCTTTTACTCCGCCGGCTGTCATACCTTCGATAAAGTATCTCTGGAAACAAATAAATAATATAAGAATCGGGATGATTGCAAAGCAGGAACCTGCAATCAGAATATCATAATTGTTTCCGTATGGTGAGAGAAGACTCTGCAGACCAACCGGAAGTGTGATTTTATCAATTGAGTTTGTTACGATCATTGGCCAGAGGAAGTTATTCCAGCTCTGCATACCCTGATAAATACCCATAGCAGCGAAAGAAGGTTTCATCAAAGGAATCATGATCTTAAAGAAAATGCCATATTCTGTACATCCGTCTACTCTGGCAGCATCCAGGAAATCTTTCGGTATTCCCATCAGATATTGCCGGAAAAAGAATACCAGCATCGGTACAACCAGGTACGGAAGAATAATACCCCACATATTATTAATCAGACCCATTTTTACGATCAGTCTGTACAATGGAAGTAAGATTACTTCTGTAGGAATCATCATTACAAGTAATACGCAAAGGAATAAAATATTTTTTCCTTTAAAATTGTACATTGCAAATCCATATCCTACACATGCACTTAAAAACAATGCCAGTCCAACCTGAACAATTGTAATAATCAAACTATTTTTATACCATATGAAATATGAGTTCGCACCGCTGAATAACATTTTGTATTCATTTAAATTCGCACTTGCCCAGTCAATAGAGAAGTTCAGTCCATAACGCATCAGATCAGAGCCAGGACGAAGTGATGAAACAGCAAGAAGCGCTAATGGAAGCAACGTGATAATCGCAATAATCACAAAGAAGATAAATAAACACGTTGAATAGATTTTTGATTTTTTAGTTATTGACATTGTTTATTCCCCCTTTTTACTTCCTATAGTTCCATTGATCCAGAGCTGTACAATATTAACTGCCAGAACAATAAGCAGGAATATTACACCGATTGCACTTGCAATACCAAGCTGACTCTGCTCAAATCCCATTCGATATAACATACCCACTAATGTGGTAGCCACATTGTTCGGTGATTTATTTCCATTAAACAGCATATAGCTCTCTGAGAACATTGCCATACCACCAAAAATGGAAATGGTAAGTACATAAATTGTTGTAGGTTTTAATAATGGAATTGTAATATAACGGAGCTGTTCCATACTTGTTGCTCCATCAATAGATGCAGATTCATACAGGTCCGCTGGTATCTGCTGAAGTCCGGATAAATAGTACATCATATTTACACCCGTCCATCTCCACAGACACAGGAAAAACATTGTACACCAGACCGTAGCCGGTGTTCTTAGCCATACAATTGGTTTTATTCCAAAAAGTCCAACTACCTGATTCATAAAAGAACCGTCCAGTTCACCAAACATCAGTCTGAAAACAACGCCTGCAACTACAACTGAAGTCAGTGCCGGAATAAACAGAATGCTTCGAAATGTTCCTTTGGCTCTCATATGTTTGCTGTTAAGCATTGCAGCAAGAACCATCGGAATCGGAATCATTAAAAGACAGGTAACGATCGTATAGAAGATACTGTTTTTCAAACTCTTAATAAAGACTGCATTTGTTAAGATCTTATAATTTTCAAGTCCTACAAATGTTGTATTTGGTCCGGCAACCTTCTGAAAACTCATAATAATCATGCTCACGATTGAGTATGCGAAGAATACAACAAATGTAATGATAAATGGCATTACAAATACATAGGGTGCCACCTTTTGCGAGTATAATAATTTTTTAAATTTACTTTGTTTTTTCAATGCTATCCCTCCCTATGTTACATTCAGACATATATTTTTCCGATATTTTGCTAAAAGAAAGGCTACAGGATCTCCTCCTGCAGCCTTCCAATTAATCTTTAATCTCTATGCCTGAAATTCAAAGCATATATTTTAGTAGATAATAGAATCCTGTTCGCTCTGAAGAAGTTCTTTAGCATCCTGGTCTACAGAAATTTCGAATGCATTGGAATAAGTTGTAGATACCAGTGTACTATATGTTGCTGAATAACTGCCGCTGATGTTTGGAGCAGTAATGTCTGTTCCGTTTTCTTTCAGAATATCAAATGGGTTAGTAGTAAAGTATGCAAGGAACTTATTATCTTTGTTTTCTGTGATAGCCGGATCATCCCAAAGTTCTGTACGAATCGGGTCAAATCCAAGTTTTTCCCACTCATATGTACAACCTTCTTTTGATAATTTAGCAAAAGCAAGGAAGTCTTTAGCTAACTGTTCGTTTTCTGTTCCTTTGATAACAGATGTTCCTGTACCACCCTGAAGAACTTCACGTGTATCGCCTTCGTTCCATACAGGAATTGGATAGATTGCCATCTTACCGTCAAGATCCGGGCAATAGTCTGTAAATCTTCCCATGTACCATAATGGCATAATTACGGATGCAACGCCTGCACCGTTAAGATGTCCGTACCACTCTTCTGTGTGGAATCCACCACCAGGAGCAATCTCACATACACCATCGTTGATCATGCTGCGGATATAATCAATTACTTCTGCATGCTCGTCTGTAACAAGGTTTGGATTTCCATCTTCGTCTACATACTGAGCACCTTTTTCAAGCATCATACACTGTGGAAGGAAAAGGTCAGATGTTTCTACTGCACACATCGGAGTTCCTGTCTTCTCCAGTACAGTCTTACCGGCTTCTACATAATCATCCCATGTAACGATGTCTGCCGGATCAATACCAGCTTCGTTCATGATGTCCATGTTATAATAAGCAACTGTAGCTCCTAAGTGGAAGTCTACACCGTAATAATTTCCTTCGTTGTCTCCGTACATGCTGATTCGTGACATAACAACGTCATCTTTATATGGCTCTACAGCATCATTGATTGGAAGTAAGTAACCATCTTTTAGGAATGCACCATAATGTCCGATTTCGATATCTGCCATATCAGGAGCGCCTTCTCCAGACTGACACGCAATAAGTAATTTGCTGTGTAAGGATGATGACTCACCTGTTGTAACAGTTAAGTTAATCGGTCTGTCTGGATTCTGTTTGTTCCACTCATCAGCCATGGATGTCCAGAATCCTACATGCAATTCCTGGAATGTCCAGAAACTAAGGTCTGTTCCTCCATCCACAAATGTGTTTGTTCCCTGTGTGGATCCGTCATCTGCTGCTAAAACAGGTGCAGTGGAACCAAGAATCATCGTTGCTGCCAATGCGCAGGCAAGAAGTCGTTTTTTCATATAGTTACCCTCCCTAAATTGTTTTTTGTGTACCTTTCGTACCGTTCTTTGCTACACGTTTAGATTAACGTTAATCCAACAAAATGTCAATAGCAAATTTTAATTCCACCGTTATTTTGTATAAATTATATGTTTTATATCATGTTTTTTGTACATAACTTACAATGCCCTATTCTGTTTTCACTTTCATTTATTGACATTTGATTTTTGCGGTATTATAGAATATAATTGAACATATTTGTAACTGTTCAACACTTTCACAGTTACAGAGTCAAAATATAAATGGGACTTTGCAAATCAAACAGAGAAAGATGTCCCCTCTGCAAACTACCAGAAGGAGTACCTAAATGAACAGTCAACAACATAAAAGAATCACATTAAAAGATATATCAGAACAGTGCGGTTATTCCGTCAATACAGTTTCCCGCGCACTCAGAGACGATCCCAGGCTCCCGGAAGCCACTATATCCCGGATTAAGCAGGTTGCAGATGAGCTTGGATACATGAAAAACATAATTGCCTCTTCCATGCGTTCCGGTCACACAAACCTGATTGCCGTTATTGTTGACGATATTCAGAACCCTCATTATTCTGATATTATCTCACAAATTTCTATCAAATTGCGAAAATATGGATATCATACTTTAATTTTAGCATCATACATAGAAAAAAATTACGCAGATTATTCACTGTCCCTCGCATTATCTTATAATGTCAGTGGAATCGTTTTTTTTCCACGAAATTATAATAAAAATGCTATAAATCTCATCAATCAAAATAAAATCCCATTGGTACTGATTGACCGTGAAATACCAGAATGTCAGACGGACTTCGTACGCTGCGATGATTATCAGGGAGGATATCTTGCTGGAAAGCATCTTCTGGAATTGGGTCACCGTCGATTTCTCTATCTTCCAGGGCCAAAATATAATCTCTCACAGACTCGTCGTTATGCTGGTATTATGGATGCACTCTCAGAGGCAAACGTACCGGTTTCTAACGTTCGCCAGATAGATTATCACACTGTATTTGGTTCTCCGGTTCCTTCAACTTCTTCCTATAAATCATACGAAGAGTTGTTTTTCCCTGTCGATTACACCGCTGTGATCGGTTTCAACGACCTTCAGAGCTATTCTGCAATGGAAATACTAAAAGAACGAGGATATCGTATTCCCGAAGATATATCTTTAATCAGCTTTGATCATCTGCGAAAAACACATACATACCTTCCGCCACTGACAAGTATCGCCGACAATACAGACAAAAGCATTGCGGATACTGCTGTTTCAATACTTTTAGATAAGATTAAAAATTCAGACAGTAAGTTTACCGGTGCAGTTTTACCCGTAACCATATATGACGGACATACTACCGGACCAGTTAATAAGGCTTTTGAGACTTCTTTTTAATAATCTGATCTGTATTTTATAAAAGCAGGATGTGAGGTTCCGTATTAATGCCGGGATCTCACATCCTGTTTTATTATCGCGTATATAAAAGATGAATTCTGATGCCAGAGCCTGTTTGAAAAAGATTTTCTGCAATCCGCGCCCGAATGCATCTATCGCTACATTTTATAATATCTTAAAGTCAATCACATTTATCGAATGTGGTGCAAGATTCACCTGATATACGCCACTTGTTTCCTTTGTCGGAAGCTGTTCAATAAATACTTCCGTTCTATCAATATCATTATAAGAATCTACCGAACTTCCCACGATCCGATACTCTTGAACTTCGTACCTCGCATATGAATTTTCATCCAGGCAGATTTCCAGTTTCTTTTCTTTGTCCGGTTCTTTGTTTACAACGGCAATAGAAATTTTTTCTGTTTCAGAATGCTGTGTAGCCAAAATATCAAGTGTATTCACAGTTACTTTTCTGCCATTTTTATCCGGCACTGTAAATGTATTTTTCTCACCTTCTTCCCAACTGTCCAGAACAGTATCCCCCATGTGATTCACATACAAGTCAAATACATGATAAGTGCTTCTCAGTACAACTCCATCCTTATAACTGTAAATACATCCTCTTGTATTCAGAATTGGTGCAAAGTTAGCCATTCCAACAATATCGCAATTGCGATTCATTGCATTTAAAAAACATGCCGTAAAAACAGCGTCTGCCATCGTATAAGAGGAATTATCGTCATTTTTGTCTCTCGGTATAAGATAGCTGTCTTTATCAATTCCCTGTTTAATTGTATGCACATTTGGATGATGCCACCCTCGTAAATTCCATTCATCAAAAGCAATTTTTATTTTCTTTTCCAGATGTAATGCCGTAAGCAGACCTTTTACGTCAGTAACTGCCCGGTCTACCTGTTCCGTGTATGCCATGCACTGAGTATAATCTGCAAGTTCATTTTTTTCCGCAAGCATATCCCAATATCCATGCAGAGAAATCCAGTCCAGATATTCTCCACAATGTTTTAAAAGGTTCATTGTCCAGTCAATATCAGGAAGTGCCGCTGCTGATAATTCTACTGTCGGTGACACATGCTTTATCATTTTTGCAGATTCCTTTACAAGTCGCCACCACTCTTCAGAACTTTTCGCACCTATCTCCCAATTTCCATAATTTTCATTTCCGATGCTCCAATATTTTACATTGTATGGCTGTTCCTCTCCATTAGCAATTCTCCATTTTGCATATTTACCTTCATTTTCAAGATTACAATATTCTACCCAGTCACTCATTTCTTCTGCTGTTCCGGTTCCTGCATTGGTGCAGATATAAGGTTCACAGGCTATTTTTCTGCACATATGAATATATTCATCTGTCCCAAACGTGTTCGGATCCTCTACACGCCATGCTTTATCAAAAAATGGCTGCCTATTCTCTCCCACCCCATCTTTCCAATGGTAAGAAGATACAAAACATCCTCCCGGCCAACGCAAAACAGGGACTTTGATTTTCTTCATCGCTTCAATGATGTCCTTGCGAAATCCTTCCTCATCTGATAATTCATTTCCCGGATCATAAATCCCGTCATAAATCTGTCTGTGAAAATGCTCGATAAAATGTCCATATAACATGGGACTTCGTTTTCCTATCACTCTTTTCGAATTTACATGGTATTTCATCCCGATTACCTCCTGAAATAATACTCAGCGCGCTTTTATATCTTTGAATATAATCGAGGTTTAAGTATTTATATACTATTTTACCGAACATTTTTTGCCTGCAGCGACTTTCTATAGTTTGTATTTCTCACTGTTTTATCCTCTGGTTACTGTCCTCTCTCACTGCTCTTAGTAATACACTTTGCGATACGCAGAATTTATGTTATTCGCCATTGAAGCAGAGTACTTACCTAGTTTGCTTAAAACAGCTTTTCCGAAATTCCTTTGGAGTCATTCCAGTTTCAAGTTTAAAGCACTTAGTAAAAGAACTCTGATTCGAAAATGATAAATATTCCGAAATTTCCTGTATGTGATAATTTGAATATTGTAATAATTCCTTTGCCTGTTTTATTTTTTCTTTTCGTATATATTTCTCCACAGAACATCCTTCATATTTTTGGAATAGTCTGCACAGGTAATCACCGTTTATCCCAGTTTCTTCCCATACACGATGAATATCTACATTGTGAAGGTGTTTATAAATATAATCTTTTGCTTTCTCAACATAATGATTAGTTTCCGGTGATTTTTTCGCCTCCATTACTTGTCTTGCAAATTCTTCTTCATATTCTTCTGCTTTTTTTGCGATAACCTTCTTGTCTTTCTGTCTTTCGATGTCACATATATAATTGTCTGCCATTGTAAACGCAAGTTCCGGACTAATCCCTCCGCGAATTGCCGCTCTGGATGCAAGTGTTATAACAATAATTGCAATGTTTTTATCATTCCGCAGATCCTCATCAGCTACTCTTCCCAGTCTTCCCTCGTATTTCTCCTTCTGGCATCTCCTTAGTTGCCGCAAATCCCCGGATTCAATGCTAAATAATTTCCGTTGTTCGTGGTCATATGGATTATGGCATATTTCGGTTTCCTGCATATCAAATATTTTATTTACAATATTTCGTTTCAGATTTTCTTCCATTTTTCTATGTTATCCTCTTTATGAAAAGCACCCGCCGATCCGCGGGCGCTTTTTTATATATCTGAGTTTTATTTTAACACATTTAATGCTGATGCAGATATTTTTCTCTGGTTGCAAGACCACCTCTGATATGCCGCTCCTGCTTATTCACATCCAGAACCTGTCTGACTTCACTGGCCAGTCCCGGATTTAGCTGTTTGAGACGATCGGTACAATCCTTATGTACTGTACTCTTACTAATTCCAAATTTCTTCGCCGCCTGACGCACTGTCGCCTTTGTCTCAATAATATAATTCGCAATTTCCACTGCCCGCTCTTCGATATAATCTTTCACGGATAAGCCTCCGAAGACGCTGTTTTTACAGTGTATGCTTTAGCGCAAAATCGTATGTCCGAAGTTTTCGCTCACATAAAAACGACCGTCCTTTCGGGCGGCCGCTATATGGGATTTCCAATTTCTTATTTAAATTTAATCTCTTTCCCTTCCAGTCTCCACTGTCTGAATTCTGCGGAGGCAGATAGCAGAAGGTCTGAGGATGAGTTCAGGGCTGTTTCTACGGAGTCCTGAATAACGCCGATGATAAATCCAACTGCAACAACCTGCATGGCAATATCATCTGAAATACCAAACAGAGAACATGCCAGCGGAATCAGCAGAAGGGATCCACCTGCAACACCGGAAGCTCCACATGCAGACAGAGCAGCAAGTAAACTTAAGATGATTGCTGTCGGGATATCTACGTTAATACCAAGTGTAAATGCTGTAGCCATTGTCATAACTGTAATAGTGATGGCTGCACCATCCATGTTAATCGTAGCACCAAGCGGAATAGTTACAGAATAAGTATCTCTGTCCAGTCCCATCTCTTCGCAGACTTTCATATTTACCGGAATGTTGGCTGCTGAACTTCTTGTAAAGAATGCTGTCAGCGCGCTTCTTTTCAGGCAGTGGAAAATCAGCGGATATGGATTCTGACGGATACACCAGTAAACCAGAATCGGGTTTGTTACAAAATAGATAAACAGCATACATCCTACAAGCAGAACAAGCAGTTTTCCATATGTAGTAAAGATATCCAGACCATTTGTAGATACTGTGTTAAATACCAGACCAAAGATTCCGACAGGTGCAAGGTTAATGATCCATGTTACTACCATGGAAATTCCATCCGCAACATCAGCCAGAACTTTCTTTGTCATCTTATCTGCCGCACGGAATGCAAGTCCCAGAAGAACTGCCCACATCAGAATTCCTACATAGTTTGCATTTACCAGAGAAGATACCGGGTTTGCAACGACATTTAACAGAAGGTTATTTAACACCTCTGCAATGCCCTGTGGTGCGCTTGTATCAGTTGCTGCGTTTGCAAGTGTCAGTTTTACAGGAAATGCCATACTTGCAAATACTGCGATTACTGCTGCCAGTACTGTACTGAACATATAAAGAATAATAACTGTCTTAATAACTCCTCCGTGAGATTTTCCTGCGTTACACAGAGAACTGATAACCAGAAAGAACACCAGTAATGGTGCAATAGCCTTTAAAGCACTTACAAAGACATCACCCAGTATTGCGATTCCTGTGGCCTGTGGTACTGCGATTCCAAGAATCGCACCAAGGATCAGACCAACCAGGATTCTCTTTACCAGAGCGATCTCAGTCCATTTGTCCCAAAACTTTTTCATCTCTTTACTCCTTTTTCCCTTTACTTTGTTAAAACACTGATACGTTACATTATAAGGTAAACTCACGGAATATGCAAGGGGTGCGCAGAATTTATGCTAATCGCATAAATCCGCGCCGTATGTCTCTGGATTTTGGTATATTCATGCCAAAACACCTCGCGGAATAGTAGCGTGTGAACAGTTACCATAAGGAGTCTGCTTCGGTTAAAATACCAAATTACAGACTTGACAATATCAACTGTTTAGCCTATTCTATTTTTAATAGGAGCTGGCTTTTTGCACTGGAAAAAGCTGGCTGTTTTGCTGATTTGGCACATGCTGATGACAGGGATAACGAAAACTATAAATGCAGATATAACAAATATCTGATAATGTACATGAGAAGATGGAGGATAAATCAATGGATAACTGGAATAATGTGAAACTGGTACCGGAATTTTCAGAGCAGGGTGTAGACTGCTACCGTCTGGAGGGCGGAAACTACGAGAATGAATATTATGTGGTTTCTGAAGCAGAGACAAGAAAGCTTCTGAATACACCGGAAGTAGTTGGATACGAAGTGTATCATTGTCTGATTCCGTCCACTTCTCAGATGCTCTACTATTTCAAAGAACAGAAGAAAGTAACAACCGCAAATATTCTTTCAATTCTTCGCGGCGCATTAAACTATCCGCTTGAGGAGAGCTGCTACAGAGAACATATCCGCGTTCATGATATCAGCTTCCTTTCTAGTGAACGTGTATTTAATGAAGATGAGATCGCAGGTCTGGAAATCAAATACAGCAAACTGACAATGGTACCGGACAGTACTCTGCTGATTGGTGACATCATTGCAACTGGTGAAACATTAATTCACTGTCTGCGTTATGTAACAGATTTCTACAGAGAACACGGTGCAAGACTTCGCAATATTATCATTTTTACAATTGGCGGTACTACAGGGATTACGATTCTGGAACGTCTGACAAAAGAAATCCGTGAATTCTGGCCGGAATTTGAGGGATTTATCACAGTATATTATGAGGGAATTTTCAGCACTTATCAGGATAAGGGTGTATCCGGAATCAATCTTCCTGACGTAGACTTCTACTGGAAAGATGGTATTATTGCGCCGGAATTCAGAAGAGAGACTTTGTCCATGAGAAATCCGCTGTTTGAGAAATGTATTATTTATGATGGCGGTGCAAGACGTTATGAGATTCATGAGCATGTAGAGGAAGTTCTGGAATTCTGGAAGGAAATGTTACAGCGCGCAGATCAGATTAATTTCAAAGAACTGCTTGATGAGAAATTAGGTTATGTGACACCGATCTCTTATGAAGATTGGGTAAAGGCAAATCATTATGAGAAAATCAATCCATCCGTGAATAAATGGTTATACAAACAGGAACAGGGATATATCCAGAGTATGCAGGATGTGACTCTGAAAGAGATTGCTGAAGAGCGAATTCAGGAATTTACTACTGCTTTAAAAAAATATATTATTTAACCAAATCAGAGAAGTCCCTTGCTTCAATTGCCAAGAGCAATAAACAGCGGGTAGAGATTAACATAATATAGCCGGAATTTACGATTTATGATTAATTATCGTAAACTCCGGCTATATTTTTGTCAGTTTATTCTTCAAATATCCGGAAAGTTCCCGGGGTTTCTTTTTTTGCTTTATAAAGTGCCACATCTGCGTTGTACATTAAATGAAAAAGATTTACAGAGATTCTTTATAAAATGGTTAGAAATCCACCATTAATTGAACACATTTTTTCTGTATGATAAATGAGTAATTGGGAATAAGTCTGATACATTGTATAGGGGATTTTACAGGAGAAATGAAAAATGACAGATGAAGAATATTATGAATTTATACGACCATATGAAGATGCCAAGCAGATGCTTCTTACCCGTCTGGATGTGCTGAACCACAATCTTTACGGAGAAGCCTCGGCAAGACCGATCCACAATATCCAGTGCAGAATCAAAAAGAAACGAAGTATTGAAGAGAAACTTCGCCGAAAAGGAAAAGAAGAAACCGTAATCAACGCCAAAGATTATCTGCAGGATATTGCAGGTGTCAGAGTGATCTGCTACTTTGTAGATGATATCTATAATCTGACAGAACTTCTGAAAAGTCAGAGTGACCTGATCGTGATAAAAGAACGGGATTATATCAGCAGCCCGAAGCCAAATGGTTATCGAAGTTATCATGTGATCGTAGGAGTGCCGGTATATTGTCTGGATGGGATGGAATACTTTCCGGTGGAGATACAGTTTCGAACAATGTCCATGGATTTCTGGGCAAGCATGGAACATCGTATTTCCTATAAGAAAGAACGTGCAGATAAGGAGCAGCTTAAAGATGAATTAAGAGAATATGCGAATATGCTGGTAGAAATCGAAGGACGATTTGAACAGTATAATGAAACAGATCATCAGCTGGAGAAACACCAGAGTAAATAACAAAGTAAAAGGACTTGCAGGAAGCGAACTTGGCAAAGTCGATATAACACCTTACAAATAAATCATAAAAGTCAAAAAAGGGGCTATCTATTTCCCGATAGCCCCTTTGCATAAATTACATAATCTTGCGGAACAGATCTTTCAGATCTTCTACGCTTGCATCTTTCGGGTTTCCTGGTGCGCATACATCTGCGTGTGCGGATTCAGCCAGAAACTGAAGGTCTTCTTCTTTGATAGCTTCCAGTTTTGTCGGGATTCCAACATCAACGGAAAGTTTCTTAACAGCTTCGATTGCTGCTTTTCTGTACTCATCCTGAGTCATTTCAAAAATGAACAATAGCTTTTTGCTATCATTTGCTACATGTACCATAACATTAGTATACTGCTTATTATAACAAGAATTCTGCAAAACAGCCAGACATAAACACTCGAATTATGCTATAATCCTATTATGATGTCGGAATCAAAGGTAAATCAATTTTACTCTGTTCTGACGCCCAGTCATTGTTTTATAGCAAAAGATTTCATCCACTTACAGAAGGGAGATTTTATCTTATGGATCTTATAAAAGAAGCACTTTCCATGGGCTTTGCCAATGCAGCGATCATGGATACAAAAGACCTGGTATTTGTACCGGAATACCGACAGTTTTGCGAAGACAATATGTGTGGAAATTATAATCTGGTGCCGGCATGTCCACCTGCCTGCGGCACTGTAGAGGAAATGCACGAAAGAGCAATGAAGTACGAAAAAGCACTGGTTCTTCAGACTGTTTTGAAGGATCCTCTTATGGATCCAGTTCTTTTTAAACAGGCGAAACATGCGCAGAATATTCTTACAGAACAGCTCGCCAAGCGTATGCAGGAAACCGGAAAAGATGATGTTCTAATCATGAGTGCAGGTCCATATAAAAATTGTTCCTGCATGTCAGCCTACAGCGTAGATGCGCAGAAGATGGCAGATGCCGTAGGAATGATCTGCTGGGCAGACGATTCAGATGTGAGATTCTTTACTCAGATTCTGTTTCATGAATAGACAGGCAGATTTTGTATTTCCGATGATTGCCCAAAAAGCTCATCACAAAAATAATGCAAAATACGACCGCAGTTTATCAGGAGAGGCTTGTACCCCTCCTGATACAAGTAAGTCCCCACCCACTGCTTATTGCTCTTCGCAACCTCCGCAGGGGACTTTTTTGCTATATGATTCTCATATTACTTATGGTGTTTATCATTTTCATGCTTACTATTTCTGTGTTTATCACTTCCATGTTTATGATGGTGGTGTCCATGCTTATGTTCTTTATTTCCGCAAACCTCACAGCCAAGTTCAATTTTTCCCTGTTTCTCCTCATCCCAGGTTCCATAAGATACCATCGGTGTGTCTTTCATAATACACAGACTGATTGTCTGATAAAGGATAATCCCGCCCATCTTAGCTCTGTAGACAAACAGTTCACGTCCAAAATAATCACAGATTTTTCCCAGCACTTCTCCCTCTTTAAAGGTCTCTCCTGGCTGTTTTGCAGGATACCAGCAGCCGGACACCGGGGCATCTTCATAAATCACAGGACTTACTTCTACCGGAGGTTCACCGTGCGTGTGGGACTTGCCGCAAAGAACACCAAGGTGTCTTAAGATATTCTTTACATCATGAACATCTTCTGCAACCAGATCTTCACACCAGCGGGAGCTGTGTCCACGTTCCAGCAGGATACTTGGAATCCCCATACTTCCGGCATAATTGTAAGCTCCGCCGGTTCCATACATAGATGTTACCAGATAGTCCACATGTGCGATCTCTGCCATCTCACGGCTCTTTGCCGCAACTTCCGGAGCAGCTGCCCCTGTACAATATACATAGGATACCAACCCCTCGAAGCCATCCCCGCAATGCAGATCGATATAATAATCTACCTTCGGGAAAAACTCTGTCACAACAGTATAAGCGATCCTGTCACTAAGTGTACCATTCGGATTTCCCGGAAAAACTCTGTTCAGATTCTTTCCGTCTTCATACGTCAGGCTCATGGTGCGATGCTCAAATCCCGTTCGGTTCATCAGACGGATCACTATGATATTTCCTGCGATCTTCTTCGGATCCAGCTCATCTGCAAGCTGCATAGCTGCCTGAATTCCTACATATTCTGCATTATGTACCCCACCGGAGATCAGAACAGTCTCCCCCTCTTTTTCTCCACAGATCAGTGTTACCGGAATTCCGAATTCTGCCCCGATGATGTGCACAAATCCTGATACTTTCTCACCCGGTTTTGCTTCCAGGTCTGCTACTCGTAATGTTCGCATCAAATCTTCTCCTTCCACTCATTCCATCTCTGCCAGATCTTATCATCCACTGGCAGGCTCTTATTTCATTCTGTAAATTCCACTTTCAATAGTTAGTTCTATAAAACTTTTATATTTTCAAACAGGGAGCCAATACTTGAAATATCAACTCCCTGCTTTTTACTTTTACCATACGTTCACATCGGATTAATTTTCTTCTATATGCTCTCTTCCCTGATTGATAATCGTCCGCACATGATCATCTGCCAGAGAATAAAAAATGGACTTTCCCTCTCGTCGGTTCTTCACCAGTTTGTTTTGCTTCAGGATTCTAAGCTGATGGGAAATTGCAGACTGTGTCATATTCAGTGCTTTCGCAAGGTCGCATACACATACCTCTGTTTCGAAAAGCACAAACAGAATACGGATTCTTGTAGAATCTCCGAAAATCTTAAACAAATCTGCCAAATCCTCAAGTTCCGTCTCTTCTGGCATTGTTTTATTTATAATTTCCATTGAATCTTCATGAATTTCATAATAGTCACAAGCCTCGTCTTTATGTTTTTCCACGCTTTCACCATTTTCCTTCCTGTCTGCAACTGTCTGTTATTCTATAAATTTTTGTAACTGTTCAGTACCTTCACAGTTACAGGTTTTTTACAAATAAAGTACGGATTGCGTTTAATACCGCAATGATCATAACACCTACATCTGCAAAAATAGCCATCCACATATTGGCAATTCCCAGCGCACCAAGTATCAGACACAAAATCTTAATGCCAATTGCAAAATAAATATTCTCATATACAATATGAATACACTTTCTTGCAATCTTAATCGCTTTGGAAATTTTCAGCGGATCATCATCCATCAGTACGATATCTGCTGCTTCAATCGCTGCATCAGAACCCAGTGCACCCATAGCAATACCAATATCTGCTCTGGACAGTACCGGCGCATCATTGATACCGTCACCCACAAATGCAAGCTTCTCTTTTTCGGATTTCTGATGAAGTAATTCTTCTACTTTACTTACTTTATCAGCCGGAAGAAGTTCACTGTAAACTTCCTCAATTCCCAGTTCTTTTGCTACCTGATCTGCAACACGTTTAGAATCTCCGGTAAGCATAACTGTTTTCTTGATACCAGCTTTCTTCAATTCAGCAATTGCTTCTTTTGCATGAGGTTTCAGAATATCAGAAATAAGAATATGACCTTCATATCTTCCATCTACAGCCATATGAATTACTGTACCAACATGATGACATTCCTGATAGGAAATTCCAAGGCGTTTCATTAATTTTGCATTTCCTGCTGCTACAGATATACCATCCACTTTCGCAGTTACACCATTACCACTGATTTCCTCAATATTCGTTACTCTGTTTCTGTCAATTGGTTTTCCATATGCTTTCTGAAGACTCTTACTGATCGGGTGGGAAGAAGAACATTCTGCAAGAGCTGCATATTCCAGCAGTTTTTCATCTGAAATCTCATTATGATGAACTCCGCTTACTTCAAAAACACCCTGTGTCATTGTACCAGTTTTATCAAATACTACATAGCTGGTCTGTGCAAGTGTTTCCAGATAGTTGGAACCTTTAACCAGAACGCCCTGATTACTTGCTCCACCGATTCCTGCAAAGAAGCTTAAAGGAATACTGATCACCAGTGCGCATGGACAGCTGATTACCAGGAAAGTAAGTGCTCGGTAAATCCAATCACCCCACATAGCCGGTTTTCCCATGATCAAAAGTACGATCGGAGGAATAAAAGCAAGTGCAAGTGCTCCGTAGCATACAACCGGAGTATAATATTTGGCAAACTTTGAAATAAAATTCTCTGATTTTGATTTTCTGGAACTGGAATTCTCCACAAGTTCCAGAATCTTGGATACGGTAGATTCTCCGAATTCTCTGATCGTACGGATTTTCAGAACACCTGTCATATTGATACATCCGCTGATCACTTCGTCTCCGGCTTTTGCATCTCTTGGAAGGCTTTCTCCGGTCAGTGCACTGGTATTTAAAGTAGAAACACCATCAATGATCACACCGTCGATTGGAACTTTTTCTCCTGGCTGTACAACAATTACAGTACCAATTTCAACTTCATCCGGGTCTATCTGTTCAAGTTTTCCATCCACCTCAATATTTGCATAATCCGGACGAATGTCCATCAGTTCACTGATGTTACGTCTGCTCTTTCCTACTGCATAACTCTGGAAAAGTTCTCCAATCTGGTAGAACAGCATAACCGCAACACCTTCAGAATAATCTCCGAGCAGAATTGCTCCCACAGTAGCTACTGCCATCAGGAAATTCTCATCGAATACCTGTTTATTTCTGATACCTTTAAATGCCTTCTGAAGAATATCATAGCCAATTACCAGATATGGAATCATAAACAGTCCAAATCTGACATATCCATCTATCGGTAATTTAGAAAAAAGTACGATCAATACCGCCGCTACGATGATTCTGATCAGCATCTTCTTTTGCTTCTTATTCATCTTAATACCTCACTTCTTATAAAACAGGACCGCCGCCAGAACATATATCAGTGGATAACCATAACCGTCTGACATATCTCTGTGCTGCAGTCCCTCTCTGCTAATTTACGACAATTCCCGTAAATATATCATCAACAGGAATCGCTCCTGAATTAAAGATAGATTTCGCAGTCGTCTTCTACCTTCTTGCAGTTTGCCAGAACGTCTTTCATAACTGCTTTCGGATCCTGTCCTTCTTCAAATTCAACGATCATTTTCAGCATCATGAAGTTTACTGTTGCATCCTTAACACCAGCTGTATTCTTAGCAGCTTCCTCCATTTTGTTTGCACAGTTTGCGCAGTCTACGTCGATTTTGTAAGTCTTTTTCATTGTATTTTTTCCTTTCCGGCTCATGAATAGATTTTCACATAATCATATGAGCACTTGTTCATTTGTTAATTTTATTATAACAGCTTTTTATTCTCTGTCAATAACTTATTGTTAAAAAAATTGCAAATATCAAATTCTTATATCATAGGAACATTACGGAATCATTTCCTATGATATAAAAACAGAGGATACCGTCTGATTCTTCTTCCTGCTGCACCCTCTGTCTCATCTATCATTTGCGAAATGATTATAATCTTTTTATTTACTTTTCTTATGGTAGAATTTTTCGACCTTTGCCAGATATAAAATAGTAAAAGTGACACCTGACACTATCCATGATCCAATATAAATCCATACAATACATTCCATTGTTTCAAATGATGGTAAAACAACCAGAATGCAGACTACTCGAAACAGGCAGATTGTAAGTAATGTAGTAACCATTGACACCAATGTTTCTCCAAGGCCGCTGCATGCTCCTGAAAGAGCTTCTGCAACAGCATAGAATACAAAGAACGGTGCCATCATCTGCATATATCTTATAACCAGCGGTATCAATGTCGGAACGTCTTTCTGATCGATAAACAACGGTCCGATCAGTCCGGAACCGAAATAAAGGACAATACTGATAATTCCTACCGCGATCACAGATAAGCCCGTACCGATCAGGGCTCCTTTCTTTACTCTTTTCGCCTTACCGGCGCCCAGATTTTGCGCGGTATATGTAGTCAGTACAGGTCCCATGGAATCCGCTATCAGCCAGATCAGTAAATCCAGTTTATCACAGATTCCCCATGCTGCAATACTGTCAGTTCCCATTGTGTTAATACTTGCCTGAACAATAGAATTGGCAATTGGAAACAGCATGGACTGAAGAGCTAACGGGAAACCTTTGTTTATCATCATTCCCATATGCTCTTTGCAGATTCTCATAGTTCTGATTCCTATCTTTTCTTCCAGGAAATCAGATTTCACAAGAAAATATGCGGTAAGTACAACACTTACAATCTGAGAAAGTACAGTAGCTGCTGCCGCTCCTCCAACACCAGTATGCAGAAGTCCTACCAGTATGAGATCTGCAACAATATTGACCACACTGCATACGACCAGTACATATAATGGCTTTTTAGAATCTCCAAACGCACGCAAGACTCCTGCCATCATGTTATAAAGGATCATTGCCCATATTCCGCCAAAATAAATTCGGCAGTAGATCAGTGATCCTGTACGGACTTCTTCCGGAACAGACATAATATCAAGCAGCCATGGGGAAAAAACAGCCCCGGCTGCTGCACAGATAATTCCCAGAATACCTGCAAGTAAAAGAGCTGTCCGCACTGCACAATGCAGTCCTTCTTTATCTTTTGCTCCAAAATATCTGGAGATCATAATCGTCGCACCTGTTGCAAGTCCGTTCATAAAATTAAGCGGAAATTTAAAAAGCGTATGCACAGAGTCAATTGCTGCAAGTCCGATTTTTCCGCTAAACTGACCAACAATAACCGCATCAACCGTTGTGTACAACTGCTGGATCAAGCTTCCCGCAATCAGTGGAAGTACAAAAAGTAATAATGCTTTTCCTATATTTCCAGAGATCAGACTATCTTTTTTCATTATTTACTGCCCTTTTGGAACAAATGGCAGGCAACACTGTGTCCATTTTCCACTTCTACAAGATGCGGATTCTCCTTTTTGCAGATATCCATGCAATGCTCACATCTTCCCTGGAACGGACATCCCTGTGGAAGATCCAGTGGGCTCGGAGCCTCACTTTCAATACTCTCGATTGGTTTGGAAAAGTCCATATTAATATCAAATACTGCACCCATCAGTGCTCTTGTATATGGATGCATTGCTTTCATATCAAGATCTTTTCCCGGAAGAACCTCTACGAGGTTTCCAAGATACATAACGGCTACCTGATGTGCCACTAACTGAACCAGTGCAATATCATGACAGATAAAACCAAATGTGATGTTCTTTTCTCTCTGAAGCTTCGTGATCAGTTCAATTACTGTTTTCTGAACAGAAACATCAAGAGCGGAAGTTGCTTCATCCAGAACAACGATTTCCGGTTCCAGTGCCAGTGCTCTCGCGATTGCAACACGCTGACGCTGTCCACCACTCATATTGTGAGGATAACGATCCGCAAAATCTCCCGGTAATTCTACCATCTCAAGAAGTTTTCTGCAGACAGCATCCTTCTCAGATTTCTTAATCTTTTTGAAATTCATCAAAGGTTCGCACACAATATCACGAATGTTCATTTTCGGATTAAAAGATAAGGTCGGGTCCTGAAATACCATCTGAATGTTCTGACGGTTATTTCTCAGTTCTTCTCCCTTTAATTTCGTGATATCTGTACCGCGGTACAGAATCTCACCCTCTGAAGGTGTATCAAGAGAAACCAGAAATCTCATAAATGTACTCTTACCACATCCGGATTCTCCTACCAGACCCAGTGTTTCACCTTTATACATTTTCAGATTAATATCATTGTTCGCCAGCAGAGTACGTCCATGTGATGCCGCAAATCTTCTGGTTACATGTTTCGCTTCCAGTATTACTTCTCTTTTTTCAGACATATCGTTCACCTCCCCGGGATGGAACTGCCTCCAGAAGTTTTCTGGTATATTCATTCTTTGATTCTTTCAGAATATACTCTCTTGTTCCCTGGTCTTCCATTTTTCCGTTCTTCATTACAACAATATAATCTGACATGTAGGCAGCTACACCCAGATTATGGGTTACTACAATAATGCCTGTATGATAATCATCTCTGAGCTTCATCATCTGACGCACGATCTGTGCCTGCGTTGTTACATCCAGTGCAGAAGTCGGTTCATCTGCAAGAAGAAGCTTCGGCTGATAAGTCATTCCCATCGCAATACCAACTCGCTGTCTCATACCACCGGATAACTGGAAAGGATAAGATTCCATAATATTATCCGGAGACGGAAGTCTCATTCGCTCCAGCATTGCGATTCCCTTACTCCATGCCTCTTTTTTGGAAATTTTCTCATGAGTAAGAATATATTCTGTGAATACTTTTCCGACTTTACGTGTCGGATTCATCATTGCACCACTGTCCTGAAAAATCATGGAAATATCAGAACCACGAAGTTTTCTCCACTGTTCCGGTGTATAGGATAAGAGGTCTTCTCCTTCAAATGTAATACTTCCTTCTGTGACCTTACCGCCACCTGCAAGAAGTCCCAGAACAGCACGGATAACAGTGGTTTTTCCACTTCCGGATTCTCCTACCAGAGAAACGATCTGTCCCTCTTTCATATCCAGATTAAAATTCTGAACAGTTGGAACATTTTTGTAGGAGATTGTCACATTATCTAATTTCAGCATGTTTATTCCTCCTACTCATTTCTTGGATCGAGGATATCACGGATGGAATCCCCAAGCATATTAAATACAACAACTACTACAAAAATAGCAAGACCCGGGAAGATCATCAGCCACGGAGCGGACTGCATACACGCTCTTCCTTCATTCAGCATATAACCCCATTCCGGTGCCGGCGGCTTCGCGCCAAATCCCAGGAAGGACATTGCTGCCAGTTCCAGCATCATGGAACCTATATCTGTCGCAGCAGTAATGATCAGTGTAGGAAGTGCATTTGGAAGCATATATCGAAACAGCATATACGGTGTTTTGGAACCGGTAACGATCGCTGCTGATACATAATCCCTGTCACGGATCTTCATAACCAGGCTTCGTGCCAGACGCGCATATTTGGTCCAGCTTACTACTACAATAGCGATGATCGCATTTTTGATACTTGCGCCCATAATACCTGCAACAGCAAGAGCAAGTACCAGTCCTGGGAAAGCAAGCATCATATCTGCAATTCGCATAATAACAGCATCAATGACACCTCCGAAATATCCTGCAAGGACTCCGGTAACAGTTCCCACCAGAAAGATCAGGGCAACAACACCAAAGGTTGCTGACAGAGATGCACGTGCTCCATAAATAACTCTTGAAAAAATATCCCTGCCCATTTTGTCGGTTCCAAAAATATGTTCCTTGCATGGCGGAAGCAGTGCATCTACCAGAGAACCTTTTAACGGGTCAACCCCTCTGGTTACCACCGGTGCAAATACTGCTGTCAGAATAATACAGACTGCAAGAATAGAAAACACGACAAAAGTTTTATTTGCTAAAAATCTGTTTTTCTTTTTCATGATTCTACTCCTTTAAACGCATACGTGGATCAATATAAACATAAGATGCATCAACGATCAGGTTAATGACCATATAAATCAGGGCAAGCCATAATACATATCCCTGGATCAGATTGTAATCACTGGATGTGATTGCTGAAACTGCAAGGTTTCCAAGACCCGGATAAGAGAAGATTACTTCTACAACACTGGTTCCTCCAAGAAGTGATCCTATGGAAAGACCAAACATTGTGATCAGCGGAAGCAATGAATTTGGAAATACATTGCCCCAGATAATCTTTGATTTCTTTACTCCTCTTGCCTGTGCACCGATCACATAATCCTGACTCAGTTCATCCAGCACCGCTGTTCTTACCTGTCTGGTATATTTGGAAGACATTGCAATCGCAAGTGTCAAAGCCGGAAGAAACAGACTCTTAAAGTCTCCCGCAGAACTGATAACCGGAAATGCATTGATATAAACACAGAATGCCAGCATTAACAGAAGTCCAACCCAGAAGTTAGGCATCGCACATCCGAGGAATGTAATTCCCCGGACGAGATAATCGATCCATTTATCTTTATATATGGCAGACAACATACCTAAAGGTACAGAAATAACCAGCATAAGGATCATGGCCATTAATGTAAGTTTCAAAGTCGGCCATAATCTGGCTGCAAGAAGTTCTGTAACTGGTTTATTTAAGCTGTATGATTTGCCAAAGTCACCTTTCAGACAGTTCTTAAGCCATCTGGTATACTGCACCAGAAACGGATCATTCAGACCAAGTTCCTCGCGTGTCTCCTGAACCATTTCTTCAGTAGGCATTACACCGGTTGCCGTGTACATGTTTCGTACAGGGTCACCTGGTGACATAAAGGTCAGTGCAAATGTAATAAAGCTGATACCGATCAATACGATCACAATCTGTAATAAACGCTTGATTATTTGCTTTTTACTCAAAAAAGACACCTCTTTTTATTTCTGTTTGTAACTATTCAGTAACTTCACAATTCGCAGACTTTTCTTATTCTGCAGGAGTAATTTCTGTTGACAGCCAGTAGTAATCTGCTGTATGGATATGTGCAGAACCAACTTTCTTACTGTAGATCATAGATGAGTTGTAGTATCCATCAATCAGAACCGCTGCATCATCTACCAGGATCTGCTGCATCTGGAAGATCAGATCTTTTCTCTTTTCCGGATCCATTTCACCTTTTAATTCTTCATATAACTTATCATAGTCCGGGTTGGAGTATGCGCAGTAGCTGGTATCAGTTGCCCAGTTAGCCATATATGCCAGAGGATCTCCGGTACCAACAGTGATCCAGTTATTGTTATTAAAGTCATAATCCAGTGCTGCAAGTTTACTCCACTGATCATCTGAGCTTCCGTATTCAGGAACAACACCGATGCCGATTTCTGCAAGATACTGTGCGTGAGCATCTGCAAAGTCATTCAGAAGACGGTTTTCATAAGAAATATATCTAAGGTTGATATTCTGGCCATCCAGTTCACGGATTCCATCTCCATCTGTGTCAACGATTCCTGCATCATCCAGAATCTGTTTTGCTTTTTCCGGATCATAGGTATATGGATTCTCAAGTTTGTCGTAATCATAGTTCAGAGTAGATGGCAGTACGGAAAATCCTGGTGTATAAAGTCCACCGATTGTTCTGGAATTACAGATTGTATCATAGTCAATTGCCATCAGGATTGCCTGACGAAGTGTTTTGTTTCCAAGAACACCATCAAAGTTCATCCATGCAAATCCGCAGCGTACACCGGATGCAATATCAACAGTAAAGTCATCACTGTCCTGGAAATCCTGAATATCTGCTACATTTGTGATATTCTCAACCAAGTCTACCTGACCACTCTGGAGAGCCATTGTTTTTGCGGAGTTATCTCCCATGAACAGCAGATTGATCTTATCGTATGGAACATCTTCACGATAATACTCATTTGCAGCTAATGTATAACCAACACCTACACCATTGAATTCTTCAATCTTGTATGGACCTGTTCCAATAATTCCATTATCGTAGTTTTCAATATGTTCTACATCTGTGATTCCCATAGTTGGGTGGCAGAGCTGTCCTACAAGGTTTGCATATGGTTTGCTTGTTTTGATGTTAATAGTATTTGCATCATCATCTACAGTAACTTCTGCTTCAAATTCCAGATATTTCTCCGGTTTGGCAGATCCGGAAGGTCCTACCTCTTTCATGTGATCAAAATACTCTTTTACCTTTGTCGGAGTTAAATCACATCCGTCAGAGAATTTAATTCCGTCTTTCAGCTTGATCGTCCATTCTGTATGCTCGTCATTTACTTCATAACTCTCAGCAAGCCACGGGATAACTTCCATATTGTCATCGAATTTAAATAATGCTTCAGCAATACCATATCTCATAGCATTCCATCCACTGTTTTCATCATTTGCACTGTTTACACATCCATCTGTGTACATCTGACATCCGAAGTTTAAAACCTTCTCATCACCCTTCGCCTGTACAGTAACTCCCATTAATAATGCAACTGTTGTTGCCGCTGCTAACACAAGTAATTCTCTTTTTGTTTTTTTCATCCTTTACTTCCTTTCTTTTTTTGTTTCTTCGTTGTTTTTCTTCCTTCTCATACTGTCCATTCCTGTGATTTTGAACGAAAAAAAAGACAGATGCTCCCACATCCGTCACGAAATCTTACCATTAAAGAATCAAACATATATATGCAACACATGAAGTTGTAACTCTTAATCAGGATTTCTCGTCGTCCGCAAGAATCTCTTTTACCAGAAATAAGCAGGTCTCCTGACTTAAGCTTACCCATTTTCAACACCTTCCCAGAAAAATATCTTCCAGTGGCATTCAGCTGAAAACCAACTATCACAGTGACGGGATCGTACCGGATTTACACCGGTTTCCCTTTTAATCAGACCAGCAGGACGCTTCTGCTGGTCTGAACTTATCTCTAAAATCATTAAATGACCGTATGAATACTCATCTATCATAACATACCATCATGTATACGTCAATTATTTTAGACTCTTATTTTCTATCTATTTTTCCGTAAATTTCCGGAATTTCTCAAAATTTGTTTCCGGTGTATAGGATTTCAGAACTTCCATCATGTCCTCTACACTATATGTATTATCATACATTCCAATAGATAACGCATACTGCTTATTAAACTCATCTACTGAATCCGCTGTCCAGAATGACTGCTGCAGCCGGAAAGCACTTCCATCTTCACGGTAATCTTCTGCAAAGCCTTCCAGAGCATTTTTCATGGCAACAAATGATGGTGCAACGATAGCACCGTATTTTCCTACAAGATAGTCGATTCTTTCCTTGCCGTTATATCCCTTTTTATTAAACATTTCGTATGTATCTTCTGTAAAACAGTCAATGGAACCCAACAATACATCTGTACTGTTCTCTTCTTCATAAGCATCAATTATCTTGATAAAATCACTTGCGCTCACTACACTCAGAATAACATTATACTCTCCTGTATTCAGCGAATCAGCCAGCTTTTCATCCAGGTGATCTTTTGGATACCCCGGAACCAGAGTAATCTTAATGTCACTGCCTGTTTCAATTTCTTCAGTATCCTGCGTATTCACCAGTTCTTCTACAGACTTCTCATATGACAGGCCATATGCTTCCTGAAGCTTATTCAGAATACCAATCGTTCTCAGACGATGCATCTCATTACCGATAGCAGATCCTCCACATGCTATTATGTAATGATTCTGGTTATTCTGATCCTCTGAAACAAAATACTCCGCCATATTGGCAGCCGCATCCATTTCTGTTTCAACAGATGTTCCTATTGTTCCCAGAAAATAAGGATTATCCTTTACTTTCTCATACATTTCATCACTGATCGTTCCTGAGCCACGTACATAATACATACCATATTCTTCACATACCGGAAGAACTTCTTCAAGATCTGAGGAAAGGAAAGAAATAATTCCCTTTACATTTCTTTCATGAAGCTCGTTGATAAAGCTGATTTCTTCTTCTGCTGTACTTATACTGGAAGAATATAAAAACTCGACATCAAAAGCCATGCCGACATAATTTTCAAAATAATTTCTAAATGCTCTTACTTCTGCATCATTCAGATTATATACGGACACTCCTATTGTCATTTTTCCGTCCTGATTTGTTGTATCACTCTGAGTGTCAGCTGCCATAACTGAAATACTGGTGCAGGTAAGCAGCATAATCATTGTCAATATAAAACTTATTATCTTTTTCATTCCTTTTTTACCTTTCTGTCGTATTTGTATAAAAATTCAAGTTTTCTTTTCTCACATCCTTTCCTGAAATAAAAAAGATCCTTTTCTTAAAATGTATTTTAGGTATAAAAATAAAGCCTTTCTTATACACCGTAAGAAATAACCTTTTTTAATGCAAGCAGGTCTCCTGACTTAAGTTCATCGCATTTTATCGTCTTCCCGCCTCTTAAGCAGTGACATATATGATAAAAAGCTCCCTTTTACAGTGGCGGGACCGTACCGGACTTGCACCGGTTTCCCTTTTAATTCCATATTACTGGAAACATGCATTATTTTTATAATATGATATCAGGGGCTAAAAGTCAAAAACTATTTTTACTCCGCGCTAAGGCTTTTCCCCAACTTCATTATATTTTTATTATATAATTCCATTTGGTTAACGTCAATAATTTACATCTAATATTTATATGTTTTTTTATTCACTTTTACTATGGTCTTGAATATTCAGATTCCAGTATCTATTCCATAATAAGGGTCTCTTTGCAGCACTACCTTCTCTTGTGGCATTTCTTTGTTTATGCTAAAATATTTTTACTACTATAAATGAGCAAATATCTAAAAGTGCACAAAATTCATAGCTGGTTGTGCACATTACGCGAACATTCAACTGCTTTATACTTTTTGCTATCCGCATACCGTGGATTCAATTGTACAGTTTTTCAAATTTGCTCATTTATAGTTTACTATATAATAAAAACTTACAGTATATCATTTTACAAAATCAGGAAAGAGGCGAAATAAATTGAACATTGAAGATTCCTGTATTTCCTGCATTGACACAGACTGGTCCTACCAGCTTGCCAGACGCATGGAAAAAGAGAAAACAAACCCTGTTCTGGGCTATCGTACTGCAGGTTCCGCTGCAGAAACAGCTACAGGAGATATGTTATACAGGGAAATGAAAGCTATCGGACTTACCGATGTAACCAGAGATACATTCTCACTGGACGGATGGGAATTCGAGAAGGCAGTCCTGAAATTTACAGATGATGACGGGCAGGAACACACCTTTCAGATGGGCGGATATCAGACAAATTTCGAGACAGACGGATTTGAAGATTATGAACTCGTTTATCTGGGAAAAGGAACTGCCGCAGATTATGAAGGCATAAACGTAAAAGGAAAGCTGGTTATGGTTGAGATCAACCAACGCGACGAATGGTGGATCAGCTTCCCTGTTTATCAGGCTTATCTGCGCGGCGCTGCTGCCCTGATCGCAGTTCAGGCAAACGGCTACGGAGAAATCGCAGAAACTGCGCTGAATGCACAGGATATCGCAGGTCCTGATTTCGCACCTGCATTCTCCCTGTCTCAGGCAGATGCACGTATCCTGAAGCGTGCCCTCCGGAATAAAATTTCCGCCTGCGAAGACAATACCGCTGATTCAGAAGATATCCGTAACACTCCAGAACAGGATGCTGCTTTATTACGCAGATCCTCATTAAAAGTATCACTGGATGCCCGTTCCAGAGTGATCCCGGACACAACAGCAGGCAATATCACAGGTAAAATACAGGGGACTGAGACAGACTCTATGATCCTGCTGTCCGCACACTATGATTCCTATTTCGATGGATTCCAGGACGATAATGCAGCAGTCGCCATGATGCTCGGCATTGCCCGTGCACTGGTAAAGGGCGGCTATAAACCTGCCCACACTCTCGTCTTCTGTGCAATGGCTGCCGAGGAATGGGGAATCATTGATTCCAAATACGACTGGTCAACAGGAGCCTACAATCAGGTATTCCGCGTACATCCTGACTGGCAGGGTAAAGTGATTGCAGACCTGAACTTTGAACTTCCTGCACACGCACACAATACGCAGGATGCCATCCGCTGTACCTATGAATATGCAGATTTCATCAGACAGTTTACAGACAGCCTGACTGTCCCGAAGGAAGCATATCTTGACGGGATTACAGTTCTCTCTCCCATCGAGACATGGTCTGATGATTTCTCCATGGCAATCGCAGGTATCCCATCCACAGTCAATGACTTCAGCGCCGGGCCATTCATGCAGAATTATTATCATTCCCAATATGATAATCAGGATGTTTACCAGGAAGCTGTCTATCAGTTTCATCATGAATGCTATCTGAAGCTGATCATGACCATTGACAGACTTGTCCTGCCACCGATGAATTTCAGTAATACCATGAACGCAGTCACAGACAGTATTCACGAAAATGCCCTTTCATTTGCAAATTCTGAACAGGAAACTCTGCTTCAGAACTTACGGACAGCCACCGAATCGGCCAGAAATATTTACAAAAAAATATGCCAGATCAATGAAGAATATGCTGCACTTTCAGATTCCGCATTCCGCAGAAATTTTCGTTCCAAATGGGAACCTGTCGGGCTGAAACTGCTGAAGATTTTCCGCAAAGCTCAGGACTATCTGGTGCGTCTCAACTGGCAGGATGAAGTAATTTTCCCACAGGAAGCCGCTTCCAGAAATATCCGGCAGCTGGAAAAAGCCTGCCAGGTTTTATCTGAAGGAAATATCACAGATGCGCTGAAAGCACTCTATCGTGTAGACAACAACATGTACGCATTCCTTTTTGATGAAGAAGTGTATTACCATTTCACCGAATACATTCTTCACCAGCCCAAAGATCGCCTGATGTGGGGTGCCGGACGTATCATGCATCATGAAAATCTTTACGGAATCGTACAAAAATTAAAACAGCGCCTGGAAGAAGAGAATCCGGAACTGGACGGAGAGATTCGCCGTCTGGAAGCTGCTCTGCGCAGACAAAGAGCTTATTACAAAGATGATATCCGCTACCTGAATAGCTCTGTCAGCAAACTGTCAGCCATGTTTAATGACGTTTTTAACTCGCCAATTCTATAACGAATGAGTTTTCAGACACACTCTATAGCAATTCCAGAAAATAATGCAACTAAAATTTCATTTTCTGATGGGCTAGATTAATTGCACTATCTTATAGATTACTATAATCCATTGAAAAAAATAAGGAGATTCATACATACTATGGAAAGCGATAATTTATATCGAGTACAAGAAGAAGATTTACCACGATTACAGAAACTCTTAACCGTCTGCTTCGCACAGGATCCTCTGTATCACACCCTGATTCCGGATGATGCAACCAGAGAACGCCTCCTGCCCGAACTCTTTTCCTGCGACCTTACAGAATTCTACCAAACCTGTGAAATCTACTCTGACAGCAGTGAATTAAACAGTATCCTGGTCGTTTCAGATGAAAGTGAACCTTACAACGTTCTGCAATATTGTCTCACCGAAGCCAAGGCGCTACTTACCACTGACGGATGGCTGATCAAAGAAGATCCCAGCCTGAAGACTTTCTGGAATTTTATCCAGGGCAAAGACTACCTGAATTCCAGCTGGACAGACCAGCTCCACCAGACAGACCGCCTTCATGTAATCTATCTTGCAGTAGATCCCGGACACCAGCACCACGGACTTGCCGACCTTCTCATGGAAGAAGTAATCGACTACGCGCAGAAGCACAAAATGCTAATCTCCCTGGAAACCCATAATCCGGAAAATGTCCCTATTTATGAGCATTTCGGATTTAAAACATATGGAATTGTAGAAAAACATCACTTCGGTCTAAAACAATACTGCATGATTCGCGAGGCTACTGTATAAGTGTTCCTGAAAGCAGGTTCCGAAATCCGATAAATTAGCCTATTTTCTGCTTAAAATTTTGTCTATTTCTACACCTAGTAATATTTATATTTTTATATTAAAATAATATGTAGATGTTAGGGTTTGTATGTTTTTGCCCTCATCACACACCTGTACCATGTGTACCCTGACAGTGTTACTACTCACGAAATAAACGGTATTATTTCATCATACTTTTTATCGGCAATATCCCATACCCCCATTACCGGTAAAGAGGTGAATAGCAACTCTGCAATCAACTGGTATCAGAGTGGAGCACCGTTTTTATATTCCATGGGTACATATCTATAATACTAATAAGGAGGACTTAATTAATGGTACGCAATGCAATGAGCGCAACAGAATTTTATATTTTACAGTATTTATGGACCAGAGAAACACCTGCAACCTTCGCTGAGATTATGGTTCATTTTAATGAGGTTGAAAAGAAAGCATGGAAGAAACAGACTGTAAATACATTCCTTTCACGTCTGTCACAGAAGGGCTTTTTAAATATAGACAAAAGTGGAAAACGTGCGATTTATATTCCCTCTGTCTCCTCAAAAAAGTTTTATGAAAACTACGCAAAAGAAATCGTTGACGACTCCTACGAAGGATCCCTTAAAAATTTCATATGCGCATTCACAAAAGGCCATAAATTAACCGGTGCAGAAAAAGAAGATTTATTAGCTTACATCCAGACACTTTAATTAAATCAGATATTTTTTCTGTATCATATGCATGATATTGATTTCAGGAAAATTTAAGGGGCTGTCAATCGACAGCCCCTTGTTTATTTTCACAATCTTCAATATTATCCTGTGTAACTTTATGATAAGGTGTACGCACATATTTTCCGTCTATCAGAGGAATATTCTCCTTTGTTCCGTTTGTAGCGATTGCAAAAGCCAGATTTAGCATCTCCTGTGCCTGCCCCTCTTTATCATTATAAACAGTTCCAAGCATTTCTTCATTTCTCACTGCATCAAGCCCTGCATCCGTACCATCAATTCCAACAACACCGGGCCACTCCTCTTTTGGAATCTGAGATGCTTTCAAAGCATCTATTGCTCCCAATGCCATATCATCATTATTGGCAATGATAAGTTCAATTTTTCCATTAAACTGAGTCAGCATAGCCGCTGTTTTCGTCTGTGCCTGAGCTCTGTTCCAATTTGCGATTGCATATCCCAGTTTCTCTGTTTCTACGCCTTTTTCAACCATCGTATTTACTGAATATTCCGTACGCACAATAGAATCCTGGTGACCGGCCTCGCCCTCAAGCACTACATACTGACAGATACCATCACTGTTTTTATCCATAGCTGCATTCTCTTTAAATGCATCTGCTGCCAGTTCTCCTTCCAGTGTCCCTGATTCCGAAGCATCCGCACCCACATAGTACAAATCTTTCCAGCGTTCGAGATCCTCAGCTACCAGTTCACGATTAAAGAAAATAATCGGAACATTATTATTCTCCGCAAAATCAGTTATTGTTGTAGGCTCTGTACGGTCAACCAAATTCACACATACCACATTACAGCCCTTCTCGATCAGACTTTTGACTTGCTCATTCTTTCGTCACTTCGAAAAACTCAACCTCTATCTGATCTGTTTTATCTGTATAATATCTGATGTTCTGTGCCGCCATAGCTATGCTCTAATATCCCATATAATATTCATTTGGAACTATAAGTTCCTGTATCAGTCCCTTGTCAAGATAATATACCAGTTTTTCGGAACAGCCTTCTCCATAAATTCTCCAGGAAATACTATCATCATTAAAAAGGAGATCTACTGCTTTTTCTGTATCACTATTTTCAAGAGAAACTACTGCATCTACCTGACCATAACCGAATAACTGCTCCGCAGTTTATCAGGACTTGCTTGTACCCATCCTGATACAAGCAAGTCCCACCCACTGCTTATTGCTCTTCGCAACCTCCGCAGGGGACTTACTTGATTCGGTTAAATATCATTTTATATCTGTTTTTTTCGCACAAAAAAACCAGCTAATTACTAGCTGGTTTTCTCACTGTATCTTCAAAACTACATACATGTCAACATTCCCTGAAAATCATTCTT
>NZ_QRIL01000029.1 GCF_003471165.1 Ruminococcus sp. AM22-13 | reverse complement strand
TCTAACTCATCACTGAAGTAACGAGAATGCGACGCGCAGTTATTCAACAAATGATTCTATGGCAAGGCTCTGACCAGCTTTGGGATAAAATTGCGGCCCTGTGTGTGAATATATCCGATAGAAATGTTTCCATCAAAAACTTTTGCTGCCTGTTTTGTACGTTTTATGCCTGTATTCAGGATATGAAGAGATTCCCTTACATACTTTAAGAAAATCTCTCCGTATTTATTATAGACATCCTTCTTCCTGAAATCAACCTGTTTTCGTTGTCTTTTTATCTCTTTTCCCTGCCTTTTCAGCTCTTTCATTAAGTTTTTTAATGGAAAAAATCGTGAAATACCTTTTCTGTATACCATTTAAAGCTGATCTTCTCTACAGATCTTTCCGCATAAACAGGATAGAAATCGATCAGTTTTCCATCCAGATAATAAGCGATACGTCCCAGTTTCTCCCCTTTCAGAACCGGGGCGCTTACCTTCTGTGGAATTTCCGTCTTGCAGGTTACTGCCTCCCCTTTTTTGAGAAGTATTTCTTTTTCACGGTCCTCGGATGTTACGCTGCATTTACCCCTCAGATAGACTTTCTCACCTATATTCTGCATATTTTCCACCCCGTCTGTTACCAGAATCTTACTCGTATGTGGCTCCTGCCAGTAGGTTTCATAGTCATAATTATAGGCCCCGTAGCTTAGCAGTTTTTTTGTATCGCTCCATTTGTATGTTTTATGATTGGGCCATCCGCAGCCAAGAAGACTGACTACAAAAGTTTTCCCTTCCTCTTCCCAGGCGCACACATAGCAGTACCCTGCCTGAGAAGTATAGCCTGTTTTTCCTGCGAGAACACCGTCCATCATATCAAGCAGTGCATTGGCATTATGTACGGAGAAAGTCCGTTTTCCTGTGATTTCTGAAAAAGTGTAATCTCTGGTCTGGGAAATGTGCAGGAAAGTTTTATTTTTGATGGCATACCGCATGATTAATGCCAGATCCTCTGCTGTCGTATGATGTTTGTCATTTTCGTCCTGCGCATCCAGACCGTTTGGCGTAATAAAGTACGTATCCTTACATCCAATCTGTTTTGCTTTTCGGTTCAGCATTCTGGCAAAGCCTTCCACTGTTCCCCCACAGTGTTCTGCGATGGCGACTGCTGTATCGTTGTGACTTTTCAGCATCAGAGAATATAAAAGATCCTCCAGATAGTACTGTTCTCCTTTCTGAAGTCCCAGCCTGACTTCCGGCTGGGAAGCTGCATTCCGGGAAACCTGTACATAATCATCTCCCGGCGAACTCTCCAATGCCACAATACAGGTAAGTACTTTTGTTGTGCTGGCATTTGCAAGAGGTGTCTTTCCATCCTTTTCATAAAGCACTCTGCCGGAATCTCCATCCATCAAGACTGCCGATAATGCGTGTAGTTCTGACGGTTCCTCGATAGCCGGTGTCATATCTACCATCTGAGGTATCTTATTCTCTCCTCCTTGTACGGAAGCAGAAGTCTGTGTAAACAACAATACCGCCGTCACGATCGTGACAGCGGCAATATGTCTCATCCTCATATTCCACCTCACCTGCCTGGCATTTATTTATTAAATAACTTATGCCAACATGTCCGGAATATGACTAACCGATATAATATTTCATAAACGCCCGAATTATTTCGATATAATTGCCAATGTCTCAGCCATTATAGGTGCGATTCCATCGTGCGCTCAGATGATATGCACCTTCTCTTAAGGTATAAAGTTCCTTCAGATATTCTGCTGTTTCGGGGATTGCCTCCTGATACAGCCTCTTTAATTCAGGGATTGGCGCCTTTGCCTGTTCTACCGCCTCGGCGGTCATAAAGTGTTCGATTACGGAGCCGATGGATTTTCCTCCAAAGCTCAGGATTTTTCCAATGATTCTGCGTTTTCTTCCTTGGTCATCGCATACCATAAAGTTTGTAAGAATTTTCATCATTTTGACAGAAAGATAAATGTTTATGGTTTTTACAAGCGGAATAGCTCTGTGAATAACTTTTGCATATTCCATTTTCGGGACAATACCGCAAGCCGGGTAATAGTGGTCCGGATCTTTGCCGGTTTCTTCCATAAGCACACGATCAAATTCTTTCTCAAGAACGATATGAGGGACGACTCCTTCTGCGGCCATCTGGTTCACATATGGGTGGCATGCTGAGTCAAACATATAATGGCAGCCAAATCCCAGAAGATACGCAAGGAGCGCTTCATCATTGTTTCTGCGTACCTGGCGCATTCCTTCTTCGAAAAAGGCTCTTGCTTTCTCATGATGCATATCGATTCCAAACTGAGTGACCGGATTCTTTGAAACCATATAGTAGAACAAAATGTCCGGTCCATGCAGACCGATCCTGTACAGATCTCCATGTCTGCGAATCAGCGCCTTCATATCTGACGGCAGTTTTTTGTATACTTCTTTTCCAAATAAATCGTGTGCATATGTGGTTGGCATAACCATCTTCTCCTTCCCGTATTTTCCTGAAATGCTATAATCTTAAATGTCCTTTGATACAGGTAACCATGCCAAAGCGTATTCCCAAAATCATTCCTGTCGGTTAAACATCCAGTTTCAACTGGATTTCTTCTTCCGCCTCAGCCTTAAAGTCCTCAATCTGTACCGGATCGGGTACAGGCAGTGATTCCAGATCCTGAACGCCGAAACACCGCAGAAATTCTTCGGTAGTTCCAAATAATATGGGGCGCCCGGGGGCATCCAGTCTTCCAAGCTCTCTGACCAGATTGTATTCTACCAGCTTATTGATCGCGTGGTCACATTTTACCCCGCGGATCTTCTCGATCTCTACTTTTGTCACCGGCTGCTTGTATGCGATAATGGACAAGGTTTCCAGCATAACATCTGAGAGTGCCGGCTTCTGAGGATGCAGCGCAATATTGATCAGATATTCATAATATTCTTTTTTGGTACACATCTGAAAGGAATTTTCCAGTTCTATGATCTGGATTCCTCTGTTTTCTTCCTGATAGCGATCCATCATATTGCGGATGATCCTTCCGGTTGTCTTCTCATCCACCCCGATGGCTTTGGCTATCCGGGGCAGTTCCACGGAACCGCCCATGGCAAAAAGTATCGCTTCGATAGCTGCTTCTGTCTCCTTAATCTTCACTCAGTCTTCCTCATTCCTTATCCTTTTGTTATGCATTTATCTTTTGCATACTGCGTATCCGTGCAGACACTGCCTGTATTTCTATTCCATTTTCTTACCCTTTCCTGTTACTCTTCTTCTGCAAATTCGGTAAGATTCTTCCAGGTATCCGGATCCGTCTGTACTTCTACAGAGATATCATCAAACAGTCCATCCTGCTCAACATGAATATGTCCCATTTTCATCAGCTCCAGTATCGACAGAAAAGTGACTATCACCTGTACTTTAGAACTCTGGCTTTCCAGAAGATTACGGAAACTGAACTTCCTGTGGGTACGCGCAAATTCTTTGATCTCGATCATCTTATCTGACAGGCTGACTTCTTCTTTTTCGATAGTTCCAAACTTGCTTCGAATCGGGTCAACCTTGTCCTCCTGTCTGCGGATGATCGATTTGTAGATAGCATTTAATTTCTCCAGTGTCAGTCCTGCCAACAATTCTTTTGGATCTACCGGTTCTTTGTACTGCATGACCTCATCCGGCAGAGTTGGCTCTTTAAAAAATACATTGGCTGCATCATCCATTTTGTCTTTCAATTCATACGACATGAATTTATACATCTTATATTCCAGAAGTTTCTCAACCAGTTCTGCACGTGGATCTTCCTCTTCGCCCTCTTCATTTATCTCTTTCGGGAGAAGCATTTTACACTTGATATCCAGAAGTGTAGCGGCCATGACCATGAACTCACTCATAACTCCTAAGTCTTCGCGTTCCATTGCATGGATATATTCCATATACTGGTCTGTGATCTCCACAATAGGAATATCATAAATATCTATTTTATTCTTTTCAATCAGATGTAACAGCAGGTCGAGCGGACCCTCAAAAACTTCCAGTTTTACCGGAATTCCCATACGAAAACACCTCTCATCTCAAATACGGTTTCAAATCTACAATCAGAACTTCTCTGGGATTATGAATTCTTACAGGAATCGTGTGTTCCCCGGCTCCGGCACTTACCAGCATGTGCTGACTGTCTCTGTGAAAATCCCCGCAGCAAAATGCAGGAAATGGCTGAAGCTGTGGAGAAAGCAGTCCTTTGTGTCTGTTCAGCCTCACAATTCCTCCATGATAATGTCCACTTAAAATAAGATCTGCTCCCCAGTCAAAATAAGTATCGCCGTATTTTGGACTATGCGCAAGCAGAATATTCAGTGAATCTTCAGAGGGTTCTCCAATCAGTTCTCTGACTTCCTCTGTGTGAAGTCTGGGAGAGAATGGTTTCTTGTAATAGATCAGCGGAATCTCCAGACCATAAACGGTAATGCCGGTTTTTCCAACCTTTAATTTGCTGAAATCATTATGCAGAATTTCAACACCAGCTTCTCTCAGCTCGTTTTCATACTCCTGATATTCCCCTGCAAACTCATTTTCTTCCGGGTTGCTCCGATACAGTTTATACTCATGGTTTCCCAGTGCATAATAAACCGGATACTGCGCCGAAAATCTCTTCAAAAGTAATTCTGCCTTTTTCATAGACTCCGAATCATTTCTTACGATCATGTCCCCTGCGATAAGAATTCCATCCGGTCTGTATTTGTTGATTGTTTCGAGAAGCCGGTGATTATCAGGACCAAATTCCACACCGTGGAGATCTGCAATAACTGCGAATCGGACTCCTCTGGCGTCTTTGATTTTCTCTGAATGAATCGTATAGTGTACGGTTCTGAATCTTTTCATCTGGTCTTTCCTTATTTTTCCTTATTTTTCCTTATTTCCCAAATCCACAATTCGGGAAGGTACAGACATCACAATTCAGGCAGAGTCCGCCCTCTCCCAGCTGATTGATCTCTGATGCGGTGATTTCATCATCTGCCATCAGTCTTGGCAGTAACAGATCAAAAATCGTATTCTTCGCATACATCACGCATCCCGGAAGTCCCAGGATCGGAATCTGTTTTCCATCTTTCTCATAATAGGAAACTAGCATCATTGCCCCCGGAAGTACCGGTGCACCATAAGATACGATATGGGTTCCTGTCGCTTTGATCGCGCCAGGTGTTCTGTCATCCGGGTCAACACTCATGCCGCCGCTGCAGACTACAATATCTGCTCCATCCTCAATAAATTTCAGGATATCAGCTGTAATCTGTTCCATATCATCCCCTGGCGTTGTCTGTCCGAGAATCTCTGACGGAAATCTGGCAAATTTATCTTTCAGAACAGGGGTAAAGGTATCTGTGATCAGACCTTTCTGTACTTCGCTTCCTGTTGTCACGATTCCCACTTTTTTCTTCTTATATGGGAGAATAGAGAAAATCGGCTGGTTGCCTGCCACTTCTTTCGCGCGGTCCATTTTCTCTTTCTCGATCACTAACGGAATAATTCTGGTTCCTGCAAGCTTATCGCCTTTTTTTACCGGAAAATCTCCATGGCGGGACGCGATCATCATCTCCCCAAGTGAATTAACCGCAACCAATGCATCTCTGCGGATCTTAAGTACACCGTCGATGTCTGCGATCAGCTCAATCTTTCCTTCTTTGATATCAGATCCATGCATGGTATCTGAATCTCCGGCACAGATCTGATAAAGAATCTCTGCACCTTCGTTCTCGTGAAGGATTCCTTCCTTCTTCTCCCAGACATATAAGTGTTCTTTTCCCACAGAAAGTAAAAGAGGAATATCCTCTTCCCTGACAATGTGTCCTTTCTTAAAAAGCACCCCTTTTTTTACATCTTTGATAATCTGTGTGATGTCGTGGCACAAAATATGTCCCACTGCATCTTCTGTACGGATTTCTTTCATTGTATATACCTTCCTTTTTGTTTTTTGCCACCCGCAATACCCATTTGGATTTTATTATACATCCTGTCTATGTCTTTTGTCAAAGTTTTAAAAGTACTGTGTTACTGTTCACTCCGTTCCCAGTAACAACGCTTTTAAGAGCAGTACCGCGTAATGCAATACTGCTCTTAAATTACTCACTGCTATTTTACTGTAACTGGATTCCCCAGATCTTGCAGTCTCTGGTTCCAACGACCATATAATTATCATACACAGCCGGCGAAGCCTCGATGACGCCATCACTGATCGACACGGTATCCTCCAGTTTACCGGTCTTGCCATCCAGGAGACGGACATCACCGCTACTGTTGCAATAAAGGACTTTTCCGCTCCCATCCTCGTTATAGACGCAGACCGGAGAGGACCATGCATAGGAAGAGGAATCCTCCCATACTTTGGAACCATCGGATTTTTTCAGGCAGGCAAGGACTCCGGATGCATTGTCAGAAGTCTTGGATACTGTCACATATATGTAATCGGAAAGTTCGTTCTTTCCACAGGCAATCGTGGACTGAACGCCACCGGATACGCCATCATCTGTATAGCATTGATAGTCTGTATGCCATACGATTTCTCCTGTCTCTGCATCGATCTTCCAGATTGGAATCGTCGCTGAATCATAGCTTCTCCAGCCAAGCCGGAAAGATGTGCTCACATACAGATACAGATGTCCGTTTTCAATTTCCAGAACCGGTGTCGAGTTTGAATCATCAAGTGTATCCTGTCCCCATACAAGCTGCAGGGTATTTAAGTTCAGGCACATCAGATTTCCCCCGTTATCTGCCATAAATGCATAACCTTTATAAATCGCAGCACTATCTTCCATTCCGATCCAGAATGATTCTGTGCTGCTTCTGGTACCATAATAGCGCCATTTTACAATCTTACCAGGGTTAATAGATAACGTGCCATTGTTCTGATCATAATTAGTATTCAGTTTGATCAGATATACGATTCCGTTTTCTCCAGGATAAATCAGGGTATCTGTCTCGGCATCTACAAGCGCCGATCCGTCAAAGAAGCTCAGACTGCCGCGGAGCGAGAATTCATCATTATCTCCAAATGTATACATAACACTGCAATCCAGCAGGTTTACAACAAATACTCTTGCAGTTCCTTCGTTACTGTTGTATCCGGCACCGACATACATAATCGGATAGCCTCTCGGGTCCAGGGCACCTGCGCCTTTGAAAGTATATCCAAGATATAATGGATCGCGGGTTTTCTCTCCTGTTCTCAGATCCAGGAAATATACATATCCATCCATGCATGCATAAATCACCTCGACCAGATCATCGTCTGCCTTGGCTTTTTCTGTCATGTTCATATGAGCTTTCACTTCTTTTGGCCATTTTGCCATAAGCGACTGTCCGGTCCATCCGCTTCCGGTCCAGACTGCACTGCCGGAAGAAAGAGAACCGGTATCTGCTGACCACAGTTTGTTTAATTTATAATTCGTCATATTTGCATATCCATATGTCGGATTATCACGGAAACTGCTTCCTCGGAATGTAACGATTCCATCTACATTTGTGTATTCCTGTCCTACATTAAATGTAATATCTTCATCCGGCTTATAGTCTGCAACATTTTCAAGCAGGTTTCCATCCACTTCAATGTTTGTATAGCTGATGAGATTTTCCGGCTTCGTTGAATCTACGCAGTGCGGCTCAAAGAAGATTTCCTTGCTCTCTTCCATTTCAACAAGGTCTTTTTCCTTCTTCGAACCTTTTGTTTTTTTAGTTCCTTTTGCTTTTTTTGCATTTGAGGACGATACTGCCTGTGCTTTGTCGCTGCCTGCTTTTGTACCAGATAAAAAGAGTCTGCTCCCTGCAAGCACAATCAATAATACAAGAATTATAATTCCACCGATTGTAATCTGTGGTTTCAGACGGAAACGCTTTCTTCTGCGTCTTTGTTTTCTTTTCTGTGTTTCTTGCTGCACTGTTGACTGAAGATATTCAGGTCTTGCAGATTTTTTCTTGTATCTGCTTTTCCTCAACTGTGATTTTCTTTTTTGATTCATACTTTTTCCCTCAAAATTCATGTATATTCATATTCCAGAGTGTATTTGAAAAAGACTTTCTACAGGAATGATTTTTTTAAATGCTCTCTAAGACAGTTTATCATATATTGGCAGATAAAGTAAGGTGTCAATGTAAAAAAGCATTCTATTGCCCATAAAAAATTACAATTTCTTCAGAAGTTCTTTCACACAATCCAAATAGGTTGCCTGACCTATTGTCCTGGCATAAAGAATCCGTACCCGGCCCAGCTCTTTTCCATCAGCAGAATAGATCATCTCTCCTGCCTGGCTTCCTTTCTTTAACGTTGCCTTTACCTCTCTGTGAATTCTCAGTTTCTTTTCTACTTTTCCAATAGTTTCCCCGTCTGTGTTCAGATATTGAAACTGCTTTTCATAAACTAACGGAACACTCTTCTCTTTTCCTTTTTTCACCGGAACTTCCGGTAAAGGCTGCATTTTTTCATCTATGTAAAGACTACATCTGGAGAAGCCATAATTCAGCATGGATGCCGCGTCCTTAAAACGCACCTTATAATCCGGTGCTGCCATCACCACCGCGATCAGAATAATCTTATTTCTTTTTGCCACTGCGCTGAGACAATATTTCGCCAGACTGGTGCTTCCTGTCTTTAAGCCCACACACCCGTCATAACTGCGAAGCAGCTTATTCGTATTTGTCAGTCCAAATTCTTTTGTTCCCTGTTTCGTCACATGTGTGATATTCTCCATCCATATGGAAGAATACTCCAGAATCTTTGGATACTTCGTAATCAGCTCTCTGCTCATAATCGCAATATCTCTGGCTGTTGTATAATGATTTGAAGAATCCGTCAGACCACAGCAATCTTCAAAATGTGTATTTTTCATTCCAAGTTCTGTTGCTCTTTCATTCATGTGACGGACAAATTCCTGCTCACTCCCGCAAATATGTTCTGCCATCGCTACACTGGCATCATTTCCGGAAGCGATTACGATACATTTAATCAGCGTTTCTACTGTCTGGGTTTCGCCTTCTTCAAGAAATACCTGAGAACCACCCATGGATTTCGCATAGGCACTGGTAGTGACAATATCATCCAATTTCAGATTTCCCTTTTCCAGCGCATCAAAGATCAGAATCAGTGTCATGATCTTTGTAATACTGGCAGGGCTTCTCCTTGTATCCGAATCCTTCTGATAAATAACAGTTCCGGTCTGTGCCTCCATCAATACTCCGGATGGCGCCTGGATCAAATCGGCCGATTCCGTCTGCTGTCCGCTGTTCTCCTGTGTGGATTCATTTGCCGATTCATTCTGCCCTCTGGCAGTCAATGGCGTCAGAAGTATCGTAAAAGAAATAATCCATACACATATCACAGAAATCCACTTTTTTGCCATAATTTCTCTCCGGCATATTTATTCTATTTTATTATAAAGACCGTTTTATAAAAATATGCCAAAAGAGCTGTTGCCTTGCAAATTTTATTCGCCAAAGCAACAGCTCTTAAACTTTTTACGTTACTGTTCACTCCGTTCTCAGTAACATAGCCAAAATTCATTCCAGATTGCCTGCGGCAATGGAATTTTGGCTTGTATGTCTCGGGATTTTGGCATATTTATGCCAAAACACCTCGCGGGATAGTGGTGTGTGAACAGTAACCTTTTTACAACATTGGTGCAAACGCGCGGAAAATATTCTGCATCATGCGCACCCCGATATTTCTGTTCAGACAAAATTCCAGTTCTACAGGATTGCAGTACTCCATTGTCTGCGTAAAGTCATCTTTAATGTCCTGCACAACTTTATTCTTATAAATCCATACGCCATCTTCAAAATGAAGATACAAACTTCGATAATCCAGATTGATCGTTCCCACCACGCCAATTTCATCATCACATACAAACGATTTCGCGTGGAGAAATCCCGGCTGATATTCATAGATTTTTACTCCTGCTTCCAACAACTGTCTGTAATAAGACTGTGTCAGAAGAAATACCAGCTTCTTATCCGGAATTCCCGGTGTCATAATCCGCACATCAACTCCGCTCTTTGCTGCCAGGCAAAGTGCCGTCATCATTTCATTATCGATGATCAGATATGGGGTACAGATATATACGTATCGTTTGGCTTTGTTTATGATATTCAGATATACGTTTTCACCAACGATTTCTTCATCAAGAGGTGTATCACAGAATGGCTGGACAAATCCGTCACTTTCAAATTCTTCTTCGTGATATTTATGTGGAAAATATGCTTCGTAGTCGATGCTCTCATCTGATCGTCCGACTACTGCCCACATATGAAGAAACATGGCGGTCATATTCCAGACTGCTTCACCTTTTAGCATAACTGCCGTATCTTTCCAGTGTCCAAAGCGTTCTTTCTGGTTGATATATTCATCTGCCAGATTGATTCCACCGGTAAAACCTACCCAGCCGTCTATAATACAAAGCTTTCTGTGATCGCGGTTGTTCTGAATAATGTTCAATAATGGCCGGAACGGATTAAATACCTGACACTTAATTCCCTTTGCACGAAGTTCTTCATAGTATTTATGCGGCAATGTCGTAAGACAGCCAAATCCATCGTAAATCAGGCGCACATCCACACCCTCTGCTGCCTTTTCCTCAAGGATATGGCGGATCGTCCGCCACATCACACCATCATTGATGATAAAATATTCAATAAAAATATATTTCTTTGCCTGTTTCAGTTCCTGTACAAGCACAGGAAACATATCATCTCCTACCTGGAAATATTCCGCGGTAGTATTCTCATGAACCGGAAATCTGGAAACATCCGAAATATATCGGGACTGGATCGCTGCTGACGGATCCAGCTCTTCCAGCTTCTGCCTTGTCTCCGGCCGGTCCCGCAGATATTCCCTGCTCTCTTCAATCCGCTGTTCAAAATGCTGCTGCATGATTGTCGCAATTCTGGAACGTCCAAACACAAAATACAGTACCACTCCAAGAATCGGCAGGATGAGGATGAGCATCGTCCACGCCAGCTTATATGACGGATTAATTTCTTTATTTAAAATCCAGAGTACAAGCACGACACCGACCAGTTTAATTACGATGTCCACATATCTGGAAAAAGCTGCCAGCCGCAATACCATCAGAAAGATCCAGCCAAGCTGTACAAGCATTGCCACTGCCACATAAAAAATTCTGTTAAAAAGAATCTTTGCCAGTTTCTTTAACAGTAACAGGATCCAGTTTTTCTTTTCTTTCAGTTTTTTGTTGTTCTCTGCCTTCAAGATTACTTCCTTCCCCTGATATCGTTAATAATTTCCTTTTTTTACACTTTCTAGAATAAATAGAAATTATTTTATCTTTCCCTATTATTTTTCTTTATTATGATAAAAATCCCTGACAAACTGCCAGGGATTTTTGCGCACAATTAATTATATTTACGTTTTCTTGCGGCTTCAGATTTCTTTTTACGACGAACGCTTGGTTTCTCGTAATGCTCTCTTTTGCGGATTTCCTGCTGAATTCCTGCTTTTGCGCAGCTTCTTTTGAATCTGCGAAGAGCGCTATCTAAAGTCTCGTTCTCTTTTACGATTACGTTTGACATAGACTCACACCTAACCTCCCTCCAGTTGTAGATTGTGCTAAAATACAACTGTCTGGGTATTTTTCTTGCACAAGTGATATTATATATCATTGTCAGTGGGTTCGTCAACATCTTTTTGGTTAATTTTTGCAGAAATTTTTGCAGAAATTTTATTTCAGCTGTCCTTCCAGGATTCCTGCTGCTGCATCTACAGCTTCCTGTGCCTTGGCCGGGTTCTTTCCGCCGGCCTGTGCCATGTTTGGACGACCGCCGCCGCCGCCACCTACGATAGCAGCTACCGCTTTGATCAGGTTACCTGCGTGAGCGCCTGCTTTCTGTGCAGCGTCTGTTGCCATAGCAAGAAGGTTTACTTTCTCACCGTTTACTGCTGCCAGAAGGACAACACCTTCACCGAGTTTGTCTTTCAGCTGGTCTCCGAGGTCACGAAGTCCATTCATGTCAACTCCGTCTACTTTTGCAGCCAGAAGTTTTACGCCTTTGACTTCTACTACTTTATCCATAACATCTCCCAGAGCACCCTGAGCCAGTTTGCTCTTTAAGGATTCATTTTCACTGGAAAGTGCTTTTACTTCTCCCTGAAGATGTCCAATCTTCTCTACGATCTCAGAAGGATTTGCTTTCAGAGCTTTTGCAGCTGCATAAAGCAGTTCTTCCTGTTTCTTATAATATTCCAGAACTCCGTTTCCTGTAAGAGCTTCGATACGACGAACGCCTGCTGCGATACCGGATTCAGAAACGATCTTGAAGAGCATGATGGAGCTTGTGTTTGCTACGTGAGTACCACCGCAGAGTTCTTTGGAGAAATCGCCCATGGATACGACACGTACTTTCTGGTCGTATTTCTCACCAAACAGAGCCATTGCTCCGGATTTCTTTGCTTCTTCGATATCCATGACATCTGTATGAACTGCAAGACCAGCCTGGATTTCTTTGTTTACCAGCGCCTCAGTCTGTTCAATTTCTTCTGCTGTCATAGCCTGGAAGTGAGCAAAGTCGAAACGGAGTCTGTCTGGTGTTACCAGAGAACCTTTCTGTTCTACATGGCTTCCAAGTACAGTCTTTAATGCTTTCTGAAGAAGATGTGTTGCACTGTGGTTCTTCTCAGTGTCTCTTCTTGCAGCTTCGTTTACTTTCAGAGAAACAGTTTCTCCTGTGGAGATCATACCAGATTCCATATGTCCTACATGGCCGATTTTGCCACCACGGAGTTTGATGGTATCCTCTACTACGAATTTACCGTTTGCAGTCTCGATCACACCGGTATCTCCGACCTGACCACCCATTGTTGCATAGAATGGAGTCTGCTCTACGAAGATTGTTCCCTTCTGGCCTTCCATCAGAGAGTTTACGATCTCAGTCTCTGTTGTAAGAACAGTTACTTTGGAATCAAATGTAAGATAGTCATATCCTACAAATTCTGTTGTAACGTTAACATCGATATCATCATATACAGTTGCGTCAGCACCCATATAGTTAGTTACTTCACGTGCGGAACGAGCTTTGTTTCTCTGCTCTTCCATGCATTTCTGGAAGCCATCTTCGTCAATGTCATATCCTTTTTCCTCGAGGATCTCTTTTGTAAGGTCCATCGGGAATCCGTAAGTATCATATAATTTGAATGCATTTTCGCCGGAAAGAGTTTTCTCTCCTGCTGCTGTCATTGCATCTTCCATCTCGCCAAGGATACGAAGACCCTGGTCGATGGTCTTATTGAACTGGTTCTCTTCGTTTGTGAGAACTTTGAAGATAAATTCTTTCTTCTCTTCCAGCTCCGGATATCCTGCTTTGGAACCATTGATCACTTCTTCACTTAATTTTGCAAGGAAGGGGCCTTCGATTCCAAGAAGACGTCCATGACGTGCTGCACGACGGATCAGACGGCGAAGTACATAACCGCGGCCTTCGTTTGTAGGCATGATACCGTCGGAGATCATAAATGTTGCAGAACGGATATGGTCTGTGATCAGACGGATGGATACGTCATCGTTATAATTCTTCTCGTATTCTTTTCCGGATATCTCACATACCAGGTTACGCAGTGCGCAGATAGTATCTACATCGAAAATAGAATCTACATCCTGCACAACAACTGCCAGACGTTCCAGACCCATACCTGTATCAATATTCTTCTGTTTCAGAGTTGTGTAGTTTCCGTTACCATCGTTCTCAAACTGGGTAAATACGTTGTTCCATACTTCCATGTAACGGTCACAGTCACAGCCTACTGTACAGCCTGGTTTACCGCAGCCATATTTTTCTCCACGATCATAGTAGATTTCAGAACATGGACCGCATGGACCTGCGCCGTGCTCCCAGAAGTTGTCTTCTTTTCCGAAACGGAAGATTCTGTCAGCCGGGATTCCGATTTCTTTGTTCCAGATATCGAATGCTTCATCATCCTCCTGATAAACAGACGGATAAAGACGGTTTGCGTCCAGTCCAACTACTTCTGTCAGAAATTCCCATGACCAGTGAATTGCTTCTGTTTTGAAATAATCACCAAAAGAGAAGTTACCAAGCATTTCGAAAAATGTACCGTGACGTGCAGTTTTACCTACGTTCTCGATATCACCTGTACGGATACATTTCTGGCAGGTACTTACTCTTGTTCTCGGCGGAATCTCTGCACCTGTAAAATATGGTTTCAGCGGAGCCATACCTGCATTGATCAGCAGAAGACTCTTATCTCCCTGTGGTACCAGGGAAAAGCTTTTCATTACCAGATGTCCTTTACTCTCCATAAAGTCGAGGAACATCTGACGAAGTTCGTTTACTCCGTATTTCTTCATAACCTTTTCCTCCTGAAATCGGATATGCAGACATTCCTGCATATCCTGAGATTTATATATCATAATACTCTATGCATATCCCGCCCGGCGTTCATTCTTATCTATATAATGCTGCCAGATCATTCTATGCATTTTATTAACTGTATTATTTTGCAACAATCTTATTGAATTTCTTTTTGCCTTTCTTAAGCACTATACCATCTCCGGCAAGTGCATCTTTGGCAACTACATATTTCACATCTGTAATCTTCTCACCGTCGATGGAAACACCACCCTGCTCGATCGCGCGACGTCCTTCGGAACGTGTCGGAACCAGTCCTGTTTTTACAAGCATGGAGATCAGATCGATCGTTTCTTCTTCTGAGAAGTCCTCATCTGTAAGCTCTGTAGTCGGCATATGAGCAGTGTCAGCGCCGCCCGCGAAAAGTGCTCTTGCACCTTCCTGTGCTTTCTTTGCTTCTTCTTCGCCATGAACCAAATTTGTCAGTTCATATGCAAGGATTTCTTTTGCTTTGTTTAACTGGCTTCCTTCCCATTTTGCCATCTCATCGATCTGCTCTAATGGAAGGAATGTGAGGAGACGCATACATTTGATAACGTCTGCATCATCCACGTTTCTCCAGTACTGATAGAAATCGAACGGAGAAGTTTTGTTCGGATCAAGCCATACAGCACCTGACTGAGTTTTACCCATCTTCTTACCTTCAGAGTTCAGAAGAAGTGTGATTGTCATTGCGTATGCATCTTTGCCAAGTTTACGACGAATCAGCTCTGTACCGCCAAGCATATTTGCCCACTGGTCATCTCCACCAAACTGCATGGTACAGCCATATTTCTGGTACAGCATGTAGAAATCGTAGCTCTGCATGATCATGTAGTTAAACTCAAGGAATGTCAGTCCACGTTCCATACGCTGTTTGTAGCACTCATGAGAAAGCATACGGTTTACAGAGAAATGTGGTCCAACATCACGAAGTACCTCTACGTAGTTTAAATTCATCAGCCAGTCAGCGTTGTTTACCATTAACGCTTTACCATCTGAGAAATCGATGAAACGCTCCATCTGTTTCTTAAAGCAGTCGATATTGTGCTGGATAGTTTCTACTGTCATCATTTTACGCATATCAGATCTTCCGGATGGGTCTCCGATCATACCTGTGCCACCGCCTAATAATGCGATTGGTCTGTTTCCAGCCATCTGCAGACGTTTCATCAGGCAAAGTGCCATGAAATGTCCGACATGAAGGCTGTCTGCGGTCGGGTCAAAGCCAATGTAAAATGTAGCTTTTCCGTTATTTACCATTTCTTTGATTTCTTCTTCGTCTGTTACCTGGGCAATCAGACCACGGGCTTTCAGCTCGTCCCAAACTGTCATTGTTTGTTTCCTCCTCGTAATTACAATAATAAAACCCGGTCCTGTCCGTTTAGGACGAGAACCGGGTCCCGCGTTACCACCTAAATTCGCAGAAAACTCGCATTCTCTGCCTCTATAAGTAACCAATTGCAGCTTCTGTTATTTAACATAATCAGCAGTGCCCTGTTACTTAAGCATGTTAACGGATGCCACTCCGCTACAGCCTACTTACCTTCCAGTATATTGTTTCGCAAACAGGTTAATGTTATGAATCCAGGAACATTAACATTTCTTATCTGCGTAGTGTCGGTGTTCAGTGCAGAGCTCCGGGAGGTATTCACATAAGTTCCCCATGCGCCTCTCACCTGCCGGCTGCTCTCTGTATGCTTCCCTTACGTTACTCTTTCCCATCTGTGCTTTTTCATATCATATGGATTTCCAAAAGAACTATTATGAGTTATTATAAATTCTCTTTCAAATCCTTATATAATTGATGTCAGAGCCAAAAGGTCTTTTGCCTCTGACTTGATACTTGAAAGTATACAAACACAGATTTTATTTGTCAAGGAATTTCCTGTATATTCCGCCGTTATTTTATCAACTTAAAGCGTTAATTCGCCAGATATCAGCCGGAAATCCAGTCTACAAAGAACACATGTCCTTTATACTGCTCATACTCCAGTTTGCTGAAATTGAGGTTCTGTGCCTTAAATGCTGCCGGAGTCATAAAGAATTTGTAATTGAAATCCTTTGTTGTAAATCCTGGGAGTGATCTCTTCGTGCCACGATTTACGTAATCGTTAAACATTTCCATTGCTGCTTTTGCGGCTGCATAAGCATTTGTTCTGTCCTCAAACTGACCGTTCAGTCTCTTAAGCAGTGCACCGTCTGTAACGACCGCATACTGAGTTGGTTTTCCCTGATATACTACGTAACGAATCTGTGAAGGGAATTCCTTATACTCGTCAATCGTACAGTTTAATACGCAAAGGGCAACTGCTTCCATTCCAATCACACCCTGATCACCTGCCTCGGCGTCGCATACCGCTGCCAGCAGGTCAAGATCTGATACTGTTCCATCTGCAATTCCCGGATGCTGTATGAACTGCTTTTCCATATAATAGTATTTGCCATTCTTGGCGTCGTATACTTTAACGTAATTGCCGTCTATCGTATAGTTATCGGACGATGTCTTTGTCGCCACACCATTTGAATCAAACCGGTATGTAGTTCCATCAATAGCAGCAATCGTATCTGCCAGCATAACACCAGCGTCGTTAAAATAGTATTTCTTTCCATCCAGTATCAGCCAGCCAGTCTTCGCTTTACCGTCTGATGGATCAAAATAATATTTCTTACTTCCAACCGTTCCGAAACCTTTCTGGTAGCGAACACCTGTTGACTTGGAAAAATAATAATAATCGTCATCTACTTTCTCCAGGCCCACATACATGATTCCATTGGAAGGTTTAAAATATCTGTAATTTCCGGCTGTGCTCTTTATCCATCCGGTGCACATACGCCCATTTGACTGGCTGAAATAACGTTTTTGCTCCTGTTTATTCTCTACCCAGCCCTTGGCCATGACACCGGAACCACTGTAAAAATAATACTTATAATTTTGAGAATCTGTCAGCCAGCCTCTTGTCATAAGTCCTGTTTTCTCATCAAAGTGGCGGGTGTTTCCTTTGGCATCTGTGATAAATCCTGTTACCATATATCCCGCACCACTGGTGAAGTATCTGACTGTTTTCCCACTGGAATCTTTTGCCCAGCCTTTAAGCTGAACGCCGGTCGTCTTATTAAAGTAATATTTCTTGCCATTCAGTTCCAGCCATCCTTTTTGTTTGGAACCGTCTTTGTTTATGTAATAAGTCTTACCATTCTGAGTCACAAATCCTGTCTTTGTTGCCGCGGATACACTAAAACAGCCCAGTACAAGAACGGTTATTACCAAAAGGAGCAGATACTTTAACAATAGTTTCCCTTGTTTCTTCATTCTTATTCCCCGTTTCCTCTTTCTTTTTTACGTATTGTTTTACGTTTTAATTGGGTTATTGTTGCATTTCTTTCTCAATCATTACAGATTTGTTACGTGATATATTATATATGATTCTCATATTATTGTCAACTTGTGAAACTTTACCAAATATTTACTTCCCAGTAACACATTTCCACTCCTCACATATGATAAGAGTGTAAAGAAAATCTGGAGGATTTAACATGAGTGATTTAGCTGCTACAAATTGCGGTTGCGGAGAAGACAGAGGCGGATGTGGCTGTAACAATAACAATGGCTGCGGATGTGACAATGGATGTAATAACGGCTGGGGACTTTCCTGCGGAAATAATTCCTGCTGCAATATTCTTTGGATCATCATTCTTTTATGCCTGTGCGGAAATAATGGCTGGGGCTGCAACAACGGATGCGGTAACGGAGACAGCTGCTGGATCATTATCGTACTGCTTCTGCTGTGTGGCAATGGATGTGGCTGCGGCTGCTGATAATCATTATCTGCCGGCAGAGGGAAATTTCCCTCTGCCTTTTTCTTCTGTATTAAAAAGTACCTCTCTTCTGGTGGAATCAATTTTCAAATTGCAGCTATTTCTGTCGCGGTCTGTTTTTTATATCTGAATATATTTTGTTTCTGCTGCTCTGTCTGTTTTTCTGTCTTTCCTTTTTTCTTACACATTCCAGATCTATCTCATAAAAGGCATTTCCTTCTATAACAAGCTTTTCTTTTTTTTCGTCAGATTCTGATTTCATTTTTTTGCTCCATTTTCCGATTTCTATAGTTTATTATATGTCAGAATCCTTTTCCCCGACATATTCTGTTAATAAAATCATATAATGGAAGCAGATATTATGAATGAGGAGCATATTTCCCAGACTCTGCTGGATCAGATGGTCAGTTCAGACCGCGGACAGATGATAAAAGCTGCCATTCCTTATCTCCCGCCAAAAGGCCAGCAGATTTTCTCTATCTATGAAAAAGCTGCTGAATTTCTCAATACCGTTTCTGTTTTTGGCAAGACAGGTTCCGGCAGTGATCTGTGTGCTATGAGTATGCCGGCACAGAGCCCTGTGGATACCATTAATGAGATCCGGAATTTCTGCTATGGTCCTAGCAGGGATAAATTAAATCAGATTGTGAATATGATGGCAATGATTCAGATGCTTCAGCTTATGAATCAGCCGGATAATAATCAAAAGGAGGAGTCAGATGAGTGACGACTGGCGCAATAACCCAAGACTTGCAGGTATGGACCGTTCCAAACTGGATATGCTGCAAAATCTCGCGGCACAGGGAAGTACCAAAGGAGTAAATGACATGATGCCTTTCCTGATGAACGCGGCGACACAGGGAAAAAAGGGCGGGTTAAATTTTAATGCTGATGAAATTTCCGCAATCATAGACGTTCTTAAGATGGGAAAATCTCCGCAGGAAATACAAAAGCTTGATAAGGTGATCAATCTTATGAAAATGATGCATTGATTATCTGTACAACTATAAAAAGAGTACATTCAAGGAAATATTCATGTGTTTTTTATTTCCTCAATGTACTCTTTTCACACTCTTAATTCACAACATCCAGACAGTCCATCTTATCTTAATCAAGATAACAGTTCTACCTGGTTTTTATTCACCGCACTCCAGCAGACTGTCGCGGATGAATGTCAACGCCTGAGCAACGGCCTGACCTCTGATGCGGCTTCTGTTGCCTGTAAAATGGAATTCTCTTGTAGTAGTTTTTCCGGCACAGCAGCATCCCATAAATACGGTTCCTACCGGTGTCTCTTCTGTTCCGCCGCCAGGACCGGCAAGACCTGTAACGGAAAGGCAGACGTCAGTTTCAGCTGCTTTTGCACCGCCTTTTGCCATCTCTTTTGCACATTTTGCAGAAACAGCGCCTTCATTCTTTAATGTGCTCTTTTTTACCCCAAGACACTTTCTCTTTGCGCGATTTGTGTAGGTCACAAAGCCACACATCAACGCTTCAGAAACTCCTGGTACATTTACGATACGGGCTGCCACGGCTCCGCCTGTGCAGGATTCTGCAAGAGATAAGGTCATATTTTTCTCTTTGAGAAGGTCTACGACTGCCTCTTCCAGTGTCTTCTCTTCTTTTGTTGCAAAGACATCCTTTCCAAAACGTTTCTTAAGTTCATGGACGATCGGCTTGATCATTTCTTTGCATTTTTTCTCATTTTCTGCTTTTGCAGTAATTCGAAGATGTACCTCTCCCGTCTTTGCATAAGGCGCAATCGTAGGATTTGTCTGCTTCTCGATCAGATCCTGGATTTCCTCTGCTACCTGACTTTCACCGATGCCACAGATTTTCACCATACGGGAATAAATAATCTCCGGCTGTTTCTTTCGCAGATATGGATATATGGATTCTTCAAACATTGGAACCATCTCATTCGGAGGTCCAGGAAGCAGGATCGCAATTTTTCCTTTTTTCTCCATGATCAGTCCAGGAGCTGTTCCGTTGTGATTATCAAGAACAATAGAACCTTTCGGAACCATGGTCTGTTTATAGTTGTTCTTTGTAATGCGGCGCTGTGGATGATTTTTCTCATATTCTTTCAGATATGCTTCCATGAGTTCTTTGGTATGAAGATCCTCCACAAGCGGAAATCCCATTACCTCAGCTGTGATTTCTTTTGTCAGGTCATCTTCTGTCGGTCCAAGGCCTCCGGTAAGGATAATCACATCAGAGCGATCCAGAGCGGTTTTGATCACGCTTTTCATTCTGTCCGGGTTGTCACCAACTACAGACTGGTAATAAACTGCCAGACCAAGTTCTGCACATTTCTCTGACAGATATGCGCTGTTCGTGTTTACGATATTTCCAAGTAATATTTCTGTACCTACAGCAATTAATTCTGTAACCATAATTATGCTTCCTTTCCGTCAGGGCAGGCCAATCAAAATCAGTCCTGCATAGACAGTACATTCTTATTCTGCCAGATATATGTGATCAGGGAAATAATGGTGAGCGCTACTGAAAGCCAAATGAAAATCTGTTCCAGAATATCAAATGCGCCTCCCAGATCGATCAGCAGTAAGATGATCATGATCATCTGAGATACTGTCTTGAATTTACCCCAGTAATTTGCTGCGATGACGATGCCGTTCTCAGCTGCGATCAGACGGAATCCGCTGATGATAAATTCTCTTCCTATAATAATGATAACGATCCACGCCGGGAGTTTGTCCAGTTCAATAAAACAAATCATCGCAGAGCAGACAAGCAGTTTATCTGCAAGCGGATCCATAAATTTACCAAAGTTTGTTACCAGATTATATTTTCTGGCAAGCTTTCCATCAAACCAGTCTGTAACGCTGGCCACAACGAAAATAGCAAGGGATATATAGCGGTTCGCCTCGCCGCCCCAGCCTGTAAGCATAAACAGTACAAGAAATGGAACCAAGATCATTCTGGCTACTGTAAGTTTATTCGGTATATTCATCTGCCAACTCTCCTATCAAATCATATTCCAGCGCACCAGTCACACGTACCTTTGCAAAATCTCCTGTCATAAGGAGTTCTCCTGTCTGTACAAAAATATAACCGTCAACCTTTGGTGCATCTCCATAAGTTCTTCCAATATATGCGCTCTCGTCTGCTACTTTTCCTTCGATCATCACAAGAAGTTCCTGTCCGATACGGTCTGTTCCTTTGTCATAGGAAATCTCCTGCTGGAGTTCCATAATCTCATCACGTCTCTCTTCCTTGACTTCCTCCGGAACCTGATCAGGCATTGTCGCAGCCGGTGTATCTTCTTCCGCAGAGTAAGTAAATACTCCCAGTCTGTCGAATTCCATCTCATCAACAAACCCCATCAGTTCTTCATGATCTTCCTGTGTCTCTCCAGGGAAACCAGAAATCAGAGTGGTGCGAAGCACAATGTCCGGGATTTCCTGGCGAAGTTTATTGACGATTTCCACCAGTTCTGCCTGTGTGGTTCTTCTTCCCATTCTCTTTAAGATGCGGTCGCTAGCGTGCTGAATCGGAAGGTCCAGATAATGACAGATTTTCTTTTCTTCTTTCATCGTCTGGATCAGTTCATCATAAATTTCTTCCGGATAGCAGTAGAGCACACGGATCCAGCGGATTCCCTTGATCTTACATAATTCTTTCAAAAGAACATGCAGGGATTTTTTTCCGTAAATATCGGTTCCGTATACGGTTGTCTCCTGTGCGACAAGAATCAGTTCTTTTACGCCTTCTTCTGCCATCTCTTTCGCCTGTTCTATCAGACGTTCCATCGGAACACTTCTGAATTTACCACGAAGTTTCGGAATGATGCAGTAAGTACAGTGTTTGTCACAGCCCTCTGCAATCTTAAGATATCCGAAATGTCCGCCTGTTGTCAGCACTCGTTTTCCAAGCTTCTCAGGAAGATAATCGATATCTTTAAATTCCTCGAAATGCTTTCCTTCCATTGCTTCGTTGATTGCTTTGAGGATATCTCCGTAAGAAGTAGTTCCAAGTACTGCATCTACTTCCGGTACTTCCTCAATAATCTCGTTTTTATAGCGCTGTGCCATACAGCCAGTTACGATAAGAACCTTACAGCTTCCGGCTTTCTTGTATTCTGCCATCTCAAGAATGGTATTGACACTTTCTTCTTTTGCGTCATTAATAAAGCAGCAGGTATTAACCACAATCGCCTCTGCTTCTGTTTCATCATCTACGATCTCAAACCCGTTGCCGGTAAGAAGTCCCAGCATTTCCTCTGAATCTACAAGGTTCTTGTCACAGCCTAATGATACGAATAATAATTTCATAAATTCTCCTATAAGAATGTGCCTGAAAATCCATCACTGTAATTCTCAGACACATTCATTTGACTCATCTATTGTGTTACCTGATCAGTTCTTTTCCAAACTAATCCTTTTTACAGATTATATTTTTTATAACTGTTATTGTATCCTTACAGTTATATTCATTCCTCTGTTGTTTCTTCAGCTGCTTCTGCTGCCAGAGCTTCTTCCGGGGCTTCAGCTGCTGCCTGAACCTCTTCTGTCTGAGCTGCTGTTTCTTCCTCTTCGTTCTCTTCCGGTGCAAGAATCTTTACTTTTCCTTTGTAAAGTTCATCGATTGCAACAGAAAGAGGTTTCTTACCTGCTGCACCCTCTACGAGCGGTTCAGATCCTGCGATGATCTGGCGTGCACGTTTACTTGCAGCAAGTACAAGGGAATAACGGCTGTTAAGGGACATTGTTGTATCGTCGTCCTCGCTGTTTGCATTGATTGCTTCAATTAATTCTGTATAAGACGGATGTATCATGTATTTTCTCCTTTCTTTTTAAGCGGCAAATGCCGCAGGGTTATCTCTTCTCTGATAATACAGATATTATTACTGTTCACTCCGTTCTCAGCAACACGCTTCCGGTTAATCTATTATTTCTGAAACGCTTTTGTCTGTTCCTGGATATCAGCGATAAACTCTGCATTTCTGAACGCTCTGGAATGCTCGCTTACGATGATCTGATGCAGATGGTCTACGCATTCCTCTACGGTATCGTTGACAAGGATATAATCATACTGATCCATACCCTTTGCCTCTTCACCGGCTCTTGCAAGTCTGTCTGCAATCACCTGTGCAGTCTCTGTTCCTCTGCCTGTAAGACGTCGTTCCAGTTCCTCCACTGTCGGCGGAGTTACAAATACCAGAAGTGCTTCCGGTATTTTCTTCTTAATCTTCATTGCTCCCTGAATCTCGATTTCAAGGATCACGTTTCTGCCTGCCTGAAGCTGTTCCTCAACATAAGAGCGTGGAGTTCCGTAATAGTTCTCTACGTACTGGGCATATTCAAGCAACGCATCCTCTTCTATCAGCTTCTCAAATTCATCCCGTGTGCGGAAGAAATATTCTCTGCCGTCTTCTTCACCGGGACGGGGTTTTCTGGTCGTTGCGGAGACAGATAATGCATAGTCATCATATTTCTCCATAAGGCGTTTCATTACTGTGCCTTTTCCTGCGCCGGAAAATCCTGAAACCACTACTAAAATTCCTTTATTCATGGATCTCTCCCTTATCCTCATTATCATATATTTCCGCAAATCTCCGGGCGATTGTCTCCGGCTGCAATGCGCTGAGCACCAGATAATCATCGCTTGTGATGATCACTGCCTTTGTCTTTCTTCCCTGAGTTGCGTCAATCAGTGACCTGGTTCCCTTTATACTCTGCACCATTCGTTTTACAGGTGCCGCATCAGGGCTTACCACTGCCACGATTTTCTGTGAATTGACTACATTTCCAAAACCAATATTTATAAGTTTTGCCACTCTCTGTAACCTCTATTCTACATTCTGAATCTGTTCTCTGACTTTCTCGATCTCTGTCTTAAGATCAATCGCAATATTAGAAATCTCCAAATCACTTGATTTGGATAAGATCGTATTCGCTTCTCTGTTCATCTCCTGTGCCATAAAGTCAAGCTTGCGTCCGATGCCGTTCTTCTCTGTAGTCAGCATCTTCTTCATGTTCTTGATATGGCTGTGAAGACGTACAGTCTCTTCATCATTGCAGATCTTATCGGAGAACAGGATCACTTCTGCTGCGATTCTGTTGTCATCAATCTGTGTATCCTCGAGGAGTTCAGATACTTTTGCTTCCAGTTTGGCTCTGTAAGCATTTACTACTTCCGGAGAGCGGGCCTCTACACGTAAGACTTTCTCTTCAAGTCCATCCAGTTTCTCAATGAGATCTCTCTCGAGATTCTTGCCTTCTGATACACGTGTCTGGACAAATTTCTCACATGCTTCCCGAAGCGGCGGCTCGATAAAGCCCCAGAGCGCATCCTCATCAACAGACTGTTCTTCCATGACAAGTACTTCCGGATAGCGTGACAGGGTGCTGACTTTGACGTCGTAATCCAGGTCAAAGTCCTGTTTCATCTGTTTCAGACAGGTGATGTATTCGGTTGCGAGCTCTTTGTTGTATTTGAGGGCTCCGTTGTTCATTGTATAATCTTCATATGTGATGTATACATCAACTTTGCCTCTCTGGATGTAGGTTTTCATCAGGTTTCTGACGGCACCTTCCAGGAAGTTCAGTTTTCTGGGCATTTTGATGCTGAGGTCCAGATACCTGTGGTTTACAGATTTTAATTCGATGGTTATTTTTCTTTCATTGGTCACGACTTCTGCCCGGCCGAAACCAGTCATGCTTTTTATCATAGTTTTTCTCTCTTTGTCTGTCTTAATAGTGTCGAGGTACGTAATCTTGTTCTTGTTTACATACAGATTTATTATAGTTCATTATAGAGATGGAGTCAAACATTTTTTCGTTGATGGCGGTAGGAAATGTGTGGTATACTGGTGGAAGGGACGCCGCAGGTGGGACGTAGGTGATATTTAAGTTTTATGTATTACCTGTAAATTATAAAATTGTTATCAGTCATATTGGGGACTGGGATTTTAATTATTGTGAGTATTATTTAAAAAGGAGTGTTTTTATATGGCTTTTGATGGGATTACGATTGCGGCTATGGTGAGGGAGCTGCATTTGAATTTAGATGGAGGACGGTTTAATAAGATTGCTCAGCCGGAGGCGGATGAGCTTTTGATTACGGGGAAGGGAGCGAATGGGCAGTGCAGGCTGTTGCTTTCTGCAAGTGCTTCTCTTCCGCTGATTTATTTTACTTCTAAGAATAAGCCGAGTCCGATGACCGCGCCGAATTTCTGTATGTTGTTAAGGAAGCATATCGGAAGTGCAAGGGTTTCAGATATTAAGCAACCGGGGCTGGAGCGTGTGGTGGAGTTTGAACTGGAGCATCTGAATGAGCTGGGGGATCCTTGTAAGAAGGTGCTTATCATGGAGCTTATGGGTAAGCATAGTAATATTATTTTCTGTGATGATAAGAATATGATCCTGGATAGTATTAAGCATGTTTCTTCGCATATGAGTTCTGTGAGGGAGGTGCTTCCGGGGAGGGAGTATTTTATTCCGCAGACACAGGATAAGCTGGATCCGCTGACTGTAAGTGAGGAGTTATTCCGTGAGGTTGTGTGCAGGAAACCTTGCAATATTTCCAAGGCAATCTATTCTTCTCTTACAGGAATCAGTCCTGTTGTTGCGGAGGAGGTTTGTTTCCGGGCTTCTGTGGATGGAAGTGAGGCTGCACAGGCTTTGGATGAGACTGCACAGGTGCATTTGTATCATACATTCTGCAGGTTGATGGATCAGATAAAGGAGGGGGATTTTTCTCCGAATATTGTTTATCGGGGGGAAGAGCCTGTGGAGTATGGGGTGTTTGCTTTCCAGCAGTACGGTCCGGAGTATCATTCTGTAGAGTTTGACAGTGTTTCTGAGATGCTGGAGACTTATTATGCGACTAAGAATACTCTGACTCGTATTCATCAGAAGTCTTCGGATTTAAGAAGGATCGTGCAGACTGCTCTGGAGCGTAACCGTAAGAAGCTTACCTTACAGGAGAAGCAGATGAAGGATACCGCGAAGAAGGATAAGTATAAGGTTTACGGGGAGTTGATCAATACTTATGGGTATGGACTTGAGGATGGATGTAAGTCGTTTAAGGCTTTGAATTATTATACGAATGAAGAGATTACGATTCCTCTTGATCCTACTATGACTCCGGCGGAGAATTCCAAGAAGTATTTTGATAAGTATGGAAAGCTGAAGCGTACGGAGGAGGCTTTGACGGAGCAGATTGCGGATACGAGAAGTGAGATTGAGCATCTGGAATCTGTTTCTAATGCTTTGGATATTGCTCTGGCTGAGAGTGACCTAGCGCAGATTAAGGAAGAATTGATGGAATATGGCTATATTAAGAAGCATTATGACCGAAAAAAGGGACAGAAGGCTCAGAGTAAGTCAAAACCGTTCCATTATGTGACTGAAGATGGTTATGATATTTATGTGGGAAAAAATAACTTCCAGAATGATGAGCTTACTTTTAAGTTTGCTACGGGAAATGACTGGTGGTTCCATGCTAAGAAAATGGCTGGATCTCATGTTGTTGTGAAGTCTAAGGATGGGGAGCTTCCGGATCATATTTTTGAAATTGCGGGACAGCTTGCAGCTTATTATTCCAAAGGACGTACTGCTCCTAAGGTGGAGATTGATTATATCCAGAAGAAGCAGGTGAAAAAGCCTGCTGGGGCAAAGCCCGGATTTGTGGTTTATTATACAAATTATTCGCTGATGGCTGAGCCGTCATTAAAGGGAGTCAGGGAAGTCTGACCACCCTGCCATTATATGATATCAGGGTCAAAAGGTCAAAAAGTCGTTCGTGCTTGCACGATAAGACTTTTGAACTTGGGACCCGCCAAACATGAGAAAGTAGCGATTTACGTAGTAAATCAGCGGATTTCGAATGTTTGAGAATTGCGGGAGCTGCTTTGCAGCGGCGCAATTCGAAGATATCAAGTTAGGGGCAAAATGCCTTTTGACCCTAACATCATTATATAACAATAATTAAGGAGAATTTCTTTTTATGAGTATTTTGAATGTAGAACATCTGACACATGGTTTCGGAGACAGGGCGATTTTTAATGATGTGTCTTTCCGCCTGTTAAAGGGCGAGCATATTGGACTGGTTGGTGCCAACGGGGAAGGTAAATCTACTTTCTTTAATATTGTAACCGGAAAGCTGATGCCGGATGAGGGTAAGATTGAATGGGCAAAGAACGTACGTGTCGGCTATCTGGACCAGCATTCTGTCCTTTCTCAAGGCATGTCCATCCGTGACGTGCTGAAATCTGCGTTCTCTTATCTCTTTGAGATGGAGGAAAGGATGAATGAAATCTGTGACTCTCTTGGCACTGCTTCTCCTGAGGAGATGGATACTCTGATGGAGGAGCTGGGAACTATTCAGGATACCCTTACCATGCATGATTTCTATGTGATCGATGCAAAGGTGGAGGAAGTTGCCAGAGCTCTGGGGCTTCTGGATATCGGACTGGAACGTGATGTTACAGATCTGAGCGGCGGTCAGAGAACCAAAGTTCTGCTTGGCAAGCTGCTTCTGGAGAAACCGGATATCCTGCTTCTGGACGAGCCTACCAACTATCTGGATGAGGAACATATTGAATGGCTGAAGCGTTATCTGCAGGATTATGAGAATGCATTTATCCTTATCTCCCACGATATTCCATTTCTGAATTCTGTTATCAATCTGGTTTATCATATGGAGAATCAGGAACTGAACCGTTATGTCGGGGATTATGATCATTTCCAGGAAGTATATGAGGTGAAGAAGGCTCAGTTTGAAGCTGCTTACAGACGCCAGCAGCAGGAAATCAGTGAACTGAAGGATTTCGTCGCAAGAAATAAGGCAAGGGTTTCTACAAGAAACATGGCAATGTCCAGACAGAAGAAACTGGATAAGATGGATGTGATCGAGCTTGCTGCCGAGAAGCCGAAGCCGGAGTTTCATTTTAAATATGGACGTACTCCGGGGAAATATATCTTCGAGACGAAAGATCTGGTTATTGGTTATAATGAACCTCTTTCCAGACCTGTTACTCTCTCTATGGAAAGAGGAAATAAGATCGCGCTGGTTGGTGCAAACGGTATCGGTAAGACTACTTTATTGAAGAGTATTCTGGGATTAATTCCGTCTCTGAAGGGTTCCTGCGAGCTTGGTGAGAATCTTCAGATCGGATATTTTGAACAGGAAGTCAAAGGTGATAATAAGACTACCTGTATCGACGAGATCTGGGCAGAGTTTCCGTCTTATACTCAGTATGAGGTTCGGTCTGCACTTGCAAAATGCGGTCTGACTACCAAGCATATTGAAAGTCAGGTACGTGTACTGAGTGGCGGGGAGCAGGCAAAAGTGCGTCTGTGTAAGCTGGTGAATAAAGAGACGAACATTCTGCTTCTGGACGAGCCTACCAATCATCTGGATGTGGATGCAAAAGAAGCTTTGAAGCAGGCATTGATCGAATATAAGGGAAGCATTCTCCTGATCTGCCACGAACCGGAGTTTTACCGTGATGTGGTTTCCCAGGTATGGGACTGCAGTAAATGGACTACAAAAGTATTATAATAAATGGGGTAAATGTACTGACAGGTTAACTTTTGAAATGTCACTTATTGGTACATGAAGGGTTATTACAAATGAGTAAAGCAAAAACTGTGGATCTGACTTCCGGTCCGATCCTTAAAACTCTGGCAGAGCTGGCTCTGCCTATCATGATTTCTTCCATGCTGGGAACAGCATACAGTATCATGGATATGGCATGGATCGGACTGCTTGGTGCGAAGGCGGTTGCAGGCGTGGGAGTAGGCGGAATGTATGTCTGGCTCTCCCAGGGTCTTGTATCCCTGTCAAGAATGGGCGGACAGGTAAATACAGCCCAGGCATGCGGGCGCAAAGATTATGACCAGGCACGTTCCTATGCCGCCGGTTCTCTGCAGCTCACTGCACTGTCCGGCATTTTGTTTGCTGCTGTCTGCGTTATTTTCATACAGCCTCTGCTGGGATTTTTTAATCTGACCGACGCAGAAACTTATACTGCTGCCAGATCTTATACATTGATCACCTGTGGGCTGATCCTTTTTTCTTATCTGAATCTGACGCTGACCGGACTCTCAACTGCACAGGGAGATTCCCGCACTCCCCTGCTTGCAAACTTTATCGGGCTTGCCGGAAATATGATCCTGGATCCACTGCTGATCCTTGGCATCGGACCTTTCCCGAGGCTGGAGGTTGCCGGAGCCGCTATTGCGACAGTAAGTTCACAGATTCTGGTTTTTGTGGTGATGGTTCTGCGTATCCGGCATTCCAGACTGGAGCCAAATGTTTTACAGCATCTGAATCTGCTGTCTGTTTTTCCAAAAGAATATTATAAGCACATCTTCAGAATCGGATTTCCCACAGCTATACAGGGAAGCATTTACTGCTTCATCTCCATGGTCCTGACCCGTATGGTTTCCGGTTATGGTGCTGCCGCTATTGCAACACAGCGTGTTGGCGGACAGATTGAATCTGTATCCTGGAATACTGCAGATGGTTTTGCTTCAGCATTGAATGCTTTTATTGCCCAAAACTACGGTGCACGAAAAAAAGGCCGTATCCGTAAAGGTTACAGTCTGTCATTTCGCGTCCTCACAATTTGGGGCCTGTTTGTCACTGCAGCTTTTGTCTTTCTTCCGGAGCCAATTGCAAGATTATTTTTCCACGAAAGAGAAGCGCTGGACACTGCTGTCAATTATCTGGTCATTATCGGATTCAGTGAAGTCTTTATGTCCATTGAGCTGATGACAGTGGGCGCATTATCAGGACTTGGACGCACCAGATTATCCAGTGTGATCAGTGTGATCCTGACAGGCTCACGAATCCCGCTGGCATTAATCCTGACACATGCAGGAATGGGATTAAATGGTATATGGTGGGCACTTACGATCTCTTCCATTGTGAAGGGAATCGTGTTTACGCTGACATTCCGGCATATCAGCAGGCGGTTACCTGAGGAACGCTCCTATAGCAATCCTCTAAAATAATGCATTTAAGGTTCGGTCATTTTTTCGGCAATTGTGTCCGGAACTTTTATCAGTCCCAGTTTCCAGAAAATAGCATATATGTATGAAATCCCGCGGATATTTCCCAGTTTTTTGGGACCCGGGATTTCTTCAGAAATCTGTCTGGCATGTTGAAATGCAAGCACTACGCTGCTCCATGCCAGACTTTTGCTGTTCTCCCTGCGGTTTACCCATAGTTCTTTCGTTAATTCACCGTTTCTTCCTGTCTTCAGGCTATAATGAAAGGGAAGCCCGGATGCTGTATAAAATGGAAAGTTTTGAAAAGCTACTATTGCCTGCCAGAGATTTTCTTCTGTGCAGGCGTTTTTTAAGTTTTCTATTGCATTTATTCTTTGATCGTTTCTTTCATTTATCATAGTTTTATATAGAATTTTGTCGAATCCTTTCGATTTATTACTCATTATAATCAATGACAGTTATATAAATACCATAAATGGCAAGTATTCCGCCGACAAGCTGTAAGAAAGTGAAAATTCTTGATTTTTTCATGCCATACCTTTGCATAGTAAAAAGAGGACTGCTCAGAAAAGTTCTGCCGGTCCTCTTTTTACTGTTTCTATTTTATTGTTCTTTAGATTTATTTATCTGTATGATCGTGTAGTATATTATTTCGCAACAAAGTTTACGATCTTATTCGGTACATAGATTTCTTTAACGAGGTTCTTGCCTTCCAGGAAGGAAGCAATTCTCTCGTCTGCTTTGGCGATTTCGAATGCTTTTTCTTTTTCGCATCCGTTAGGGATTACGATTGTTCCTCTTACTTTACCATTAACCTGTACACCGATCTCAACGGTCTTGGCAATTGTTTTGCCTTCATCGTATTTCGGCCATTCAGAAACTGCCAGTAAGCCTTCGCCTCCGATGAATTCCCAGATTTCTTCGCAGATATGTGGTGCAAATGGGCTGAGCAGTTTGATAAAGATGGTAAGGTCATCTTTGCTCAAATGTCCTTCTGCTGTGATCTCATTAAGGAGTGTCATCAGGCTGGCGATCGCTGTATTGAATTTCAGGTTCTCGATATCAGAAGAAACTTTCTTGATGGTGCGGTGGAGTTTCATCTCCAGTTCATCAGATACGGATTCTTCAGAAAGGATATCTGTCAGCCCTGCAACACGGTCCAGGAACTTCTTGCAGCCCTTTACAGAGTTCTCGCTCCATGGAGTAGCTGCCCCATAGTCACCCATAAACAGTACATAGGTACGAAGAGTATCTGCTCCGTATTCTTCTACAATATCCAGCGGGTCAACTACATTACCCTTGGATTTACTCATTTTATCTCCGTCCGGTCCGAGGATCAGTCCCTGGATGGAACGTTTTGCGTATGGTTCCGGTGTATTTACTACGCCAAGATCATACAGGAAATGATGCCAGAATCTGGAGTAGATCATATGTCTGGTAACATGTTCCATACCACCATTGTACCAGTCAACAGGCATCCAGTATTTCAGTTTGTCCATATCTGCCAGTGCATTTGCATTGTGCGGATCTGTGTATCTTAAGAAATACCAGGAAGAACCTGCCCACTGAGGCATGGTATCTGTCTCACGCTTCGCTGCAGCACCACATTTCGGGCATGTGCAGTTTACGAAAGAATCAATCTTTGCAAGCGGAGACTGTCCGTCTTCACCTGGCTCGAAGTCCTTTACATCCGGCAGACGCAGCGGAAGTTCATTCTCCGGAACTGCTACAACACCACAGTTCGGGCAATGAATAAGCGGGATTGGCTCGCCCCAGTATCTCTGGCGGTTGAATGCCCAGTCTTTCATCTTATACTGAACACCGGCTTTACCGATTCCTTTTTTCTCCAGTTCTTCCAGCATACGCTCAATAGAATCTTTCTTCTTTGCATATCCGTTCAGGAAATCGGAATTTACCATTTCACCGTCACCTGTATAGGCTTCTTTGGAAATATCTCCACCTTTGATAACTTCGATAATGTCGATGCCGAATTTCTTCGCGAAATCATAGTCACGCTGATCGTGAGCAGGTACTGCCATGATAGCACCTGTACCATATCCCATCATTACGTAGTCAGCAATGTAAATCGGGATTTTCTTACCGTTAACCGGGTTGATTCCCTCAAGTCCCTGGATTCTCACACCTGTTTTATCTTTTACAAGCTGAGTTCTCTCAAACTCTGTTTTCTTTGCACACTCATTACGATATGCAGTAATCTCGTCCATGTTTGTGACTTTATCTGCATATTTGTCAATGATCGGATGTTCCGGTGCGATTACCATGAATGTTACACCAAACAGGGTATCCGGTCTGGTTGTATAGATTTCAAGTTTCTCGTCGATTCCGTCAACGTCGAAGTTAACGAAAGCACCTTTTGATTTTCCGATCCAGTGAATCTGCTGCTGTTTTACATTATCCGGATAATCTACATCTTTCAGACCTTCCAGAAGCTTATCTGCATACTGGGTGATTCTTAAATACCATACATCTTTGGATTTCTGAACAACATCGCTGTGACAGATATCACATTTACCGCCCTGGCTGTCCTCATTGGAAAGGACTACTTTACAGTGCGGGCAGTAGTTAACCAGTGTTCTGTCTCTGAATACAAGACCTTTTTCAAACATTTTCAGAAAAATCCACTGTGTCCATTTGTAGTAGTCTTCATCTGTTGTATCGATCACACGGTTCCAGTCAAAAGAGAATCCAACTTTCTTTAACTGATTGGAAAATCTCTTGATGTTCTCATCTGTGATGATACGTGGATGTGTTCCGGTCTTTACTGCGTAGTTCTCAGTCGGGAGACCGAATGCATCAAATCCGATCGGGAAAAGTACATTATAGCCTTCCATACGACGTTTTCTGGAAATAACCTCCAGACTGGAATATGCTTTGATATGTCCTACGTGCATACCTGCACCACTTGGATATGGAAACTCTACCAGGCCATAGAACTTAGGTTTATCGCTGTTATCTTTGGCTTCGAAGACTTTACTTTCTTCCCATTTCGCCTGCCACTTAGGCTCGATCTTTTTAAACAAGTATTTCATCTCTATACTTCCTCCAACATTTTGCTGTATGTGAACTACCCGGCAACAGAGTTACCATGGCATCTGACTCAAGACGAGATACCGTCTTTTCAGGGTGCGTCCATGACACCACTACTGTTTGCTCCACTGGGCTACACAGCTACTTTTATTATTTCCGGCGGTTTCAGTCCGATTATGGACATCTTATCCTAAAAATTTATTTTAATTCAACAAAGGCTGTTTGTCAATGTAACGTTTCGCAGTATCGAGTATTTTTGCTGTGACATGCTCCCACCACTTAAATCTTACGATTTTGAAGTGGGGGCTTCCTGCTCGATTGCCCTTTAGGGCAAAGCTAAAACAGGCTATCCCCGCGTGTCCCGCGGTTTTATTTTTTATCCGGATACGGATCTTTTTCTGTGCCGTCAGGCACATTCTTTATAAAGTCTTTTTCCTTCTTCCCGGATATTGACTGCCGCATTCACATCCCGGTCCATCCGGTTTCCACACTCACAGACATACTCTCTATCCGACAATGCCAGTTCCTTTTTCTTATGTCCGCATACACTGCAGATCTTGCTGGATGCAAAATAACGGTCTACTTTTATAAGATGCTTTCCACGCTCTTCCAATTTGTATCCCAGCATGGACAGGAACTGCCCGTACCCATTATCCTGCACGCCCTTTCCAAGATGCAGGCCTCCGGACATGCCCTTCAGGTTCAGATCTTCCACACATACCGCATCATATCTTTCTGCAAGCCCCCTGCTGAGCTTATGCTGGAAATCTTTTCTCTGGTTCTTTATCTTTTCATGGCACAGCGCTACTCTCTTCTTCTGTTTCTGATAATTCCTGCTTCCTTTTTCACAGTGGGAGAGTTTCCTCTGTTCCCTTGCAATTTTTTTCTCTGCTTTCCTGTAAAACATAGGATACCCGGCTCTTTCCCCTGTGGAAAATACACACATTCCCCGCATGGCAAAATCGATCCCCAGGAATTTTTCTGCCGGACTTTTTTCCACTGTTTGGCTCTCACAGCAGAACAAAAGACTTGCAAAATATTTTCCGGATGGCTCACGGCTCACAGTTACAGACTTCAGTTTCCAGTCTGACGGGATCTGCCGGTGGAGTTTTATCTTTATGGCAGACATCTTTGGAAGCTTCAGATGGGTATCCTGCAAAAAGATATTCCCGTTTACTGCATTGGTCGTATAGGAATTTCTCGCATGTTTTTTTGATTTATAGCGTGGAAATCCACAGGATGGTTCCCGGAAAAATTTCCGGAACGCACTTTCCAGATGCAGCTGCACATTCGCCAGGGCCAGGGAGTCCACCTCTTTCAGCCAGGGGTATTCCTTCTTATATCCGGCCGGTGTGTTCCTGAGCATCTTTTTTTCTTTCTGATAATAGCTGATCTTATCCGCCAGCATCTGGTTATAAATAAAGCGGCTGCAGCCGATTGTTTTCTCTATCTGGACTCTCTGCTCTTTATTTGGATAGATTCTTATTTTTACGGCGCGGTTCATTCTTCTCACCTTAACTTTCTATATACTGTCGTATCGTTTCAATCGGTGCCCCGCCTGCACTGAGCAGACAGAAGCTCTGGCTCCAGAATGCATCTTTCCAGAGTTTTTCTCTTATCTTGGGATACTCTTTTTTCAGCAGCCTGCTGCTGGCGCTTTTATAGGCATTGATGAATTTACTGAGTTCCGTCTTTGGCTGTGCGCGGAACATCACATGAACATGATCTGTATCGTGATTCCATTCTTCCAATACGATCCCGTATCCGGGTGCGATATACTCGAAGATCTCTTTTGCTCTTTCGGATATTTCGTCGTTCAGTACTTTTCTTCTGTATTTTATAACCATCACCAGATGATAGTATAACAGAAATACTGAATGAGAATTATGGTCTAATTCTATTATATTTATCATCCTTTTTCTTATATCGACTGATATGTATTTACGAACTAATTGTTCTTTTTTAGTATACTACATTAGGAAACGGAGAACAAGTGTTTCTTTTATAATATAGGAATTTTTTGAGCAGATATGCTCAGATGTGCAATTCATCTCACCACCTGAAGAAGGCCACTGAAAAAGTCCTTTTTGCGTATAAATTAACACAAAATAAAGTACATCAATCAACTTTGAGACACTGTATATAGTATGAAAAAACACTTTTTCAGTGGCGTTCCTGAAGAGGTGGGAGAATTCTTGCTACATTTGTTAAATGTTTCCTGATTGGAAATGTTGTCGCTGACCTGAATATAGATTTTCTCGCTGCCTCTCTGAGCAACAAAGTCGATCTCCTTTTGATAGAGCTTGCCGACATAGACATCGTATCCACGGCGAAGAAGCTCGATGCAAACGATGTTTTCATATACTCTGCCATAATCCATATTTCTGCTTCCCAGTATTGCATATCGAATGCCACTGTCACAAAGATAGAACTTTTCAGAGCTTTCCAGGTATTTCTTGCCTCGGATGTCGTATCTCTTAATATCATAAAATACAAAAGCATTGCACAAATACTTAATGTACTTGCCGACAGTTACATGATTGGTCGGAGTCTTATTTGCTGTCAGTAGCTGACTGACCTTATTAGGAGAAGTCAGGTTGCTGATATTATCCATAAGAAATTCGCTCAGACGTTGTAAAACCAAAGTGTCCGGGAGCGAATATTTCTGCACCAAATCCCTTGTAACAATCGCTTCGTAGACCTCTTTGATATAGTTTGTTCTGTCTTTTTCGGTTCTGTAAGCGTAAGAACCTGCCAAACCACCCTGGATAGCGTAACCATCAAAGAGCTTATCTTTATCAGTAACATCATCATAATATTGGCAATATTCCTGAAAGCTGAAAGGAAATACATGAGCTTGGACTTACCGGATCGACGAATGCCTGTGATGATCTTGATGTCAGGAGTACCATTCAATTCAATGATTCTATCGAGATATTTTGCTCTTGTAATTATTTTCATATCGTTACTGACTTTCAAAAGTTTAAGATTTTTCATTTATTGAAACTGCTTCGATGTACTTATAATACTGTCTGCTAATAGTATATGCAAGATATCACTTTCAAAAACACAAAATATTTTATTTTTTGAAAGCGGATACTATGTAAAGGCAATCCAAAGATTGCCCCAGGCATCAAGCCTATCCTGTTTGCACAGATTCATTCCATCATAGCATATGATGCCTGCTCTTATATTTGATACGAAAAAAGGAAGAGTATCGAAAAAAGTGAATTCGAATTCACTTTTTTTGACATTCTTCCTTTATTCCGTACATAATACTCCATAACTATAGCAATTCCATAAAATAATGCATGAAATAAATCAGGTAACATCCTACTATCAGTCTGAAAATATCATCTTCTATCTCTTCTTCGCGGCTGTTTAAAATAATTTTGTTTTCTTCTATCTGAAGCCCCATTGTAACCACAAGATTCTCAACCTGTTGTCTGTCATATTCTTTTTCATCCAAAAGAACAGAATTCTCAGAAACCCTGAATCTCCCGGTTTCATCACATTTCAGTTTCAAATGCAGTTCAGGGAGTTTTCCGAGTTTAAAGGTTATCTCACTGTATGTCATAGATTGTTTTACTTTTGTGATTCCCTGTTTCACTGCCAGTATGATCCATTCATCCAACACAGGTCCTTTATACATAGGCAGTCCATATTGCAGGTGTAATTGGGCTGCCTTGCTGATACAGGCATTTCTGGTACGGTTATTCAGACGTTTACAAACATTGCTGCCCTCAACCGGGTAGTATTTCTTCAGTATCTTCTCTTCGGCTTTTGTCCATGGATCATTGTTTTTCCTGCTTAATCCCAGAATCATCGCTCTGTATTTGCATGCCTGAGGAGATCTTTCAGGAATGAGAGTATGCACATACCCGGCGCCTTTTTCTTCATAATATCGGGTAATGATCGCATCCTCTTCCTGTGTCCATGGAAGTCTGTTATTGTCTGATCTGACATGTAAGTACTTAGCTCTGGACTGACAGGCAGTCATCGTTCTCCCTTCCAATCGTTCTGCTACTTTCCTGCCTTCCGCTTTGTAATATGTTCTTATAATTTCATCTTCTTCTGCAGTCCATTCTTTTCTTCCCTGTGTGCAGAGACCTAATTTGGCAGCTCTTTTATTACATGCCTCTTTTGATCTTCCCTTCAGTCTTTTCTGAACTTCAGCACCTTCTGTTGGATAATAGTTTCTCAGAATTTCATCTTCGTTGCTGCTCCATTTTCTGTTTGCCCCGGAATAAGTAAGTCCTAATGCAGAAGCTCTTCCTCTGCAGGATTCTGCAGACCTCTGATTTAAACGAAAACGAACATTACTGCCCTCCGCAGCATAATACTCTCTGAGTATTTTATCTTCTTCCTCTGTCCATAACCTGATATATTTACCATCATTCTGTACAATTGCTGAAGATGAAATATTTTTGGATATTTCCATTTTTGATGCCTGGATCCTGCAGCTTTTTGCAGTTCTTCCAGATAATCTTTCACAGACCTGATCTCCTTCTGCGGGATAGTATCTTTTTAATATTTCGATTTCGTCGGCTGTCCATCTTTTTTTTGTATTTGCCATGTCTTACACCTGTTTTATATATTGTTTCAAACTGAAATATTCACTACTTTTTATTTTTCGTAACCTCCGCAGAACAATTCCATATATAAGTACAATATCTACATCGAAATCCCTGAATGCACAACATACTCATACCCTGTCTCTGTAGTATAAGTTTTTTCCTGTCCCAGTGCCGGAATAACAGACTCAGAACTGTGCAGACTTCCACTTTTAAATATGATCATCACTTCTGCTTTCTTTTCATTAACCGGAGTTATTTCTATATTACTGATTGTATTTTCTATCATAGCTCTGGTGATATCTTTGGTTTTTACGTAGGAGTACTCTTTTGCATAGTCTAGTATTCTACCCATCTGATCTAACAATTCTGTTTTCGAAAGAGGTTTCATGCTTTTCAATTGCTCCAGATCCGCTTTTTTCTCTGTAATCTGCTGTGTAAAAGTCTTGTTTCTGCTTAAAAATTCCGTATCAGAAATGTATCCGCCCATATTGTAATCCAACAATTTATCTCTCTTCTGTTCCAGTACTGTTATTTCATGCTGTATGTTGTCAATTTTTTCTTCAGTTCCTTCTGTTTTGTTAAGCTCTTTCTCATAAAGTTCCAGATATTTGTGCAATATACTTTTATTGCTTTGAGCCAGATTGTTATAAACATCCGATATCATCTCAAGCAGGATTTCTTCTTTTACCGGTTTGGATCTGCAGGAAACTGCACCCTGTTTTATGCGATGACTGCATACCCAGGTCTTTGCATCTTTTCCGCGGACAGTTCTGACTTTCAGCCAATATGCAGCTCCATCTTCCGCACAATGTACAAGGCCGGTAAAAAGATTGTCCTGCTTATAAGAAGTTTTTTTCGATTTGATATTTTTACTTCTTTCTTCAAGAATCCTGTTTGCGTCTTCCCACAGTTTTTCATCCACAATTGCAGGGACATGGGTACCATCGTCTTTATACATCACCCATTCATCTTCAGGCAAGAATTTTTGTTTCTTAGTAAAAAGATCAACTATTTTTACTTTTCCGCCCACATAGTAACCCTTATATTTAGGGTTTCGGATGATATTTGCAATCACATGGCTGTCTATCTTTCCCCCTTTATAATTTCTATATCCACATTCCCATAAAAATTGTTCCAGTGAATGGGTAGACCAGTTTCCCAAGGCATATTTTTCAAAAATAAGCTGTACCATTTTTGCCTCTTCAGGATTCAAAAACAATTTTCCGTTTCGCTTGTCCCATCCATATATATGTGAATTACCAAGAACCACACCATTCTGTATGGATCTTGCATGACCAAAACGCACACGACTTGAAAGTTTTCTGCTTTCTTCCTGTGCAATACCAGACATGATTGACAGCCTGAGTTCCGAATCCTCATCTAATGTATTGATATTATCATTCCGGAACCAGACAGCAGTTCCACAGTCCAGAAGTTCTCTTGTATATCGTATACTATCTAATACGTTTCGGGCAAAACGGGTAATCTCTTTAGTGATGATAAGATCGATTTTTCCAGCTTTTGCATCCTGAAGCATTCTCTGGAATTCCTCTCTGTGGGTTACTGTAATACCTGAAATTCCTTCATCTATATAACCATCTACAAGCGTCCAATTCTTTACATCTGAAATCAGTTGTTCAAAAAAAGTCCACTGATGCTCAATAGAGGTTTTCTGTTCATCCTTATCTGTACTGACTCGGGCATAATACGCCACATTCAGTTTCAAATCAAATATATTTTTTTGCCGGGATTTCAGTTCCTCACGGGTTGCATAAATATCCATGTTATTCCTTTCCAATCAACTGATTCTCTGGCAATATTCACCTGAACTGTCCATCTGTTCTCCATTCTTCGCAACTACTGTATTGAATGTATTCAAGGTTATAATGTCTTTCTGGATACTGCTATGCAGTTTTTCGGAAATCTGTCCATTATCAAGCAATTTGTCATTAATCATTGTCAATACAACCTGTTCCAATGTCATAAGCATTCCTCCTGTTCTATATGTTATAGTGTGCAATTTGGCATAGAATTATCCAGCGCTAAAAAGAAGACATGGATACTGATTGTAGAAACAATAAGCTACCAAAATCTGTCCTGCTACAGGAAGATTCTTTTTATCACAGCTCCAGATCCTCATCATGCCAAGGAAAAAGCCCGAAACTGGTGCGAGGGTGAACAGATTACATCAATTATTGCCATTCCATTCGATCCAAGTCGTATGGGAGATGCATTGATCGACAACACTGTAAAAAATTTTTCGAAAAAATCATATAATATTGAAGAAGGAGAGGATTATTAATCCTCTCCTTCTTGATTAGTACCAGTTAACCGATTCATCTCTGTAATCAGCTGTGCTATCTTCTCACTCATCATTTCTCTGACGGTATTTTCCATATATTTACAATCAATTTCATTCCCATTTGTAACCGGTACAGATATCATCAATTTCTTAATCTCTTTATTATTAAGCTTCGAGTTGTAATTATATCTCCCTCTTTTCGCCTTTTGAATTGCCCCTACAAAATATAGTCCAATAAATTTATTGAACTCACAGATAATTTCTTTCTTGGGAGTTAGAACTACCAAATGCGGAAAACCGATAAATGGCTGATCCTGATAAAAACTTTATTCTCATTAGTCGTACTGCTTAATGTCAATACGTTTTTTTTATGATCTTCCAAGCACTTGATTCAAGGCAGAAAGTCATGTCGCATCACTTAATGCTACAGTCCCTTCTTAATTTCTTCAATCGTCATCTCATATACTTCTGTTACTTTTTCCACTGCCTCTGGTATCCCCGGCTGCTCTCCGGTCCTATCTCTCAAAAGTTCTGTTAACTCGTTACTAACCTCATACAGATGGTCAAAAGAAAGATTCTGGCAAACCCCTTTCAGTGTGTGTGCACCGCGGAAAGCATCTTCATAATTTTTATTTTCCAATGCCTGTTTTAACTGTAGATAACTCTGGTCTTCAAGGAACTTTAATGTAAATCTCCGAATCAGTGCTTCGCTGTGAAGGCGTCCCAGGACAGCTTTATAGTTTCCTCCAATAGCTTCATAGCACTCTCGCATTGTCATATTTTAGTCCTCCTGTCAATTGTATTCCACTAATTCATGAACCTCTGCTAATCAATTATATACATACCTTAAAATCGTTTTTATAACTTCATCAATCACAATCGGCTTTGACAAATGTGCGTTCATTCCGGCATCCAGTGATGCCTGAACATCTTCTGCAAATGAATTAGCTGTCATTGCTATAATAGGAATGTTTTTTCCATCCGGTCTGTCATTCATTGCCCTGATTGCTTTTGTCGCTTCATAACCATTCATTTCAGGCATCATGACATCCATCAGGATTACATCAAATGTACCTTTCGGATGATTTCTGAAAATCTCAACAGCATTCTTTCCATCCACAGCTCTTTCTACATTCATCCCGAACTCTTCCAACTGCACGGCAGCAATCTCTGCATTTAGTTCATTATCCTCTGCAAGAAGGACATTCACACCTGTAAGATTCACCTTTTCAGAAATACCTGTGTCTGACTTATTACATTTCTTATCTGTAATTTCCAAAGGAATATCCACAGTAAATGTGGTTCCCTCATGCTTTTTACTCTGCACGGAAATGGTTCCACCCATCATATCTACATACTTCTTTACGATAGCCATCCCCAGTCCAACTCCATGGTACTGCGTTCTCACACCGGAATCTTCCTGTGCAAATTCCTCAAAAACTTCTTTTGTAAATTCCTCACTCATGCCAATACCAGTATCCGAAATGCGGTAACGCATATTTATATATCCATCCCCGCCCTTTTCCTGACACCGGGCTTCAAATGTAATCGTCCCTCCATCCGGAGTGAATTTCACGGCATTGCTCAGAATATTGACCAGCACATCACGCAGGCGTGCAGGATCCACAAGTACATTTGGAATCTTTGCTTCTTCACGCTGAATCTTAAAGTTGATATCCCTGTTCGTAAGAAAGCCTTTTGTAATATCCAATGCAGAATCTGTAATGTTTTTCACATCCGCCGGTACCGGATTGTAATTCACTTTTCCACTTTCGATGCGGGTCAGATCTAATATATCATTGATCAGCGACAGTAAATGCTCTGAGCTTTCGTCAATCTTTTCCAGATAATTTTTCACTTCGTCCGACAGATTGTTTTTCATTGCAATACCGGTAAATCCTATGATTGCATTCATCGGTGTCCTCATATCATGGGACATATGTGACAGAAATGCTGTTTTTGCCTTGTTTGCAGCCTGTGCATGCTCTGCCAGTTCCGCCATTTCCTCAGCTTTCTCCTGGGCCGCCTTCTGAGCTTTTTTTCTTGCATTGAGACGTACCATGATCACAGCCATAGCAGTCAGCAGCCATCCAAAAATAAGAAGAGCCAAAACAGTAGCACCAGGATGCAGACGGATCCAGTCAGCAAATGTCAGCTCTGTTGCTTTGTATGCGGTATACTTTGCCGCAAGATCTTCAACAAGATTTTGGGGCATGGCATACATTGCTTTCGTCAGAATACCAGCCAGCGCATGGTTCTCAGTTGATGAAATTACCATGCGGTAGGTGAATGTAGGCTGTTCTAGCAGAGTATATGTCATGGTGCCCGTAGTGTCACTGTTCACAAACGCCTGTGCCATGTAATAGTAGACGAAGGCAGCATCTGCTTTACCCTCACGGACAGCTTCCATCATTTCCTGTCGGGTACTGCACATCAGTTTTTCTGCACCGGGTGCCATTGCATCTTCAATTGAATTTGATGCTGTCTGGTCAACAGTAGCAACAACATTAATTTTTCCATCAAAGTCACGCCGTGTCACCCTTGCCAGCTGCATCGTAATGAAAGGTGCAGTAATCCCCCATTTTTTCGTCTCAGCATAGTTATCTGTTTCCAGGCGTGCATCGATGCTCATATCTGTGGTTTCCGTATTTTTCTGATAAGCAATATACTCATCTCTGGTAGCAGGTGTAAGAAACTCATAGGAAATCCCGGCATAGTCTGCAATTTTCCGGAAGTAATCCGGGATAATACCCTTCATCTCACCATTTTCATTATAAGAATATGGATAACGGGTCGGATCACACAGAACATGAAGCGGGTTGTCCTTGGAATACTGTGAAATAATACTTTTTTCTTTCTCCGTATATTCCAGATTCTTAGTTTCTATGCTTTCATAATTTTTATTGTAAAGCGTCGTTTTCCAGTCACCCTCAACCGCATTCATCTGATCGATTGCATAATTGATCTCATTCAGCAATTCTGTATTGCCCTTTTTAACAATGACATAGAAATCGCTGCTGCCAAATTTCTCCACGATTCGCTCATTGTTTGTTTTTCTCAGAGAACTGGTAACAATCGCATCAACTTTTTCGCTCTGAAGGGCTTCATCCATTTCTGTGGTCGTATCAAAATAAGATGGAACATATGTAAATCCTTTGTCGTCTGCAAAATCCGCAAACTCTTCATTCCGGGTGTTTCCGTTCAAAAGCGCCACACGCATACCGTTGTAAGTGCTGTAATTGCCGTCCACAATCGTGCTGTTGTCACTGCGGACGGTCAGCATCCCATAATTGGTTCCGATCGGACGTGAAAAATCAAACTTTTCTTCTCTGTCCGGTGTTTTGCGGGCAGATGTTACCATGTCAATCTCGCCATCTTCAAGCATCTGCTGCATATCATCCCAGCTCTTATCATATCCGACATATTCGTAATCTACATCCCAATAACGGGCCATCAGCCGAAGAAAATCATAGCCATACCCACTGCGGTTGCCTTCTTCATCCATCACATGATAACCATCCATGGCAAAGAAACCGACTTTGACAGTTTCATGCTGCGAACTGTCCTCGGCTGCATATGCAGTCTGGGGAGAAAATATCATACACACGCATACAAAAGCCAGTAATACTGCCACATATTTCTTTGCTCTCGAAATCATATTAAATCTCCTGTCTGTCTGTCTGTCTGTCTGTCTGTCTGTCTGTCTGTCTGTCTGTCTGTCTGTCTGTCTGTCAAATATATTTCTCTATACATCTCATTGTCAACCTCCTAATTTAATAAAATTGCACTGCCGTATCAATATCTTCATCTGAATCTGCCGCCCTGACCGGGGCCGCCAGAAACACAACACAAAGAATTGTCTTACAGCATTTTCTGTTTTAAAACCAATTGTAAAGTATGCCACTGTGGATAATTGTAGGAAACATAAAACTTCAAATCACTGTCTTCTCTTGGTATCGCAACCGTATTTTCAGCATTTTCATCAAAACTCTTTTTAACCGTTGTAGCCGCCATATTGTACTTCCAGACAGTATCTGTTAAATCATAGCCCAGTTCTTCGGCAGCATTCGTATTTTGCATCACATGAAAAATCATATCAATTTCTCCATCATGCAACGCTTTTTGCATATCCTCTTGTGAATCATACCACTTGATATAAAATTTCAAAGTCTGCCCTTCCAGGCAGTTTTGTGCAAGCTGGATGTAATCCGTGATCAGGCCGCTCACTTTTCCGGTTTCTGTATCAAGAGTACTGACCCCGCCATCGTTTATCAAATAACCGATTTTGATTGCTCCATGCTCTGACAGCCATTTCTGTTCTTCTCCCGTCAGAAAATATACCCTGTCCACTGATAGAAACTGCTTATGCAGTTCATCTGCATAATAAGGATTATCATCTGTGATCCTTCTCATAGCATTATCCAGCTCTGTCTTTAAATCAGAATGACTCTGGCCGATTGCAAAATATATTTTTGAACTTCCGATATTCGTTAAGGCCGCCATTCCGTACCCACCCAGACGGGAATCCTCTAACGATACAAAACCGTCAATTTCTCCGTCTGCAATTTTCTTTAAAGCATCTTCATTATTTGAAACATTGACATGCTGTATATGCAGATTATATTTCTTTTCCCACTCGTTCAATACCATTTCCGGCAGGTAATCCATAAGCACTCCAATCTTTTTCCCATTGAAAGATGCAGTGTCAGAGGATGAGATGTCTGTATGATCGGGTTTTACGTAGACACAATATCTTTCGTCTCCCATTGGAATACCGGAAAAAAGCATATTCTCTGCCCGTTCCTTCGTATAAGAGATTCCTTCTATAATATCCAGCTCATCATTTTTTAATTTGTCAAAACAATTTTCCCATGTACAATCTACATATTCATAGTTCCACCCGGTATAACCTGCGATTTTCTGCAGATATTCATAGCCGTATCCGCTTCTTTTTCCATTTTCATTTATCTTATCATATGTATCATCCGGTACACCAATCCTGACAATTTTCTCTTTCTGATTTTCTGCTGCAAAAGCATAAACCGGACAGATTGAAAAAAGGATGCAGCTGCACAATATAAAAATGATACTTCTTTGCAATACTGATTTATTCATTTTCATACTTTTCTCTCTCCCAGTAAAATTATTATAGTTACGCCTATGAAATAACACGTTACTGTTCACTCCGTGCCCAGTAACACGCTTCGCGATGCACAGAATTTATGCTAATCGCATAAATTCGCGCTGTATGTCTCGGGATTTTGGCATATACATGCCAAAACGCCTCGCGGAATAGTGGCATGTGAACAGTAACAATAACACCACAAAAAAGCACTGTCAGACAGACAGTGCACCTCATTTTATGCAACTGGCTGCCATTTTACAGGCCCTGTAGCTTTGCGTCCCAGACTTTCATCTGGTTTGCCGATTTCCTTATTATAGATATAGCTTTTAAACTTATGCAAAAAAACTGGTTTTATTATACTATAGCGCTCTACTGTACACAAGAAAAACATTACCGTTTTAACGCCTGAAAACAAAAAAAGAACAGCCGATATATATACTCGAACTGTTCTTCTACTTTCGAAGTCCACGAAGCATTGACATTACTGTTTCCTGCTCATTTGCATTCAGATCGTTCCATATCCCTAGAACTTCTTTCTGTTTTTCTGTCAGATTCTCTGAATTACCTTCCTGAAAAAACTGCGATAATCTGTATTTACTGATATCACGCTTTTCACATAAAGATATTATTTTATCCGCAATATGCTTCTCTATCTGCAAGTGACTATACTTCATTTCCTCTACTACATATCTTCATTGTATATGTATTAGGGGAAAATACTAATTATCAATTTGGCAAACATACAATTCCATCAAAAAACATATTTGTAAATAAAAAATGAATATACTTTCGTTTCCGCAAAAGTCATTTTCGCTTATATCATCTCCATAATATCACAGTCAATAGTATTTGTCACATAAAAGTTGTGAAAACCAGTGGGTATAAAGTAGAAGTCTCCAGGCTCTTTTGGAAACTCAGATGGAACAACCTGTAATAGGTATCCATCCGATAGTAACTTTCCGTATATTCCTTCCAGATGCCTTTGGCCTCTGTAGTATGGAATCCATCAGAATGTTCTTTGAAGAATTTCTGCATATTTGCTACCTGTAAAATACCGTCATAGAAATTCTCAAAATAAACATCCTGCCGATAAATTCCCACAATGGTAGCACCCAAATGAATATTTCTCAAAACAAACTGAAATGCTTCATCTATCTGCTCCCAAAGCGGACCGGTATATTCTCTACGGTCAACAAATACTGCTTTCGTTGTACCTTTGAACACACCACATTGTGTTGCAACATGAAGTCCTCTGTTGCCAGTCAAAATAGCAAAAGCATTAGACGGATACTCTTTTCCATCACGCTCAATCAAAATGCCCCAGGAGCGCAACTGCTGTCTGCCCTCAAAAATCTCTACCACAATAACAGTTTTACCACCAACCGTCTGTAAAGTGATATCCGGGATGATTTGTGCGTACATCGGCAACCCTCCTTTCTCAGAATTTTATTAGTTTGCAAACCGGAAGTTATAAACATCTTTGCAAATATACCATATCTATTAACTGTACACCACACTCATAAATTGGGTGGTCATAATTGTCCGTAAAGAAATTCGGAATATTGTGAGATCGGACAAATCCGCATTTTTCATAAAACGGTACGGTCAACGGGCTGTCACCTGTTCCAACCTGCAAAATAGAATATTTATCTGCATATTTACTTACAAGGAAGTCAATCAATGCTTTCCCATAGCCCTGTCCTTTATTCTGAGGATCAACTGCAATATTTTTAATTTCAAGTATTCCATTATCTTCATCAGTAACGACACATTCAGCTTTTACATTACCATCTTCAAGTACATACATAGTACCTTTTTCAAGATAGTGATCAATCATATTTTCCTGCTCATCAGCTAATAACAATAATGCTATAAATTGCTTTTTATTCTCATTCACTTCTCGGATTTTCATATCTATTACTCCGTCAAACTAGAATTTATCGTCTTGTTCCATTCTTATCAAAATTCTTTTTTAATGCTATTTCTGTTGGGAGAATAGACCCAATTAAAGGAATAAGTTGAACACTACAGATAATTCCTCCTATACTCCCAACACAATCTTCATTTTTTCCAATCACTAAAAGCATGAATATTACTGTTATCGGCAACATAACCATTCCACAGACATACCAGACTTTACCACAATATTTATGAGCAAATTCCCATGTGTCTTTGTTCTTCATAAACATCGAAGTCCGATATCCAAATACTGAATTTATTTCCTTTGGAGCCTTTTTCATAAAATATCTTCCAAAACCAATCATCGTAAATGGAAGAAGCAAATCCATAATCAACATAAAAATCCAAAACCCCATTGTAAACCTCCTTTACTACAACTTCCGATTTCTATTTTCGTTTCCATAGCATAGTGTACTCTTTTTCACCAGTAGCTTCATCCAAGCCTTCACATTGAATAATGAACCCTTCTCTTTGGTAAAAAGAAATTGCTCTGGCATTCTTCTGGTATACATTTAATCGTAAGCTAACTTTTTTATCCTTAATATAATCCAATAAAAATTTACCTATGCCACATGACTGCATTTCATCAGAGACAAAAATACCTTCGATATATTCAGCATTTAGTCCCACAAATCCTTGTATCATTTTATCCACTTCAAACACATAGACTTCGGATTGTGACATCATTTCTTTTACTAATTCATAATTACTTTTCCAGTATTGATTGGAAATAAAATAATGTGCTTTCAGATTTGTCTTTAACCATATGTCAGCGACTCTATCGATATCTCCGTTCAGCAACTTTCTAATCATAACAAATATTCTCCTCAACTGCATCCTTTATGCTTTTCTCTTTTTTTCATTCTATCACAAGCTTACCATTAATCATCGATTTTTTGATATTTTTTCTTTTACCCCACTGTAAAACAGCCTCTGAGCGTTTCGTTATATAGAGGGATACTCTCAGAACCTAGAGAGTATGAAGCGGCAGAATATTGGAGGTATGAGTTAGGGGCAGAGTTGGATTAAATTTATATTTCTACGAAGAAAGCCAAAGACATTTAACTGTTCACCCAATCAAACGTCTTTGGCTTATTTAATTACAACTATTTTTTTAGAGTTTTACCCAGTAACTCATACAGAGCTTCTGCCTCTTCTTGAGATAAAGTAATTCCTTTTCCCATTTTTTCATGTTCTGGTGCCCAGTCACGAATATCATATTTTTCTGCAGCTCCATTCCATGAAATCATATTCAATTCTTTTTTCCAACCTTTGGCACTTTCTGAAAGTATTCCTATTGGGTAACAAAAAACACCGTATTTCTACGGTGCGTTCTGTCAGATATATTCTGTTTTATGATAGCAGAAAACTGGAATTCACAGTTCTTCCATCCTTCCCATCTTCAGCGCCATAACAAGAGTTCCGGCTGCCATCACAAAGACACCAATTTCAATCACATAGATGGGAAGAAGCGCCGGACCTGCCACGGCAAAGAAGTCCACAATAAAATGAATCCCATATGCAAGAACCGCTGTAAAAGCCGCTGTCCTGCATTTGCCTGCCTTTACCGCCCGGTAGATCAGCAGTGACAACCCGATATGCAGAATGATGGCACTGATTCTTTCGATTCCGCTTACAAAAAAGAGTGGTGCCGGTGTTGTCCATAGGGCCGACAGCTGTGACACGGTCTGGTTTGCAGACTCAGCAGGAAGTGCCGCCAGCGTATTCTGCATGGCTCCGCTGTTGATCATCAGCATGGACACAAGATTGCTGATTCCGGAGAGTCCTCCGAGCAGAATGGCCTCCACACCGCCATGCCCGATTCCATACATCAGTGCATTTGGAAAATCCAGCCATTTCTTCATCCAGAACTTCATGGCAATCAGTCTTCCGGTCTCTTCAAAAACCGCTGCAGCCAAAGCCGCGTACACATAGTAAAACCATGGCCTGCTCTGTGCGTTCAGTCCGCAGAACTGAATGACAAGAACATGCAGCAGCTGCTCCAACAGCATGGCAAACAGCAGATAGGTTCCTGCTCCGATAAAGAACGAGGAAATCCTTGCCTTAAGCTTCACCCTTCCTGCAATGAACAAAGCAATCGGTACCCCCATCGAGAGGACAACGGAGCAGATAACTCCCGCTATCGCCAGACCTGATATTGTGTTCAATTCCATCTTTATACCTCCCTGATTCTCAAAAAATTCCTTTATTGTATTTGAACTGTCCATACAATATAAAGCCTAATCCGACAATAACTGCTGGAAGAATGATATAATCTATAATTATTTCACTCCAAAACGAAACAATAAAACCTAATACAAGAGATATTCCTATAATCAGCGTTCCTGTGCCGACTGTTTTTCCATACTTTGGTATATCTTCTTCCTTTACTTTTCGCCTATTATAAGAGTGAATTGTGCTGATATTGCCTTTGATATTTACAATTCCCACAACAGATATGAACACTCCCAAAATCAACATTATAATATTTTCCATAATAACCTCCTAAAAATAGAATAGTTCCTCAAATTTTTTGTCCAATGCAATACAAAGAATTAGAGCCAATTTTGCAGTTGGATTAAACTGTCCTGTTTCAATAGAACTAATGGTATTTCTTGATACCCCTACCATTTCTGCAAGCTGAGCTTGAGAAAGATTTGCTTCTGTGCGAACTTCCTTTAAGTGATTTTTCAGTTGTAATTGTTCTTTCATATTCTCACCTCTAAAAGATGGCTAACAAATCCAACAAATGCCAAAATGGAAAGCACAAAAAACAGAACAGTCAAGACCAAATCGCTCTTTCGCTTCATTTTGATAAAACGAACTAACCATTGTGTTGCAATAATGCTGAAGTATATAACCCACGGACTGTAAATCATAGTATGAGCAAGCACAGAAGATAACAGCGAAAGCAAACAACACACTAAAGCACCAACTCTGCTTGCATGACTTCCGGCTTGATATACCACTTCCATTTCAGCCAAGTCCTTATTGCGATGTTCTTTTCTGCTTGCATTTAATATTTCGTCCTTTTTCATAAAAACACCTCCATGCCAAGTTTTCTTTGCATATTTTAATTATACACATACCAAGTTTTCTTGTCAATAGAGTCATAAAAAAGTTACAACCGATATAAGAGATAACTTTTCTACCACTTCGATTATACTCACGACTTAATGACTTCTTGAATACTTGCCGAAAAAGAAAAACTGCCATCGGTTTGACAGCAGTTCTTCTTCGGTTGGTATCCGTTAGGAATACACAATATCATTCAATACAATCTCATCGGCACAGGCTCGAATGTTATTCATCAATCATATCCATCTCATCATATCCGTTGCTTTCAGTTCTTCCGTTACACCCTGCTTAAACGCTATTTTTTGCCCTTTAATTGTGGTATTACTTATAGCAAAGCACAAAAAAGGCCCAAAAGGGCACTTTCCCTTTTGAGCCTATACACTTTATTAGCTAACGTATTTTGCTTTCATTTTTCCGCATGGTCATGAGGCTTTTTTCTCTTAAATCGCATTCTATGAATCCTCAGATTGTTCTTTCTATTCTTCAATAATTCGTTCTGTCGCTTTATGGATCTTTCACTTGAAACGGATGCTCTTTGAATGGACGAAGACGCTCAATCCCGATTTTTCGTTCTCTGCGACTTCCCAATAAACTGGAATTGTTCAAGCTTTTCAAATACTAACGTCCTTAATTCTGTTCAATAATTGATTTATAGTAGTTACCAAAGTCAGCAAGTGAATTAACAATTGGAAGCATTTTTGTTCCGAGTTCCGTTAAGCCGTATTCGACTCTCGGTGGCTGCTCATGGTAATCGTGGCGATATGCCAGTCCATCACTCATCATTTGTCTTAAACTATCTGTCAAAACCTTTTGTGAAATACCATCTATACTTCGTTGTAACTCATTGAATCTCCATGGACGCTCTTTCAAGTTACGCAAAATCAGCAGTTTCCATTTTCCTCCGATGAGCGATACTGCTGTTGCAACTGGGCATTCCGGTAATTCTTCTTTTGCTCGCATAATTCTCACCTCCGAGGCTATTGTAACACATTCGATTTTGAGTGTACAGTTACAAAAAGGTGCGTACTTGTTTTTGTATGTGTCTCACACTATACTAACACCAAGCAACCAGAAACTACAAATTAACTATGGAGGTTATTATGGCAAATTACACAAAAACAACTATTGGAAAGGAAAACCGAATTGAGCTGCATGAAAAGTTGTCTTTAACAGGTGCAGAAATCAGTTTAAACGAACTACCTGCAGGAGCAAATGTCCCATTTGTTCATTCTCATAAAGAAAATGAGGAAATCTATGGAATTCTTTCAGGTAACGGCAAAGCCATAATTGATGGAGAAGAAATCAGTCTTTCAATTGGAGACTGGCTAAAAATCGCACCTGCTGCAAAGCGTCAGTTTTTTGCATCCGATATTTGCGGAATTACTTATATCTGCATTCAGGTAAAAGAAAATTCTCTGGAACATTTTACAGCAGAGGATGCCGTAATCGGCTAATTAAAAGTATTTATATACAGAAATGCACAGTTCCCGATATGCTAAGAACTGTGCATTTCTTTTTTGTTCAATATTACGTTTTCTCAATTTTTCAAACAAGAAGTTAGCGATTTCTTTTTCCGGTATTCTCTGTCCCACGGATTTC
>NZ_QRIL01000028.1 GCF_003471165.1 Ruminococcus sp. AM22-13 | reverse complement strand
ATCAGAAAGATTCACTTTCCAAAGACACAAGATTTTTTACAGCCTCGGGAGCATTAATCAAGCTAATCATAAAAGAGGCTATGCACGTTATGAGTGTATAGCCTCTTTTGTGTTGGTATTTATGTATTGTGAATATCTGCTGAAATCAATTTTCCGATTTTAATGCGTCTTCCAGGAATTTCACCGCATCTCTGACACAGTCATCACAGGAGCGGATTACCTTTCCGGTTTCCACACCCTTTAAGTCTTTACATATTACAGTTCCATTCTGCTGTTTAAACTGATTCATGACAGAGCGGACAGTCTGAGAGGTTCCGGCTTTGTCCTGGTTAATAAGTCCAGCTACAACTGCAGCACCGGAGATTGCTCCGCATGTACCCGCCATGGTGCCAAGACCTGCACCGAATCCCTGTGTGATCTTTTTGAGTGTCTCCTCATCCATAGATGCCTCTTTACAGAAAGAACAGGCCACAGCCTGTGCACAGTTATAGCCGTTATGTTTCTTTTCTACTGCTTTTTCACATCTTAAATTTTCCATATATAAAAAATCCTCCTGTGTATAAATTTTAAACGAATCAAGTAAGTCCACTGATTTAATTGCGAAAAGCAATAAGCAGTGGGTGGGGATTTGAAGATATAGTTTATGATAGCACCTGGAGCCTGTTTTTACAACCTTCACAAAAATTTTTAATTTACAAAGATTTTACTTTAGCGTGGTTTTACATTTAACTTTGGATTTCTATAATAGCACTTGTAAATGAGGCAACAAGTTATAAAACATAAAAATATTAAAAAGGAAATGAGCCTTTCACTTTATATTAAAAACATGGCTCATGGGAAGAGGAGAAAATTATCATGAAGAAAAAAATCGCAACAATCCTTACAGCAGCAGTTATCGGAGCAACAGCTTTCACAACAATCGTAAGTGCAGCAAGCGGAGACATCACAGTTGTATCCCGTGAGGATGGTTCCGGTACACGTGGAGCATTCGTAGAACTGTTTGGAATTGAAGAAGAAAAAGACGGTGAGAAAGTAGATATGACTACAGATGAAGCAAGTGTAACAAACAGCACATCTGTTATGATGACAACTGTTGCAGGTGATGAAAATGCAATCGGTTATATCTCACTTGGTTCTCTGGATGATACAGTAAAGGCAGTTAAGATTGATGGCGTAGAAGCTACTGTAGATAATGTTTCCAATGATTCTTACAAGATCGCACGTCCATTCAACATCCTTACATCTGATAAAGAAAGCGATGCAGCAAAGGATTTCGTAAACTACATTATGAGCTCTGACGGACAGAAGATCGTAGAGGACAACGGCTATATCAAAGAAGCAGCAGATGCTAAGGCTTATGAAGCAGCAGACGGAGTTTCCGGTAAAGTAGTAGTTGCAGGTTCTTCTTCAGTAACACCGGTTATGGAGAAACTTGCAGAAGGCTATGAAGCAGTAAACAAAGACGTAACTGTAGAAGTTCAGCAGAGTGATTCCACAACAGGTGTAAACATGGCGGCAGAAGGAACAGCAGATATCGGTATGGCGTCCCGTGACCTGAAGGATGAGGAGAAAGATCTTGGTCTTACAGCTACAGTTATCGCAAGAGATGGTATCGCAGTTATCGTAAACAAAGACAATGACATTGATGAACTTACAAGCAATCAGGTAAAGGCTGTATACACAGGTGAGATTACTACATGGGAAGACCTTGCTAAATAATGTGATTAATATCAGGGTACAAAGATCAAAAAGCCGTTTGAGAATTGCGGGAGCTGCAAAGCAGCGGAGCAATTCGTAGATATGATATATGTAACAGATTTAGTTTCAGAGCAGTTCGCCTGTGGATGAAATAATACAGCAGGCGGGCTGTTTGTATGTCGAAAATCATATTTTCAGAATTGCTGTAAAAGTGACAGGTTATGATTTTTGATACAGGGAAAGAAAGGTGTAATGAATGAACCACTTTAAAGAAAAAGCAATGAAATGTGTGTTTCTGATCGCAGCCTGTACTTCAGTGCTGGCAGTATTTCTGATCTGTGCATTTCTGTTTGCAAATGGTGTCCCGGCTATCGGGAAAATCGGTCCGCTGAAGTTCCTGCTGGGAACAAAGTGGAAGCCGTCAAATGATATTTTTGGAATCCTTCCAATGATTGTAGCAAGTATTTATGTAACTGCAGGTGCCATTCTTCTTGGTGTGCCGATCGCACTTTTTACTTCTGTTTTTATGGCACGTTACTGTCCGAAAAAAGTCTACAGACCATTGAAATCAGGAATTGAACTGATGGCAGGTGTACCTTCTATTGTATATGGTTTCTTTGGACTGATTCTCATTGTTCCTCTGATCAGACAGATTTTCGGTGGAACAGGAACCAGTATGCTGGCAGCTTGTGTTTTGCTTGGAATGATGATCCTTCCGACGATCATCGGAGTTACGGAATCTGCAATCCGCAGTGTGCCTGAGAGCTATTACGAAGGTTCACTGGCACTGGGAGCAACCAAGGAGAGGAGTATCTTCTGTGTAATGCTTCCGGCAGCAAAGTCAGGTATTCTGGCAGCTGTAGTGCTTGGAATCGGTCGTGCGATCGGTGAGACAATGGCTGTTGTAATGGTTGCAGGTAACCAGCCGAGAATGCCACAGGGAATCCTGAAAGGTGTCCGTACCATGACTGCAAACATTGTTACTGAGATGGGTTATGCAACAGGTCTTCACAGAGAAGCTCTGATTGCAACAGCAGTTGTGTTATTTATCTTTATCCTTATCATTAACCTGAGTCTTTCTTTACTGAACAGGAGGGCAGAACATGCAAATTGATACAGCAGCGGCAATTGATTTGTCCAAAGAAAAAAAGCAGAATGAGTCTTCGCTCTCAGATCAGATGAAGGCATATATTAAGCATCCGGGATCAGGTGTTCTTGCATTGCTTACCCTTTTGGGTGCAGTCCTGACATTTGCATTACTGTTCTTTCTGATCGGATATATTCTGGTCAAGGGTGTACCGTATCTGTCAACAGACTTATTCAGTTTAACTTACAATTCAGAGAATCTTTCCTTACTTCCTTCTCTGATCAATACATTTATCCTGACTGTCGTTTCTCTTGTGATCGCGGCACCGTTGGGAATTTTTGCAGCAATCTATCTGGTAGAATATGCGAAAAAAGGAAGCAAGCTTGTAAATGTGATCCGTATCACAGCCGAGACACTTTCCGGTATTCCATCTATTGTATATGGTCTTTTCGGTATGTTGTTTTTCGTGACAGCACTTCACTGGGGGCTGTCACTTTTATCCGGTGCGTTTACACTGGTGATCATGATTCTTCCTCTGATTATGCGTACCGCAGAGGAAGCTTTGAAATCTGTTCCGGATTCTTACCGTGAAGCAAGTTTCGGACTTGGCGCAGGTAAGCTGCGTACAATTTTTACGATCGTTCTGCCGTCAGCAGTACCTGGAATTCTGGCTGGCGTGATTCTGGCAATCGGTCGTGTGATCGGTGAGACAGCAGCACTGATCTATACAGCAGGTACGGTTGCAGAAGTACCGAAGAATCTGATGGGTTCCGGCCGTACACTGGCACTTCATATGTATGTGCTGTCCGGTGAGGGCCTTCATATGAATCAGGCATCTGCGACAGCAGTTGTTATTCTGGCATTTGTTCTTGTGATTAATTTCCTGTCCGGAGCGGTTGCCAAACGAATTGCGAAAGGATAAAAGGCATGAGTGAGAATGCAAAAATAACAGTTGAGAATATGAATTTATATTACGGGAAGTTCCATGCATTAAAGAACATTAATATGGAGATTCCTGAGAAAGAAATCACAGCTTTTATCGGTCCGAGCGGTTGTGGTAAATCCACTCTTCTGAAGTCTTTAAACCGAATGAATGATCTGGTAGAGGGCTGTGTGATCACCGGTAAAGTACAGCTTGACGGTGAGGATATTTACGGAGATATGGATGTCAATCTGTTACGAAAAAGAGTGGGAATGGTATTCCAGAAGCCGAATCCATTTCCGATGAGTATCTATGATAACATTGCATATGGACCAAGAACACATGGAATCCGTTCTAAAGCAAAACTGGATGATATCGTAGAGAAATCCCTTCGCGATGCGGCTATCTGGGAAGAGGTGAAAGACCGTCTGAAAAAAAGTGCACTGGGAATGTCCGGTGGACAGCAGCAGAGGCTTTGCATTGCCAGAGCACTTGCGGTTCAGCCGGAAGTGCTCCTGATGGATGAGCCAACATCCGCACTTGACCCTATTTCAACTTCCAAGATCGAGGAGCTGGCAATGGAGTTAAAGAAGGATTATACGATTGTTATGGTAACTCATAATATGCAGCAGGCAACCCGAATTTCTGACAAAACAGCGTTCTTTTTGCTGGGAGAAGTCATTGAATTTGCAGATACGGATAAGCTGTTTTCCATGCCTGCGGATAAACGTACAGAGGACTATATTACAGGAAGGTTTGGTTGATTATGTCAAAGTATTTTGAGAGACAGCTGGAGGAACTGCATGTCCAGCTTATTACTCTGGGAAGCTACTGCGAGAAGGCTATTTCTTTTTCTGCAAAAGCGATCCAGAAGGTGCAGAATGAGGAAATTGCCCGTCGGGTTTTTGAGACGGACAGAGACATTGATGCGAAGGAAAGAGAGATTGAGAACCTCTGTCTGAGTCTTCTGCTTCATCAGCATCCGGTGGCAAGAGATTTAAGAGAAATCTCCGCCGCATTGAAGATGGTTTCTGATATGGAACGTATCGGGGATCAGGCCGCAGACATTGCAGATCTTTCCTTATATATTGCAAAGGATACCAGTGCGATACCGGATACGATCACAAAGATGGCAGAGGACACAGTGAGTATGGTGACAGAGAGTGTGGATGCATTTGTAAAGAGTGATCTGGAGCTGTGCCGAAATGTCATTGACAGAGATGATGTGGTGGATGATGCGTTTAATGAGATCAAAGAGAAACTTGCAGATATGATCTATGGCGGAAAACTGGATGCTAAGACAGGGATTGATCTTCTGATGACTGCCAAGTATTTCGAGCGTATCGGAGATCACGCTGTGAATATTGCAGAGTGGGTGGAATATTCTATCACAGGCCAGCACAGGAATAATGAACATCAGGATTATCTGAATAATTAACTGAATGATGGAGGTCTCGTGTTATAAGCGGCGAAAGTTTGCAGACAGAGACGATATATATCCGCAGGCGGGAACCGTTTGCGGATATTTGAGTATATTTAAGGCTGTAAATACACTGTTGACTTATAGCAATTTTCAAAAATAATGCAATTAATCCAGACCATCAGAGCGTGAAGTCCCGCGTCAGATATCTTTGTCGTGCGCCAGCACGCCGGCAGATATCTTTCTTGCCCTTCGCACTCTTCTGAACTGTTTTATTTGCATTATTTTGTAGAATTGCTATAGGTTATTATATAGAAAGAATGATATATGGTAATATAACTGAAATCATATAATGAAGGGATGGGAAGAGAAGTGACAAAGAAAATTTTTAAATCTATGATGCTGGTGTGCGCAGTGGTTCTGGCAGCAGGACTGGCACTGGTTCTGGGGATTCTTTACAGAAATTTTGACAGACAGATGAGAGATGAACTGGTAAAAGAAGCTGCTTATCTGGAATATGGAGTGGAACAGCAGGGCGCAGATTATCTAAAAAATATCAAGGATAAGAGTGCCAGAATTACATATATTGCTCAGGATGGAACGGTGCTTTTTGACAATGAGGCAGATGTTTCTGAGATGGAAAACCATAGGGACAGAGATGAATTTCAGAAGGCTGAGAAGTATGGTGCGGGAGAATCTTCGAGGTATTCAGATACTCTTTCCGAAAAAACGACCTACTACGCTCTGCGCCTGAAAGACGGTACGGTTCTCAGGGTTTCGGGAACGCAGGATTCGGTGTTTGCTCTGGTGGAGAACCTGGTGCTGCCGTTGTGCTGGATTCTGCTTATTATGCTTGTTCTTTCAGGAATTATTGCGTCTGTGATATCAAAGAAGATCGTGAAACCGGTGAATGAACTGGATCTGGAGCATCCGGAAGAGAATCAGATTTATGAGGAACTTTCACCCTTATTGAGTAAGATACACAGGCAGAACAGGGAGATTCAGAATCAGCTGGAACTGGCAAAACAGCAGCAGCAGGAATTTTCACTGATTACAGAAAATATGCAGGAAGGTCTGATCGTGATCGATAAATATACGATGATTCTTTCGGCTAATTCCAGTGCATGGAATCTGTTCCGGATGGACAAGGTGCGTCAGGGAGAAAGTGTTTACTGTCTGGATCGCGCGGAGGATTTCCGCCATGCAATTGAACATGTTCTGGAAGGGGAACATGAGGAGCTTGTCCTGAAATTAAATGGAAGTGATATTCAGCTGATCGCCAATCCTGTGATACGGGGACAGAAGACGGAGGGTGCGGTGATCCTGCTTGTGGATGTGACAGAGAAGCTTGAGAGGGAGAATCTGCGCAGGGAGTTTTCTGCAAATGTTTCCCATGAATTAAAGACGCCTCTGACTTCTATTTCCGGATTTGCGGAGATTATTCAGGGTGGTTTTGTGAAGGAGGAGGATATTCCTAAGTTTGCAGGACGTATCTATAAGGAGTCACAGAGGCTGCTTCAGCTTGTGGAGGATGTGATCCAGATTTCACAGCTTGATGAGGAGAAGATGCCTTATGTATGGGAGCCGGTGGATGTTTATCAGGTTTGTAAGAGTGCGTTTGACAGTCTGAAGGAGAAAGCATATAAGATGAATGTGCATCTTTATATCTGTGGAGAGTCGATGAAGATGGAGGTGATCAGGACTCTTCTGGAGGAGGCTGTTTATAATGTTTGTGATAATGCGATTAAGTATAACAGGAATGATGGTAGTGTGAGTATCTTTCTGGAGCAGACGGCACAGGAGGTGCAGATTGTGGTTAAGGATACGGGGATTGGAATTCCGAGGGAAGATCAGGATCGGGTGTTTGAGAGATTCTACAGAGTGGATAAAAGTCATTCTAAGGAGATTGGGGGCACTGGATTGGGGCTTTCGATTGTGAAGCATGCGGTTAGTACTTTGGATGGTAGTGTTGGACTTAGAAGTGAGGTGGGAAGTGGAACTGAAATCTGTATGAAGTTTCCGAAGGTGCATAAAGAATAATTGGGAACTGGTTGTGGTAGTTTTTTTGAATAGAGGATGTTACTTGCTTTAAGGGTGGTAGGTAACATTCTTTTTTGGTTGGTGGGTTATTTTTCTGTAAATATTTGGTGTTTCCAATGGGAGGGTTTTCTGATAAGATGGGAAATGGTAAATATTTTGAAAGGTCATTGGGAATGCCATTGCAGTGGTTGAGGTTGTACAAGGGTGTGTGTGATGGCTTTTGTGGAGAAAGGAAATAGATATTATGAATAGTTATAAGCTGGATTTGGAGAAGTATGCTGCATTGGCGAGACAGGCTGTGGCTGAGGGGTGTGTGTTGCTGGAGAATGAGGGGCAGGCGCTTCCGTTGAGAGATGGGGAGAGGGTTGCTGTTTTTGGGCGTATGGCGTTTCATTATTATAAGAGTGGGCTTGGCTCTGGTGGTTTGGTGAATACGAGGTATGTCGTGGGGATTCTGGATGCTTTGAAGGAGTGTGAAGGGGTTCATCTGGATGAGAAGCTGATGGAGATTTATGAGGATTGGATTATGGAGAATCCTTATGATGAAGGTCAGGGCTGGGGACATGTGCCTTGGTGTCAGAAGGAGATGGATGTGACAGAGGAGATGCTTGACTGTGCGCGCAGGAATGATGTTTCTCTGGTTGTTATTGGCAGAACTGCGGGTGAGGATCAGGATAACAATGCGAAGGCTGGCAGTTATTGTCTGACGGAGACGGAGGAGGATATGATCCGCCGTGTCTGTGAGGTGAGTGAGCGTACAGTTGTTGTGCTTAATGTTGGTAATATTATTGATATGAGCTGGGTGGAGAAGTATCGTCCGCAGGCTGTTCTGTATGTATGGCAGGGTGGCCAGGAAGGTGGAAATGGTGTGGCTGATGTGCTGACTGGTAAGGTTTGTGCGTGTGGTAAGCTGACGGATACGATTGCTGCTGATATTAAGGATTATCCGTCTACTGAGAATTTCGGGGATCCGTTTAAGAATTATTATAAGGAAGATATTTATGTCGGATATCGTTATTTTGAGACGTTTGCGAGGGATAAGGTGCTTTATCCGTTTGGATATGGGTTGTCTTATACAACTTTTGAGATGAAGGCGGAGGTTCTTAAGAATACCGGGGATGAGATTACGGTGTCTGCAATGGTTGCCAATACCGGTGAGTTAAAGGGGAAAGAGGTTGTTCAGGTTTATGTGAGGGTTCCGCAGGGGAAACTTGGAAATCCGGCGAGAAAGCTGATTGGTTTTGCAAAGACGAAGGAGCTGGAGCCTGGAGAGCAGGAAGAGGTTTGTATTGTTATTCCGAAGTATGATATGGCTTCTTATGATGACAGTGGTGTGACCGGGCATAAGTCTTGTTATGTTCTGGAAGAGGGAACTTATGAGATTTTTGTCGGCAGTGATGTGAGAAGTGCGGTATCTGTTGGATGTTATGAGGAAGAGTTCCGGGTGATTGAGGAGCTTGAGGAGGCTTATGCGCCGGTTGAGAAGTTTCAGAGAATGAAGGCTGTTTTGTTGCCGGATGGGACTTATCAGGCAGTGACTGAGGATGTGCCGGTCCGTACGATTGATCCTCAGGAGCGTAGGGCGAATGAGATGCCGGAAACTTATGTCTATACAGGCGATAAGGGATATAAGCTGGTGGATGTGCTGGATAAGAAGGTTTCCATGGAGGAGTTTGTTGCACAGATTAGTGAGGAGGGTCTGATTGCGATGTTCCGGGGTGAGGGTATGTGTAGCCCGAAGGTTACTGCGGGAACGGCGGCTGCTTTTGGCGGAGTGACAGATGGCCTGACTGCGCTTGGAATTCCGGTTGGATGTTGTTCGGATGGTCCGTCCGGTATTCGTATGGATTGTGGTACGAAGGCGTTTTCACTGCCGAATGGAACTTCTCTTGGCTGTACTTTTAATGTGGAGCTTGTGGGTGCATTGTATGAGATGACTGGTAAGGAGCTTCGTCTGAATAAGATTGATTCTCTTCTTGGACCGGGTATGAATATTCACAGAAATCCATTGAACGGACGTAATTTTGAGTATATTTCTGAGGATCCGATTCTTACAGGCAGGATTTGTGCAGCTCAGGTGAAGGCTATGGCGAAGTCTGGAATCGGAAGTACGATCAAGCATTTCTGTGGTAATAATCAGGAGGTTGGAAGAAGTACTTCGGACTCTGTGATCTCTGAGAGAGCTTTGCGTGAGATTTATCTGAAAGGTTTTGAGATTGCGGTAAAAGAGGGCGGTGCGCGTTCTGTGATGACGACTTATGGAAGCGTGAACGGGCTCTGGACGGCTGGAAGTTATGATTTGTGTACGACTATTCTTCGTAAGGAATGGGGCTTTGATGGTATTGTGATGACTGACTGGTGGGCGAAGTCCAACTACGAAGGACATCAGGCTGAAGTGCCGGTGAAAGCACCGATGGTAGCGGCTCAGAATGATATTTATATGGTAGTAAGTGATGCGAAGGCAAATCCTGAGAATGATGATGTAGAGGAGATGCTTCATGCAGGAAAGATTACTCTGGGTGAATTGCAGAGAAATGCGGCAAATATTCTGGGATTTTTGTTAAAGAGTCCGTCTATTCTGCTTCTGGCAGACAGAATCTGTGAAGAGGAGCTGGAGGCTATGAATACGAAAGAAGAGGATGACGTGGATGCCGGAAGTCTGGTGAATATTGAGAGTGATCCACAGACACAGGAGATTGTAATTGATGGTGCGTTATTGCATCCTGCGAAGGGGAATGCAGATGTACTGGCAGTTACCAATGATTTTATGGGTGATTTCACAATGAAGTTTACGTTGAAGTCTGATCTTGGTGAGCTGGCTCAGCTTCCAGTTTCTGTATTTTTGGATAATATTCATAAGATGACTGTTTCAGTACAGGGGACCAATGGAAAATGGGTAGAAGAAAGCCGCATCCTGAATATGGGATTTGGTCATAATCACTATATCAAATTTTATTATGGTGCGGATAATCTTGAAATTAAAGAAATTGTGCTGATTCCGAATAGGTAAGACCAATTTTAGGAACGCTTGCAAAACTATATCCTTTATGGCATAATTATGAAAATACTCAGAACCTGCGAAAGATGAGTGATAATTGCTTTATAAAAGTGGTTATCTGTGGACTTTTTTAATGCGGAGCGGGCTGTTCAGAGGAAAAGTGTTACTGATGATTAGAACAGTGTTAAGAGTGATGAGGAAAAGATAATATGTCAGGTTTTACAAAGGAAATTATTGCAAAGACTTTTACAGAATTGCTGGATGAAAAGCCCATGTCTAAGATTACGGTGAAGGATATCGTGGAACGATGTGGTGTAAACAGAAATACTTTTTATTATCATTTTAAGGATATTCCGGATGTAGTGGAGTTTATTTTGAAAAAGAAGTGGGATGAGATTCTGGAACACCCACAGGACAGAGCCTCTATTCTGGAATGTATGGAAGAAATGGCAGATCTGGTGAGAAATAACAGAAAGGTTATGCTTAATGTTTACAGATCAGTGAAAAAAGATACGTTTCTTTTTTATATGAATGAGATTTCCAACTATATTATTATGGAATATTTTCGGAAAAATGTAGATCAGTTTGATCTTGATGAGGGAGAAATCCGGATTCTGATTCAATATTATAAGTGTCTGTTTATGGGATTTCTGATGGAGTGGCTGGATAATAATCTGAAATCTGATTTTGGAGAAGAAATGCGTCAGGCTTCCCGGCTTTTTGAAAAGCACCCGGAGCTACATGCGGTATTGAACAGATCAGAATAGTATGAAAATACCTGTTGTTCCTGATATTTATTATAGCAATTCTCTTAAATGTATTATCTGAGAGAAGCGTTATAGGTAATTCCTTTAATTTTCATATTATACAAAATTAAGCTTATGTCTGTTTTTTGGACATGGGCTTTTTTTTGTCTATTTATTGTTAAAAAAATCACAGCTATAATAGCAGCCATAAAGAGATGAAAACAAGAGCCTGACAGTCACAGGTTCGGGTATATTTCAGAAGGGAGGAGCAATAGGATGGATGCACTGAAGCAGTTAAAATTAGCCAAGAATGGTTATATTATTATGTCTGTATTATTTATGGTTCTGGGTGCCTGTCTGATTATCTGGCCGGATTGTTCGATGGCAGTTTTCTGTACAGCAGTAGGGATTATGCTTATTGTATACGGATTGATAAAGATTCTGGGATATTTTTCCAGAGATATCTATTGTCTGGCGTTTCAGTTTGATCTTGCCTTTGGAGTGCTGCTGGCAGCAGTAGGAATTATTATTATAGTACGCAGGAACGTAGTGGTGAATCTGATTTTTGGAATCTTTGGACTTCTGATCCTTGCGGATGCATTATTTAAAATTCAGATGTCGATAGATGCAAAGAAATTTGGGCTGAATCTCTGGTGGAGGATTCTCCTGGTAGCGATTCTGACCGGTGTTCTGGGATTTTTACTTTTGATAAGGCCGTTTGAGGCAGCAGAGATCATGATGATCCTGGTTGGTGTTTCGGTTCTGTTTGAGGGAATTCTGAATCTTTGTGTGGCGATTTACACTGTAAAAATTATTAAAAACCAGAAACAGGATATCATAGATATGGATGAATATTGATAAAATAATAAAAATATACCTGATACACAGGTGTTTATATATATCACACTACAACAAGGAGGAGCAATCACATGAAATTAATGGACAAAGCAAAACAGGCTGCACTTGCAGCAGCAGTTAAGACAGGTCTGGGTTATCTGGAGAAGGACCCGGAAGTAAATATACCGAAACTGATGGAACTTGTAGACAAATTTGTACCGGATGGCTGGTATGAGGCACAGAGAAATGCGATCCGTAATGCAATCCATGACAAAAACAGCAACTGGTATAAACTGATTCTCAGAATTTATGATCTGGATCCGGGTGTACGTGAGGCGTTCTTTACAAACTTTATTATCAATGCCAGCTTAAAGGGAAGTGCATTACAGGAGGAAACGGCGGAGGCAAACAACTGTAATGTTCCGTGGGCTATTTTGCTTGACCCTACAAGTGCCTGTAATCTGCACTGCACAGGATGCTGGGCAGCTGAATATGGTCACAAGCTGAATCTTGATTTTGATACCATCTGTTCTATCGTAGAGCAGGGAAGAAAACTCGGAACTTATATGTACATATATACAGGTGGAGAACCTCTGGTTCGTAAGAAAGACCTAATCCGTATCTGTGAGAAATATCCGGATTGTGAGTTCCTTTCCTTTACAAATGGTACTCTGATCGATGAAGAGTTCTGTCAGGAAATGCTTCGTGTGAAGAACTTCGTACCGGCAATCAGTCTGGAAGGTTCTGAGGAAGCAAATGATGGTCGTCGTGGAGATGGTGTATATCAGAAGGTTATGCATGCGATGGAACTTCTGAAATCACATAAACTTCCGTTTGGTGTATCTACTTGCTATACTTCTGCAAACGTAGACAGTGTAAGCAGTGAGGAATATTTTGACCATATAATTGACTGTGGCGCTCTGTTTGTATGGTTCTTCCATTACATGCCGACAGGTAATGATGCAGTGGTAGAGTTAATGCCGAATCCGCAGCAGCGTGAAAAGATGTATCACAAGATCAGAGAGTATCGTTCTACAAAGGCAATCTTCAGCATGGATTTCCAGAATGATGCGCAGTATGTTGGCGGATGTATTGCAGGAGGAAGACGTTACCTTCATATCAATGCGAATGGTGATGTAGACCCATGTGTGTTTATCCATTATTCTAATGCAAATATTTATGAAAATACTCTGCTGGAAGCATTGAAGAGCCCGATTTTCATGGCATATCATGATGGTCAGCCATTTAATGAAAATATGCTTCGTCCATGCCCGATGCTTGAGAATCCGCAGAAGCTTCGTAAGATGGTTGAAGAATCCGGTGCGAAGTCTACAGATTTGCAGTCTCCGGAGTCTGTGGAGCATCTTTGTGCGAAGTGTGATGCTTATGCAGAGCATTGGAAACCGAAGGCGGAGGAATTATTTCATACCAAATAGAAGGGTATGATGTAAACTTATTTATTAAAAAACGTTAACCTGAAATATAACTATATAGCTGTAGAAAAGCCTCTTGTCTGGTCACCCCCTGTCTGGACAAGAGGCTTTTTGTGCCTTTTTTCGGAAGGGGACGCGCGAAGCAGCATCTCTCTGTGGGAAAAGTGGCGGTGGGGCGTATTGGTGAAAAATAACTTGCCTGATGGGGCAACATGTATTAAAGTTATATCATTATCATATTTTAGTGAATTAGATGGGCGCGTGAGTTTTGAGGAGGAGTTTGATTAGATGTTAAAGACGTTTTTGGTAGAGGATGAGGTTGTGATCAGGGAGATGATTAAGAAGATGATTCCCTGGGAGCAGTATGGGTTTGAACTTGCGGGGGAGGCTTCGGATGGGGAGATGGCGTTGCCTTTGATTTTGAAGAGTAAGCCGGATCTTTTGATTACGGATATTAAGATGCCGTTTATGGACGGGCTGACGCTTTGTAAGTTGGTGAAGAAGGAGCTGCCGAATATTAAGATTGTGATTCTTAGCGGGTATGATGATTTTAATTATGCGAAGCAGGCGATTAGTATCGGGGTTGAGGATTATCTTTTGAAGCCGATTACGAAGAATGCGTTTATTGAGCGTCTGCAGGAGATTCATAACCGTTATGAGCATGAGAAGACGCAGATGGAGTATTATGAGAAGTTTCGTCTGGAGATGCAGGAGTATGAAAGGAATGCGAGCAGGGATTTTTTTGAATCGCTGGTGAGGGCGGATTCGGATCTGGAGGAGGTTTATCAGAGGGCGGATCGTCTGAATCTGGATATTGTGGCGGAGGCTTATAATATTTTGATTTTCAGCCCGGATATTTCTGACAGCAGCAGTAATTTGTCGGAGGGGTATTCGGATTGGGAGGCAGAGGTTCATAAGAAGATTGAGAATTATTTTCTGAGTCATCCGGTGGCTATGCTTTTCAGGCATCAGGTGTTTAGTTATGCGATTCTTGTTAAGGGGCAGAGAGAGAGTATTGAGGCGAACACCAGAGAGTGTGTGGAAGCGGTTCAAAAGATTATGGAGGAAACCAGTAAGGATGTGGACTGGTTTGTTGCTGTAGGGGAAGAGGCGGATCGTCTGAGTAAGATTAAGCAGAGTTATCATACTGCGACGAGAGCTTATGCGTTTCGTTATCTTTATGATGGACATATTCTTTATTATAATATGCTTGAACAGGCAAGGGAAAATTCAGCAGATTCGTCGAAGGCAGAGGCGGTTCAGTTAAAGAGTGTGAATGTCAATGCGCTTAATCCTGAAATTCTGCAGAAATTTCTGAGTAGTGGTCTGGAAGAGGAAGTTAGCAGTTTTGTGCATGACTATTTCCATGCGATCGGGCAGGAGCCAATGGAGTCTTTGGTGTTCCGTAATTATGTGGCTTTGAATATTCGTTTTTCGGCGCTGTCGTTTTTGAAAAAGATGGGGTATGACGATACGGAGTTATCCAGGGAAGAGACGGATGATATTGTGGAGAAGACCAGTCAGTCTACGGAGGCGTCTATTGCTTATGCGGAGGATATTCTTAAGAGGGCAATTGCGATTCGGGATGAGAATGCCGGTAATCAGAATCGGAATGTTTTGAAGCAGGCGGTGGATTTTATTGACGGACATTATATGGATGAGGAGATTTCTCTGAATAAGGTTGCGCATGTGGCGAATGTCAGTGCGAATCATTTCAGTGCGTTGTTCAGCCAGAATATGGGGCAGACTTTTATTGAGTATCTGACTTCTCTGCGTATGAGTAAGGCGAAGGAATTGCTTCGTTGCACGGCGAAACGTTCGAGCGAGATTGCGGGAGAAGTAGGATATAAGGATGCGCATTATTTCAGTTATCTTTTTAAGAAGACGCAGAAGATGACTCCGAGTGAATATCGTAAAACGAGAGGGGAAGTCTGATTCATGAGGCAAAAGCAGGAAAAGCTGGAAACTAAGATGAAGTGGATGCTTCTGAGCACTATGATCCCTATGGCAATCCTGATCATAGTGCTTCTTCTTTTTTTCTGGCATTATACAAATGAATATAATCAATTATCCAATAATCTGGCAGTCAGTGCGGAATATAATGCGAATTATAAGAATTCCAATAATGATATGAGTTTTAAAGATGAGGTAGATATGGATATCTACTATGTGACGATTGGACGAAAGGGAAAAGACGGGCTTCCGACAGAGCAGGTTAAGAGAGCAATCGATACCGTAGAAAAGCTGAAAAAAACTACAAAGAAAGAAGAGAGTTTACGTTCTCTTAAATATCTGACGAATTATCTGAAAAATCTTCAGAAGCGGATGAATCAGCTTCTTGATATCAAGGATTATCAGCAACGACAGGAATTTATGGCGAATAATACGGAAATTCTGACGACGCTTTTTGAGAAAGAGATGCAGAATTATATTTATCAGGAAGCAACTCAGCTGGTGCAGGTGGAGTTACAGCTTGCGGGAAATGTCTGGCTGACGCTTTTGACGATGTGTGCAGTAATTTTTGTTACGACTTGTATTCTGCTGCGGCGTTCTTTCCGGCTGACTTATAGTATTACCAAGCCGATTTCTGAGATTCTTTATAATATTAAGAAGGTAGGAAAGGGGGAATATAAGACAATTAATACCGTACCAGCCGATTATGTCGAGATTCAGGAACTGGATGCAGGTACCAGAAAGATGGCGGGAAGAATCGAGGGGCTTCTGGAAAATGTGCGCAAGGAGCAGGATGCGCAGCATCTGACAGAACTGCAGCTGCTTCAGGCGCAGGTGAATCCGCATTTCTTATATAATACGCTGGATACGATTGTGTGGCTGGTAGAGGGGGGAATGCAGCAGGATGCGGTGGATATGATCACAAGTCTGTCTGTTTTTTTTCGGACTTCTCTTTCTAAGGGAAATGATATTATTCCGTTGTCTGAGGAAGAGCGTCATACATTGAGTTATCTGGAGATTCAACAATCCAGATATAGGGATATTATGGAGTTTGAGATTAATATTCCGCCGGAACTGGATGGTGTTATGATACCGAAGCTTACTTTGCAGCCTCTTGCGGAGAATGCGCTTTATCATGGAATTAAGAATAAGCGTGGAAAAGGTAAGATTCTTATCGAGGGATTTGACCTGGATGAGGATAATATGATGCTCAGGGTTACAGATAATGGACAGGGAATGACGCCGGAGCGTCTTCATGAAGTACAGGAGGCAATCCGCACTGGTGAGAGAGCGGGATTTGGACTTGCTGCGGTTTCGGAGAGAATCAAGCTTTATTATGGACCTGGTTATGGACTGAAGATTTCCTCGACAGAAGGCGAGGGGACAGTGATGGAAGTGTATATGGCGAAGCAGATTAACCTTAATAAGTGAGATAATGTTGAGTTATGCAATATGAATATAAAATCGGGTAAAACAATCAATTCTGTATTTAGAATGCCAATAAAAAAATCAACTTCTGGAATAAAAAAACAAACTTTGTACAAATTATGAACAAAATATGATAGAAGAATAAACTTTTTGCGGAAAATATTCTATGGAATTTTCCTGGATTTTTACTATAATAAAGACATCTTAAATGAATCGGGAGGATTTACAAAATGAAGAAAAAAATCGTGTCAGCTTTATTAACAGCAACTATGGTATGCGGTATGTGTGTAGTTCCTACAGTGGGTGTAGCAGCAGCGGACGACACAATCACAGTTGGTTTTTCACAGGTAGGTGCAGAATCTGACTGGCGTACAGCAAATACAGAATCCATGAAATCCACATTCAGCGAAGAGAACGGATACAACTTAATCTTCGACGATGCACAGCAGAAACAGGAAAACCAGTTAACAGCAATTCGTAACTTCATCCAGCAGGAAGTTGACTATATTGTACTTGCTCCTGTAACAGAGACAGGTTGGGATACAGTTCTCCAGGAAGCAAAAGATGCAGGAATCCCAGTAATCATCGTAGACCGTATGGTTGATGTATCTGATGACAGCCTTTACACAGCATGGGTTGGCTCAAACTTCAAACTTGAAGGTCAGAAAGCTATGGCATGGCTGGATGCATATCTGGAAGCAAAGGGACGTGGAGATGAAGAAATAAATCTTGTTGATATCCAGGGAACCATCGGTGCATCTGCTCAGATCGGACGTACACAGGGATTTGACGATGCGGTAGAGGCTCATGACAACTGGACAACACTTGCACAGCAGTCAGGTGAATTTACACAGGCCAAAGGTCAGGAAGTTATGGAATCTATCCTGAAACAGAGCGGTGATGACATTGATGTTGTTTACTGTGAGAATGATAACGAAGCATTTGGTGCAATTGATGCCATCGAAGCAGCTGGTTATGAGGTTGGTGGAGAAGAAGGCCAGATCCTTGTAATGTCCTTCGATACAACAAACGCTGGTCTTACAGATACATTAAGCGGAAAGATCACACTGGATACAGAGTGTAACCCATTACACGGACCACGTGTACAGGAAATCATCGAGAAGCTTGAAGCTGGCGAAGAGGTTGACAAACAGGCTTATGTAGATGAAGAAATGTTTGCAGCTGATGATACAGTTACATCTATCAAAGTTGACGACGCTGACTATGAAGTAACAACTATTACACAGGACATCATTGATGGACGTGCATACTAATTATTAGTGTAAATCCGGAGCGTGGTTCATAATTCGGAGAAACCCGGGTTGCGGACCACGCTACCTTTATGCCATGAATTAACCCGCTTTGCTGAAAAAAATTCAGCGATGAGGGGTAAAAACCAGTATAGAAAGCAGGTGGAAAGATTATGGAACAAAATGTAGTATTGGAGATGCGCGATATTTCCAAAAATTTCACTGGCGTTCGTGCCCTTTCCCATGTGGACTTTACCCTTCGTAAAGGTGAGATCCACGCACTGATGGGTGAGAACGGTGCAGGTAAATCAACACTGATCAAGGTGCTGACCGGTGTTCACGAATTTGAAAGCGGTTCTATTCATATGGCCGGAAACAGCAATGCAATTTTAAATCATTCTCCGCAGGAGGCACAGGCAAACGGTATCAGTACAGTGTACCAGGAAGTAAATCTCTGCCCGAATCTGACTGTAGCCGAGAATTTATTTATCGGCAGAGAGCCGAGAAAGATGGGAATGATTGATTGGAAGCAGATGAATGAGCGCTCAGGAAAACTTCTTGAGAGCCTGGACATTCATGTGCCGCCAACACAGATGCTGGAAGAATGTTCCATCGCTATCCAGCAGATGATCGCAATTGCACGTGCAGTTGATATGAAATGCCGTGTGCTGATCCTGGATGAGCCAACCTCATCACTGGATGACGATGAAGTTGAGAAGCTGTTTGTACTTATGAGAAGACTTCGTGACGAAGGAGTAGGTATTATCTTTGTCACCCATTTCCTTGAACAGGTATATGCAGTCTGCGACAGAATTACAGTTCTTCGTAACGGCGAACTGGTAGGAGAATATGAGACAAAGGATCTTCCGAGAGTTATGCTGGTTGCCAAGATGATGGGTAAAGATTTTGATGATCTTGCTGATATTAAAGGCGAGCACAAAGATAAGAAACAGGGAAAACCTGAACCTGTTATTGAAGCAAAAGGAATTTCCCATAAAGGAACCATTAAACCCTTCGACATTACTATTAACAAGGGAGAAGTTATTGGTCTTACAGGACTTCTTGGTTCCGGACGTTCTGAACTGGTTCGTGCAATCTATGGTGCAGATAAGGCTGAGACAGGAACCCTTAAGGTAAAGGGAAAAGAAGCAAAGATCAACAGTCCTCTGGATGCCATGAAACTTGGTATGGCATATCTTCCGGAAGACAGAAAAGCAGAAGGTATCATTGCAGATCTTTCTGTAAGAGAAAATATTATTATAGCGCTCCAGGCTAAACGGGGTATGTTCCATCCATTAAGCAGAAAAGAAATGGATGAAGCAGCCGATAAGTATATTAAATTACTGCAGATCAAGACTGCAAGCCGTGAAACACCGATCAAGAGTCTGTCAGGCGGTAACCAGCAGAAGGTTATCCTTGGAAGATGGCTTCTGACAAATCCGGATTATCTGATTCTGGATGAGCCCACCAGAGGTATTGATATCGGTACAAAGACTGAAATCCAGAAACTGGTTCTTGATCTTGCAGATCAGGGAATGGCAGTTACATTTATCTCCTCAGAGGTTGAGGAAATGCTCCGTACCTGTTCCCGTATGGCAGTTCTTCGTGACGGTCAGAAGGTAGGCGAGCTGGAAGAGAATGAACTTTCCCAGAGCGGAGTTATGAAAGCTATTGCCGGAGGTGACGATAAATAATGAATAAGAGTAAATTAAAGAAAATAACAAGTGCGCGTCTGTTTCTTCCTATCGTGTGTCTCATCGCCGTACTTTTGCTCAATGTGATTAAGACACCGGACTTCTTTAATGTATCTATTCGAAACGGTGTACTTTACGGTTATATCATTGACGTTATCAATCGTGCTTCAGAGCTGGTTATCCTTGCAATCGGTATGACACTGGTAACAGCGGCATCCGGTGGGCAGGATATCAGTGTTGGTGCAATCATGGCTGTAGCAGCTGCAGTTTGCTGCCAGGTTCTTTCCGGCGGACAGGTTTCTGTAAATGAGTATCAGAACTCGATTATTATTGCAGTGATTGCAGCACTTCTTGCATCTGCATTATGTGGTGCATTCAATGGATTTCTGGTAGCTAAGCTGAATATTCAGCCGATGGTTGCAACTCTGATCCTTTATACAGCCGGACGTGGTATTGCACAGCTTGTAACAAATGGACAGATTACTTATATTCGTGTGGATTCTTTCAAGATGGCAGGTGGTTACATTGGAAAGTGTCCAGTCCCAACTCCTATTTTCTTTGCGATCATCACAGTTTTAATTGTTTACCTGATCCTGAAGAAAACAGCACTTGGTCTTTACATTGAAAGTGTTGGTATTAATGGAAAGGCAGCCCGCCTTGTTGGATTAAATTCCACAATGATCAAATTCCTTACTTATGTCATTTGCGGTGTGCTGGCTGGTATTGCCGGAATCGTGGCATCCAGCCGTATCTATTCCGCAGATGCAAACAACATTGGTCTTAACCTGGAAATGGATGCCATCCTTGCAGTAGCACTTGGCGGAAACTTCCTTGGCGGTGGTAAATTCAGTCTGATCGGCTCTGTAATCGGTGCCTATACAATTCAGGCTCTGACCACAACACTCTATGCAATGAACGTAAAGGCTGACCAGCTTCCTGTATATAAGGCAATCGTAGTTGTCATCATCGTTACTCTGCAGAGTGATGTATTTAAGAAATATATTGCTGGCTTAAAAGCAAAGAAAAGCGTGGCAGCAGAAGGAGGTCAGAAGTAATGAAAGCAAATGGAATGCAGAAAAAGAAAATGACAGGAAACGGCTTCCTGCTTCTGATAACTATCGCATTATTCGCAGTAATGTATATCGCAGGCATGATTATCTTTGCTGATAAAGGTTTTGCAAAACCTCAGATGTTTCTGAACCTGTTTGTATCCAATGCAGGCCTTCTGGTTATTGCGTGTGGACTTACGATTGTAATGATCACAGGTGGTATTGATATTTCCGTAGGTTCTGTAACCGCACTTGTTTGTATGGTTCTTGCAGATCTGATGGAGAATAAAGGTGTTAATACATATGTGGCAGTTTTAGTTGCACTGCTGATTGGTGTTGCTTTTGGTATTGTACAGGGATTTCTGGTAGCTTATCTTGATATCCAGCCATTTATCGTAACCTTAGCAGGTATGTTCTTTGGACGTGGTATGACAGCTATCATCAGTACAGATATGATTTCTATTAAGAATGAATTGTTCCTGAAATGGGCTAACTATCGTTTCTATATGCCTTTTGGTTCTACTAATAAAAAAGGTAAATTCATTCCAGCGTACATTCCACCGACAGTTGTGATTGCATTGATCGTTGTAATTATTATTGCAGTTCTTCTGAAATATCGTAAATTTGGACGTAAACTTTATGCAATCGGTGGTAACCGTCAGAGTGCATTGATGATGGGGCTGAATGTTAAGAAGACTATGTTCCAGGCTTATATTCTGGATGGTTTCCTTGCAGGTCTTGGTGGATTCCTGTTCTGTTTAAACAGCTGTGCAGGTTTCGTAGAGCAGGCGAAAGGTCTTGAGATGGATGCAATTTCATCAGCGGTTATTGGTGGTACACTTCTTTCTGGTGGTGTTGGTACTCCAATCGGTACTCTGTTTGGTGTTCTGATTAAGGGTACAATTTCCAGTTTGATTACTACTCAGGGTACTTTGTCAAGCTGGTGGGTAAGAATTATTCTTTCTGTACTGCTTTGCTTCTTTATTGTTATTCAGTCTGTGATTGCTTCTATGAAGAAGAAAAGTAAATAAGGTGTGATTATGCAAGCTGGGACTCGTGGAGAGTTCTGGCTTGTTTTTTTGTATTAATAGGGACGCGCGAAGCAGCATCTCTCTGTGGGCTCAGTTCCGGGGGCTAAGTAACTCTAAGATTTGGAAAATCCGCTAAAAGCATGAAGAAAAATGCAAAACTCGCTCCGCCTCCGACTTCGCTCAGACACGTTGCTATTTTTCTTCATAACGCGGATTCCCCAAACCTAAGAGTTACTAAGCCCCCTCCAAATTCACCCACAGAGAGATACTGCTTCGCGCTGGGGACTGGCTGTGGGAAATGAGAATTGTATGTTCCACGTAATTTATAAATAGTGCTTTAGCTGTTTATAACTGCGAATTATGATGGTTTGCTTGATATTGGGGGGATTTTACTCTATACTTTAGGCAGTAGAAATATATGGATAGAGAAATGTTGCGGAATGTATGACTGGCAATGTCAGGAGTGGTTTTATTACTTTACTAATTGTTGATTATGTAGTACAATCGTAATTTATTATGCGTTTATTTAGGAGGATAAAATAGAAGATGTGGATTGCAGATGGATGGAAAGAATATGAGGTAATTGATACTTCCTGTGGGGAGAAGCTGGAGCGTTGGGGGGATTATCTTCTGGTGAGACCGGACCCGCAGGTTATCTGGGATACACCTAAGGTGAATAAGGGCTGGAAACATATGAATGGTCATTATCACAGAAGTAAGAAAGGCGGCGGTGAATGGGAGTTTTTTGATCTGCCGGAGCAGTGGGATATTCATTATAAGGATCTTACCTTTCATTTAAAGCCATTTAGTTTTAAACATACAGGTCTTTTCCCGGAGCAGGCTACAAACTGGGATTGGTTTGGAGATAAGATTCGTAATGCGGGACGTCCGGTGAAGGTGCTGAATCTTTTTGCTTACACTGGCGGTGCGACTTTGGCAGCGGCAGCTGCGGGAGCTTCTGTTACTCATGTAGATGCTTCTAAGGGTATGGTTACCTGGGCAAAGGAGAATGCGGTGGCTTCCGGTTTAGGGGATGCGCCGATCCGCTGGCTGGTGGATGACTGCGTGAAGTTTGTGGAGCGTGAGATCCGCAGAGGAAATCATTATGATGCGATTATTATGGATCCGCCTTCTTATGGCCGTGGACCGAAAGGGGAGATCTGGAAGATTGAGGATTGTATTCATGATCTGATTAAGCTTTGTACGAAGATTCTCAGTGATGATCCATTATTTTTCCTGATCAATTCTTATACAACCGGGCTGGCACCGGCGGTTCTGACTTATATGCTTTCTACGGAGCTTAAGAAGTTTGATGGTCGTGTGGATTCTCAGGAAATCGGGCTTCCGGTAAGTTCTAACGGACTGGTTCTGCCATGTGGTGCTTCCGGTAGATGGGAAGCAAAATAAACAAAATAAGAATAGTGTGAGATGTAAAAGATGAAAGAACTTAATTTAAAACACGAAGCTAAGCGTTACGGCTGTGCGGTTCTGGCAGCTACGATCATGGCTTTGAATATTAAAACGTTTGTGCGTGCAGGCGGTCTTTTTCCGGGAGGGTTTACAGGGCTTACACTGTTGATCCAGAATATTTTTCAGACATTTATGGGGATTGCGATTCCATATACACTTATTAATGTGTTACTGAATTCGATTCCGGTATTTATTGGTCTGAAGTTTATTGGAAAGAAGTTTACGATCAGTTCCTGCTGTGTGATCGTGCTGTCAGGTCTGCTTACGGATATTATTCCGAGTCAGCCAATCACTTATGATACGTTGCTTATCAGTATTTTTGGTGGTCTGATCAATGGTCTTTGTATCAGCCTTTGTCTGATCGGTAATACAAGTACCGGCGGAACGGATTTTATTGCGATTTATTTCTCTGAGAAGAGTGGCAGGGATATCTGGAATTATATTTTATGTGGAAATGCGGTGATCCTGACGGTTGCAGGTCTGTTGTTTGGATGGGACAGGGCACTGTATTCTATTATTTTCCAGTTTACTTCTACACAGGTGATTCAGATGCTGCACCAGAGATATAAGAAGCATACGTTGTTTATTATTACAAAGGAACCTTACCAGATTTATGAGGAAATCTTTAAACTGACGAATCATACGGCGACGCGCTTTGAAGGAACTGGATGTTATACGGATGAGAAGACCAGCATGATTTATTCTGTTGTGTCTACGGAAGAAGCGAAGTTTTTGGTAAAGAAGGTACATGAGATCGATCCGAAAGCCTTTGTAAATATTATCAAAACCGACTACATAAACGGAAGATTTTACCAGAAAACAGATTATTAATTACTTGTATTCTCCTTTTGTTAAAGTATAATGAAAGTACAAGAATTGTTGTTCATACGCCTGATACATGACAGGGATATTTGATATAGGATTTTTTGCTTTGAAGGGTGAATTGCCTGTGTTATTTTCTGAAGCTGTTATAGGTGGAGTGGGCAGCAATGTATAAGGAGGGTGATATTTATGAGCAATGCAACCGAAAGCACGCTTCCTTTCAACAGTAAAACAGGTTATGACCGTAAAGCCTGTAAGACGTGCGCCTGTTCCACCTGTTATGAACAGGAATTCTGCGACCGATGCAGTTCCTGCCAGAATCTGTCCCGGAAACTGGACCGGTGCAATGCCTATGAGGGAGCATATAACTATTAACCCTGAACCAAAAGCCGCTGTGTGATGCAGCGGTTTTTATGCTATTGTTTTGCATAAGATATTTGTGTGTAGTCAAAATCCTGAGGCACATAAACTTCCAACTATATGGATTCCTGAAAATTACAGATTTACCATATGATTCTGATATTATTATATCGTTGTTCCGATAATTTTTAATTATTGAGGAAAAGAACTCTAAATATAAATATTACAGGAGGCAGGATGAAAAGAAAATTAAACCTCAGAAAATTTATTATATTCCTGGTATTAGTATTATTTGTGGCAGCAGGTAGCACGGTACGTACAGTTTCTGTACAGGCGGCAACATATGTCAAACAGCAGAATACATCAGTCAGCATCACATCGAAGAAAACCGGCTGGCAGAAGATCAATGGAGCCTATTATTTTTATAATTCAAAAGGCAGAATGATATGTGGATCCTTTAAGTACAAAGGATATTATTACTACTGCACAGCCAATGGCAAACGTTTCACCGGCTGGATGAAACGCTCCGGAAATAAATACTATTATAACCGCAAAAACGGCGCAATGTTCCGCAATCGCTGGGCGACAGGAGATAAATATACTTACTATTTCGATAATTCCGGTATTGCCATAGCCGGTAAGTGGCTTACCCAAAATGGAAAGAAATACTATTTCCTCAGCAATTCAACCATGGCAAAAGGCTGGCAGAAAATAGGCGGATATTATTACTATTTCAGCAAAAAAACAGGAGTACTTGCGACAAATACCTGGATTGGCAACTATTATGTCAACAGCAAAGGCCGGCGAGTGAAAGCTTCAGACTCAAAACCAACAGTCAGCCAGAGTGGAAACACCTATACATACAAAAGCAGCACCTTAAATATTAAACTCACCCGCAAATCAGTCCATGGAATATCCTACTGGGTAGCGCACATAAAAACAGCCAACGCCAAACAGCTGAAATCCGCCCTTTCCAATGGAACCTACGGTGGCCAGCGCCAGACCACTTCCAACGCAGTATCATCCAACGGAGGAGTAATAGGCGTAAATGGCAGCGCCTTTGACTACGGCACAGGAAAACCATCTCCATTAGGTATGTGCATCAAAAACGGAATCATTTACGGCGACTACATGACCAGTTACTCCGTCATGGCAGTCAAAAACGATGGAACCATTTATACTCCCGCACAAGGCTTGATGGGCAAAGACCTCCTCGCCGCCGGAGTAAAAGACACCTACAACTTCGGCCCTATCCTGATCCAGAACGGGGAAGCCCAGCTCCCATGGGCAGAAACAGAGAAATACTATCCCCGCACAGCAGTAGGAATGGTAAAACCAAACGACTACGTTCTCCTTGTAACAGACACCGGAACCTACAACGGCTTAAACCACTGGGATATGGTAAACATATTCAAATCCTACGGCTGCACTTATGCCTACAACCTGGACGGCGGCGGCTCCGCAACCTTATACTTCAATGGCAAAGTAATGAACAAACTGATCGGAAACACCCAGCGCCCATGCGCTGACTTCCTCTACTTCACCCGATAACTTTTATCCTGGTAATCTTTTTCCAGATAATAATCACGCCTGCTCGCACACGCCGCCAGCGCCCAACACACCAAAACCAGCAGGGCAGCCCCAATAGCCAGCAACGCAAGCAGGACAACAATAAACACACGAATCAACAAAGACATAAAGAACCTCCTTTCAGATAAGAGTATCAAAAACGAAAAACAGCTCTTGTTTATAAGATATGATTTTTGAAGGTATTTATACACTTGGATAAGCCAGGCATATATTCATAGTTAAAACGGGGAACTTACTTGATTCGTAAAAAGATATCAGACTATTCCTGACAGGAATAATTCAGAAAATGAAAAGATCTGCCAGAGAGTGTTTGAAAAATGTTTTTTGCAAGATGCATGTCACAATTTTGGAGAATGATTTTTCGAACACGCTCTAACTATAATAGTGTTTCCAGAAATACTATAAATTTAATATACGCTGTTATACCCCAAAAGGCAAGCCGAAACTCTCGATGAATTTCGACCTTGCCTTTAAAATTAAATTACTGTTCACTCCGTTCTCGGTAATACACGTTGTGATGCAAAGAATTTATGCGATTAGCATAAATTAAGTGATACTCCATGGGCTATGCACAAGGAGGTTTATATTTCCAGCGTAACAACATCCCAGCCACTTTATCACTTCCACATCCAGTTCCCAGCGTGAAGCATATTCTCTTGCCAGGTGAATTTGGAGGGAGTTTAGTAACTCTTAGGCGGGAAAATTCTGCGTTATGAAGAAAAATAGCAACGTGTCTGAGCGAAGTTTGCAACGGAGCGAGTTTTGCATTTTTCTTCATGCTTTTAGCAGAATTTTCCCACCTTAGAGTTACTTAGCTCCCGGAACTGAACCTGGCAAGAGAATATGCTTCGCGCGTCCCTCGTCAAGAAAGCATTCTCCCCGTGTTTTTGGTAAAATATTAACAATTCCCCAAAAACACTTGACAACCACAACTTTACCATACTAAAATGTAAAAAGCATAAAAAATGTTGCCACAGGAAAAACAAATGATTGCAGTATACGGAATCAACCCTTTCCACCCATGGCAGAACAAGGAGGAATATTATGAAAAAATACAGCGACATGAGCAGAGAAGAACTGCTTGCACTCAAAGCACAGCTGGATAAAGAATACGCAGACATCAAAGCACAGGGACTTGCCCTCGACATGTCACGTGGTAAGCCGGCAGCCGATCAGCTTGATCTTTCCATGGGATTAATGGACGTATTAAGCAGCGACTCAGACCTCAAATGTGAAACAGGTGTAGACTGCCGTAACTACGGTGTGATCGACGGTATTCCGGAAGCAAAACGTCTCCTTGGCGAAATGTCCGAAGTAGATCCTGACCACATCATCATCTACGGAAACTCCAGCCTTAACGTAATGTTCGACAGCATCGCACGTTCCATGACTCACGGCGTAATGGGAAATACACCATGGTGTAAACTTGACAAAGTAAAATTCCTCTGTCCTGTACCAGGATACGACCGTCATTTCAAAATCACAGAATTCTTCGGAATCGAAATGATCAACGTACCAATGACACCACAGGGTCCGGACATGGATATGGTAGAGAAACTTGTCAGCGAAGATGCAGCAATCAAAGGTATCTGGTGTGTACCGAAATACTCTAACCCACAGGGCTACACATACTCCAAAGAAACAGTAGAACGTTTCGCAAGACTGAAACCGGCAGCACCTGACTTCCGTATTTACTGGGATAACGCATACAGCATCCATCATCTCTATGATGAGAACCAGGACTTCCTCGTAGAGATCCTTGAGGAATGTACAAAAGCCGGAAATCCTGATATTGTATACAAATTTACATCAACATCAAAGGTAAGCTTCCCAGGATCCGGTATCGCAGCAGTAGCCGCTTCCAAAGCAAACCTGGAAGATTTCCGCAGCTACATGCAGATCCAGACAATCGGTCATGATAAATTAAACCAGTTACGTCACGTAAAATTCTTCAAAGACCTTGACGGACTTCATGCACATATGAGAAAACATGCAGCAATCATCCGTCCGAAATTCGAACTGGTTCTTGATACATTAGAGAAAGAACTCGGCGGCCTTGGAATCGGTGAGTGGACAAAACCACATGGCGGATACTTCATCTCCTTTGACTCCATGGAAGGATGCGCAAAAGCAATCGTTGCCAAAGCAAAAGAAGCAGGCGTTGTGCTTACAGGTGCCGGAGCAACATATCCATACGGAAAAGACCCGAAAGACTCCAATATCCGTATCGCGCCAAGCTTCCCGACACTGGAAGACCTTGGAAAAGCAGCAGAAGTATTTGTGCTCTGTGTAAAACTCACAAGTGTAGAGAAATTACTGGAGAACGCTTAAAACAGAATAAACTGTATTTTACTTTCAGGATAAATAATGTATACTAAAACTGCCCGGCATAATCATTTGCCGGGCGGTTGCTGTTTATAAATGTATAAATTACAGACAACAATAGTAATCTGGGGTAAAATTACCTCGACAAGATGTGGATTTACGAGATAGAAAAATTTACATAGGCTATAGTTAAGAAAATTTGAAAGGGGAATGTTATGAGCGCCAGAAAGAAGATCATGATCACTCTGATCGTAATTTTACTCCTGTTGACCGCCGGAGTATACGGTTACGGTGTTTACTATTTTACAGAACATTTTTTACCGGGCTCAATGGTGAATGGATTCAACTGCTCTTACATGACAGTAAAAGAATCCGAAGAACTGCTTACAAAGAAAACAGAAGCTTACGTCCTTACGATTAACACCAGAAACAACGGCCAGGAGAGTATTACAGCAGAAGCAGCAGGACTTTCCTATGAGTCAGATGGAAGCGTGGATAACCTGATTAAGAAGCAGGCTCGTTTTACCTGGTTTCTTGCCTTTAATCAGCACAAAAATTATGAAATCGCATCATCTGTTAAATATGATGAGCAGAAAGTAAACACAGCTATATCGAACCTCAAATGTATGCAGCCGGAGAACACAACAGAATCGTTAGATGCTCATATCGAAGAGAAAAACGATAAATTTGAGATTGTTCCTGAAGAACAGGGAAATGCCCTGAAGACAGAAGAAACCAGCCAGGATATCATAAATGCCCTTGTCACAGGAAGAACCCCGATCGATCTGGAAGCAGATGGCTGTTACAAAGAACCTGCAGTCTACCAAAATGATGAGACTCTGGTCAGGAACTGTGAGTTGATAAATAAACTTACAGACGTAGTCGTTACCTATGATTTTGATGACCGCACAGAGACAGTAGATAAAGAAGTAATTAAAAACTGGCTGACAACAGACGAAAATGGTCTTTACACACTTGACAAAAATCAGATAGAAGCGTATATCAGTGAACTGGCGGCAAAATATGATACCGTTGGAACCGAACGGACATTTAATACATATGATGGTCGTGAGATTTCTGTCGGCGGAGGTGACTATGGCTGGAAGATCGACCAGAAAGCAGAAACAAAAGAACTGCTTAGCCTGATTCAGAATGGAGAAACCCAGGTCAGAGAGCCGATATATTCTCATGAAGGTCTGGTACGAAAGACAAATGATATCGGATATACTTATATAGAGATTGACCTGACCGCCCAGAGAATGGTATTCTATAAAGATGGAATACCTACTGCGGATGCGCAGATCGTATCCGGAAATCCGTTTGTGCCAAACTGTGCAACACCGACAGGCTGCTATACAGTAGGTGAGATAAAGAGCGGATGCACCGTAAATGGAGAAGATTATCCTTCAGCAGTAAATTACTGGATTCCATTTAACGGAAATCTTGGAATCAATGATGCTCCATGGAGAACGGCTTTCGGAGAACAGCTTTATGAATTCGAGGGAACACATGGAAGTATCTGTGCACCGTCAGATCAGGTACAGATCATATACAGCAATGTTGAGAAGAATACACCAGTTGTGATTTATGAATAAAGGAGAAGAGAAATGAAAATCGTAGTATTAGCGGGAGGAACAAGTACAGAACGTACTGTCTCCATTACATCAGGAACAGGAATTTGTAAGGCATTACGCCAGAAAGGGCATCAGGCTATCCTTGTAGATATTTTCTGTGGTGTTGAGAATGTAAACTGGGAAGATCCATTCCCGGCAGAATATGATGTTGATGCGGCATCTGAATATATGTCAACATTTAATGATAAAATCGAGCAGATGAAGAAGGAAAGAAGAAGCTTTTTCGGACCGAATATTCTGAAACTCTGTGAAGAAGCAGATATCGTTTTCCTTGGACTTCACGGAGCAAACGGAGAAGATGGAAAAGTACAGGCAACTTTTGACCTGATGGGAATCAAATATACAGGAACCGGATATTTAAGCAGCGCCATGGCAATGGATAAGGGAATTACAAAGCAGATGTTCCTTGTGAACAATGTGCCGACACCACGCGGAGTATCTATGACGAAAGAGGAAATGACTACAGACCTGAGTGCATTTGAAATGGAATTCCCTGTAGTTGTAAAAACCTGCTGTGGTGGTTCAAGTGTAGGTGTTTATATTGCAAATGACCAGACAGAATATGAGCAGGCTCTGAAAGACGCATATTCCTACGAGGATGAAGTCGTAATAGAAGAATACATCAAAGGCCGTGAGTTCTCAGTAGCAGTTGTAGACGGCAAGGCATATCCAATCATTGAGATTGCTCCGATACAGGGCTTCTATGATTATAAGAATAAATATCAGGCAGGATCAACGATTGAAACCTGTCCGGCTGAGATTTCACCGGAACTCACAGAGAAAATGCAGCACTACGCAGAAGCAGGTGCAAAGGCATTATTTATGGAAGGCTACTGCCGTCTTGACTTCATGATGAAGGAAAATGGAGATATGTATTGCCTTGAGGCAAACACACTTCCGGGAATGACCCCGACCAGCCTGATTCCTCAGGAAGCGAAAGTTCTGGGAATCGACTATCCGACGTTATGTGAGAAACTGATCGAAGTATCCATGAAGAAATACAAATAATTAATGCAGGCTGCGGCATGAAAAGGCAAAAATTCCATTGCCGCAGGCAATCTGAAATTTAGACTGCGTTACTGAGAACGAAGTGGACAGTAATTCAGTATATTATGATAACAGGAAAGAAGAAATAAAAAAGATTATGAAGAATTTAACTCTGGAAAATATCGCACAGGTTTGCGACGGTACTTACTATGGTTCTGCGGACAAACTGCAGGAAGAGATAACATCAATTATTACAGACAGTAGAAAAGCAGAGAACGGATGTCTGTTTGTGCCTATCGTGGGAGAGCGTGTGGATGCACATAAATTTATTCCACAGGTAATGGCAGCAGGAGCACTGGCAACTTTATCAGAGCGAGTACTTGAGGACGCAGATTTTCCATACATTGTAGTGGAATCCTCATTACAGGCAGTAAAAGATATTGCGGAATTTTATCTGAAACAGCTTCAGATTCCTGTTGTGGGAATCACAGGAAGTGTAGGAAAGACGAGTACAAAAGAGGTGATTGCTTCTGTGCTGAGTCAGAAATACCGCACACTGAAAACACAGGGAAACTTTAATAATGAACTTGGTCTGCCGCTCACTGTTTTCCGGCTTCGCGACGAAGATGAGATGGCAGTTCTTGAGATGGGAATCAGTGATTTCGGAGAAATGACCAGACTTGCAAAGATCGCAAGACCGGATACCTGCGTAATCACCAATATCGGAACATGTCATCTGGAAAACCTGGGAGACAGAGACGGCGTTCTCAAGGCGAAGACAGAGATTTTCAAGTTCCTGAGACCAGATGGACATATCGTATTAAATGGCGATGATGATAAACTTGCCACAGTCAAAGGCCATGAAGAAATTAAACCTGTATTCTTTGGGATGGACAAAGACTGTCAGGTTTATGGGGATGAAATCGTAAGCAGAGGCTTAAAAGGAATGACCTGTATGATCCACATGGGAGACACTGCATTTAAAGTAGATATCCCAATGCCGGGACGTCATATGGTATATAATGCGCTGGCGGCAGCAGCAGTCGGAAATATTTATGGGCTGACAACTGAGCAGATTAAAACCGGAATCGAGAGTCTTGAGCCAATCAGCGGCCGTTTCAGAATGATTGAGACGGACAAATTCCTGATTGTGGATGACTGCTATAATGCAAATCCAATGTCCATGAAAGCATCCCTGGATGTTCTTCAGGATGGAGCAGGACGAAGAGTTGCGGTTCTTGGCGATATGGGTGAGCTTGGTGAGAATGAAGTACAGCTTCACGAAGAAGTGGGCGAGCATGCCGGCAAATGCGATATTGATGTGCTTATCTGTACCGGAAATCTTTGTAAAAAGATGGCAGAGAAAGCACAGCAGACCAATCCGGAACTGAAAGTAATTTATGAACCGGACAGAGAAAGCCTGCTTGCAGATCTGAAAAAATTTGTACAGAATGGAGATACTATTCTTGTAAAAGCTTCTCACTTTATGAAATTTGAAGAGGTAGTCGGGAAATTGCAGAATATGTAAATCAGCGGGTTCCGAATATTTAACAGATCTTTTGATCCTGACATCATAATAAAGGAACAGTAAAGAAACAGAATCTTCTTTTTTATGTGCCAGAGCATGTTTGCAAAAAGTTTTTAAACATACTCTGATACACAAAGAGGGGATTCTGTTTTTTTATGGAAGAATTTGATGAACGATTTTTGTTTCCTGACATGGTTGTCCGCAGTATAATAATTCTATCAGTTTAATCGATCTAGGTAAGTTTCTCTTATTCTTATTGCAGGAAATAATAAGCAATACCGGGAACTGCCGGAATCAGGAGGATGTTATGCTGGAGAAAATCATGGATCTGCATCTCCTGCTTTACGCCATGGTGGTATTGGGCGGACTGGGCGCACTGGGGATGCTGGCAACACATCTTACATACCGAAGACTGATAAGAAAAAATACAGAGACAAGAACAAATCTCAAAGAGAAATGGATGAACCTGTGGAAAACAAGAGACAAGCTGTTAAACCGCATGAACCGGCTTGTATGGTATCCGTCACTTTTTTGTACTGCGCTTTTGGGAGCGGTTTTTTTTCTCTATTCGGGAAATGGAGAATGGGATGGTATGCCGCTGGCATATCTGTATGTGGGTGCGATCATCCCTGCATCGCTGCTTTTGCTAAGACAGGCACTGGATTTTACGTACAAGGAAGAACTTCTTATGAATACGCTTTCTGATTATGTGGAACATGTCAGAACCTGGGTTGAAGAAGTTCCGGCGGAAAAGAAACCAAACGAAGCTGCAAAGGAAGAAATCATAGATCATATTGCGGAGAGTATCCGTCAGACAGCCGCAGCCGGAAGTCATTTCAGCCGGATGCTTACGCCGGAAGAGGAAGAGATAATGAGAGAAATCATAAGAGAATTTATGGAATAGAAAAAATACATGTGAAAAAATATAGAAACTGTTAAGGTATTGAGCAGTTACGAAAAATTTATCTGCAGAACTGCCATGAGATGTCTATAGTAATTCCATGAATATTTCATGGCAGAACAGGCAGATAAAATAAATTAATAATCGTCGTCTTCTTCAATTACCTGAATCTCCAGGTAGTCAAAATCAATCTGTTCTATAAAATTATCCTGATAAAATCTTGCCTTTCCATGTTTCTTAAAATGTTTGATGGTAGACTCCAGCCAGATCGGATTGCCCAGATCCATTTCATAGCAGATACTTTCCAGTCCCCGGAAAATCTTATGAGTCCTGGTATCTTCTGAATCATCACAAATTACAGTGTCTTTTAACAAATGGTTATCTTTCCAGATTTTTCCCCATAAACGAAACATTATATATCCTCCTGATAAACTGCGAAGCAGTTACTTAATATTCGCTGTACTAGTGTACCAACAAGTTGATTTCTTGAACAATCTTACGTCTAAATTTCTTATTTCCGCGTTGTCGTCGGTCGCCGTAGCCACCGCTACGCCTCTCTCCTCCGCCTTGAAATAAGAAAATTTATCCTGCAAGATTGTTTCAAGAATCAACTTGTCGGTACACTAGTATAGCGGATTTAGAATCGGAAGTAAAGGAAAACAAAATATGGAAGAAATCTGGGAGCCGGTGTCGGAATATTAACGAAAACGTTTACGTTTAAAAATTGAAAATTAGTCAGAAATATTGAAAATGTCGAAAAATAGAGGTATATGGTAATGTACGACGAAAACGATTTGAGTAAAAATACACAATATAAAAGCTTAAATATAATACAATCTATACGAAAAGCATAATTTAAGTAAAAATCCCATTGACAAATTGGATGATATGCTGTTTAATAAAGGAAAGAAAACGATTAAGTAGAGCGAAATCAAACAAAGCCTAATCGAAAAATGTGTTTCGAAAGTATAAGCGTAAGAAACACCACACACCAAAGGGTACGAAATCATTTATTTATTATTAAAGGAGGACACACAATGAAGAAAAAAGTAATGGCAATTGCACTGGCAGCAGCAACAGTATCATCTATGATGGGAGCATCTGTGGCAAGCGCAGCAACAGACGTTGCCCAGTCTGATCTTGCTTACAAGGGAGATCTGGAAATCATGCATTACTCCACATCCGAAGAATCTGAAGGAAATGGTGGTTCCGATGGATTCCGTACAGTATTAGCAGCATGGAACGATGCTCATCCGGACATCAACTTAAACGAGAACGTTCTTGCAAACGCAGAATACAAAACACAGATTGCTACTCTTGCAGCAGCTGACAACCTTCCGGATGTATTCCTTCTTCAGGGTATGAATACAAAGGCATGGGCTGAGCAGGGACTGGTCATGGACTTGACAGATACCATTAAAGCTTCTCCATATTATGATCAGTATGATCAGGATTACTTTACACCATTCAAAGATGGCGACAAGATTTACGGCTTCCCTGTACTGACAGGCGGTACCTGTACAGTAGTTATCTATGACAAAGCAATGTGGAAAGAGGCTGGATACGATCAGTTCCCATCAACATGGGAAGATGTTGAGAAAGCTTCCGAATACTTCAAAGAGCAGGGAATCGACACTGTAGCATTTGGTAATGGTGGAAAATGGCAGGCAAACAGTGACTTCCTTTCTACACTTGGTGACAGATACACAGGTAAAGACTGGTTCCAGAGCCTGATTGACAAGAGCGGCGCAGCATTTACAGATGAAGCGTTTGTAAAAGCTCTGGCAGAAACACAGCACCTGTTTACAGAAACAGATATCTTCAACGAAGATTACAACTCAGTGACAAACGAAGATGCACGTGAATACTATATCTCTGGTGATGCAGCAGCATTCATCGGTGGTAACTGGGATGAATCCTACATTGCAGCAACTCTGAAAGACAGCGATGAAGAGAAATTCAACAACATCGGATTTGCAGTTCTTCCACAGCCTGCAGATGCAACAGAAGATCCGGATTCCCAGAATATCGGTCTTGGATACGCTGTAGCAATCAATTCTAAGGTTGCAGATGATCCTGATAAATTAGCAGCAGCTATCGACCTTGCACAGGAAGTTACAGGACCTGCATTCTCTACATATGTAGCAGAGAACTATGCACTCGGCGGATTAACAAAGACAGACGATGTTGACCTGGGCAAATTTGACCAGATCACACAGGATTTCTACAACTACTCATATGTTGATACAACAAAATGCGAGATTTATGACTCCTACATCAACAGTGCAGTATGGGATGTTCTTAACACAGATCTTCAGACTATGATGAATGGTGAAATGACACCTGAAGAAGTAGCTGAAAACGCTCAGAAAGCATACGAAGAGAACTATTAATATCTGATTCGAATCGAAGAGGAATCATGCTTCGGTTGCGGATGCAATGAAAAAGTAACCGTTCTGCCCACTGTGGTGGGCGGAACGGTTTTGTATTACTGTTCATTAGGTGATCGGTAATGACAGAATACTATTATATGAATGGGCTGACTTTTCTGTAATAGTATATAGGGATTTTCAGGAAAGAGAGGTACAGCATATGTTGACAACAATTAAGCCCAAAAAGAAAACGCTTATTTTATATTTGCTTGTTCCCGTTTTAATGTTTGTATTTACAGTATTTGTTCCATTGGTAACTGCGCTGGTTTACAGCTTTTTTGAGTGGAAAGGCGGCCCTCAGAAAACATTTAACGGACTTGCTAACTACGTCCAATTGGTTCATGATTCTACATTCTGGCAGTCTTTTGGACATAACCTTTATCTGGTAATTGCATGTATCATCGGACAGATTGGTATCGCATTTATCCTTGTTCTTATGGTAAATGCCAAATCCACTAAATTAAAAGGAATGCATCGTACATTCGGTTTCTTCCCAAGTACGATCGCAGCAGTATGTATTGGTTTGATCTGGAACATGATCTACCACAATAAATATGGTCTGATCAACTGGTTCTTAAGAGCAATCGGAAGACCGGATCTCTGTCAGGTATGGCTGAATAATTCTGATATTGTTATGCTTTGTGTAACGATTCCTCTGATCTGGCAGTTCATTGGATATTATATGGTAATTATTCTTTCTGCTATTTCATCAATTGACTCAGAAATTTTTGAAAGTGCACAGATTGACGGAGCAAATGGAATCCAGACAGCATGGTACATTACTCTGCCATTGATCAAGAACACAATGCTTGTATGTATTACCCTCTGCGTAGCCGGTAATATGAAAGCTTTCGATAACATTTATGTTATGACAAAAGGTGGTCCTGGTACAGCATCCATGGTTATGGCAATGTATGGATATCAGGTATCCTTTAATCAGAGTAACATGGGATATGGTAGCTGTATTTCTGTAGCGATCTTCGTATTGTCTCTCGTGGTAATCGGAGGTTCACAGGGACTTATCAAATATCTGACAAGGGAAAAGGAGGCATAAGATTATGAATAAGAACGTACCTAAAACTCATAAAGTGAGAAAAGGGATTGCGGCAGTGATCATGAATGTGATTCTTATCATTTTCTCCCTGTCCTGTATTTTCCCGATCGTATGGATGGTATATTCTTCTCTGAAAGAGAAACGAGTATTTAATGCGGATATCATGGGTCTGCCGAAAAATCCATCATTGATCAACTACATAAAGATTCTCAGCAATAAGGATTATCATCTGGGACAGTCCATGATGAACAGTGTCAGAACAACAGGACTTTCCATTATCCTGATCATTCTGTTCAGCTTTATCGTTGGATATATCCTTGCACGTGTTCATTTCAAACTGAACCGTGTGTTATATGTAATGTTCCTGATGGGTATGCTGATTCCGATTCATTCCCTTCTGGTTCCGATTTATGTTGTATTCCAGAGATGTGGAATCAACAACAGATGGTTTACACTGCTTCTGCCATATGTTTCCTTCGGTCTTCCAATGGGAATCTTCCTGGTAGAAGGTTATGTAAAAACAATTCCGGTTTCACTGGAAGAAGCAGCGGCAATCGATGGAAGTAACTTCACCCATACATTATGGACGATTATTCTTCCTATCTGCCGTCCAATCCTTACAACAGTAGCAATCATTCAGGTGTTCAGCTGCTGGAATGAATTCTCTTTCGCGTTGGTATTGCTGAAAGACGTAAGTCTGCAGACCGTACCGCTTGCACTGACACAGTTCAAAGGACAGTTTGCATCTGACTATCCAAAGCAGATGGCGGCCATGTTGATCACGATGGCGCCGGTTGTTGTTCTCTACTTCGCATTCAGTAAAGAAATTATCAAAGGTATGGTATCCGGAGCTGTTAAAGGCTGATTACCATTGGACACTGTACAGTTGGTAATGCCAATACCTCTTATGATTTAGCCAAGAATCCCCTGGAAGGTGTGTGACTCCTTACTTTCCGGGGGATTTCTTTGTCTTGAAATATTTTTATCTCAGATTATTTTACATTTTACAGGTCAGGAAACAGATTAAAAAATGCCTACAGAGTTTGTTTTTAAGAAAATACTTATCGTCACAGGCTTGATTATTCAATAGGAATACACTATAATTAACTTTAAATTTCCATAAATTAGCGTGTCAAAGTGTACATGGCACAAAAAACAGAATGGAGGATACATTATGAAATTATACGATACCGGTGTATATTTACTGAATGGTCAGAAGATTGTTCCGGAGAATCAGGCAGATGTTCCTGTTTCCAAAGAGGATGCAGCGAAGAATACCATTGCCTATTCAATTCTGGAAGCACACAATACTTCCGGAAATATGGAGAAGCTTCAGATCAAATTCGATAAACTGACTTCCCATGATATCACTTTTGTTGGTATTATTCAGACAGCCCGCGCTTCGGGACTTGAGAAGTTCCCGGTGCCATATGTCCTGACCAACTGTCATAACTCTCTCTGCGCAGTAGGTGGAACCATTAATGAAGATGACCATATGTTTGGACTTACCTGTGCCAAGAAATATGGCGGCGTATATGTACCGCCTCATCAGGCAGTTATCCATCAGTTTGCAAGAGAAATGCTTGCGGCAGGCGGTAAAATGATCCTCGGTTCCGACAGTCATACCCGTTACGGTGCTCTGGGAACTATGGCAATGGGAGAAGGCGGACCGGAGCTTGTTAAGCAGCTTCTTTCCCAGACTTATGATATCAATATGCCGGGAGTAGTGGCAATCTATCTTACAGGTTCTCCTCGTCCGGGTGTAGGTCCTCAGGACGTTGCCCTTGCAATTATCGGAAAAGTATTTGCGAATGGCTATGTGAAGAATAAAGTTATGGAATTTGTCGGACCTGGTGTTGCTAATTTAAGTGCTGATTTCCGTATCGGTGTGGATGTAATGACAACAGAGACTACCTGTCTTTCCTCTATCTGGCAGACAGATGAGAAGATTCAGGAATTCTATGAGATTCATGGAAGAAGCGAAGATTACAAAGAACTGAAACCAGGCGAAACTGCTTACTATGATGGCTGCGTGGAAATCGACCTTAGCGAGATCAAACCAATGATCGCAATGCCGTTCCATCCGAGCAATACTTATACAATTGATGAACTGAAAGCAAATCTGGATGATATTCTTGCAGATGTTGAGAAGAAAGCACAGATCAGTCTGGACGGAAAAGTTCCTTATACATTAAGAGATAAAGTAGTAGATGGCAAGCTTTATGTAGAGCAGGGAATTATTGCCGGATGTGCCGGTGGTGGTTTTGAGAATATCTGTGCAGCAGCTGATATCCTTAAAGGCAAGAGCATTGGTGCAGATGCATTTACATTAAGTGTTTATCCGGCAAGTACTCCGATTTATATGGAGCTGGCTAAGAATGGTGTTCTGGCTGAACTTCTTGCAACAGGTGCTGTTGTAAAAACTGCTTTCTGTGGTCCGTGTTTCGGTGCCGGTGATACTCCTGCAAATAATGCATTTAGTATCCGCCATACAACCAGAAACTTCCCGAATCGTGAAGGTTCCAAGATTCAGAATGGTCAGATTTCTTCTGTTGCACTTATGGATGCGCGTTCTATTGCGGCAACAGCAGCAAATAAAGGTTTCCTGACTTCTGCAGAAGATTATACCGGTGGTTATACAGGTCAGAAATATTTCTTTGATAAGACAATTTATGAGAATCGTGTATTCGACAGCAAGGGCGTGGCTGATCCAAGTGTAGAAATCCAGTTTGGTCCGAATATTAAGGACTGGCCAAAGATGTCAGCGCTTCCGGAGAATCTGATCGTGAAAGTTGTTTCTGAGATTCATGATCCGGTTACTACAACTGACGAGCTGATTCCGTCCGGTGAAACTTCTTCTTACCGTTCCAATCCGCTTGGACTGGCAGAGTTTACACTTTCCAGAAAAGATCCGGCTTATGTGGGACGTGCTAAAGAAGTGCAGAAAGCACAGAAAGCTATCGAAGAGGGTAAATGTCCGGTTGAGGCATTGCCGGAGATGAAACCTGTGATGGATGTGATCAAGAAAGATTATCCGAATGTAAGTAAAGAGAACCTTGGTGTTGGAAGTACGATCTTTGCAGTGAAACCGGGAGATGGTTCTGCACGTGAGCAGGCAGCTTCTTGCCAGAAGGTACTTGGTGGCTGGGCAAATATCGCTAATGAGTATGCTACTAAGAGATATCGTTCCAATCTTATCAACTGGGGTATGCTTCCATTTCTGATTAAGGAGGGTGAGCTGCCATTTGCGAATGGAGATTATCTGTTCTTCCCGGAGATTCGTAAAGCTGTGGAAGAGAAGAATGATGTGATTAGAGGATTTGTTGTGGGTGAGAATGGTCTGAAGGAGTTTGAGGTGGCTCTTGGGGAGCTTACGGATGATGAACGTGAGATTATTCTTAAAGGTTGTCTGATTAATTATAATAGAAAGTAATGGAAAGCGGGAATGCAGCTGGCCTCCTGGGGAGGCAGCTGCATTCTTTTGTATTGGAGGGACGCGCGAAAATAAAATGGTTTCAATGTGTAATAATGAAAAGACTGCTGCGCGGCTTTTTTGAGGTGAGTTAGGTAAGGCGTTGCCAATAGTTATGGTTTATATTGAATGTATTGGAAGGTTGTTTTTGGGAGGGACTTTGGGAAATTATAAGGAAGGGATATGCGAAATTATAATTTTGGATGTAGCTGAATTAAGTGAGCCTATTGCTTTGATTGAGGATGTCTGTTTGAGTGGTATGGGTATAATGTAGTAGGAAGAAAAGTCTGAAAATTATATAATGAATATAAATATTATGAAATTTATACAAATAATATAATAATAGAACAAAAATAATGAAATTAAATATAAAAATGTATTGACAAATAGGAACCGGGGTGGTATTATAATGACATCAAAAGAGAACAGCAAACAGAATAAATAATTAAAGAAATTCATTCAATTCATAGTATATATAAATGTTACAATGGAAAGGATGAAAATAAGAGAAAGGTTCAGGTGATTCCATTGGGAAAGAAGTTATAAACTTATCAATATAAGAGTGGCGGGTATCGCATTTCCTGCAAGAAAGACCTGGTACATAGAATTGTAAATGAGAGTGTTTTCCTTATATTAAATATACGCACAGTTTAGTAAGGGAAAAAGAGTTTGTATCTAGGGTATTATAGAAGCGATAACTTATATTGAATATCTGTCACAGACCTGATACAAGGATTTTGATAAATGTGTAAAGAAATATTTATCGAGAGAGTATAACCCTTATCTCAATAGTTAGCCGGGAAGAGGAGTTCCAGGGAACAGAGAAATTGAAGGTAAGAACGATATTTTGAAATGCATATCAGAAGTTTAGGGATATGGATTGAAGCTTTGCATCAGAAGGATATCGAATACATAGTAAGTATACAAAGATATCAGAAGAGAAATATTAAGGTACTTTTTCAAGTGATATTTTACATAAAGCTTAGAACATCTGCCATTAATGTTCAAAGAAAGTATGAAACGCACATAAGGGAATTAAACAGTTGTGAATTTAAGAAGTTAAGTTTATGATTGCTTAACACGAATCGTTGATGAAAAAGTGTATCCGATATTTCAGAAATAGTAAATTATAATACGTGAAATTATAATTTAAAATCTATAGAACTTTCTAAGTAGTTTCAGATGAGTGAAGTAACTGATATCGAAGAAAGCAGAGGCGAATCAGATTATAAGTAGCCATATGAATTATGAGCAGGAAAGAGGATAAGAATTTAGATATAGAAAAACTAAATAGTGAAACCCATAAAGTAATCTGTAAATAAATATTATTATAGAAAGAATACTAAGAGGAAAATAAATTGAATAACGAAGAACATTGAAACGGTCATCATTTTTGAAATCAGGAAAAGTAAAAAGTGGTGACCGTTTTTGACGTGTGAAGTTTGAAACTGTAAAAAATAAAATGCAAAGTAATTTTCTGCGTAGAATCGTGTGGCGAAAGCAGATTGCGTAAATTATGAAATTAAGTTATACTCTCCATGAAAAGGAGAGTTTTTTTATGTGGATAAAAGATATCAGAGATTATATATTATATGAAGACAGAGATATTCTGGTGTGTCATAAGCCGGCGGGGATTGCGGTTCAGAGTGCACGGGTTGGAAGTATGGATATGGAGAGTATGCTGAAGAATTATATTGCACAGAAAGCTCCGGGAAGGATGCCATATCTTGGAATCGTTCATCGTTTGGATCAGCCGGTGGAGGGTGTTCTGGTGTTTGCACTAAATGCTAAGTCGGCGGCAGAGTTGAACAGGCAGATGACGTCGGGAAAGATAAAGAAGATTTATCTGGCAGTGACAGAGGGTGAGATAAAGACAGAGAAGGCAATTCTGGAGGATTGGCTGAAGAAAGATAACAGAACCAACAGTTCGGCGGTTGTTGCAGCGGGGACTGCTGGGGCGAAGAAGGCAGTGCTGTCTTATGAAGTACTGGAGACGAAGAGAATTGAAGAAGAGGGAACTGAGCAGGATGGAAAAGTGAGAAGTCTGGTACAGATATGTCTGGATACTGGCAGACACCATCAGATTCGTGTGCAGATGTCACATGCCGGGATGCCGCTTGTTGGTGATAGAAAGTATAATCCACGGCAGAGTGGTCAGGAACCGCTGGCGCTTTGTTCTGCAAGGCTGGGATTTCAGCATCCTGTTACGAAAAAGAAGTTGGAATTTTGGGTAAAGCCTGCCGGAAGTGCGTTTGAGGGATGGAATGAAATAAGATTCCTGGATGATGTGTGAAACAAAGGTGAAAAATGTGTAAAATCTCTGGACGAATTCCGTAAAATGTGTATAATGTAGGAAGAAATATGCCCATGAGTTTGGGGCAGAGTTGTTTTATGAATAACCTGATATTTATGGATTGTTGTGCTGCATTGCGGTTTCAGCAATCTTCATTAGTTTACCATTGAAGGAAGAGGAGATCAAAATGAAAAGAGCAGTGGTAGCAGCGATAAGTTTGATGACAGGGCTGACTATGCTGACAGGATGCAGCAAGGCAGAAGTGGAAGAGACAATTCAGCCATTAGTGGCAGACGCTATCGAGGAATCTGATTCAGAAGCAGAAGCGGTGGATGAACAGGATGAGAGTCCGCTTATTCCGGAGATTGATACTGATGTAAAGATTGAAGCCGGATCCAGAATAGCGGTGGTGAGTAAATCTGTCAAGGGCGAATACTGGAAGATGGTTAAGAAGGGCATGGAAGATGCTGTTAAGGCAATCAACGATGCATATGGATTTAAGAAAGATGATCAGATCACAATGACTTTCGAGGGCCCGGATAATGAAGAAGATGTTGAGAGCCAGATTAATACAATAGATGCTGTTATTGCGGAGAATCCGGATGTTCTTTGTATTTCGGCAAGTGATATGGATTCCTGCCAGGCACAGCTTGAAGCTGCGAAAGAGAATGAAATTCCGGTTGTTGCATTTGACTCCAATGTATCTGAGAAGAAACTGGTAAAGGCATACAGAGGAACCGATAACGTGCAGGTGGGCAAGATGGCTGCTTATCAGCTTGGAAGCGCACTTGGAAAGATGGGAAAGGTTGCTGTATTTTCCGCACAGCAGAAGACAAAGAGTGTTCAGGACCGTGTGGATGGATTTATGAATAATATCCAGAAGTATGGGGATATTGAAGTGGTAGAAGTAATTTACTCTGATCAGGTAGATGATATGGAAACTGCCATGAAAGAGGTTCTTGATAAATATCCGGCATTGGATGGTGTATTCTGTACAAATGCAGATGTTACAGAGCTTTACCTTGGTTTGGAAAAGAGTGATGCGGGTGATGCTCCGGCATTAGTTGGAGTAGATGCTACGACGAAACAGCAGGAAGCAATCCGCAATGGTGAAGAAATCGGATGCGTTTCCCAGCAGTCTTATGCAATGGGATATCAGACGATCTGGACAGCGGCAGAGACAACAGCGCCTAAGAAATCCGTGACGATTGAGAAGAATCTGCTTCTGAATCCGGCATGGATAGACAGTGAAAGCGTGGACGATCCGGATAGCAGTGCATATCTTTATACGGAATAATGATGTATAGGGACGAGATATACGGAATAATAGTGTAGAAGCAGGAAAACACTGAGATAGAATAAAAAGAATAGAAAAAAAGAAACACGAAAGCAAAAGGATATCAGAAATTATTCTGATGATATTTGTTTTCGTGTTTTTTTGTGACCTGAAAATTTATTCAGTTTGGATTGCGTTTTGGGGGAGTGAGATAATACAAAATAGTAGACAAACGTTGCTCCTGTGTCTGATTATCAGATATCCGGCTTTATTTGTCTATTGTTCTGGCGAAATCTCTGTCGTAATATATCCGCATATCAAAAAGCATAAAGAGATGACTTTGAAGCAAATAATTATGAGATATGGCGGTAATATTGGAATTGTATATAATATATCAGTCGTGATAAAAATATAACAAAAAAATATTGGATATAAAAAAATATTTGAATAATTCGTACAATTACATTGAATTTATTTGATAAATATGCTACAATTTCACTATAAATTTGGTTGAAAAAAGAGAAAAAATTGACGAAAGGAGAAGACGATGAAACAGTGGTCAGAGATTATCAGAAATGTCACCATGTTGTCGCAGCTTGGACTGTCTCTCATAACACCGATTCTGATATGCCTGGCAGTTTGCTGGCTCATTGTTTCGAAGACGGGAGTCGGGGGCTGGGTGTATATCCCCGGTTTTTTCTTTGGTCTTGGAGGTTCCGGGACAGTGGCGTATAAATTTTATCTTTCTATTAACAGACAGCAGAGGAAAGAAGATAAGAAGAAAAGAAATAAAATATCATTTAACAGACATTTATAAGAAATGAGAAGGAGATTTATATGAGCAGTGTAATGGATAATGTCCAGCCGGCTGTGAAGAAAGAAACACAGAGGGTTGCAGCTATCACAGGAATCGGATTGATACTGATGTGGATCATATTTGGAGTAATGCATGGATTTATGCCTCAGAAAGTACCACTTGATTATACGGTATTTCTTGGAGGTGCAGTCGGAGGATGTGTGGCAGTCCTGAATTTCTTTTTCATGGGACTGGCAGTACAGAAGGCTGCGGCAGCGACAGATGAAGACACAGCGAGGATGAGAATTAAAGCAAGTTATTCTCAGAGAATGCTGCTCCAGATGCTGTGGGTGGTCGTTGCGATCGTTGTACCATGTTTCCATTTTGTGGCAGGAATCGTTCCGCTTTTATTTCCTGGAACAGGAATTAAAATAGCAGGAATTTTTCATAATAAGAAATAGTTGCTGTATGTGACCGGAATCAGGCAGACATCTGTGATTATAACAATTGTAGTATTCTATAAAATTGCTATAAATCAGAAAAATTTTTTATGAATCTGCAGAGAAAAGATTCGGGTAACGGATAGCAAGACGGATTACAAATATCTGTTCTATCAAGCCGGAAAACAGACCGGTAGAGACGGGAGGTGAATAAAGAGTATGGAGTTGGATATTACCGGGGCAAGGATATTCTTTACATTGCCCATCAATGTGCCTTTTCTCGGACCGTTAAGGATCAGTGAGACAATGGTAGTAAGCTGGATCGTAATGATTTTGATTACAGGACTGTGCATCTGGCTGACACATGATCTGAAAGAAGAGAATATTTCCAAGAGACAGGCGTTGGCTGAGCTTATAGTAGAGAAAGCCAATAGCTTTGTAGTTGGAAACATGGGTGAGAAATTCAGATACATGATACCTTTTGTTGCAGCGCTTTTTGCGACAAGCGTGGTTTCCAATCTGATCAGTCTTATCGGACTTCGAAGCCCTACAGCCGATCTTTCTACAGAAGCGGCATGGGCGGTTGTGGTTTTTATCATGATCACAGCACAGAAGATCAAGACCGGCGGAGTTGGTGGTTATCTGAAAGGATTTACGACCCCGATTGCAGTTATGACACCGTTTAATATTCTTTCCGAGCTGGCTACACCTGTCAGTATGGCGTGTCGTCATTTCGGAAATATCCTTTCCGGTGTAGTAATCAATGGTCTGATTTATGGGGCACTGGCAGTTGCAAGTTCCGCACTTCTGGGACTGCTCCCGGGTGTAGTCGGAGATGTACTGTCAAAGATACCGATTCTTGATGTCGGTGTACCTGCGATTCTGTCAGTCTATTTCGACTGGTTTTCAGGAATCATGCAGGCGTTCATTTTCTGTATGCTGACGGTAATGTATATCGCCAATGCAGCAGAGGAGTAGCAGAGATTTCAGCAGAATAATTATAACCATATCATTGTTGGAAATGAATTGATAACAGTGGTAATCGAAAAACAGCTGAAATATAACAGATGAGATGAAAGATAGCAGGGGAAAAGCTGCAAAATATTTCTAACAGGAGGGTTTTACTATGGATTTTCAGTTACTGGCAAAAGGTATCGCATTAGCAGGTTGTGCAATTGGAGCAGGATGTTCACTGATCGCAGGTATCGGCCCTGGTATTGGTGAAGGTAACGCAGTAGCTAAGGCACTGGAAGCAATCGGACGTCAGCCTGAGTGCAAAGGCGATGTTACTTCTACTATGCTTCTTGGATGTGCAATCGCAGAGACAACCGGTATCTACGGTTTCGTAACCGGTCTGTTACTTATCTTCGTTGCACCTGGTATGTTCATGAACTTCCTGAGCTGATAAGAAAGCGCAGATGCCGGATATGACAGATGAGAGGCATCTGATTGGAACTTGTGGAGATTTCCGGCAACAGCTGGATGAATCCGCATAAGTATAGACAGGAGGTTACAAACATGCAGGTACAGGAATTAGTTGGAATTGTGCCGTGGAATTTTATAGCGACGATTTGCAACCTTTTTATTCAGGTATATCTGATCAAACGTTTCCTCTTCAAGCCGATCAACGAGATGCTGGACAAGCGTAAGGCGAAAGCAGATGCTGAGATTCAGGATGCGGTGAAGGCAAAAGAAGAAGCCCAGGCAATGAAAGAAGAATATGAGAAGAATATGCAGGAAGCTAAGAATAAAGCAAACGACATTGTGATGACAGCTCAGAAAACAGCTGCGATCCAGAGTGAAGAGATGATTAAAGAAGCTTCCAGGCAGGTAACTGCCATGAAAGAAAAGGCAGAGAAAGACATTGCCCAGGAGAAACGTAAAGCAGTCAACGAGATCAAAGAAGAGATTGGCGGTATGGCTGTTGAGATTGCCGGAAAAGTGATCGAGCGCGAAATTAATGAAGAAGATCATACAAAACTGATTGATGAGTTTATTGAGAATGTAGGTGAGGCATCATGACAAAAACTGCCAGAGTGTACGGCGGCAGCCTGTATGACCTTGCCGCTGAGGAGAAACTCGATGGACAGATCATGGAGCAGATGATCGCGGTCAGACAGATTTTTCGAGAAAATCCGGGATATCTGAAATTGCTGGGAGAACCGGCAATTCCTGAGGAAGAGAGACTTAAGATGATCGAAGAGGCTTTCGGAGGACAGGCAGAGAGGTATCTTGTGAATTTCCTGAAGCTGTTGTGCGAACGTAAGATTCTGAGAGAATTTGCCGGATGCTGCGAAGAGTTCATCAGACGCTATAACAATGCACATGGAATCGCAGAAGCGGTAGTGACAAGTGCAGTGAAGCTCAGTGAAACTCAGATGGAGGCTCTGAAAGCGAAGCTTGAGAAGATAAGCGGAAAACAGGTGTATCTGGTACAGAAAACAGATACATCCGTAATCGCCGGACTTCGCGTGGAACTGGAAGGCGTGCAGCTTGACGGTACAGTGCAGAGTCGTATTTCCGGTATTTCAAAGAAACTGAATGAAATGGTAATGTGAGAAGATATCAGGATTGCAGGTTAAGAAGTCTTTTCGTGCGGACACGAATGATTTTAGTATGCTGGTCCTGAAATCGAAAATAAAAGAATATAAAAGGATGGAATGGAAACATGCAATTAAAACCTGAGGAAATCTCCAAGGTCATCCGAAGCCAGATAAAATATTACGAAAATGCCATTCAACAGAACGAGACAGGTACGATCCTTATGGTCGGTGATGGAATCGCCAGAGCCAGCGGACTGGTAAATTGTATGTCAGGAGAGCTTCTGGAATTTGAGGACGGAAGTTTCGGTATGGCACAGAACCTGGAGGAGAACAGTGTCTCCATCGTAATCTTTGGTTCAGATGAGAACATTGGTGAGGGTCAGACCGTAAAGCGTACAGGCAAGGTCGTGTCTGTACCGGTAGGCGACGCCATGGTTGGACGTGTTGTAAATGCACTTGGACAGCCAATTGACGGAGCCGGCCCTATTGATACAAAAGAATTCCGGCCGATTGAAAGTAAGGCACCTGGAATCTGTGAGAGAAGATCTGTATATCAGCCTCTCCAGACCGGTATCAAAGCCATCGACTCCATGATCCCTATCGGACGTGGACAGCGTGAACTTATCATTGGTGACCGTCAGACCGGTAAAACAACGATTGCTACAGATACCATCATTAACCAGAAGGGAAAAGATGTGATCTGTATCTATGTAGCCATCGGACAGAAACGTTCCACAGTAGCTACATTAGTAGAGAACCTGACAAGAAATGGCGCGATGGATTACACCATCGTCGTAGCTGCTACAGCATCTGAGTCAAGTCCGCTGCAGTATATCGCACCGTATTCCGGCTGTGCAATGGGCGAGTACTTTATGAATAAGGGAAAAGACGTGCTGATCATTTATGATGATCTGAGTAAGCATGCGGTTGCATATCGCGCACTTTCCCTGCTGATCCGTCGTCCACCTGGACGTGAAGCTTACCCGGGTGATGTTTTCTATCTGCATTCCAGACTTCTGGAACGTGCAGCGAAGCTGGATGATGAACATGGCGGTGGCTCCATGACAGCACTGCCGATCATTGAGACACAGGCAGGTGATGTATCTGCCTATATTCCTACTAACGTTATTTCTATTACAGACGGACAGATCTTCCTGGAGACAGAGTTATTCCATTCAGGAATCATGCCTGCTGTAAACCCGGGTATCTCCGTATCACGAGTTGGTGGTGATGCGCAGATCAAGGCAATGAAGAAGGTAGCAGGAACACTGAAACTGATTTATTCCCAGTACCGTGAGCTGCAGAGCTTCGCACAGTTTGGTTCTGATCTGGATGCTGATACGAAGGCGCGTCTGGAACAGGGTGCACGTATCGTGGAAGTTCTGAAACAGAACCAGAATGCACCGGTTCCTGTAGAGAAACAGGTTGCGATTCTTTATGCGGTTACCAAGGGTGTTCTGGAAGCAGTTAAAGTTGAAGATGTAAGTGTATATGAATCAGGATTATATACGTATCTGGATACAGATGCAGCAGGCGTGGAAGTGATGCAGGAAATCCGCACAACAGGTAAACTGGAGCAGGAAACAGAACAGAAACTTCGCAGTGTGCTGGATGCGTACACAGAGAATTTCCTGAATACAAGACCTGAGAAATAAAGTGATTAGGAGGGTATCGTATGGCTTCGAATATGAAAGCGGTAAAGCTGCGTATCAAGAGTGTACAGAGTACCATGCAGATTACCAAGGCCATGGAGCTTGTAGCATCCTCCAAACTGCGTAAGGCAAAGGAACGTGCAGAGGTATGCCGTCCGTACTTTATAGAACTTCATGAGACATTGAAAGAGATTGCAAGAGAGAATACAGATTTCTCATCTGTTTATGCGAAAGAGTCCTCCAATAATAAAACCTGCTATGTAGTGATCGCGGGTGACAGAGGACTGGCAGGCGGATACAATGCAAATCTTTTCAAGTGTCTGGAGGCTTCGGCAGAAGGTAAGGACTACATGGTTCTGCCGGTTGGAAAGAAAGCAGTGGAATATTTCCGTCAGAGAGGGGTTGAAGCTCTGACAGAACAGTTTGCAGAGGCAGGAAGTATTTCTGTAGCGGACTGTTTTGAGATGGCAAATATGCTCTGCACGGAATTTCGCAAAGGAACCTTTGGCCATATTGAATTATGCTATACTGTCTTTAATTCCATGCTTTCCCAGCAGCCGGAGGTATTTTCCATGCTTCCTATGACTGATATCAGAGAGGAAAGCGGTGGTAAGATAGAGACGAAGAATCTGATTCTCTATGAACCGGATGGAGAGACAGTATTTGATGCCATTGTTCCGGAATATCTGGCAGGACTGGTTTATGGTGGTATCTGCGAAAGTACCGCAAGTGAACTGGCAGCCAGACGTATGGCTATGGACGCAGCCACAAGTAATGCGGAAGAGATGATTGATCAGCTCAACCTTTATTACAACAGAGCGCGTCAGGCAAGCATCACGCAGGAAATCACGGAGATTGTTGCAGGTGCGGAAGGTCTTTAAAATCTAAATATAATGAGCTGTCCGATAACTGCCAAGAGGTACCGGACAGCTAAGATATAATTTCCAATAGATAGGAGATTACAAACATGAGTGAAAAACACATTGGCGAGGTAGTGCAGGTTATTGGTCCGGTACTGGATATCCGCTTTGCGCACGATGAGCTGCCACCTCTTCTCAATGCCATAGAGATTGATAATGATGGCGCAAAGCTGGTTGCCGAGGTTGCACAGCAGGTTGGTGATGATGTGGTAAGATGTATTGCCATGAATTCTACTGACGGTCTGGTGCGCGGTGCCAAAGCTCTGGATACAGGCGGTCCAATTTCCGTTCCTGTAGGTGAGGAATGCCTGGGACGAGTATTTAACCTTCTGGGTGACCCGGTAGATAATCTTCCGGCACCGGAGGCAAAGGAACGCTGGTCTATCCATCGTCAGGCTCCTTCTTATGAAGAACAGATGCCTGCAACAGAGATCTTGGAGACAGGAATCAAGGTCGTTGACCTGATCTGCCCTTATGCAAAGGGTGGTAAGATTGGTCTTTTCGGTGGTGCTGGTGTAGGAAAAACAGTTCTGATCATGGAGCTGATCCACAACGTAGCAACTGCTCACGGCGGACTTTCCGTATTTACAGGTGTAGGAGAGCGTACGCGTGAAGGAAATGACCTTTATAATGAAATGAAAGAAAGTGGAGTTATCGATAAAACTGCTCTGGTTTATGGTCAGATGAATGAGCCGCCTGGAGCACGTATGAGAGTCGGACTTTCCGGACTTACAATGGCGGAATACTTCCGTGATGAGAAGAACCAGGATGTGCTCCTCTTTATTGACAATATTTTCCGTTTTACACAGGCAGGTTCCGAGGTGTCTGCGCTTCTGGGACGTATGCCTTCCGCCGTAGGTTATCAGCCTACACTGGCAACTGAAATGGGTAATCTGCAGGAACGAATTACTTCCACAAGAAAGGGTTCCATCACATCTGTACAGGCTGTATATGTGCCTGCCGATGACCTGACTGACCCGGCTCCTGCAACTACATTCTCACATCTGGATGCAACAACTGTACTTTCCCGTGAGATCTCCAGCCAGGGTATTTATCCGGCCGTTGATCCTCTGGATTCCACAAGTCGTATCCTTTCTCCTGAAATCGTAGGAACAGAGCATTATGAGATTGCCAGATCAGTTCAGAGGGTTCTTCAGCGTTACAAAGAGCTTCAGGACATCATTGCCATCATGGGTATGGATGAGTTGTCAGAGGAAGATAAACGTACTGTAAGCCGTGCACGTAAGGTTCAGAGATTTCTGTCACAGAGTTTCTCTGTAGCAGAACAGTTTACAGGTATGCCTGGCAAATATGTTCCGCTGAAGGAGACACTGAGAGGATTCAGGATGATCCTGAACGGTGAGTGTGATGACATTCCTGAGAGTTATTTCCTGTTTGTGGGAACCATCGATGAAGTGTTTGAAAAAGCCAAGAATCAGTAAAGGGGGAAATGTCCTATGAGTACTTTCCCGTTGAGAATCGGAACACCGGACGGACTGCTCTTTGAAGGTAATGTGGAGCGTGTGATCTGCAGAACTGTCAGCGGTGATCTGGCTATCCTTGCCAGACACTGTAATTACTGTACTGCCCTTGGAATGGGCGAAGCAAGTGTGGTAATGGAAGATGGCAGCAGACGGACCGCAGCCTGTATTGGCGGAATGCTTTCTGTTATGAACGGAAAGTGCCGTGTCCTTGCAACTACCTGGGAGTGGAAAGAGGATATTGATGAGCAGCGTGCACAGGAAGCTAAGAAAAGAGCGGAGGAGATGATCGCAAAAGGTGGTTTGACTGATCATGATTATAAGATTGTGGAGGCTAAGCTGCAGAGGGCGTTGGTGCGTTTGAGTGTGAAGAGTTGAGAAAATAGGAGTTATTGAAAGACTGACAGGAAATCCGGGAGGGGAGACTGTCGGTCTTTTTTTGCTTGTAATATGGTTTTTTGGGGGGGATATAGTGGGAAGAATCTGAGGGAGGGATTTGAAGGAGGGACGCATAGAAAAATAATTTATTTCATGTGCGGTTTCGGACATTAAGATATTCTAAGCTGCTAAAAATCTGCTAAAGGCATGAGAAAAATGCCACAAACTCGCTTCGCTCAGACAGTGTGTCATTTTTCTCATAACGCAGATTTTGACCAGCTAAGAATATCTAAATATCCTGCAAATGCACATGAAATAAATTATTTTTCTATGCTGGTGGTTGGCTCTTTCAAATACACTTTAAGCGAAGCAGGTAAGTCCCCTGCGGAGGTTGCGAAAAACAATAAGCAGTGAGTGGGGACTTGCTTGTATCAGGTGTAGTAAGTTTGAAGTGACTTGACTAAGTAAATTAAAATGGAAATAGGGCTGATAGTGTGATATGATTTGAATGGAAAAAGATATTTTAATATAAAAAATCAATATGAAAATAGTTAAAGTTTTTCAGTTTGTGTAGCTGAGAAAAATGAGCGGAGGTGTATTTGTTGAAGGAAAGTACATATCAAACACCTTGTGGAAAGATTCATTATTGGTCAAGTATTCTGAGTTTGGATATAACGACGCTTATATTTCTTCCAGGGCTGACTGCTGATCATAGATTGTTTGATAAGCAGGTTGAGTACTTCGAAGGAAAATATAATATTATTGTATGGGATGCACCGGCTCATGCATCCTCCTGGCCGTTCCGGTTTGATTTTGACCTGTTTGATAAGGCAAAATGGCTGAATGGGATTCTTGAAAAAGAAGAAATCATAAAACCAATTATAATAGGTCAATCAATGGGAGGATATGTAGGACAGGCTTATGCACAATTGTATCCCGCTCAGCTGGCAGGTTTTATTTCCATTGATTCTGCACCATTGCAGAGAAACTATGTGACTGCAGTGGAAATCTGGCTTCTAAAAAGAATGGAACCAATATATGCACATTATCCATGGAAGTTGCTTTTGAAATCCGGAACTGAGGGAGTTGCAACTTCCAGTTATGGCAGAAACCTGATGCGGGAAATGATGCTGGTCTATGATGGTAATCAGCATCGTTATGCACAAATTGCCGGGAATGGATTTCGTATTCTGGCAGAGGCAATGGAAAAGGATCTGCCATATGAAATCAAATGTCCTTCCTTGTTAATATGTGGCACAAAGGATCATGCTGGCTCATGTATAAGGTATAATAGAGCATGGCATCAAAAAACGAAAATTCCTTTAAAATGGATTGAAGGAGCCGGCCATAATTCTAATACAGATAAACCGGAGATGATAAATAGTTTGATAGAAGAATTCCTTTCAAATATTTTATGACAGGCAATTCAAAGTCATTTGAATTGAAAAATCGAAATTTATAAAGGAGAATATTGATGAAATTATTTTTATGTTCGCACTTTTCAAGTGTAGGAAGTCTGATAAAGGAAGAAATTGAAAATAAGAAAGTAGCATTTATTCCAACAGCTTCACTGCGTGAAGGCTACACCGGTTATGT
>NZ_QRIL01000027.1 GCF_003471165.1 Ruminococcus sp. AM22-13 | reverse complement strand
CATAAGCCTGCAGTTGTATTTGTAGATGAAGAGAATAAGATCAGCAGAGTGACCAATTATGAGAAACATGGTCTGCTGAAAGACATGGCCTGAAAACGTTGATATCAGATTAGAGGCTATCATAAGATGAAAGTGAATTCAGAAAAGAGGCTATCTCAAAATCTATGATACCGGTCCATTGACCGAGAAAGAGGAGATAACAATGCAGGTAACAAAAACAGTAGAAGAAACAAGAAAACAGATCAAAGCATGGAAAAAAGAAGGTAAAACTATAGGTCTTGTTCCAACAATGGGATTTCTTCATGAGGGACATGCAAGTCTGATCAAAAAATGCAGAGAACAGAACGACATTGTAGTTGTGTCTGACTTTGTCAATCCAACACAGTTTGGTCCGACAGAGGATCTTGAGGCATATCCAAGAGATTTCGAACGCGACAGCAAACTCTGTGAAAGTCTTGGCACAGACCTGATCTTCTGCCCTGAACCTTCTGAAATGTATCATGATCCCCATGCATTTGTAAGTATCGATACATTATCTGAGACACTTTGTGGAAAAACACGTCCTATCCATTTCAAAGGTGTGTGCACAGTTGTAACCAAGCTGTTCCATATTGTAGCCCCGGACAGAGCATATTTCGGACAGAAGGATGCTCAGCAGCTGGCCATCATCCGCAAAATGGTCCAGGATCTGAATTTTGATATAGAAATCGTAGGCTGCCCGATCGTCCGTGAAGAGGACGGACTGGCAAAATCCTCCAGAAATACATATTTAAGCGATGAAGAGAGAAAGGCTGCTCTCTGTCTGTCCAGATCCGTAAAACTCGGACAGGAAATCATTCACGCAGGTATTTCCGCAGAAGAACTTCTCGGCAAAATGCGTGCAGTGATCGAGGCAGAGCCTCTGGCAAAAATCGATTACGTTTCCATGGTAGATGCACTTACCATGCAGCCTGTGGAAAAAGCTGATCATAATGTTCTCGTAGCAATGGCTGTCTATATTGGCAAAACAAGACTGATCGATAACTTCAGCTACGAGGTATAATATATGGAAAATATTTTAAAGAAAATAGGAAAAATCAGCAGTTTTGCATCCAGATATATTGGAATCATCATCATTGCCTTTTCATGCCTTGCCTTTTTCTGGAGGGATGGATTTGCATGGATGACAAATTATACATCTGTTTTTCTGGGCGTGATCATGTTTGGTATGGGACTGACCATACGTCTGGAAGACTTCCGGGCAATTTTTTCCAGACCAAAGGAAGTGATCATTGGCGCAGTTGCACAGTATACGATCATGCCAGTCGTAGCCTGGGTATTGTGTAAAATTATGAATCTTCCCGCAGATCTGGCTCTGGGTGTGATTCTTGTGGGATGCTGTCCTGGTGGAACAGCCAGCAATGTGATTACCTATATTGCTGGCGGTGATGTTGCACTTTCAGTAGGAATGACCATCGTTTCCACTCTGGCTGCTCCTGTTATGACTCCATTTCTTGTGTACATTCTGGCAGGTGCCTGGGTGAAAGTATCCTTCTGGGCAATGGTACTTTCTGTTGTAAAAGTAATTCTGGTTCCTGTACTTCTTGGAATCCTTCTCCGTACACTTGCAGGAGATCATGTAGATAAAGTTTCAGATGTTATGCCATTGATCTCTGTTGTAGCCATTGTTATGATCATTGGCGGAATCGTGGCAATTAATTCAGAGAAAATCTTAAGCTGCGGAGTTCTGGTTCTTGGCGTTGTTGCGATTCACAATTTCTGTGGTATGATGCTTGGACTCCTTGCAGCAAAAATTTTCCATGTAGAATATACACGGACAACAGCTATAGCTATTGAAGTGGGCATGCAAAACAGCGGACTGGCAGTTTCTCTGGCAGCAGCTAACTTTGCAGCCAATCCACTGGCAACTCTTCCAGGTGCTATTTTCAGTGTATGGCATAATATTGCAGGCTCCATCTTTGCAGGAATCCGCCGTTCCGGCGTAGAAAACCGGACACGCACAGGTGAAAATGGTGTGTCTGCAGCATAAATAACAAGGGAACGTAGAAAAAAAAATCCCCGGAATCCTTGGCTTAACAGTGATAAGAAACTAACACATTGGGGTCAGACCATCCGCTTTTTTTTACAAGAGCAACCGTAGAACTCTTTGCAAAAGAAGGAGCAAAAGTCATAATTGTTGGAACAAAGGAAGAACTGGGAGAAAGCTGTGTGAATGAAATCAAGTCAGCCGGAGGAGAAGCGATTTTCTGTAAAACAGACGTGACATCTGATGAAAGTCTTGATAACCTGGTTAAAACAGCTCTGGACGCCTACGGAAAAATAGACATTCTCGTTAATAATGCAGGAGTAGGCGGAACAACTGCCGATATGGATCAGATCACAATGGATGAATGGAACACTGTTCTTGCAACAAATCTCACAGCACCATTTGTTCTTTGCAAGAAAATAATTCCTATTATGGAAAAACAAGGAGCTGGAACCATCGTCAATGTAGCTTCCATGGCAGCAACCGCAGCAGGCCGCGGAGGGCTTGCTTACACTTCTGCCAAACATGGCCTTCTTGGACTCACCCGTCAAATGTCATTGGATCATGGACGTACAGGAGTGCGTATAAATGCTGTTCTTCCAGGACCGATTGCAACAGATATGATTGCACGTGTGCTTGCAATTCCACAGCATCCGGTAACAATGAAGATTGGAATGAGTCCGGCAAAACGTCCTGGAGAACCTATCGAAGTAGCACAGGCTATTGCATTCCTTGCATCAGACGAAGCTAGTTTCATACATGGAGCGGCTTTGGCTGTAGATGGCGGATATACGATATTTTAAAAATAATTGATATGCATTGGAAAAAGGAGTCATTTGGACTCCTTTTTTTCAGTACGTAAGACTTGACTGCGGAGATATCTCAAAACATGGTGACCTTAAGGAAAGTCCCCCAAATCTGACATCCTATGAAAAATCAAAACATTTTTATGTGGATCTGCTTGGGTTTAAAGTAATCAGAGAAAATTATCGAAAAGAACGTGATGATTACAAGATTGATCTGGCATGTGGAACGCAGGAAATAGAACTTTTTATAATAAAAAATGCTCCAGCTGAATATTCTTGTGCGATGAAATCGCACTTCCGGAAATTTGGGAATCAGATGTCCGGAAGTGGAAATCACCTATGTAATTATGCGAGTTTACTCGCGTAGTTCTTTATCCAAACCATATACCTCACGCATTGATCTATCATGTTCAGTATCAATGCTTGTGATATTTATTCGATAACTGTCGTGAGCAATACGGTCAATGATTGCATCTGCCAGAGGACTGTCACCACCGCCGAGCTGCTCATACCATTCCTCGAATGCATACTGGGAACAGAAAATCGTTGAAGATTTCTTACGTCTCCTATGAAGTAGTTCGAAGATGTCCCTTTGTTCCGAATTCGTTGGTTTCAATAGAAGCCACTCATCCAGGATCAGAACAACTGGATTGGCATACTTTGCCATGACTTTTTTGTAGTTACCATCTGCCCGTGCTGTCTCCAGATCCATAAGCAGATCAGGGAGTCGGACATACTTGGTATTGAAATACTGCTTACAAGCCTCCATGCCAAAGGCACAGGCCATGTATGTTTTACCACAGCCTGTAGCGCCGGTGATAAAAAGATTTCGGTGTTCAGATATATATTCGCAAGTTGCAAGTCGGTTAATGAGATCCTTGTTAAGCTTGCGTCCGGAAGTGTAATTGATATCTATAATATTTGCTTCCGGCTGGTCGAATCCAGCATTATGGATTAGCCGTTTCAGACGGTTGTTTTTCCGATTGCTGTATTCAATGTCTACCAGCATACCAAAGCGATCCTCAAATGGTACTTCTCTAAATTTAGGATCAGTCAGCTGGTTGCGGAATGCATCTGCCATAGTGGTAAGGCGCATTTCAATTAATTTATCTATTGTACTTTGATTGGTCATATGTGTTTACCTCCGATAGTAATCGGCACCTCTTGTGATGCCGTGTGCTTTATGTGTGGTCGTGGATTCAGTAGTTTCTGATTCCGGCTTTACAGAACCGGTTACAAGGATGTTTTTAATACTCTTGTAACTGGGCGAAGATGTATAGGACAATGCCTTTTTACAGGCTACTTCAAGCAATGCATCTGAGTATTTCTCAGCAAGCTTCAGAAGTCCCATACAACTTCGGTAGGTCTGTTGTTCCACACGTTTGGAGGTCAGTATTGCATTGACCACAGTGTACGTATTTATGCCAATCCGCTCAGCCCATTTGCGGAACCGGTCGCCGTTCCATTCCAGATATTTCAGGTGGTCTTCCGGCATATGTTCCGTGACCGTGCTGTACTGCCCAGGGCGTCCTTTCAGACGACGGTGGGAAGCAATGCGGTTATGATTGTAGAAAATTTCAATAGTAGTATCTGTTACCTTTACATCCACTTTCTTTTTGATGTATTCATAAGGAACTGAGTATAGCATTCCATCCATAGATATGTGATAATTGAACTGGACGGTGGCTGTCTTCCAGTCGCTCAGTTCAAAACGGGTAGAAGGTAATGGTGCCAGCAATGGTTTTTCTTCCTCAAGAAATAAGCTTCGCCGACTACCCTCTTTCTTTTGAAAGAGCCTTTGGTTGAACAGTTCGAGCTTGTCTCTGATTGCACGATTTAATTCGGCAAAGGAGAAGAACTGTTCATCCCGAAGTGCTGCTGTAATCCAGGTAGAGATATTTCCTACCGTCCCTTCAGCATTCGGCTTATCCTTGGGAGCCCTGACACGCGCCGGAATAATAGCAGTGCCATAATGCTCAGCCAGTTCCTGATAGGTCTCATTGATCTGCTGGTCTTTCCATCCGCCATTATGAACAACTGCAGTTTTGCAATTATCCGGTACGAGGATTCTGGCAACACTACCAAAATATTCGTACATATGGACATGTGCATTGATCCATGATTTCTGTTTCATGTCCAGAAATGCTTCCACGTATGCATACTGGCTGTAAGTCATTACACCGACAAATATGTATGCTTTGATGATTTCGCCGGTATCAGGATCAATGACTGTTGCAGGATCACCTGCCCAGTCAACTTCAACCTGCTCACCGGGTTTACGGTTGATATGCATGGTAGCACGATGCTTCTGCTCATCCTGTTGGATGTGATAGCAGAACTGTGAATACATGAGTGGTTCTTCACCATTGGCACGGCAATCCTCCATGTATTCCGTCCATAGGAGTTTTTTGCTTACGCCGTTGCGAAGCAGCTCCTTACGGATGTAATCATAATCCGGCATCCGCTTCTTGGCAGATACCTTGCTCTCTTTAGAGAACATGAGCCTTTGAAGTTCTGTGTCGGTCATTGATTCATCAAGAGGCCAAGAGATATTTAGTTCTCTGGCACGTTTTTGAACTTTGACGACAGTTTTTTGTGAAACACCACAGCTTGCCATGATGTTGCGTTGTGAGAATCCCAATCCAGTAAGCCGGATGATTTCTCGATATTTGGTCATAATCGTGACCTCCTCATAATGAATTTACACTATAAAGTGCATAACATCATTATAAGGTTTTAGGAAAAATGCGATTCCCTTTTTTCCGGAATCGTGATTCCGTAAAAAACGGAATATTGATTTCCATACGCCGGACAGGTGATGGATTTCACCCCGGATTATTCACCAGCTCATGTAAATTATCCGGAAGCATTGGTATTACGCCATCTGGTATTTAAAGTTAAGAGTGTAGATGATACAGTAAAAGAATTGAATGGGAAAGGAATTGAAACAGAGCCGGTACGCCTGGATGATTATACCGGAAAGAAAATGACATTTTTCCATGATCCAGATGGACTTCCATTGGAAATTCATGAGTAGAAAATAGCATAGAATAGAAAGAGACAGATGCAGGTAATGAAATACTCCCACATCTGTCTTTTTTGCGCAAAGATTTATTTATCGGAATGTCGCAGACAGCTTTTTATAAAGGTAGCAGCTTTTATCATTTGTTCTTTTTCTTCATTTCTTTTAAAATCGGGTCTGTAAAATTCCTAATTTTACCATCAATGCTTCCTGCAAGACCTGAGAAAAGTTAATGTTTTCACGGATTGCAGCTTCATTAAGCCATTCTGGGATGCTCAATGTTTTCTTTACTGCACGAGAACAATTCGCTCTGCGATATTCCGCCATATCAAATTCTACGATCACTAGAGTTCCATCTTCTGGATCTATAGCATCAAGAGCTGAGGCTTCTGGTATTGGTTCCTTTTCATTTTCTCTTGCGGTCAATGCCAGTCCAAGGGCATCCACAGACATTTCATATGCTTCCTGCATATCTTCGCCCTGTGTCATACATTCTGGAATATCCGGAAATGTAACCCAAAATCCGCCTTCCTCTGCTTTATGAAATACTGCCGGATAAAATAATCTATTCATATAAACACCCTCCATTTCAGGCGGCAGGGCTATTTAAGCCCCGCCTGTTTAAGTATTGCCTGCTCCAATCCCTTTTTCAGATCTTTGGAGTGATAAGGAACGATTACCGTTCTTCCGGTTTCTTGGTTATTCAGTTTGACATGAGAGCCATTCTGATTTACCGTTTCGAAACCATTTTCTTTCAGGAGAGTTAACATCTCCTTAGGACTCATTGGCATCTTTTGTATCTCCTTTCCTTATCATACTTATATTGTAATACGTATTTATACGTATGTCAATTGCTTCGTATGCTTTTTGTATTGTATATTGTAGTCTGGCGGAAAGGCAATATGTGGGTTTATCGATACGGTGAGATTTCATACAGCTCTGCGGTGTCGGAAGGAACTATTCATGCTATACAAGGATTGTACGTCAACTGGAGAGAGCCTATACTTTGGCTTCCAGCTCTTTCCGTTCTCTCTGGCATTTGTACAATCTGTATGCATAACTGGAGAAAGCAGCATAAGAAAAGAAGAGATCCTGTCAGCGGTTATAAAAAATGGGCGGTCATATGAGGAGATCATGAACTTTTTGAATGCAGAATCAGATGGAGAAAAGACGGAAAAATAGAATTATTTTGAGTCGCAGATATAGCGACACTCGATTTAGGCGGAAAAAAACTGGAAGTTCACAATTCTTGTTACTTCAGTGGTAAAGGAGAAGGAAAAACCAGAAAAATTTATCTGAAAATTATAGTGCGAGTTTATTGACAAAAGAGCTATGAGGGCATAGGATAATAATGTATGAACTGATAGACTTTTGGACGAGCACAAAAAAAGCAGTAAAAACAGTAATTTACAGAAAATTCTGTTAATTACTTGCAAAAATAGCTCTCGGAAGCCGCTAAAATCAAGGGTTCCGAGAGGCTACCGTAGAAATGAAAGTAAGCCCGTTGAGGGCATTGACACTTTTCTTAGACAGTTTCATAGTAATGGCTTTTGCAAAACATATCGGGTCGAGTAGACGCACCCCTTGCGGTCGTACGCCCCTCGCAGAATCCGGACTTGCGGCTTTGCCGCATACGGCTCTTTGCGAAACGAATCGTTCACATTTATCAATCGTATACACTGACATATATTCTTGCTCTTACTAACGGGTAACTGTTATCAATCATATTCAGAAACTTTACCCAGTTGTAGCTTTTCATAACATTATAACGAAATGCTGTGATTCTCTCTGAATTGTCAGTGATGCCATAGTAATGGAAATAACCAGTCAGTATCTCATTAAGCTTGGAAATGATTTCTTTTACTCTTAAAGTCCGCATGGCCCAGGACACCGGATGAAGTAAGGAAAATCTCTTTCCAGCAGGTGTAATGGCTCCTCCAGGGACTGGAAATCGAACAGAAAAAAGCCCATCATCAGGTAAAGATAGACTATGAAAACAGCTGTTTCTGATCTTCCGTGATAATGCTGTGAAAAAGCCTTGGAAAGCCTTGAAATTCAGCACTTTTCGGGGGTTCAGATATCGTAAAACAGTAGATAAAAATGTCGAAAAATGGTATGCTGTTTCTATCAAAAGTACGGAGTAAAACAGCATGACAGAGCATGAAGAATTACTAATGCTGAGAGCTCTTGCAGCAAAACAGGCGCAGGAACTGGAAGCCGGTAAAAGGATCATTGCCGAGCGTGATGAAAAGATCAGAAAACAGAATATCCAGATCGACAACATGATCCAGGCACTTCTTCATGCCCGGAAACTGCTTAAGAGTTTTGATGGATACCTGATCACGGATGCCTAAGGCTGTTCGTCCAGTTTAAAGTCAGTATGTTCTAAAACAGACTGCAAAATTAAATAGGAGATAATCAAATGGCAAAGAGTACAAGAGGATTTTGCAAATATTGCGGAAAAGAATACACAAGAACGGGGATAGCAAAGCATTTACAAACGTGTAAGAAAAGAGTTGATTCGTGCGAAAAAGCGGAAAAAACAGAAAAATATTTTGAATTGTTGTTATATGGAGCATATAATAAAGACTATTGGCTGATTATTCAAATCAAAGAGAATGCAACATTGGATGATCTGGATCGATTTATCCGTGATATTTGGGTAGAGTGTTGCGGACATTTAAGTGCATTTGAGATTGATGGTGTAAGCTATGAAAGGGAACCCGATGATGATTTTGGTTGGGGTGAGCCGGCAAAGAGTACGAATCATACATTAAAACAAGTGCTTACAACGGGAATGATTTTTAATTATGAATATGATTTTGGTTCTACAACAGAAATTATGGTTAAAGTGTTGGATCATTACAGTGCCCAAAAGCAGAACGAAAAAGTTGTGATTTTATCCAGAAATAATCCGCCACAGTTTGTATGTTCTATTTGCGGAAATCAGAAAGCAACATGGATCAATGCATTTCGTATTTATGATGAAGATCTATTCTGGTGCGAAGAGTGCGTGAATAAACTGGAAGAGGGTGAACTTGAAGCGTATGAGAATGACGTATGTTTTCTTCCAATCACGAATTCCCCAAGAATGGGAGTTTGTGGCTATGAAGGAAGTGATATTTATCCGGAACAATTTGAGCCGGATATACCAAAATAAGGATGTATGACGGGGAGTTTAAAGTCCTCTTCCTTTGGAATTTCACGTAGTCTCAAAAGGGAGAGGCTTTTTCATTAATCCAACAATTTTCCTTCTCTGTAAGACCATTCAAGATAATCTGGATTCTGGTAATATAAGTCTGTTTTAAAATCAGATATTTTATCACTGATAAAGGAAGAAAAGATTTTTATCAGCTCCTGTACTTCCGCCCCTGCTTCCGCACAATCTTCTATCATAATACTATAAAGCCTTCCAATATCAAGATAACTCGGAATGGAATATTTACAGTCAGATATAGTATCGAAGGTCCCCTGTTTTATCTGATAATAACTAATTACTTCATCACTTACCTGTTCAAAACTGAGACAATGGTTTACTTCCGCATCATATAAAAGCTTTTTTATCCCTTCCTCACCAATTGCCTTAACGATATCACCTCTATGGTTCTTAGTCTCTCTGGCAATGTATTCTATCAATGCACACACATAAAAATAATCATTTCTTTCTTGTTCTGTCATACACTACCTCACTTTTCATAAATGTCAGACAATCAATTGCCGAAAGGGTATGGAAACTGATCTGATGAGTTGGATATTTAAACTCAGCTAATACCCAGAACTGTCTTCTTGTAATTCGCCCGGTAAGAAAATCATTCACATAATTCCATACGGTATCATTTTCCATCGGTCCCTCTACAATATCATATGTATGCGTTTTTCCACTTCTACATTCTGCAATAAAATCCAACCACTCATCAGATATCTCAGGAAATCTCAGTATTTTTAAATTTTCAGTTGGCACATACTCATAATAATTGATAATTGGTTCACCGATTCCTCGATTTGCCCAGCGTATAGCCTGATTCATATTATTTGTACAATAAAATCCCCATGAAAAATCTTTTGTATATTTTGTTTTTCTTATTTCTGGATATTGAACAATTTCTTTGCTTGCGTGATATAGTTCCATAGATTCTCACCTCATAAAAATAGTTCCACAGTACTGAGTTAATAATATCATGAAACCATTTTATCGTAAAGCTAAAAACCATCACTAATTTCTATTGCGCATCGCTCCATACTTTTCCTCAGATTGTTTGACTTGATTTGCGATTCTGCAATTTACAGTCAATACATTTCCGGGAAATGGTTGACAATCAGCTCCTTGTGTTTTAAAATGGTAAACCATAAAGCAAATGGAGGTTTACAAATGACAAAAACAAAGAGCATGATTTATTGCGGCCTTTTTACGGCGTTGATTGCAGCGGGGGCATTTATTAAAATCCCTGTACCTGTGGTTCCGTTTACGCTGCAGTACCTGTTCACTATGCTTGCCGGACTGTTTCTGGGATCCAGAAAGGGTATGATTTCTGTGGTTGCCTATATGCTGCTGGGGCTGGCGGGACTTCCGATCTTTTCGGAAGGCGGTGGAATCTGGTATATTTTCAAGCCAAGCTTCGGTTATATTATAGGGTTCTGCCTGGGAACATACGTAACCGGACTTATTGCAGAACGTCTTAAGCAGAAGACAGTTTTTCGCTATTTACTTGCAAATCTGGCAGGTCTGATGATTGTCTATATCTGTGGAATGGTTTATTACTATGTGATCTGTAACTATGTGATTGATACACCGATTGGAATCTGGCCGCTGATTCTTTATTGTTTTCTGCTTGCGGTACCCGGCGATATTGCATTAAGTATCCTGGGAGCTGTCATTGCAAAGCGTGTCAGACCGGTAGTGCATCAATATCTTTTTGATTCAAAATCAAATGTTAGACTGAAAACGGAGGAGCTTGCAAAATGAATCCACTTATTTTAGCACAGGAAATTATTGATGGGCGCAGAATTACAAGGGAGGATGATCTTTCCTATTTTCTTACCTGTGATTTAGATGAATTATGTGAAGGAGCAGACCGTATCCGCAAAGCATATATCGGTGATAAGGTAGACCTCTGTTCCATCATCAATGGCCGCAGCGGCAGGTGTCCGGAGGACTGCAAATATTGTGCGCAGTCAGTACACAACCATACTTCCTGCGAGATCTATGATTTTCTTCCGGAGGAAAAGATTCTGGAAGCATGTAAAATGAACGAAGAGGAGGGCGTTGACCGTTTCTCGATCGTTACTGCAGGAAAGGCCCTGACTGGAAAAGAATTTGATCAGGCGATCCACGCCTATGAAACCATGCATAAGGAATGTAATATTGATCTTTGTGCTTCCATGGGATTTCTTTCTTCTGAACAGCTGCATCGTCTTCATGAAGCCGGAGTAACCAGTTACCATCATAATATTGAGACTTCAAAGAGAAATTTTCCTAATATATGTACGACACATACATACGATATGAAGATTGAAACTCTGAAAAAGGTAAAGGCAGAAGGAATGTGTGCATGTTCCGGCGGTATCATAGGAATGGGAGAGACCTGGGAGGATCGTCTGGATATGGCAGTCAGCCTTGCGGAGCTGGGGATTGATTCTATTCCGATCAATGCATTGATGCCCATTCCGGGAACACCTTTGGAACACCTTGATCAGCTTTCAGAGCAGGATATCCTCCGGACAATCGCCTTTTTCCGTTATATTAATCCTGAGGCTAATATTCGTCTTGCTGCCGGACGGGCACTTCTTACCAATGACGGGGAAACCGCCTTTAAATCCGGAGCCTCCGCTACAATAACAGGGAACATGCTGACTACCGTTGCCTGTGCAACAATCCGCAGCGATCGAAAAATGCTCTCTGATATGGGCAGAGATGTAACACCGGAATATTGGAAGGAAGTGGAAGAATCATGAGCAAAGCGGTATTTATTACAGGAACAGGAACGGACATCGGCAAAACCTATCTTTCAGGACTGATCGTAAAAAAACTGGCGCAGGCAGGAAAAAATCCGGCTTATTATAAAGCTGCAATGAGCGGAAATGACCGGCGTACAGACGGAAGTCTGATCCCGGGTGATGCACTTTTTGTTAAAGAGATGTCTGGTATTCCTCAGTCTCTGGATGATATGTGCCCGTATGTATATGAAAATGCCTGGTCTCCTCATCTGGCTTCAAGAGTTGAGGGCAATCCGGTGGATCTTGATGTTGTGCGAAGAGGATTTTTGAAGGCGGCAAATGATTATGAATATATTACCATGGAAGGAAGTGGCGGTATCCTCTGTCCGCTCTGTTTTGATGAACGCAAAATCCAGCTTGAGGATGTGATAAAAGAGTTTGAACTTTCCAGTATTCTGGTGGCAGATGCAGGGCTTGGTACAATTAACAGTGTTGTATTGACAGCTGAGTATATGAAAGCCCATTCCCTTCCCATCAAAGGTATTATTTTTAATCATTACCATCCCGGAAATATTATGGAAGAGGATAATATTGTTATGTGCCAATATATGACTGGCCTTCCGGTTATCGCAAAAGTACAGGATCGTGCGAAAGATCTTGAGATAGATGCAGATGCACTGGCAGAATTTTATGATGAGGTGAAAATCAAATGATATGGTATCCCTATGAACAAATGAAAACAATGAAAGATCCGTATAAGATTCTGGATGCAGAGGGTGTACATCTTTATACAAAAGATCAGAAGCTGATAGACTCTATATCTTCCTGGTGGTGTATGATTCATGGATATAAGCATCCGGAACTGACAGAAGCTATCAAGGAACAGGCAGACCGTTTCTGTCATGTAATGCTTGGGGGACTGACACATGATCCGGTGGAAAAGCTTTCTGCGAAGCTGCAGGAATTTCTGCCCGGAGATCTGGATTATTGCTTTTTTTCAGATTCCGGAAGTGTTGCTGTGGAGGTTTCGCTTAAAATGGCCCTTCAATACAACACCAATCAGGGAAGAAAGCGCCCGTTAGTGTTGGCTCTTGAACATGCATATCATGGTGATACCTTTAAGGCAATGGAAGTTGGCGATGACGAGGATTATCATTTCGCTTTTGACAAAAAAGAGGGTGTTGTCCATATTCCGACTGAGATTCCGGCCTTGGAGGAGGCATTTGAACAGTATCATGACCGTCTGAACTGCTTTATTGTGGAGCCTCTTTTACAGGGAGCAGGAGGAATGCGGATGTATGACATTTCATTCCTGAAGAGAGCAAGAGAATTGTGTGACCAGTATGATGTTCTTTTAATTTTTGACGAGGTTGCAACCGGGTTTGGCCGCACAGGGAACCGCTTTGTGGCAGACCTTGTTCTGCCGGATATCCTGGTTCTTGGAAAGGCACTTACTGGAGGATATATTGGTCATGCTGTCACTGTGGCAAATCATAAGGTATTTGATGCCTTTTACAGTGATGATGACAGACTTGCCTTGATGCATGGCCCTACTTTTATGGGAAATCCACTGGCATGTGCTGTGGCTTTAAAGGGAATTGAGATTTTTGAGCGTGAAGATTATATGAGTAAGATCCGTCATATTGAACAGGTTTCACGCCGTGAGATGGAAGCGTTCACAGACCCAAGAATCAAAGAGGTCCGCATCATGGGTGGCTGTGTGTGCGTGGAGGTTCATGATTCCGGGGATCTGGAAGGCTTCCAGCAGTTTGCTTATGAACGGGGTGTGTTCAGCAGGCCATTTTTAAACTATATGTACTCTATGGTTCCATATGTGATCAGGGACGAGGAGCTTATAAGAATTTTTGATGTGATGAAAGAATGGTTTACTTTGGAGCATATTTGAGAATGCCGGAGGAATGCCGAGGCCTGACCCTATGAAGTATAGATTGTTCATACAATTAAATAGCAAAAATATAGAGCTTTTGAGAAATCAAAGGCTCTTTTTGTGCCCTAAAGTTGTTCCTGACTAGTGGATATATACGGTCAATGGAGTGTTACTGTTCACACACCACTATCCCGCGAGGTGTTTTGGCATGAATATGCCAAAATCCCGAGACATACCGCGCGAATTTATGCGAATAGCATAAATTCTGTGCATCGCGAAGCGTGTTACTGGGCACGGAGTGAACAGTAACAATGGAGTCCGAAATAGTGGAGGTCTGTGGACTCATTGACTTGCTATTTGACCTGCTAAATGGTAAAATAAAAATACGCTGGGGAGACTGCGAAGAGCTTGTTCTTTTTGCACATTACTCTAGAGCGTGTAAAGTATACTAGGATTGAAAAAACTGCCAGTTGGGTTTGGGGATTTTTCTGGGTTATCTGCTGGCAGGATTCCTTACTGCCTGAAGGACACGAGGTGAGAAAAATGTTTATATTAAGAGAAAAAGAAGTAAATGTTGGGCGACAGAGGGAACTGGATCTGGTGAAGGGGTTCCTGATGATTATGATAATCTTTATTCATTCATTTCAGACAATAGGAAACATGGAAGCTGTGACATCAAATGCACATATGGTTCTGTTTACACTATTTATGCCGACAGGTGCCTGTCTTTATTTGTTTGCCATGGGTTTTGGAAGTGTCTTTACACGGCATTCTAAACCTGAAGATATGGTTAAAAACGGTGTAAAATTACTATTATATCAGGGGTTGAGTAATTTATGTTATGCTGCAGCGATAGTGATCAGCTTTGGTATAAGAAATCTGATTGCAGGTGAATCAGCAGTTGGTAGAGAAGCATATGCGGAAAATCTGTATGCAGCGCTTACGTTTGTAAATATATTTTTTATATCGGGTATGTGTTATCTTGTACTGGCTATATACAGGAAATTAGGAGTAAGCCTGAGAGGTTATATAATAAGTGCCATAATAGTAGCAATCATATCGCCATTTGCAAAATTGCTGGTTTCTGATAATTCGGCAATTAACTGGATCCTGGATATGACTTTTGGCGGAAAAGGTGAGACAAGTTTTTGTTTCTTTCCATATTTAAGTTATGTATTTCTGGGCTATGTTTTTGGAAAGGTACTCAGAAGAATTCCTGAGAATGAAAAAGGTAATTTTTACAGGAAGAGCGGGATAATATGCGGAGTGATAGCTGTGATATGGTTTGCATGCTGCATGATATTACATCCGGGCATTGAAGAATTTTTTAATTATATGCTTGAACAGTACAGAATTCCGGGACTTGCAAAGGTAGCAGGAAGTTTCTGTGCGATAATGTTTGTTTTTGCGATTGCATTCTGGATAATGCCGATTATAGAGAAATGGAAATTCGGATATCATAAGCTGTGCTATTATTCAAAACAGATATCTAAGATATATGCTGTACATATAGGTGTATATTATGTGATTGGCGGTTTTGCTGCTTTTGGTGGATTCAGTGTAAAAGGATGCCTGATATGGTCAGTTATTGTGTTGGTAGTAACGGATTTGCTGGTTCAGGGATATATTTTGATTGTAAATAAGATAAAGAGTGGAAAAAACTAATAGAAAGCAACAGGAGCATATTATGCACATTCAAAATTATACAGAAGAATTAATTAAACTGAGACGATATTTCCATCAGCATCCAGAGCTTGCGCTTCAGGAGGTAGAAACTTCTGCATATATTCAAAAGTATCTGAAAAATTTAGGGTATGAAGTAAACCATGTAGAACCTACAGGCATTATTGCAGAACTTCCAGGTCTTTCGGACAGAGAGAAAATGGTGGTTCTCAGAGCTGAAATGGATGCGCTGCCAATACAGGAGCAGACGGATATGGCATATACTTCGGTAAATGATGGATGTATGCATGCCTGTGGACATGATTTTATTATTGCTGCTGCGTTGATTTTGGCGAAAATTGTGACAGAAGAACAGGAGAATTTTCCTGTCAGGATCCGTTTCCTTTTTGAACCTGCAGAGGAGATCGGAGAGGGGGCGAAAAGGATGCTTCAGGCTGGCGCTTTAGAGAACCCGAAAGCGGATGCCTTCCTGATGTTTCATTATGCAGCAGATATGACATTGGGGATGGCGGTCCATCAGGGACAGGCATCTTCTATGATCAACAGTATGCAGATTCATGTTCATGGAAAATCCAGCCACTGGTGCGAGGCAGAGAAAGGGATTGATGCCATTTATGCTGCCTCACAGGTAGTCAACGCTATTCATGATCTGAATGAAAATTTCAAAAAGAAACATATAAATCCAGGAAAATATATCGTAGGAATTGGTACGGTTCATGGTGGTGAATATACGAACATTGTTGCAGATCATGTAGTGTTGAATGGAAACATCCGTGCAGTTCATGAAGAAACATATGTTACATTAAAGGAAGAACTGGAAAAATGTCTGCAGGAAATTGAGATAAGGACAGGGGCAGACATTCATATGGAATTTCCGAAATCTCCGGTGTATGCATTTGCAAATGATGATGAACTGGTACAGACTGCAAAATGTGTCGGGAAAGAAATATTTGGTGAAAAGTTTGTTCTGGAGGGAGAAGACGAACTGTTTTTATCCGGTGACAATGCCTATCGGTACTTCAGGGAAACAAAAGGGCTGTTTACCGTATTTCTGGCAGGAATTCGCGGAGAAGAATATCCCCTGCATCACCCGAAATTTCGGCTGGATGAGAGGATTCTTCCGTTCAGTGTAGAAGCACTGTATGAGATAGTCAGGAGAATAGGAAGCAAAGATATTACGGATTCGTTCACATGAATATTGGTATGGCAACTCCTGAGATGCAGGAGCGTCAGCTTTTTTGATAAAATTATGTATAAAAGCAGATAGAGCTGATTTTATGTAGTAAAAAGTAAAATCAGGTGATGACCTTTTCTGGGGCTTATCTGGTTATTGTTTTAGTGTCCCAAGTAAATACGGCAGAGTATGTCTCAGATATTCTTTTTGCTGCTGTGGATTATTCAGAAAAGCATCGGAGCAGGCGAACCAGGTATAACAGGTATCTTTGGTGGCTGCTTTCCGGTGCTTTTTATCAATTCCGGATCCGAGAGACTTTGGGATGACAGAGTCTTCTTCCGGAAGATAATAATAATCTTTCGGATTGGGATAGTATTGTTTCAATTTACTATTTTCTGCTTTGACAATAAATTTCACGAGTTCATCTTCCCCTGTCAGATAAAACTGTTCATTTCCATTAGAAAATTTCTGCGGCAATTTATATGGAAGCTTCATTTCCAGAATCAGGTTTTCGCCGTCGAATTCCCCATATGTAATTTCATATTCTGAATCATAAATGCAAAGGTAACCAAGCATTTCAAAAATTCTCCCAAGTCCGAGCACATCTTCCAGGTTATGGCCAAGGACTTCATTGGCTATCACGTGGTCTCTCTTTTTCAGAAAATCTTTATAAAGCTGAATGCATTCTTTTCCATTGTCATAAATTCGATTTTTGATTCCGAGAAATTCCTCCAGGCATGGCTGTTTCATGGCCGGGAGTTTCAAAAGTGTCTTTAATGGCTTCAAGGTCAGATAGAGATCCAGAGAAATTTTTCCTTCAAATGGGGATGGAAGACCATATTTTTCATATCTGGCTTCCAGATAGGGCTGATCGAAGCGTTCTCCATTGTAAGAAATCAGGCAATCATACTGTTCAAGAAATTGTGAAAAAATTCTCAGAATTGTTTCTTCTTCCTTGTCATTTTCGGCCATCCATTGATAAAAAGTCCAAGTTTTATCTTCAATTCCAACAGCTCCGACCAGGTATAAATACGTGGTTTTTCTTGATAATCCGGTGGTTTCAATGTCGTAAAAAACAGGTGAAAAATTGTATTTCTGGAAGAATTTTCCAGTGAAAAATTTAACAGTCTCAAAGTCTGGAAACCCTTGTAAAATGGGCATTTTTTTAACAATCATGTTAACATTTTTTCCTTTCTGAAATTGTATTTAATTATACACAAGAAATTGAAATTTGGGTAGTGCTTTTTTTGAAAAAATGGTTTATAGTATAACTGTAAGTGATAAAAATATACAAAAAAGGGAAGAAAAAGCATGTGGAATTTATCAATTTTGAGGATTGATTTTCAGCACCTCATGAATTGGCTTATCATATGTAGTTTCTTCAGTCTGTATGAAAGGCTTGCTATATCTCAGATGTTATATCTCAGATAGGAAAAAAGCACTCTTGAGATGCTTAATATAAAAAGGAGGGAACGAAATGGGAATTTTAACCTTTAAGGGTGGTGTTCATCCTTATGACGGAAAAGAATTATCCAAGAACAGTCCGGTAGTGAAATATCTGCCTAAGGGAGATATGGTATATCCTCTTTCCCAGCACATCGGTGCGCCGGCTGCGCCGATAGTTCAGAAAGGAGATCATGTGCTTGCAGGACAGAAGATCGCAGATGCGGCAGGATTTGTCTCATCACCGATCCACGCATCTGTTTCCGGTATGGTAAAGGGAATAGAACCACGCCTGACAGCAACAGGCTCCATGGTTAATTCTATTATTATTGAGAATGACCAGAAATATGAGAGTATAGAATACACTCCTGCGAAACTGGAGGATTTATCTAAAGAAGAGATCCTTGCAAGAATCAAAGAAGGAGGAGTTGTGGGAATGGGCGGTGCCGGATTCCCGACACAGGTAAAACTTGCTCCGAAGGAACCGGATAAAATTGATCATATCCTTGTAAACGGTGCTGAGTGTGAACCGTACCTTACCAGCGACTACAGAAGAATGCTGGATGATTCTGAGAAGCTGATCGAGGGCTTGAGAGTTATGCTGAAGCTTTTTGACAATGCGAAGGGATATATCTGTATTGAGGATAATAAGCCTGACTGTATTGCGAAGCTGAAAGAGATGGTAAAGGATATTCCGCGTATTGAAGTTGCGGAGCTGATGACTAAGTATCCACAGGGTGGTGAGCGATTCCTGATCAAGGCCGTTACAGACAGAGAGATCAACTCCACCATGCTTCCGGCAGATGCAGGATGCGTAGTAGATAACGTAGATACAGTGATTGCTGTTTACGAAGCTGTTATCCTTGGAAAGCCTGTTATGGACCGTATCGTAACAGTAACAGGACAGGGAATTAAGAATCCTCAGAACTTTGATGTCCTTTCAGGAACAGATATGGCAGAACTGATTGAAGCTGCCGGTGGTCTGACAGACAATGTATCTAAAGTGATTTCCGGTGGCCCTATGATGGGATTTGCCATGTATGATACTCATGTACCATGTATTAAGACAAGTTCTGCATGCCTCTGCCTGGAGAAAGATGATGTGGCAGATGCTGAACAGACAGCATGCATTAACTGCGGCAGATGCGTAGGAGTCTGTCCTGGGCATGTCATTCCTGCAAGACTTGCAACTTTTGCAGAGCATGGTGACATGGAGAGCTTCCAGAAGTTTGATGGTATGGAATGTTGTGAGTGTGGCTGCTGTAGTTATATCTGCCCGGCCAAACGTCCGCTGACCCAGATGATCAAATCTATGCGTAAGATGGTTCTGGCAAGCCGTAAGAAAAAGTAAAAGGGGGACATCATAATGGATCAGATGTTACATGTATCATCCAATCCCCATGTCCGGGATAAGATGACAACAAGCAAAATCATGCAGCTGGTTGCGCTGGCGCTTTTGCCGACCACGCTGTTTGGAATTTATAATTTTGGCGTTCGCGCATTACTGGTAGTAGTGATCACAGTTGCTTCCAGTGTATTCTTTGAGTGGATCTATGATAAGCTGATGCACAAGAAGAATACGATCACAGACTTCAGCGCGGTTGTTACAGGTTTATTACTTGCATTAAACATGCCGGTATCTATTCCACTCTGGATGCCTGTACTTGGCAGCGCATTTGCAATCATCGTTGTAAAACAGCTTTTCGGAGGTCTGGGACAGAACTTTATGAACCCGGCGCTGGCAGGAAGATGCTTCCTGATGATCTCTTTCGCAGGAAAGATGACAGACTTTGCAGTAAGTGATAAATTCAGAGGTGTTGTGGATACAGTATCCGGTGCGACTCCGCTGGCAGCCCTGAAACAGAATGGATTTACAGACAGCTCTGTATCCGTATTACATATGTTCCTTGGTGATATCCAGGGTACGATCGGTGAGACATCTGCACTTGCAATTCTTATCGGTGCAGTAATTCTTCTGATTTTTAAAGTTATTGACCTTAAGATTCCGCTTACTTATATCGGATCTTTTGCAGTATTTGTAATCCTCTATATGTTAGGAACAGGAAAAGGATTTGACGTAAATTATCTGTTCAGCCACATCTTTGGTGGTGGTCTGATGCTTGGTGCATGGTTTATGGCTACAGATTATGTCACAACACCGATCACACCTAGAGGACAGTATGTATATGGTGTCTGTCTTGGTGTACTGACCGCGATTTTCCGTCTTTTCGGCGGTTCCGCAGAGGGCGTATCCTATGCGATTATTTTCTGCAACCTGTTAGTTCCTATGATTGAACGTGTGACTCGTCACCCGGCATTTGGGAAAGGGGGCAAAAAAGCATGAGTAACAGAATTATCAAAGATACGATCGCTATTACAGTGATCACACTTGTTGCCGGACTCGCACTTGGTGTAGTCCAGGATATCACAGCAGATCCGATCGCAAAGCAGGAAGCGCAGGCGAAACAGGATGCGTACAAAGCAGTATTTGCTGACGCTGACAGTTTTGATGTAGTAGATGTAGACGCAGATGCGCTCCAGTCTTTCCTGGACGAGAACGGATATGCCGCACAGTCTATTGATGAGACAATGCTTGCGAAAGATGCTTCCGGTAATGAACTGGGATATGCATTTACAGTAACTACTTCTGAAGGTTACGGCGGAGATATCCAGTTTGCCATGGGTATTCAGGATGATGGAACATTAAACGGAATTTCCATTCTTTCCATCGGTGAGACCGCAGGTCTTGGTATGAGAGCAAACACAGATGCATTTAAAGATCAGTTCAAAGATAAGAAAGTTGATAAATTTGAATATACAAAAACAGGTGCCACAGCGGACAATCAGATTGATGCTTTAAGTGGTGCCACGATCACAACGAATGCCATGACAAACGGTGTCAACGCCGGTCTTTGTGCATTCCAGTATGAGAAAGGAGGAAATCAGTGATGAAACCAAACACACCTGCAGAACGTTTGTATAACGGAATCATCAAAGAAAATCCTACCTTTGTACTGATGCTTGGTATGTGTCCGACACTGGCCATCACCACATCTGCAACTAATGGTATCGGAATGGGACTTACTACAACCGTAATTCTTGCGGCATCTAACCTTATGATCTCTCTGTTACGTAATTTTATTCCGGACAGAGTACGTATGCCTGCATTTATCGTAGTTGTTGCTTCATTTGTAACAGTTGTACAGCTTCTTTTACAGGGATTTATCCCAAGTCTGTATGACTCTCTTGGAATCTATATTCCTCTGATCGTAGTAAACTGTATCATCCTTGGACGTGCAGAAGCATATGCATCCAAGAATAAACCGATTGCTTCCTTATTTGATGGTATTGGTATGGGACTTGGATTTACCTTGAGTATTACCTGTATTGGTGCAGTTCGTGAGCTGATCGGTGCCGGTTCTATCTTCGGACACCAGATTCTTCCTCTGGCAGATGCTGCAGCAGGTAAAGCTGGTTATGAACCAATTACGATCTTTATTCTTGCACCTGGAGCATTCTTTGTTCTGGCAGCTCTTTCAGCATTACAGAACAAATTTAAACTTGGTGCTGCCAAACGTGGCATTGATCCGAGTAATCCGGATTGCGGCGGAAGCTGTGCAGCCTGCGGAAATACCATGTGCAAGGGAAAAAGGGGGTAATGGATTATGAAAGAACTTTTGATCATACTTGTAAGCTCAGCAATTGTAAATAACGTAGTCCTCAGCCAGTTCCTTGGTCTTTGTCCTTTCCTTGGTGTTTCCAAGAGTGTGGAGACAGCAGCCGGTATGGGCGGCGCGATCATTTTTGTTATCACACTGTCATCTTTTGTGACAGGTATCATTTATAATGCTATTCTGGTTCCTACAAACCTGACTTATCTGCAGACAATCGTATTTATCCTTCTGATTGCTGCACTGGTACAGTTTGTAGAGATGTTCCTTAAGAAAGCAATGCCTTCTCTGTATCAGGCACTTGGTGTGTATCTTCCTCTGATCACAACAAACTGTGCTGTTCTCGGTGTTGCCCTTACAAACGTACAGAAAGGATACAATATCCTTCAGGGAACAGTTAACGGATTTGCAACAGCAGTCGGCTTTACGATTTCTATCGTGCTTATGGCTGGTATCCGTGAGAAAATCGCATACAATGACATTCCAAAATCCTTCCAGGGATTCCCTACAGTTCTGCTGACAGCCGGACTGATGGCAATTGCCTTCTTCGGATTTTCAGGACTGATTTAAGGAGGGGACTGGTATGAATATAGGAGCAATTATCGCGGCAACTGTACTGGTTGCGGCAGTAGGCCTTTTTATCGGTATTTTCCTTGGAGTGGCCGGTAATAAATTTGCTGTGGAAGTAGATGAGAAAGAAGTAGCCGTACGTGAGGCTCTTCCTGGAAATAACTGTGGTGGCTGTGGTTATCCTGGCTGTGATGGTCTGGCAGCAGCAATCGCAAAGGGTGAGGCACCTGTAAACGGATGTCCTGTAGGTGGTGAGCCTGTCGGCAAAGTGATCGCAGCGATCATGGGACAGGAAGTTGTTGAGACAGCCCGTCAGGTTGCATATGTAAAATGTGCAGGTACCTGTGAGAAGACAAAAGATAATTATGAGTACACAGGCGTGGAAGATTGCGAAATGATGGCATTCATTCCTGGTGGCGGAGCGAAGGCATGTGCATTTGGATGTCTTGGATTCGGAAGCTGCGTGAAGGCCTGTCCGTTCGGTGCGATTGATGTAGTGAATGGTGTGGCTGTCGTTGACAAAGAGGCATGTAAGGCGTGCGGCAAGTGCGTTGCAAAATGTCCGAAACATCTGATCGAGCTTGTTCCTTATGATCAGACTACATTTGTACAGTGTAGTTCTCATGCAAAAGGTAAGGCTGTTACTTCTGCCTGTGAGGTGGGATGTATCGGATGTAAGAAGTGTGAGAAGACTTGTCCGAATGGGGCAATTACGGTTGATAATTTCTGTGCACATATAGATTACAGTAAGTGTACAAACTGCGGAGCCTGCAAAGAGGCTTGTCCGAGACATATTATTCAGTGATTATGGAGAGAACTGCTATGGGAAACTATGGCAGTTCTTTTTAAATAATGTCCTGCGCTGTACTAGAAAAAACTAAATAAATTTATTTCAGGAATTCGAATATATGTTTGCGTTCTGGTAGGGGATGTGTTATGATGGTTCAGAAGTGATGAAGATGGAAACGGAGGAAGCATTATGATTGCATTTGTTCGTGGAACGGCGGTGGATATGACCGAGAATTCTGTCATTGTTGAGGCAGGGGGGATCGGGTATGAGATATATATGACGGGTACGGATCTTTCGCAGATTCATATGGGAGAGGAAGTGAAGATTCATACTTATTTTAATGTGAGAGAGGATGCCATGCAGTTGTATGGTTTCAGGTCTAAGGATGATTTGCAGATGTTTAAGCTGCTTCTGGGCGTGAACGGAGTAGGTCCGAAGGCGGCTGTTGGAGTTCTGGCGGGAATTACTGCGGATGAATTGAGATTTGCGATTCTTTCGGATGATGTGAAGACTTTGTCTAAGGCTCCTGGAATTGGTAAGAAGACAGCTCAGAAATTGATTCTTGAGTTGAAGGATAAGATGAAGCTGGAGGATGCTTTTGAACTGAAGCTGGCTCATGAGCAGGAGAAGGCTGTTGCGGGACTTGGAGAGATTTCGGATGGCAGACAGGAAGCTGTGGAGGCGCTGGTTGCGCTGGGCTACAGCAGTACAGATGCACTTCGCGCTGTGCGTAAGGTTACGGATGTGGCACCGGATGATGTGGAAGGACTGCTGAAGGCTGCGTTGAAGAATTTTTAAGTGATTGTTGAAAGGTCAGGAGCAGTATTAAATGGAGAAACGTATTATAACTACAGATGTGACGGAGGAGGATTTTTCGCTTGAGGGGAATCTTCGTCCGCAGACTCTGGATGATTATATTGGTCAGGAGAAGACTAAGAATACTTTGAAAGTATATATAGAGGCTGCCAAGCAGAGGCATGATGCGTTGGATCATGTGTTGTTTTATGGTCCTCCGGGGCTTGGTAAGACGACGCTTTCCGGTATCATTGCCAATGAAATGGGAGTTCATATGAAGGTGACTTCCGGTCCTGCGATTGAGAAACCGGGGGAGATGGCGGCGATTTTGAATAATCTGCAGGAGGGAGATATTCTGTTTGTCGATGAAATCCATCGTCTGAACAGACAGGTGGAAGAGGTGCTTTATCCTGCGATGGAGGATTATGCGATTGATATTATGATTGGTAAGGGTGCCTCAGCCAGGTCGATTCGTCTGGATCTGCCTAAGTTTACTCTGGTAGGGGCAACTACGAGAGCAGGACTTCTTTCTGCACCGCTTCGTGATCGTTTTGGTGTGATGCACCATCTGGAATTTTATACGCATGAGGAATTACAGACGATCATTATCCGTTCAGCGCAGGTTCTGGGAGTGGAGATCGATGAGAAAGGTGCTGCGGAGATTGCCAAGAGATCCAGGGGAACGCCGCGACTTGCCAATCGTCTGTTGAAGAGGGTGCGTGATTTCGCGCAGGTGAAATATGACGGCAGGATTACTTATGATGTGGCCTGTTTTGCATTGAATCTGCTGGAAGTGGATCAGTATGGACTTGATAAGATTGACAGAAGAATTTTGCAGACCATGATTGTGAACTTCCAGGGCGGACCGGTCGGCCTGGAGACGCTGGCGGCTGCGATTGGAGAGGATTCAGGTACTCTGGAGGATGTGTATGAGCCTTATCTGCTCCAGAATGGCTTTTTGAACCGCACACCGCGTGGGCGAATGGCTTCCGCACTGGCGTATAAACATCTGGGGTATCCGATGCCTGATAAAAACTGAGTAAAAAAACTGTTAAAGAGATAAAAATTAAAACTTTTTTAAAAATTCCTATACATTTCGACTGCTTTCGAGTATAATGAAGTAAATGTCTGAGAATCTCAATAAATAGGAGACAGATAATCCTGATGGTAAATTGGATGATTTTATTTGCCTGATATGGGCAGGAAATGACATATATGTATATTTACAGAGACAATTCAGATTACTGAAAAATAGTAATAATTAAGATACAGGAGGCTCGTACGGATGGCGGTCAAAAATACAGCAAAGGTAATCATAGGAGGTAAGATTATTACGCTGGGAGGTTATGAATCGGAAGAATATTTCCAGAAAGTAGCATCCTATATAAATAAAAAGATGGATGAATTAAGCGGTATGCCTGGTTACAGCAGACAGCCGATGGAAACTAAGCATACACTTTTAAGCCTGAATATTACGGATGATTATTTTAAGGCAAAGAAGCAGGCGGAGATTTTTGAACAGGATTTACAGCAGAAGGATCAGGAGATGTATGATCTGAAGCATGAACTGATTTCGCTTCGCATGCAGATTGAGGAAGCTCAGAAGAATGAGCAGGAAGCACTTGAACAGAAGAGCCTTCTGGAAGGAAAGAATAAAGAACTGGAAAAGCAGATCGACGAGCTGCTGAAATAATAAGAGGGGGGATTGCTTCGGTGATTTCCCCTTTATGATTTGTTAGTGCTTTTATAGCAATTCCCAAAAATAATGCAATTAATCCAGACCATTAGAGCGTGAAGTCCCGCGTCAGATATCTTTGTTGTGCGTCAGCACGCCGGCAGATATCTTCCTTGTCCTTCGCACTCTGCTGGACTGTCTTATTTGTATTATTTTGTAGAATTGCTATAGAATGAATAATATTTTAGAATGAGGTATGTAAGTGAGAAGAGAAGAGATAGAACTTCTGGCACCTGCGGGTTCCTATGAGGGATTTGAGGCTGCAATCGGTGCAGGAGCAGATGCGGTTTATGTGGGTGGCGCAGCATTTGGTGCGAGAGCCTATGCAAAGAATTTCGGTGAAGAGGAACTTCTTCGTGCGATAGATACTGCGCATATTCATGGGAAGAAGTTGTATTTGACAGTAAATACGCTTCTAAAGAACAGAGAACTTTCTGAACAGCTTTATGATTATCTGCTTCCGTATTATAAGGAAGGCTTGGATGCGGTGATCGTTCAGGATTTGGGTGTGTTTAAGATGATCAGGGAGATGTTTCCGGGAATGCATCTTCATGCCAGCACACAGATGACGGTAACTGGTCCTGAGGGAATGAAGTTTCTGGAAGAGCAGGGAGCGTCCCGCGTGGTAACTGCCAGAGAACTTTCCCTTGATGAAATCCGGAGAATGCATGAGACAAGCCCGATAGAGATAGAATCGTTTGTCCATGGAGCATTATGTTACAGTTATTCGGGACAGTGTCTGATGAGCAGCATCCTTGGGGGCAGAAGCGGAAACAGAGGACGTTGTGCCCAGCCATGCCGCCTGCCGTATCAGACAGGACTGTGCGGAGAATACAGGGAGAAAACTGAGAATCAGAGAAGTAAAAACTGCACGAATAAGAGTCACATAAATAAAAATCGTACGAATAGAAATTTTGAAAATAAAAATCAGAGTAGCAGAAACCGACAGGATAAATTTCAGGAAGAAGTATGTCCGCTGAGTTTGAAAGACATTTCTACAATAGAAATTCTTCCGCAGATCATTGAGGCAGGAGTTACTTCCCTTAAGATAGAAGGAAGAATGAAACAGCCGGGATATACAGCGGGAGTAACATCTGTATATAGAAAATATCTGGACATTCTTTTTGAGAAAGGTGCTGAGAATTATAAAGTAGCGGAGAAAGACAGACAATATCTGCTGGATTTGTTTAACAGAGGCGGTTCCTGTACCGGATACTATGAGATGCAGAATGGTCCATCTATGATGGCGTTCACAAATGAGAAGAAGACTGGAGATATCACGCCTGTATTAAGAAAAAAGAAAGAAAAAATTCAGGGAACGTTAATTCTTTTCCCGGGAAGTCCTGCTATACTGGATGTATCCTGCAGGGGAATTCATGGATCTGCATCCCTTGGAGAAGTGCAGTATGCACAGAATCAACCGCTGACTGAGGAACGTATCCGCTCACAGATGGAGAAGCTTGGAAATACGGAATATGAGTGGGAGAATCTGGAAATTCAGATGGATGAGAGCATTTTTATCCCGATGAAAATGTTGAATGAAGTCCGCAGACAGGCGTTGGAATCATTGGAAGAAGAAATCCTCAAATCATATAGAAGAGAAGAAGTAGAAAAAAACAGTCAGCATACAAACAAAAAAGCGGATAAAATACAAAAAACGCTGCCAATTTATATATCATGTGAAGAAAAATCCACCGCTCTTGCGTTATATAAAAGAGAAGGGATACAGGGAATGTACCTTAACGGTGATGCGATGGAAGCCTGTCTTGATGAAGGTGTGAGCAGAGGAATGGAGATGTATCTGTCACTGCCACACATTATGAGAGGAGAATTTCCGGAAAATCTTCTTGCCCAGATAGATAACTGGCTGGACAGAGGAATGACAGGATTTCTTGTAAGAAACCTGGAAACTTTTGCAATTCTTAAGAAAGCCGGGCTTGCAGAGAAATGTGTGCTGGATCACAGTATGTATACATGGAATGACGAAGCAGTTGATTTCTGGATCGGACAGCATGTTATGCGCAATACAGTGCCTCTTGAGCTAAATGAGGGAGAAATCCGTCACAGAGATAATCAGAATAGCGAGATGCTCATTTATGGCTATCTGCCGCTTATGATTTCTGCTCAATGCGTGCATAAGAATGTTTATGGGTGTAATCATAAAGAAGAGTGGGTGACTATGAAGGATCGCTATGATAAGGAATTTACAGCCAAATGTGTATGTAATCCATGGAAAATGGAGAATACAAATTCCCGCATACCCTGCTATAATATCATTTACAACAGTATCCCTTATGGTCTGCTGAAGGAAAAATCACAGATAGACAGACTGGGTGTTTCTTCCCTGAGACTCGCATTCACAATTGAGAAACCGCAGGATGCAGTAAAGATTTATGAAGAGTTCAGGGACGTTTATCTGAATGAGAAGAATCCTCCGAAGCGGGACTATACTAAGGGACATTTTAAAAGAGGAGCCGAGTAAGGCATATGATTAATGTAATTGTAGAATTATCCAAGTATGTGATCCTTACCCTGATGGTAATTTATACTTTTCACTGTTTCTATCTGGTGAAACAGCAGAGTGAGGAAGAGAGAAACGAATCGCTGCGGCAGCAGCTGATGCTTATCTTTTTTATGGACTTCACTGCGTTTCTGGTCATCTACCTGAAGACTGGTAAGTTTCAGGTCATTCTGTTTTATGTAGAGATGATGGCGTTTTTTGCAGGAATCCAGATTCTGTACAGACTTATATATAAGAAAGCATCGATTTTACTGCTGAATAATATGTGCATGCTTCTGAGCGTTGGATTTATCATGCTGTGCAGATTAGATGTATCAACGGCAACCAGACAGCTGGTGATCGTAACCGGTGTGAATGTGGCAGCACTTGTCGTTCCGGTACTGATCAGAAAAATGAAATTTCTCAAAGACCTGACATGGGTTTATGCCGGAATCGGAATTGTCCTGCTGGCGGCGGTACTTGTGCTTGCACAGACAAGCTATGGAGCGAAGCTTTCTCTGATGGGAATTCAGCCATCAGAGGCAATTAAGATCACATTTGTATTTTTTATGGCAGCATTATTGAGAAATGGTGCAGATTTTTCAAAAGTAGTCCAGGCTACTATCGTGGCAGGGCTTCATGTTGGTATCCTGGTGCTTTCCAGAGACTTGGGAAGTGCGGTAATCTTCTTTGCGGCATACCTCGTGATGATTTATGTTGCTTCCAAGAATGTAGGATATCTGGCGCTTGGTCTTGGCGGCGGTTCGGTCGGAGCAGTTATTGCATATCATTTGTTTGGGCATGTACGCCAGAGGGTGACAGCATGGAAAGATCCTATGGCTGTATATCAGAATGAAGGATATCAGATCGTTCAGTCATTGTTTGCGATTGGAACCGGCGGATGGTTTGGAATGGGATTATGCCAGGGCTCCCCTGAGAAGATTCCGGTTGTTAAGAATGACTTTATATTCAGCGCCATTTGTGAGGAACTGGGGTGTATTTTTGCAATCTGTCTGATCCTTGTATGTATGAATTTCTTTCTGATGATTGTAAATATTGCACTTAAGATAAAGAAGCCATTTTATAAACTGATCGCGCTTGGTCTTGGTACGGAATATGCATTTCAGGTATTTCTGACAATAGGCGGAGCAACGAAATTCATCCCTATGACAGGTGTGACACTTCCATTGGTCAGCTACGGAGGAAGCTCTGTGGCGAGTACGGTGCTGATGTTGGCAATTATTCAGGGATTGTATATTTTGAGAGAAGATGAGGACGAAGAAATTGAAAGATATCGAAGAAAAGAAGCGGCGCAAAGAGCTCAGGAAGCGTCAGAAGCGCAAGGCTCAGGAGATTTCTAAAAAAAGAAGACCCGGTAATCGGGAATATACACTGGTATCCTGTTTTTTTGTGTTGATCTTTGTCAGCATGATCGGGTATTTGGTCTACTTTAATTATGCAAAGAGCGATGATTTTATCAACAGTCCGTATAATACAAGACAGGATACATTTTCAGACAGAGTTGTCAGGGGAAAGATCATATCTGCGGATGAGCAGGTGCTTGCCCAGACTAATGTTTATGAAGATGGGACAGAGGAGCGTACCTATCCATATGCAAATATGTTTGCTCATGTGGTTGGATATGATACAAATGGAAAAAGCGGACTGGAATCAGAAGCAAACTTCCAGCTTCTGACATCTCACGAATTCTTTCTGAATCAGATAAAAAATGAATTTCTGAATCAGAAGAATACGGGTGATTCTGTAGTGACAACCTTAAATGCTGATCTTCAGACAACGGCATATAATGCCCTTGGAGACAGAAGAGGTGCGGTAGTTGCGATTGAACCATCTACGGGAAAGATTCTGGTGGAATTGAGCAAGCCGGATTTTGATCCAAATACGATCTCCCAGAACTGGGATACATTGGTTAATGATTCCAATGACAGCAGCCTTCTGAACAGGGCGACCAACGGAGCGTATCCTCCGGGTTCTACATTCAAAGTGGTAACTGCTCTTGACTACTTCAGAACAAAGGGAAGTCTGGAAGGTTTTTCTTATCTCTGTGAGGGTAGCATTACCATGGAAGATCATACAATCAGCTGTTATGGTGGAACAGTTCATGGACAGGAAGACTTTTACAGTGCTTTTGCCAATTCCTGTAACAGTGCGTTTGCGGAGATTGGAACTATGCTTGGTGGAAGCTCTTTGAAAAAGACGGCAGAGAATCTTCTTTTTAATAAGAGCCTCCCTCTTACTTCTTATAAAAAGAGTACGTTTACATTAAATGGTAAGTCTTCGGTGGCAGAGGTTATGCAGACTGCAATCGGTCAGGGAAATACCCTGGTATCTCCAATGCATATGGCGTTGATTACCAGTGCGATCGCAAATGGTGGCGAACTGATGAAACCATATCTGATTGATTCGATAGTCAGCTCAGACGGAGAAACAGTCAAGACAACAGAACCGGAGAGCTATAAACAATTAATGACTACAAACGAGGCGAATATCCTTGGAAAACTGATGAAAGGTGTTGTAGAGAATGGAACGGCATCTGCACTGAATGGAAGAGGATATACGGTAGCAGGCAAGACCGGATCTGCGGAATTTGATGAAAATGGCTCCAGCCATTCCTGGTTTATCGGTTATTCGAATGTAGATAATCCAGATCTCGTGGTAGCTATTATCGTTGAGAATGGTGGTACGGGAAGCGAAGCAGCAGTCCCGATTGCCGGACAGATTTTTGACGCATATTATTATGACAACTGATAATTAAAGAAATGCTCTGTTCAATGAGGAATTTGAAAAAATCTTTGAACAGAGCATTTAGTTTATATCCAGCAATATCGGTAGCATTAATGTTCATTATCTTCTCAGTAATACAGTCCCAATTTATTTTGGCTTGCCAGCAGCAATTGAAATTTGGCTTGTGTATCCTGGAATAGCGGTGTGTGAACAATAATGTGAACAGTAAGTTACTATTCACAGGTAGTATCCCGCGAGGTGTTTTTTGTGAGCGAAGGTCACAGAAAACCCGAGACATACCGCGCGAATTTATGCGAATAGCATAAATTCTGTGCATCGCGAAGCGTGTTACTGAGAACGGAGTGAACAGTAACAACAGTAACAACGGCAATGATTTCATATTTACGGGTTGCGGGTTTTGGGAAAAAGAGGTATACTATATTCAGTTTATAATACCACGCAAAACAGGAGGGATTGCATTATGATAGAAGCAACGAGCTGTGGCGGTGTGGTAATTCATCGGGGTAAGATTCTTACATTGTATAAATCTTACAGGAACCGTTATGAGGGCTGGGTATTACCGAAGGGAACAGTGGAACCGGGTGAGACGCATGAACAGACGGCATTGCGGGAAGTGATGGAAGAGGCTGGGGTGCGTGCGACCATTGTGAAATATATCGGGAAGAGCCAATATAACTTTACCGTTCCGGAGGACGTGGTTTCCAAAGAGGTACATTGGTATCTGATGACTGCGGATAATTATCATAGTAAGCCCCAAAGAGAAGAGTTTTTTGTAGATTCCGGATATTACAAATTCCATGAGATCTACCATCTGCTGAGATTTTCCAATGAAAAGCAGATTGTAGAACGTGCTTATCAGGAATATCTGGAAATGAGAAGCAACGGACTCTGGGGAAAACAGCATAAGTATTATTAACGAGAACAGGGCTGTGTTTTTACGACGCAGCCCGGTTTAAATTCCGGAGAAAACGGGAATACTTTAAATGAATTACGTTACAGAAGAGATGACTGTTGGGATATAAAAGACTGAGAAATAAAAAGGATAAGCTTATTGATTTGGTGTAGGCAGAAATGAGAGAAGGTGTAAGATGCTAAAGTGGCAGGAGAATTTTCTGGCAGGGGAATCTGTAAAGAATCCCGGTAAGATAAAAAAGAAATTAAATAGTGGAAAACTGGTGCCAGGCATTTATCTTCTTACATTATCAGAAAATCCATCTAATCTTATGGATATTATTCCGGCAGCGATGTTATTCCAGAAGAGCTTTTACGGAATCTGTCCTGAAATCATAGGAATGGCAAAGGGCAAGGAAGAGGCTCTGGAGATGGTAAGGAGCCTGATTGATGAAATGTATACGGAGACAGGAACCTTTGCAATAGCTGAATATATAGAAAACAGGTGAGAATATGTTACATATTTTATGGCTGATCCTTAAGTTTATATTGATCATACTGGGGATCCTGCTGGGACTTCTTTTACTGGCAGTGCTTCTTGTTCTGTTCTGCCCTGTGAGATATAAGGCATCAGCTGTTAAGACGGAAGGAGCCTGGAATCAGATAGAAGGAGAAGGCGTTGTAAGCTGGTTATTTCATGGAGTTTCGCTGAAAGCTGAATGGAAAGATCGGCAGATGGAAATGTCGTTTCATCTATTTGGAATTCCCGTAGATAAATTATTGAAGAAACGCCAGAAGAAAAAATCAGATTCGGAAAATACAAAGAATACAAAGAACACTTCAAAGAAATCGAAATCTGGTACAAAAAATTCGAGATCTCAGGCGGTAAATTCAAAGAATGAAGAGCATGAATCAGAAGTAAAATTATTGAATGATTCGGCAGACCAAGGTGTAAATTCTACTGAAAATCATACTAAAATCAATGAAAATGAAGAAAGTATAAGACAGGACCAGCACAAACCAGATAATGAATCAGAAAATACTGAAACGGTGACAAATGAAAATAAAATTCAACCAGAAGATACAGCTTCAGAGGAGGTTTCAGAACAGAAAACGTTCTTTATTAAAAGAATATATGACCGAATTCGAAATATATTCAAAGGAATTCGGACAAAATTGCAAAATATTCGCAGGACACTCAAGAAAGTCAAAAATAATCTGTCCTGGTGGAAATCTTTTCTCGAACATCCGAGAGTAAAAGCTGCCAGAACTCTGGTGTGGAAACATGCGAAATTTCTTCTTAAGCATATTTTCCCTACAAAGATAGAAGGACAGGTTGCATTTTCTTTTGAAGATCCGGCGCTGACGGGAACAGCACTTGCTGTACTTGGTATGACAATTCCTTTTCATAAGAACTGTGTTCAGATCAATCCTCGCTTTGATGGAGAGAATTATCTGCAGGGAAATATCAGGGCAAAAGGCAGAATCTATGGATTTGTTTTTCTGCGCGCTGCATTGATCATTTATTTTGATAAAAATATAAAATACGTTATAAAACGTTGGAAAACCAGGAGGGCATGACCATGGCAAACGAAAATAACTTTAAAGAAACTGTAAACTCATTATTCAAGGGAATGGACAGCTTTATCTCTGCAAAAACTGTAGTGGGAGAAGCAATCCATGTAGGCGACACGATCATCCTTCCTCTGATGGATGTTTCTTTTGGCGTAGGTGCCGGTGCTTTCTCAGGAGAGAAGAAGGATAACGGCGGCGGTGGAATGGCCGGAAAGATGACTCCATGCGCAGTACTTGTAATTCAGAATGGAACAACCAAACTTGTCAACGTGAAGAATCAGGATGGACTGACCAAGATTCTTGATATGGTGCCGGATTTTGTAGATCGTTTCACATCAGGAAAAGGTGACGATGAACCAATCAGTGAGCCTGAAAAATAAGACAGAAATCCGTTATAGGCATTCATAATAGAGTTTTTGCATAAACTATATCAAACCAATGAAAAAGAAAAGGCGCAGAAGAATTGGAAAAGCTGATAGGTTTTATGCTGTTTTTCATAGGGCTTGGGATGGTGATCGGATTATTGATCGCAGAGAATGTGATCCTGGTAGTTTCAGCCGGAATTTTCCTGCTGCTGGGATATCATCTTTTCTGCCACTGAAAATAATATATAAAAGAAAAAGAGACTACAGGATCAGCCATGATTTCTATAAAATTTTGTAGAATATCTGGCAGACTGTGGTCTCTTATATTTTTATCTGATAATTGTGGATTTTAACAGATTAGGTAAGTTTCATGTAATTGTAAATATCCATTGGATCATTGGAAATGAGAGGCTGATTTTCTAAAAGGTAAAAAAAATACCCCTGTAAAAACAGGGGCAATTGGTGTTATTATGCTCTTTCTACTTTACCGGATCTTAAGCAAGAAGTACATACATATGTCTTTCTAGCTCCGCCTTCAGCAGTTTTGATTTTAACGGATTTTACGTTAGATTTCCACATTTTATTGGATCTTCTATGTGAATGACTTACATTATTTCCGAAATGAGCAGCTTTTTCACAGATTGCACATTTAGCCATGATAGCACCTCCTTGACGCTTTATTGTTACTGTCTGCTGTGTGCCTGGTGTCTAAAACAGTAACCTTTTGTTCAACAGATTACATTGTAACAGATGAATTGTGCTTTTGCAAGCAAAAAAAGGAAAAAACTCAAAAATTATATTTCCTTTTCTGTAAAAAGAGGTTATAATACACTTACATACAATATATTAATTGGAGGTAACCATATGAATGGACGTATAGATTCCGGATTAGGTCAGATCATAATTGACACAGATGTAATCGCAACCTACGCAGGAAGCGTTGCAGTAGAGTGTTTTGGTATCGTAGGTATGGCTGCAGTCAGCATGAAAGACGGACTGGTTAAGCTTCTTGGTAAGAACAGCCTGAAACATGGTATCAGTGTCAGAATTACTGAGGACAATAAAATCCGCCTGAATTTCCATGTTATTGTGGCATATGGCGTGAATATAAGCACAATTGCAGACAACCTTGTCAGCAATGTCAAATATAAAGTCGAAGCCTTTACAGGAATGGAGATTGATAAGATCGATATTTATGTAGAAGGTGTACGTGCAATTGATTAGGATAGAGGAGGAACTTGTGGTGAATAACAAAACCATAGATGCCAGAATACTTTCCAGAATGTTTCTTGCAGGAGCCAAGAATCTGGAAGCTAAGAAAGAATGGATCAATGAACTGAATGTATTTCCGGTACCGGATGGAGATACAGGAACCAATATGACAATGACAATTATGGCAGCGGCTGCAGAGGTAGGATCTCTTGGAGAGCCTGATATGGAGTCGCTGGCTAAAGCGATTTCTTCCGGTTCTCTGCGCGGTGCAAGAGGTAACTCAGGTGTTATCCTTTCCCAGCTTCTTCGTGGTTTTACCAAGAGCGTTAAAGGCAGCAAGGAATTGGATGCCAGCGCTATCGCAGCAGCGATGGAGAAAGGTGTGGAGACTGCATACAAGGCGGTTATGAAACCGAAAGAAGGAACAATTCTTACTGTTGCAAGAGAAGCAGCTGCGAAAGCTGTTGAAATTGCAGAGACAGCAGAGGATCTGGATACATTCTTTAAAGGTGTGATAGCTCATGCAGAGGAAACTCTGGCGAAGACACCGGAGATGCTTCCTGTTCTGAAAGAAGCAGGAGTAGTGGACTCTGGCGGACAGGGACTCCTGGAAGTATATCATGGTGCATATGATGGTTTCCTTGGTAAAGAGATCGATTATACTCAGTTTGATAAAGCGAAAGGACCTGCAGTAACTAAGATTGATGCTCAGACAGAGGCTGACATTAAATTTGGCTATTGTACAGAATTTATCATTCTTCTGAATCAGCCGATGTCCGGGGAGACAGAGCATGAATTCAAGAAATTCCTTATGTCACTGGGTGATTCTATCGTTCTTGTCGCAGATGATGAAATCGTGAAAGTACATGTTCATACAAATCATCCTGGACAGGCAATCGAGAAAGCTCTTACATTTGGTGCTCTTTCCCGCATGAAGATTGACAATATGCGTGAGGAACATCAGGAGAAACTGATTAAAGATGCCCAGAAGCTGGCGAAAGAGCAGGCTGAACAGGAAGAGAAAGAAGTAGCAGCACAGCCTCCGAAGGAAGTTGGGTTTATCTCCGTATCTGTTGGTAATGGAATGACAGAGATTTTTAAGGAACTGGGTGTAGACTATCTGATCGAAGGTGGTCAGACAATGAACCCAAGTACAGAAGATATGCTGAATGCAATCGCAAAAGTAAATGCAAAGACCATCTATATCTTCCCGAATAATAAGAATATTGTTCTTGCTGCAAATCAGGCAAGAGATCTTACAGAAGATAAAGAGATCGTAGTTGTTCCGACTAAGACAATTCCGCAGGGAATCACTGCTATGATCAGCTATGTGCCTGAGAAGAACAGTGCTGAGAATACAGAGGCAATGCTTCAGGCAATCGAGAATGTCAAGACGGGACAGGTTACTTATGCGGTTCGTGATACCAGAATTGATGATAAGGAGATTCATGAGGGAGATATCATGGGTATCGGTGATCATGGAATCCTGGCTGTTGGTAAGGATCGTGTGGAAGTTACGAAGGAGACTGTTGCAGAGATGGTGGATGAGGATTCTGAGGTGATCAGTATTTATTATGGTGCTGATACTGAGAAAGCGGAAGCTGAGGAACTGGCAGCAGCACTTGAGGAGGCTTATCCGGATTGCGATGTGGAACTTAATGCGGGCGGACAGCCGATTTATTATTATGTTATTTCCGTTGAATAATGGTCGTTAGGATTTAAATGAATATTTATAGGTAAATGAGGACGGATATAGGTCGCCGGAGAGGTGAGGTATATCCGTTTTCGTATTTCAATAGGGGACGGCAGGAAAGTTATTTGTTTTTATATGCGGTTTCGAGCTCTAAGATATTCCAAGCTATTAAAAACAAATAATTTTCCTGCCTGGTATTTAAATGTGATACGAAATATTTATGGAAAGAAAGGAAGCTGTGGTATATGTCAACATCTTTGCGTACGTTGAAGGGTGTAGGTGAGAAAACAGAGAAGCTGTTTTCGAAAATCGGAGTGACGGATGTGGAGTCGCTGTTGAGTTATTATCCCCGGAATTATGATACGTATGAGGAGCCGGTGGAGATTAAAGCAGTGGAGGAGGGCTCTGTTGTGGCAATTTCCGGGACGGTTGTTACGGGGGTATATGTGAATCAGGTGAGAAATCTTCAGGTGATTACAACTACGGTGGCGGATCTTACAGGGAGGCTTTCGGTTACCTGGTTTAATGCGCCGTATTTGCGTTCTACGGTGAGAAAAGGGTGTGCTTTTATTCTGAGGGGAAGAATCGCGAGAAAGCAGGGAAAGCTGCAGATGGAGCATCCGGAGATTTTTACTCCGGCGGCTTATGAGGAGATTCTGCATAGTCTTCAGCCGATTTATGGGCTGACTTCAGGGCTTTCGAATAAGACAATCGTGAAGCTGCTTCATCAGGTGTTGAAGGAGCAGAATCTTCAGGCGGAGTATCTGGCGGATGAATATAAGGAGAAGTATCATCTGGCAGACAGGAATTTTGCAGTTCCGGCGATTCATTTTCCGAAGAATATGCAGGAGTTGTTATCTGCCAGGAGGCGTCTGGTGTTTGATGAGTTTCTTCTTTTTATTCTTGCGGTGCAGATGTTGAAGGAGAAGACGGAAGAGGCGCCGAATGCGTTTCCGATGCATCCTGTCTGGACGACGGAGAAGATTATAGAGGATTTGCCGTATGACTTGACGAAGGCTCAGCTGAATGTCTGGCATGAAATTGAGAGGGACTTAAGTGGCCAGGCGTTGATGTCCAGACTGGTTCAGGGAGATGTGGGAAGCGGAAAAACGATTCTGGCTTTTCTGGCGATGATTATGACGGTTGAGAATGGTTATCAGGCTGTTTTGATGGCGCCGACGGAGGTTTTGGCGAGGCAGCATTTTCAGGCGATGGAGAAGTTGTTGCAGGAGCATAATATAGAATTTGGTCATCCGGTACTGCTTACCGGATCGGATACGGCGAAGGAGAAGCGGGAAAAATATGCGCTGATCGCATCGAAAGAGGCGAATCTGGTCATAGGAACGCATGCTTTGATACAGGAGAAGGTGCAGTATAATAATCTGGGGCTTGTTATTACGGATGAGCAGCACCGTTTCGGTGTGAAGCAGAGGGAAGCCCTGACGACGATGGGAAATCCGCCGAATGTTTTGGTAATGAGTGCAACACCGATTCCGCGTACTCTTGCTATCATTATTTATGGTGATCTGGATATTTCTGTGATTGATGAGCTTCCGGCGCAGAGACTTCCTATTAAGAATTGTGTTGTGGATACTTCTTATCGGCCCAAGGCTTATTCTTTTATGGAGAAGCAGATCCGTCAGGGACGTCAGGTTTATGTGATCTGTCCGATGGTTGAAGAGAGTGAGGGCATGGATGGAGAGAATGTTCTGGATTATACGATGAAGTTACGGAATGTTTTTCCGCCGGATATTAAGGTGGCGTCTCTTCATGGGAAGATGAAGGCGAAAGAGAAGAATGCGGTCATGGAGGCTTTTGCAGCGGGAGAAATCCAGGTTCTTGTGTCGACGACGGTTGTGGAGGTAGGCGTGAATGTGCCAAATGCGACAGTGATGATGGTGGAGAATGCGGAGCGTTTTGGACTGGCACAGCTTCACCAGCTTCGTGGGCGTGTAGGGCGTGGAGAATATCAGTCCTATTGTATTTTTATGCAGGGAAATGGGGCGAAGGAGACTTCGAAACGTCTGGAAATTCTGAATAAATCTAATGATGGATTTTACATCGCAGGGGAAGATCTGAAGCTTCGAGGCCCTGGAGATTTGTTTGGAATCCGCCAGAGTGGTCTGCTGGAGTTTAAACTTGGAGATATTTATCAGGATGCGGATATCCTGAAAGCAGCCAGTGAGACAGCGGCAGATATTCTTTCTCTGGATGAAGATTTAAGCCTTCTGCAGAATCAGGAATTGCAGAAAAAGCTGTCTGAGTATATGAAAGAAGATTTGCAGAATCTGGGATTATAAGTAATATTGCACAAAATGGGAGCGAAAGAATATAGGAAAGGGCTGTCTGTTTGTAGTGATTTTTCCATATAAAGGCAAAAATCATTGCAAAAACAGGAGATTAGTAGTATTCTATTTCCATAAAAAGAATAATTATACCTTGTAAGGAGGCTATCAAATGGCAACAAAAAAAACTACAGCAGATCTCAATACATCCACTGCGAAGACAACCAAAGTTAAAGAGGCTCCTGCAAAGACAACTGCTTCAGAAGTAGCTGTAAACAAAGAAGCTGAGAAGAAAGAAACCGATAACAAAGAAACTGCAAAGAAAGAGGCAGCAAAAACAACTAAAACTACAGCAAAGAAGACAACTACAAGAAGAACAACAAAGAAGGCTGCAGAGAAACCAGTTGAAAAAACTGCTGAAAAAGCTGCAGAAAAGCCAGTTGCAAAAGCAGCAGAGAAGAAGACAACTACCAGAAGAACTGCTAAGAAAGAAGCAACTGCAGAAGTATACGTTCAGTTCATGGGCAAAGAAGTCTATGCAAAAGATGTTTTAGAGAATGTAAAGAAGATCTGGACAGAAGAAATGGGCAAGAAGGAGAAAGATCTTAAAGACGTTAAGATTTATATTAAACCGGAAGAATATAAAGCATACTATGTAATTAATGGCGATATCACAGGCGCTATCGGACTCTGATATATAAAAAAGCAGAAGCAGGAAATAAATATATAAATACTGCTAAAAGATTCACTAATAAAAAATCAAATAAATGTCGGGACAGATGTTGTGATTTGTCTGGATGAATTCAGGAAACTCGGATGATAAGGTAAATTCATCTGAGTTTTTTATTTCTGTAATATTTTTCATTTCTGTAATATGAAAAATATTTATAGGAAATATTGTATCTATAATTTTTTCCACTGCCTGTCCTACTTGACAAAAATTATCAGTTAGTATAAGCTATCTTCGATGGATAAATTATTGATAATAATTAATCATTAGCCAATAACAACCAAATGACAAAACGAAAGAAGAGCGAACGACAATGACATTAAAAGATTTGGAAATTGGAAAAAGTGCCGTGATCAGATCGGTTGGTGGAAAAGGTGCCTTACGTCAGCATTTCCTGGATATGGGTATGATTCCCGGTGCGGAGGTTACGGTTGTAAAATTTGCGCCTATGGGAGATCCGATGGAACTGCAGGTGCATGGATATGAGCTGACCTTAAGACTGGCAGAAGCAGAACAGATAGAGATTGAGCAGATTCCAAGAAGAAGCAGAAGTCATAAAGGAATTGAGTCTCTGAGTGACGCAGAACATCCGGGACTGGGAGAGGAAGGAAAGTATCACTCCAAGAAAGACGAGCACCCTCTGCCGGAAGGAACTACTCTGACTTATGCACTGGTAGGAAATCAGAACTGTGGAAAGACTACATTATTTAATAAACTGACAGGCTCTAATCAGCATGTAGGGAATTTTCCGGGAGTAACTGTAGACCGTAAAACAGGTTCTATTAAGGGACACCCAAATACAGAGATTACCGACCTTCCGGGAATTTATTCTATGTCACCTTACAGCAGTGAGGAAATCGTTTCCAGAAATTTTGTTCTGGATGAGAAACCAAGTGCGATCATCAATATTGTTGATGCGACAAACATAGAGAGAAATCTGTACCTTACCATGCAGCTTCTGGAAATGGACATTCCGATGGTCGTTGCATTAAATATGATGGATGAGGTGCTGGGAAATCAGGGTTCCATTGATGTAAATATGATGGAAGCATTGTTGGGAGTTCCGGTAATCCCTATTTCGGCGGCAAAGAATGAAGGTGTTGATGAACTTGTAAACCACGCATTACATATAGCAAAATATCAGGAACATCCGCTGCGCCAGGATTTTTGCGATAAGAATGACCATGACGGTGCTGTTCACCGCTGTATTCATGCGGTAATGCATTTAATCGAGGACCATGCGGCGCTGGCAGACATCCCATCTCGTTTTGCCGCAACCAAGGCAATCGAGGGAGATCCTCTGATCATGAAGAAACTGAAGCTAGACACCAATGAGACAGAGATGCTTGAACATATCGTACAGCAGATGGAGACAGAACGCCAGGTCGACAGGAGTGCTGCAATCGCGGATATGCGTTTTGACTTTATCGAGCGATTATGTGAGCAGACCGTTGTAAAGCCAAAAGAGAGCAAGGAGAGGATTCGAAGTGAAAAGATCGACAGGATTCTAACAGGAAAATATACGGCGATTCCTTGTTTTATAGGAATTATGGCACTTGTTTTTTATCTGACATTTAATGTAATCGGTGCGTGGCTTCAGGGAATCCTGGAAATAGGAATTGATAAGATTTCTGCATTGACCGATGCAGCATTGACAGCTGCCAATGTAAACAGTGCCATGCACAGTCTGGTAATTGATGGCATCTTTACAGGTGTGGGAAGTGTTTTGAGTTTCCTTCCTGTAATTGTTACTCTGTTTTTCTTCCTGTCCCTTATGGAGGATAGTGGATATATTGCACGTGTGGCATTTGTGATGGATAAGCTTCTGCGAAAGATTGGTTTATCCGGTCGAAGTATTGTGCCGATGCTGATTGGATTTGGATGTACGGTTCCGGCGGTTATGGCAACGCGTACCCTTACAAGTGAACGTGACAGAAAGATGACGATTCTGCTTACACCGTTTATGAGCTGTACTGCGAAGCTTCCAATCTATTCTTTCTTTGTGAATGCATTCTTCCCAAAGAAAGGCGGGCTTATTATGACAGGATTATACCTGCTTGGTATTTTTGTGGGAATCCTGGCGGCACTTCTGTACAATGGTACTCTTTTCAAAGGAGAACCCGTGCCGTTTGTCATGGAACTTCCAAATTATCGTCTGCCGGGAGCGAAGAACGTTGCACAGTTACTGTGGGAAAAGGCAAAAGATTTCCTGCAGAGAGCTTTTTCTGTAATCCTGCTTGCAACTATGGTTGTCTGGTTCCTCCAGAGTTTTGACCTGCATCTGAATCTGGTAAAAGATTCTTCTGACAGTATTCTGGCAATGGCAGCCGGACTTCTGGTTCCAATCTTTAAGCCACTTGGTCTGGGAGACTGGAGAATCTGCACCGCTCTTATCAGTGGATTTATGGCAAAAGAAAGCGTGGTATCGACACTGGAAGTGCTTTTCAGTGGAAGCATTGCTTCTGTACTGACACCACTGGCAGCAGCATCACTGCTTGCATTCAGCCTGCTTTATACTCCATGTGTGGCTGCAATCGCGTCAGTGAAACGTGAACTTGGCGGAAAATGGGCCATAGGTGTAGTTGTGTGGCAGTGTGTGGTTGCATGGATCGTTGCACTGATCGTTCGTTTTGTTGCGGCATTCATTATTTAACCAAATCAAGTAAGTCCCCTGCTTCAATTGCGAAGAGCAATAAGCAGTGGGTGGGGACTTGCTTGTATCAGAAGGGGTACAAGCCCCTTCTGATAAACTGCGAAGCAGTTATTTGGTTATGAGCAAGTAGCGAAAGCGGATTGCGAATATCCGATTGACTATTGATTAAAATCCTCGATCTACTGTCTGAAATAATGTGCAGCAGACGGGGATTTTTTATGCTATGAAAAATTATTCTGTAATGTTCTTATAATTAAAAAAAGTTTCCCGGACATTTTTATGATTAGTGAAGAATAAGGTCGAAAAAATTAGAAACTTTACGGAAAAAGCTTTTTATGCTATCATAGCGTCAATGACTAGTACAGCGAAAAGGTCTTCAAAAAAGATGAAAAAATAAGGAACAAAGGAGTAAATTCAAAGTATGGGAATTGTTGTGATCGGAGATGTATTTATTGATATAAAGGGATATTCCATAGCATCTTATATTCCTCAGGGAAGAAACGTAGGAACTATCGCACAGATTCATGGCGGCGTAGGCAGAAATGTAGCAGAGGATATTGCAAATCTGGAACTTAAACCAACATTTATCAGTCTCGTAAATGACGATGCCATGGGAGAGGAAGTCATCCGTAAATTGGAACGCCATAAAGTAGACACAAGTTATATGCGTAAAGTACCAAACGGTATGGGAACATGGATGGCAATCTTTGATAATAATGGAGATGTAGTTGCTTCTGTTTCCAAGAGACCAGATCACACACCGGTGGAATATATTCTGGATGAGTGTGGAGATGAGATTTTTAAGGACGCAGACAGCATTGCGATAGAGATTGATACAGACAGAGAAATCGTTAAGAAAACCTTTGCGTATGCAGAGAAATATAATAAGAAAGTATATGCAATGGTATCCAATATGAGTATTGCTGTAGAGCGAAGAGACTTTCTGAAAAGAACCTCCTGTTTCGTATGTAATGAACAGGAAGCAGGCATTCTTTTCTCCGAAGATTACAGTCAGACAGAACCGGAAGAGATGGCTAAAATCCTTGCAGAACGTGTGAAATCCGCACGTATTCCACAGATGATCGTGACAATGGGAGGACAGGGCGCTGTATATGCAGATCAGAATGGAGGATATGGCGTATGTCCGGCTATGAAGGTAGATGTAGTTGATACTACGGGAGCGGGAGATGCTTTCTTTGCAGGAACTTGTGCAGGACTTACTTATGGAAAAACATTAAAAGAGGCATGTGGAATCGGTACACGTCTTTCCTCCACTGTAATCTGTACTTCAGAGAATATCTGCCCGCGCTTTATGCCGGAGGAATTCGGACTAAATTATAATACAAAGAATAAAAATCAGAAATAAATTGCAGAAATATACGCTGCATGAAATGAAGCACATAGCAGTTAATATACAGCCAATGGAGGAAAAACAAAAATGGGAAGCATTGTGATTGGAGTTGCCGGAGGTTCCGGCTCTGGTAAATCTACTTTTACAAACAGGATTAAAGATTATTTCGGAGATGATGTAGTTGTTCTTTATCATGACAACTATTACCGCAGACAGGACGGAGTTCCTTTTGAACAGAGAGTAACTGTAAATTATGACCATCCGGATTCACTGGAGACAGAGCTTCTGGTAGAGCATCTGAAGCAGTTAAAAGAGGGAAAATCAATCGAGTGCCCGGTTTATGATTATACGAAACATAACCGTTCTGACAAGGTGATCAGAATCGATCCGAAACCGGTTATTCTTGTAGAGGGAATCCTGCTTCTGGCAGATCCGAGAGTGAGAGACCTTCTGGATATTAAAGTATATGTAGAAGCAGATGTAGATGAGCGTATCCTGCGAAGAATCTCACGTGACGTAGAAGAACGCGGAAGAGATCTCAACGGCATTATCAAACAGTACCTGACTACTGTAAAGCCTATGCATTACCTTTACGTAGAACCGACCAGATCAAAAGCTGATATTGTTATTAACAGCGGTAAGAATGATATTGCATTCGACCTGTTTGTCTCAAAAATCCGTCTGTTGCTGGATAAAAAGGAAGATTGAGTGTAAAAATAAAAGCAAGTTTCTAAGTTCATCAAGATATAGTGAACTTTGGAAACTTGCTTTTTGTAAAAAATTTTATAACGGTTTAACAGTTCTGTATTCTGAAGCCTATTGATGAAAACAGCTTGTAACCAGATCAGGTAAGCCTGTTGTTTCAGTTGTGAAGAGCAATAGACAGTTGACTATTTGTCAATAATTTCAACAGGAGTATCATCTCTGGCATCCAGATCATTGATATATTTTCTTGTTTCCGCAACGATCACATTTGACAGAAGCAACACAGCCACGAGGTTTGGAATTGCCATCAATGCATTCAGGATATCGGCAACGGTCCATACAAGATTCAGGGAAATAACCGGTGCGATCGCAGCAACTGCGATATACAGTACGCGATAAGGAATCAGTCCTTTTTTACCTGCAAAATATTCCACACATCGTTCACCGTAGTAAGCCCATCCAAGAACTGTTGAGTAAGCAAAAGAAATAATGCCGACAACCATGATCACCGGACCAAGTACCGGAATCTGCTGAAATGCCAGAGTGGTAAGCACACCGCCATCTGTGATACTTCCCATATCAATGGAAGGATTTTTCATAATACTTGTGACGAGAACCAGACCTGTCATGAGACATACAACAACGGTATCCCAGAAAGTTCCGGTGCTGGAAACCAGTGCCTGACGTACAGGATTTCTCGTCTGGGCGGCAGCTGCTGCGATAGGGGCAGAACCCATACCTGACTCATTGGAAAAAAGGCCTCTGGCAATTCCGTACTGCATTGCCATCATAATACCGCGTCCAACCAGTCCGCCGGCAGCAGCTCCTGGGGTAAATGCCATCTTGCAAATCGTTTTTACTGCCGGAATAATAAAATCATAGTTGATTCCCAGAATGATCAGACATCCAAGTACATAAAAGAAAGCCATGAACGGAACCAGGCGTTCACATACGGTTGCGATTGATTTGATGCCGCCAAAGATAACAAGTGCTGTCAGTGCGGCAACTGCGATTCCGATAAAAAACGGAGAGATATTCAGATTCTCATTACATACAGTTGCAATTGCATTTACCTGAGTAGCACATCCGATTCCAAAGGAAGCGAAGCCGCCGAAGAATGCAAAAAGCAATGCCAGCCATTTCATATGTAACCCGCGTTCCAGTGCATACATGGCACCGCCCTGCATACGTCCGTCTTTCGTTTTCACACGGTATTTGACAGCGATAAGAGACTCGCTGTATTTCGTGGCGATTCCGAAAATGCCTGTCAGCCAGCACCAGAGAACAGCACCAGGACCACCCAGCGCGATAGCGGTTCCCACACCAATGATATTTCCGGTTCCAATTGTAGAAGCGAGAGCAGTGGTAAGTGCACCAAATTGACTGACTTCGCCTTCTGCCCCTGTATCTTTCGTGACAGATAATCGGATAGCTGTACCGATTTTTCTCTGGATCACACCTGTGCGGACTGTCATAAAAATATGAGTCCCGAGAAGCAGAAGAATCATCCACCATCCCCATACAAGACCATCCAGTTTGTTAATGAAATTTGCGACAGAATTAATCATAGGCTTCCTCTCCTTTTTATGAATTTATGTGAGTAAAGAAAAGAAGATACATCTTTGAACTTTAAAGATACCGTTTTATATAATAAAAAATTAATGTTATATAAAAAAAGGCATACATACACGATAGTTCATGTGATGTACGCCTTTGTACGGTTCGTCTTTTAGTTACACACATATACACAGATACAAATATCTGTCTGAAATTAAAGATTAATCTCAGTAGTTAAATGTAATTATACCGTAAAAAATATAAAATTGCAATAAATTTTCCATGCTCTTCCTTAGTATACGAAAACTTCCAGAGTATTATTCTTCTAGCTTCATATACTAGCATTGCAACACCAAAACAATCAAAAATGAAAACAACAACCAAGGAGGAAATTGATATGTCAAACACAAAATCTTCTAACCAGGCAGCTGTACCAGAAGCAAAAGGTGCGTTAGACCGTTTCAAATTCGAGGTTGCAAACGAATTAGGTGTACCGCTTACAGATGGATACAACGGTAACCTGACATCCAAACAGAACGGTTCAGTCGGCGGATATATGGTCAAGAAAATAGTATCGGAACAACCATTGAATTTTAGCTTTATGTTTTATATCATGATTTAAGCGTCAAAAGCTCGTACCTATTCAGCAGTTATCTTTTACAGATTCTTTTCATTTTCTGACAAAACGGGAACAGCGAATGTTGGAAAAATCATGGGCAAAATATTTTGCTGATGAGATATTCCCAAAGATCGGTGAAAAACCGTATGCTGAAAACGGAGATAAGCAGGGAGGTTGTTCAAGAAATAGTACTTGTATCTGAAAATGAATTAGACAAAAGCAGGATGACATGGTAGAATATAACAGCCAATTTAATAGAAAATCAACCGAAACCATTTTGCTGGTTTTTATTTTTAATTTTGTGCCATTTAAACGATTTAAAGAATGAGAATATGTTGGATTTACTATATCATTTATATGAGCGTATTGTGAAATACAAATTGACACATTTTTCGGGGGGCTATAATAGAACTAATTTTACTTCCAAAAGAAAATAAATATTTTAGCAAAGCAAACGAAAGTCTGTGACGCAAAGCTATAGGGCCTGTAAAATGGCAGCCAGTTGCATATGAAATAGCAAAGGGATACTATGGTTAATTAGTAGTAGTTTCTTTGCTTTTTATTATGGTTTAGCTTATCTGAATAGAGTAACAGAGAAAAGAAATAGAAAGATTAAGTAAAAAAGATAACGGAGATTAAAGATGATAAAAAAGGAGGCTGACAGGCAGAACTACAGTATCCTTGCAGGAGAAGGAGCTATTCTGCGGATTTTAAAAGAAATTGACAAAGCCAAAAATAGAGAGAGTATTGGAGCAGGAATTCAGAAACTCCTTGAAGTTCTCGGCAATTATGGAAATGCAGATCGAGCTTATCTTTTTGAAACGGTTCATAGATGCTACAAAGCATATTCGCCAGATGGATTCAGAAAGTGCTGAAATTCCGATCATTGCTGTGACTGCCAATGCCTTTAAGAGTGATGAAGAACATTGTGCTGAAGCAGGAATGAATGCTCATCTTTCAAAGCCTTTTGATATAAATAAACTAATGGAAGTACTTACATCCCTGTTGGACTTAGAATATACGGAGGATAAAAATGTTCAATAAAGAAAAGCAAAGTGAAAATAATATCTTTTCACTGGATAATACAAAGTTAAATGAAAACTGTCAAAAAATCGTACAGGATGCAGTGAGCGAACTGAATATTGTTGGATTCATGACAGGATATTATGATGAAAATCTTACAATTACACAGGTCAGTTCACACATGTTGAAGAATCTGGGATATACGTTTGAAGAATTTCAAAAGAAAACATCAGGTTCTCTGAGAAATCTTTTATATGGAGGAAACCAGACCTTTCTTGAATACGACAGGTTCCAGCGCCTTCAAGGGTGTGGAGAAGGACAGATGCTGATGAGCGATGGCACACCTGTATTTGTCCGTATGTGCAAGAAAGATGCCATAGCAGATGATGGAAAGCAGGTATGGGTATTGTCTGTTCAGATTGACTGGATGCAGCAGAATCTGAAACTGATCAATAACGTGATTCATTCTGGGATGTGGCATTTTGATTGTGACAAAAGCGGAAATATTAAGGAAGTGTACTGGAGTCATGAGTTTCGCACGATGCTTGGGTATCATGACATTCTTGATTTCCCAAATAAACTGGAATCGTGGTCAGATTTGTTACATCCAGAAGACAAGAAAGCAACACTTACACTGTTAGAGCAAGCAATTCAAGACAAAACAGATAGTGTGAAATATGACTGTGAATACCGCTTGAAGATGAAAGATGGTTCCTATCAATGGTTCCGGGCAAATGCCGAGACAACCAGACGTCTGGACGGAACAGTACGTTTTATTGTCGGTACATTCATAAATATTGACAAGAGAAAGCAGAGCGAGATGAAAGCACAGAGAAATGAGGCATTTCATCGCGCCTATACAGAGGGAAATATCTGCGAGTATTATGTAAATCTAAAGGATAATTCTTTTGAGTCACTAAAAGTAGAGGATTCTCTTCTGGAGATTTTTGAAAAGAGCCATACATGGGATGAACTGATTCAGGCATACCTGGATAATTATGTTGTTGATGAGGACAAGGAAGCGGTTTCTCATTTTTACAACCGTAATTTTATTGTTGAAAAACTGAGTGAAGGTTCAAAAGAAATTAACCTTGAATGCAGAATACGGATACAAGGTGATGAACACTGGGTTCGTAATGTCCTTATGAGAGGAGAAGAAAATGATGGTTCACGCTATGCAATGATCTTCGTCCGGGATATTACAGAAGCCAGAAAAGAAATGGAAAACATATTGGAGCTGACACGTAAGAATGATGCGATGGATCTGCTTCTTCAGGGAACAATGCGTCTGGTCAATCGTTTTGCTATGTGCAATCTGGAAGATGATACTTATAAGTTTTATAGTCTGCATGGAAAAAAGCCACCATACGATGCTTACGGAACATATCATGACCTGATCAGGAGGATTGCATCCCGCTATAAAGTGGTGGCAAAGGATGAAACGATTGACAAAGTGATTTCAGCAGATCATATCCGTGGCATGATTAGAAGCATGGATGATATTTATAAGCTGGAATATTGTACGGAAGATGAAAAGCATTTTAAGAGCATGGCTTTCATTCCTTTGTCTTGGAAAGACGGAGTACTTGAAAAGGTGCTGTTGATCGCACAGGATACCACTCAGGAAAAACTTGCGGAGATAGAATCGAGGATTGCTTTGAAGGAAGCTTATGAAGCGGCTAACAAGGCAAACAGGGCAAAGACAGAGTTTTTATCAAATATGTCTCATGATATTCGGACTCCGATGAATGCAATCGTTGGTATGACAGCCATTGCCGGAGCAAATATTGATCATCCGGATCGTGTGATTGATTGCCTTGGAAAAATAACCAAGTCGAGCCGTCATCTGCTTGGTTTGATTAATGAAGTACTGGATATGTCACGCATTGAAAATGGAAAGATCGAACTGACGGAAGAAGACTTTAATCTGGCTGAACTGGTAGATAACTTGATCGCAATGACACGTTCCGAGATTGAAGCTCACCATCATAATTTTGAAGTACAGCTCAACAAAATTGAACATGAATATGTAAGAGGAGACAGTTTAAGAGTACAACAGATATTTACTAATATTATGAGTAATGCCATCAAATATACCCCAGATGGCGGCAAGATACTGTTTTCTATTACGGAAAAGCCTACCACTTCCCTGGATATAGGATGCTATGAGTTTGTGATTCAAGACAACGGTATGGGAATGAGCGAGGAATTTCAAAAGGTTATGTTTGACCCGTTTACTCGTGAAGATGATAAACGCATCAGCGAAATCCAAGGAACCGGTTTGGGAATGGCAATCACAAGAAATATCGTCAATATGATGAATGGAAACATTAAGGTAGAAAGCAAGCTGGGAAAGGGAAGCAGATTTACCGTTACTATTTTCCTTCGTCTGCGGGATGAAAAGTCAGAGACTATTGATGAACTGGTCAACTTGCCTGTGCTGGTTGTGGATGATGATAAGATATGCTGTGAAGGAACAGTGGCTACTCTTAATGAGATTGGAATCGACGGAGAGTGGGTACTGTCAGGAAAAGAGGCAGTAGAGCGTGCGGTGAAACGTCATGAGAATGGCAATGATTATTTTGTATATATTATTGACTGGCAGATGCCGGGAATGGATGGAATTGAAACAACAAGGCAGATACGCCAAAAGATAGGACCTGATGTTTCTGTCATTGTTCTGACGTCCTATGATTATACAAAAATCGAAGAAGAAGCCAAAGCAGCAGGAGTAGATGAATTCATTTCAAAACCGTTGTTCCGCTCAAGACTTACCGCAGCACTGCAAAAAATAATATCCGGAAAGCCGAGTCAGGATGCAAGAGATTACCTGAAAAATATCGCTGCAAGTGATTATACAGGAAAGAAAATCCTTTTGGTGGAAGATAATGAACTGAACAGAGAAGTTGCAGCTGAGATCATAGGTATGACAGGTGCTGAGATTGAAACGGCTGTAAATGGAAAAGAAGCTGTAGATAAGGTAGCAGATCATCCAAATGGATATTATGATTTGGTCTTTATGGATGTGCAGATGCCGATTATGAATGGGTATGAGGCGGCTACAGCTATCCGTTCCCTGCCTAAACACAAAGGTGAGCTGTTGCCAATCGTTGCAATGACGGCAAATGCATTTACGGAGGATGTGATACTTGCAAAGAGTGCAGGAATGAATGAACATATTGCGAAACCTCTTGATATGGAAAAATTGAACAGAATGTTGCACGAATGGATGTAAGCCACGATAATAAAAAAATCAATTTGCAGATGAGTGATAATTAAGAGGAGAAGGAAATAATTATAAGTAGAGTGTATTCAAGATTGTTTAATAATTCACCAAGAAGCAGTAAGGAATGGAAACTGGAATACAATGCAAGAACTTCTGCTGAGCGTTCTAATAAACGCGAGAAATTAGATTTTAATGAACTCGGTCATATGACAACTGTGATCAATATGTTTCTGAGAACTGTGGTTCGAGAATACGGCATTCCATTTGAATTAAAACTGGACGTGCCGCAGGAAACAGCGGCAGAAGCGGCTTTAGAGAGCAAGAAATTGTTGTCTGACCTTTCAGAATGTAAATCCTCGAATGAGGAAACAATTAAAGGATAAATCTGAAAAGCGAATCAGCTGATGGAAAAATGCACGCTCTGCAGATGCGGTATTTGCATCAGTCCCTTCCACATATTTCTACGAAATAAAAAGTGGAGTCAAATTGAATGAAAACACAATCGGACAAGAAGTCAGTCAAAGACATTCAGGAGTTAAAGCAGAGATTTACTAAGATTTCCATAGGTTTATTTGCAGTTTTGACGCTTTCAATCATATTGTTGGCATCAGCATATACATATATTCTGCAAAAATCGTATACAGATATCGCCCTTGAAGCGGAACTCAAACGTGATATGGAAAATGCGGATGCAATCCATAAATTGGTAAATAAAAAAATCGGAAGAGAAGAATTTGCCACGCTCCGCCATCAATCTGATGAAAATACAGAAATGTATCACGAGGTTTCCTCGTTTCTAAATGAAATTCGAACGCTGAATTCAACCAGATATTTATACACCGCCACCCGAAATGAAGAAAACAGGCTGATCTATGTGGTGGACGGTCTGGATCCCAACGCAGGAGATGTCAGACATCCGGGAGACTATATTGAGGATGAAATGATTCCGTATATTAACAAGGCTCTTTCAGGAGAAACGGTGTATTCGCAGAACATTGTTGATACGACATGGGGTCCTATTTTCACAGCCTGTTATCCTATAACGGGCGATTTAGCGGGCGATTCGGATGAAATAGTTGGTGCTTTATGCATTGAAATGGATATGCAGTCTGTGTATGGGCTTGTAAAGCGAACAAGAAGAGCATCCGTTTATGTTGGAGCTATGGCAGGATGTGTGCTGTTTTTGCTTTGTGCTGTCTGCTTTATCGGCTATAAAAGAAAAAGAGAAGATGAAATTGAACAGACTCTTTTGTTGAGCGAGGCTGCGGAAAAAGCAGAGACCGCAAACAGAGCAAAATCATCCTTCTTACTTAACATGTCACATGATATTCGATCACCTATGAATGCTATTATCGGATTTACGGACATTGCACTGAACCAGACAAATGTATCTGAAATTCACGATAGTCTGCAAAAGGTAAAAATAAGTTCAGAGCATCTGCTGTTGTTATTGAATAATGTACTGGATCTTAGCCGTATCGAGAACGGAAAGGTAAGCTTCTCACCTGAGCCGGAGGATTTGCCTGTACTAATAGATAATGTGATTGCTATCGTGGATGGACTCCTGCTGAATCGGGATTTAACATTTGAGATACATCGCAACATCCCCAAAGAACTTTATGTTCTGACGGATGCAACAAAAATTCGTGAGATATTGACGAATCTTCTGAGTAATGCGGTCAAGTTTACAAAAGATGGCGGAACGATTACTTTTGAAATTAGTATCAAACCGGGCATAGACGAACGGCATATTGTAGGCAGTTATGTGGTAAAAGACAATGGCATTGGTATGAGTGAAGAATTTCAGAAAAGGCTGTTTGAACCCTTTTCACAGGAGGATAACGGCGCACGAACACATTATGCCGGAACGGGGCTTGGAATGGCAATTTCCAGGCAATATGTAGAACTGATGGGCGGTACAATTACGGTTCACAGCAAGAAAGAGTGTGGTTCGTCTTTTACAGTAGAAATTCCTATGGAACTTGCAGACCCAAAACAGATACCTGAGCTGAATCTGATACAGGATGTCAGCCTTAATGGAGTAAAGGTTCTTCTCGCAGAAGATAATGAGCTGAATGCGGAATTGGCAATCGCGCTGCTCGAAGAAGCAGGTATGCATGTAACTCGTGCAGTAGACGGACAGGACGCAGTGGCTTGTTTTGCCAACAATCCAGCAGACACATATGATGTGATTCTAATGGATATCCTGATGCCTAAAATGAATGGGCATCAGGCGGCAAGGGCAATACGTGCAATGAGCAAGGAGCGCCCAGACGCTGCGAAAATTCCAATCATCGCACAATCTGCAAATGCTTTCAAGGAAGATGTACAGGCATCCTTGGATTCTGGAATGAACGGACACATTTCAAAGCCATTCAATATAGATGCAGTGACCACTGCAATAAAACAAAATATAAAGAGATAGAAGATTGAGCAACAATCCGATAACTATCAGAGCATCGTTCAAGGTTTATTTGGACGGTGCTTTTTCTATACCCATTTTTCAGAGAGAAAGCAGAAGCTGACAGCGGCAGGCTATGATTATTCTGCGGTGCAGAAGCGTGTCAATGAACTGCTCAGATAACTGAATAAGTACACAGCAGCAATGCCCATCGAGGAGTTGATTCCTTGGTGGGCATTATTTTTTTGCCTTTCAGTTCTTAAAGCGTAACCTTTTGTCCTTTCACCAGTAGAGGGCAGACAACACGATACGCACCCTCGGAACGGAGGTCACAGGATGACAGAATCACAGAAACAACAGATCATATCCTTTCGCAGACAGGGCATCGGATATTTGAAAATAGCACAGGAACTTGGCATTTCGCAGAATACGGTAAAGTCATACTGCCGCAGGAACAATCTGACGAAACCAATTGAATAACTGCGCGTCGCATTCTCGTTACTTCAGTGATGAGTTA
>NZ_QRIL01000026.1 GCF_003471165.1 Ruminococcus sp. AM22-13 | reverse complement strand
ATCAGAAAGATTCACTTTCCAAAGACACAAGATTTTTTACAGCCTCGTATTTTCATTTGATATATGAAAAATACAGCAACTTTTTTCAAAACCACTCTGGTACACTTTCACTTACAGATACTGGCTAAACTCCACTTTCTCCTTATTTGGTCCTTCAATCGTAAAGAACTTCACACCATTTTCCCAGAACGGCAGAAAATGAATCGTATCCTGTGTGGAATTCAGACCAGATTCATTAATATACCGAAAAATCTCCTCAATGTCTCTCACATCAAGCGCAACATGATCAATCGCCCCATGCTCCATCTTCGCCGCATGATTCTCATAAGTCTCCACAACCAAAGTTCCCAGCTTCAGAAAAACAACCTTCTCATTCGCGTCCTCATTCACAGTCTCAAACGCCGTCTCAAATCCTAGCTTATGATAAAACTCCACCGTTTTCTCAATATCATTCGTCGGAATCCCGATGTGCTGTACACCTGTTGAATAATTCTTTAAATCCATAATCATTTGCTCCTTTCTTATATCACACTACTGCCTCAACAATATGCTTTTCTCCAATAAAAACATCATGAACACCAATTTCTTTGTTTTTATTAAAATTAAAACTCAATAAATATCCTGTATCCGTATGATACTCATTCAGATAATCTACTATCTGTTCTTCTCCACGTTTATTATACTCCTCACCATGCCACAACTTCAATTCAATAATATATTGTTTTCCCCGATAATCCACGATAACATCCGTTCTGCGCATGCTTCGCGTCTGAGCCTCAATATAATAATTTCCTGTTCCATTGATAATCGGACGTAGATACAGTAAAAAATATAGCCTTCCTTCCTCTTCCAGGAACCTTTTTCCACATTTTCCAAACACATCATGAAAATGCCAGACAAATTTTTCCAGAACTTTTCTCATATCCAGACATCCATCTATAATAAATTGGTTTTTATCCTGTAAGGAGGCTCTGTAAATATCATTCTCACGCAATTCATCTTCTGATAAAAAAAAATTATACAGCCGTATCTCAAAAATACGATTCGCTACAGCCACATTTCCATTCTGATTTTTTATAAATCCAAACATGGCAGCCATATCAATAATGCCCTCATCTGTATTATATGGATAAGACTTACCGGTAAAAAGAATTCCTTTTATCAGCTTGCTTAATTCAGGATAATCATGCAATTTTCCAATTAAAGATTCAAACAATGTATTCTTCTCAGAGAGAATCAGACGAACAGCTTCATTAAATCCATTTTTCGTCCATGCCAGCTTTTTATCCTCTATTCTCTGATATACAAAAGCATCTATCAACTGACATATTCTTGATACAAGAAATGGATAACCATCTGTATAATCAAAGATCAGTTTCGACATGCCTTCAATATCCATCCCACTGTTATGATCATCCTCATATTCCTGCAGCATGCCCGAAATTTCTTCCTTCGAAAAACTCATATCAATATTAAAATCAGCAGCAATATTCCATGGACTATTATACTTATGATCTTCCTCTGAACGAATCTTCTGCTTCAGGTTTTTAATATCATAAACACCTGCAAAAATCACCGACTGAAATGCCGGCTGCATATCACGGGCAAGATACATCGCACGCAACTGAGCAAGAAAATCTAAAAACACCTGGTTATTTGTCGCACTGTCAATTTCATCAACCAACAATACAATAGGCTTGTCCGTTACTGCACAGATCTGACGTAAGTTTTTAAAAAGAGGTCTTAATGTAAATCGTTCACTTTCCGATTCCACTTCCAGTTTTTTCAACGCATTTTTAAGTTTCGTATTCTCTTCATAATCATTATGATCAAATAACTCCGTAAATTCCATTGCAAAAGAAGTCGAAAAAATGTTTTCTGCGCCGAAATCAGCATTACTAAATGTCTGAAAATCTATAAATACAACATGGTAGTCATTCTTTAAATACTGATTCAAGGCTCTGAGCGTAGTAGTTTTTCCATACTGACGCGCCTTATTAATGACAAAATAACTTTCACCATCCACCAGTTTCTTTATTTTTTTCAAACGATTCTCTATATTTACCATATAATGCTTCTTAGGAACACATACACCTGTCGTATTAAATACCTTCACTATTTATTTCCACCTCTTTTCTGACGTTTCGCATTGTATATCATTTATATATTTCACCTATACTCTGTTCTTTCCACGAATATGGCAAAAGATTATCTGTTTACTTCGGTTAAAAATATTATATCCTGTTCTTTAAGCACTGGCAAGAAAAGCCTGATGATGTAATCCGACAAATCATTACTGTTGTTACTATTTACTCTGTTCTCAGTAACACGCTTCACGATATACCTGATTGCACACCTTTCTGCCTGCTCTTTATTCGCAGTACAATAAAATCCAAAATAAAAATCTCTATTATAAATAGACTTTCTTATACTCGGATACACAACAATTTCTTTACTTCCATAAAATAAAACCATTCCTTCTCCTTTCCCTGTTACTTGTATGTACTTATGATTGTAAGTCTTTTCTCTAACAGAATCAACCTCTTTACGTCCAGCATTACAGTCATTACTGTTCCCTCTTACACTTCCAATCCCCAGCGCGAAGCAGCATCTCTTTGCAGGTGAATTTGGAGGGGGCTTAGTAACTCTTAGGTGGGGGAAATCCGCGTTATGAAGAAAAATAGCAACCTGTCTGAGCGGAGTTCTGCAACGGAGCGAGTTTTGCATTTTTCTTCATGCTTTTAGCGGATTTTCCCTCACCTTAGAGTTACTTAGCCCCCGGAACTGAACCTGCAGATAGATGCTACTTCGCGCGTCCCTTATTGTCTGTGTACGCCCCACGCCAACAAACTTCCCCCAAATACTTACAAAAACCTCTTGACTTTCAAAACAAATCGCGTTAAAATTGCTTTAGTTTTTTAAACAGCTAAACCTATAACGCATAAATTCAATGAAGGGAACCAGTAAAAACAGTCCACCTGTCCCCAGAGAGCTGCAGTCCGGTGAAATGCAGCGACAGACCTGTTTCGAATATCATCCCCGAGAAGGAAAGCCGAACCTTGAATACAGCCATCACAGATATCGCCGCATTCACAGTAAGCTTCCCCGTCCGCCCCCCGTTACAGGAGCCGCGTATATCGGTACGTTGCAGAATCGTACTTGTTTCAAAGATGAAACAGGGTGGTTACGGAATATTATATGTCCGTCCCTGCGTGGGGCGGACTTTTTTTATGTCAAAAGTGCCCTGACACACGAGACATACTTTCTTTTCCAGGCTGTCGATCTGAAACCGAAACACTACTTCTGCTTTTTGAAAACAGCAGAATTCACCACAGATGAATCTGCCCTACATTTCGAAAAACAGGAACAAAAATTTTGAGAGGAGTAGAGAGCATGAAAATCTACAAAAAAATCATGAACGCACTGGCTGCAGCAGAAAAGATCGTCCTTGTGATCTCCACACTGCTGATTCTGGTGCTGACTGTGGGAAACGTATTTTCCCGTAAAGTCATCCACCGTTCCTGGTCCTTCACAGAAGAACTTGTAGTAGCGGTATTCGTACTCATCACCCTGCTGGCAGCCGCACTTGCCTGCCGCGAAGGAGAACTGGTCAGCCTGACACTGGTTACAGACCGCCTTCCGAAGAAACTGAAGAAACCATCCGTAATCCTGATCACAGTCCTGAGCATCATCTTCAGCGTCATCCTTTTCAAATACGGAATGGACAAGGTAATCACTCAGCTTCAGAACGGAAAAAGAACCTTCGTATTAAACTGGCCTGAATGGATCTTCTGGTCCTTCGTCCCTATCGGTGCAGGATGCATGATCCTTCACTTCATCGAATTCTGTCTGGACTTCTGCTGCAAAACCGATAGCGCAGAAAATGCCGACAAAAACACAAAAAGTAACATGAACACAATCACAACAGACAAAAAGGAGGGCAAATAAATGATCAGTGCAATCTTATTTATCTCCTTCTTCATATTCCTGATCCTCGGTGTGCCCATCGGAATCTGCCTCGGACTTTCCTCCGTATGCGCAATCCTCTACTCCGGTACATCCCTGACGATTGTAGCAACAAATATGTACTCAGGAATCAGTAAATTCCTGCTCCTGGCAATCCCATTCTTCGTACTGTCAGGTAACATCATGGCAAAAGCCGGTATCTCCAAACGACTGATCAAATTCGTTGATACCTGCGTAGGACACAAAAAAGGCGGTATCGCTATCGTATGTGTCATCGTAGCCTGCTTCTTCGGCGCAATCTCCGGTTCCGGTCCTGCAACTGTTGCAGCCCTTGGTGCCGTACTGATCCCTGCAATGGTAGAACAGGGCGGTTTCTCCGCACCATTCTCCACAGCACTGATGGCTACCTCAAGTTCCATTGCCATCGTCATCCCGCCAAGTATCGCCTTCGTTGTATATGCTTCCATCACAGGCACATCCATCGCAGATATGTTCATGGCAGGTATCGTACCAGGTCTTCTTATGGGCGTGGCACTGGTAATCGTAGTAATGCTGGAAGCAAAGAAGCATAACATCAAACCATCCAGAGAAAAAGCCTCAGGCAAAGAACGCTGGGACGCTTTCAAAGATGCTTTCTGGGGATTCCTGATGCCAATCATCATCCTGGGCGGTATCTATGGCGGTATCTTCACACCAACAGAAGCAGCAGCCGTATCCGTTGTATACGGACTCTTCGTAGGTATGGTCATCTACCGCGAGGTTTCCATCCGCGATATGTTTGACATCCTGGTAGACTCAGCAAAGACAACCGGCGGTATCATGCTCATCGTAGCAAGTGCCTCCCTGTTCTCCTTTGTATGTACCAAATTCGGTATTGCAGAAGCAGCCTCCAATTTACTTGGAAGCATCGCACACAACCAGTTTACCTTCCTGCTGATCGTAAACATCATCTTCCTGATCGCAGGATGCTTCATTGATGCAAACTCCGCTATGTACATCTTCATTCCGATCATGCTTCCTGTATGTAAGGCACTGGGATACGATGTGGTAGCATTCGGTGTTATGGCAACTGTAAACCTTGCAATCGGACAGGTAACTCCTCCTGTAGGTGTAAACCTTTTCGTAGCAATCAGTATCAAGATTAAAAAAGGTCTGGAAGTTACTCTGCAGGAGATCTCAAGGGCAGTTGTGCCAATGATCGCAGCCTGCGTTGCAGTTCTTCTGATCGTTACATACATCCCGATTACCTCCACCTTCCTTCCGAAAGCTCTTGCAAAAGAAGGCTCCTACACAGGTGATCAGTCCTCCGCTTCCTCAGATACAGCTTCCAAGGATGCTGGAGACGGCAATAACTCATTCGACACAATCGCAGATTACAGCGACCTTGACTGGCCAGAAATGACCTGGAACTTCGCTTGCTCCACTACTGAAACAAGTACCTGGGCTGACGGCGGACGTAAGTTCGGTGAACTGATGGAAAAAGCCACAGGCGGCAAAGTTAAAGTCAATATTTACGCTGCTGACCAGCTGACAAACGGCAACCAGTCTGAAGGTATTCAGGCTCTGATGAATGGTGATCCGGTTCAGATCTCCATGCACTCCAACCTGATCTACTCCGCTTTTGACCCACGTTTCAACGTTGTTTCTCTTCCGTTTGTCTATGATTCTTATGATGACGCAGATGCGAAATTCGACGGCGAAGCTGGTGAAAAGCTGAAAGAAATCCTCAGTGAGTACGGACTCCACTGCATGGGTATTGCAGAGAACGGTTTCCGCGAAATCACAAACAGCAAACATGAAATTAAATCAGTAGACGATATGAAGAACCTGAAGGTTCGTGTAGCAGGCTCCAACCTTCTGATGGAATGCTACAAGAGATGGGGCGCTGATGCCACCAACATGAACTGGTCAGAAACCTACACAGCACTTCAGCAGAACACTGTTGAAGGTCAGGAGAATCCACTTCCTGCTATCGACGCTGCAAGTGTCCAGGAGGTTCAGCCTTACTGCTCTATGTGGGATGCAATCTATGACTGTCTATTCTTCTGTATCAACGAAGACATCTACAATGGTCTGACACCAGAGCAGCAGAAAGTTGTTGACGAAGCAGGTCAGAAAGCAGTTGAATACGAGCGTTACATCAACCGTTCCGGTGATGACGAAATCAAAGAACGCTGGGCAAGCCAGAATGGTGTAACAATCACAGAAAAAGAAGATATGGATATCGACTCCTTCAAAAAGGCAGTTGACGGTATCGATGACTGGTTTGTAAACGAACTGAAGAGCCAGGGCTACGACGATGCACAGGATCTGGTTGACCTTTTCACAAAGGATTCCTTCAACACAGTGGAAGATTACAGTAATCTGGACTGGCCGGAAACAACCTGGAACTTCGCTTGCTCCACTACTGAGACAAGTACATGGGCTGACGGCGGACGTAAGTTCGGCGAACTGATGGAAAAAGCTACAGGCGGCAAAGTTAAAGTCAACATTTACGCAGCTGACCAGCTGACAAACGGCAACCAGTCCGAAGGTATCCAGGCTCTGATGAATGGTGACCCGGTTCAGATCTCCATGCACTCCAACCTGATCTACTCCGCATTCGATCCACGTTTCAATGTTGTTTCTCTTCCATTCATCTATGATTCTTATGATGATGCTGATGCAAAATTTGACGGCGAAGCCGGTGAGAAGCTGAAAGAAATCCTCGGTGAATACGGACTCCACTGCATGGGTATCGCAGAAAACGGTTTCCGTGAACTGACAAACAGCAAACATGAAGTGAAAACTGTTGACGATATGAAGAACCTCAAAGTTCGTGTAGCCGGTTCCAACCTTCTTATGGAATGCTACAAGAGATGGGGTGCTGATGCTACTAACATGAACTGGTCTGAAACTTATACAGCACTTCAGCAGAACACTGTTGAGGGTGAGGAGAATCCACTTCCTGCTATCGACGCTGCAAGCGTTCAGGAAGTTCAGCCTTACTGCTCTATGTGGGATGCAATTTATGACTGTCTGTTCTTCTGTATCAACGAAGACATCTACAACGACCTGACACCAGAACAGCAGGCTGTTGTTGATGAATGCGGACAGAAAGCTGTTGAGTACGAACGTTACATCAACCGTTCCAGCGATGATGAAATCAAAGAACGCTGGGAATCCAAAAACGGCGTGACATTCACAGAGAAATCTGATATGGATATCGATTCCTTCAAGGAAGCCGTTGACGGTGTAGACGAATGGTTCGTAAACGAACTCAAGAGCCAGGGCTACGACGACGCCCAAGATCTGGTTGATCTGTTTACAAAATAACACCTTTATCCAATTAGAAAAGTTAATATCTCCATAAAAATAAAAGAACAGGGTATGAAGTTTCATCAAATAAAGATGAGCTTCATACCCTGTTTAATTATTGTTACTGTTCACTCCGTGCCCAGTAACACGCTTCGCGATGCACAGAATTTATGCTAATCGCATAAATTCGCGCTGTATGTCTCGGGATTTTGGCATTCTCATGCCAAAACACCTCGCGGGATAGTGGCGTGTGAACAGTAACAATTATTTATATAATTTAAGTATTAGAACATAAAGTACTTGATATCTTCTCACTTTAACGTTATACTGAACTCGTATAATTGAACAGACTCCGGATGCGAAGTTTCTACCCTTGCCCTCCAGTTTTATGAAAGGAGGGGATGCCTGATGAACACAATGGAAGTTCTTACTTTATTATTAGTAATCTTTACGGCATTGACTTACATAAATCAACATAAAAAGAAATAAGCATCCAACTTTGGGCGGTGGGATGCTTAAATTCTTTTCACATTAATTTTACCGAGGGCAACCGGAACTAGCTTCCGGTCAACTTCTAAGTAGATTATACAATGGAGCACTTGAATTTTCAAGTGCTCTTTTATAATAATTCAGATAGGATTCCACATGTGTTGAGTCAATCGGATATTCGCAATCCGCTTTCGCTACTTGCTCATAACCAAATAACTGCTTCGCAGTTTATCAGAAGGGGCTTGTACCCCTTCTGATACAAGCAAGTCCCCACCCACTGCTTATTGCTCTTCGCAATTGAAGCAGGGGACTTACTTGATTTGGTTAAAACAAAGTGAACTGCAACTTTCATATTTTCAGATAAGACTTTATCTTCTCTTCCTGCAAATCCTCACCAATTACAATCAAAACCTCCTGCCCTACATGAAGAGGACGGATCGTAATTTCATTCTTAGTAGCATTTAATTCAATCCACTTTTTCCCATTTTTCTCCGTCTGAACAGACTTTCCAGAAATTCCATCATCATCGTCCACTCTCATAAATCCCTTCATCCGAAACACACGCCCACATTCAGGATCAGACAGAATCTTCTCAGTTGCTTCCCGCAGCTCCTTCTCAGTCATCTTCACATTCATAAAGTACAGAGAAGTAAAGGCATCCTCTGCCTCGAACTCCGGTTTCCTGTAGCTTGCCATTACATATCCACAGGATGCGATTCTGTCAAATTCCTCTTTCGACATTTCCTCCCAGTTTTTGTGGATAATATTAACTGTATCCACATCATCCATTTCACAGCAAAATCTCCTGCTGCAGTGAACCTTCTCAAGTGCCTGATTCACATGAGCAATTGTGCCCTGGATTTCCTCAGGTGATGCATCCTGGCTTTTGCTCATCACAATGCATCCCGCATCTGCCACCTCCGAAGCCAGAATGAAATCCGCCTCCTCTGACAGATCACTCTCCAGCTTAGAATCCACAATCCCAATCACATTTCCAATCTCATACCAACGGTTTAACGGCTCCTCATGAAGAATATCAAAAAACTCATCCACATCAAAAATCCCTGACGGCTCCACGATCACACGATCATAACCACACATCCCCATAGCAATCAGTTTCGTCTTAAATCTCCTCCTGTGGCAGTCCTTATCACACCCTCCTGAGATCATCTCTAGCTCACAGTTATCTCCCATCAGATCCTGAAGCAGCATCATATCCACATTCACTGCCCCGTAATCATTCTCAAGTATTCCAATATTATTCCCTTCATCCATCAGATACTTTGCGTACTTCCTGATAAACGTCGTCTTCCCCGACCCCAGAAAACCTGTAATCAAATCTACCTTAACCATTATTTATTTTCCATTCCTTTCGTAAACTTATATTGCATAATAATTGATAATTTCTTATCTGAATTTTTATTTTTCATGAACTATCTCTATAATTTTTTTATTATACCTGAAAGCTCAAGTAATAACAATGGACTAACAGAACAATAGATTAACTTAAGTTACTGTTCACTGGTAATATCCCGCGAGGTGTTTTTTGTGTGCGAAGGTCACCTACAGAACCTGCCACCGGCAGCTTCTTACGGATGCCTGGCAACAGAAAACCCGAGACATACCGCGCGAATTTATGCGATTAGCATAAATTAAGTTTGCGAAGCGTGTTGCTGTGAACGGAGTGAACAGTAACTAACTTAAATATATTTTAAGGGCGCAGCAGACCTTATCTGTCTGCTACACCCTTATACGCATACCTTTTAATCCATATAACTCTCTATAAAAGTAATCCTTTAAGATAACTCCAGCTTACCAGTATAAAGCTGATAATAAGTTCCTCTTAACTTAATGAGGTCTTCATGGTCGCCTCTTTCGATAATCTTACCATGATCCAGTACGATGATTGCATCACTGTTTCTGATGGTTGAGAGTCGATGGGCGATTACGAATACGGTACGGCCTTTCATCAGGTTATCCATACCTTTCTGTACGATACTCTCTGTACGGGTATCGATACTTGAAGTTGCTTCATCCAGGATCAGTACCGGCGGGTTGGCTACGGCTGCTCTGGCGATAGAGAGAAGCTGGCGCTGTCCCTGGGAGAGTTCCTCGCCGTCACCGCTTAACATGGTGTCATATCCATTCGGAAGCATCTTGATGAACTGATCTGCATGAGCCAGTCTTGCTGCCTCGTATACTTCCTCATCTGTCGCATCCAGTTTACCATAGCGGATATTTTCCCTAATAGTTCCAGTGAACAGATGAGTATCCTGAAGTACAATTCCCAGAGAACGTCTGAGGTCGTCTTTCTTAATCTTCGTGATGTTGATTCCGTCGTAACGGATCTTACCTTCCTGAATATCGTAGAAACGGTTAATCAGGTTTGTGATGGTTGTCTTACCGGCACCGGTAGAACCTACGAAAGCAAGTTTCTGTCCTGGTTTTGCAAAGAGGCTGATGTCTTTAAGAATTACTTTATCCGGGTTATAACCGAAGGTAACATCTTCGAAACGTACATCTCCTGTCAGCTCTGTGTAGCTTACAGAACCGTCTGCGGAATGCGGATGTTTCCATGCCCACATACCTGTTCTTTCTTTGCATTCTATGATGTTTCCATTGGCATCTTTCTTCGCATTTACAAGTTCTACATAGCCTTCATCCTCTTCCGGTTTCTCATCAATGAGCCTGAAGATTCGTTCTGCACCAGCCAGAGCCATAACGATTGCGTTAAACTGCTGTGCCACCTGCATAAACGGCTGTGTGAAGCTCTTTGTAAACTGCAGATAGGAAGCCATGACACCAAGAGTGATGCCGCCGACTCCTGTTACAGATAGAAGTCCGCCAAGTACAGCTGTTAAAACGAACTGCAGGTTACCAATGTTACCAATTACAGGTCCCATCATGTTACCGTATTTATTGGCATTTGCAGAACTTTCGAAAAGTGCTTCGTTGAGTTTATCAAATTCTTCTTTGGACTGCTCTTCGTGGTTAAAAACTTTTACAACTCTCTGTCCGTTCATTCTCTCTTCCACGAAACCAGTCACGTCTGCCAGAGATACCTGCTGGCGGATGAAGTATTTACCACTGTTAGAACCGATTTTATTCGTGACCTTCAACATGACGAAAATGATCACAACTGCCAGAATTGTAAGCAGCGGGCTTAACACCAGCATGGAAATAAATGTAACAATGATCGTAAACAATGCCATCAATGCCTGCGGAATCGCCTGGCTGATCATCTGTCTCAGTGTGTCGGTATCGTTGGTATAAAGACTCATGATGGATCCGTTTGTGTTCTGATCGAAGTAGCGGATCGGGAGAGTCTGCATATGTTCAAACATATCGTCACGGACACGTTTCAGCACGCCCTGACCGATATAAACCATTGTTCTGGTATAGATAAATGTAGCAATTACACCAAGAAGGAAAATACAGCCAAGAACGGAAAGCGCCTTATACAGTTCTGCAAAGTTCGGATCTGTCTGTCCGATCAGCGGAATAATAAAATCATCCAGCAGGAATTTCAATGACAGAGAAACAGAAATGCTGGCTACTGAACTGATAAAGATACAGATAAACACAAGGATAAACTGTGCTTTATAAGTTTCTGTCACATATTTCAGAAGTCTTTTGGCAGTTTTGATGGTGTTCTGATCTAATTTTTTCTTCTTATTCATCGTCTCCGCCTCCTTTGACCTGTGATTCATATACTTCCCTGTAAATATCATTTGTCTTAAGCAGTTCTTCTGATGTTCCCACACCTACGATCTTACCGTTATCCAGTACGATGATCTGGTCTGCATCCTCAATAGAAGAAACTCGCTGTGCAATAATGATCTTTGTTGTGTTCGGGATTTCCTCGCGAAAAGCCTTACGGATCAGGGCATCTGTTCTGGTATCTACCGCGCTGGTAGAATCATCCAGAATCAGAATCTTCGGTTTCTTAAGAAGTGCTCTGGCAATACACAGACGCTGCTTCTGTCCACCGGATACGTTGTTACCGCCCTGAACGATCATAGTGTTATAGCCATCCGGAAATTCACTGACGAATCCGTCTGCCTGAGCAAGCTTACAAACTCGCTGAACTTCTTCATCACTGGCATGTTCATCGCCCCAGCGGATGTTTTCATAAATGCTTCCGGAGAAAAGCACATTTTTCTGCAGTACCATAGAAACCTGGTCACGAAGAACCTCCAGATTGTAGTTACGGACATCTACACCGCCAACCTGTACATTTCCCTTCGTGACATCATAGAGTCTCGGAATCAGCTGTACCAGAGTAGATTTGGCACTACCGGTTCCACCGATAATACCGACGGTCTGACCTGATTTAATATGAAGGTTTACATCCTTCAGGGAAAGGTTTCCACCTTCTCCTGCATAGCTGAAATCTACATGATTGAAGTCAATAGAACCATCTGCCACTGTTTTTACTGCATCAGCCTTATCCTGCATTTCCGGAACTTCATCCAGAACTTCAATGATACGGTCTGTAGATGCCTGTGCGATCATAATCATAACAAATACGAAAGTTACCATGTTCAGGGACATCAGAATCTGAAGTGCATAAACGATAACACTTGTCAGTTCACCAGTCTCCATGCCGCCGAGAACGATTCCTCTTCCACCGATGGCAACAATGATAATAATTACGGTATACATCATAAACTGCATAACCGGAGCATTCCATGCAACAATCTTCTCTGCTTTCGTAAAGAGGTTGTAAACGTATTTGGAAATTCCATGGAATTTCTCGATCTCATGGTCTTCTCTTACGAATGCCTTAACTACGCGGGATGCATTTACATTTTCCTGTACAGAATTGTTCAGGATATCGTACTCATCAAATACTTTGATGAAATGCGGATGTGCTTTCTTTGCAATGAAGATCAATGTACCGCCCAGAAGCGGAACTACGACCAGGAAAAGTAAAGCAACTTCCTTGTTAATGGTCAGTGTCATGATCCATGACAGAATGATCATAAACGGTGCTCTGGCAAGGAGACGGATACTCATCATATACGCCTGCTGCACGTTCGTGATATCTGTAGTCAATCGTGTGACCAGACCTGAGGTTGAAAAGTGGTCGATATTTTTGAAGGAGAAATCCTGCACCTTGTAAAAAATATCATGTCGTAAATTCTTTGCATATCCTGCTGCCGCAACTGCCGCCATGTTTCCGGCCTGTACACCGAAGAACAGAGAAAGCATTGCCATGACAACAAGGATGACTCCTCGCTGGATGATATAGCTCATATCGCCGTTTGCAATACCTACGTCGATGATCTTCGCCATTTCCAGCGGAATCAGAACTTCCATCAGTACTTCCAGGATTACAAGGATCGGAGCCAGTACAGACTGCTTCCTGTATTCCCGGACGGAACTTAAAAGTTTCTTATTCATCTTTGTCGATGTCCTCCTTATTCTTTATAATTGTTACCTCTCATTACTTTTTATGTTCACAATGTTCTTCTTTACCATGAACATCATCAACTTCCTGTGACTGTCTCTTTTTCTCCTGATCTGCCAGACAATTACATACGCTTCTGCGATTTTCATACATCTGCCACAGAACCTGTTTGCACAGCTCCACATCTTCTTTCGGGATTCCCCGAACCATTGCCTCTTCATTTTCCTCGATGCTCTTAAGAATTGCCGGGCGGATGTTCTCTGCCTTTTCGGTAGGGACAATCCGTTTCAGACGTGCGTCCTGTCTGGCACTCTCTCTGTAAATATAGCCATTCTTCTCCATCAGCTTCAGAATTCCGGTCGCTGTTGGCTTTCTGACTTGAAATTCCTCTTCAACATCTTTCTGATAAAGATCCCGATGCATCGTTTCGAGAAGAATGAATTTCAGCACATGCTTCTGCATCGTTGTCAGATCATCATTCTCTATCACTTCGGTCGGATTATGCCGCCGCATGGAATGTGACAAAATATGGATCAGCCTGCCAACATGCATATCCTTTAGTCTCTGTTTCATTTCTTCCTCTATCGCTCCTGCACCTCCTGTCAGTCAGATATTTGTAATCCGCTTCATTACTTTCTGATTTATAGCAAGCTGATAAAATCCCACCTCTTCAGAATACCAGTACATAGAATCCTGAAAGTGGGAAGTTTTATGGCTTTCCATTTAGTTAGTACCCTAACTATTTTTTCATTATAATGATGCATATGTGGAATGTCAATCATTTTTATCGTTACTGTTCACTCCGTTCACAGTAACTTTGCCAAAATTCCAGATTGCCTGCGGCAATGGAATTTTGGCTTGTATGTCTCGGGATTTTGGCATATTCATGCCAAAACACCTCGCGGGATAGTGCTATGTGAACAGTAACTTTTTATCAATAACAATTTGTATTTTTTATAATCCAGAAATTGCGTCTGCCCGGAAAGTATGTTAATATTGTTTCACTGAGTACAGCGATAAAATACAAAAGTCCGAAAATAATATTCTGTAAAATCAGATGGATTCCGGACTATGTTTAATAACAAAGGAGGATTTTTATTATGTATATTACATGTCTTGACGTAGAAGGTGTATTGGTGCCGGAAATCTGGGTTGCATTCGCAGAGGCCAGCGGAATCCCGGAACTTAAGAGAACTACCCGTGATGAGCCGGATTATGATAAATTAATGAACTGGCGACTTGGCATTCTGAAAGAACATGGTCTCGGACTGAAAGAGATCCAGGATGTTATCGCAAAAATTGACCCGCTTCCAGGTGCTAAGGAATTTCTGGATGAACTTCGTTCCTTCTCTCAGGTCATCCTGATCAGTGATACTTTCACACAGTTTGCTGCACCTCTAATGGAAAAGCTTGGCAGACCAACACTGTTTTGCAACACTCTTGAAGTTGCAGACAGCGGTGAGATCACCGGCTTCAAGATGAGAGTGGAACAGTCCAAATTAAGCACTGTCAAAGCTTTACAGTCTATCGGATTTGATACGATCGCAAGTGGTGATTCCTACAATGACCTTGGTATGATCCAGGCAAGTAAAGCCGGATTCCTTTTCAGAAGCACTGATAAGATCAAAGCCGATTACCCGGATATCCCGGCATATGAAGCTTATGATGAATTACTGTCAGCTATTAAGAATGCTATGAAATAATTGACGGAAATCCTAGTGTGCCGACAAGTTGATTCTTGAAGCAATCTTGCAGGATAAATTTTCTTATTTCAAGGCGGAGGAGAGAGGCGTAGCGGTGGCTACGGCGACCGACGACAACGCGGAAATAAGGAATTTAGACGCAAGATTGTTCGAGAAATCAACTTGTCGGTACACTAGAAACTAATTATTTTGAAACATTACTCAAAAATCAATCAATAGCAATTTCGTATTGTAAATAATTTCCAGTTATTACAAAAACCATCATACATTCCCAATAACATCGAAATATTTTTTCGTTGCATCGGTTCTGTATGATGGTTTTTTATAAATTCACACAATATATCTCCGGATTTTAGAAGATCCAAAAACGCTTATTATTTTTACTATTTCGTTATCCCGTATTTCTCTTTAAACTGCTCCGCCGAACATGGCTTGCTGTAATAATATCCCTGAATATAATCCGGTTTCATTTTAGTGATCGATTCCAGTTCTTCTTTCGTCTCAATCCCCTCTATCACAACTTTAAGGTTCAGGCTATGTATCATATCTATAATATGATCTAACAGTTTATGTTCATATTCGTTCTTTAACGCCTGCATCGTGAAGCTGCGGTCAATCTTCACCGTATTCGAAGAAAGTCTTCCGATATTTTTCAGGTTCGAATATCCCGTACCGAAATCATCCATCGCGATACAGACACCAATCTTCTTAAAACTCTCCCACATGTGCCGGACATTCTTGGATGTCTCCAGATCTCCGCCAACATCATTAACGACCAGATATTCAATATAATATACGTCAAAAGTCTGAGTAAATTTTCATCTACAGTTCCCTTCAGGAATTCTTATATCAATCCGGCTACAGTTCAAACGCTTTCTTTATGCTGTCATAATGCAGAAATTTTCCTTCTGCCGCAAACGCCTTAATCTCATCAACTGTAGCAAACATATATCCGTCTGTTTCCTCTGTCTGCAGATGCAGATTCTTCTCGTCAATGTCCATCACAAAGCGATACACATCCACGAAATAATTATCGCCCTCACCCGGGTTCTCTCTCTTATATGTAAAAAGATATCCACCTTCTGCACCACGTGCATCCAGACCTGTTTCCTCTTTTACCTCACGCAAAACAGCTTCGTAAGATTCCTCTCCCGCCTGAGCAGCACCACCGGATACTTCCCACCAGCCAGGTGCCCATGCTTTCGTCATTACGCGTTTTGTTATAAGGAAAGTTCCATCCGGTCTTGCAACCACACCCAGAACTGTCAGATGATATTCTCCATCCTTTAAGCACCAGTCATTTCTCTTCATTGTGCGTCCGGTCGGTTTCTTGTCTTTATCATAAATGTCCCAAAACTCCATGTTGATCTGTTTCCTTTCATTAATGTATTGCTGCCCTTCATTATACGGCTTTTCCCTGTCGTAAAGCAACTTATTTATGAAAAATAAACAAGATACCTGCAAAATATCCTTAAATTCCATGCATCCTTGCATTGAAATTAAAACAATTATTAAGTATAATTGCATTAGACAACTGTCACCGTATGGAGGCAGTCATTTAAAGGAGGAATATTATTATGGCAACATGGAAAAATCTGGATACCCTTGCTTCTTACAGCAAACTTGCCGAACTGAAAGGTCACGTAAATATCGCTGACGCCATGGCAGGTGAGAAGGGTGCAGAACGTGTAGTGAAATACAGCGCACCAATGGCAGCCGGTTTAACTTACAACTATGCTGCAAAACAGGTGGATGAGACAGTTCTTGACGCACTTGCAAAACTTGCAGATGAGGCCGAACTTATCGACAAATTCCAGGAATTATACAACGGCGCTGTAATCAATACAGGAGAGAAACGTATGGTTCTTCATCACCTTGCACGTACCCAGCTCGGTGAAGCTGTAGTTGTAGACGGTGTTGACAAACGTGAATTCTACGTTGCACAGCAGAAGAAAGCAGCAGACTTTGCAAACAAAGTTCACACAGGTGAGATCACAAATGAAAACGGCGAGAAATTCACAACCGTAGTACAGATCGGTATCGGCGGAAGTGACTTAGGTCCTCGTGCATTATATATCGCTCTTGAGAACTGGGCAAAAGCAAACAACACATTCAAGATGGAAGCGAAATTCATCAGCAACGTAGACCCTGATGATGCAGCTGCTGTTCTTGCTTCCGTAGACCTTGCTCATTCTCTTTTCATCGTTGTATCCAAATCCGGTACAACTCTTGAGACATTAACAAACGAAGCATTTGTAAAGAATGCTCTCATTAAAGCAGGATTAAATCCTTCCAGACATATGCTTGCTGTAACAAGTGAGACTTCTCCTCTGGCTAAGAGCGAAGATTATCTGACAGCAATCTTTATGGATGACTATATCGGCGGACGTTACTCTTCTGTTTCCGGTGTAGGCGGAGCAATCCTTTCCCTTGCATTCGGCCCTGAAGTATTTGCACAGATCCTTGACGGAGCTGCTGCTGAGGACAAGCTTGCTACAAACAAGAACATCCTTGAGAACCCGGATATGCTTGACGCCCTGATCGGTGTTTATGAGAGAAACGTACAGGGATATCCTGCCACAGCAGTTCTTCCATACTCTCAGGCATTAAGCCGTTTCCCTGCACACTTACAGCAGTGTGATATGGAGTCCAATGGTAAATCTGTAAACCGTTTCGGTGAACCTGTAAACTATGTGACAGGACCGGTTATCTTCGGTGAGCCAGGTACAAACGGACAGCATTCCTTCTATCAGTTATTACATCAGGGAACTGATATCGTTCCGCTTCAGTTCATCGGCTTTAAGAAGAGCCAGCTTGGTGTAGATGTTGATATCGAAAACAGCACAAGCCAGCAGAAACTCTGCGCTAACGTTGCAGCTCAGATCGTAGCATTTGCATGCGGTAAAGAAGACGAGAACCTCAACAAGAACTTCAAGGGCGGTCGTCCTTCCAGTATCATCGTAGGTGAAGAACTGACACCGGCTTCTCTTGGTGCATTACTTGCTCACTTCGAGAACAAGATCATGTTCCAGGGATTCGTATGGAACTTAAACAGCTTCGACCAGGAAGGTGTACAGCTTGGTAAAGTCCTTGCCAAACGTGTTCTCGCACACGACACTGACGGAGCACTGAAAGTATACAGCGATCTATTAAACATCTGATTTGTAGTTTTATACTTTTACAGAAAATATCTACGGGAAATCATTCTGATCTGGATGATTTCCCGCTTTTTATGTCATAGGAATGTTATTCAATAGTTTTCTATAATATAAAAACCATCATACAGTCCCCACAAGATTCTGTATGATGGTCTTCCTATCTTCTTTTAATTTAATTACGCTCCGCAGAGCTTCTCCACAAATTCAGCTCTCGGCAATGGTCTGGAATAATAAAATCCCTGAATAGCATCACAGCCCATTTCTCTCAGAAATTCTACCTGATCCGCGCTCTCCACACCTTCGGCAATCACATTCATGCCAAGTCCATGTGCAAGAATTGTTATCTGCTGCACGATCATTCTTCCCTTATCTTGCCCGATACAGTCTATCAGACTCTTATCGATCTTCAATGTATTAAATGGCAGTTCACTTAATGTGATCAGAGAAGAATACCCGGAGCCAAAGTCATCCATGTGCAATGCAAATCCAGCATTTACCAGTCTCTCTGTAAAGTCTCTGATCTTCACATTATTCAATGTAGCCGTCTCTGTCAGTTCGATCGGCACACAGGAAAATGGAATTCCCGTTTCTTTTACGATGTCAACATAACGCTCTACAACGCCTGTATGATGAATACTTACACGTGACAGATTTACCGAGATTGGAACCAGTTTCTGTCCTTTCTCTATAAGTTCTCGCTGAAATTCACATACATATCTGAATATATATTCATCCAGTTTTACGATCAGGCCATCCCTCTCATATAGCGGAATAAAATCCCCCGGCATTACCATAGAGCCATCCGGATTGATCCAGCGTACCAGAGACTCTGCTCCTACAATTTTCTCTGTTTTTACATCATATTTCGGCTGGAAATATGCTGCAAACTCTTTATCACGAATCGCACTGTCAAATCGGTTCTCCAGCTTTCTGTCAAGCATCTGTTTCTGGTTTAACTCTTTCGTATAATATGCAATACTGTTCTCATAATTATCACGAATACTGCGGATTGCCATAAATCCTCTGTCACAGATTACGGAAACCGGTAACGAAATATCAATATCTTCATAAATTCCGTACTTAACCATAAGATTCGGAATCGGAGCATTCTCCGCAATTTCTTCTGTCACCCTCTTCATTATATCTAACGACAGATCCATATCCCCATAAGCAAGGCATACAAACTGATCACTTCCATATCTGGATATCAGACCATGCGGCATCATCTTTGCATATGTCCGGGCCAGATAACACAGAACCTGATCCCCGATCTTATCTCCATAACTGCTGTTAATCAGTTTAAAATCTCTGATGTCGGCAACTACCAGATGAAATTTCTCCTCCGCCTTAGCCTTTAGAAGTACTTTGGCATGATAGAAGAATGCCTGTCTGGTATAAATTCCGGTAAGTTCGTCATGTTCTACCGCTGTAAGTGTCAGCACAGACTCTCTTAACTTTATTACACTGTTGATTCTGCCCATTACAATTTTAAAATTATAAGGTTTCGGAATAAAATCAACCGCACCCAGATCCAGACACTGAATCTCCGCATCCTTGGAATTACTTCCGGTCATAACAATAACCGGTATCGTTGATAACACTTTATCCGTATTTCTCCGTCTAAGAAATTCAAATCCATCACACACCGGCATGCAGATGTCAAGTAATACTACAGATAATTCTCTGTAATATTCCCTGAGAATCTTAAGTCCTTCTTCCCCATTCTCCGCAAGAAGAACTTCAAATCTCTCTTCCAGAAAAGAAGAAAGAATTTCACGATTCAGTTCATTGTCCTCTACGACCAGAATCTTTCTCTTTGCTGGCGTTTTTCCCGGTTCCAGCAGTTTTACATTGTCAGAATCTTTTATCATACTTCTCTATTGCTCCCTTCAGACCGAAAAGCCAAACATTACTGTTCATTCCGTTTCCGGCAACAGCAAAACATCTCCGGATATGTCTGCCGGAGATGCTTAAAATTCATTGACGATCTGTTTGTTCTTCTAATGTATCTTAAAATAACCGGCCAGATGTATACTCTCGTTTCCTGTCAGAGTTTTCTACAATTTAGGCCTCGTAACCTCACGATTTTAATTATGCAAAATATCCTAAGTTATAAAAAAATCATACATGATATAAATGTATTTTGGCTTTTTAATTTTACCTTATTTTGCATAATCTTTCAAGAGTTAATATGAAATCGGGGAAACTCTTTCGTTACTGTTGTTACTGTTCCACGCCACTATCCCGCGAACAGTAACATGACGTCCACAATTTGCAGACGTCACATTTCCAATTGCTACCGTTTTCTCTTTCCCGGTAGCTCATATAAAATTTATTCCATTACAGAATATCGCAGAACTTCTCTTCGTCAAGAGCAAACTCCATTTCATTACTAACAGAAAAAATATATCCATCGAATTCCAGAGTCTTAAAAAAACAGTTTTTCTCTGAAGATTTTCCGAGGATAAATCCATTCTCTGTCGGAATTACTTCAAACGAGTCCAGTGCAAGGCTCATTCCTTTTCCAGTCATCTTCATGTAGCTTTCTTTTAACGTCCAGAGTGTAAAGAATGCTCTGTTTTTGTCATCCACAGATCTTATATATTCAAGTTCTGTGGAGTAGAAATAATGTTCTGCTACCTCAAGTGGCGCTTTACTGTTCTTTTCAATGTCACATCCGACTTCGCAGTCTGATAATACACCGACTACATAATCCCCTGCATGTGACACATTAAAAAAGAGGTTGTCCACAAATGGTTTTTCATTTTCGGAATACTTCAAATCATTTTCTGAAAATCCATTTTCATTAAGAATTTTCCTGATGATGATACCTGCTCCAAGACTTCTCTTCCGGTCATCAGGCTGAAGATACCTGATGACCTTTTTTCTTCGCCTCTCGTCAACCAGTTCGAGAAGCTTTTTATCCTGCAGCGGATCATTAAAATTCCTGATATTGATTCTGTATAATTTCATTCTATATCATCCATGAATCAAATTGCTGACCACTCAGTCCTCAGCAATACACTACATTACCTGAATACCTCGTAGAATAACGTTATATAAACATCAGCAATCCTTATATCTTATCTCTCGATTTCTATCTGCTGGTCAAATCCGGTAAGTCTGAAAATATCAAATACTTCATCCGAAACATTTATAATCTTAAATCCATCCTTACCCATCATCTTCTTATATGCAACGATTACCTGACGCAGTCCTGCTGAAGAAATATATTCAAGCTTTGCAAAGTCAAACACGAGGCTTGTAATGCTATCCTCAAGTTCCGAAAGTGCCTCCTGTAACTGAGGTGCTGTCTGTGTATCAAGCCATCCTCTGATCTCCAGCGTTGCTTTATTTCCTTCTGTTTTCTTTACGATTTCCATGAAATGTACCTCCTTTTTTATCCAATTTAATCAAAGAACGTAAGTCTGTCAAGTGCTGCTATCGCACTTTCAAGATATTTATCATCCGTAACAGGCCATTTATAATCGAGTCGGTAAAGAACCTGTGCCGTAAATCGGTTACTGTAATCCAATGTATAAATCTCATTTTCATTATGTGAAGTATACGCAATAAGTCCCGAAACAGCTTCAGAATCTTTATTATTCTTCGCAAACTCTTTTACAGTTGCCTCGAAATCCTCATCTCTTACAATATCAATCTTAAATCCATAATCGCGCATTGCATAGATCAGATCTGCCATGTAAATATGGTGGCTGTTGCAGGCATGAAATACAGTAAATCTCCTGTCTGTCTGCGCAAGCTTCAGAACTGCAAGGGCAGTGGAGTCAATAGGAGAAAATTCTGCGGCTTCATGCATACCTCCGATCGGGAACTTGCCTACAGCCTTATATCCTCTCAGACTGCGCAGGAATCCGTTGGTAATAAAGTTAATCTGGAACTCACCATCAGAATCTCTGCTCATAAGATTTCCCACACGTATAATCTTTCCGTCAAGTCCGTCTGCGACAGCTTCAAGTACTGCTCTCTCGGCGAGGAACTTTGTACGGATATATTCATTCGTAATACTCTGTCCAATATACAGATCATTTTCACCAAAAAGTCTGGACATCGGCGGAACACCATTTGAACCTTCACCTGCAACAGAAACTGTAGAAATCTGAATCAGTCTGCGTCCATTATTTTTGCAGAAATCAACGAGATTTTCTACGCCATGCACGTTTATTTTCTCCAGGACATCATCTGCCGCAAAATGCTTTACGCAGGCTGCACAGTTAATGATCGTATTAAATTTATACGCAGAAAATCCATTCACTTCTTCTTTTGATGTAATATCGCCATCCACGCAAACAATACGCTCTTTGAACATTTCCCGATATGGATTGTCGAAATAGTACATCAGCATATTCATCATTCTCTTCTCCGATGATTCATATGCACCTTTACGTACAAGGCAGTAAACTTTGCCATCATAATTATCCAGATATGCTTTCAGAACATGTATTCCAAGGAAACCTGTCGCACCTGTGATCATGATGTCTCCGAGATTTTCTTTCGTTATTCTGTCAACATTCTCTTCCACATTTCCGCTGATAACACTCTGTATTTTGCTGTAATTATATTTTGAAAATTCATTGTCACTCTGTACAGTTTCAGCTGCCCCGTCATCATCGACGATTGCTGAAAGTGCGCGAATCGTAGGATGTTTAAAAATATCTGCATACACGATTGAAATATTCTTTGAGAGGCACATGATTGCAACCTTTGAAGCAATAAGTGAAGAACCTCCCAGTTCAAAGAAATTATCATCTATTCCTACGTTTTCAATTCCCAGTGCTTTCTCAAATATCGCACAGAGTTCTGTCTGGACAGAAGTAACAGGTGCCACATATCCTGTTCTCTCGGTCTTTACTTCAGGTAACGGAAGTGCTTTTTTATCAATCTTACCACCCGGAGTGACAGGCAGTTTATCCAGGTAAACAAAGAATGATGGCATCATATAATCAGGAAGCAGTGGTTCCAGGAATGCTTTAAGCTCATCGTCCGGAATACTTTCACCTGTATAATAAGCCGTTATATATTTATTTCCACCTTTTTCGATGACTGTAACTGCAGACTCTTTTACAAGCTCATGTTTAAGGACAGCACCTTCAATTTCTCCAAGTTCAACACGATATCCTCTTATCTTTACCTGTGAATCAATTCTGCCAATGTACTCAATATTTCCGTCACCTTTCATACGGACCATATCTCCGGTTCTGTAAAGGCGTCTGTCCTCTTCGCATACAGAGAACGGATTCTCCACAAATACGGAAGCCGTTTTTTCCGGAAGATTATGATAGCCTCTTGCAATCTGTCTTCCTGCATGACACAGTTCACCTGCTTCTCCCACCGGAAGTCTGTTTAAATCTTTATCCACAATATAACTTCTGACATTCCTCTGAGATTTTCCAATCGGTATATTCTCATACTGTCTGTCAACCCGGAATTCTGTTGATGATACAGTATTTTCTGTCGGTCCATAACCATTGATCATTTGATAGGTACGGTTACGGTAATGCTTAAATTTCTCACCGCCAAGGGTGACAAATTTAAGATTCGGAGCATCCTCCAGCAGTTCTGCAACCAGCTCACCCATCTGTGTCGGGAAAGTTGCAGTAGTAATTTTTTCGTCTTTTATAAATTTACCAACTGCGATTGCATCTTTTCTTATACTCTCCGGCAGGATATATACGGATGCTCCTGCAGTAAGCGGTGCAAACAAATCTATCACTGATGCGTCAAAACAAAAACTTGCAAATTCAGCAACTACAAAATCCGGTGTCATTTTTCTTGATGCCACAACATATTCAATCAGATTCAGAAGATTTCTGTGTTCAAGCATAACACCTTTCGGTTTTCCGGTCGAACCGGAAGTATAGATCATATATGCCAGATTCTCCGGCTTTGGAGCTGTGAGTTTTACAGAAAGCTGGAAATTCTTTGATTTTTCAGCAACATCATCAATACTTATCACATTTTTATCGTAAAAATCCACAAGATCTCTATACTGGCTGACCACAAGCAGATTATCTGCTCCCGAATCCTTCAGCATATATTCAATTCTGCTCTGCGGATACTCCGGATCAAGCGGAACATACGCTCCACCGGCCTTCATAACACCGACATATGCGACAGCAAATTCTCTTGTTCTTCCACACAGGATACCGGCAGCTTTTTCCCTGCCAAATCCATTTTCCGTAAGATTCTGTGCAATGTAATCGGACATTTGGTCAAGTTCTCTGTAAGTGATCTCACCAGATTCATCTTTTATGGCAGGTCTGTCCGGATATTTTTCCACTGCTTCTCTGAACAGATCCACGAAAGTCTTTCCGGCATGATCAGGATCATTCTCCATTTCTGTCTGTTCCTCAAACATAAGTCTGATGTCTGATGGTTCAGATTCGCCAAGAATACCCTCCGCTGCAATCTCCAGATTATCTGCAAGATATTTCATCGTCTCTTCATTATACTTATCGCCTCTGTACTCGATATCAAAGACGAATTTATTTCTTTGAATGGAAATACTTACGGAAACAGGTGCTTTCGCTGCATTCAGCTGAACCGGTTCTTCCGAAGCAAACTCGCCGCCGATCGTATCGAACTCAAAGCTGTCTCCCTGATAAATAACCATTGCATCCGCTTTTATATTAAATTCACGGCTTATCTGTGAGAACGGATAAATATCATTATTCATAGAATCGATAAGCTGCTGCTGAACGCCTGTCAGACACTCTTTTGCACTGCCTGAAAAATCGCAGTAAACAGGAAGTGTTTTTACAAGCATACCTACTGTTTCTGAAAGTCTTGAGTCATTTCTTCCATGATAGATCGTCGTAAACACAGCATCTTTTCTGAAATTATATTTTCCAAGTGTAAGTCCAAAAACAGAAATGAAAAATACATTTTCCGTAATCTTATTCTTCTTACAGAAATCCTTTACACTCTGCACAGATATCCCTGATATCTCTTTACGGTAAGTTTCCGCCGTCGGAACTGAACCATTTTTGTCCGGGTAGAAGCTTATACTTCCTCCGGCGTTCTCAAATACTGATTTATAGTAATTCTCAGCATTCTTATAAACATCACTCTTAAGCGCATCTCTGTTATCAAGCGCAAGATCATACGAAGTATACTCCTCTGCCTCAAGTTTTTCTCCGGCATATGCTCTGTTAATATCATTGATTATGATAGCGAGAGATGTGCCGTCTGCAACGATATGGTGAATATCCAGGAACAGATAATTTCCATCGCAGGTTCTGTAAATCTCAAATCTGAAAAGCTGCTCATTAAACAACATATATGGGCGAACCAGAGTCTCCCGGTTCATTCCATTAAAAATCTGTGTTCTGCATGGCAAATCATCATTACGTCTCTGAAGAACATCTCCGTTTTCATCCATGAACAGACGTGTTTTAAGGTAGGAATGTGCTTTAACCGTACTGTCGATTGCGCAAGCAAGTCTCTCAAGATCAACCCGTTTGTCAAGTTTCAGCAGATACGGAATGTTGTAAATGGTTGTTCCCATATTTGCAGTACATTCAATAAAGATACCTTCCTGCGTATTGGTAAGCGGGTAAACCTCCTGAATCTCTCTCTTTGTTTCTTTTCCTGCAGTTTTAACAAAGCTCTCCAGAGCCTGGATCGTAGGATTGTTTTTGATATCTGATGTCTTGATCACGATATCAAAAGCTTTTGAAATAAGAATGTTCAGCCTGATCGCAGTGATTGATGTAAGTCCCGCATCATAAATATCAGTTGTAATTCCAAATTCCGTATATCCAAGTACTTCTGAAATACAGTCAAATAATTTCTGCTGAACGTCATTCTGCGGCTTAATGATTTCTGCGGCTTTTCTTTCCGGCTTTGGAAGCTCTTTCTTATTGACTTTCTGGTTCTGATTCAACGGAATCTTATCAATCTGCATGGTTACAGCCGGAACCATATACGGCGGCTTTGTTTCTCTGATGAAATCATTTAATGAATGTATATCCACTTTCTCATCAGATACCACATATGCAGCAATATATTTTCCACCGGATGTCTCATCAAACGCAACAACTGTCGCATCTTTGATTCCTTTATATCTTCTGATGACTTCTTCCACTTCAGAAAGTTCGATTCTGAATCCTCTGATCTTAACCTGGGAATCCTTTCTGCCTATGATCTGGATATTTCCATCTGGAAGATATCTCACAACGTCACCGGAATGATACAATACTTCATATCCTTCCGTATCATCATAAATATTTCTGGTGTATACTTCGGCGGTTTTCTCCGGCTTATTGAGATATCCTCTGGAAACCTGCCAGCCTGCTATCATCAGTTCGCCGCAGGCACCGTACGGAAGCATATGTCCAAACTTATCTGCCACGTAAAGTCTGACATTATCGAGTGCCTTTCCTATCGGAACATTATTATAATATTTATCAATCTCAAATACTGTTGTAAAGATTGTATTCTCCGTAGGTCCATAAGCATTGAACAATTTAAAATTCTTCGGCGGTTCACATGGAACAAGCTTTTCACCACCGATAGAAAGAGTCTTCAGACTCTTGCAGTCCATCTCCAGTGCAAACTGTCTTCCAACCTGGGTTGTCATAAATGCATTCGTAATGCCATTTTCTTCAAAATAATTATTGAGTCCGATAAAGTCAAGCCGGATCTCTTCCGGAATGATATGAAGTTCGGCTCCATTCACAATTGCACCATAAACATCCATCATAGACGCATCAAATCCAAATGAAGCATATGCAGCTATTTTGGAATCAAAACCAATTTCGTAATATTTCTTAAACCAATGGCAGAAAGCAGTAATGTTTCCATATTCAAGCATACATCCCTTCGGGACGCCCGTTGAGCCGGATGTATAAAGCAGAATAAATAAGTCATGCAGAGACGGTTTCCTCAGCTGGATATCTGTATCTTCCAGCTGCATGGTGTCTTCTAACTGCACAATTTCATCCGTAAACAGGATTTTTCCTTTATATCCGTCCACTAACGGCAGGAGTTCTCTGTCAACAATGAGAAGTTTCGCAGAGGAATCCTCTAACATGTACATCAGTCTGTCTTTCGGATACGTCGGGTCAAGCGGCTGATATGCTGCTCCGGCCTTGATTACACCCAGCGGTGCGATTGCCATATACTCACAACGCGGAATCAGAATTGATACAACCTCTTCCCTGTCAATTCCAAGGGATAAAATATATTTTCCAAGTCTGTCGCTGAGTTTATCAATTTCTTTATATGTATATTTTCTGTCCTTATATACTACAGCAATCTGATCTGGCACTGCCTGTACGATCTCATCAAACATATCAGAAATTGTTTTGCTTCTGTCATAATCACATTCTGTATGATTAAACTCTGCAATCTCATCTGCTGCATTCCGGGAAAGAACAGATACTTCTGAAACATACTTCGCTTTAAGCATAGATTTCATCGCAGCCTCATATGCTTCAAGCATACCATCAACAAAAGCTTCGCTGTACATATCACTTCGGTATTCTGCGGTAAGCACATATTCATTGTTATAATCTCTTACTTGAATAAGCAGCGGCATTTTTGCCATATCAAGGGAGAGGTCTTCTCCTTTTGCCATCGTATCTCCGATCGGATAATCATCCTCAAGTTCTGCCTGATATGCGAAAACAAGATCTGAGTTAAATCCGTATTTTGCACAGATATCAGAGAATGGGAAAATGTCATTTGCCATGGATGACATCAGCTGTTCAGAAAGCTCTGTCATGTAAGTCTGTATGGTAGTTTTGCTGTCAAACACACAGTAAACCGGAAGTGTTTTTACAAGCATGCAGACTGTATTTTCAAGTCTCGAATCATTTCTTCCATTATAAATAGTTGCAAAAAGACTGTCGTCTGCGTTTGAATACTTGGTCGCAAGAATGCCAAACACACCTGTAAATAAAACATTCGGAGTAACTCCCAGTTTTTCACAGCAGGAAAGGATCTTATCTTCGGAAATCTTTATATTTCTGGATGTATATCCTTTTTCAGGAACTTCACCGGACTTGTCAGGAAGTGGAAGTGATTCTGTCTCAATTCCTTCGAAAATACTGTCATAATATTTCTCAGCTTTCTTATATTTTCCTTCTTTCATCTGCTGCTCTTCATCAAGTGCCGCATCAAATCCCGTATAAGATTCTTTTTCGAGTTTTTCACCCATATATGCTCTGTTGATATCTGCAAAAATGATGTCATAGGAATTGCCGTCAGCAATGATATGATGGAAATCCGTAAAAAGGTACTTTTTATCTTCTGTAAGATAAATTTCCGCACGGAACAGACGTCCTTTCTCCAGCTTAAACGGACGCACAAGTTCATTCTTTACAGTCTCAAATTTATCATTTGTTGTTTCAATAATCTCAGGTACAAACTCTTTTTCGCAAGGGCACTGCACCATCTCACCATCGTCATTGAGGTACACTTTTGTGAGCAGATACGAATGTGCATTCACCATCGCCGTAACTGCTGCCGATAATTTCTGTACATCTACAGAGTTATCAAGCTCAAATAAGAACGGGATATTATATATGGTACTCTCAGGATTTTTGATACACTCTGCAAAGATTCCCTTTTGCGAACCGGTAAGCGGATAAACATCTCTCTTTTCGTAAGTCCTGATCTTAGGTGCAAGCGTGATATATTTTTCCAGTTTCTCAACTGTATTATTCTCGTGAATATCACCCGTTTTTACAGTAACCCCAAATTCATCTGAAATCAGAATGCAAAGTTTCATCGCACTTATAGAAGAAAGTCCGGCCTTATAAAGGCTTGTATCAATTCCAAAGAAATCATTTCCGACAACCCCGGCAACAATTTCAAAAATCTTCTTCTGCATCTGTGTCTGTGGTTCTTTCAGATTTTTCGGCTCGGAAACCGGCTTCGGCAATGCCTTCTTATCAATCTTACCATTCTGAGTCATCGGCATTTTTTCCAGCTGGATAAAAACATCCGGAACCATATAATGTGCAAGTGAGCCCGCCGCATAATCTGAAAGCTCATCTGTATCAATACTTCTGTCTGCAATAAAATAACAGCAAAGATATTTGTTATCAACAGGAATTGTAATACTTGTGATAATTCCCGCAAAGCTGTTGATCACTTCTTCAATCTCACCAAGCTCAATTCTCAATCCGCGAAGCTTGATCTGATTGTCCATTCTTCCGAAAAACTCTATTTCGCCGTCTGCATTGATCTTCGCCAGATCACCTGTTTTATATGCTCTCTCACCGTTAAGTTCAATAAATACGTCAGCAGTCTTTTCAGGAAGATTTATATATCCCCTGCCTACTCCCATACCCGCAACAACAATCTCTCCTGTCTCTCCATCAGGCAGAATCTTGTTTTCCTTATCGACAATGTATACCTTAACATTACCATTCGGAACACCGATCGTAATGTTTTTACTATCTGTGATACCCTTCATCGTACAGCTGATCGTTGTCTCTGTCGGGCCATAACCATTCATAATATAAACATCCGGATTTACGGTGCGGATCTTATCATACAACGCCGGTGGAAAAGCTTCTGCTCCCAGGTCGAAAACTTTGATCTGAGCCATTGCTTCTTTAAGCTGTGGAATATCGATAATATTTGATACATAGGTAGGTGTTGACGTCATGATATCAACTTTATTTTTTACGATTAAATCACCAAGCATCATCGGATTGTTAATCTCATCATCACTTGCGATAACAGCAGTAAGTCCATTGGTAAGAGGAACAAATTCCTCCATGACGGACACATCAAATGTCATTGCCGCCATGGAAAGAGAAACCTTTCCTTTGTCTGCAAAACCAAAAATCTCTGCGTTTTTCGGATTCGGATTTACAAAGTTTGCCAGATTAATGTGCTCGATCATAACACCTTTCGGCTTTCCTGTCGATCCTGATGTATAGATACAATAGCAAAGATCATGCTCTCCGATCTCTGTATCCGGATTTGCTGTATTTTCATTTTCAAGCAGCTCTTCCAGCAAAAGTACTCTGCATTTGAGTTTTGTAAACAATTCCTTACGTTCATCTGCAATTTCTTTCGTTGTGATAATAAGCGGTACTCCCGCATCTTCAAAAATATACTCGATTCTGTCGTCCGGATATTCCGGCGCAGCAACGGCAAATGCTCCTCCGGCTTTTAAAATACCCTGTCTCACTGCATAAAAGTCGCAGCAGCGTTCAAGTACAACACCTACAATTACTTCACGTCTTACACCATTTTCAATCAGTGAATTGGCAACTTTGTTTGCCCTTTCATTTAATTCAGAATATGTGAAGCTTTCCTTACTCGTAACAACCGCACACTTGTCCGGATGAAGACGTACCTGTTCTTCAAAGAGTTTTGTTACCGGCTGAAACTCAAATGTGAAATTACTTTTCTCATTAATTACGGACATTTCCTTGCACCCCCTGCAATAATCTTCGTTTATAACTGTTCAGTACCTTCATTTTTCTCTTACACTTACTGTTTCTATTCACTGCATAAACAGTAGTCTTTTGCTGACTTTTGTTTTTCTTATCTTATCAGCCTATCGTACCAACAAATTGATTTCCTGAATAATCTTGTCGGCATATTGTTTTCTGCTAAAAAGATATTACTGTATTATTCATATCAATCGCACGGATATAGTTCATCGATGTTGAAATCTTCTTCACAAGCTCTATTCCATGAATATCAAAATCTTCACTGTCATAGCTGTACTCCAGAGGATTGAAATTCACTCCGTTGTCCCTGATTCTCAGGTTGCAGGTATCATCTTCAATACAGAGATTGATATCGATCCAGTTAGAAGTTTTTCCTCCAAACTTAATGATATTTACTGTCATCTCTTCCGCACATACAGCCGCAAGATTTGCTTTCTTTGCCGATATATTATTTTCCCGGCAGAACCCTATGATCTTTTTATTGACATCCTGTGCTTCATCCATTGTACTTTTAATTGAAAAGTCAAGGTTGATTCCCGGATTTTTATCCGGAACAATATAGAATGTAGAACCTTTATGTTTTATTTTCCGGAAAACATATGCTGCGATAGCTGTCACTACCTCAGTAACGACAAAACCAACAGCGATTCCGTCTATACCGATTCCGTCTATCTGTTTCCAGATAAGAATTCCTGCCAGTGTTGCAGGCAGAACCACGATTGCATTCTGAAGAAATGTAACAAAACTTGCGATTGCTGTCTCTTCAATGGATTCATAATAGCTTACCATAAATTTATTCCAGAGATACGGCACCACACATAAGGCAAATATACGAAGTGAATCTACCATCTGTCTTCCCAGTTCACCACCGCTGCTTCCAAACAAAATCGTGATCTGTTCAGTAAATACCATCACACATATAAATACAACTGCCAGAACCATGTAGCTGTATTTCAGCATTTTTTTGCAAAGAACTCGGATACCCACATAATCTTTCTCACCAAAGAGAATACCTGCAACATTCGGAATAACACCGATAATTCCTCCGGTAAGCATCTCAACGATCAGAAGCACATTATCGCAGACTGTAAATACCGCCATTCCGTCCTCACCGATAAGATTCATGATTATTGTATTAAGTCCAAGCGCTTTTACAAAATTTGCTGCCATAAAAATCAGCATCGGTATGCCCGTAACAACTGCTTCTTTTATTATCACGAAATCTCTGGCCTTTAGAAAAACAAGACTGAGATTTCGCTTATCTGAACGAATATAAAATATAAAGATCACCATCGCAGCCAGAAATCCGAGTACCGTTGATAAAGACGCACCTGCAATTCCCAGCGGAGTAAACCTGAGGAATATGTAATCAAGCACAAGATTTATCACATTTGCAGCTATCAGATATGCAGATGAGAGTTCCGGATGATTCTCTGCGCCAAGATAGCTTACCATCATCAATCCGATTCCAATCACCGGTGCCCCAAGCATACTTACACGAATATAATCTCTTGTATAATGCATCAAATTACTCTCGCCCGATACAAGCAGCCTTGCAATCGGTTCCGCGGTAAACAATGCACTAACTGAAAAAATGATTCCCACAAGAAGTGTCACTATAAAAGTAGCTGAAAATAATTTGGAAGCTCCTTCTTTGTCACGCTTTCCAAGCATAATCCCTGCCGCTATCGAGCCTCCGATTCCAAGGCAGTAACCTACAAGCTGAACAACTGTCTCAACCGGCAGACTCATCGTAACCGCCGCCATCGCCTCTACTCCTATTAAATTACTTACAAAGATCGTATCAACGATATTTCCCAGCTGAAGCGCCAGCGACATCATAATCCCCGGAATGATGTATTTGTTTAACTTCGCATTCAGCAGTCTGTTATTTCTTTTTTCCAATATTTCATCCCCCTTTTTCAAATAAGCTCTAAATTTCACAATTTTCCCTATATTAAATTATAATTTTATCATAAAAATAACCGCATTTCATTTAAAAAGAACGAAATGCAGTTATTTGGAATGAAATGATATTTTGTTGTGCGTTTTCCTGCCGCAAACAGGGCATACGATCCATTCTGTTTTTATAAGTTTATCCATTCTATCCTGTACCAAAGCTTCAGTACGAGTATTCTCCAAAAGTAACTTTACTATTTCCTGCTGAGTTCTATTAAGCTCAACCATTCCGTGTTTCTCCCAAACTTTTCCGATGCTTCTCCGATGTTCCTCCGATGTTTTTATTTTCCGAAGCCATCGGGAAAGAATTACGGAATAATTCTACTCGAAACATATTATCCAATTCCTGAAATTTGGGTTCCGGAAGTGCATATTCCTTTGCTGCATTAAAAATTCTCTTTATTCCACTGCCCCAAGCTTCTACAAGACCCATCTGGCTAAAAATATTAGCAATTGCTTTATTTCGGATTTTAGAATGACCATTCATGACCTCCTCGTATGTCAGTCCATTATACAGTCCACCTGGAGAAGTCACCTCCAGTCGATCATCATAAACAGCAACCTGAATGCAGGATTCATCCAATAAATTTCTGTCATTCCAGCTTTTTCCCGAAAGCTTTCAATATCTCTACAAAGTTTTTCTGTTGCATTTTCTGAAACAGGATAGCCTACACAAGTAAGTTCATCCCATGAAATTCTGGCCCCTTCCATCTCAAGTTCTCTAATCTTTTCCGGAAATGCCTGTCTGGATGTACCTGCCACACGAATATAAGTGCCATTTTCTTTTCCTTTTGATTTCAGATAATACGGACGATTTTTTCCAGCTTCTACAGATACAACAATAACCGTTTTGCCTTCTACCGTCTGTGGTTCAATATCCGGAATGATCTGCGGCATACAAGAATCCGAAACGGCATTGGCAATTCCATCCATTATCTGAAATAATATTTCATTTTCCACACCCACAATCTCGTGTGTTCTATCATTTACACCTACAATCAGCTTTCCACCCTGAGTATTGGCAAAAGCTACGATCGTTTTCATGTACTTTTCACTTTTATCCGGTAAAGCAACTTTGCTTAGAAAATCAACATGTTTTTAATTTTCGTTCTGTAATATTGCATCAGATAATCTGCAATACAGATTGTCATCTCCTTCTTTCCTATACGTTTCAAAGATTCCTTCAACTACAATCTCTGCATTATCTTCCGGATACTCCTCTGGATAAATATGTGTGCCATCTCCCCATACAAATTCCATTCTCTGACCACAACAGGCAGTTGCATCCTGAATAAGGCAATAAAAGCAATATTTTTTTGTAGCCTTGTAATATGCAGCATAAAAATTTCCATCGATTCGGAACATTTTTCCTTCGTATTCTTCAGGTGTAACCATCATCTGGTATACTGTTGCATATACCAGATCACTACTCATTTGCGTAAGGTCGTAATCAACAATTCCCTTCGTTTTTTGAATATCTTCTGTGTCTTTTATAGTACTTTCAGTTTCCTTGCTTAATTCGTCACTCGGCGATAGATTCTCATTGTCCGTTGTTTTGTCTTTATTTTCATTATTTATCTGCTCATTTATTATCTTATTAACAGAATTTGCCGTAGTGATATTTTTCCCACCAACACTCTTTTTATCACTACAGCCCGTCATCAGTAAAATACACAAGAACAGCACCATATATTTAATCAACTTTTTCATGAGCGTCCTCCTATTTTTCCAATAGCACAACTAACCATAAATGCTACAATATCGATTGCCACTATCGTTGATCCTACCGGAGTTCCTGCCAGAATAGACAGTAAAATCCCAACCACTGCACAAACTACCGATAATATAACAGAGCATATCGTAACGCTAAAAAATGTCTTGTATACTCGCATTGCCGACAATGCCGGGAATATCACCAGTGCAGAAATCAGCAACGAACCGACTAAATTCATTGCAAGAACAATAATCACCGCTGTAATAACAGCAATTAACAGATTGTAAAAATTGGTTTTCATTCCCGTAGCTTTTGCAAATGTTTCATCAAATGTAACACAAAAAATTTTATAATAAAATATAACAAAAACAACCACTACAATAACTGACAAGACGCTACATAACACCACCTGTTCTTTTGTCAATGTCAATATGGACGTTGATCCAAACAATGTACTACACACATCTCCTGAAAGATTTGGACCCGTAGCGAACAGATTCATCAGCAGATAGCCGATTGCCAACGCTCCTACCGAAATCATAGCAATCGCTGCATCTCCTTTTATCTTTGTGTTCTGTCCTGTCCGCAATAACAAAACCGCACAAATAACCGTTACAGGCAAAATAAATATCATATTATTTGTAAAATTCAAAATGGATGCTACCGCCATAGCTCCAAATGCCACATGAGATAAACCATCTCCTATGAAAGAAAAACGCTTCAATACCAAAGTAACACCAAGCAAAGAAGAACAAAGTGCGATCAACACACCAACAATCAAAGCATACCTCACAAATGGGTACTGAAAATAAAAAATCAATTTATCAATCAAACAGTACACCTTCTCTCATATTCCTGCTTCGTTCCATAAAATACTTTTTCTCCAATGTGTACAATATGGCTGGCATATTTCATGGCTGCTTTTATATCGTGAGAAATCATAATAATCGTAATCTTATCTTCCCTGTTTATTTTTTCAACAATACGGTACATCTCATCCGTTACTTTCGGATCAAGACCAGATACCGGCTCATCTAATAATAATATTTTCTTTGTTGCACATAGTGCTCTTGCAAGTAAAACCCTCTGTTGCTGTCCTCCTGACAATTCCCGATAGCATCGATTTGCCAGATTTGTAATCTGTAGCTTTTCCATCATTTCACTCGCACGTTTTTTCTCTGATCGGTTATAAAATGGTCGCATGCCTACACGATTCTGACATCCGGAGAGAATAATCTCTCTCACGGATGCAGGAAAATCTCTTTGTATTATCGTCTGCTGTGGTAAATATCCAATTTCATCGCTCTTTACTCCAGCTCCAAACGTGATTTTTCCACGAATGGGCTGTTGCAGGTTTAGCAATGTTCTCATCAAGGTGGATTTACCAGATCCATTTTCTCCGATTATGCAAAGATAATCTCCATCTTTCACAGAAAAGTTGATATCTTGCAGCAGTACTTTTCCATCATATCCAATCGCCAGATTTTGACAGATAATCTGTTCCATAGCTCCTCCTACTGCAATGCCTCCTGCAAAACATTTAAGTTATTTTCCATAATTGAAAAATAAGTCGCTCCTTTTTTCACATCATCAGATGTCGTTGACTGCATAGAATCTAATGTTAAAATACCCTGATTTTTTTCTTTTGTATTTTCAATAATTGTTTTCGCAATTTTCTGGTCAGACTTTTCGATTGTCATGATATTTTTTAATCCAAGTTCGTCTGTCTTTCCTGCTAAAAACGTAATTGTTTCAAAGCTGGCTTCTGTCTCCGCTGAGCATCCAACAAAAGCTGCATAATAACTTAATCCATAATCATCTACCATATATCTGAACGGAAATCTATCCCCAAATAACAGTGTCTTCTGTGAAGCTGAATCTACTGTTTCCTGATACTTCTTATCCAGTTCATCCAGTTTATCTGCATAAGCCTTTTCATTTTCCTGATAAGTATTCGCATTTTCAGTATCTATTTCAGCAAGATTATCAGCGATTGCCTTGCAAAGAACTTTTGCATTTCTTAAAGAAAGCCATACATGCTCGTCGTATTCCGCTTCTTCCTCGGCTCCATCTTTCGCCCCTTCTTCCTCTGCTTCCATGCCTTCAACAACCTCTTCTTCTTTTACACTGCTTCCAAGCACATCTAATAAATTTATGACTTTCATATCTTTATTATCAGCTTCCTTTAATGCATCTTCTACCCATGCATCTGACTCCCCGCCAACATAAATAAAAAGGTCACAATCAGAAATTTTCATAATATCATCCGCAGTAGGCTGATAACTATGCAGATCTACTCCATTGTCAAGAAGCATCGTAAGATCCATGTTAGATACTTCATCTCCTGCAATCTCTTTTACCCAGTCATATTCTGGAAATACGGTTGTAACAACTTTAACCTGCTTATCATTATTATCTTTTGCCTGTGTATTGGTATTGGAATTATTTTGACCGCAAGCAGAAAGACAGCATACTGCCATAACTGCCGCTAAAAGAATAGAAATATATTTTTTCATTGAATAAAACCTCCGTTTTTATCTTAACTTTTCTAAAAAAGGGTACAAAAACAGAAAGGTACACCCTTAGGACTACCCTTTCTGCTTTATAAAAAAGTTTTATTCAATCGTTTAGTCTTACCTTTTGGCTTACAAGAGATGTATCAGAAACAATTAAAAACTGACCTGTTATCAATAGTGCAAACAATATCAGCATAGGATTTATGGTTGCAATCGTAATCGTACCATTACCTACATTCCTTAATGTCTGCTCTGCTTGATGAATATTGGCACAAATCGGACAGTCTTCGCCTGTACAGTAATGATTTTCTTCTTTTATAATATAGAAAAGAGAAGCAAATGTAACAAATATGAATAAAATGCATACTGCCATTGAAAATACTCTTTTTTTCTTTGTATTCATTTGTTTCTCCTTTCCCACAATCACACTGTGTTTTTAATTTTGTGTTTTCTTACATTCACTGCATATTCCATAAAATACTGTACGCAGAGAATCCATCTCAAAACCATGATGTTCCATCATATGTTGTTTCAGACTTTCCACTTCATTACACTGCAAGTGAATTAGCTTTCCACATTTTTCACATTTGCAATGATAGCATACCATCTGATTTTCTTTTTCATGGCTGCCCATATATTCAAAACAGGCACTGCTGGTTCCGTCTACAACATATTTAGCAACCAGACCTTCTCCGACCATTTTCTCCAGATGGCGATAAACAGTTGTTGTTCCAATGGATATCCCCTTTTTCTGAAAATATTCACAAATGTCATTTACGGTAACATGGCTGCCTTGAACTGATTTCAAAAAGGTAAGTAATTCGGTCATTTGCTTTGTCTTGTATGGTGCTTTCGCCAAATCAATCACCTCGCCTCTCAATTTGAAAACCATTTTCATTTTATCACATAATTCCATTTTGTCAATATAATTTGAAAATCGTTTTCATTTTATTGTTGATAAATAAGTTCTCTATTCACAATCTCCCTCGCACATGCCTGTATGTTATTCATTCTTCCACCCCATTCCCAGGCATTGTCCGCCTTCAACTGCTCCGTAATTCCCTGTGCCTGCTTCTGGAGTTTATCCATCAATATCCACATATCGTTCCATTCCTGCAAGTCAATCTTCGGTACTGGCTTCGGCGGCAGCTTAAATTTGAAAATCATTTCCTGCAATAAGTCTTTCGCACCTCGAATAATCTGCCGGAGCATATCTGGCAGCCAACCATGTGCCCTTATAGATTGTACCGTTTTGTCTGTGATTTCTTCCTGCTTGACTTTCAAAATATCTGCCTCCGGGACACCTTCCACCAATGCCACATCTACTGTCCGATTCCATTCCTGCCTTGCTGCATTGTCGGCTCGTATCTCTGCTTCTTTCGGATTGTTCTTCCCGATTTTCTTCGTTGCCAGATACACACCGCCCTGCTTAAAGACAGACAGTTTTTCCGATTCTTCTTTCACATGACAGTTGATGATCTCTGTGAACATTTCTTTGACTTTCCTGGTAAATGCCTTACTCTTAAACCATTCCTCTTTCTTCGTAAAGATATGGCTTTCGTAGGCTTCTCCCTTGGGGATAATGCTGCACCCTGCCCGGATATTTCCCTGCTCATCTAAAATCTCTTTTTTCGTCCGTCTGTGCTTGCCCTGTTCATCATAAAACATATTTCTGGTAGCAATTTTCACTTCTGGATACTCCAGCATTTTCCGCTCACTGAATACCAGATGAATATGGTAATTGGTCATTTTCTTATTATGGTGAAGTGCCGCACTGCATTCCACGTCATATCTTTTATGAAAGCTATCTGTAAAAATTCTGACCACATCATCAGGCTTGTACTCCACAAAGCTCTCCGGAAGTGCAATAATAAACTCTCGCCCTTCAATACATTTTCCAGTCGTTCCGCCTGTCTTAAAATCCAACTGATTCTCTCTGGCAAGATTCTTCCAGAACTCCGGTGTTGCTCCCTCTGTCTGGTAGGTCGCATATAAATGTTCCTGCCGCTTTGGATTGGAAATATAATCAATTCTCCCTGCCACATCGGACAGCTTGTTTTGTCTGATAAATGAATGTCTGCCTATAAGCATTCAAAACCATAGCCTGTCCATTGGTTGAGGTTTGTTACAGCATAATGGTGGCGGAATTCGTAGGCGGTGGCGTGGGACGTATTGGCTTTGCACCATAACAGGTTGAAATTTTTGTTACCCATCCCCTGTTGAAATGGGAATTCCTTATGGAAGGGAAGAAATATTCCCTCTCCGGCACGATGCCGTTAATGGCTGCATCATATCTGCGCATGATCTCCAGCATGGAATCGTGCAAAACAATGTAGTGCTGGTCATGACCCTTGGAATACTGGATATCCAGTATCCCTCTCCTCAGATCCACATTTTCCCTGAGGAGTAGCCGGGCTTCATTTGTACGGATCCCACTGCTGTAAAGAAGCCTGAAAAACACAGGGACAGACATTTTTCTTATAATAGTTTCTTTCCTACTGTTGATGACCGGTATGCTATCACATTCATGGAAAAACCGGATAAGTTCTTCCTCTGTAAAGGCATGCGGGAGGTATCTCCGCCTTTCTTTCCGGGGAATCTGCGGAGTCTGAACATTGGACAGGCCTCGCATGTTCAGAAAACGAACGAAGCTGTCTACCACATAGATCCTCGACCTGCAGTAGTTGTTGGTTTCCGTCCTCCGCTGACGGCACCAGCCGTCAACCATTTCCTGTGTCAGTGCGGTAGCACACGGATCATTCGCGTGGCAGTAATGGTCAAACAGCATCAGGTTTTCCTCATAGGAAGAATCATCCCATCGCTGGGATGCCTGCCGGTACCTTATAAAGCTATGGATCTGTGAGGAAAGGAACGAACGGAATTCTTTCATATGGACAGCACCTCCTTTGCCAGGGGGAACTGCTCCACGCTCAGGGCGCATTCCTTTAAATGTACAAAATCTGCCCTTAGATAAGGCTCAAGGGAATCGGGAGCTGTATGTCCGAGAGTCTGTGTGATTACATGCTGTGGTACACTGTTTTCCAGCATAGAGGATGCCAGGTTGTGCCGGAAGATGTGTGTCCCCTTCCTGTCTCCTGGATTCTGCCGCACTCCTGCAATCCGACAGATTTTTGTTACGATGTTTGCAATTCCCTGGGTAGACAATGGTGAAAAGGGATGTGTTTCTGTCAGGAACAGGCGGGGACAGCCGGTATCCGGCCTTTCCGATTCCAGGTAATCATATATGGCATTCCCCACAACAGCAGAAAGCGGAAGTTCTAAGGGTACGGATGTTTTCTGCTGTGTGACCAGTATCTGTTTAGTTTTCCAGTTAAGCCCTGCTTTGAACACTGCTGCAATGTTTTTCTTGTAAGAACAGCTTCTTTGCAAAGAACCACCTTCTACGAGAAAGAATGACAGGACATCCTCTTCCGTTATTGCATCCAGACACTGGGCACCCCGTTGCTGCATCTGATGTAAAAAAGATGCTGTATTGAGTGCTTCACCCCGTATGGTCGATTCCTTCTTTCCCCGTTTTTTCATATATACGGTAAAAATCAATCAATTCTCTGAATTCGGGACAAAGCAGATGATAGGATCCCCTCTCAAACAAGGTATGTCGGCTTCTGCCATCAGGCATGCGGCCGAAGTCATCAAACTGCTCCAACTCCCCGATGATAGTTCTTTTGTTTCGCAGATAGTCTTTAGAATGCGGAGCTTCTAAGTAATCAAGGTAAACATCCCGATAGGACTGCCAGTCGTGGCTGTCTGCTTTAGCCAGTATACGGTTGATTTCCTCCCTGAACCGGCGTATGTAAGTACTGGAATAACCATTATTTTCCATGAAGGAAAGAAGCTCTTCATGGTGCTCTTTTAAATTTTGTAAATCCATGGTATGACCTCCCTTTTTGTTATAAGGGAATCATACACCAAAAATAAAATCCAAACCTTTTCAGATGCTATTTATTGCATTTCCTGTATCATCTGCAAAAGGTTTGGATTTTATTTAAGTTTGGATATCGCAGAAAATCCAAACGTTTGGATTTTCTCAGGCATTCGCATGCAAGTATGCTGATTGATATGAGATTTTCCATTAAGGAGATTTCGGACCGGCTTGGACATGAATCACCGGAAACAACCTGGAAAGTTTATGCTCATTTGTATCCAGGAAAAGACAGGAAACTTGCTGACGCTCTCAATGAAGTAAGAGCCACAAATGATAATGTAGAAGATAAAAACGAATGAAACATATAACATCATACAAGAACAAAAAATTCCCAAAAATAAGACACTTTCTCCTCATTAACATCACCGTAGCATCACGGGCAAAAATAAAATCCCGGAAACCCTTGTAAATAAACAATGTCATTAACTTAAAGCAGAAGATATTTATTCCAAAAGGATTAGATATCTTCTGCTTTTTTTGATATGCTTATATTGTAAAGAGAAACCATGAACCTGCCGCAGAAAAGGATGTGATGCTCATGAAACATTCTCAAAAACGTACATTCATGGATATAGAAAAAATGAATTCTAATGAATTTAGGGCATTTTGTCGGTCTGGTAACCAAAATCATTTTACCAGAACCAGAAAAATGCCTCTTCAGGATCTTCTTTTCACAATGATAAACAGAAAGGGGCTGACATTGGCATTGGAACTGAGAAATTATATGAAAATTGCTCATCCAGGAACTTTCATTTCCAAACCAGGATATCTGAAACAGCGTATGAAACTTAATCCAGATGCTTTTTTAGAACTGTATAAATATCATAACCGCAACTTCTATGCGGATTCTTCTTTTTCAACTTATAAAGGTCATTTAATATTAGCAGCAGACGGCTCAGACATTAATATTCCTACCACTGCTGAAACGCTGGAACTGTATGGTTCTGCAAGCCGAAAAAATACAAAACCCCAGGCTCAAATAGGATTAGGCTGTATCTATGATGTAATGAATCGCATGATACTAGAAAGTGATTGTAACAAAGTAAAATTTGATGAGATGCGCCTGGCAGAAAAGCAATTAGAGCGAATACCGGAAACAATAGGAAATATTCCATTTATCATTATCATGGACCGAGGATATCCTTCTACACCTGCGTTTATACATATGATGGATAAAGGTATTAAATTTATCGTACGTTTAAAAAGCAGTGATTATAAAAAAGAACAAAGCAGTCTGTCGGAAAATGATCAATTGGTTAAAATAAAACTTGATAAGTCAAGAATCAGACATTATGAAGGGACGATAGATGGAGAACGTATGAAAGAACTGGGAGAAATTTCATTACGTATGATAAAAATCCCATTAGAAAATGAAAGCTTAGAAGTGTTAGCCACGAATCTCTCAGAAATTGAATTCTCTACAAACGAAATTAAAGAATTATATCATATGAGATGGGGAATTATGCCGATATCGGCATAATCGACCATATGCCGATATTTTAGAAATGCCGACTTTTGACTTTCTGAAATATTAGATTTATAGGACCTTATAAATATATCGGCATTTCTTACTATAGAGATGTAACCAGTTATCACTGTAGCTAGTCCATCTGCATTCACATCTTTTCAGAAGAACGAGGGCAATGCACCTGTATCAGGCAGGAGTGCCACTTCCTACTATATCTGAATGGCTTGGTCATTCGAACATAGAAATGACTCGTTTCTATGCAAAGGTTACTGAAGCAATGAAGAAGGAAGCACCACATAAGCTTAGCGATAGTGATAGTTCCGTCTTTAAGGATGATGTGGTGTTCAAGTATGCCAATGACGAAGATACTATCAAACGGCTTTGTGGATTGAAATAAATGCCGATAGTTTATTACCGTGCCTGACATCGGGTCAGGCATGGAATCTTATAGAAAATTTATCGGCATTTCTAAAATATCGGCATATGGGGAATAGAAACTGCATACGAAACCTTAAAAAGTCGGCTACAATTAGAAAATTTCACAGGGACAAAAGCGATTCTGTTATTACAGGATATATACAGTACCATATATCTGAGTAATTTAGCTGAAGATACCATATTAGACGCAGAACGTGAACTGGATCAGAAAGAGACAGAGAAAAAGCATAAAATGATGATCAATCAGACAGTTAGTATTGGAATCTTAAAAAATGATCTGATCTATATTCTTCTTGAGACGAATGAGAAAAAGAAAAGTATCTTGTTTCAACAGATATATGAAGATATCAGTAAGAATCTTGTTCCGATTCGTCCTGACCGTCATTACAAAAGAACGAAAGGCCAGTTAGCAGGAAAATATTCAAATACTCATAAAAGAGCGTATTAGCTAAAAAGATATGAATAGTAGAAACAAGGGATAAGTATGCCCATATCAAAAGTAAAAAAGCAGGAATCATAATTTATAATAATTACGATTTCTGCTTTTGCTAAAGTTAATGACATTGCCATTTTAATCAATTCATTCTGCCATTGACGGATGTCAGCTGCAGTAATGTCATTTACCCGCTTATTCCCGAAATACGGGAGAATTTTCAGCTCCACAATATACTTTTTCGTTCTCATAGTATGCTCCCGCAGGCGTGTCTCCATATCTGCATAATACATCTTCCAAAAATCCTCGAACTTCATATCAAAGTCTGCTTTTTGCGTAATAAGGAAATTTCTAAGCCATTCCTCCGCCTCTCTTTTGGTCGCAAAACCTCTTTTAGTGGATTTCCGGCGTTTCCCCTGCCAATCCGTATAACGATACTGAATCAACCATTTTCCTGTTTTCTTGTCTTTTTCCGCTTTCATTCGACCACCTCCTATGCACTGAAACCATACCAGCGTTTTTCAAAATAGCGTCTGGGAACTTTACCTGCAATCACCAGAAACCCTTCTTTTTCCAGTTCCTGATTAAGCTTACGGATTAGCTTGTAAGCATGACCTACAGAAACACCCAGCATTTCTGCGAGTTCATTTGCAGTAATATAAATCTTGTTGTTTTCTGCCATATATGCATCCTCCTTTTCTCATTATAGCGTTATCGCTACATTTTGTATCTTCATTATATGTAGCGACTTCGCTATTGTCAAGTATTTTGAAATGCTAGTAGAAAATTTTTTTCAAACATGGTATAATGTAGCTATCTCGATACATGGAGGACGATAAGAATGACCATAGGAGAAAAAATCAAATACTGCAGAAAGCAAATCGGAATCACGCAAGATAAACTGGCTGAGCTGACTGGTATCCATCCGGTTTCTATCCGAAAATACGAAACCAATAAAATGCAGCCACAACCTCCTCAGTTAGAGAAAATTGCAGCTGCACTCGGTGTCAGTTATAATGCTTTGAATGGCAGTGATACTGCCGGACTTCGTCTGGAAACAGTCGGTGATCTGATGGGCGTGCTTATGGTCCTTTGTAATTCCGGCATCCTCCAGATCAGCGGAGAGCGTGGAGAAGACAAGATGTTAAAGGACGATACTGTATCTATCCACCTGAATCCGGTTCTTTCTTCTTATCTCGAAATCGGATACACCACCAGAGGGAAGGCACATACGCTGTCTTTGCAGGATGCATTGTTGAATATCAGAAGTTACAAGGTGTTTAATGACTTGTTGAAATGGGAAAAGATGAATTACCTCTACCAGAGTGCTTTGAAATCCGCTGGAGATAATCCAAATGAAGCTACGCAAGCAGCTATAGATGAAATAGCAGAAACAAAAGAAAAAGTGGAATTGGAATTGCAGAGATCAGAAATAAGATTAATTCCTTAATATATCTGTTTAAAAATAAGGAGGAATAAACATTTGATACCATATAGTCCACCTTCTTTTCTCGAAGATTGCTTTATTCTTTCGAAAAGAATTGAAGGTAAAAAAACTTGGAAATCCAGAGATGGAAAAAGACTATATCAGTGGGATTCGCAGCATGGTGACGTAGAAATCTATAGTGCTAAAAACGGAGTACATCTTGGATCCGCTGATAAAATCACAGGTCGAACAATTAAATCAGCAGTAAAAGGGAGGAAATTAAGTGATGTCTAATTTTATCAATGATGTTATTAATGCAGACGCAATATTAGATGAAATCGATGATTATATAGAAAAATGGCATGACTCAGATACAGATTGTAGTGTATTTGAATATCTTGGTATGACAGAAGAAGAATACTTTCTTTGGGTTGAAAATGATTTCTATCTTAAATATATCATTTCAGCTCACGAAAAAGACATTAATATTAATGAATTACTTAAAGAAGAATATACTTCTAAATTAGTCGCTCGTTCTTCATCACCGGAAGAAGCAAAAAAGATTTATAATTGGCTTAAAGAAAAAGGAATGATTGAATAATGAGTATAGAATTAGCACGAAAAAGAGCAAAAAAATTTTTTCAATATCATAAACTATCACTACCAGTAAAAATAGATGAACTCTTGAAGCATTATGCCGACGTTAAAGAAGCCTATATTCCTGTTGATGGCGATGCCATCTGCCTCAATAATGACAAACCCCTCATTATTATAAAAAGCAATATGTCTCCTTTACGTAAACGATTCACATATGCACATGAGCTAGCTCATTTGCAAATACCTTCACATACCGGAATGATTTCATGTACAACAGAATTTTTAAATGAAATTGATATAACAGAGTATTATCAAATGGAACAAGAAGCAAATGCTTTTGCAGCAGAGCTGCTTATGCCTTCATCCTGGTTACAATCCTTAATAGCACAACATAATAACAAAATTACAACATTAATAGACGATATATGTCAAAGAGCGATTGTTTCATTGCCTGCCGCAATATATAATATAATACCACTACTTCCTGCAAATTATCTATTTATAATCAATAACAAAATTAATAATTATTCACATATGAAATATGGTTCTAATAGTCCTAGACCTTTTTTACTGGAAAATCCCAATTACACGCTTGACAATAATTGGCTTGCAATTAACTGTTTAGATACTGAAAATATTGATACTGACATAATGAGCGTCAAAATATATCATTTCAAAAATATACTTGATGAAACTACCATACAAAAAATTGCAAAGCATATTTCAACTAAATCTCATTGTGCCACTATTTGCAATAAACTTGTATCTTCCTCAAATATTAATTATGCTCATTTATTTAAAAATCTTAGACAATATCTATTACCAGGAACCATATTAAAAATAGAAGTTGTTTCATCACATAACTATAAATATATTTTTGCTCCTAATACATATATCCATTCTCCCTATCAAAACAACATTGATACAGATAACTGGTACAGCCAAAATTGTATTTATCACACAACTGCTTCTGGCAAGCATATAAAAATTACCGTCTGGTATTGTCGTGCTGATTACAAATTCACTGGAAACACACATGATAGAAGGGATTCTAAAACTATTTTACATAATATTATTGATTATTATTATCCAGACAAAAAAGAACGTGCTAGCCTATTCGGTCGCATAAATGGAATCATAGGGAATCTAAATACTTCTCAGTGTTCTTATTCTAAACAAGAATTTTATAATATATTAAAACAAAAATTTCTCAGTCGTTCTGATTTAGAATGGATTACCAACACTGAAGAGTTTGATCAATTTCTTTTTCGAAAAACAGAAGAAATATTTCAAAAGAAAAATTAATTTTTGTACTCAATCTGCACTCAAACCACACAACAAGAGCCCGGAAACCCGCATAAATGCTGGATTTCCGAGCTCCATTTTTTTATTCGAATTCTACAAAGACTAACGCTTTTTGTTTAGGAATTATTCTCTGTAATGTTTCTCGTTCTTTTGATTATTTGATATATCCATATTATCCTGCCTATACGAGCTAATGTTATCATTTTGTTATCGGCATTGATAACACCTACTCGATAACTGTGGATAATAACTATATGTAGCATGTCAAATTATAAGCTATTTTGCTTAGAGATTCAACACAAAACTGAAATTTTACTTTTCCTTATATTCATCTGGTATTGCTATTTGAAATGTTTCACACAACAGCATCACATCATGCACATCATTTTTATCGTGTTCATATCCCAAATGAAGCATTACCTGACTCAATGGTTCAATACAAGAAACAGTTATATCTCCAACTTTTCCAATACCGGAAAAAGTTTTTGATGGAAATATATCTCCCTCATAAACAATTCCGTCATCTGTAAATTCAAAACAATGTAAATCAATGATTCTTTGTTTATCATCTTTCCAGACAGTATGACCATCCGTTGTATAATCAGTATTTACTTCCTCAAATCCATGCTGCTTAATCACATAAATATAATCATGATAATGTTTCAGTTCAACAAACAAATCAATATCATTGTGTATTCTTGATTCTCTTTTAAGAAGTGCATCAACACCCCATCCGCCATCTAAATATACTTTAATTTCGTTTTGCAAAGCATATTTTATAATTTCACATGCATCTTCTGTACGTACCATAATCTATCCTCCAAATTCAAATCTTTGTATGCTTTCCAACTCACTAAAAGCCTGAAATTTGTCAGTCTTTCATCCTTTTTGTTATCAATCACCAATTAGCTGTAATCCATTAGGATTTAGCTGATATATTTTATCGCACACCTCTTCAATATACTTTCTATCGTGAGAAATGCTAATGACAGCCCCCGGAAATTCTCGGAGCATTTTTCTTATTACCGGACCGGACAATGGTGAAAAATTTCTTGTCGGTTCATCCAGAATAAGAACATTTGCACCACTTAAGCTCATCCTCAAGAGAAGCACTTTCGCCTTTTGTCCGCCTGATAACTCCCGAATCGGATGCTCCATTTCATCTGGTGTGTATTTAAGTGAACCAAGGTATGTTCTAATTCTTGTACGCTCTTCTTTATCTCCTGTTTTATCAAGGTAATCAACCGGTGTAACATCCAAATCCAGCAGGTCTTCATAAGTTTGAGGCATATATTCTGCTTTAATGTCATTCCGATTTAGGAGTTCTTCCGCTATCTTTTTTAGAAGAGTCGTTTTTCCTGCCCCGTTGGCTCCTATCATACAGATTTTTTCTGAACCTTTTATTTTTAAATGAATTCCTTCTGCTAAAATTCTTTTGCCATCCGGAGTCACAAGCTTTGAAAGTTCATATTCTATGACCGTTTTTCCTGCGGGAATGTGTGAGTTTTCATCCCCTAATTTGACAAAGATTGCTTCTTCCTGTTCCGGCATCTGAGTCATATTTTCATCTTCTTTTTCAAATCTTCGTTCCATTGCCTTAACCGTATGCATTTTGTCCTTTAAGTTTTTGGCAACAGACGGTGCTTGTCTGGTACAACTTCTTAATGCACCTTGTACACTCTGCATAACTCTTTGATATTTTTCATCGCGAATCTTTTTCTCCCTACGGTCACTCAGTGCCCGCTGTTTTTGGATTTCAAATTTATGAAGCCGTTCTTCCACATAGCGTCTATAGGGAAGCTTTGCCACGGTATATCTCGCCTTTGTTTTTCGTATAATCTGCTCGATATGTATCACCATGTTGGCAGTACGCTCTATCAGCGTTTCATCGTGTGAAATAAAAAGCACAATGTGCTTCCAGTCATTTATGATTTTTTCCAGTAATGTAAGCGTCGCAATGTCGATGTCATTGGAAGGTTCGTCCAACAACAGCACAGAAACATCGCGAATGAAAAGCCTCATAAGTTGTGTCTTGACTTTTTCGCCTCCTGAAAGACTACCCATTGTCTGGTTACTGTAGAAAAAATCATTTTTCATTCCAAATTTTCCCGCAATAACAGACAATTCTTTAGGCGTTTTCTCCCAGAATATTTCCTCTTCAGAAAAATATTCGTATATTGTTTTTTCCTTATCTTCATCGAGCATCTCCTGCGGAAGATAACCAAGACGTTCGTGTCCCATTATCCTTTCCCCATCTGCTTCTATATAGTTTTCTACAAGCGACGGATTGTATATCCACTTCATTAATGTCGATTTCCCATTTCCCTCTTCTCCAATAATAACTGCCTTATCTCCATCATTTAGCACAAGGTTGAAATCATTAAGAATTATTCTCAGGTCTTTTTTATGTGTTAAATTTAATTTTTTTATCTGCAACATTAAAGTTTCTCCTTTTCGAAGTCTGAGCCAATTATTATTTTGAACACACAAAAACGAGTCTTTTTTGCATACGCAAAAATAGACTCGCTAAATAGCCCCTTATTTCTTTTCCAAAAGGAAAACAAAGGAAATGCCTCTTGCGATAATCCAACTTAAGCGTACACAAAACAAACCTATTCTCTACAGGCTCAATAACTATATGTGTCTTACTTAAATCAAATTATCTATTAATCATTTCCTCACCTTACACAAAATGTGCCTTTCTTTCTTCTAATGGCAATACTATCATACTGTATTTTTTGTGTCAATACATTTCACCTTATGGAAGTGCAAATTAAAATTTTCACTTCCTAATTATACATCCAACCATTACGAAATTCAATCTTTCACAACCTCTTTACAACCACAACCACAGCACTCCAGCAAACGCAGGAGCACCATACCGTAAAACGCTTATGTGTAAATCAACTCCGTTCCTACAACTTCCCTCACACAAGCCTGAATATTATTCATTCTTCCAATCCATTCGTAGGGATTATCTTTCTTTAATTGTTCCGTCACATCTTGTCTGTCGGCATATTCCTTTACCAGTCGAAGAAACATATCCTCTGCTTGCTTATCGACTTCTGCAAGATAACTATGCAGCTTTCCGCTTGTCAGCAGGTTCATATATAACACTTTATAGTGTTCCTTTAAATGCCTTGCATGTCGTTTCCCCCATAAACCAATCGGCTCTATTTCTTCTTCGGCTGGTACTGTGATGTTCGGCAATAAATAATCACCCACCTGTCTATAAGTTCCGCCCATTTCTTCAAAAATTGTCTTTGTCATTTTCCTTTTCCTCCTGTGATTTTTGTCTATCGTGATCGTGTATTATCACGCTTGCGACCTTTAACTGTTCTTGCCTGCTCCAACAAATCATCTATCTGTTTGCGACCAAAAACCTTACGGAGCAGGCTGTAATCTTTATTTTCTGCTTTTAGGATTTTGTTTTCTTCGGTCAATCTTTCATTGACTTTCTCCAAACGCTGATTGGTGCGGTATAACTGTGCATTCGCTGTATTCAGCCTATGATAGTTGTCCCACCCCTCAAAGCAGCGGGCAAGCACCGTTTTGACAAGTTGCTTCAATTTCCTTACAACCGGCTCTGCCATTTTGGTTTTATATGCCTTTGCAGTCATAAATTTCTCTGGTTCTGGCAACTGATATTTCGGTGCAGTATCAAGCTCTATTTCAAGATTTGACAGCTCGTCTTTTGCCTTATCATAGTTCAATACTCGTTCCGACAACACATCAAATTCAATCTGTTTCTGCTCGATTTTCGCACCTAATGCCGCCACTTCTTTTTCTCTTTCCTGCTTTTTATAATCCAAAACAGAAAGATGTTTTTCGTGTGTGCCTAAATGTTCCCACTCAATCCCATAACGTTCCATCACCGCCGCAAGCTGTTCTTTTTCGGACTGTATCCATTGCGACCACTCCGTATCGCCACGACTGCCGCCCTTAAAACCTTGCGTTGCAAGAGCCTGCTTTAGTGACACTCTTGTATCAAGTCCACGCTTGCTGCCTGTGGTAAAAGGTACAAAATCTATGTGCAGATGTGGTGTAGCTTCATCCATATGCAGATGAGCCGAGAACACCCGAAGCTGTGGATTTCGCTCCTGAAAACCCTGATAGTATTCATCTAAAATCTGCTTTGCCAGTTCTCCGTTTTCCGTATCGGCGTTCATATTTCCCTTACCGCCCACCTGTAAAATGATTTCGTGGAACGGTTTTTCCTGCTTGGAACTTCGGATTTTTTCATAATAATCTTTTATCTTTCGGTCTGACCTTATCTGCTTGGCATTGTATCTTTCCAATGCTTCATCAAACAATTCGTGATAAACTGTCTTTATATTTTCATTGCAGTAGTCGATATTGAGATGAGTACGAGTTCCGTCTACATTTTCTGCTCGGAACTTTCGGCTATTGTGATTGACCGAGCCTTTACCGACCATTGCACTTATCGTTCTCTGCATTTTTTCATCTCCCATCTGTAAATTTCAACATTCTCAGGTTTTGTTACTTTTGTCAAAAGTAACGCAAAAGCACTTTTGACGGGTACACCCATCAAAAATGCGACCTGTAAACAGGTTTTGCGTTCTCCGAAGGCTCTCCGAGGGGTGAGCGTGTGCCGGTGGCACACACGCCTGCGAACCGACCGAGCCAGCAGGCGAGACCAAAGAGCCGCCTTTGAAAAGGCACTCTCTGCACACTCCCCTAAACTTTATCCGGTGTCAAAGTGTGACGATGGTGACAATGTTTTTCACAGCGTGCTGCTCTCAAAAACATTGACACCTTTGACACCGTTTGTCACGCCGTCTGCTCGGTTTCTTTCCAAAGTGAAACCTTTCTTCCGTCGTGTGTGCGGCTGTTCTGATAACGGATACCGTAATCACGAAACAGCCTGCTTGCGTTGATACTGAGCCTTAAAGAAAGTACATTCGGCTTTATATCCACCGCAAGCCTTTCGCAAAGTTCCGAAGCAGTTCCTTCCCATCTGTCACTTTCCGAAAAGAGCGTATCCGCTATCTTCTCAAGCAGAGGTTCGGGCGGTTCTTTCCACATCTCCGTTTCCGATTTTGCAAAGTTCCACACCAATCGCTCGCTGTCCCTTACAAGATGGATTTTCATATCCTGCTGGTCTCTGCCAGCAACATCAAGTGTGGCATTGTTGGAAGTACGCTTGTCCTTACTGAGAACAAATGCACCGTCTGCCGCACCCATCAGACCATTCGTGCCTGAAATCATATCGAATATATCTTCCGATTTTTGTTTGCGTGTATGATGAACAATAAGCATTGAAACCTTGTAACTGTCTGCCAACGCTTTCAGCCTTGCCACAACATCATAATCACTTGCGTAGCTGTAATCTGCTCCGCCTGCTTCACGCACACGCTTTAAGGTGTCTATGATAATCAAGCCTGTGTCTGGGTGTTCCCTCATAAACCCTCTTATCTGTTCTTCCAGTCCGCCATTGACCGTTTTACATTCCGTTGCGAAATACAGATTGCCTGTCTCCTTTGCACCGAACATCTGAAACAATCGCTTCTGCAAACGTGGGTAATCATCTTCAAGGGCAAAATAAAGCACCGTTGCCTTACGCACCTTATACTCCCAAAGCGGTGTGCCTGTGCTGATATGATAGGCAAGCTGTGCCATCATAAAGCTCTTTCCCACTTTCGGGGAACCTACGAAAAGGTAAGTTCCCCTTTGGAGCAGACCGTCGATAAGTGGTGTCTGAACCTCAAACACCGTATCATACAGCGTTGTCATTGATACTGTTTTCAGATAGGAAGGGTCTAACTGTCTGAGTATTTCCCTTTGCATTTCTTCAAAAGATTGCTCGTACCCCTTGAAATCCGTATCCTGATTGACTATACTATTGTCAGTACATTTGGAAAGTGACTGTTCCGCATCTGTTGCCGCAGATACATTTGGAATAGTCATTTCTTTTTTATTCTCCATTCGCATCCTCTCCTTTCAAACCGCCGAGAATAATGGAAATCAGTTCTATTACACTCAGCAGTTCATCATCCACACCTTTTCCTGCTTCAATCCTTTTCAGTTCCGCAAGGACTGTGGCAAATTCCGTTTTCAACGCCTTATACACTCTCGGATTGCCCTGTACCACCACATCCTGATTTAAGCAACGGCGGTAACAATACTCCTGTTTTGGCAATCCTGATAGAGCTACAGCTCTGTTAATGAGTTCGTTTTCTTCGGGCGATACTCGAAACCCTACTGTGATATTCCTCCAACGATTTTTGTTATCTCTGTTCTTAGCTGACATTTTCAAAATCTCCTTTCCCTAAATCATCTAATTTTTCTGCCATCTCAATCTGCTTTGACGGAAAGAGGTGTGCGTACTGATAAGTAATATCAATACTTTCGTGACCAACTCGGTCAGCAATCGCCACCGCAGAAAAGCCCATATCAATCAAGAGTGAAATGTGGCTGTGACGGAGATCGTGAATGCGGATACGCTTCACGCCTGCCGCCTTTGCCCCTCTGTCCATCTCGTGATGAAGATAGCTTTTCGTCACCGTAAAGATACGGTCTTTCTTCTTCAATCCGTAAAGCATACCGAGATATTCTTTCATTTCCTCACACAGAAACTTCGGCATTTTAATCGTGCGGTTGCTCTTTTTCGTTTTCGGAGAAGTAATCACATCCTGCCCTTTCAAACGCTGATAGGATTTATTGATTGTGACTGTTTCCTTATCAAAGTTGAAATCTGCCGGAGTCAAAGCTAACAGCTCGCCCTCTCGGATACCGCACCAGTAAAGCATTTCAAACGCATAAAAGGAAACAGGCTTGTCCATCATCTCAAAAGAGAATTTCTTGTATTCTTCCTTTGTCCAGAACAGCATTTCCTTGTGTTCCTCACGTCCCATATTTCCCACCTTTGCCGCAGGATTGGAACGCAGTTCATAGTAGCGGACAGCGTGATTGAAAATGGCGGACAACTGATTGTGCAGCGTTTTCAGATACGTCTGTGAATAAGGCTTTTTCTTCTCATCACGATAGGCAAGCATTTCATTCTGCCAAGTAATAATCTCCTTTGTGGAAATCTCGCTGATTTTCAGTTTCCCGAAATACGGAAGTATCTTTGTGCGTATGATATGCTCTTTGGTAAGCCACGTGTTTTCCTTCAAACGGTTCTTCACATCATTGATATAAAGCTCCGTAAAGGCTTCAAAACTCATATCAAGGTCTGAAGAAGTCTGCAATTTGAACATTCTTTCCCATTCCTGTGCTTCTCGTTTGGTAGCAAAGCCACGCTTGCATTTCTGCTTGCGTTCCCCTTTCCAGTTCACATACCTTGCCATCACATACCAAGTACCGTTATCTTCATTCTTAAATACCGGCATTTACATTTCCCCCTTTCCTGCTCCGTAGAGCCTTTCGTAAAAATACTGGCGATTTACACGCCCTGCAATCGTAATAAAGCCCTTTGCTTTCAATTCCTCATTTAATTGTCTGATGAGTTTATATGCATAAGGTTTTGATACGTTTAGTTCCTGAGCCACATCTTCGGCTCGGATAAATCTGTTTTCCATATCCTTTTTCTTCCTTTCTACTACAATATATTTATGGTTAATATCCCTTACAGCCAGTAAGG
>NZ_QRIL01000025.1 GCF_003471165.1 Ruminococcus sp. AM22-13 | reverse complement strand
GTCTGGAAGCACGTGACTTCAGTCATGTGAGGATATAATTCACGAAATCTCGGTGCTGGTTGGCTCATTTGCAATGGAACCGATCGCAGGTGTACTGATCGAGCTGGTGAAGATTCTTGTGCATCTGGTAACAAAGGGATCTGTGACAGCAGATGTAGGTGATGTGGCAAACTTCATCTTTGGATGTACATTTGCAGCAATGATCATTTTCCCATTCAGTATATTTAAATATACACTGACATCTCTGATCGTATTCTTTATTTATAAGAGAATCCGTGTAGTTCTTAAGGGAGATTGATTTTATATCTGATAAAGAATAAATTGGCAGTCCAATAAATATAAAAGAAGAACAGTCGTATGAGGAAAAATCTACGGCTGTTTTTCTTTTTGACGGGTAAAAAATAATTATGGAAATTGGCAGACGGACTTAAAAAAGATAAGATAATATGGTAAGATAAAGCAGACAATATAAACACCTGAATGTGAGGTTTATAAAATGAATGATACAGGAATCAGACCGGAAGTTATAGAAGAAATCCGAAACCTTGCGCAAAAATATGATATTGTAAATCTTGATCGTGACATGCAGGATGAGTTAAGAGAAGCTATAGAGAAGGAGGGGCGGGTTTTGTATGAGAAAGTATGAAAATTGCGTTAGGAATTATAGCTGATGCAAAAGAAGAGTTTTATCAGATGTTTTGTAAATTGAAAACAGAGATAGAAGAAAACTGGCTGTGATAATCAACAGAGGGATAGAAAGCGAAAGGAAGTATCCATTATGGGACAGATACACAATATTGAGAAACTGACAGACTGTAAATTTTTGAATTTGTATCATTTAAATGCAACAAGCATTCATAATACTCCTGTGTCATATTTTGTGGCATCACGTGCGAAGAGTATTAACGAATTAAAGATAAAAACAGGTAAAAACACTCCTGATGGCGTGATCATTTACAGTCTTTACGGAGAGAAAAAAGACAGGGTTGTATTGGTACGTCAGTACAGATATGCAATCGGCGGATACATCTATGAATTCCCGGCAGGTCTGGTAGAACCGAACGAAGAATTCCATGAAGGTGCAGTAAGAGAAATGTATGAGGAAACAGGACTGAAATTCACACCTCTGAAAGTAGATCCGGCATTCGAGAAACCTTATTTCACAACGGTTGGCATGACAGATGAATCCTGCGCAACTGTTTACGGTTACGCGGAAGGCGGGATCAGTAAAGCGGCACAGGAGGATTCCGAAGAAATCGAAGTTGTGCTTGCTGACAGAGAAGAAGTAAAGAGAATCCTGAAAGAGGAAAATGTAGCGATCATGTGTGCATATCAGCTTATGCATTTCCTTCAGGATGAAGAACCTTTTGCATTTTTGAAGGAAGAACTTTAACCAAATCAAGCAAATAACGAAGCAGATGATTTTATCTGCTTGACTAAGGAGAATTAAAGGAGGATTACACTAATGGAAAAATGGCAGAGAAGCTTTTTCCAGCCGGTACTTCCGCTGGGAGAAGATGGACGAAGAGTTACAGGAAGTAAAGAAAACATTGCACTTTCCAGAATGGCAGCAGGAGAGGGAATGGTCCTTCTGAAAAACGAGAAAAACACACTTCCTATCCGGAGAGGGACGAAAGTCGCGCTCTTTGGCAAGGGCACTGTAGATTACGTAAAAGGAGGCGGAGGAAGCGGCGATGTAACTGTAGAATACATCCGTAATCTTTACGAGGGCATGAAGATTAAAGAGGATGAGGGAAAAGTAGAAGTTTTCGATAAACTTGCGAAATATTATGCGGAAGATATTCAGAAACAGTACGCAGATGGTGCAGTACCGGGTATGACAGTTGAGCCGGAGCTTCCGGATGAACTTCTGAATGAAGCGCGAGAATATACAGATACTGCAATAATTACCATTTGTCGTTTTTCAGGTGAAGGATGGGACAGAAAATGTGAAGCTGCACAGGATGGATACGTTCTTGACGGAGAGGAGAAAAGAAACTCCGAGCTGTCAGCGAAGATTTTTGAAAACGGTGATTTCTGCCTGACAAATGCAGAGAATGTCATGGTAGAGAAAGTAAAGAAAGCATTCCCACATGTAATCGTAGTGATGAATGTTGGCGGTATCGTGGACACGAAATGGTTCAGAGACTGTGATGAGATTCAGTCAGTACTGATGGCATGGCAGGGCGGAATAGAAGGTGGTCTTGCAACAGCAGATATACTCTGTGGTGATGTCAATCCGTCTGGTAAATTGTCCGATACTTACGCAAAAGATCTGGAAGACTATCCATCAACAGCAAACTTCCATGAGTCTGCATTCTATGTAGATTACACAGAAGATATTTATGTAGGATACCGTTATTTTGAAACAATTCCGGGTGCAGCGGAGAGAGTAAATTATCCGTTTGGGTTTGGACTGTCCTACACAGATTTCGATTGGAAAGTAACAGGTGCTTCTGAAGAAAACGGTGTGATCACGGTCCTTGCAGAAGTAACTAACACAGGAAAAACAGCAGGAAAAGAAGTTATCCAGCTTTATTACGGAGCGCCACAGGGGAAACTTGGAAAGCCTGCGAAAGTACTGGGAGCATTCAAAAAGACCAGTCTTCTTCAGCCGGGTGAACGTCAGATCCTTACCCTGGAACTTCCTGTGAATCAGATGGCATCCTACGATGATCTGGGTAAAGTATGCAGATCAGCCTATGTTCTGGAGGCAGGAGAATATGCGATCTATATCGGTACAAATGTAAGAGATGCAGAAAAGATCGACTTTACATATGTAGTAAAAGAAGACACAGTAACTGAGCAGTTAAGCCAGAAGGCAGCGCCATATCATCTTCAGAAACGTATGCTTGCAGACGGCTCTTATGAGGAACTTCCACAGCGTGAATATGTGGAAGAAGAAGGACTTCCGAGACAGGATAAATATGCGATTGGTCTCCCATGCCCTGATACAAGAGGACAAAAAGGAATAGACTTTCTTGATTTTCTTGATTCCAAGGGAGTTCGCTTCTCTGATGTAGCAGACGGTAAAATGGCACTGGATGAGTTTATGGATATCCTGACATTGGATGACTGTATCAATCTCCTTGGCGGACAGCCAAATACAGGCTGTGCCAATACATTTGGAATGGGAAATCTTCCGGAATACGGAGTCCCGAATGTGATGACAGCAGACGGACCAGCCGGACTTCGCATTCTTCCGAAATGCGGAGTGAACACAACTGCATGGCCATGTGCCACACTTCTTGCCAGTACCTGGGATGAAGAACTGGTAGAGGAAGTTGGTAAAGCAGGAGCAGAAGAAGTAAAAGAAAATAATATCAGTATCTGGCTTACACCAGCTTGCAATATCCACAGAAGCCCGCTTTGCGGACGTAACTTTGAGTATTATTCTGAGGATCCGTATCTTGCAGGAAAGACAGGTGCAGCTATGGTAAGAGGCATCCAGTCTCAGCATATCGGAGCAAGTGTGAAACATTTTGCAGCCAATAATAAGGAGACAAACCGTAAGGATTCAGATTCCAGAGTATCCGAGAGAGCACTCCGTGAAATCTATCTGAAACAGTTTGAAATTATTGTAAAAGAGTCTCATCCGTATACGATTATGTCCTCCTATAATCTGCTTAATGGTATTCATACTTCAGAGCATAAAGAACTCCTGACAGGTATTCTCCGTGATGAATGGGAATTCGACGGAATAGTTACAACAGACTGGTGGACATTCGGAGAACACTATCGCGAGACAAAAGCAGGAAACGATATCAAAATGGCAGCAGGATATCCGGAACGCATAAAAGAAGCATATGAAAAAGGGTTTATTACTGAAGCAGAAATCCGTCTCAGCGCAAGAAGAATCCTGAATATGATTCTGAAAATTGACTGATGAGTATCATTAATATTTTATACAGGAGCAAAAAAGATAATGGATGAGCGCAAACGAAGTTTACGAAAAGAAATAGTCAGGCTGGCACTTCCAATCGCACTTCAGCAGTTCATGACAGCCCTGGTCGGAGCATGTGATGCGATCATGCTGGGAAAGTTAAGCCAGGATGCCATGTCAGCTGTATCACTGGCCACACAGGTTACTTTTGTATTTAATCTGTTTATGTTTGCATTTATGGCAGGCGAGAATATGTTTGTGGCACAATATTATGGAAAGGGGGATTACAAAGGTATTTCCCAGGTGTTCAGCCTTGTGACAAAGATTTGTGGATGTATTGCAGTGGTATTTCTGGCAGGAGCCCTTTTCTTTCCGGAACAGCTTATGAGAATCCTGACAAATGAGGAAACTCTGATTGTTCTGGGAAGTGAGTATTTAAGGATGATTGGCATTTCCTATGTGTTTTCGGGAATTGCACAGACTTTCCTGGCAATCATGAAGAACTGTGGTGCAGTAAATATGAGTACCCTGATCAATGGGGTTATGGTAATTCTCAATATCGCATTGAATGCTGTTTTCATTTTCGGACTGTCCGGCTTTCCGAAGATGGGAATTAAAGGTGCTGCACTGGCAACCGTATTTGCAACAGTTGTGCAGTTCCTATGGAGTGTTGGTTATGTATTGTGCAGGATCAGAGCTGTGAAATTCAGTCTCAGAAGCTGTGAGAAAAAGTTATTTGGCCGTTTCTGGCAGAAAGCCGTTCCGTTACTGATCAATAATCTTGCATGGGGAATAGGTTTTTCCATGTATTCTGTGATCATGGGACATCTGGGAACGGATGCCGTTGCCGCCAATGGGATAGCAAATATTTCCAAAAATCTTGTTGTATGCTTCTGCCTCGGACTTGGAAATGCAGGCAGTATCATAGTGGGAAACCGTCTTGGTGCAGACCGCCTGCAGGAAGCAAAGGAGGCAGGCGGAACACTTACCAGAACTGCGATTATTGCAGGAATTGTATCAGGCCTTGTCTTGATCGCCTTGTCCCCATTTATCACAAAAATGGTAGATCTCACCCCGACAGCCCGCGGATATCTGCAAAAAATGCTGCTGATCTCTTCCTATTACATCGCAGGAAAATCAGTAAACTGTATGACGATAGGCGGAATCTTCGCAGCAGGCGGAGACTCCAAATTTGGAATGCTGTGTGATTCCGTAACTTTGTGGTGCATCACCGTTCCTCTGGGATGCATCTGTGCATTTATCCTGAAACTGCCGGTTATGGTTGTCTACTTTGTACTCAATCTGGACGAGATTATTAAACTGCCGGTGGTTTATAAACATTATAAGAAATATAAATGGATTAAGAATCTTACATAATTTTACACGCTTCACAGGCACATATACCGGATATCCGGGACTATGTGCCTGTTTTGTCTTAATGATATTTATGCATCCGTGCATAATAACTGATACATAAGATCACAGTGGCTCCGCTCCATGCTGCAATCTCTGCAAAGAAAATACCGTCCTGTCCGATAAAATGGGGAAGGATCAGTGCAGCACTGATACGCATGACAAATTCAGCCATACCACTTACCATAGGCATTAAGGTATCTCCCAGCCCCTGAAGTGCAGATCTGTACACGTACAGAAAGTACAAAACCCAGAGCATGGCAGCCATAATAGAGAGGTATTTAAAAGCAATTGCAAGTACCTGCTGTGTCTGCTGCGGTTCACCTGAGATGAAAAGTGAGAGAATATTTTTTCCAAATAAAAACATGGCAGCAGAAATGATCAGTGAGGTAAGCAGGGAAAGCAGCATACTGCTGCGGACGCCTTTTCTGATCCTGTCAATCTTTCTGGCTCCCAGATTCTGACCCACATAGGTAACGATGGCATATCCATAGGAAATAGCAGCCATTTCCAGCAGACCATAAAGCTTGTTTGTAGCTGTAAATCCTGCTACAAAAAGGAAACCGTAGCCATTGATCACATACTGGACTACCAGACCGCCCACACCGATGATGATATTCTGGAATACAACAGGAATACCAAGCTTCATCAGGCGGGCATTCATGCCGGATGCAGGCATAAAATCTGCTCTGGTCAGATGAACAATATCAATTCTGCGTAAAATCAGAAAACAGTAAACAGCAGAGAAGCTCTGTGCGATCACAGTTGCGATTGCTGCTCCTGCCACACCCCATCCGAAACCTGCCACAAAAAGGAGGTCCAGTGAAACATTCAGCACAGATGCGATGATCATCGCAGTCAGTGGTGTTTTACTGTTTCCCATAGCCCTTAGGGCAGAGGCAAACATATTATAGGCTGCTGTGGCCGGTATGCCACAGAAAATGATGCGCAGATATAACAGAGACATTCCGATAATATTGGAAGGTGTATGCAGCCCTGTTAATACCAGCGAAGCAAATGACTGGCTGAGAATGAATACTCCGGCTGCGATAAATGCGGTCAGCCGATAACTGTGAGCCAGAGATTTACGCAGATTTTCGAAATCCTTTGCCCCATAATATTGAGAGAGTTGAATGGAAAATCCCTGGGTGAGTCCGGTGGATATTCCTGTGACAACCCACATCAGAAAGTCAACAGCGCCCAGTGCGGCAAGAGCCTCCACACCTGCAACCTGTCCAACGACCATGGTATCCACCATTGTATAAAGTTGCTGACAGATATTTCCCAGCATCAGGGGAATTGCAAAAAGAATGATCAACCGTCCCGGTGAACCGGAGGTCATATCCTGAATCTTGGTTTTCATTGGTATAAAAGTTCCTTTCCGGAGCATATTTGAAAAGATTAAGAATAATTTTTCGAATATGTCCTGATATTTATATTAATAATTTGTAACTATTCAGTAGTCTACTATCCCGCGAGGTGTTTTGGCACGTAAGTACCAAAATCCCGAGACATACAAGCCAAAATGCCATCACCGCAGGTGATTTTTAATGCATTTTGGCTCGTAACTGTGAAGGTACTGAACAGTTACAATAATTTTATATCATTAACGTGAAAAATGAAATATAATATTTTATCCGGACGATATAAGTTTATCTGTTGCAACACACTCTTGAGAGACAATGGCTATTTACAAATATGACAATAACAGGTATCATTCTTTTATAAATACATTCATAAAAGAAGGTAAAACAGAATGAGCGGACTGGAAAAGAAATTTGCCACGAAATCAAAAATCGTAAATTATATTATAAATAGAGAATCCACATCAAAAGTGGAAATATCCAAAGAACTGAATCTGAGTATGCCAACAGTTCTGTCTAATGTAAAAGATTTATTGGAAAAGGGCATCATAATAGAAACTGGAGAATATGAATCCACAGGAGGAAGAAAGGCTAAAAGTATTGGAATCAATCCATCCTATCGTTATGCAATGGGAATTGTGATCACTGCAAATCATCTGGGAATGGTGCTGGTAAATCTGAAGTATGAGATTGTGAAATCAGAGCGGGTCCGTCTGAAATTTGTACCTGATATGTCATATTGTAGTCAGGTGGCAGAGTTTGCGGCGGAATTTCTGGATAATATGAATGATGCAGAACAGAAAGAAAAGCTTCTGGGTATTGGAATCTCTATTCCGGGAATCATTAATCAGGAGCAGAAACTGGTGATAAAATCCCACGCACTGAAACTTGAAAACTATAGTCTCAGTTTCCTGGAACAGGCATTTTCTGTCCCGGTTTATTTTTCAAATGATGCCAATGCGGCAATGATGGCAGAAGATATGAACACCTATCAGAATGCAATTTACCTTTCATTGAATCAGACTCTTGGCGGTGCATTTTGCATAGGGGGAAAATTGTTTTCCGGAGAAAATCAGAAGGCCGGAGAATTTGGACATATGATACTTGTACCTCAGGGCCGCAAGTGTTATTGTGGAAAATCAGGTTGTGCAGATGCTTATTGCGCTGCAGGCGCACTTGTTGGTGAGTCAAAGGATTCTGTGGAACAGTTTATGCAGCTGCTCAAAAGTAATGATGAAAAGGCAGAGAAAAAATGGGAAGAGTATCTTACTTATCTTGCAATTCTGATTTCAAATCTGCGCATGGCATATGATATGGATATCATTCTTGGCGGCGAAATGGGTGGATATCTCTCAGATTATATGATACCTCTTGGAGAAAAAGTAATGAGGTATAATGGATTTGATCATGATCTGAGATATCTGAAAAACTGTTCTTATAAAAAAGAAGCCTCAGCTGTAGGTGCAGCAAAGCATTTCCTGCAGGATTTTATCGGAAAGATATAGCTGATGGCATTCTTAAATCACTGATGATCTGCTGATATACCATAGTAAATAAATATCTGAATATAACAAATACCCTGATTACAACAAAGAAATGTTGTGATCAGGGTATTTTGTTGTTGTGCGGGAATTGCTATAGGAGGAGTGTTATAGTAACATCTGCATAAAAATAAAATCTATACTTTGTGCAATTGGTAGAAATGAGAAATATTTTTAAATGTTTATTGACAAATTTAGAGATTTGAATAATAATGTAATTACTTTAATAAAATATTTAATAAAAGATAATAAATAACTAGAGATTCAAAGTATATTCAACAAACAAGGAGGAAAATATTATGTTACAGCAGGTTATGACAAATCCAGGAGAAATCATTTTCAGAGAGGTTCCCGTACCAGAGATTAAAGACAACCAGGTTTTGGTTAAGATTATGAATATCGGTATCTGTGGTTCTGATATCCATGTATATCACGGAAAACATCCTTTTACAAAATATCCGGTAACCCAGGGACATGAAGTATCAGGAGAAGTGGTAAAAACAGGTGATGCAGTAACAGAATTTCATGTGGGACAGAAAGTAACAATTGAGCCACAGGTATATTGTGGACATTGTTATCCATGCCGTCACGGAAAATATAATCTCTGCGAAGAGCTGAAAGTAATGGGATTCCAGACAACAGGAACTGCATCCGAGTATTTTGCAGTTGATGCATCAAAAGTAACACCGATACCGGAAGATATGTCTTATGAAGAGGGCGCAATGATCGAGCCTCTGGCAGTAGCTGTTCATGGTGTTAAACAGATGGGCGATGTAACAGGAATGAATATTGTGGTGATAGGAGCCGGTCCGATCGGAAATCTGGTAGCGCAGTCTGCAAAAGGGATGGGAGCAGCTAAAGTTATGATCACAGATGTCAGTGATCTTCGTCTGGAAAAAGCAAAAGAGTGTGGAATTGACGTATGTGTCAACACAAGGAATAAAAATTTCGGGGAAGCAATGGTAGAAGCCTTTGGACCGGATAAGGCAGATGTTATCTATGACTGTGCAGGAAATAACATTACAATGGGACAGGCAATCAAGTATGCAAGAAAAGGAAGCGTGATTGTGCTGGTTGCAGTTTTTGCAGGAATGGCTGAGATCGATCTGGCAGTTGCAAATGATCATGAGCTTGATATCAAGAGCACAATGATGTACAGACATGATGATTATGTAGACGGAATCAGACTGGTGAATGAAGGAAAAGTGCATTTAAGACCGCTGATCTCTAAGACATTTGCATTTAAAGATTATCTGAAAGCATACCAGTACATTGACGATAACCGTGAGACTACAATGAAAGTGATTATCAATGTGCAGGAAAAATAAAATACCCTGCTGATCATACATAAGCATTATGTAAGACAAAGATATAATAAAAAAGACTGCTGTAGAGAAGACATGAGTAAACGGAAAGACGGAGGATGGCAGCAGGCAGGAGGAATTATGGAGAGTAAAAACGAAAATGTAAAAGTTCCGTTGATCAGTAAAATCGCATATGGATTTGGCGATGTAGGATGTAATTTCAGCTGGATGTTCGTCAGTAATTTTCTCATGATTTTTTACACAGACGTATTTGGAATCAGTATGGCAGCAGTCTCTGCCCTGATGTTGTTTTCAAGATTTTGGGATGCGATCAATGATCCGATCGTGGGCGGACTGACAGATAAAACCAAAACGAAATGGGGACGTTATCGTCCATGGCTTCTCATTGCAGCTCCGATCACGGCCGTGCTTCTGATTATGACATTCTGGGCACATCCGGACTGGTCGGACAGATCAAAGGTTATCTATATGGTAATTACATACTGTCTGCTGGTACTTGGATATACCTGTGTAAATATCCCGTATGGCACCCTTTGTGGAGCAATGACACAGGATATCGATGAACGTGCAAAGATTAATACATCACGTTCAGTATCTGCAATGGTCGCAATTGGAATTATCAATATCATTACAGTTCCACTGATTGAAAAACTGGGCAGTCAAAGTGCTAAAACCGGATACCTACTGGTAGCAATCATATACGGATGTATTTTTGCAGCCTGTCATTTCTTCTGTTTCGCAAAAACAAAAGAGCAGGTGATTATGCCGGAAAAAGAAAAAATATCCATAAAAGTGCAGTTAAGAGCAGTGATGCAGAACCGCCCATATATTCTGGCATTAATCGGACAGGTGTTATTCGGATTTACACTTTATGGAAGAAATGCAGATGTTTTATACTATTTCACTTATGTAGAGGGAAATGCATCCTACTATACTACATATTCCATGTGCATTATCATTCCATCCATTATCGGTGCTGCATGTTTCCAGCCTGTATTCCGCAAACTGAACAATAAAGGAAGAACGGCATCCATTTTTGCTCTCCTCACTGGAATTTCCATGCTCTGTATGTTCTTCTTTAATGTAAAAGAAACACCGGCAGTGTTCTATACACTTGCAGGAATTACACAGTTCTTTTTCTCTGGATTTAACACTGCGATCTATGCGATCATTCCTGACTGCGTAGAATACGGAGAGTGGAAAACGGGATTAAGAAATGATGGTTTTCAATATGCATTTGTGTCACTGGGAAATAAAATTGGCATGGCAATAGGAACTGCGCTTCTTGCAGCGCTTCTTGGAAAATATGGATATGTGGCAAATCAGGTACAGAATCCGGCTGTCCTCAGTATTATGAGACATTCCTTTACTACAATTCCGGGAATTTTATGGATAGTGACAGCAATTGTACTGTTTTTCTACCGTCTGAACAAAAAACGTTACAATGAAATTATAGAAGACCTGAAAAAAAACAGGATAAAATAAAGAGTGTCGTGAAGTGAATTGCGAATATCAACGGGTCTCCTTGAGCAGTGCTAGAAAATCTGCTTAAGGAGATTTTTATGTCTGGAGTTTTTGTGGTTGCATTTTTATTTTATATCAGTATAATGGTGGGATAAGTCTGCAGATGAAAGGAAGACAATGCTGACAATATAACGAAGGAGCGAAGTATTATGCTGAAAAGATTCACCAGATATGTAACCCAGAGTGTTGCCGGAATGATCGGGATTTCCGTTTATATTCTGGCAGATACTTTCTTTATATCTGTATATTCAGGTGCTGACGGACTGGCAATCCTGAACCTGATCCTGCCGGTTTATGGGCTGATCTATGCGATTGGGGCTATGATCGGGATTGGTTCCGCTACCAGGTATGCCATAAGCAGGGCAAAAGGAGAAAATACAGATTATTATTTCATACAGTCAGTAACCTGGAGCATACTGGCTGCAGTTCCATTTATGCTGATCGGAATTTTCATTCCGGACAAAGCATTGGCCTTGCTGGGTGCAGATGCCGGACTGATCGGACTTGGGCGAAACTACATGAGAATTATTCTGATCGCAACACCATTCTTCATGTCAAACTATACATTTACTGCATTTGCCAGAAATGATGGAGCGCCTTCTATTGCAATGATCGGTTCCATCAGTGGAAGTATTTTTAACATTATATTTGATTATATATTCATGTTTCCTGTCGGTCTGGGATTTTCCGGAGCAGGACTGGCTACTGCAATCTGTCCGATCGTAACAATGAGTGTCTGTACCACACACTACAGAAGCAGCAGAAACCATGTGGGATTTCATTGGAAAAAACCGTCATTCAGACACCTGATTTCCTGCTGCCAGCTGGGAGTTTCCGCATTCGTCGGTGAACTGTCTTACGGTGTGATCGCCATTGTATTTAACTTTCTAATCCTGGGAATCGCGGGAAATGTGGGTGTAGCAGCCTATGGAGTTGTGGCAAACCTTTCTATCGTGGCATTTGCAATTTTCAACGGTCTGGCTCAGGGAGCACAGCCCCTGATCAGTGAAAGCTACGGAAAAGTTCAGCTCACTCAGGTAAAAAAACTTCTGAAATGGAGCCTGCTCGTATGCCTTGCAGTAGAAGTAATGATCCAATTGATTATCTGGACAGCAACTGACTCGCTGATTGGCATTTTCAACAGTGAAAACAATGTTCAGTTATTAAATTATGCACACACAGGACTGCGTCTGTACTTCCTTGGATTTATAGTGGCAGGAATCAACATTGTACTGGTGGCATATTTCTCATCAGTGGATGAACCGAAAATTGCGATTGTCGGTTCATTCCTGAGAGGAATTGTTGCCATTGTTATCTGTGCAGTTATACTTGCGAAATTATTTGGATTAAATGGAATCTGGCTCTCTCTGCTTGCAGCGGAGACAGTTACTTTTCTGACGATTCTGTTTCTGGCATATAAAGACAGAAGAAAAAGAATGGCAGTTGTCTGAATTTATAGCAAGTAAAGCAGAGAGCGGGATTTGGTTAAAATTCAGGAATTGTCCGGATAAAATCAGGCTGTTCAATATCAAGCAGTCTGATTTTCCGTTCAATCCCTCCGGCATAACCGGTAAGGCTTCCGTCTGAACCTATAACTCTGTGGCAGGGGACGATTACGGAAACCCGGTTATGTCCAACTGCACTGCCAACTGCCTGAGCAGACATAGTTTTCAGTCCACGTTTATCAGCTATTTTGCGGGCAATCTCGCCGTAAGTAACTGTCTGACCATAAGAGATCTCCAGTAAAATGTCCCACACTTCTCTCTGAAAATCTGTTCCGATCAAATGAAGCTTCGGCAGGAAATCCGGCTTCTGCCCACTAAAATAAATATCCAGCCAGCGCAGAGCATCTTTCAAAATACAGTTTTCTTTTTCCTCAAAAACAAAATCCCTGTGTCCTGGAAATTCTCCAAAATACTTCTGTCCCTCAAACCAGGCTCCCACAAGCCCAATATCATCAGCTGCCAACAGCATTTTTCCAAGTGGAGACAGATAATAAGTTCTGTAAATCATAATATTCACCCTCATAGAAAAATAAGTAATAATAGATAGCACTTGGCTTCTTATTGGTACAATTCATTATAAAATTTTCGCATGACAAAAGCAATAAAATCTCAGTTTATAAGTCTTGAGATTTTAACCGAATCAAATAAGTTACCTGATTCAACTGTGGAAAGAATTCTTGTATAAACTTCAAAACTGATGTAAGATAAGATTACTCAGTTTGGAGGTTTTATTTTTATGTGGAATGAAATAAAAGATTTCGCTGTGCCGGAACTGGATGTATATGCCAGAACATCTGAGGTGCAGCTTTTACGATATTATGAACCGGAACCGGGAATTTTTATTGCGGAGAGTCCGAAAGTAATTGAGCGAGCTCTGAAAGCAGGATATCAGCCAATCTCTTTTCTGGTGGAGCATAAAGACCTGGAAGGAGAGGCACAGGAAATCCTGAAACAATATCCGGATGTGCCGGTCTATACTGCGGAATATGAACTGTTGGTCAAGCTGACCGGGTTTGCTCTTACTCGGGGAATGCTCTGCGCAATGCGCAGAAATCCACTGCCATCTGTAGAGGAAATCTGCAGAAATGCCAGCCGCATAGCAGTTCTTGAAAATGTTGTAAATCCTACAAACATCGGAGCTATTTTCCGGTCAGCAGCAGCTCTCCATATGGATGCAGTACTTCTGACCAGCGGATGCAGTGATCCGCTTTACCGACGTGCAGCCAGAGTAAGCATGGGAACCGTATTCCAGATTCCCTGGACATACTTTAATAAAAAAAATGTATGGCCACAGGATGGAATGCAGACTCTGCAAAATTTGGGATTCAAAACAGCTGCAATGGCTTTGCGTGATGATTCTGTAGGAATTGATGACAAAGCACTCCGTTCAGAAGAAAAACTGGCAGTCATTCTCGGAACAGAAGGTGACGGCCTTGCATCACAGACCATCGCAGACTGCGATTATACAGTAAAGATACCAATGTCCCACGGAGTAGATTCGTTGAATGTGGCAGCGGCAAGTGCAGTGGCATTCTGGGAACTGGGACACAGGTAAAGTTCATAATTCCGGAACTGGAACAGGTAGCGGAGACAAACGGATGGGTGGATGTGTGTAAAGAAACAGAAAACTGATTGTTCATGGTATGATATAGAAAATGGAGGACAGAAGAATGAGTATTGTAATCAGAGAATATCAGACAAAAGACGTAACAGCAGCTATTACAATATGGAATCAGATAGTAGAGGATGGTGTAGCATTTCCGCAGGAAGAAAACCTGACAGAAGAAACAGGAGATGCTTTTTTCAAAGAACAGACCTATACAGGAATCGCAGTAAACACTGACAACAATGAAATTGTCGGTCTCTACATCCTGCACCCGAACAATATAGGAAGATGCGGTCATATCTGCAATGCCAGCTATGCAGTAAGAAGAGAAGTCCGTGGTGAACACATTGGCGAGAAACTGGTTCTTGACTGCCTTGCACAGGCGAAGGTAAAAGGCTTCCGTATTATGCAGTTTAATGCAGTGGTTGCAAATAACACCCATGCATTACATTTATATGAAAGAATCGGTTTTACCAGACTTGGCGTGATTCCCCATGGATTTAGAATGCCGAATGGACATTATGAGGATATTATTCCGCATTATTATGTGCTGTAGAGAATAAAAATATGCTGTAGAAAAATTTTGAAGTCAGTCAGGTTCAAAGCGTTAACTGGAATAAAGATGGCATCCAGTATGATTTGCTGCAAATAGATGGAAAATTATCTGCCGGTGAACTTGCAGATATGGCGAAAGAGGTTATTAATAACGGAAGATAAAGAAAAAAGATGGTGAATTCAGTCCGGTTCACCATCTTTTTGTAACTGTTGTGAAAATACCTGTATCGCAGTTGATGTATAATGTGTTATAATACATAGAAAAAGATGCAGGTAAGATTATATTTTATTCAGACATCAAAATGTATAATCTACACGGAATGGAAAGGAGCGGTAAATATATGAAATATGAAATTAAAGGTGATACACTCCCAGTTGTAATCTGCTATCTGGACAATGGTGAAAAGGTTGTGACAGAGGGCGGCGGAATGTCCTGGATGTCACCAAATATGAAGATGGAGACAACCTCCAATGGCGGAATCGGAAAGATGTTTGGGCGTATGTTCTCCGGGGAAAAAATGTTCCAGAATATCTATACAGCAGTCGGTGGAAATGGAATGATCGCATTTGCATCCTGTTTCCCAGGATCTATCCGTGCGTTTGATATTACACCGGGAAATGAGATCATCGCACAGAAATCAGCTTTTCTTGCCAGCGAAGCCAGCGTAGACTGTTCTGTACATTTCAGTAAAAAATTCAGTGCAGGTCTTTTTGGTGGTGAGGGATTTATCATGCAGAAATTTTCCGGAAACGGAACACTGTTTGCCGAGTTTGATGGACATGTTGTAGAATATGAATTAAAAGAAGGTCAGAAGATCGTAGTTGATACCGGACATCTTGCCGCAATGAGTGCCGGCTGTAAGATGGAAATCGTGACAGTTCCGGGAGTAAAGAATATGCTTTTCGGTGGAGAAGGGGTATTTAATACAGAAATTACAGGTCCTGGTCATGTATGGCTTCAGACCATGCCAATCAGTAATGTGGCAGGAGTTCTCAGACAGTATATGCCGTCGAGTAATAACTAAAAAACAAAAAACATTAGTGTGCCGACAAGTTGATTCTTGAAACAATCTTGCAGATGAAGAAATAAAAGTAAAACCTTCGAATATTCAGAGAAAAAATCTGAATATTCGGAGGTTTTTATATTGTGATGTCAGAGTCAAAAGACTCTGAGCTCCTGGATTCACGGTTTTATAGTTATTATGCAGTATGATCAACAGAAGCCACAGGTGGTAAAGTAGAGCATAAAGTATTATCCTGGGAAAAGGTTTTCATGATGCCTGAGATTGTCTTATGCAGATATGGACGATATTCTGTCATGGATACTGGCTGCTGATACAGAATACAACTATAACAGGTAGACCCTACCAGTTCAATAATTGTAAATAGAAGCAACTCCGGATTCTTATAATGAAGCCCATTCTGAGCCAGCATATCCAGATATGACTGATAGAAATTGTATTCGTCATCCGGCATCTTCTCTTCAAAAGCACCCTTAAATACACCCCAGGCAAGATTCTTCGAAATAAAAAGCAGAAGAGTGCGGTCCTGATCAAGTGCTGTCAGGATAAAATCTACAATAAAATGTACCTGCTCGTCAAACTGTGTGATATGCGCATCCTGCAAAGCTTCATGTGCGCGGAAAAACAGTTCTCCTGTTTTATGGGAAACGAGCTTATTGCGAATATCATATTTATCTTTAAAATAGAGATAAAAAGTACCCTTGGCTACACCTGCCTGATTTACGATATCTGAAATCGTAGTCTTTGTGAGTCCCTTTGTAGTAAATAACTCAAAAGCGGTGTTAAACAGAGCATCCTTTTTCTTCTTTTTATTTAGCTCCAGTTTTCCCATTACAGTTTTTCCTTCTTTCTTCAAAGAGTTCATACTTTTATTTTAAACAAAAATGACTAAAAGTCAATATTGGATTTTGGATAATGAAAGCAAAAAAATGATAGAACCATAATCGGGCAATAGAAAGAAAAATACTGTCTATTTATTTGTCGAAAAAATTTAGACAAATTGTGAAGAATGATTATTGACTACCAGTCATTTTTGGTATATAACATTCCATGAAATAAAAAATGACTGTTGGTCATAGAATGATTAAACAGTATCAATAAGAAATAAAAAGGAAAAGGAGAATAAAATGATTAAGGTAGGAAAGTGGATTGCAAAACACAAAATACTGATCATTATCATCGGGATTATCTTACTGATTCCGGCATATCTCGGTATGGCTGCAACCAAAATCAATTACGATGTATTAAGTTATCTGCCAGACACCCTTGAGACCGTTGAGGGACAGGATATCATGGTAGACCAGTTTGGAATGGGAGCGTTCTCCATGATAGTTGTGGAGGACATGGAGCTTAAGGACGTAGCTGCTTTAAAAGAAAAGGTTGAAGCAGTTGATCATGTCAAGAAAGTATTATGGTATGACAGTGTTCTGGATGTTTCCGTTCCTGTTGAAATGCTTCCGAAAGATTTAAGAGAGGCATTCTTTAATGGAAATGCGACAATGATGATCGCATTGTTTGACAATACAACATCATCTGAAACTTCCATGGATGCTGTAACAGAGATCCGTAAGATTACTTCAAAGGATTGTTTCGTCAGTGGAATGACAGGTATTGTTACTGATATCAAACAGATTGCACTGAAAGAAATGCCAATCTATGTTGTGATTGCATCCTGTCTTTCTCTGGTAGTCCTGCTTCTTGCAATGGATTCCCTGGTTGTGCCGGTGCTTTTCCTGCTTTGCATAGGTGTAGCAGTTTTATATAACCTCGGAAGTAATATTTTCCTGGGCCAGATTTCCTATATCACACAGGCTCTGACAGCGGTTCTTCAGTTAGGCGTTACAATGGACTATTCTATTTTCCTGCTGAACAGTTATGAGGAAAATAAGAAACGATTTGAAGGGGATAAAGAGAGAGCGATGGCGCATGCCATCAATGCAACTTTCAAATCTGTAATCGGAAGTTCCATTACCACAGTGGCCGGATTTATTGCACTTTGTTTTATGACTTTCTCACTTGGACGAGATATGGGTATCGTTATGGCAAAAGGTGTTGTGATCGGTGTTTTCTGTTGTGTAACATTGCTTCCGGCATTAGTACTCACTTTTGATAAAGCAATTGAGAAGACAACACATAAGCCATTACTTCCAAGCTTCGATAAAGCATCTGCATTTATCACAAAGCATTATAAAATATGGCTGATCATTTTTCTGGTAATGCTCTTCCCGGCAATCCATGGAAATAATAATTTAAAGAACTACTATAACATTGATAAGTCACTTCCGGCTACTCTGGACAGTAACGTGGCGAATGCAAAGCTTCAGGAAACTTTTGATATGAACAATGTTCATATGGTCTTATTAAAGAAAGGACTTACATCAAAAGAAAAAACAGAAATGCTCAACCAGATCAAAGATGTTGACGGAGTAAAATGGGCCCTTGGAATGGATTCCTTCGTAGGTGCTGCATTCCCGGATACCATGATTCCGAGTGATTTGAAGAAGATGCTCGAGAGTGATGAATATGAGATGGAGTTCATCTGTTCCCAGTATAAGACAGCGACAGACGAGGTAAATAATCAGATTGATGAGATTCAGAAGATTGTAAAGAGCTACAGTCCGGAATCTATGGTAATCGGTGAGGCACCTCTGACAAAAGACCTGCAGGATGTTACAGATGTAGACTTAAAGACAGTAAATACAATCTCAATCCTGGCAATCTTTATCATTATTATGGTTGTGTTTAAATCTATTTCACTTCCATTTATCCTGGTTGCAGTTATTGAATTTGCAATTTTCGTCAATATGTCTGTTCCATATTATCAGGGAAAAGAAGTTGTATTCGTAGCAAGTATCGTTATCGGATGTATCCAGCTGGGCGCAACCGTTGACTATGCGATCCTGATGACCAGCAGGTATCAGAAAGAACGTGGACTTGGAAAGAATAAAAAAGAAGCGATTGCCATTGCGCATAAGACATCCATGAAGTCAATCGTAATCAGTGGATGCAGTTTCTTTGCAGCGACCTTTGGCGTTGGTCTTTATACACAGGTCGATATGATCGGAAGTATCACAAACCTGCTTTCACGAGGAGCGGTTATCAGTACACTGGTTGTATTGTTGATCCTGCCGGCTATGTTTATGATATTTGATCCACTCATCTGCCACACATCCATTGGATTTGCCAAGAAGAAAAACGCAGAAGAGAAGAAATAAAAGATTAAAAGAGAAATAAAAAGAAATTTATTGTAAAGAGACAGAATAAAAAAGGAGTAGTCTATTATGAACAGAAACAGAAAGAAAGCAGCTGCAGCAACACTTGCAGCAGGTATGGCTGTAGTTCTCGGAGCAGGTACAGTAATGGCAGCAGCACAGACAGGTGATAACAGCGTTCAGAAGGAAGAAACCGTTTATGTAAATACAACTGCAGATGGAGAAGTAACAGATGTTACCGTATCCGACTGGCTGAAAAACTCAGGAGACAGTTCAGATTCTGAGATCAAGGATACTTCTGATCTGGAAGATATCAAGAATGTAAAAGGTGATGAGACATTTACCCAGAGCGGAAATGATCTGACATGGAGTGCTGAAGGAAAAGATATTTACTATCAGGGTAAAACAGATAAAGAACTTCCGGTTTCCGTAGGAATCAAGTATTACCTGGACGGTACAGAAGTTTCACCGGATGATCTGGCAGGAAAGACCGGACATCTTAAAATGGAGGTTACCTATACAAACACTTCCAAAACAACCAAGAAAGTGAATGGTAAGAACACAGAGATTTATTCCCCGTTTGTTATGGTAACAGGAATGATTCTTTCTACAGATAATTTCTCTAACGTAACAGTAGATAACGGTAAAGTTATTTCTGATGGAAGCAGAAATGTTGTAGTTGGATTTGGTATGCCGGGAATGAAAGACAGTCTGGATATGTCTTCAGATATTGCTGATGAAGTGGATATTCCGGAAGGGTTTACAATGGAAGCAGATGTCACAGACTGCGAGATGAGTTCTGCATTTACCGTAGCATTAACTGATATCTTTAAAGATATCGATTTTGACAATATAGACGGACTTGATGATCTGAAAGATTCCATGAAAGATTTGACAGATGCTGCAGTAAAACTGGTAGATGGAACAAAAGATCTTTATGACGGAACAAATACATTAAATGATAAATACAAAGAATTCTATGATGGAATCGGAACATTAAAATCCGGTGTCAGTGATCTTAATGATGGTGCGAAGGAACTGGATGACGGAGCACAGCAGTTAAGCAGCGGAGCACAGACATTAAACACAGGAGCACAGTCTTTAAGCAGCGGTGTTTCTTCCTACACGTCTGGTGCAGATACACTTTCAGCCGGAATCAAACAGTATACCGCAGGTGTGGATACACTGGACAGTAAGATGGCAGAATATGAGGCAGGAATGAAGTCTCTTTCTGATGGCGTAAATGCCTATGTTTCCGGTGGTAACCAGCTTGCAAGTGGCGTGCAGAACTATGTAAACGGAACCAGCACTCTGACAGACGGAATGCAGCAGTACATTGCGGGAGTTAACCAGCTTGCAGGTGGCGTGAGCCAGTATGCAGGTGGAATTAAGAGTCTGGTAGATGGAATCGGACAGATCGTACCGGGAATTGATACTGCAGTTACCGGAATTCAGACAGCAGTAGATAAAATGACTGCTCTTTCTTCCCAGATTGATGCAGACCAGATTGCTAATTTCAGCAAAAACATAACTGATTATACAACAGGAGTTTCTACTTATACTTCTAAAGTACAAGAATATGTTGGAAGTGTAGAACAGCTTGCAGCAGGTCTGGATCAGCTTGAAACTGCACTTAAGAGTATGGGAACTTCTGCAGCTTCAGAGGTACAGGCAAGTGCACAGGCAATGTCCGGTCAGTTAAGTGACAGTGCAGATACAATGAACAGCCAGGCAGATGCGATTGAATCCTGGATCAGTGATTCTTCAGAAGCTTCAGTAGATGCTTCTTCAGTAGAGGCAGGAGTTGCAGCTGTCAGCAGCCAGCTGGAAGCGGCAGAATCTGCTTTATATAATATTGATTACAGCAACATGGATGATGAGACAGCAGCCGCAGTAGAGGCAGCTGTTGACGGTGCGTTAGGTTCTATCCAGGCAGCAGCAGACAGCGCATCCAATATTGACACATCCACGATCACAGCTTCCGCACCTGACACATCAGCGCTGCAGGCAGCAGCAGACAGCTTAAGAGCATCTGCTGACAGCGCGGCTTCCGCAGCAGATACACAGGAAGCAGCAGTAAACAGCGGCGTTGAACAGCTTCAGCAGCAGCTACAGGCATTAAGTCAGGGAATGCAGACAGTGACAGCAACTGTAGAGCAGTTGAATGCAGGTGCAAAACAGCTTACTGCAAATGATGGCACACTGACAGCTTCCGGAAGTCAGCTTTCTGAACTTGGAACACAGATTGCTAACGGCGTAAATGGTATGAGTACATTGTTTGATGGCCTTGGACAGCAGATGCCTGCAATGTTACAGGGAATTGAACAGCTTAAGAGCGGATCTGAACAGCTTACAACAGCAAATAAATCCCTTCAGAGTGGATATGAGAGTCTTGCAAAAGCAAGTACTGAGCAGATGATCTCCGGTGCAGATACACTTCTGAGTTCCGGAAAGACTTTGACAGATGGTATCACACAGCTTCAGGGTAAGAATAATGCAAACGCACAGGCGCTGTTAAAAGGTGCAAAAACACTTAAGAGCGCAAGAAAGAGCCTGACAAGTGGTATGTCACAGATCAGTTCAGCAACAGGTCAGCTTACAAGTGGTGTGGAAGCCCTTGCATCCAACAGTGGTGCTTTGTATAGTGGCGCAGATCAGCTTTCTTCTAACAGTTCTACATTAAACAGTGGAGCATCTCAGCTCGCAACAGGAGCACAGACTCTTGCAACAGGAGCACAGACTCTTGCATCCGGAACAGGAAGCCTTGTTTCAGGAACACAGACACTGCTTGATGGAACAAATGAACTGTCAGACGGAAGTGACCAGCTTAAAGATGGTATCAAAGAACTCAACGATGGGGCAAAAGATTTAAATGATGGTCAGAAGAAGTTCTACAAAGAAGGTATCAAGAAACTGGATGATGCAGTAAATGGAGACCTTCAGGATATCCTTGACAGATTTGAGGCAATTCAGTCTGATGATGTAATGTACACAACATTTACAGATAGATCCAGTGATATGGATGGAAATGTTAAATTTATCTTTGAATCCGATCCGATTGAGATTGATGATGAGAAATAATAGGGAAATATCTGTTACTGTTCACTGGTAATATCCCGCGAGGTGTTTTTTGTGAGCGAAGGTCACAGAAAACCCGAGACATACCGCGCGAATTTATGCGATTAGCATAAATTCTGTGCATCGCGAAGCGTGTTGCTGGGAACGGAGTGAACAGTAACAAATATCTTGAAAAATGGGGCAGAGGCATAATGCATCTGCCCCATTGCTTATACAGAAAGTTTCTGTTATAATGAAGTACGATTTAGGGGTGATTCCCTATTACAGGAAACAAAAACAGAAAGCGGCAGGTGATTAAATGTCAAATACAAAATCACAGAAGCAGTCTTATACGTCTTCATCAGGAAGAAGCAATACGCAGCGAAAGGCGAAAGCAGATTATTATGATTACAGTCTTGTTGCGGTTATTGTCTTACTGACCTGTTTTGGGCTTATCATGCTATATAGTACAAGCTCCTATACGGCAGAAATAAATTATGGAGATGATATGTTCTTCTTCAAAAAACAGGCCATGATCAGTGTTGCGTGTATTATTATGGCACTTGTTATTTCCAGAATCAATTATCGCATACTTAATCGTTTTGCAGCTGCTTTATATGTAGCAGCATTAGTATTAATGGCATTGGTTAAGACACCTTTGGGACAGTCCTCACATGGTGCGCAGAGATGGTTGAATCTTGGACCGATTCAGTTTCAGCCGGCAGAGATTGCAAAGATTGCGGTTATTGTCTGTCTTCCGTATATGATTGTTCACATGGGAAAGAAAGTACGTACTTTAAAGGGATGTATGGTTCTTGCCGGTGTAGGAGGTCTTCTGGCATTTGCTGCATATTTATTTACAGATAACCTGAGTACGGCGATCATTATTTTCTGTATTACCGCAGGATTGATCTTTGTAGCACATCCGGATATGAAGATTTTTGTGATTATCGCGGCTGTCGGTATCACATTAATTGTGGTGGGAGTGCTGATTTTAAATGCGACTGCAAGTGTAGATGGAAGCGGAAGTTTCCGTCTGAGACGAATCATGGTGTGGCTACATCCGGAAGAATATGCGGATACATGGGGATATCAGACGATTCAGGCATTATATGCGATTGGTTCAGGTGGTTTTTTTGGCAGAGGACTTGGAAATAGTATTCAGAAACTTGGAAGTGTACCTGAGGCACAGAATGATATGATTTTTTCTATTATCTGTGAAGAACTTGGGATTTTCGGTGGACTGATCGTTCTGATGCTGTATGCGTATCTGCTTTATCGATTATTCTTTATTGCACAGAATGCGCCGGATTTATTTGGATCACTGATGGTCAGCGGAATCTTTATTCATATAGCACTGCAGGTAATTCTGAATATAGCAGTTGTTGTCAATCTGATGCCAAATACAGGTGTTACATTGCCATTTATCAGTTACGGAGGTACGTCGATACTGTTCCTTATGGCGGAGATGGGCCTTGCGCTGAGTGTGGCAAGGCAGATTAAATTTGAGAGTTAATAATATGTATGGTATGTATTCTGACGATAACGATAGTTATAGAATATCGTTTTAAGCATACGTTACTGAGAACGGAGTGAACAGTAACACCTACTGTTTATTACGTGCTCAATAATATAAAATAGTGCTTGACAAACAAAAGAGAAGAATATATACTTTGAACATCAAAGTAATTGATGCAGCTGAAACCAAAGTTGTTATATGACAATGATATGGTTAGAAGTAGAGAAGAAAGCGGTTGACCGCTTAAATGAAAGAATGAAGAAACAAGTAATAACCGGAGGCAGAAAACAGGATATTCCGGGCTTGGATTAAAGGAGAAAAGAACTATGTTAGAAAAAATGAGTGAAATGATCGCAGAACAGTTAAATTGTGATGCAGCAGAGATTACTGCTGAGACATCTTTTAAGGATGACCTTGGAGCAGATTCCCTTGATTTGTTTGAACTGGTTATGGCTCTGGAAGATGAATACAATATCGAGATTCCGGCTGAAGACCTTACAGACTTAACAACAGTTGGTGCTGTTATGGATTACCTTAAAGGTAAAGGCGTAGAAGCTTAATTACAGTGATTTATGAATCGTTCCTTGGAGTCAGAAATGACTCCGGGGATAATTTTTTGATATTATAATTTGAATATCAAAATATTTTAAATCAAAATAATTTGAAATAATAAACATACTAAAGAGAATTTATACTGGTTTAAACGAATCAAGTAACGAAAAGGAATACTTTTATCCACTTGACTATTGAGTAGAAATGAAGAAAGGAAAATGATATGTCCAAAATTGCATTTGTATTTCCAGGACAGGGCGCACAGTACACAGGAATGGCAAAAGATTTTTATGAAAAATTTCCTGTAAGCCGTGAAGTATTTGAAAAAGCTTCGAAAGTCTCGGGGTTGGATATAAAGACGTTGTGCTTTGAGGAAAATGAGAATTTAAATATTACAGAATATACACAGATTGCAATGCTGACAGCAGAAATCGCAATCTTAAGAGCTGTAGAGGAAGCGGGAATCCACTCTCAGGTAAATGCAGGACTAAGCCTTGGAGAATATGGTGCGCTTGCAGCCTCTGGAGTAATGAGAGAAGAGGATGCATTTGCCATAGTAAGAAAAAGAGGAATCCTGATGCAGGAGGCATATCCGACAGGCGGTGCGATGTCAGCAATTCTTGGAACAGATGCAGAACTGATTGAGAAGATTTGCGAAGAGACACCGGGAATCGTATCCATTGCCAACTATAACTGCCCTGGACAGATTGTGATCACAGGAGAGGAAAAGGCGGTTTTGACAGCGGGAGAAGCATTAAAAGCAGCCGGCGCAAGACGTGTGATTCCGCTTAAGGTCAGTGGACCGTTTCACTGCGAGCTTCTTAAGGAAGCAGGTAAAAAGCTTGGAGAAGAACTGGAGAAAATAGAAATCCAGACTTTCGCAATTCCGTATGTGACAAACGTGACTGCACAATATATTACAGAATCAGACCAGGTAAAGAATCTGCTGGTAAAACAGGTTTCTTCTTCTGTCCGCTGGCAGCAATGCGTGGAGCAGATGATAAATGATGGTGTAGATACGTTTATTGAGATTGGACCGGGAAAAACTCTGACAGGCTTCCTCAAGAAGATTAACAGGAATGTGAAAGCATTACACATAGAGAAAATAGAAGACTTGGAAGCAGTAGGAAAGGAGTGCCTGTAAATGCTGGAGAATAAAGTTGCACTTGTCACAGGTGCGGGACGTGGAATCGGACGTGCGATTGCAATTGCCCTTGCGAAAGAAGGTGCAGAGGTAGTCGTTAATTATAACGGTTCTGAAGAAAGAGCAAAAGAAGTAAAACAGACAATCGAAGAAAATGGCGGAAAAGCTTCTATATATAAATGTAACGTCAGTGATTTTGAGGCATGTGAAGCAATGATCAAAGACATTGTGAAAGAGCATGGACGTCTGGATATTCTGGTTAATAATGCAGGAATTACGAAAGACGGATTGATCATGAAAATGAAGGAAGAGGATTTTGATTCTGTATTGAATGTGAATCTGAAAGGTACATTTAATACAATTCGTCACAGTGCCCGTCAGATGTTGAGACAAAAGAGTGGAAAAATTATTAATATTTCTTCAGTTTCCGGAATTCTTGGAAATGCAGGACAGGCAAATTACGCAGCGTCTAAAGCAGGTGTGATCGGTCTGACAAAGACAATGGCAAGAGAACTCGGAAGCCGTGGTATCACAGTAAATGCAATCGCACCGGGATTTGTGGATACAGAGATGACAGGCGTTCTTTCAGAAGAAATCAGGGAAAATGCCTGCAGACAGATTATCCTGGGACGATTTGGAAAACCGGAAGATATCGCGAATGTGGCGGTATTTCTGGCATCAGACAAAGCTGATTATATCACAGGACAGGTCATCAGTGTGGATGGTGGAATGAATGTATAAGTTTTCCCAGAGATATAAAATCGGGAAATACGATGAACTGTAAAGTGAGAATAAGATATTGACAGATAACTAAGACCAAACCCAGGAAACAGGGAGAAAGGGGAATAATCCATTATCCTCAAAGAGGATAAACAGAGATTATATGTAATAAAATGAGAAGAGTTGTAATCACAGGAATGGGAGCAATCACTCCGGTAGGATTGAGTGTAGAAGAATTCTGGAACAGCGTGAAAGAAGGCAAAACAAATTTTGCGGAAGTTACACGTTTTGATTCAAGTAAATACAGAGCACATATGGCAGCAGAAATCAATAACTTCAATGCAAAAGATTATATGGATTTTAAATCGGCAAAGCGTATGGAGCTTTTCAGCCAGTATGCAGTAGCTGCGGCAAAAGAGGCAATTGAGCAGTCCGGACTGGATATGACGAAAGAAGATCCATTTCGCGTTGGATGCAGCGTTGGAAGTGGTATCGGAAGCATGCAGGTTGTTGAGAAATCCTGCGAAATTCTTAACACGAAAGGACCAGGCAGACTGAATCCACTGATGATTCCGCTTCTGATTTCCAACATGGCATCCGGAAATGTCTCCATTCAGTTTGGGCTTCGCGGAAAAAACATCAATGTTGTGACTGCCTGCGCGACAGGAACCCACAGTATCGGTGAAGCATATCGTACCATCCAGTGTTCTGATGCAGATGTTATGGTTGCAGGCGGAACAGAAGCTGCCATTACACCAACAGGATTTGGTGGTTTCGCGGCGCTTACTGCGCTGACATCTTCCACAGATCCTAAAAGATGTTCTATTCCGTTTGATAAAGAAAGAAGCGGCTTTGTCATGGGCGAGGGTGCCGGTGTCGTTGTTCTCGAAGAACTGGAGCACGCAAAAGCACGCGGTGCGAAGATTCTTGGTGAAGTTGTAGGATACGGTGCAACAGGTGATGCATTTCATATCACGTCTCCGGCAGAGGACGGTTCCGGAGCTGCCAAAGCTATGGAACTTGCCGTAAAAGAAGCTGGAATTTCCACAGATGACGTATGGTATATAAACGCTCATGGCACAAGCACACATCATAATGATTTATTTGAGACAATCGCTATTAAGAAAACATTCGGTGAACATGCAAAAGAAATGAAAGTAAATTCTACGAAATCTATTACAGGACACCTTCTCGGAGCAGCCGGTGCTGTAGAAGTGATCACCTGCGTAAAAGAACTTCAGGAAGGTCTGATTCATCAGACAGTTGGTTATCAGGTGCCAGATGAGGAATGTGACCTGGATTATGTAGGAGATGGCCCGGTTAAGATGGACATTAAATATGCATTATCCAACTCTCTTGGATTTGGTGGACATAATGCTTCCTTACTTATTAAGAAATACGAGGACTAAGTAGATGGAATTATCAAATATACTGGAACTCATTCATGCAGTCAGCGATTCTAATCTGACAGAATTTAATTTGCAGGATGGAAACTTAAATATTTCCATGTCAACAGAGAAGACAATCGTACAGCAGGTAGCCGCAAGCGCAGATACAGCATCCTTTGCGGCTGGTTATCAGCCAACAGTACAGCCGACTTTACAGGCTGCCGCACAGAATCAGAAAGACACAGACAGAGCAGATGATACACAAAAACTCACTGGAAATATAGTGAAATCTCCACTTGTGGGAACCTACTATGCAGCTTCCTCACCGGACAGTGCCCCATTTGTAAAAGTGGGAGATAAAGTAAGTAAAGGGCAGGTCTTGGGTATCGTTGAGGCAATGAAGCTGATGAATGAAATAGAAGCAGAATTTGACGGAACAGTTAAAGAAATTCTGGTAGAAAATGAGCAAATGGTAGAGTTCGGACAGCCCATGTTTGTGATAGAATAATGTACTCTCGGAATCTTTTTGTACTTGATTTTATGAGAAGATTTTTTGTCAGATGTGCCCGGATTTTTGAGGCGTACGTTGATAAAATTCGGGTGCATCTGGCGAAAAATCAGCCATAAAAGCAAGTGCAATAAAGACTCCGAGAGTACATAATAAAGGAAAGGAGGTATTGCTGCTGTATCAGGAGTAAACAGCAGCAGATAAAGCTCATGAAATTAACAACAAAAGAAATTATGGAAATTATTCCACACAGACATCCGTTCCTTTTAATTGATACGATTGAAGAACTGGTGCCGGGAGTGAAAGCAACAGGAAAGAAATGCGTAACTTATAATGAGCCATATTTTGCAGGTCATTTTCCGCAGGAACCGGTAATGCCGGGAGTACTGATCATTGAGGCACTTGCCCAGACAGGAGCAGTTGCAATCTTAAGCAAACCGGAAAATAAAGGAAAAATCGCATACTTTGCATCTATCAATAATGCGAAATTTAAAAATAAAGTAGTACCCGGAGATACTCTGACTCTGGAAGTAGAGATTATCAAAGAAAAAGGTCCTATGGGAGTCGGCAGAGCAAAAGCCACCAATCAGGACGGCAAGGTAGCAGTAATCGCAGAATTGACCTTTGCAGTAGGAGCATAAAAATGTTTGGAAAAATTTTGATCGCCAATCGTGGAGAGATTGCAGTGCGGATCATCCGCGCCTGTCGTGAAATGGGAATCCGTACGGTTGCTGTTTATTCGGAGGCGGATAAAGATGCCTTACATACTCAGCTTGCAGATGAAGCAGTCTGCATTGGTAAAGCGGCGTCTACAGACAGCTATCTGAATATGGAACGGATTTTAAGTGCTACGATTGCCACAAAGGCAGAAGCGATTCATCCGGGATTTGGTTTTCTGTCAGAGAACAGCCGCTTTGTAGAAATGTGTGAGAAATGTAACGTAGCATTCATTGGTCCGTCCGCAGAAGTAATTTCCAGAATGGGAAATAAATCTGAGGCAAAAAACACTATGCGAAAAGCCAAAGTTCCGGTAGTTCCGGGAACAAAAGAGCCGGTTTATACAGTCGCACAGGCACAGGAAGCTGTAAAGGAGATAGGCTTTCCGGTCATGATCAAGGCATCCGCAGGTGGTGGCGGAAAAGGAATGCGAGTGGCAAGAAACGAAAAGGAATTTGGCAAATTATTTGAGACAGCGCAGCAGGAATCGATACATTCTTTCTCTGATAATACGATGTATCTGGAACGATTTGTGGAGAATCCAAGACACGTAGAGGTACAGATTCTTGCCGATAAATATGGAAATGTGATCCATCTTGGAGAACGTGACTGTTCTGTACAACGCCGCCATCAGAAGATGATCGAAGAATCACCGTGTATTGCAATTTCAGATAAACTTCGAAAGAAAATGGGTGAGACAGCCGTTCTTGCCGCAAAAGCCGCAGGCTATGAAAGTGCCGGGACAATCGAATTTCTTTTGGACCAGTCCGGAGAATTCTACTTCATGGAAATGAATACCAGAATCCAGGTAGAACATCCAGTGACAGAATTTGTATCAGGCGTGGATCTGATTAAAGAACAAATCCGTATTGCAGCAGGAGAACCATTAAGTATCAGGCAGAAAGACATAGAAATTCGCGGACATGCCATGGAATGCAGGATTAATGCAGAAGATCCTGCGAGACATTTCATGCCATGCCCGGGTAAGATCACAGGATTACATCTGCCTGGAGGAAATGGGATACGTGTAGACACCGCAGTATACAATGACTATGCAATTCCACCATACTACGATTCCATGATTGCGAAGATCATCGTCTATGACAAAGACCGTCACAATGCTATCCGCAAAATGATCAGTGCACTGGGAGAAGTTGCAATAGAAGGGGTAAAGACGAACGTAGATTTTCTGTATGAACTCCTCAACCAGCCGGATTTCCAGGAAGGAAATATCACCACAGATTTCATACCACAGCATTATCCGGATTTGTGATAAAGATTTTATAGAGAAATTACGGCGCTAAAGCGACCCGCCGCAGGCAGAATTGATTTGAGAAAAGAAGAGAAACGGGTTACATAAAGGAGCAGGATCAATGGCAGACTTAAAAAGATTTTTTAAAAAAACAATTTCAGAAGAACGACATAAACAGGCCGCATCTGTTTCCGTACCGGAAGGGTTATGGATTAAATGTCCGAAATGCGGAGAAATGGTTTATAAAGAAGACGTAATATCCAATGCCTATGCGTGCCCGAAGTGCGGAGGATATTTTAGAATCAGCGCAAAACGCCGCATTAAGATGATCGCAGACGAGGGAAGCTTTAAAGAATGGTTTACGGGAATTGAAAATAACAATCCCCTGGACTACCCGGACTACCCACAGAAAATAGAAAACCTGAAAGAAAAAACCAGACTGGATGAAGCAATCTTAATCGGGGAAGCCACCATCGGAGGGATCCGGACAGTAATCGGCGCCATGGATACCAGATTTCTGATGGCATCCATGGGCTATGTAGTCGGAGAAAAAATAACTCGCACATTCGAAGAAGCAACAAGACAGAAACTTCCGGTCATTCTTTTCTGCTGCTCCGGCGGCGCCAGAATGCAGGAAGGAATCATCTCCCTGATGCAGATGGCAAAGACATCCGCAGCCATTAAACGCCATTCAAAAGCAGGACTTCTTTACACCTCTGTACTGACAGATCCAACAACCGGAGGCGTTACAGCAAGCTTCGCCATGCTTGGAGACATCATCCTGGCAGAACCTGGCTCATTGATCGGATTTGCAGGTCCAAGAGTCATCGAACAGACCATAGGTCAGAAACTGCCAGAAGGCTTCCAACGCCCGGAATTTCTTCTGGACCACGGCTTTCTGGATGGAATCGCAGAACGTGGATCCATGAAAGAGGTACTGTCTTTGGTATTAAAAATGCACAGCACCAGAGAACAATACAAAGAATTTCCTAAAGAAACTGTCGCAAGAGCAATTGATACTTTTGGAAAAAAGAAAAAACAAAAGAAACAAAAAAATCTCACTGCCTGGGACAGAGTTAAAATTGCCAGAAGTAATGACCGCCCGTCGGCCGCAGAGTATATTGATACAATCTTCGACGACTTTATGGAATTCCATGGTGACAGAGGTGTTAAAGATGATGCCGCAATTATCGGCGGAATTGCCACGCTCGACGGACAGCCGGTAACAGTAATCGGAATCCGTAAAGGCCACACTACAAAGGAAAACATCAGATGCAACTTCGGAATGCCCTCCCCGGAAGGATATAAAAAAGCTCTCCGTCTGATGAAACAAGCCGAGAAATTTGGCCGGGCAGTCATCACATTCGTAGACACCCCCGGAGCATTCTGCGGACTCGAAGCCGAAGAACGAGGACAAGGAGAAGCCATCGCACGCAATCTCCTGGAAATTTCTGATCTCAAAGTGCCGGTACTCTCTATCGTAATCGGAGAAGGCGGCAGCGGTGGGGCCCTTGCATTGGCCGTAGGAAACGAAGTCTGGATGATGGAAAATGCAACCTACACCATTCTCTCCCCGGAAGGATTTGCATCCATCCTCTGGAAAGACAGCAAAAAAGCCCCCGAAGCCGCAGAAGTTATGAAAGTAACAGCAGCACACCTGAAAGAACTGGGAATCATTGAACGAATCATCCCCGAAGAACACCCCGCCAGCAAAGAAACCCTTCCGGAAATCGCAGAATACATGAAAATCCGCATGAAACAATTCCTTATAAACCAATCCGGAAAAACCGCAGAGCAGATCGCGCAGGAAAGGTATGAAAGATTTCGCAGAATGTGAGAACTAACGTTATGTTATACAGCCAGTATCCACCATGCGTCCCCTTTCTAAAACAAATTAAAAAAATTCCCATATCCTGTCTTGAAATAAAAAAGCCTCTGACGTATAATAAACCCGAAAGTAGAAAGGCGCTGCTTTTAAGCAGGGCCTTTTTTTACAGATTGACTAAAAATTCAGGAGTGAAAAGTTATGGCTAAGATCAGAACAAGATTTGCACCAAGCCCTACAGGCAGAATGCATGTTGGAAATTTAAGAACAGCATTATATGCATACCTCATTACAAAACATGAAGGCGGAGATTTTATCCTCCGTATTGAAGATACAGACCAGGAACGTTACGTAGAAGGCGCTGTAGACATTATCTACCGTACACTCGCCAAAACAGGACTGGTTCATGACGAAGGTCCGGATAAAGACAAAGGATTCGGTCCGTATGTACAGAGTGAACGTCAGGCACAGGGAATCTATCTGAAATATGCACAGCAGTTAGTAGAACAGGGAGATGCTTACTACTGCTTCTGTCAGAAAGAAGAACTGGAAGGCATGAAACGAGTTGTTGCAGGCAAAGAAATTTCTATCTATGACAAACGCTGCCTCAGACTTTCTAAAGAAGAAGTACAGCGCCGTCTGGATGCCGGAGAACCACATGTTATCCGTTTCAACATGCCGACAGAAGGAACAACAACCTTCCATGACGTAATCTATGGAGATATCACAGTAAATAACGAAGAACTTGAAGATTTGATTCTTATCAAATCTGACGGATATCCGACTTACAACTTCGCAAATGTTATTGATGACCATTTAATGGAGATCACTCACGTAGTAAGAGGTAACGAATATCTTTCCTCAGCTCCGAAATACAACCGTATTTATGAAGCATTCGGATGGGATATCCCGGTTTATGTACATTGTCCTCTGATCACAGATGAGACACATCAGAAACTTTCTAAACGTTGCGGACATTCCTCATATGAAGATCTGCTGGATCAGGGATTTGTTTCAGAAGCAATTATCAACTATGTTGCACTTCTTGGATGGAGTCCGGCTGACAACAGAGAAATCTTTACACTGGATGAACTGGTTCAGGCATTTGATTATCATCATATCAATAAATCACCGGCAGTCTTTGACGTTGCAAAACTTCGCTGGATGAATGGTGAGTATATTAAGAAAATGGATCCGGACAAATTCTATGAGAAAGCTCTTCCGTACATGAAAGAGGTTCTGAAGAAAGATTATAACTTTAAGAAGATTGCCGGAATGGTTCAGACAAGAATCGAGACATTCCCTGATATCCCGGCTCTGATCGATTTCTTTGAGGAAGTACCGGAATATGATTCTGCTATGTACTGCCACAAGAAAATGAAAACAAATGAAGAGACCTCGCTTGCAGTATTAAAAGAAGTACTCCCGGTTCTTGAAGAGCAGGAAGATTACATGAACGATCCGTTATATGAGACATTAAGCGGCTTTGTCAAAGAGCACGGTTATAAGAACGGATATGTAATGTGGCCTTTACGTACTGCTGTTTCAGGTAAGCAGATGACACCTGCCGGTGCAACAGAGATTATGGAGATCATCGGTAAAGATGAGACGATCAAACGAGTAAAGGCGGCTATTGAGAAATTAAGCAAATAAATATGAAGAGAAATCCATCTCAGCTTCGGGCTATCGCTCACCTGTCGGGACCTATGATGGTTCTGGCAGGTCCCGGCTCGGGGAAAACATCCGTTATTGTGGAGAGAACTGCATACATGATCAATGAGGGGAAGATACCGGCTTCTTCTATTTTGGTTGTAACTTTTTCCAGAGCAGCGGCGACAGAGATGAAAGAACGATTTTTGAAATTCGTGGGACAAGACAGAAGCGAAGTGACTTTTGGAACATTCCACGGAATTTTTTATGGGATCTTAAAGGCGGCATATCATCTGAGTGCGGCTAATATTCTTTCTGAGGAAGAGAAGTATAGTATTCTGAGGGAAATGACTGAGAAATATGGACAGGAAATGGCACAGGAAGGAGATTTTCTTGAGGAGATTGCCAAAGAAATCAGTGTTGTAAAGGGAAATTGTATTTCTCCGGAGCACTATTATGCTTCTTGCTGTTCAGATGAGATTTTCAGGGATATTTTTCGAGGATATAAGCAGACGCTGAAAGCAAAACGTAAACTGGATTTTGATGATATGATATTGTGTTGCTATGAACTTTTTTCCCAGAGACCAGATATTCTGAATGCATGGAGACGAAAGTTTGTCTATATCCTGGTGGATGAGTTTCAGGATATTAACAGCTTGCAGTATAAGATTTTGCAGATGCTGGCTGCTCCTGCCAATAATTTATTTATTGTGGGGGATGATGATCAGTCTATCTATCATTTTCGGGGAGCGAGACCGGAGATCATGCTGAATTTTACAAAGGATTATCCGAAAGCGGAGACTGTTCTTCTGGATGTAAATTACAGATGCAGTAAGAATATTTTACATACAGCGATGGAAGTGATTTCATGCAATACGAAACGATTTAAGAAGCAGCTTACTACACCGAATGAAGAAGGAATGCCAGTCACCTGCAAGGAATTTGATAATCCCAGAGAAGAGTATATGTGTGTGGTAGCGGCTTTGAAAAAGAGACTGGAGCGTGGTGAGAATCTGGAAAATACAGCGATTCTGCTCCGTACTAATCAGGAGTCAGAAGGGCTGATTAATGCACTGATGGAGTATCAGGTTCCATTTACCATGAAAGAGCAGCTGCCCAATCTTTTCCGCCACTGGATCTGCCGCAGTATTCTGGCTTATCTTGAGATGTCGGCAGGTGACAGAAGCCGGAAGAATTTTCTGGAAGTGATGAACAGGCCTAATCGATATATTTCAAGGGAAGCTTTGAAGAATACACAGATTAATTTTGAGCAGTTACGGGAATATTATAAAGATAAAGACTGGATGTGCGACAGAATTACTACATTGGAGACTCATCTTAAGATTCTTGGCACACTTTCTCCTTTTGCCGCAATTAATTTTATCCGAAAAGGAATGGGATTCGAAGAATACTTGCGCGAATATGCACAGTATCGTAAAATAAAACCAGAGGAACTGCTTGAAACTCTGGACAGGATTCATGAAAGTACAAAAGGGATGAAAAACCTTGCACAGTGGCAGGTATACATAGAGGAATATACAAAGAGACTGAATGAACAGGCGAGAAAGCAACAGGATCACAGAGAGGGAGTGACCATATCTACCCTTCATGCTGTGAAAGGCCTGGAATATGATATCGTGTATATCCTGAATGTCAATGAGGGAAGTATTCCTTACCGTAAGGCAGTTCTTGCAGAAGCAGTGGAAGAAGAACGAAGATTGTTTTATGTAGGTATGACGAGAGCAAAGAAGAAACTTGTACTTTCCTATGTGAGACACCAGTATGAGAAGGAACGGGAGCCATCTCGGTTCCTTGAGGAGACAGGCCTATGAATAAAGGAGTAATTTATTATACGAAGATACGGGAAGAATATGTGGGTGCGCATATGGAACACATGATCGCGGAGAAGCTTTTGGAGACTGCGCTCAGAAAGGAATATAATATCAATCTGAGTTATGAGCCGAGAGCGGAAGGCGAACATGGGAAGCCTTTCCTATCTTATCGTCCGTCTTTACATTATAATATCAGTCATTCGGGAGAATATGTGGTATGTATTCTGGCTGACCAGGAAGTTGGAATTGATATACAGATTCACCGTAAGGCCAATTATGAGAGGATGCTTAAGCGCATGGTACCGGAAGATGAGTATAATGAGATTCTGGCAAGCGCGGATATGCAAGAGCGTTTTTTTGAACAGTGGGTATTACGGGAAGCTTATATTAAATGGACCGGTGAAGGGCTTTCCAGGGACTTAAGGACAATATCAATGAATGAAGGCAGCAGTATGCTCCTTGACATGGAAGATGGTTACAGTGGAGCCGTATGGGCAATGAATCCCATGGAAATCTGCTGGAAGTTTGAAGATATCATACTACTTGGGTAAGACATGAATAAACAGACGAAGAAAGAAATCCGAAGACTGGCAGTGAAGGTGCTGATGGTTGTATTTGCACTTGGACTGGCTTTTTGGGGATATGCTTTCGTATACAGAGGTAAGACAGAGCCTCCTGCAAAATATCTTGTAACGAATCAGGATGCAGCAGTGTATTCACTGCGGGGACAGATTCAGATGCTGTCACAGCAGGAGGAATTGAACAAATTTGCTTTTGATGGCAGAAAAAAAGAAAAGGAGTACGGAACTTATATCATTCCGGGGCTGAAATATACCAGAACGTTTCTGAATGCACAAGGTACGAAGCAGGCAGTATGTACATCCATGACCCCGCAGGGCCTTGCGGTAACGGATGAGTATGTACTTGTAAGCGCATACTGTCATACGGCAAAACACAACTCCGTTATATATGTGATAAATAAAGAAACTCACAGATTTATCAAAGAAGTCGTGCTGCCTGGTCTGCCTCATGTAGGGGGACTTGCATACGACCCGGATCATGATATGTTGTGGTACTCTTCAAATACGAATGGGATTGCGCAGGCAGTCAGTATTAAGATGGATGTTCTGAGAGAGTATAATTATGCAGACAACCATATGCCTGTGCAGGTAAACCAGACATGCAGTCTTTACGGAATCGTGAGAGATTCCTTTATGACCTTTTATAAGGGATGCCTGTATGTTGGCTGTTTTAACAAATATACAGAAAGTATGATCGCAAGATATGCGGTAGATGAGCAGGGAGACCTGGTGAATACTTTTGACGAGGAATTAGGCATGATGTTTGAGATGGCAGTTCCTCTGGATTATTCTACGATATCAGAGCAGGCACAGGGGATGGCTTTTTATAACGATAAATTGCTGCTGTCCCATTCTTTTGGAATTTTACCGTCTCGAATTGTTTTCTACGAGCAGTCAGATAAGAGACTGTATGTAAATGAAAATTCCGCCAGATCATACAGAATGCCTGAGATGATCGAGCAGATCGTAGTAGATGGAGATGAACTCTACGTACTTTTTGAATCAGGTGCCTATGCGTACAGAGGATATGCAGGCAATGTGGTAGACCGTGTGCTGAAACTGGATCTTACTAAAATGGAAGACTCCTATCAGGAAGAGTAATAAAAACGGTTTGTCCACATATATTATGATATGCAGGATTGCGGGAGCTGTTTACAGCGGAGCAATCTGTAGATATTGAGGTAAAGAGGTGAGACACATAGAAGCGCAGCAGATTGAAAACCTGTTTGCCGGAAATATCCGGCAGTTACTGATGGATGCGGAGCTTAACTATGATAAATTATATGAAATACGCCTGAGGGTAGGGCGTCCGTTATTTCTGACATATGACGGAGGAGAATGTTTCTTGAGAAAACCGGGCCAGGAGCAATATCTGGTAACAAGGGAGGATCTGAAAGAAACATTAGAATACGTGACAGGATATTCCCTGTATGCTTATGAAGATGAGATCAGACAGGGATATATCAGTGTTCAGGGCGGTCACAGAGTAGGAGTGACCGGTAAAGTCGTGCTGGACAGAGGCAGGATCATGGGAATGAAGTATATTTCCTGTATTAATGTCCGTCTGGCCCATGAGATCCAGGGATGCGCGGATAAAGTAATGTCTTATATCCGTACAGAGAAATGGGTTGCAAACACACTGATCATCTCACCGCCGAGATGTGGAAAGACTACCTTATTGAGAGATATCATCAGGCAGCTGAGTAACGGCTGGGCAAACACTCCTGGCCTGACTGTCGGTGTGGTGGATGAGAGAAGTGAGCTGGCAGGATGTTATCAGGGGATTCCGCAGAATGATCTGGGGATGCGCACAGATGTGCTGGATTGCTGTCCGAAATCGGAAGGAATGCAGATGCTGGTGCGTTCCATGTCACCGGATGTGGTGGCTGTGGACGAATTGGGATGTGAGGAAGATTTCAAGGCAGTTGAGTCAGTGATCCATTGTGGATGTAAGCTGATCGCAACTGCACATGGAAATTGTCTGGAAGATGTTCTGGAGCAGCCATTTTTCTATAAGCTCATGAGTGAAAAGGTATTTGAACGATATATTATTCTTGACAAAAATGATCAGGCAGGTTGTCTTGAGGCCGTGCTTGACGAAAATGGCAGGGTATGCTTAAAACAATAGGATTATGTGTGATTATGATTTCCGGCATTGGCATTGGATCAGCCAAGAGTGCTGAACTTGGAAAACGAAAGAAAATGCTGGAAATGATTTTACGGATGATCATCCTCTTAAGAGGGGAAATACGCTATGGAAATAAATCTCTGTACGATGCTTTTACAGGCGCTTCCGGTAAACTGGAAGGAAAGTACAGAGAATTTTTTATACTTACTGCACAGGAGATGAAAAAGAAAACAGGAGTGACTTTTGGCAGAATATTCAGAGAATGTGCAGGGAAATGTCTTGATCTGAGCTACCTTTCTAAAGAGGAAAGAGAACGTTTTTATTCACTGGGAGACCGACTGGGTTATCTTGGGTTGGAGATGCAGCTGAAACAGTTGGACCAGCTGGAAAAAGAAACCGAATATGCAATCAGGGAACTTGAGAAAGATTTTCATGAAAAAAGAAAATTATACCGCAGTATGGGAATTCTGGGCGGAATATTTGTAGTTGTTCTTTTCCTGTAATGGAATCAAAAGGCAGAAGCCGGAAAGGAGAGACTGTGGAGGTAAGCCTTATTTTCAAAATCGCTGCAGTGGGAATTCTGGTTTCCATTCTCTGCCAGATTCTGAAGCACAGTGGAAGAGAAGAACAGGCATTTCTTGTGAGTCTGGCAGGGCTTTTGATGGTGCTGTTCTGGATTGTTCCGTATATTTATGAATTGTTTGAGAGTATTCAACAGTTATTTGTACTTTGATCAGGCAAGTAGTGAAAGCGGATTTCGAATACTTGATCCAATTGAAAATATTAATCTGTAATCCTATGCTTAGCATCAGAAAGGATGACGATCATGGATATTGTAAAAGTTTCGGTCATGGGAATCTGCGGAATGATGTTAGGATTTATTTTGAAAGAAACCAGACCGGAGTTTGCAGCACTTGTGACTATGACAACCGGTTTTCTGATCCTTAGTCTGGCGGCCGGAAAGGTTTCATATTTGTTTGAAACGATGAACAGACTGAAAGAAAGCTTTCCCATAGACAGCAGTTATCTGACGGTTCTGATAAAGATCATTGGTATTACATATATCGGACAGCTTTCATCAGCAATCTGTAAAGATGCTGGATATCAGACGATCGGAACACAGATAGACCTTTTTTGCAAGTTGTCAGTAATGGTATTAAGCATGCCGGTGTTGCTGGCAATCCTTGATACGATTTCGGAGTTTATGATATGATGCAAAAAGAAATACGCCTACATAAGAAAATCCTGTGCAAGAAGATACTGCGCAGGATAGCGGCAGTGATGATTATGCAGGGTATTATCTGGAGTATTATATTTTTTGGGAAGCAGACAGTACTCGTAAAAGCTGCTACACAGAATGAGCAGCAGGAAGAATCGACTTCTTTGGCATTACAGGAGCAACTGCTCGATGAAATACAGATTGATGATATGCAGAAGATGCTAAACGAGATTATGGCTGACCATACATTTTCCGTCAGAGAAGCATTACTGAATTTAATAAACGGGGAAGAACCGATTTCAAAAGAGACTGTACGAAGTTTTTTGTGCAGTCTCTTTTTTTCGGAAATGAAGAATGAGAAGGAGATGATATGGAAACTGTTGCTGATCATACTGATTGCGGCGGTGCTGGCAGAGTTTGCAGATGTATTTGGAGATGGACAGGTTGGAAGTATCAGTTTTTATATTGTTTATCTTGCTCTGTTTATGATACTGATGGAGAACTTTACACGATTAGGAAATGTTCTGTCGCAACGGCTTATGGGACTGGTAAATTTTATGAAAGTATTGTCTCCGGCTTATTTTATGACAGTAACTGCTTCAACAGGGGCTGCAACGGCAGCTGTGTTTTATGAGGGTGTTCTTTTGATGGTATGGGCGATTCAGTGGCTGCTTGTAAATCTGTTTCTTCCTGTCATTAACTTGAGCGTACTTCTGAAGATGGTAAATCACCTGTCAAAAGAAGAAATGCTCAGCAAAATGGCTGAACTTCTGGATGTTGCTGTGAGCTGGGGGCTGAAAACACTTCTGGGAACTGTAGTGGGGCTTCAGATTGTGAGGAACATGGTAAGTCCTGTGATCGATACGTTGAAAAGATCTGCCATAGGAAAAACTGCAAGTGCAATCCCCGGAATCGGAAATGCGGTAACTGCGGTGACAGAGCTGGTGCTGACCAGTGCGGTGATGGTTCGAAACAGTCTGGGAGTTGTGATCGTCATTTTATTGCTAGTGATCGGAGCAGGCCTGGTGCTTCATTATGGGAGCCTGTCACTGATCTATCGCTTTCTGGCGGCACTTGCACAGCCTGTCTCGGATAAAAGAGTTGTGGGAGCGCTGACAACAATGGGAGAAGGCTGTGCGTTGCTTCTGAAACTTCTGATGACTGCGGAAGTACTTTGTATGCTGACTTTTTTAATTGTTATTGCAGGCGTATCCTGAAACAATCATAGCACAGCTGATTTTCCTGGCCGGCTATAGAATATTCAGCAGGAGGAGTGGATGAAAAAAGAGCTGTATTTATGGATCCGGAATCTGGCTGTGTTTTATATTTTTTTTACAGCCGTTCTCAATCTGGTTCCGGATAAAAAATATGAAAAATATGTGCGTTTTTTTATGGGGCTGCTACTGATATTTATGATGAGCACACCGATATTTTCTATTCTTGGAAAAGGTCAGGAACTGACGGTGAGTTTTCTGGAGAACTTTTCGAGGGAGAATAAAGAAAAAGAACTTCAGGAATTTCAGAATCTACAAAAGATATATCTGGAAAAAGGCTATGAAATGGAGCTGGAACAGAAAATCAGAGAATCTTTGGAAAAAAGAGGCATAGAAGTATATAAGGTGAAAGTAAATATAGAAGGAGAGGACGCGCAGGCAGATATTTTACTAAAGAAAAAGATTTCGCAGGAAGAGAAAAGGGGGATCGCAGATGAACTGGTGGAAGAATGGGGGATTAATGAAAACAGGATTCATATCCAAACTGCCAAAGATGAGTCCGGCAAAGTGGGGGATTCTCTTACTTCTTGGGATACTTCTGGCCGTGGCAGCGATGCCAGTCTCTGATAAGAAACAAAAGACCACTTTTGCATTGAATGAAACAGCAGACCTGCAAAAAAGCATGTTGGAAGAAAAACTGGAAGCACTTCTTGAAAATGTGGATGGAGTGGGAAAGGTACAGGTCATTCTGATGACAGATGAGAAGAAGGACGGGCAGAGTTTTTATAATTCCGGCACGATACAGGTGACAGGCGTTCTGATCTCGGCAGAAGGAGGTGGAGATCCTGTGGTGATACGGGAGATTCAGGAGGCAGTAATGGCATTATTTCAGGTGGACGCTCATAGAATTAGAATAATGAAAATGAAATGAGGAGAGAAATGTGAAAAAAGTCATCAAAAAAAATCAGGTCATCATTACATCACTGGCAATTCTCATTGCAGTAGCAGGATATCTGAACTTTGCAGATGTAGATCTCGGATTTAAGGATAAGGAAGCAAGTACGGACAGCAGCAGTATCCTTGAAGATGCGGGATATGATCTCACAGATGAGACAGCCCTTTTGGATGAAAATCAGTCGGATAAAAGTGCAAGTCTTACAGATGACAGCCTCACAAACAGCCAGGAAACAGATACGCCGGGAGAGGCGGTGCTTACAGGTTCTACCGGATTTGCCGCACAGGCAAAAATCAGCAGAGAACAGGTTCGGTCTCAGAATAAAGCTGACCTCCAGGACATTATCAATAATGAGGGGATTGATGATGAAGAGAAGCAGGAAGCAATACATACCATGGTTTCTATGACAGACCTTTCGGAGAAAGAAGCGGCGGCAGAACTTTTGCTGGAAGCGAAAGGATTTAAGGATGTCGTGGTAAATCTTACCGGAGAAACTGCAGATATAGTAGTTCCGGATGCGGAACTTTCTGATGCCCAGAGGGCACAGATCGAAGATATCGTAAAAAGAAAGACAGGAATTGCCGCAGAGAATATTGTGATCACTCCGCTGAAAGAAGGAGAAGATGTTGCAGAGGACAGCGTAGACACAGCGGCAGATGTTGGTGAAAGTTCAGACACATCAGACGGATCATCAGATGATACTTCCTATGAGGACAGTGAGACATCCGCACAGCCATATGAAGATGCAACGATTGACACGACTGACATTTATGATTGACAGCCCGACAGAAATATCCTGAAAATCAACAGACATATATCTTGACAGAAAAGCGGTGCATATACTAGAATAGGAATGCTGTAAAAAAATAGGAAACGTAACAGATACTGTTTGGCTGGATGCTGGACAGTTGCAGATAATAATTAATTTAAAAAAGCGCACAGGAGGCTAAACGTGTCTAAGTATACGAACGAAATAGAAAAAAGAAGAACATTTGCCATTATTTCCCACCCGGATGCAGGTAAGACAACACTGACTGAGAAATTCCTGCTGTATGGCGGAGCTATCAACCTTGCCGGTAGTGTCAAAGGTAAGGCAACTGCCCGCCATGCAGTATCAGACTGGATGGAAATCGAGAAAGAGAGAGGTATTTCCGTTACCTCTTCTGTTCTGCAGTTTCATTATGACGGATATTGTATCAATATTCTTGATACACCGGGACATCAGGACTTCTCAGAGGATACTTATCGTACACTGATGGCGGCAGACTCTGCTGTCATGGTAATTGATGGTTCTAAAGGTGTCGAGGCGCAGACAAGAAAATTATTCAAAGTCTGTGTTATGCGCCATATCCCGATTTTTACATTCATTAATAAAATGGACCGTGATGCAAACGACACATTTGATCTTCTGGACGAAATTGAGAAAGAGCTAGGAATCGCAACATGCCCGATCAACTGGCCAATCGGTTCCGGTAAGAAATTCCGCGGTGTCTATGACCGTAACACCGAAAAAATTCTTACTTTTTCTGATACACAGAAGGGAACTAAGGAGGGTGTCATTGAAGAAATTCCGTTAAATGACAGTCATGCAGATGAGATTATGGATCCAGAACAGAAAGCACAGCTTCTGGATGAAATTGAGCTTCTGGACGGAGCAAGCGCAGATTTTGACCAGGAGCTGGTAAGCAAGGGGAAATTAACTCCTGTATTCTTTGGTTCTGCTTTGACAAACTTTGGTGTGGAAACGTTCCTGGAGCATTTCCTCAACATGACTACTTCACCGCTTCCGAGAATGTCTGATGCCGGAGAGATTGATCCTATGGATGATAATTTCTCAGCATTTGTATTTAAGATTCAGGCCAATATGAACAAGGCGCACAGAGACAGAATCGCATTTATGAGAATCTGTTCCGGTAAATTTGATGCTTCCCAGGAAGTATATCATGTACAGGGGGACAAAAAAATGCGTCTGCTTCAGCCGCAGCAGATGATGGCTGAGTCACGTCATGTAGTAGACGAGGCATATGCGGGAGATATTATCGGTGTATTCGATCCGGGCATCTTTTCTATCGGTGATACGATCTGTGCACCGGGTAAGAAATTTGCGTTTGAGGGAATCCCGACATTCGCACCGGAACATTTTGCAAGAGTCCGTCAGATCGACACCATGAAGAGAAAGCAGTTTGTAAAGGGAATCAATCAGATTGCACAGGAAGGTGCAATACAGATTTTCCAGGAGTTTAATACAGGTATGGAAGAGATTATCGTAGGCGTTGTAGGTGTCCTGCAGTTTGATGTTCTGAAATATCGTCTGGAAAATGAATATAATGTAGATATCCGTCTGGAGACACTTCCATATGAACATATCCGCTGGATCGCAAATAAAGAAGAGGTAAAAGTGGACAAGATCGTTGGAACTTCTGATATGAAGAAAGTTACCGATCTTAAGGGAAATCCTCTGCTTCTTTTCGTAAATTCCTGGAGCGTGGGTATGACAGAAGACAGAAATCCGGGCTTAATATTAACGGAATTCAGCAAATAACCCTTTTCATTTATCTGCCGATTTGGTATAATGGACAAAGATTAAGAGATTCCTTAGGAGGTTTTTCAATGGCAGAGAAGAGAACAACATATAAAATACAGGATTTAGGCGGCATTGGTGAAGTTCAGATCGCAGACGAAGTGGTTGCTATCATTGCCGGACTTGCTGCTACAGAAGTGGATGGAGTTGCTTCCATGGCAGGCAATATTACAAATGAACTGGTAAGCAAGCTTGGAATGAAGAATCTTTCCAAGGGTGTTAAGGTTACTGTACTCGAAGGAGTAGTAACAGTAGACCTGAACCTGAATATCGAATATGGCAGAAATATTCTTGAGACAAGTAAGAAAGTCCAGGAGAAAGTAAAATCATCCATAGAGAATATGACAGGACTTGAGGTTGCAGATGTCAACATTCATATTGCCAGTGTAGATATGGAGAACGAAAAAGGAAAGTAACCCTTTCCTTTTTTGTGTACTTAAGAAGATAATAGAAAGGAAAGCTGTTTATACAGCGGGAATTATGCGAAGAAGAGAGCAGAGAGAACATATTTTTAAATTACTGTTCATGACAGAATTTAATTCAGAGGAAGAGATGAGTGAACAGCTTTCGCTTTATTTTGATACTCTGGAGGAGCTTTCAGGGAAAGATCAGGAGTATATGAGCCAGAAATATCGTCATGTACTTGAGAAATTAGATGAGATCGATGTATTGTTAAATGAGACAAGCAGGGGATGGAAGACTAAGCGAATGAGTCGTGTTGACCTTACTGCTCTGCGTCTGGCAGTGTATGAGCTGAAATATGACAAGGATGTACCTACAGGAGTTGCCATTAACGAGGCAGTAGAACTTGCCAAACGTTTCGGTGGTGAGACATCAGGTTCCTTTGTAAATGGTATCCTTGGCAAGATCGCCAACAGTGAAAGCGAAGAGAAAACAGAATGAGAAATGCATATTCTGTAGGACAGGTAAACCGTTACATTAAGAATATGTTTACCCAGGATTATTTACTGCAGAAGATTTATGTAAAAGGAGAAGTGTCCAATTGTAAATACCATACAAGTGGACACATCTATTTTTCCCTGAAAGATGAGACAGGCACATTAAACTGTGTAATGTTTGCCGGACACAGACGGGGACTCGCATTTGCCATGAAAAATGGCGACAAGGTAATCGTAGGCGGAAGTGTAGACGTATATGAACGCGACGGACGCTATCAGATGTATGCAAAAGAGATTACCCTTGAAGGTGCCGGAGCTTTATATGAGAGATATCTTGCGTTGAAGCAGGAACTCGAAGATATGGGGATGTTTGCACAGGAGTATAAGCAGCCCATTCCCAGATTTATCAAACGTCTAGGTGTGGTAACTGCACCGACAGGTGCGGCTGTTCAGGATATCCGCAATATTTCCTATCGAAGAAATCCCTATCTCCAGATTATTTTGTATCCGGCTCTTGTGCAGGGTGCAGGGGCAGCAGAGAGTATTGTCAGAGGAATTGAGATGCTTGATGTGGCAGATGTAGATGTGATTATCATCGGAAGAGGCGGCGGTTCTATCGAAGATCTGTGGGCCTTTAACGAAGAAATTGTAGCCCGGGCAATTTTTGAATGCCGTACTCCGATCATATCTGCAGTAGGTCATGAGACTGATTTTACGATCGCTGATTTTGTTGCGGACCTGCGTGCGCCGACACCGTCTGCTGCAGCAGAACTTGCAGTGGATGATTACAGGAGTGTTGTTGAGGCGGTGAGCCTTTACAGACAGCGGATTTACCGTGCAATGAGCAACAGGGTAGATCTGTATAGAAGCAAAGTTGAACATTTTCAGACGAAATTCGGTTATCTGAGCCCTGAGAATCGACTGCGTGAGCAGAGACAGCGCCTGGCTGATCTGGAGAATGCGATTCAGAATACAATGGAGAGGAAACTTCAGGAGGACAGGCACAGACTGTCTATTTATCTGGAACGTTTTACAGGGTTTTCTCCATTAAAGAAACTGAATCAGGGATATTCTTATGTAACAGATAAGACGAAAAAAACACTGACAAGTGTAGAACAGGTACAAAATGGGGATACCATTTATATATCTGTGACAGATGGTACAATAGAAGCACAGGTTGAGAGTACAGTAAAGGAGGAGAGGATCCATGGCGAAGAATGAGAACAGTGAACAGTTACAGGAGGAGAAGCCTCTGGAGGAGATGTTTACAGAGCTTGATTTGCTGGCTGGGAAACTGGAGGATCGCGAGACATCACTGGAGGATTCTTTCAGACTGTACAGACAGGGTATGGAACTTTTGAAACTATGCAGTGAGAAGCTGGATACAGTGGAGAAGAAGATGCTGCAGCTCAATGAGGATGGTACGTTTAGTGAATTTTCAAGATGAATTAAAGAGAAGAACGGATGAAATAGAAGAAATGTTCCGTAGCTTTCTGCCAGCGGAAGAGGGATTTGCCAGAACAATGGCACAGGCGATGAATTACAGCATGCTGGCCGGAGGAAAGCGCCTGCGTCCGATACTGATACAGGAGACATATCGTTTATTTGGCGGCACAGAGAAAGTTGCAGAGCCATTTATGGCGGGAATGGAGATGATCCATACCCATTCGCTGATCCATGATGACCTTCCTGCGCTGGATAATGATGATTACAGGCGAGGCAGGCTGACAACGCATAAGGTTTATGGAGAAGCTATGGGAGTCTTAAGCGGTGTTGCTTTGCTTAATTATGCATATGAAACGATGTTACAGGCATTTTCACTTACAGAAGACCAGGACAGAGTAATCTGTGCATTGAAAGTGATGGCAGAGAAAACCGGTATTCATGGAATGCTCGGCGGCCAGAGCGTGGATGTAGAGAACGACGGAAAACCTCTTGAAAAAGAGATGCTGGATTACATCTACAGAAATAAGACCTCTGCACTGATTGAAGCATCTATGATGACAGGAGCGATTCTTGCAGGGGCAGATGAGCAGCAGGTAGCTGTGGTAGAAGAGGCTGCCGGAAATATCGGTCTTGCTTTCCAGATTCAGGATGACATTCTGGATGTGACCAGCACAGATGAAGAGCTTGGAAAACCTGTGCACAGTGATGAGAAGAATAATAAAGTTACTTATGTGACACTTTTTGGGATAGAAGAGGCTTCCAGACAGGTAGAACTGCTTTCAGAAAAAGCAATAAAACTGCTGAAAAGCCTGAATAAAAATAATGAATTTCTGTATTTGTTAATTGAAAAATTGATAAACCGCAGAAAATAAAGGAAGGATACAAATGATTCTGGAAAAAATCAAGAAACCCAATGATATCCATAAAATACCGTTGGCCGATTTTGAGCCTCTGGCAGAGGAAATCAGAGACTTTTTAATCCAGTCTGTAAGCCGGACAGGGGGACATCTTGCTTCTAACCTGGGAGTGGTGGAACTGACGCTGGCTCTTCACAATGTATTGGATTTTCCGGAAGATAAACTGATCTGGGATGTAGGACATCAGGCATATACGCACAAGATTCTTACCGGAAGAAAAGATGAATTTAAGAATCTCCGTCAGGAGGGTGGCTTAAGTGGATTTCCGAAGAGAAGTGAGAGTGACTGCGACGCATATGATGCAGGCCACAGTTCCAATTCGATTTCAGCAGGTCTTGGATATGTGCGGGCCAGAGATATTCTGGGTCAGAAACATCATGTGGTTTCTGTGATCGGAGATGGTGCCCTTACCGGAGGAATGGCGTATGAAGCATTAAATAACGCGGCGGAATTAAAGACGAATTTTATCATTATCATTAATGATAACAATATGTCGATTTCCAGAAATGTGGGAGGAATGTCTACTTATCTGAGTGCCCTGAGGACTGCGGAAGCTTACACAGGGATGAAGATGGGAGTGACAAAGACGTTGAAGAAAGTTCCGAAAGTCGGCACCGCACTGGTAGATACCATGCGAAAGACCAAAAGCAGCATCAAACAGCTTTTTATTCCGGGAATGCTGTTCGAGAATATGGGACTGACATATCTTGGACCGGTTGACGGTCATAATATGCGTCAGATGATGAAGCTGTTTAATGAGGCGAAACGAGTGGAAGGACCTGTTGTTGTCCATGTTCTTACAAAGAAAGGAAAAGGATATGGTCCTGCAAGCGCTCATCCGGACAGATTTCATGGAACCGGACCATTTGATATTCATACAGGCCATCCGCTTCAGAAGAAATCTGTACCGGGTTATACAGATGTTTTTTCTAAAGCACTGGTTTCTTTGGGAGAGAAGAATAAGAAACTGACAGCTATTACAGCTGCGATGCCAGACGGAACCGGACTTATAGAGTTTTCCAGACGTTTTCCGGATCGTTTTTTTGATGTGGGAATTGCAGAAGAACATGCAGTGAGTTTTGCAGCAGGACTGGCTCTTGGCGGACTGGTTCCTGTAGTCGCGATTTATTCATCTTTTCTCCAGCGGGCGGTAGATCAGATATTGCATGACGTATGTATGCAGAATCTTCATGTGATTTTTGCTATTGACAGAGCAGGACTGGTAGGAGCAGATGGAGAGACACATCAGGGGTGCTTTGATCTGTCTTATCTGTCTATGATGCCGAATATGACAGTTCTTGCACCGAAGAATGACAAAGAGCTGGAAGAAATGCTTGCATTTGCAGTGGATTGTGACGGACCGGTTGCCATTCGATATCCACGTGGAAGCGCATATCAGGGTCTGCAGGAACATCAGGCACCTGTGGAACATGGTAAGAGCGAAGTTATTCACAGAGGAAAGAAAATCGCAGTACTGGGAGTAGGAAGCATGATTCCATCCTGCCTGGAAGTCTGTAAGGGACTGAAAGAAGACGGTTTTGATCCTACTTTTGTAAATGTCAGGTTTGTCAAACCGTTAGATGTGAAGCTGCTTGATGAGCTTGCAAAAGATCACAGCCTGTTTGCAACCGTAGAAGAAAACGTAAAAAGCGGCGGATACGGAGAGCATGTATCTGCTTATATGGAAGCCTGTCATCCTGAGGTGAGAGTATTATCTGCATCTGTGTGGGATCGTTTTGTGCCACAGGGAAATGTAGACAGCCTGCGTGCAAGAATTGGTCTTGGTGTAGCTGATATCAGACAGGCAATAGAGGATAGTGAGGAATTAAAAAGACAATGAAGAAACGTTTAGATATGCTTATGATGGAACGTGCCCTTGCGCCGTCACGTGAGAAAGCAAAGGCATACATCATGGCAGGAGATGTATATGTAGATGGTCAGAAAGAGGATAAGGCAGGGACAATGTTTCCGGAGACAGTAAAGATTGAAGTTAGAGGAAATACTCTTCCGTATGTAAGCCGCGGTGGACTGAAGCTTGAGAAAGCGATGAAGAATTTTGATGTGACATTAGACGGTAAAGTCTGTATGGATGTCGGTGCTTCTACCGGTGGATTTACGGACTGTATGCTTCAGAATGGCGCTGTAAAAGTATATTCGATCGATGTCGGATATGGACAGCTTGACTGGAAACTGCGTAATGATCCGAGAGTAGTCTGTATGGAGAAAACGAATATCCGTTACGTAGTGTCGGAAGATTTAGAGGGACCGGCAGATTTTTCATCTATTGATGTTTCCTTTATCTCTCTTACAAAAGTTCTGCTTCCTGTAAGAAATCTTCTTACAGATGAGGGCGAGATTGTATGCCTGATTAAACCACAGTTTGAAGCCGGAAGAGAGAAAGTCGGTAAGAAAGGTGTGGTAAGAGATCCTGCTGTTCATCAGGAGGTTATTGAGAAAGTGCGCGATTATGCCATGAGTATTTTCATGGAACCATGTCATCTTTCTTTTTCGCCGATCAAAGGACCGGAGGGGAATATCGAATATCTTCTTCATCTTAAGAAGCATCCGGAAGGAACGGAGGTTACAGACAGTCTGGAAGTATCTGTGGAGGACGTGGTTGCCCAGGCACATGGAGCATTAGATAAATAAGACTGGATCAGGAAGAAACTATGGACAGGTTTTATATCATTACAAACAGTGACAAAGATTCAAATCTTGCGATCACAGGAAAAATTACAGAATATCTGAAGGCACATGGAAGAAGCTGTGAAGTACAGCAGGCCGAAAGAAAGCATGAAGGGGCTTATCATTATACAGATCCGTCAAAGATTCCGGATGATACACAGTGTATCATCGTTCTGGGTGGAGACGGTACACTTCTTCAGGCGGCCAGAGATGTGGTGCACAAAGAGATTCCGCTTCTTGGTATCAATCTGGGGCATCTCGGATTTCTTGCAGAGGTAGATCAGACATCTTTATACAGTTCACTTGATCAGCTGATGGCAGATGATTATGAAGTGGAAGAACGAATGATGCTGGAAGGAAGAGTATACAGGGGAAAAGAACTCATCGGGGATGACATTGCCCTGAATGATATTGTGATCGGCAGAGACGGACATCTTCGCGTGGTGCGTTTTAAGAATTACGTAAATGATGTATATCTTAATTCCTATAATGCAGATGGAATCATTATTTCCACGCCGACCGGATCTACGGGATATAGTCTGTCAGCAGGCGGCCCTATCGTATCACCGAATGCGGCGATGACAATTATGACTCCGATAGCACCTCATACGCTGAATATGAGAAGCATTATTTTTCCTGCACAGGATGTAATCACTGTGGAGATAGGAAAAGGAAGACACTGTGACTGCGAAAAGGGAATCGCATCTTTTGACGGAGATACATTTATTCCCATGGTTACCGGTGATTGCATACAGATTCGTCAGGCGGATGTAAAGACAAAGATTCTGAAGCTGAATCATTTAAGCTTCGTGGAAGTGCTGCGCCGGAAGATGAGAGACAGCTGATTAGCAGGAGGAAATAACGTGAAGGTTGCAAGACATGAGAAAATTATTGAACTGATTCATCAGTATGATATTGATACACAGGAGGAACTGGCATCCAGACTTAATGAGGCAGGATTTAAGGTAACACAGGCGACTGTTTCCAGAGATATCCGTGCCCTTAAACTGACAAAAGTAGCAGGAAAAGACGGAAAATCCCGCTATGCGATCATTAATAATGAATCAGGCAGTCTTGGAGCAAAATATACAAGAGTACTGGAAGATACCCTGCTTTCTATTGATGTGGGACAAAATATCATTGTGATAAAGACCGTTTCCGGAATGGCAATGGGCGTGGCAGCAGCACTGGATGCCCTGAAATGGCCGGAAATATTGGGTTGTATTGCAGGTGATGATACCATTATGTGCGCTGCAAAGAATGCAGACATGGCACTGGGAGCAGCAGAGAAATTAAGAAGCTTTGTAAGGCTGAATCAATGACAACAACGAGACTAGTTTGGAGGCAATTATAAATGTTAGCTCATCTGCATGTAAAGAATCTTGCACTGATAGAAGAAATAGAAGTTGAATTCGGACCGGGATTAAACATTCTGACTGGTGAGACCGGAGCGGGTAAATCGATTCTGTTGGGATCAATGCAGCTGATCCTCGGGGCAAAGACTTCTAAAAATATGATAAGAGAAAATGCACCTTATGCGTTAGTGGAGCTGCTTTTTCAGATAGAGAATGAAAAAGCAAAAGAAGCATTAAAAGAGCTGGATATTTATCCGGAGGATGGTCAGGTACTTCTTTCCAGAAAAATCATGGATGGAAGAAGTATCAATAAAATTAACGGTGAGACAAGTACAGTCGGTCAGATGAAAGCTGCGGCAGCTTGTCTGTTAGATATTCATGGACAGCATGAACACCAGTCTCTGTTGTATCAGGATAAGCAGCTTGCAATTCTGGATGCGTATGGAAAGAACCGGGTTCTTCCTGTAAAAGATAAAGTATCTCAGGCCTATAAAGAGTACAGTAAATGCAAAACAGAACTGAATTCCATGAATATGGATGAAGAACAGAGAAACCGGGAGCTTGCTTTTCTGGAATTTGAGATCAAAGAGATTGAGAAGGCGAATCTTCAGCCGGATGAGGATGAGGAACTGGAGCGCCAGTACAGGAAAATGAGTAATGCAAAACTAATCGTGGATTCATTACAGCTAGTACATAATCTTACAGGATATGAGAGCAAAGAAGGCGCCGGTGAGACGGTAGGTGAGGCTTTGAAGGAGTTTTCACATGTAACCCAGTACGATTCAGAGCTTGCACCTATGGCAGAAACACTGACTTCTGTGGATGGTCTGCTGAATGATTTTAACAGAGAACTGTCCGCATATCTGGATGATATGACCTTTGATGAGGGAGAATTTTATGAGACAGAAAGGCGTCTGGATTTAATCAATGGGCTGAAGGCAAAATATGGACGTACGATCGAAGATATATTCTCCTATCGTAAACTTCAAGAAGAAAAACTGGAAAAATTACGTAAATATGAGGAAAATTTACAGGAATTGAAGAACCATCTCAAAGAACTAAAAGATGTTCTTGAAGAAAGATCGGATGAATTATCCCGAATCCGTAAAGAATATAGTAAACAGCTGGAAGAAAAGATTATTCAGGGACTGAAAGATTTAAACTTCCTGGATGTGAATTTTGCCATTGATTTCCAACAGAAGAAAAATTATACAGATAACGGAACCGATGATATTCAGTATCTGATTTCCACAAACCCTGGTGAGAGTCTGAAACCATTGGGCCAGATTGTATCCGGTGGTGAGTTATCACGAATCATGCTTGCACTGAAAGCAATCCTTGCCGACAGAGATCAGATAGAAACTCTGATCTTCGATGAGATAGACACTGGTATCAGTGGAAGAACTGCGCAGAAGGTATCAGAGAAGATGGCAGTGATCGGTCAGCATCATCAGGTGCTCTGTATCACGCATCTGCCACAGATCGCGGCTATGGCTGACAGTCATTTTGAAATTGAGAAACATCTGCAGGGAACGGAAACGATCACCCAGATTCATGTACTCGAGGAAGATGATTCCATCCGGGAACTGGCAAGACTCTTAGGTGGTGCAGAAATCACATCTGCGGTTTTTGAGAATGCAAAAGAAATGAAAGAATTGGCACAGAAACAAAAAAATACAAGATTCAAATAAAATAATTGACCATATACTAAGAGAGGATAATCCTATAACAGATTGTTCTCTCTTATTTTTTTACGGAAAGGATGTGCGCAGGAATGAACAGAAGAAAAAAATACAGATTCTTTGTTATATGTTGTCTGGCATTGGATCTGCTGGCAATATTCTGGCTTGGATATAAGTATCTGGACAGAAAAATTCCGGACGAGATCCAGATATCCAGGGACAGTGGTGAGAGTACTGAAGATGTAACGGAAGTTCTCTCGGCACCATTGGTCACATTTGAAAAAGCGGTTACAGTCTCGCAGGATGGAGGATATATCCTGCCCTGCAGGCTGTTAGGGTATATTCCATTTAAAGAAGTAAAAGTGACACCGGTAGATGAGCAGGAAATCTATGTCAGCGGAAGTACGATAGGAATTTACATGGAGACAGAAGGTGTGCTGGTGATCGACACCGGAGAGATAGAGGATCAGAACGGTGAAATGAAAGAACCGGCGAAGAATCTGGTCAGACAGGGAGATTATATTGTTTCATTTAACGGCGAGAAAATTTCTACGAAGAGAGAGCTGATTAATGATATCGCCGGACTGGATGGGGAAGAAGTTACGCTGGAAGTGAAACGGGAAGGTGAGAGTGTGCCTGTTTCAGTAACGCCGGTAAAGGACACAAAAGGAGACTATAAGCTTGGAATCTGGGTCCGGGATGATACGCAGGGAATCGGAACACTTACTTATGTAGATCAGAATGGAAGATATGGGGCACTGGGACATGGAATCAGTGATATAGACACGGCACAGCTTCTGAATATCAGAAACGGAGCGCTGTATAAAGCCCAGATTCTTGCAATCAATAAAGGAAGCAAGGGAAATCCGGGTGAACTGGCAGGCTTTATCCGCTATGATGACAGGAATATTCTGGGAAGTATTGAGATAAACAGTAAGAACGGAATCTATGGACAGTTTTACAAAGGTGCGGAAGATGGAATCACATTGAAAAAAATGCCGGTGGCATATAAGCAGGATGTGAAAACAGGAGAAGCTTCCGTTTTATGTAACGTCGATGGAGAAGTCAGAGAATATCAGGCAGAGATTAAAAGAATCGATCTGAACCATGAGGATACCAATAAAAGCTTTGTGATACAGATAACGGATGAAAAACTGCTGGAGAAAACCGGAGGAATCGTGCAGGGACTCAGCGGAAGTCCTGTGCTGCAAAACGGCAAAATGGTCGGGGCCATCACCCATGTCTTTGTGCAGGATTCTACGAGTGGGTATGGGATCTTTATTGAAAATATGTTGGGGAAATAGCTTCCCACTGTTTTAGAGTGTGTTTGGAAAACAATATGAAACATGAGCATATTATATTGACTGAATATCATAGCATATTTTATACTCACTAATGAATTATAGCATGGTGCAAAGAATATGGCATAAGCTTTTGGGCATGGGCAGTTCTGGAAGAGGGGATGCTTGTTGATCCACGTATCAAAACGGGAAAGTCTATAATGAAGATCATATTTGATCGAAAAAAGAGAACGCTGCATCCTCTTTATGTATTGATGAACAAAATAGGAAAATCTCATCAGTTGACAATTCCACAGGTAGCCATTGCTTATTGTAGTAATAAAGGAGTTGTACCGATATGTGGATGCAGACGGCTGCAACAGGTAAAGGAACTAAGTCAGGCTGTAAATACAATTCTTACAGAAGAAGAGATAAGGCGTCTGGAAAAGATGGCTGATAAACTTGATGTACATATTCTTGGTTCTGATATGTTCAGGTTTATAACAAGGAAAAATAAATAACAGGTGTGTGAAAAAATCTCCGTCCATATAATACAGACGGAGATTTTTTATTTATATTATAGGAAATTACGCCGTAATGTTCCTATAATATAAAAAAGCTCTCCGGGCAGGATCGCACTGCGGCGAAGAGGAATTACAGTGAGATAACCTTTAAACCCGGAAAACTCCCTGAACTGCATTTGAAACTGAAATGTGATGAAACCGGGAGATTCAGGGTCTATGAGGATTCTGTTCTTTTGGATGAAAAAGAATATGACAGACAACGGATTGAGAATCTTGCGGATACAATGGGGCTTCAGATAGAAAGAAACAAAATTACTTTAGACAGCAGCGAAAAAGAGATAGAAGATGATATTTTCAGACTGATAGCAGGATGTTACCTGATTTATTTCCTGCATTATTTTATGGAATTGCCATAATTGCTCTATTCTGTCTTATTTTGCTGTGAAATGAGAAAAAATTGTCAACAGGATACTGCCTGATTTATGAGATACTTTCTCAACAGTGGCATGAAAATTTTCTTGCATTTTCACATAGGTTAGAATATACTAACCAACAGAGTTAACTAAAGCAAACTATTGTGTGATTTGCTCATTTAAACTTCTATTGAAGAACTGAGATGAATCGGAGGATTTTATCCGCTTCATCTGAAATGAGATGATGCACAGATAGCTTCAAGTCAGGGACGAAATGTCTTTTGCCCCTGATATCATATTACAGGAGGAGAAAGAAACAGATGAAGAAAAGAATGGCAATTCTGATGTCTATGGCAATTGCGGCAAATATGATTGCTTCTGTACCGGTATGTGCAACAGACATATTTACAGATTCAATGACTACGGATTCAGCGACCACACAGGAGGCAGATGATGATTCCTTTAGTGATGGATCGGGAACACCGGATTTTGCGGATGAGCAGGAGAATGTACAGGCGGCTCAGGATGAGGGAACGCAAAATGCAACAGAACCGCCGGATGTGACGGCAGAATATAACAGCGGATGGAGTCCAACATATAAAATAAAAGGACAATTTGGTATTGACTATTTTAATGGTACTCTACAAATATCTGTAAGAAGCAATAATTCAACTGCAAATTTAACAAAAGCATCATCTTCTTTCTTTTTAAAAAAGGGAGAGTATTATATGCATTCAACGGATCAGTATATTCAATTTTCGACGGATTCTTTTGAAGTAAACGATCAGATTGTAATCACCAGTACCGGATACAAGGATCTTACTTTAAAGGTAACAGGAATCGGAAATAACTGGGCTGTTGAAAAAGTAACTTCACAGACTGAACCTGAACAGACCAAAGATGCACCAACATTTGTGGGAGATCAAGTGGAAATTTCATATACAGACTACAAGATCATTAAACCAGCTGATGAAAATACTGATTCTGATTACATCAGTAAAATCACAGAAATATCTGTAGATGGGACAAAATGGGATAAAACAAATTCTGCAGCAGCATTATTTGGCAGAAATGCATATTATCCAGACAGCAGTGAGAATCGTGTTGTATTTGATTCAACTGTACTTCACACTGGAAATGTCATTACAATAAAAAGTGATGGATATAAAGAACTTTATCTTAAGGTAAATGCAGAGGGAAATGCCTTCACAGTTGTTGCAACTGATTCCGATAAAACTAATATTAACGGTGCATCCAACGGAGTGAACACTCTTCATGTCAGATTAAAAGGATACTTCGAAAGCGCTGTTACAGGGCAGAAGAAATACGATGCAGTTTCAGGTGCATCCACTTCTGTTTCATCCAACAAAAACAGTAATGTAGTTGTGGAAGCGGCAGATCTTCCGGATGGGAAGGAACCTGTTGAAGATGACTGGAAGGAGTTAACAAAAACAAGTGTAAAAATTGACACAAAGAATACAAAGGTAAACATTGACAGTAAAAGTGGAATGGCAGGGATGTATTCCACATATGACAGTTCTCTGTCTCTCAGCGGAACTCCTGCTGAAATAGGTACATATCCTGTCAGCGTTACATTGACCGATGAGTCAGGGCGTACAGTAACAAGTAATGAGCTTACTTTCAAGGTTTACAGTACTAATGAAAAACTGGCAGATCATCTGAAGCTTGCCAATGCAACCGAGACTGCAGACGGAAAATATATGTATGATATGGATCCATGGTTAATTCCTGATTTTAATGATACAGATGATATTGTAATAGTCCCGGCAAAGATTAAAGCCTGGTATGGCTCTCATACCAGCGGTACGTATGGAGAACTGGGATGTGCTGTTTCAGAGGGAGAAGCTACAACTCAGACATTGATCATACCGGATGGATGTAACCTTACAATGGTCAATATGAAGGTTCTCAGCAGTGTGAAGGTAAAAGTAGAAAATGGCGGAACATTGAATCTGAGAGATTCTTCCATATATGGACAGATTGAAGTAGAAAATGGTGGAACAATATCTGTCAACCACGATGATTATAACGGAAAATTCCTGACAGGTACTTCCATTAATGGACAGCTGATCCTGAATGATGGAGCGACCATAAAGAATTCTATGATCTACTCCAACACTAATTCCCTTACTGATGGAACACAGGCACGTCACAATACATCACCTGTTGTTGTGACAAATGGAAATGTAAAGGTAGAAGGAAATGTATATATCAAAGGTGATGAAGCTGCCACAGGAACAGATCCTGCCACAGGAAAAAGCTACAGCGGACAGCCGGCCCTGAAAGTCAGCAGCGGGACACTTACTATTGGCGAGGGCAGCCAGCTTGCAGCATACGGTGGAGGAAACATAGCAACTACTTCAGTTGGCGGTGCAGCGGTGATTCTTGACAACGGAAAGATTTCCGGAGCAGGAACGTTGATTGCTGTTGCAGGACGAGGAGATGGTGATAACGGTGGTAATGCAGTTGAGGGCACCGGAAATGTAGAAACAGCAAAAGCATATCTGGAAGGAGGTTCTGCTTATTTATTTATGAACAAAAACGCAGAACCAGGTAAAGCGTATACTGAATCTGTCACTATATCTCCTTCTACAAAAGGAACAGCGGTAAATGGTAAAAAAATAATTTCCAACAGTGAATCTGCTCCGGATACATATTGGAGTGACATTACAGAAACACCGGATAATAAAATTCAGAACTGTACCATATCAGACACTACAATCATACAGACCGTAAACCCATCACCATCGGTAAGTCCGTCACCGTCAGTAAAACCATCACCGTCGGTAAATCCATCACCATCGGTAAATCCATCAGTAACGCCAGCACCAACTGTTACTCCGATACCGGATACTTACCCGGAGGGGACTGAGAAAGATAAGAATGGAAATCTCGTTACACCAAAAGGAATCGTGATCAGTTCAGATGGAACTGTAACACTTCCGGATGGCACGAAGCTGACACCTGATGCAGATGGTAAAAAGCCAACTGTAAATAAAGATGAAACTGTAACAGATACAAAAGGAAATATCTACAGTACAGACGGAAGTATCACAGATTCAGACGGAAATTATACCAGACCTGCAAAAGCAGTTATAAAGAATGTATCTGTTTCTAAAAACTCTGTAAAAATGGTGCTGAATGAAGAGTGTAAGGGTGCTCTTAACTATGATTATGTAATCGGTACCTCTGAGGATATGCTTAAAACAAGACAGTATACAAAGGTCCTGAAAAATCAGGAAGAACTGAAGTCTGCATTTGCATATATGGATAAGGGAACCTGGTATGTAGCGTGTCACGCATGGCTTAAGGGTGAAGATGGTAAAAAAGTATTTGGACAGTGGTCTGAGATCCATAAAGTAGATGTGAGTGCCATTACGCCACAGACACCTGTAATCAGTAAAGTAACTGTGAAAGGTTCCACAGTGACAGTAAAATATACGAAGAGCAAAAACTCTCAGGGATATGATGTTGTTCTCAGTGACACCCTTACCAGAACTAACGGACAGAAGCGCCCTGCTGTTTCCGGAGAGAATTATTATGTAAAAAAGATAAAAGGAAATACAGTAACTGTTACATTTAAGAACGTTAAATCAGGCACTTATTATATTGGTTTACATGCATGGAACCGTACTTCTGAGGATAATTCAAAAACATTCAGCGAATGGTCAAATGTCAGAAAAGTTAAAATGAAATAAAAATTGTGAATAATGGTTGAATAAATCAGAGGGGATACCGGCAATGCACATTATACATTGCAGTATCCCCTCTGATTTGTTTGGAATGTTGCGGAGATTTTGCTTCCAGCATCGCTTGTGCACGTTCTATCTGTTTGCTGCGGATGGATTTCTGGTAAAGGGCATATTTAGGGGAATAAGTAATGATCAAACGCTGCTGTAACTTTTTAGTGGTATATGGTTCGTCTTTGTAATAAAGTCCTTTGTCGTCTTCGGGCAGTTTTGAGATATCAACAGGTTTATCATCAGATACCCTTTTGAATCCCTGCGGGCTTAAAGCCCATTCTTTCTCTTCTTTTTTCAGCTTTTTAATAGACTGGGTCACAATATAGGCCCGTTCCCCCATATGGTTATATTCCCTGATAGATTCGGATCCCAGACCTGCATCGCTGCAGTAAATAAATTTCTGACATTCAAAATCTTCGAGGATCTTTTGCTCTAATGGTTTCAGCGATGTCTGTTCGTTTGAATGACCGCGCGTCGCATTCTCGTTACTTCAGTGATGAGTTAG
>NZ_QRIL01000024.1:54077-60514 GCF_003471165.1 Ruminococcus sp. AM22-13 | reverse complement strand
TCATCTTCATTATACTTCAAATCTTTCTTTTTAGCAAGATATTCTTTTGTATTTGTTTTGCCGTATTTCTGGGAAATCAGGCTGACGAACACATCGGTGGCGTCCAGTTCCCCGTCAAATACGGTTGTCACTTCAATCTTGGTCTTATTTTTCGCCATAGGCAGTTATCCTCCATACATGAAAATAGCCAGACAGAGAACGGTCGGCAACGAAGTCCGGCAACGGGCTTCAAAAGACCTTGCAAACAATCTCAATCTGGCGTTGATTACTATTTATACTTTTCTTTTATTTTTCTGTTGTTTTGGTTGTCAGAGAGGGAAAAAGCCCGGAAATAAGGGATTTTCCCCGGCAACCGGCTCGGCAACGGGATAGCAACGAAGTCGGCAACGGGCTGTCATTTTCAGAATGGAAGCTCCATCTGCTCTGTGACCTCCACAAAACCGTCCATAGATTTTTCGGGCGGGTTGTCGGTGTCCGTTGCCGGGATTTCACGCTCCCAGCCCTTTTGTCTGCCGTATTCCGCAAACATCCTCGGATTGGAAAAGTAGTTCCACCCGGTAATGCACTGGTTCATTATCTCGTTGATTTCCCGGATTTCCCATTGCTTCGGCTCATCAAAGGTGTGGTTTAAGGCTTCCTTGTAGAGCTGCTTGGAGCAGACCGTTTCCCCGGTGTACTTATCAAGGTAAGCCTGTATCATCCCGGCTTTGGTGTCCTCCGGCATAAAATCCCGCTGGTGTTCTTTGAGATACCGCTGCATGGCTGGGCTGAATGACAGCTTGAACATGCCGCTTCGGTAAATCTCCATTGCTTCCGCCCACATCTGGCTGATATAGGCTCTGGAAGCGGCTTCGTCCTCCAAAATGTGAACCTCGGCTTGCTCCGGGTACACCATGACCGGGATAAATCGGCGGTTGCCGGAACGGTCAAGGGGGAGAAAGTCAAGGGCGTTGGAAGTGCCGCCGAACACGCATTGACGGGGGCGGTCTGCCGGGTGAGTTTCATAGGGAATTTTGTAAACCTCTTTCTGGCGGCTTAGAAAGGACTTGATTTCCTCAATGCTCTTGGCATTGGCGGTTGCCATCATTTCCGACATTTCAATTATCCAGTGACCTTGCAGCTTGCGGTACACGTTATCATCGTCCAGCTTCCGCAAATCATCGGAGAACCACTCGTCCCGGACTGCCAGCAGACGGAAGAAGGTGGACTTGCCAGCCCCCTGACCTCCGACCAGACAGAGCATGATTTCAAACTTACACCCCGGCTGAAAGGCTCGTGAGATTGCACCCAGCAGGAACAGCTTCAACGCTTCATAGGTGTAATCGTCTGCGTCAGCCCCCAGAAAGTGCCGCAGACAGAAGCGGATTCGTTCTGTCCCGTCCCACACCAGGGTATTGAGATAGTCCCGGATGGGGTGGTACTTGTTTTCATTCGCCACAATCCCGATGGCATTATCAATCTTTTTCTCATTGGTAAGCCCATAGGTTTCTTCCAGATAGAGAAGCAGATACTTCATATCCGTATCGTTCAGGGCTGTGCTTTCTCTGTGGAAGCCAATGGGCTTTATGATGTCCTTGCGGTCAGTCAGGATGTTGTATGCGATAGCCCCGGAAAGCAGCGGGTCACGCTGGAATACGGTCAGGCAGTTCCGTATGCTCTGACGGACACCGCCTTTCTCGGTAGTTTCCAGCCCCGCCTTGATTTCCTCAATGCTCTGGAGCGGCTGCATAGCGTTCATGGTGTTTTTTAGTTCTTGCTGCGTCTGCGGCTGCAAGCTCTGCCATTCGCTGTTCAAGCTGTATCACATCCTTTCCGTAATCCGTAATCAAAGCCGCTTTTTCCTCTGTCTCCCCGAACAGCAGCACATCCAGCAGATATTCCACTTGGGCTTGCTTCTGTAAGGCTTCCACAAACCGGGGATGAACGGCTTCCTCCGGGGAGTGCGGGACATAATCCTTTCTCCATGCCCGAAGCAGGTGGAGATAATCGGCAAGGATACGGAAGCAGCGGTTCTTTGCTTCCTGAAACTGTTCCTCCGGGGATTTCTGCCGGGGCTTGGGCTTTTTTACCTTCCCCGGCGGTTTCCAGTCCTCATAGGAAAGTCCGAAGTCCTGTGCCAGTTGTACGGCGGCTTCCTTCTTTCCCAGCCCATACAGGGCGGCGGCAAAATCAATCACATCCCCATCCGCACCGCAGCCGAAGCAGTGGTAACGCCGATCCAGCTTCATGCTTGGGGTTTTATCGTTATGGAACGGGCAGCAAGCCATCCCGTTCCGACCTACATGGATTCCATAATGCTCCGCAGCCTGTCTTGTTGTGACGGACTGCTTCACAGCTTCAAATACATTCAAATCTATCCCTCCTTGAAAATAAGAAAAGCACCTGACATTCTCTGATTGAAAATGCAAGTGCCTGTTAAAGTTCCATATCCTGTTGTCTGTGTTTCGCCTGTGCCGGGGCGGTTCTTTGAGCCTTTTTCTCGTCTGCCTTATCCTGCAAGACTTCCTTGATGGGCTGCTTCTTAGGCGGCTCTTTACTTTCCTCTGTGCCGGGTGTGGCTTTCCGTACCCAGTAGCGGATGTCCCGCAGCTTCTTCAAATCCTCCTGTACCTCGGTCATCGGTACTTTCAGCTCTGCGATTTCGCTGAGAAGTTTTTCCTGCTCCTCTTGCAGCTCCTTTTGGGTACTGTCCTTATCGTCCGTGTGCTTGGCAAGGTAGTCAGCGGCTTTCTCATACCGGGCAACCTCCGGGTGTTCCTGTTTGAATTTCTCCTTTGTTTTCTTGAAAAATATCTTCTGGTACTTCTCATAGACAGGCTTACATTCCTTGCAGTCTGTCCGGCTGGCAAGAATCCCGTCAATCACTTTGCTGCGGGCTTCCTTTGGCTTCATCTGATTGCGGTAATCTGCGGCTGATTTCCCGGAAGATTCCAGAAATACTTCTAAGTCCTCCACAGTGGAAAGCCCCTTTTGACGGAGATAGGACAAGGCTTCGCTGACTGCCTTTAAGTCCTGTGAAGTCCCCCGGTTCTGTCCAGCCCTTGTCCAGTCCTTCCGTTCTTCCTTTCGTATCGCCATATACTTCATCAGCAGATTGGGAAGAAGTGTTGCTTCCTCCGCCGCCTTTTGTGCAAGCAGCTCTTTCCGTTTTTCGCCCAGCTCGGTAATCCAGCCTTTGAGGTTTTGGATAAGCTGCCGGATGGACTTCATCAGATTGTTGGCAGCTCTGATTTCCCGGTTCAGGTTGCCGATATTCGTCTGGATACCCCGCTTTTCCATCTGCCGGACAGCAGCTCCCTCATGGACAGTAGGGACTATATCAAGCCCCTGTCTGGCATAGGAACGCAAGTCCACACGCTCCGGGCGGTCATTGGCTTCCAGATAGCGGTTCTGGATGACCTCCCATTCATGCCGCCAGATTTCACAATACTTCTGGTCGTTCCAATCAACCGTATCCTCCTTGTGGCTTTTCCACCTGCCGGACGGAAGTTTGATCCGTTCCCCATTCTCGTCAAGGTCATAAACCTTGCGGCTCTTGGGAAGCCATTTCCCATGTTCGTCCATTGCCCTCATAGTGAGCAGGACATGGGCGTGGGGATTGTGTCCCGGCGGATGGGGGTCATGGATTGCAAAATCAGCAATCATGCCTTTGGAAACAAACTGCTGCTCACAAAACTCCCGTACAAGGACAGCGTACTGGTCAGGCGGTATCTCTCTGGGGATGGTAAGCACCCACCGCCTTGCAAGCTGGGAGTTCCATTGTTTCTCCACCGCTTCGGCGGCGTTCCATAGGGTATTGCGGTCTGCATATTTCTGTGGGGCATTTGCCGGAAGAAGGATTTCATTGTGGACGATACCACGCTTTTCCGGGTAGTGCTTCACTTCCTGGTCGTATTCACAGAACAGCTTTTCGCCGCTCTGGTAGGCAGCGGCGGCAACCGCAGACTGCTGTTGGCTTCGCTGTACAATAGAAATTTCGTTGTGTGGACATGGCATTTTGTGTCCCTCCTTTCTATGCTTGGTGGATGGGGTGGAGTTTTACCACCTCATTTTTGGCAGAAAAAAAGCAGGAGATCTTTTTTAGATTTCCTGCTCGGTGTGCCGCTTTGTAGGTGGCGGGTATTTAGTTGTGAAAGTTCGGGACAAGTTGACCCGATGTATAAGAAATAATAAACCAGAAGTTTACAAGCTAAATTTGTTACAACAAAAATGTAAATACTCTTTAACCGATATTTCTTTGCTATTCAAAATTCCAATAACAACAAATATAACTTCTGCAACTGTAAGATAGCAGTCTTTCAAATCAAAAATAAAAAGGGTAGGTATCTGCAAAAAATCTAAACTTCCACCCCAAAACACCTTATCAATCAAGCTACATAAACATCCCGATATGCCACAAATCATTATCATTTTTACCCAAAAACTTGTATGTGCTCTTTTTGCCTGATATAGCATATATCCTGATAAAAAGAGGAACAAAACAAACACATTCAATAAAATGGTAACAAACGGACTTGATAATAATTCGAAGAAATTGCCAGCATAAGATAAACGAGTATTTAGTTCTGGATTAAATCTTAAAACTTTGGCTATTATATCAAATTCGTATTTCATAAATACTTTTGAAATTACTATTTTAACCATCTGGTCAATTAGAACCAATAATGCCACAGGTATAATAAACGGCTTAAACTTTTCCATCAGTAATACTTCCTCTCAAATTATTATTTTATTATTTCTTCTTTTTCGATTTAGGGGTAGGCAATTCTTCATACATAGCATTAAACAATCCTGTCAAAAACTCTTTATTATCAACTTCATCTACCAACAACATTTCTTTTGCTCCCTCGTAAGGTAACTCATACGAAACCGTTGGCATATAACTTATTGCTGATTTTACTGGTTTGACAAGTAATCTATCATCATAGATACCGCCTACAATCTTACCACAATAATAAATGACAAATTCGCCCATCATAGCTCGATAGGTAATTTCATTCAAGTCAGATAACTGACCTAAAATAAATTCTAAATATTCTTTGCTGGATGCCATAACTTTACCTCAATTTCTAAATTTATTACTGACTTCATTATACTTTATTGCTTATCGAAAAGATAGCATATTTTATGAAACTTGTCGGCTGGGAACAGCTTGCAACGCAAGGTGTCCCCAGATGGCAAGTCCACAAAAGGGTAGCTGGCGGCAGCCAGCGCAGGGGAAGCGTAGCGGCCCCTGTTTGATTTGGAGCAGACCATGACTGCGGAAAAACACAGCCCGCCGGCGAGGAGCCTTCGGAGAACGCAATGCACCAACCTCTGGGTGGTGTATAATTGCGCCCTTAGTAAACTAAGGGGTTTCTGGCTTCTCCCGTTCCAGCAGTTTTTTCAATAGTTCCTGCGTGTCCTGCCTGTGAAAAATGAGTTTCAACAACAGCATGACATCATCATCTGTCAGGCGTTCCGGCTTTTGCAGAAAACTTTCCAGCATACCGCCACGAGTACAGAGCCGGTGCGTCCGTTCCTTTCGGGTAAGCTGCTTTAACTGGTGCTGCAATGCCTTTTCATCATTGATGGCTTTCCGCAGTTTCTTTTCGCTTTTCTCCAGCTCCCGGTTTAGCTTTTCCAGCTTTGAGGTATCAGGCAAGGGCAGCGTCCTCCTTTCCCGGTATCAGCACATAAATCCTGTTTGGTTCTCCAACGCCCTGACGCACCCGCATGATAAGTCCGGCGTTTTCCAGTTCATTCAAAGAACGCTTGACCGTCATAGCGCTGCGGGACAGGACTGCGGCAATGGCTGTGACAGGGAAGCAGACAAACAGGATTCCGTTCTCGTCCTCCTGCCCTTTGGATAGCATAGCGTCCAGCATCCGGCAGTACATGACCTTTGCGGTGCTGCTAACTGGAAATCCTGTCAACGCTCTGGGAAAGGGCATACATGACGGCAATGGTGTGTCTATCGTCATAAATTCAAAATTCATTCGGTGTGTTCCTCCTTTTTCTTTGCTCGTTTGGATAAATAACGGGGGCAGTCAATCACAACCGCCCGGAAGCTCTGCCTGCACCCATGCTGGCATTTCCGGCATAATTCGTTGTAAGTGACACGCCCCCGGTCATTGAGGTAAAAAGAAAGCTCATGCTTCCTCTTTTTGCTCATTCTCGGCATATTGCGCTTCCTCCCGTTTTTGTGTATGGTTTCGGGGCGATTTTCGGAAAAATTACAGCCATAGAGCCGCCTAAAATCTCCCGAAGTATCAGCGATAGGGTAGACTATCCCCCTATCAGATTGTCGTGTTTCGGTATCATTTCGGTGTCAGTTCGCCAGTTCTCCCCGGTGTCGTTCCTCCCCTGAATCTCACAGCGGCGTATCGCTCCCTTTGGTATGCTCGTTTTGGTAAGGGTTCCTCCACATCCCTGCCAAAAGTCATGGCACTACATCG
>NZ_QRIL01000024.1:0-54067 GCF_003471165.1 Ruminococcus sp. AM22-13 | reverse complement strand
CTACATCGCCGGGGAAGCATATCCCACACAGGCTGGTCATTCGATTGGAATAATCCATCGATGAACTACCTGTATCATAGAACATTTTTGTGCCCTGTGCCGTATGTCCACAAAGTAGGAATTAGGGGTAAAAATCGGAAATTTCCACGATTGCGGAAAGTGTGATATAATCCAGTTAAGCGGCAGCAATGAAACCGCCGGAAAGGAGCGTGCGCCCATGAAAGGAGCAACAAGCATACAGGAACGCCTTTGGGAACTCCGCAAGGACAAAGGCTTAAATCTGGAAGAACTATCAAAGCTGACGGGTATTTCCAAATCTGCTCTCGGAAGTTATGAAAAAGAGGATTTTAAGGAAATCAATCATGGCAACCTTATCACGCTGGCAGACTTCTATGGGGTCTCTGTTGATTATCTACTGTGCCGGACAGAGAACAGGGAGCAGATCAACACACCATTGACGGAGCTGCATTTGAATGATGAGATGGTGGCACTGCTGAAAAGCGGTCGGATTAACAACCGTCTGCTCTGTGAGCTTGCTACACATAAAGATTTCATCAAGTTTCTTGCAGACATTGAGATTTATGTGGACGGGATTGCTACCATGCAGATTCAAAACCTCAATGCACTTGTCGATACCGTCCGGCATGAAATCATTGAACGGTATCGCCCAGGCGAAGATGACCCGCATTTGAAAGTGCTGCAAGCCGCCCATATCAGTGATGATGAGTATTTCAGTCACATGGTTCTGGATGACCTCAACCTGATTATCCGGGATATTCGGGAAGCCCACAAAAAGGACAGTGAGAGTGCGCCCCAGACCACCGTTGCCGATGAATTGAAAGAAAATCTCGAAGCAGTCGAAAATTTCAAGGGCAGCCGGGATGAAAAGCTGGTTGTCCTTTACTGCAAGCAGCTCGGTATCAACTATAAAAATCTGTCAGACGAAGAATTTCGCTGGCTGATTCGGATTCTCAAAAAATCAAAGAAAATGGGAACGCCTATCAGCCAGAGGAAAAAACGGTAAAAAAAACCGCTGTTGCATGGTTGGGGTGCCTTCCATGTAGCAGCGGTTCTTGCTGTGGTTATTATTTCATTCGTTTTCTTAATATCCGGCGATAATTTGTTTCTCCCTTTGGTGCGTCCTGTATAATTTCCAACACACCATCTTCAAGCATTTTATCAATGCGATTAGAAATCCATACATCACTAATTCCAAGTTGATATTTTCCTAAAACATTACCTATAACAATAGCCATTTTGAATTGCTCTGGCTGTTCCGCAATTTCACGAAGAATGAAACTATCATATATATCTTCTGAAACACTTTGCAATTTACCATTTAGCATTGCACGCAAAGGTGCATTTTCATTTTGAAGTTGATTCCATTTCATAGCACAAGCTGAAAGAAATACAGGCTTAGCTTTTTCTTGTAGAGTTATATATTTTCCCCATTCGCCAGGAGAAACCTCACCCCATGCTATTTTGGATGTCATAGTATTTTCTTTTCCATATTCCCAGGCAGGTAACTTAACCAAATAAATTGTTGTCTGACAGTTTAATGGTCGAAGTTGTTTCATAAGCCAGTACATACCGCAAAGTTCATCCGGATTATAGCTATACCAAATACGAACTTCTTCCCCAGCTACATATCGTTCAATAACCGAAGACAATGTAGTTTTAATTTTCTGTATTTTTTCTTCAACCTGATAGTCTAAATCCTCTACAAACCAGACAGACAGCATTTTCTTGAGAACATTTTTCCGCTGTTCGCCAATTCCATTATCAGAAATATCTCCCACACTAAGAGCCATATCAAAACAATAAACATCACTGCTCTTGCCTCCCAATGGAATAGCATTCTCCCAAGCAATATGTTCTTGTTCCTGTGCTTGAATTTGTGCTTCTTTCATTTCATCTGAAGATGGAACACTCCCATCTTCGTGCCTCATAAAGACCGAAACTGCACTTCCTCTATACTTTCCCTTACCGTAAGTTTGGGCAATTTTCAAACTTCCACAGGCACTTTCACCAAATACAATTTCAATCATCTTATATACCTCCGATTTAATTACTCCCGTATGAATAAATTATATCATGCAAAACAATTTCTTCTGCCCGGTTGTGAATGTTATTACAACGCTGCACCCATTCCATTTGTTGAGTTCGCTTCAATTCCTCTGTCACGCCCTCGGTGGCTTTCATCTGCTCCATGATAGTGTCTAACCGTTCCTGTGCCTGTTCGTTCAGGTCTGCAAGATATGTCCACAATTCTCCGGTCAGTATCAATGTATTCAATCTGGCTGGGTGGACTTCCCTTAAATATTCCCGGTGCATCCGTCCGTACTTTCCGATAGGGCGGTGTTCCTCCGGCAATTTCAAATCTGGGATGTAGTAATCTCCGACAAGGATATAATCAATTCCGTTTTCTGTTATTCTTGGTTTCAATTCGCTCATGTTCCTTACCTCCTGTGGAAGCAGGCTCGTCTGGTACTAACTCAATCACATCGGTAATCTCACAATTCAGCGTTTCGCAGATACGGGCTAATGTGTCCATGCTGATGTGCTTTCCCTCTTTGCTCATGTTGGCAATCATATTCGTTGTCATACCAGCGGCAAGCCTTAAATCCTCTTTCCTCATATCACGCTCTAACAGTGTGTGCCAGAGTGGTTTATAGCTGATGTGCATATTGTTTTCCTGCCTTTCTATCCATACCACCGGGGCGGCTGCCCCGGCAGGAACTTTTCTCTTATTATAGCACCAATCTTGTGAAATCACAATTTATTCTTGTATCCTGCCGCTGATACCGTCTGGATTGGTTTTCCTTTCTTTTTTGTTCCCTTTAATTAGCCATGAACTGTTTTATTCCTTGTGACTTTGCACCCGGATTGTCCGTTCCATATCCTTCCAGCAGATTGATCACTCCCCAGGCTGCAAGTCCGGCTCCGATCGCACAAACCAATGTTTTTAAGGTCGTAATTGCCGTTGTAAAAAATGCCATAAGTGTACCTTTGGAAAACTTACATTTTCCAGTCCTTTCTTAGATTTTTTCCAGAAAGGGAAGAAAACACTATATAAACCCTGCCTTTTGTGCTACACTAAGCATAGGATTTTCTACTTGGAAAATTCCTCACACGTACAGTCGGTATATTCATTTTCGTCGATGGATACCGACTGTTCCTTTTTTCCAAATTATTCATGATTTCCTCCCATGATCCACTTCCCGACAATTTGTCGAGAAGTTACATCTGATACAGTTCCACTTCATCCTCTGGTTTCAGTATCAGATTAGTACTCAGATATTTTTCAATATCAAAGGTATTCTTTTTGTCATAATCGGACAGATATTTGTAATTTTTATGTTTGCAAATATCGTATTTATTTGAGAAAAATGGTCTGACACCTCTCACCTGCAGAATACATTTTCCTCCGTCCATAACTGCTATTTCATCCTGACTCATCAACTCTTTGCCACAATGTCAAGTGATGAATTCAAAAAAGACAAGCACTATCCAAAGAAAAACTTCTTTTATGGTATCTGCCTATTTTGTTTTCGATAGTTTTAGCTGTGATACATTTAATTTAGGGTGCAAAAAAGCAGGAGACCTTTTTCGGATCTCCTGCTTAGTAAAGCTGTGAAGATTTAATTGTGGTTGGGCTGCCTGCTATGCAAACTGAATTTTGTTTTACTAAGTTCTACAAACTGGAAACTGTTAGCTAATCTGTGCCTTGATTTTTATCCCTATCCGTCCTAATTGATCTTGAACTACTTGCAAAAATTTCTGGCAGTTATCTGTTATATCATACTTGAAATGGATTTCTATCATAGCCATCTTAAAATCAGCATTGGGGTATATTTCATCGTACTGTTCGCTTTCGATAAAAGCCACATACGCATTGATTTTATCTTGTAAAATCTTCAAGTGTTCAAACTCATTGTCCCAATTCAAATGGTCGGTAATAAGGAGTACCAAACAAGCATTTTCTTTATCGTTTGCGATTGCATCAATCTGACTTGCGTTATCAACAGCCATAATATTTCTCCTTCCCAGTTCTTTATAACCATAACTCTTTCTCCCAATACATCTGTGACATTTCAATTACACAACTTCAAATTTCTGGTTTTACTTAACTTTAGTGTAGCTCTCCATACTAAAAGTTTCTAAATCAAACACTACCGCAGCAACACTGTCCTCATTTTCTTCAATAAGCCATAAGCGAGTCCATAAGGTTTGGTCGTTCATATTGGTAGCAGTTTTGTCCTCACCATCGGTAATGATTTTTTCAGGATCTATTTTTGTTACAAAAATGTTTTCGGGTTTAAGACCTGGCAGGCTGCTCTTAAGTTCCTCCTCTGTTAATCCTGCTATATCCATTGCTTCAGCACCGTTATAATACTCAACATCTCCGTACCAGTAGTTATCGTTAACATTCTCGATGGTTTTTAACCACATAAACTTATCGTCAACGAATTTATAACCAGCACCAGAGCCGGTATCTATTTCCCATGTTCCTTGTATCAGTGCATTATCATCGTTATTATCTTTGCTGTCAGTAGTACCGGCGCAAGCGGTAAGCCCAAATAGTGTAAAACAGATCATCAGAATAGCTGCTGCAATTCTGAAAAAACCACTTTTGCGGTATTTAATCATATTCATATCATAGTTCATAGGTAACCTCCAAGTTATATCCTCTTTATTTTCGTAAGCCTTTCTCCATTGAAAAATGAAAAAATCTTTTATTCCCGTTCCCGTCTACTCCTTTTTTTCTTTCGGGGATCTGGCGGCGGAGAGAAGGTCTGAATATAGTCCTGCCGGATCAGCGTCACATCCTGAGAAAGAAAAGCAGCGACACGATCTTGTTCGGAAGTTTGCTCTGGGAAAAAGGACGCAAATTTCTGTGCCAGCTGTTCTTCTTTTTCATACAGTTTAAGTGTGCCTTCGTATCCAATCAATTCTTTCAGCACAGCAGTAGACTCCTTGTACCGGTCCCCTCGAATATCCAGATCGACTGTCGCTTTGGCAGTCATGCCGTTAAGGTAAAGTACCTTCAAGGAAGTATGGTTTCTGAACCGATTCATTGTGAACCATAAAGCCAGCTTTTTTGAGAGTAGCTTACCGCCAATCAGCATCCAGTTCTGGCTTTGGTATATTTCCAGATACTTTTTCATGCCCTCATCTTCAAACGCTATTGGTTCAAAGTGTTCTCCATCCAACAGCTGCTCCAACTGTTTTTTGCTGAGAATCTGATTCAGTACCGGTATGTTCCGGTAAGGCGCGCAGATATAACGCCTCATTTTCTGAAACAGCGCTACAACCAGAACTGCTGTGCCAAGTAAAAACAGAAAAAGCTCTCCATCCATTTCGATTTTCCCGGTTGCCGTTACCCAGATGCCACGCAGAACCAGTACAACGCCAAAGCCCCACAGCCCGAAAACCAGCAACTTTTTCAGTGGATGAAAATGAATCCACTCAATGATCCGCACTTGCTGTTTGCCACTCATAGGTTTGTCACGCAAAAGTAGATGGGTGATCCATTTTCTTAGGATCAGTGGAATCCATGCAGTCGCACACATGAAGATTGCAACACTGGCATAAATGCCAATCCCAAGCCAGCCATTATCCAGAAAAGCTTCCAGAAGCAGAAGGAGGATAATCGGAAAAATCATAGTGAAAAACAAGGGTAGAAATGACTCCTTGCGTATCCTCTTGAGATTTAAGTCATTAAGCGCAGAGTTGATACATATACCAAGAATCATGGCTGCTGTCATACCACCTGCCACCCATTTTTTACGATCTCCGTATCGCATGATATGTACAGTTTCGTGCATATAAGGAAGTTTTCCTGTAATACCTACATAAAAATAGAATCCCAAATAAGCCAGAGCCAAAAGTGCCCCTGCCAGCTTCAAAATTGTTTTTCCTGAAAGTTTTCGTTTCTCCATCTTCGTCGTTTTCCTATAAAATCACTGTTCCTGTATCAATTTATCCTTCTGTATCCCAAACAAAGCTATCTACCATGTCCCTGGCGGCCTGTTCAGTGGTTTCTGATCCGCTGAAATTTGTAAGCTGGATCAGGCAGAACCCGTAATCCTTTACAATATAGTATTGCGTGGTGACAATATCGCCCTCGTCGATAGTAAAGATATAAAGCAGCTCCCCCTGCTCGGTATAGGTTCCATCCCCGTTCAGTTGTGCTTCAATACCATCCAGCTGCATCAAAATCTGTTGGACGATCGCATCCCGAAACTGCTCATGCTCATCCAGACTATATTTGTTCTTTCCTACATGGATGGAGATGTTGTCCGGCTTTTCATCATTTTCGTGGCCTTCCTCTATATAGAAAATCTGCGAATCAGTAGAATGCTTCTCAGATTCCTCCCATCCATCCGGGACGGTATAACTTCCGGGAATCGCATTATATTCAGATGATATTTCGGTTTCGGAAGAAGAAGGTTCCTGCTGATCCGCCACAGATTCATCAGAGGGAGATTGTGGCGATGAAGCCCCATTTTTGCCGCATCCAGCAAGGAGCAACACCATAGTTAATAACACAATTAAGATTTTTTTCATACTCTGATTCCTCTCACTTTATAATACTGGTTATCCGAGTTTGGAAACAATCTGGCAGAACATCTCAACATTTTCTTTCTGCCCCTGAATATCAGAGCCAATCGCATTGTTCATCAAAGAAATTTTCATTTTTTCTTTTCCAAAATGCAGCATTACGACTTTTCTTCCGGGCAGCAGCCCACCCTTGACTTCTGCCTTTGTTATGCTGCTTAAGGGCAGAGAAAGCCGGTTTTCAATTTTTGAGACATTGACGGAATTTACAATGACCATATTCAGGTGTTTCTCGGTAACTCCCAGATAGCAGTAAGCATTGCTCAGTGCGCCTAATGCAGCGGCAGCACCCCCCGTCAGTGTAGAAAGTCCTCCAATCAGTGCATAGGTATCAGCTCCGGCCATGATGACCGCCCATAACTTGCACTGATAGGCTTCGTTTTCCTTCAAAATGGCTTCCAGCATTTCATTTTTATCTTTTTCATTCATTGTAAGCATAATTGTTCCTCCTAATTATTGTTTTAAGTTGAGAACGCCGGATGCAATCCTTTGATAGATGCACCCGGCGTTCAAAAGCATTAGTCTGCTTTCAAATTTTTGTCCAGGATCACCAGTTCGCCGTTGCGTTCAATGATACCAGGCTGAACCACGACGATTTTCAGACCTTCCTGCAATTCCAGATACTGTGAAGCATAACCCCAAACCTTGACCTGATCGCCTTCCTCAAGCTCAATGGCAGTGCTTACAGTACCATCTTCATTCAAAATCTGGTTAGCAATACAGTAGAGCTGGCCGGTTGTATCCTCTGCGATGTAGAGAGACACATCCGAAGCGAGCGGCGTTCCGGCAATAGATTTATATTCACCGACTTCTTCGCCCCAAATAGTACCTTCACTGTAAAATCCAACGACCATATTTTCTTCATATCCCTCGATGATCGCATTGAAATCCTGAGCATACGGCTCCATCTCGGCTTTTGTAGTATCCTTGTAAGCGGCAATCTTTTCATTAGATGCCTGTTCTTTTACCTCTTGCGGCTGATAATCCTTGTATTCAAAAACATTGTCCGAAGCAAGCGTGATTGCTGTGTAGTCATCATCCAGAATGACTTTATAAACAGCAATTTCATCATCATCAACAGTACGATTGATGTCGATATTTCCTGCGGAATTCAGTTTATATCCGTCTACACCTTCCAGCGCCTTTTGTAAAGCTGCGTTGGACATCGCACAGTTGATCCCATTGAGCGTTACAAAGAAATCAGGATTTGGTTGATCCTTATCGGCAGAGTATTCCAGTTCTACCACCGTTCCGCCCTCAGCAGGCTTGCATGGCTCTGTCCCGGCATTTACGATTGCAACATCTATTTCCTGATCGTCTTTGGAAAGTTCCCCATAAATACGCTCGCCGGGTTGCAGAGAAACCTCTGCTGCATCATATTCTTCCGTTTCCAAACTCCAGCCGGCTTGTATCAGCTGGGAAGTTTCCAAAGGAAGTGTGTAGTAAGTGCCATCCAGTACGAACTCAGGTGTCCCGTCATTTTTCAGCTGAGACAGAATGGCCTCATCCGTACAGCCTTTATCGCTGCCCGCAGCTGCCGGAGCTGATGTCTGAGGTTTTGAGCCGCATCCGGCCAGCATACTGCATACCAGCACACATCCTGTCAGTAAAGCAATCCATTGTTTTTTCATAAGCGTAAATCCTTTCTGCGATTCTATCAAATTTGTTTTATGTATGAACAACTCATATCCTATATAAAGGTCGATTATGCTCCTATCAGCGTCATGACCACATAGAGTACGATAAGCAGGAGCGCAAGACACATTGCACAGAAAACGGCAATCGTCGTTTTGACCCTGTGCCGCTCCTTTAATGTCAGAACCATCATTGCAAGTACATCAAAGGAAAAGAAGAACTGGCAGATTCCAGCTAAAACCGCCAACCATTTCGGATGAATGCCGTCTTTGCATGACTTTATCAGATAAGCGATAGCATAGGGAGCTGCCCCTAATAGAATCCCGTATCCAAAAATCAAAAAAACAATGGTTACCAGTCCAAACAACGCCATCAGCGGCAATGGGAAGAATGCCATCAGCGTTACATATACGGTGATGCTCCCTCCGACCAGGTAGAACGGGATCAGTCCATACTTGATGATCAAAGTGCAGTTCAGCAATGTCTTTCTTGACCACTTTCTTCCTACGGTCAGCACAACAATCAAATTGACGATTCCCATGATAAAAGGCAGAAGGATCGATAATATCTGCAATTTGATCGCATTGTCAAAACAGCCTGCCAAAAGGAAGAATGTATAAGACACAATTACATAGAGTACCGGGAGGATATAAGTCATTTAACAACCTCCTTTCTGCGCCGGATCAACCAGAGAATCAGCCAGATCAAGCAGACTGGGAATGAGAACAAACCCAAAATAAAAAGTCCGGCTCCAACTGACCCGAGTATAGAGTCCCCGGTGGCTATATTGCTGATGATTCCGAACAGTGCCAGACCAAAGCTGAAAGAGAGCCAGCAAAAGAAAGCATATTTACTCTCTTTGGCGTTTGCGGGTACTCTTGATTCTCCCTTTTTGTTTCCAAGCTGGGTTTTTAGCTGTTCGCTTAGAAGTCGTTCCTGTTCCTCTAATTTGGTATCTCCGATCGCCCTTGCGTAATCTCCCCGAAGCAGGTGATACCCTATTTTATCCTGCGTATTTTTTGCTCGATGCAAAAACTGCTCCAAAATTTCTTCTGCTTCTGTCCAGCGCTGTTGGTCCAGCAGAGCGGAGAACCAGTTCGCTGTAATGATATTTTTGGAATGTTTGCTGAATGCCCAGGGACGCCAGCGATCCAATCCCTGTTTCAAATTATCAAGATTATGGTCGCTTTGATACGCCACCACATAGGGGTTAAGTTTCTTTGCCAGCCAATGTTCATATTTGCAATATGCGAAAAAGCATAGAGCCAGCAGCACAAGAAACACTACAACAGCAATCCACATAGTCTCGTAAGAAAAAAAGTGATCATATATCAGGCACGCAACTCCGGAGAGAGCCGCAATGCTGAAAATTGGCCATGGATTTCTCATAATAGCAATATCTCCAATCATCTGTTTGAATAAAGATTCCGATATGGTCAAATTGTCATATCTATATGCAAACATTATAGCATTTGCATCATCTTTCGTCATCATTTTTCTGCTGTACGGCTAGGAATTTAATTGTAAATAAATTATGAATATATCTATTGCAATTTTACAAAAAGAAAAGCCTCATCCCTCGCTGATTGAGAGATGAGGCGAAATGATTATGCTGTAATCTCCGGGATTTCTCCGACAAAGTTATAAACGATTCTGACTTCCTGCACCTTCTGTCCGTCAATCTTCTTGACTTCGCCCACCAAAATTTTGCTGATGAGCCGGTTCAGCACCGCTTCATCCAGTTCTTCAATGGCTGCATAGCGCCGGATTTCTTTGATGAAGGTGCGGACTTCATTTTCCTGTTCGTCAGAGTGGCGCATCATCAACAGTAGGTCTTGCAGGCGCTTCTGGTTGGCTTCCTGCTCTTGTTCCAGTGTTGCTGTCAGCTTCATAAAACGCTGCTCAGTCAGGATTCCTTTTGCCTTATCGGTATATAGGCTCAGGAACATCTCATCAATTTCACGATTCCTGCTTTCCAGTCGTTGACATTCCTTCTGTGTCTGGGAGACATCCAGAAGATACCGGCGCTCCATCCGGCTGCTCAGCCGCTGATAAAAAGCATCGGCATCTTTGAGCGCAGTCTTTGCCAGTTCCTGAATATCTTTCAGCACAAGGTTGTACAAATCTCTGGCTTCGATCTTGTGGCTGGTACAGGCGTTCTTGCCCAGCCTGTTGTAGGTCTGGCAGATATAATACGCCTTATCAATCGGTTCTCGCTGTTCGCCGGTAAAACGATTCTTTCCGGTTCTGCCAACCTTTTCATACCGCACCTGCATGGACTTTCCGCAAGTCGCACAATAAATGATACCGTGGAACAGGTTATAAAAGGGGCAGGAGTTGCCCTTCATAATGGTTGGTCTGCGGTCAATGATTTCCTGTACCTGCTCCCATTCTTCCGGGGAGATGATTGCTTCATGGCAATCCTCGATAATTTCCCAGTCCTCACGAGGGATAATGTCATAGGTGTTGGAGCGAATCCCTTTCTGATGTGTCCGGCAGACCAGATGTGCGCCCTTATAAAAGGGATTCCGCAGAATATGGCTGATTCTTGCACTTCCCCATGAATAGTAATTTACATCACATTCTGTGTTGCTTTTTACTCTGGTGATCGGGACTTTATCATCCATGAGCTGCTTTGCAATCCGCATGCATCCCCAGCCATCCAGCGCCATATCATAGATTTTTCGGATTACCGGTGCTGTCTCAGGGTCACGGATCAAATGTCCCTTATCCTCCGGGTCACGCATCAAACCGAGGGGCGGCTGCCCACCACAAAACTTCCCCTGCCGGGAACGGGTCATACGCCCTGCCAGCACCTTTTTGGAAATATCCCGGCTGTACATATCGTTCAGGATATTCTTAAACGGCGTAATGTCCATTTCCTGACGGGTCAGGCTGTCCACTCCGTCTGTAATGGCAATATAGCGTACATTGTGTTTTGGGAAAAAGATTTCGATATAGCTGCCAGCTTCGATATAATTCCTGCCCAGCCTGGACAGGTCTTTGGTGATAACGCAGCCTATCTTTCCCGCCTGAATATCGGCAATCATGCGCTGGAAAGAGGGGCGGTTGAAGTTGCGGCCTGTATAACCGTCATCTACATAATACTCATACTGGAACATCCCATTTTTTTCGGCAAAGTCCCGGAGCATAAGTTTCTGGTTGCTGATGCTCATGCTTTCATTATCGCCGCCATCCTCCAGAGAGATACGGCAATAAAGGGCTGTGATTTTCTGATTAACTTGTTTTTTCCTGCTCATAGTGTTCTCCTTCTATGAACAGGGACACGATATCATTATAATACCATGTCCCTGTCCATGATTCAACTGCTTTACGCCGCTTTCTGTGCCATTTCCCGATGCTCCAGCCATTCCTCAAAGTGTTCGCAGGTCTGACGCTCGATCAGCTGCTCAAAAGCTTCTCGCATGGTTTTGTCCCCAGAAAACTCACGAACCACTACAAACTGGACTTTTTTATTCTGCTTCTTGTTTTTCTCCATAGGCTACCTCCATAGAATAGGGGGATTAGACGGTGGTTGCGGCAACGAAGTCCGGCAACGGACATCAAAAAACCTGTAAACTATCGTCTGACCCTGATTTCTTAACTTTTCAAATTTTCTTATAAAATCTCGTTGCTTTCGTTGCCGAAAACATAGATAGATCATAAAAAGCCTTTACTTGCGGGCTTTTTCTATATCAAACCCATAAATTTATCAGCAACGAACCCGGCAACCAACCGGCAGCCATCCCGGCAACAGACCGTCCTTGTCAGGCGATCCACTCCTGCGGAAGTTCCAGCTGACGACATTCTTCTTCACTCAGTTCTACAAATCCACCTTCGTTGCTGGGTAGTTCGTTGCCGGAAGTGTCCCGTTCCCAGCCCTTTTGTCTGCCATATCCGGCAAACATCCGGGGATTGGAAAAAGGCTTCCAACCGGTCACGACCGTATTCATGATCTCATTGATATTGTGGAGCTGCCACCGCTTCGGCTCATCAAAGGTATGTCCCAGCGCCTCCTTGAACAGCTGTTTTGAGCAGACCATGTTTCCGGTGTAGTGTTCCAGAAATCCCTGTATCTGTCCGGCTTCGGTGTCCTCCGGCATGAAGTCTTTCTGCACCTCCACCAGTTGACGCTGGATGGACTTGCTGAATTTCATGGAATATTTGCCGCTGTGGTAAATGCTCATAGCTTCTGCCCATACCTGCAACAGATACGCTCTGGAAGCGTCCTCGTCCTCCAAAATGTGAACCTCTGCATTCTCCGGGTAAATCATGATTGGGAGAAAGCGCCGGTTCCCGGCTCGATCCAGCGGCAGAAAGTCCAGCGTATTCGAGGAACCACCGAACACACACTGCCGAAGCCGGTCTTTAGGCTGAGATTCATAAGGTGTCCGGTAGGTTTCCTTCTGTCGGCTAATAAAGGAACGGATTTCTTCAATGCTCTTTGCGCTGCTGGTGGCAAGCATCTCTGACATCTCAATGATCCAGTGACCTTGTAGCTTTTGGAATACCCGGTCGTCATCCAACTTCTTCAGGTCATCAGAGAACCATTCGTCCCGGATCGCCAGCAGTCGGAAGAAGGTGGACTTCCCGGCACCCTGACCGCCCACCAAACAAAGCATTTCCTCATATTTGGAACCGGGACGGAATACCCGGCGTATAGCACCCAGCAGGAAATGTTTCAGCATTTCTTCCACATAGTCACTTTCATCAGCACCAAGAAAATGGTGCAGACAGGATCGGATGCGTGGTGTACCGTCCCAGACAAGGCTGTTCAGCACATCCTGAATTGGATGGTAACAATTTTCGTTTGCTACGATAGAAAGGGCAGCCGTGATCTTTTTCTCACTGGTCAGCTCATAGTTTCTCTCAAAATAGAGGAGAAGATATTTCACATCAGTATCCGTCAGAGCGCTGGTATTCCTGCGCCAGCCCAAGTCCTGTACAATGTCTACCCGGTCTGTCAGGAGATTAAGCCGGATGGCATCCCGCAGGAGTGGATCGCAGCAGAACACAATCCGGCAGTTGTCGATGGTGTTGGCTGTTTTTCCCTTGTCGGTAACAGAAAGGCTCTGCCGCACCTCATCAACGCTCTGTTCCGTCGCTATGGCTTCGGCTGCGCTCATCACAGCCTGCTGGGTGGCTGGCGATAAACTCTGATATTCGCTGTTCAATTTTCCTCACCTCTTTTCCATACTCAGCAACTACAAAAGCTCGTTCTTCTATGCTGTCAGACAGAAGAAGATCCAACAGATATTCGATATATGGCTGCCTGTGCAGAGCCTCCACAAACAAAGGATTCCAGTCATCCTCCGGTTGTTTGGGCGCATATTCTTCTTTCCATCGTTCCAGCAAACGCAGGTAGTCGCACAGCACCCGAAAGCATTTCTGCTCTGCCTGCCGGTATCGCATTTCCACGCTGATTTTTCTTTTGATTACTCTCTTTTGTGGCGGATCGTGGCCTTTGCGGTCAAAGCTGATTGAGAAGTCCTCTGCCAGCTTTAAGGCAGCTTCTTTACTGCTTAGTCCAAAAAGACGGGAAGTGAAATCAATCACATCTCCATCTGCCTGACAGGCAAAACAATGGAACCGTCTGTCCACCTTCATGCTGGGATGCCTGTCATCGTGAAACGGGCAACAAGCCATCCCGTTGCGTCCTACTGAAATTCCATAAACCAAAGCAGCCTGCCTTGTGGTAACAGACTGTTTTACTGCTTCAAATACATTCGTTTCTTCCACCTCCAAACAATGCAAAAGGCATCCGGTTTCCATAGAAAATCAGATGCCTCACAATTCCATATCCTGTTTTCTTGTTGGAGCAATCCGTCCTTCACGCTCCCAGCGCACCCGGTTCTCCCGATCAGCGTCCAGTTTGCCTTGTGCCAGCTTCTCCTTAATGGATTTTCTGGCTTTATTTTTGATCTGCTCTTTGCCAGCCTGTTTGACCTCCGGTTTTAACAGCACCGCCTGTACCTTTTTGAGAACTTTTTCAGCAGACTGCTGTAATTTTTCTCGCACCCTACTCAGCAGAGTGTTCGCTATCTTCACAACTTCTGGCGAATTTTTGGCATTGGGCGATACCACGCTCTTTCGATATTTCTCAATTACTTCCATATCTTCAAGCTGGGTTTGTTCCCGAACCTTGTCGGTCACAACCTCCACCGCCTTGTCATAGGCCGCACCGGAAACATCTTCCAGCAAGGTTTCTACATCCTCAATTTTTAGCGTCAGTTCCTCCAGCTTTTGCTCCTGTGTCGCCAGCTGCTCCTTCTGCTTCATCAGGATATAATCCTGCTTTTCCAAATAGTCACGCCCACCATAAGACGGCTCCTGTTCCAGATGCAGCCCATGCCGTTTGGCAACGTCAAATAAGATTATCCGACAGACTGCATCAAAAGTCTGTTTCCGGTTATTGTGCTTTCCTTTTGGCTGTTCCGGTTTAGGGAGAGGGATACCCAGTTCCTCCAACGCCTTTTCCTGCTGGGGGCACAGCTCTCCATACCGATTTTCACAGTCAAATACATGGCGCTCATGGATGTGCGGAGTTCCTTCATCCAGATGGAGCGCCCAGTCTAAAATGTGGATATGAGAACCGAAACGGTTTTCAAATTCCTCATAAAATTCACTGACAATGAGCGCTAAAGTCTCTGGCGGAACGGATTCTTCCATAGTGCCGATCTGGTAGATGCTTTCTTCTGGACAGGTCTTGTTATTTTTCAAAAGATCATCCACAGTGCGATTGCGCTCAATGTGCCGGGTTTTCTCGTTCCGGGCGTTCTGAGCATTGACATGGTCGGCATAATGCTCGTAGTAATACATCCGTTCAATTTCCTCAAAGCTGAAATCCGGCTGCTCTGAGTTTTCCCGAAAGTCGTGGGTGGTAAAGCCCCGGTAACAGTCCCAGTACACATTTTGTCTGGCACGCTCAGCGTCAATGTGTTCGCTATTTTCTACATCGAACCGACGGTCATTGTGCCGGGGATTGTAAGTGCCATGCTTCCCAGATCGTCCATTGTGTCTTGTTAATTTCAAATATTTTTCCTCCTTCCTGCAAAGATGTTCTGGGCTGGGGAGGGCGGCAAAGCCGCCAGACCTGCGAAGTTTTGCGTCAGGTAATACCCAGTACAAGTTGACGCAGGCATCAACTTTCCCTGGGCAAGGCGTTTCACCCTTGACCCGATGAGGCTGGCTGCCCTCACCCCGCCAATGGGCATTGCCCCTTGACCCCAGCAGTGCGCTGCCGCCCCTGCACCCCGGCACAAAGGGCTGGCTGCCCTCTGTACTCCCGCACCGGCGAAGCTGGCCTTCACCGCAGAAGCGGTTTTTGCCAGTTTCACCGGCTCCGTATCCGTACATTTACGCCCATAGGCGAGAAGTGGATACAGAATACGCCTGCGGAAATTGCCGATCAAAACAGCGGGTGCAGACCCGATATTTTTTCGTAAATCGCCCTCATTTTAAGCGATTTTTTCTTCTGTCTGTATGACCTGAAAGCCATGCTCTTTTGCGCACTCCCTTGCAGCTGCCAGCCGTTCTTCGCTGTACGGCGGCACCAGCCGGATCGAAAGTCGTGACTTGTCCATCACATAGGTCACGCTACCTTCCGGCGTACTGCGTTCCAAGCGGCACAGCAGAGGGTACTTCCGGCTGAAATCCTCCAGTCTGCGTTTCAAGCTGGCATTGAAGGTGTAGATACTGGCAATCGTCTCGCCCTCATTCCAGTTGATGATGGTTTCTTTTTCATATTTAGACAGCTTCCTCATACAGTTCCTCCTCATAATCGGTGTTTGCTTTCAGCGCACGCAGACTGCGTCTAATCCGGCGGTATTCGTCCATCTCCATACGCAGATGATGGTAAAAGGCTTCGTACCACCTTTCCTCTGTCTCTGTCTCAATTTTACGAGCAAGATGAAGCATCTGGCTTTTCGCCTCCGGGTCAACAGTCAATGCTGTCAGCCATTTCAGCCTTGTCACTGTGTTGTGATGGCTGGGGCAGGCGTAAGCGTAAAGAATTTTCTTTTCCTTCATATTCAGTTTCATAATGATCTACCTCCATTCATTTGATGCGGTATGTTCCGCATCGTTTATTTTTCTGTCTGCCGGTCTGTCTGCAAAATATTCCTGCCCGGATTCTCTCCCAGCGTATTGTCCTCTTTGGTGCGCTCTTATCGTGGCGTCACTTCCCCGGAGGTCGTCCCCCTTGCAGTCGGTCATTCATTTTTCAAGGTTCTATGTCTCCTGACAAGAACCAGTTTACCGAAAAAAGAGGGCTGCTCCCGTATGTCCAAGACGCAGGAAAAACACATGAAAACCGCATATTTCCACGCTCTCGGAAATGTGCTATAATGAAAAACAAAAACCGATGGCAAGGAGGTGCTTTGATGTACACAAAACTGTCAATCCCGGAACGGCTCAAAGACCTGCGAGTGGTGGATAAGCACCTGACGCTGGAACAGCTGGCAGAACAGACCGGCCTGTCTAAGTCGGCACTGGGGAAATATGAGAGCGATGACTACAAAGACATCAGCCCATTTGCGATTGCGACACTGGCAAAGTTTTACGGAGTGTCCACTGATTATCTGATGGGCGTGTCAGAAAATAAAAATCACCCAAACACGGAGCTTCAAGCTCTGCATCTGAGTGACGCTATGGTGGAACTTTTGAGCAGCGGAAAGATCAACAACCGCCTGCTTTGTGAACTGGCGACTCATCCAAATTTTTTGCGGCTGATGGTTGATATGGAAATCTTTATTGACCAGATCGCTGATATGCGGGTGAACCAGATGAATCTGATTCTGGAAGCTACCCGGCAGACCATTCTTAAAGAACACGCACCTGGAGAAAATGATCTGTATATGCGGACGCTGGAATTGGGTCAGGTACAGGAGAACGATTTTTACAGCCATATCCTTCATGATGATCTGGACAGCATTGTCCGGGATATACAGGAAGCCCATTTGAAAGACAAGACCACAGCCGACCCACAGCCAACACTGGATGAGGTCAAAGAGAATTTTGAACAGGCCATACAGATGGGAACCGACACAGAAGCTATGATCCATGAGTTCTGTGATAAAATGCAGATTCCTTTTGAAAAAATTTCATCCGAGGACTTTTCGGCTTTTCTGCGGATACTGAGCCTGTCCAAACTGCTTAAAAACCCAAACAATATGCGGGGAAAAGCCAAGTCACAGCCGTATTATATGCCAAAAAAGAAAAAGCGCAGGTAGCAAAAAGGCCATCCACTATAAAAGTGAATGGCCTCAGTTTTTTCACCTTCTCAGACGAAAATCATCTCAGACCGAATGACTTCCTCTGCCCGGTGGCGTATGCTGTTCATGTGACCGACCCATGCAAGCTGGTCTTTTGCTTTCAATTCCTCCGTGACTCCCTCTGTTTCTTTTATCTGGGCAATGATACAATCCAGACGGTTCTGTGCCTGCTCATCCAGATCGGCAAGATATGTCCACAGCTTTCCAGACAGAAGCAATTCATTGTACCGGTCGGGACAATACTCTTGCAGATATTCCCTGTGCATCCGTCCCCACCGTCCGATTGGGCGGCTTTCCTCCGGCAGCTGTAAGTCTGGAATATAGTAGTCTCCGACCAGAACATAGTCCAGACCGTTACTGTCATCATGGATATGCTTTTTCAATTTCTCCATAGCGACCTCCTGTTTTCGTTTTATCCGAATCCAGTTGATCGTGTCCCTGTTCATCTGTTATTCAAGGCAACTGAACTCGTCACCATGAATTATGGCATATCCTTTCCTGTTTTCTGGTAGTTCATTCCATAAGACCGCTGACTGCCTCTCGTATCCGATGTGTTATACAGATCTATGGTTTCTTTTCCCAAAATCTCCGCTATTTCCTTTAATGTCGTTTTTTCCTTTCCCCCCAGGAATAAGGTCGTATCACAGTTCCCTTCGATGGTATCGGCATTATCCTTATAAATTGCCTTAAGCTGAGACTTTGACTGCAAAATAATAGAAGCTGAGATTTCCCGGCTTCTAATCGTAGCAATTAATTTTTCAAATTTAGGAATTTGTCCGATGTTCGCAAACTCGTCAAGGAGACACCTCACATGAATTGGAAGTCTGCCTCCATATACATCATCAGCTCTGTCACAGAGCAGATTAAAAAGCTGTGTGTACATAATAGAAACAATAAAATTAAAGGTATCATCGGTATCTGAAATAATGACAAACAATGCAGTTTTCCTGTCACCAACCAGATCCAATTCCAGCTCGTCATAACTCATAAGCTCCCGCAGTTCCGCAATATCAAAGGGTGCGAGTCTTGCACCACAACTGATTAGAATAGATTTTGCTGTCTTACCGGCAGCCAGCTTGTATTTTTTGTACTGCCTTACTGCAAAATGGTTCGGGTCTTTCTGCTCCAGCTCATCAAACATCAGATCTACTGGATTCTTGAAATTCTCATCATCTTCCCTGGCTTCTGACACATTGATCATTTCCAACAGAGTATTAAAATTCTTTTCTTCTTCCCTGCCTTCATACCAGATATAACCAATCAGGGCACAATAATAGAGTTTTTCCGCCTTTACCCAAAAATCCTCACCTGATTGCTGCCCTTCACCTTTGGTATTAGCAATAATGGTTGTTACCAGTTTTAGAATATCTTTTTCACTGCGGATATATACAAATGGATTATAGTGCATGGATTTTTTGAAATTAATTGTATTCAAAACTTTGATTTTATATGGTTCGTATATAACTTTTCCCTCTTTGTCCCGCACGATTTTTCCATTCTCATCCGTCATCGGACTGCCTTTTGCCAGCATACTGCCAACCTCCAGAAGCACAGTTCCCTTTGGATCAGTAATCACATAGGAGCTGTGCATCTGCATAATGTTAGGCTTTACAAAAAATCTGGTTTTTCCAGAACCAGAACCGCCAATTACCAGAATGTTTTTATTCCTGGCGTATTTCGGATTCTTTGGTCTGCTTGACATAGTAAGACTCTCTGTTTCTGTGAGAATAATATTATTTTCAAATTCAGGATCCGCATATGGTCGTATATCTTTTTCTATTCCCCATCTGGCAGAACCATACTCCACACCCAGTCGATATTTCCTGGCATTTTTCGTGCGGTAAATAATAATAAGCTTTACAGCCACGCCGCCTGCGATTCCACACAACAAATCTATATGATTCAAACTTGGCCAGAGATTCTGAAACGCCAGTTCAAAATAAGTAATGGTATTCATAAATTTATCCCAGGAAGTTGCTCCGGTGTTTACCCGATACAACCAGGCAATCTTATTGAAAAAATAGGCAAACATCAGATAGGGGAAATTAGCTAAAAACAGCTTTTTCTGATCTGCCCTCTTCAATTCACTTACCTTGTCCGTAATCAGATTTTTCACATCTGCAAGCATTTTTCCTGGGATACTCTCTGAGGAAAAAACAGCTTTTCCAGATATTTTTCTCTTTTTCGGAGAGCCTCTGATATGCTGAACTTTTCCTCTTTTCTTCTTATGCTGCTGTTTTTTCTCCGTCATAAACTCTGCCCTCTGTCTTTCTGCTGTTCTCTTGCTCGTTCTCTGTTCTTTCCTTTAGACACATCATCCTTAAAGTGCATAAGTTTTTTCATAAGAGATGGCTTATCCTTTTTATTCATCTGTACACCCAAATATTTCTTAAATGCCAGATTCATCATTTCTGTATCCTGCCCTTTAAAGAACACATAGTAAGTCGGTGGCTTGGTCGAACTGTCTTTTTTCAAGGCAAAATCTAAGCGATATTTCTTCGCCACACGTTCAAAAGACTTGATATTTCCATCTGTGATCTCAATATTAGATAAACCAGAACCCTGGCTTTTCAATTCTTTGTATGACTGTTTTCCAACCTTATAAGGATTCTTTCCCTTTTGCTTCTGTCCTGACAGATACTTCCGCAGCATATTTTTTAACACGTCGGCAGTCACTCTTGCAGTTTTAACCGACAATGCGATTGTTTTCTGTGTAACTTCTTCCTGCAATTTGCACGCCTCCTTTCGATTCTGATCAGCAAATTATGGTGGAACTAACAGATGGGGCAGGTATATTTTCACTGGACGTTAACTCCTTTCCACTTCCCGACAAATTGTCGAGAAGTCATTTACAAAAAAATCGGCATATCCTGTAAAACACTAGAATTTGCCGATTTTAATAATTATTTTATTCAATTTTCAACCGTTATTGCATACTCTTTTGATAATAAATTGGGAACTATATTTCGTTCACTAAAATTATAAACTTTCTTTATTGCCTCAAGTTGTTCATCAATTGTCGTAGGCATATCAGACAACATACTGGATGTTTTTCCCATAAGTCTCTTTAATTTTTCTAATATGTCCTTTTCTACTTTTGGTGATATAAAATAGTCTTCACAATAAGAAAACAAAATATAATTAATTATTGCCAATTCTTCCTCTGTATTCTTACATCTTTGTAATTGTTTGAAAAACTTACTATATCGTCTATTATATTTGTCAACAAACAACATAATAATACTATTTTTTTCAAGCGGGAAAATGCAAAGCGAGATATTCCTTATGACATATTTAGGATCTTTATTATAGATATTATTTATAATATTTCCTTCCAAATCTGCAATCATTGCAATAAAGCCCTGGAAAGCAACAGGAACACGATACTCTAATTTTTTATAAAAGCCAATATAATATTCTCCTGTAAAAGGTTTTAATGCACATTTTTTTGCATGTCTAAAAGAATCTTCGTACTCTTTTAGGTCTAAATCACTGATATTTTGTTTTTGAAAAACATAGTCTGTACTTGCCCCCATTCTTTCATACATTAGATCATACAATTCTTTCTCCATTAATCGTTTGCTTATGAATTTTAAATTGTTTTTCATATCAACTTGGGCAAGCATTTTTATTGTAGGCATATCCTCATAATTCAAAGGTTCTTCATAATCTTGGAATATTTTTCCATCACATTCTCTACAAATTAAATGAAAAGTCCCCGCTTCATTGACACCCTTATCAGCTTTTAATATCGGTAAATCTATTATAGTATTAGCATAATATACCTTTCCTTTATCTGCTATATTTTTCAAACAAAATGCAGGAACAGTATGAGAATTACAAAATCCATCACATGGTTTTCCACAATAATAACACGTTTTTTTCTTTGCTTGGTTTCTGCTGTCTTTTAATATTTTTTTTACTTTTTTTTGAGTTTCTATAATCTCTTCTTTTCTATCAATTTGAGGAAATTCAGTTAAATCAAAATGTGTAAATAAATTTTCCATAAATGCTCTCCTCAATCACAAATCATTTTCCTCTGTCCAAATTGTATCTTTAATTTGTTTGATTAGTTCACAAACATCACCATAAAATTCTCTTACATTTTCGATATTATATTTTTTCCCTGAATCATGTGATAATTCATTCGCGGTATTAACAAGGCTTTGCGGTATATTGATATTAGGAATATCTTTTATCTTTTTTCTTAATTCTCCAAGGTCTATATGTCCATACTTTTGTTCTATATTCATTTCTATTCCTCTAATAACACAGAAATGTTTCAACGTATATTCCAAAATATTTCTTATAGTATTTCCTTTTGAAAATATTTCATCTCTATCCTCAATATCTTCCTTTAATGCTACACCAACCCTTTTCAGTCTTTTATCAATTTCTTTCAATGTGTATGTCAATAAAATTTGTTTGGATTCAAATGTACCTTTTATGCCTTCTTTAGGTTGAATAAGACACACATAGTATGGTAAATTATTCGCTATACACTCTACTTTGATTAAATTTTCTTTATCACCTTCCCAAAATACATAACGTGCATATAATTCCTCTGTACAATTATCAACGCATATAATTTCATTTTTACCAATTACCTTTGATTGCATTTCTTTTTCACTTGTCATATTTGCTTGCATAAGAACATATAAATGGTTCTTTCTTTTCACAAAGCGAAGCTTATTTATGTCTAATGCAATATATTCGTATGTACAATAACCACTCATTTGCCATATAAGCATTTCAAATTCATCTATTTCATGACGCAGTCTTTTTTCCCTAAAGGAATTATTATCTAACCAAAACAATTTAAAAATTCCTGTTGTTTCATCATATTCCACCTTTTTCACTTCATCAAAATTTATATGTGAATAGTGATCCAATACTATCCAATGTTTACTTTTAACAATTATATCATTCAATATATTATAAATTGTCAACGGATCACTTACTTCTTCCGGACATTCATATTTTTCCCAAATGTCCAAAAATAATTTCTCGCTCATTTCATACTCATACATATAACTGACTCAACTTTCTAAATATTATTTTTAATAATACCATAGTTCAGAAATTTTGTCCGCGAATCAGCATAGTAAATTTTTATTCTTTGTTATTTTATTATATATATCGTACTGAACTGCACGTATAACTTTTCTTCTTCCCAATCCATCTGATCCATCAATAAGCATTGGAATAATACATCTACGTCCTGCAACCTATAAATCCTGTTGCACGTTTCTGACAAACCTTTCAATTCCGGGACCTCTTGCATTGCGTTTCGCCTGTGCATAAGGCATTGCAGATATAATGCTTCCAGATGTTTCTGGCTGAAAATAAGTACTGTCGTATCCTGTTCATTGACTGTACATTTACGTTTTTCTAACTCTTCCTGGGAAATATCCAGAAAACACCGGATATTTTCGACATATACATCACCATCAAATGTTGGATGCTTTTTCTTAATCCATTGTTTCGCCGCTACCTCCATATTCTTTCTGTCACGGTCAGATCTGGCACTACGGAAATTCAGCCTTTTGCCCATTTCTGCATAGATATTACTTTTCACCTGCCGATCTGCCAAAACTGCGTATTCTTCATTGCGAAAAAAATAATCTAAAAGTTGGTTCATCTTAGCCTGACTATCTACCAAATGATAACATTCCTCGGAAAACCCCAAACCCGCAAATGCAACTGACGCACTTCCTTTTTTGATTTCTTTTTCAATTACTCTTAAAATGTCTCTCTGTGATTCCATTTCTCGCTTTCCTCTCTCTTTTTCATTTTTCTGATTCTTTTCACAAATCATCAATAAGTTTTCATCTGCTCTTTTCGCTGTCAGTGTTAATGAATAACAAACAAAAACCAGAAACAATGATACCAATGCACTTCCCACACCAATCATAAAAACTTTTCCCCCTCCAATACATGAAGCAATCCGTCCCACTTAAAAAACGGACTGATTTTTTTCAACATAGCAATCAAGTCCGCTTCATTTTCTATTTCGATGTCCAGAAATTCTATTACACTGATTTCAAGTCCATCCGCAATTTTCTTTAATTGTTCTACTTTCGGATTTCGTATGCCCATTTCATACTTCCGAATTGTATTCACATTAATTCCTGTTCGCTCTGCAAGCAGCTCCTGCGATAGCTCTCTCTGTTTCCGAAAATAACGAATCTTTTCATTTATCTCCATATCTTTCATCTGCTGAACTTCTCGACAATTTGTCGGGAAGTTGTTCCCTTTCCCAGTTTTCTTTTCCTTCATATCCATACATAGATATTTCCTCATCCAACAGCCTTGCAACCATAAAGCAACAAGACAGCAAAAACAAAAGCACTATTCCTGCCATAATAATAATTATCAAATCAATCACATCTCATTCTCCTATGTAAGCGGTACAGAAAAAGCAGCCTTAACAGACTGCTTTTTCAATCACCATATTCTATTTTTGTTCTCATGTAAAAAGGCTTCCGAAATTGTGCGAATCCCAAACGCTAATCCATCTATGTAAGCGTCTCTCTGTTCTGTTTGTTTAAGATTTAAAGTATATTCCTTGTAATCCTCAAACATTGCCTGCAGATCCGGACTCATTAGACTTATCATTTCCTTTTCTAATGTTTCACACAGTTCCTTTGTCTCTTCATAACTTTTACTTTGTGTTTCACATTGATTCATTGGATAAATGCTATAATACAATTTTTCCAGTTGCTTTTCGCTCATTTTTGATCACCATTTCTTTCAGTCTTTTTATGATCCATATAATTCCAGAAATGCCGTTTTTTAGCAAAACGCCTGCTACAGCTAATAATCTCCAGGCAAGAACCCCTATTCCAATCAAACTTCCTACCATCAGTTTAAGTACCACCAAACCAAGCATTTCCCCTGTCCCCACATTTCTTGGAACGACCAACAAAAACATTTTCTGGATTCCGAAAGGTATTCCCACAAAAAGCAATAATTTTCTCCAGTCTAATATTTCACCATTCATGCACATAGGGTGAACAATTAAGCAGATAATCATAGCTATTGCACCAGGAATTATCAATTTTGTTATAATTTCTTTTCCTCTCATATGCCACCTCCGTACATATCATGATTTACTTTTGCCTGGTAATAATTGCCTATTGTTGTTATTGAATTCATAAGACAGGTAAGCAAGTACGCTTTTATGTTCTTTACTTCCCTGGTATTCTCATGCAGACAGTCAAGTACATACTCTATGTGGCTTTCTTCCAGCAACAATAATCTGCTTTTTACGAACTGATATGGGTATTTCACTCCACTGATCGTAATATTCTCCCGTTCTATGCTGATTGTTTCCACAATTAGTGCCACAATTTCATCCAACTGTTGCTGTTCCCCAAGTCTGCATCGTTGTACAAGACAGTCATATTCAATATTTCTTTTTACAAGTGCAGTATTCATCTGGAATAACTCCATCTCTTCCATCAAATCCATTGACTGCTGTTCGGAAGAATCTGAAAGATTGATAAGATCAGTATTACTTCTGTCAGTATTACTAATATCAGTATAATTATAATTAGTATTATTAGGGTCGGTTTTTCCGACTTCTGTAGTTCTGATTTTTCGACCACGATAAGTCGTATTTTCCGACCTCTTGAAGTCGGTTTTTCCGACCCCTTGAAGTCGATTTTTCCGACCACGATAAATCGATTTTTCCGACTCCGATAAGTCGACTTCTTCGACCTCTCGATTTTGTTGAATACTCTCTTCGGATTCATCATTGTTTTTAACATCTTTTGATGTCCTTAAAATAAAGTTCTTTACATAAATAATATCCGGTTTACCAAATCCTTGTTTGACTCTTTCAATTAATCCGATTCCCTTTTTGGTATCCAGTTCTGCAAGCGTTTTCATTGCTTTATCTCTTCCACAATTCATATACTGAATAACCTGTTCAACAGTAAAAATAATATAAACCTTACCCTCTTCATCAAACCACTGATGTCTGATAGATAAAGCCATTCTGTCCAGCATCAGCCCATAAAGAACCTTTGCATCGCTGGACAGATTACGGAAATATTCATCTGTGAATAATACTTTGGGAATACGGTAAAAAGCAAACTGTTCCGATTCATAATCGTGAAAATAACCAAACTCTATTTTTGAGCTTTCGGATTTTGCCATTTTGCTTTCCCTCCTTCCCTCGTTATTGGCTTTTCTTCCAGTTATCAAGCAGTTCATAGATAACCTGTTCAATCTGTTCTCTGTTATATTCCTTTGGAAAATACTTTCGTATTTTCTTTTCAGTTAAAGTAACTTTTCCTGTCTCTGTTTTCTTTTCATTCAGAATAAGCTGTACCGCTAATTCTGTCAGATTACCTTCATCGCTGTATTGCTTCAGTTTTGTTGCCATTGAACCTGTAACAGAGCTTGCTCCAGACACTATGCAGTCTTTCACCCAAATCTGCTCCGTTTCTGATAAATAGGTTAATGAAACACCTACTGTAAAATTAATCTTTCCTTCATCCAACAATTTCAGCAATTCCGGAATAAGACAGGTCAAGCGTATGTAACGCTGAACGGTTCTTCCACTGTCACCGGCAGCCTGTCCAACCAGATCTGCACTGTCAACAGAAGCTGCGTTTTCGTCTTTTATGCCCTGATGTTTTACTGCATCCATCTTCATCTTATAAGCATATGCCTTTTCGCTTGGAAGCAAATTTTCTCTCTGTATATTAGAATCCACCATAACGATTACGGCTTCATCATCGGTATAGTTCCGTATGAGTACTGGCATTTTACTTTTTCCAGCCAGTTCGCAACCACGTTTTCTCCTGTGACCAGCAATCAGTTCATATCCTCCCTCTGCGCGAGGACGTACCAATGCAGGATTTAAGATGCCATAATTCTTGATACTTTCTACTGTTTCAGCCATTTTTTCATCATCATTTACATGAAATGGATGATTTCTAAAAGGATGTAACTCATTTAATGGCACTTCAACAATCTGATTAAGAGTATTCTGTTCGGCTTCATTGATTCCAAGCAATTCATCATAAGAAGTAAGCTGAATTTCTTTCTTAGGTTTACGCATGATTCAGCACCTCCTGGACAAGTGCTTGATAACTGTACGCACCTTTTCCTTTTGCATCGTAAGAAAAAATACTGACACCTTCTGATGCAGTTTCGGCAAGAGCTTCTGTTCTTGGAATTGTCTGATCAAAAATTATAATCTCTGCTCCATAAGCATCTCGTACTGCCTGCTTATTTCTCTTTGAATTATTATAATGACTGCTGTCCATTGTAAACAGAATCCCTTCAATCTGTAAATCAGGATTAAATCTCTGATGAATGCCTTTCACAACTTTCAGTAATTCCATGAGGCCATCTGCCGCATAGTATTGAGGCTGCACCGGAATCAAAACGCTATCAGCTGCACTTAACGCATTAATTGTCATCATTCCCAACGAGGGCATACAATCAATCAGGATATAGTCATAATCATTTTCCAAAAGTTCCAGATATTCTTTTAAGACTTTTTCTCTGTCCTCTACCGTAAATAATGACATGTCCATTCCCGAAAGAAGTTTATTAGATGGAATTACATCTATTCCTTCCTCATGGTGTAAAATTGCTTCCCTGGGATCAAATTCTAATCCCATAATGATATTTTCCATCATTGTTTTCAATGTTACCCTTAAGTTCTTTGGAAAACCAAGTCCCATTGTCAAATGTCCCTGTGGATCAGCATCTATCAGCATTACACGTTTTCCAACCTTAGACAGTCCTACTCCAAGATTAATAGTGGTTGTAGTCTTTGCTACTCCACCTTTTTGATTTGCGATTGCGATTATTTTGCACATGATATAATTCTCCTGTTTTTCTACTATTTTTTATTTACATTACTTTTTTCAATTTCAGCATAAGCTCTATAATATTTGCTCGTCCCTTTATTGGAATAAAGTTCCGATAATTCCATAACTTCAATTTTAGGATGACGCTGCAGGATTTTCTGAAACCATGCAATATCATTTTTTGTTCCCATCAGTCTCACTTTCAGCATTAATCTATTCCTCCAAGCATGGCATGTAACTTTTGATTGTACACTACATATTCCGGATAACGGATCTGTATTGCCTGCCAAAAATATGGTGCATATACACAGCAGAAGATATCCTCTACTGTATACTGTCTGCACTCGTTTACCTGTTCCTCTGCATCTTCATAATCCCAAACGCTTGGCGTGCTGTTACAGTACAGATTAAATGCCATCCTTACCACTTTTAAGCTACCGCTTGTCTGCCATCCTTCATGTAAACATTTCGTTTTAACAGACCCCGTTTTAAAATTATAAATTCTGTCAGCATTTTTTCTGGTATCTCCATTAATACCCAGACAATAACACAATGCCTTATGGTACACATCCTGATACCGTACTTCTTGTAATTTTTCATAGTAGAATTTTTCATGTGCATCACTGATAAAAATAATGTTTTCTGCTCCTAACGCTGTACTTTTCATTTTGAACCTCCTTGAAATAAAAAAGGACCTTACCAATTGTTCTACCAATTAATAAGGTCATACTATATGTTACTTTTCTAAATTCGTGCTAGGGATTCCTCTTTAGTAAAAACTTAGTAAAACATCCCTACTGGTTCAAAAATATACTGTAAAATCAAGGTTTTTCAGAATTTTGCTAAGGTAGTGCCGTGGCATACGAAAAGTACTCGAATCATTGTTTTTTCTCCTCTCAAACTGCCGTGAAATGCCGTATTTTGCAAGGTTTTATCAGCATTTCATGGCATCGTAGTTTTCTTCTCATTTACTACATTTTTTGCAAAAAAGTGCAAAATGAAGCAAATCACTTCCGTCTGTAGTAGTCAAATCGTAGTCAGTTTAGGGGGTGCAGACTACTGTCAGAAATTTATATCTCCGTATAGAACTTTATTGTTTCCAATAAATCCTTTGTAAGCCATTCTTGCATTTTATCCATAAAAAAATCTTGCTTTTGACAATAAATAACTGATATGTAATCTAATTTTGGACCTCCCTTCAATCGCCTCGCTTCTTCTTCCATCGTTAACCTAAATTCCTCTACTATTCGATTAATATTATATAAAGTTGCTGTCAGTTCCGGTCCAATCAACTCTGAAATTTCTTCTAAATGTTCTTCCCAATTATTTTGAATAGGAAGCATTTGTGTATTAATTACAACTCCTCTTCGCATTTTGAATAATTCCATTGCAGATATATATTCCTTTAAATCTCTATAAAAAATATTCATTCTAAATTTACATTTTCTTATTGTCCCCTCACCTTCAATTAATTCTTTACCAGCACTTTCTTCTGCCTTTTGTTTCCATTTATATAATAATTCCACAGTAAAATATTTTTCATCTCTATCTATTAATGCTGCATGGGTACGACACATCCAAATTCCATTTTCATAACCCGCTCTTTCTTCAGGTGTCATATCTGGATCATACCTTTTTCCTCCCGGAGAAGCAGCTTTTATATGAGCTGCCTCTCCTAAATTAATAGTTCCCTCACCAGATAGTTTCGGCCCAATTGTTGTTCTTCTGCAACATGGATTCGAGCATTTGTATCCGACCATTGCAGCTAATTCCTTTTTAGTTGCTTCACTAAAGTCATCTCTCATTTTATTCTCCATCACATTTTATCAATATTTATATAGTTAAACATTTCTAATTATTCTACCATACCATTTCAATCTTTTCCATAAAAAAGCACCCAAGTTGTATAAACCTTGGATGCTATCGTTTCCTATTATAATATTTTACTCTCAAACTACCTTGAACATATTCTGTTTCAAAGGCTTATCGTCTTTATCCGAAATTCCCATTTTTTTCTTGCATTTTGCAATTCCTTCTCTGCATCATCCAATCCCATATGGGTATACACATTCAGAGTAAAGCTAACTATCCAAAGTCCCTTATAAGAAGTGTCTTTTTTCAACTTTACTTTATAATTGCTGATATACATTTCTGCTCTTTTAATTCCAATACCTCACCGCGATCTTTGGCAGCTTCGAATAAACGGTCAGACGCTTTACCCACTTGGGAGAGACCGAAATTTCTGCCACTCCGGTCCTTATCACATCTCTCTGTGTGGTTCCGGCCTCTGTTTCTCCGCTGGAATCCGCTTCCACATCGGAAAGAGTGATTTCATAGGAATCTGGAAAAGGAAGCAGCTCCTCATTAAAAATCAGATACTGTATAAATGCCATTCTATCTTCCTCCACTTCTTAGATTTGCCCGCTGCTGTGCCGAAATGATCACTTCATCCAGCAGGGTACCTCCCAGATAAACCGGAATCACAAGATCACCGCTGTCTCCCTTTACGTTCTGCATTGCAGAAGTAATCGCAGCAATCAGCTCGGAGCTTCCCTCCGCATTCGCTGTTCCTGTATAGCCTTCATTCATCTGCTCTACGCTGACATTTGGATTCAGCACCATATCGGAAGCTACACCATCCATAGCCCTTGCTACCATACCTTTACTTTTTTCAATTCCTGCAGCCAGCCCTTTCATAAAGTCCGGCATCCAGCTCTCATAATAGGTCAGAGGACCTTCATCCGGAACTGAGAAATGAATCACTCTGCGGATAGTATTTGCCACGTTGCAGACCGCATTGCTGACTGCACTGATACAGCTCTGGATACCCCTGACAATTCCCATAATTAGATCTCGGCCCCAGGTATAGGCTTGTCCTGCTAATCCGGTAATAAATCCCTTCACATTAGAAAATCCAGTCCGAACTGCACCCAAAACATTCCCCATCGCACTGCGTACCGCAGAAACAATCCGATTAAATACGGAAGAAACGGCATTCCTGATTGCGTTTAATACAGAAGTCACCGTACTTTTAATGGTGTTCCAGATCGTGGTGATCACTGTGCGAATGGTATTCATAATTGTTTGGATGGAACTTTTGACCGCATTGAAATTTCCGGTGATGATTCCTTTGATTGCTAATAGGACTGCCTATATCACTGTTTTAATGGCATTCCATACCGAAGACACCACTGTCTTGATCGCATTCAGGATTGTGGTTACTACCGTCTTAATCAGATTCCCGCCAATCGTAATAACCGTTCGAATAATCGTCATTGCTGTCTGGATCATGGTCTGCATAACTGTAAAGCAGGTCGACACCAGAGTCTGAAGAATCCCAAGTACAGTTGTAAAAATCAGTTTAATGGCCTCCCATGCAGTCTGAAAAAAGTTCTGTAACTCTGTCCAGACCGTTATCGCGATCTGCTTTACTCCTTCCCATAGACTGATCCAAAACTGTCTAAACCCCTCACAGTGAGTCCAAAGATACGCAAAAGCAGCCACAAGTGCTGCGTAACCGGAAGCAGCTTTTCTCCTGCAGAAGAAATGTTATTTCCAACAGTCTTTAGCTTTTCTCCGGTAGCAGCAATCTTCTGGACAGCAGTTGCAGACTGATTGGCCTGTTCCTCCAGTCTCTTTAAGTCCTGCTCGGTCTCAATAATCTCTCTTTGAAGCGCATCATACTGTGACTGCGAAATCTCTCCATTTGCAAGGGCTGTATTTGCCTGTTCTGCGGCTGCCTTTAAAGTAGTAAGTTTCTCTTTCGTTCCCTCTACTGCTTCTCCAAGGAGCTTGTGTTTTTGTGCCAAAAGCTCTGTATTTCCCGGATCTAGCTTTAAAAGTTTGTCCACATCCTTCAGCTGCTGCTGTGTAGACTTAATCTGTCCATTCACACCCTTCAGGGCATTTTGTAATTTAGTTGTATCTCCGCCAATCTCTACAGTAATACCCTGAATACGACCTGCCATACACTCTCACCTCCTTAAAAACGGATACAAAAAAGGAGCCTCTTGAGCTCCAAACAAATGAAAAACACCTGCCATTTCTGACAGATGTTCTATGTAACATTATAAAATTTTCAAACTAACAAATGATCATTTACAACCGTATATATCTTAAAATACTATTTACCATATGACTTTTCACAATCAATCTCTTTTTTATTATGAATCAGATTTCTGTACTCCCACCTCAAACTCGCATTGTGAATGTCTTGCATTACACTGATATGTTATGGAATAGCCGTTACTTTCTTCAAAACTCACAGCACACATTCCTGTTTTCATCGGTACTTTTTCCCCACTTAATGAAGTAAGCACCTTCCAATCATAATATGGATTTGTATGCCAATCAATGGGAACTTTGGGATTGTGCTTATCTGTAAACATATAATCTGTTTGTATCTCATTATAATAAGATTTCACATTCGCCCAATCCGTTGCTACTTTCGCCTTGTGTATTTTCGATGTATACCATGGAGCTAAAATTGCAATCAATACACCAAGAATAGAAATCACAACTACCAATTCTACAAGTGTGAATCCATTATTATTTCTTTCCATGTTTTACGACAACCTTTCTTGAATTTTTAATCACAATAGACTTTCTATTTCGTGATATTATACGCAAAAATCCTTCATTTGTCGATACTATAACATGATAATTTTTAACTCTCTGCTAAAGTTATTCCTAAACCTCCATCTCATAAAGAACTTCATATAGTTTTTCACTGTCAATCCAAACCTCGGATTTTGCATAAAAAATGGAAGCTGCATCTAAAGCATCCTTCACTTTTTGTTCTGCTTTTAAATCTTTCTTATCTGTATACAATTCAATATTTACTCTTCCAATTTTGTGGTAAACCTTTCCATCTGCTGCAAAGTTGTTACTCCCCGGAAATAGATAGCAGATGAACGGTGGCTCTACCGCTTCTCCTTCTGCAAAGTGGTCATATGCAAAAGAAATTCCTGTTTCCCGCAACACAGCAAGAATCTTATCCATTATGCAGGCTCCTCTCAATCTCCTTTTCCAACTGTTTCACTCCTACTTCTTCTGCCGGTGCATTAGCTTCTATTTCTTTTCGAACAGTTCTTCCCACCGACTTTACAGCTTTTTTCATATCATCTGTTGCAAGGTCCGCATACTCTGTCAGCCCTTTCATCACAGCTTCCGCAAGCTGATCTATCCGCACATTTTCACTCACTACTATCTCCTCTTTTTTTGGCATCTATATTTCAAACATTTCTTTTTGTAATTCATATGATCTACACTTAAAATGTTATAAAACTCCCCCTGAAAAGAAACCCTGAATCCGGTCGAATCTATCTTTGCTGCCTTTTTACAATAGCGGATAGTAAAATCTACTTTTCCATCCTCCACCATCTGTCCGGCTGTATTCTGCTCCGATCCGTTCTCCCCACTCACAGTTGCATGGCAGGTATAGTAGTCTTTCCATTTATTTGTCCGGTTACCAATCTCATCAGACTCCACCACTGCTTCCTGAAAGGTAATCTTACATTTAAAAGTGAGACATCCATCTTAGAATCCCGGCTTTCTCTCCCCAAAAAGTAAAGCCCGTAGAGTCAGTGTAAGCGCATGGTGGTCTGCTTCTTCCCTGTGTTCATACTGATAAGCAACTGCGTACTGCACAACGATCTTGGCATTCGGACTTTGCTCAAACTCCTGCCGATCTTCCATCCGGGCGATATCCATACACAGTTTTTCCGATGCTTTCAGAAAATCGGCAAGCAGGCCATCGTCCTCCTCATGGTCTACCCGGAGATAATTTTTCATTTCTTCAAGTGTCAAAAACACTGCAATCACCCCCAAAAGAAAATCAGACCTGCGCATTTTCCCACACAAGTCTGACTCTTCTTAAAATAAATTCAATTGATATTCTAATGTATAATTGGAACTTTCATAATTTCCATCAATCTGTTTTGCTGGAATTCGGTCTGACGCATATTTCATAGCCTGACAGATCATTGCATACCTTCCATTCCGGCATGGCCCACATATCTTCTGCACATCCAGAAGTCTTTTCACTTCTGTTGCTCTAATAACCATGATATTTTCGCCATTCTGTTTTCTTTGCTTTAACAGTTTAATGATTCCTTCTCCTAAATCCTGATATTTGAATTGCATATAAAAGCCTCCCTTCCCCTACCTTCATTATACTGATTTTTTTCTGTTTGCCTAGAGTAAACAGGGTTTAGTTTTTTAGGTATAGGAAGATGGCTTAGGAGTCATGACTTATGAGAAAGGAGAACTTTCAGGTCATTCTGTTCCCTTCAGTTTCATAATCTGAACAGCTTCTGGCAGGAGCAGTTTTCCATCCACACGTTCCTTTGCTACATAACCGATCATACCATTTCCGGTAAACAGCTCATTTAACTGTTTGAAGGATCTGGAACCACGATCACCGATATTGTAGTATTTGTAGTCACCAAAAGAAATGGCATCCTTCGGAGCATACGCAGAAGTATGCACTTCATAGCCAAGCACACGATCCGGTTCCCCTACCTGATAAGACGGCTGCCAAATATAAGCACCATTGTTGTCTTTCAGTTTTCGAAGCTGTGCTAATGTTCCATCGTTCATAATAAAGGAAGCATTTTTACGATATGGACGCTTCAGACCATAAACCAGATCAAGCACATCATCCGACTTAATCCCTGCGGTCAGAGTATTCAAGAGCTGTCCACCATGCGTTGTGTCAAAAAGACTTGTTGGTTTTCCTACTCCATTTCCATTCAGAAACGCATCCTCTTCTTCATTTGCCAGCGCCTTGCCGAATTGTGTAATAATATAGCTTTCCAGATTGAACGCATTGTCATACAGCAGCAGGCTTGGAAGCAGCAATATTAATCTTATGTTCCCCGGAAGTAGTGATTACAGTAGCGAGTCCACGCATGATGTTTTCTTCTTCCAGCACATCAATTAATCTGCGATCATATTCTTCTGGAACAAGGTAACCTCCATCCGCATCTCCCCCCTCCTGCAGGAGATTAGAAACCTGACGGAAATTGGTACGCATTGCTGTAAGCATGGCCTGTCTGTATTCGTCAGAAGCGCGTCCTTTCTTCTGTTCCGGAGCTGAACCTGCGATATATGGTTTCCCTGTAAGTGGAGAATTAATCGGCTTAGACAGCTCTGCCTCCCTCTGCGCACGAGAAATAACATCGGTCAATCCATCAAATTCCGCTTCCATATTAGAATAGGTGATTGCATCATCAACGGTCAGTTTTCCCTGCTTGTCCTCGTGTTCATCAAGGAAATTTCGCATCTGTCCAAGCAGGTCTGCACGCTTCTTCATCATTTCAGTATTTTAATAATTCCTGTTCTATACTACGGACATCTGGAAAAATCAACTTTGCTCCCTTTCTCTGCAATGCTAAAACTTTTCCTGCTTTATCCTTTAACTCCTTTTCTAATCTACCATCAACACGAACTGGTATATTAGCAACAGAGTCCAGATACTCATTTTTCATATATTTTTCTGTAATCGGGCACATATTTTGAATCAAAAATGCCTTCTCATGACCAATCACTTCTCCAAAAACAATTGTATCGCACCTATGATACTTTTGCATTTTCTTATTATAGATTCCTTTAAATTTAGAAACCTGTGATGAAAATGGTATCATCCAAAACAGCTGCGTATTACTATCCTGGAATGCATAAAAACATGGTCTATCATGTAACTGTCCATTTACCTTTTCCTTATTCTGCATCAAATAAGGATCTGAAAAATCCTTAAAGTATTGATCATCAATATAATAAAAATGCCCTATTTCCATTTCTTCTCCTATCGTCAAAAAGAGGCTCCGTCCTCTCGAACGAAACCTCAAAACATTTGAACTCGACCTTTTCTAAATCGCATATCGAGTAGCGACAAACATTTGAACTCGACCTTATTTGAGTTGCATATCGAGTAGCAACAAACATTTGCAGTAATCTCTTACTGTACTTAAAGTATACATTCAAATGTGCCGCCTGTCAAGGTCAAATATAGTTCAAATCACAGCTTGCGGCTGCTTTAATATTATATGTCCATATCTAACTAGATATTCATTTTACACGATACTGCTAGACTATTCAACGATTGCACACTATATAACGATAGCCCTTACAATTTAACGATTACTACTACCGTTAAAATCTGCACTTCTACATCGGCTCATTTGCATTCCCTCATTCGTAGTATTACCGTAGTCCCCAAATGCTCTGACTACCGGACTATGAAATTGATCCCGATCCCGGTCTTCTGTAAATTTGCGAATACACTCTATTGTTTTTTCCTTCATGAACTTTTACCCCTTTATCATTTTTATTTTAACAGTTTCTTAAAATATTGAACCAAGGCGGCATCCGTACAATATACATAACATCCCTTCATACCTCTTGTCGTGAGTGTTTTGTATGTATTTTTTATAATTTCATCTGCAACCTGATCTGCTTTTTCTTTATCTTTCTTCTTTGGCGTTGTATTCCGTCAGCAAGGCCTTCATTTTATCGGCAACTTCTTCCGGAAGGGCGGTATCCATGCAGCGGAAGTGATTTGCTGTTTCGATCACATCATCGGCAAAAATATCAATAATATTCGACCTGAATTGTTGTGTTTTTGCCGATATAGGAAATACTGCTTCTGAATATAGATACTGTTTATTGCTCTAACCAGGCCATCTGGTCACGGGCTTTCAGATTTTCTTTTTTTGTATTTTGTCTGAAGAAGCCATTTCTGATCTATCACTTTCAGTTCTTCTCCAAAGCGAATATGAAGACTCACAGAGCAAGATCGTTGCTCTATTTTTTCTATAATTCCTTCGCCAAATTTCGGATGATCGACGCTTTCCCCTTTTTCATATTTTATAATCACATTCTGCGTTCTTCTGTATTCCTGTTCTCTTCGGTGTTGATCCCGTATGGTGACTGTTTTGTCATGAATCGGATTCATCAGAGTTTTTTCATAATTGTGATTCATCAGCGCCTCACCCGCTTTGTAATAGGGCGTTGGTGCCGCACCTACCAATGAGCAGCAGTATTTCCATGCACTTCCGTGAATTCCAGGCTGCCACTGATACTGTTTAGGAATAGGCATATTGTATCGCATATAATGTGCGTATTCGTGTTTGTAGAGATCCATTCTGTCTTCTTTGCTGAGTGGATTATTTACAGCATATCCTATAAAAAACAGAGAAAAATGAAAATGTTCTTTCTGTCCGTGTCCTTTTTGATTATAAGACCCCAAGGAGTCCGTATCAAAGCCAAAAGTTATTGGCACTTTTGCTCCCTGAAGATGAAATTTCTTATCTAACTCTCTGTACAACGCACGAATCTGCGCAATAAGAATTGGTGTTTCTTTCTCAAGTATTGCACGAAGGCTTTCATAAGTATTGTAATCTGTCTGCATTATTTCACATTCCTACCCAATATTTCTATTTCTTCTTTATACTTCTTTATACTTTTTTAAGTCTTTTACAAACTCCACTGCATTTTGGATATCTTTATCATCCGGATGTCCTTTTGCAATACCTCCAACCAGTTTGAACGGCCCAAATGTATCGTATCCTTTACATCCGAATTTACCATCTACACTGGCATGTTTTTTATCCAAAATCTGCTCTATGGATTTATAATTCGCACTTCCACCATAAGTACAGATCAAGAAGACCTTTTTGTCATCTGGTAAATTCTTTTCCGCAAATTTCAATATCGACTGATGAAACTTTGAAAAATAGATTCCTGACGCAAACCCGATCATATCATAACTACTCAGATCTGCATCTGACTGTTTTACTGCATCAATCAAATCGACCTGACACTCTTCTGCTATGCTCTTTACTATTTTTTCTGTATTTCCATGATGTACCGATGCATATACGATTGCTTTTCTCATACCTATGCCCTTTCTATCAGCTCAACAATAGAATTAATTATACCATCATTTGTCAGCTTGTAAATCCGTTTCATTACAAGCTATCCTCGCATGCAAAAAGCACCAGCCAACTGAATGACTGATGCTTCTGACATCAATATACTTTATTTTGTATAAACTGTATTCCCTTTTGCAATTACTTCAACAAGCTGAAGTTCCTGGTCAAGAATACAAAGATCCGCATCATAGCCTTCTTCAACCTTACCTTTTCCTTTGAGGCGAAGAATATCTGCCGGATTAGATGTAATTGTAGAAATAGCTATTTCTAAAGGAATTTCTGTTTTAAATACACATTCCTTTACTTCCTTCAGAAGGCAGCTGGACTGTCCAACACCCATTCCAAGGAATTCGCCATCACTACTGTACATCGGAAGGCTTCCCTGTCCATCAGAAGAAATTGTCATACGGTCAGGATTTACTCCTGCATCCAACATCCGTTTGATACCATTACATACACGTACCTCATCACAGATAGTTTCCCAATAGTCAATATCTTCATTTCCTGTAAAGTCTACTGCTCCGCCTTTCAGCGCATACTCAATCGACTTGCCAAAAAGCATCTCATTTCGATTGATATGTGTTGGCAGTATTTGAGAAGCCGGTATCTCTGTCTCATCTACCACTCGTTCAATAAGATCTAAGCATCTCGGACTGTCGCCAAGATGAACATTTACAATACCAGCTTTCCCGGAAAGAACACCACCAAGTCTTGTATCCGCAACAACACGTGCAAATTCCTCAAAAGTCGGCTGTGAAGAACGATGATCAGAGATCGCGATTTCTCCGGTTCCAACGATTTCCTGAATCATCATAATATCTTTTACAATACTGTCAGTCAACGTGTGAACCGGAATCTGATAACTGCCTGTATAACAGTATGCAGACATTCCCTGCTCATTCAATCCTTTTGTCTTTGCAACCAGTGCACACATATCACGACCGATTCCATCTGTTCCAAGGCAGCCAACAACTGTTGTTACTCCAAACTTCGTAAGTCCTTCCATAGTTGCTTCCGGAGTACGATTGGCGAATCCACCTTCGCCACCGCCTCCGAGTACATGTACATGACTGTCAATGAATCCCGGAGTTAAAAGTAAACCCTCTCCATTGATCATTTCTGCCTCAGAAAGAAATCCCTCTGCAGATATAGAACCTGCATCTTTAATCTTGACAATCTTATCATTGATTGTAAGTACATCTTTTTTCCCCAGATGCTGTGGGGCATAGACATCAATATTCTGAATTAATTTCATCATAAATCACTCTCAATTATCAAATGTATGTTTTAGAATCCAATTCCAACTGCAATAAGAATTGTAATGATTGCACCAATCATTAATACGCCAAGGAATTTCCACATGAATTTAATCCAGTTAGACCACTCAATCTTTGCAATTGCAAGAGATCCGATCAGACATCCGGATGTAGGAACAATCAGGTTTGTAAATGCATCACCAAGCTGGAATGCAACTACAGCTGTCTGACGTGAAACGCCTAACAGGTCTGACAGTGGAGCCATGATCGGCATTGTGATTGCAGCCTGTCCTGTTCCGGATACAACGAAGAAGTTGAATACAGACTGGAACAGATACATAAGTACTGCTGCAACTGCTCCGGAAACTCCAGACAGTGCATTTGAAATATTATACATAATTGTATTAATAACTGTAGGTGTTGTCGGATCAGATCCACCAAGAACCTGCATGATACCCTGTGCCATAGCAACAACAAGTGCAGCACCAATCAGGTCTTTTGCTCCATCTTTAAATGATGTTGCGATATCATTCAGTTTCATATCGTTCAGTTTAAAGATAACTCCGATCACACCGGAAACAATTCCCATAATGAAGAACTGTGTAGCAATCTCTGGCATGTAGTATCCTTGAGTCATAACTCCCCAAATTACCCATACTACTGTAGCAGCCAATGTCAGAAGAACTAAAATATGTCCAAGACCAAATGAATGTCCTTCGTCAATTCCTGTTTTTTCATTCTGCTCACGGAAATATGAATCAGTCTTATATGCGATTGAAATTGTCGGAGTCTTTTTGATCTTTGACGCATAGAACATAGTCATTCCACAGCCAAGAACTGTAAATACTACCCACATTACCATACGGAATCCTGCTCCGGAGAATACATCAATACCTGCAATACCCTGTGCAATACCTACAGAGAATGGATTCATCCAGGATGAACCGAAACCAATCTGTGTTGCAACATAAGTAACAAGAACTGCGATAACTGAATCATATCCAACTGCTACAAACAACGGACAAAGAATCATAGTAAACGGAAGTGCTTCTTCTCCCATTCCAAAAACTGCTCCACCAAGAGAAAACAGTACGAAAAGTATCGGAATCAGCAGTTTTTCTGCTCCCTTTGCCTTACGGATCAATCCAATCAATCCGGATTCAATCGCACCTGTACGGATCATGATACCGAATGCACCACCTACTACCATAAGGAATGCGATAATCTCGATTGCAGAACTACTTACGATTCCGTTATACATATAGTTGAAGAATCCTGTTCCACCATCTCCACTAAAGAGTGCTACTCCCTCTGTTACTACATTTCCTGCATCGTCTGTCAGATACTGGAAACTTCCGTCTTTGATTACTGTACGGGTTTTCTCAACACCATTGATCATGTACGAAATATCCTGTGTTTCGTAAAATCCCTTTGGTACAAGGAAAGTCAGAAGTGCTGCGACAACAACTACTAAAAAGATAATAATGTAGGTGTCAGGCACTTGAAATCCCTTGTTGAAAGACTTTAATCCTTTTCCTTCTTTTTTGCTCATTTTCGAGTTTTCCTCCCATTTTTGATATACTATACTAGAGTATGTTTGAAAAATCATTCTCACAATCTGCACGCCCCACTTTGCGGTAGATTTTGCGAAAAGCATTTTTCAGACACACTCTAGTGTACCATAGAATGCTTAAAATATAACTAAAAATTTACATATTTTATCAATTTTTGTCATTTTCCTGTATTTTTATACAGTCAAGCGGATATTCGCAATCCGCTTCGCTACTTGCTCATAACCGAATAACTGCTTCGCAGTTTATCAGAAGGAGCTTGCACTCCTCCTGATACAAGTAAGTCCCCACCCACTGCTTATTGCTTTTCGCAATTGAAGCAGGGGACTTACTTGATTCGGTTAAAAAATGAGATTTGGCTCAGGCAGGTATCTGCCACAGCACTATTTTCAGCCGATACATCAAAAAAGAAACTGCTCCAGATATTTTTTCACAGACCTGCTCATTTCTCTCATTTCATCTACAGCGATCCTGCTAGTACATCGTTTTCGAAACACGCTCTAACACTCTACCGCTACTTTGATCACACCATCTCTCTTATTTTCAAAAAGTTCATATGCTTCTTCGATTCTGCTAAGCGGATAGGTATGTGTGATAAGTGGTTCTGTATTAATCTTACCTTCTGCGATCAGTTTCAGGGTTTCCTCACAATCACATCCATCCACTCCACCTGTTTTGAATGTGAGATTTTTTCCATACATATCCGGAAGTGGCAGTACCTGAGCCTTATCATAAAGTGCAACCACTGTCACAGTTGCATTTGGTCTTGCACATTCCCATGCCAGACGAAATGTAGATTCCGCTCCCGCAACCTCAAGAACTACATCAGCTCCACCGTGATCACTATGGTCCTGGACAAAATCAAAGCATTCCTCCGGCGAGACAGTAAGAACCTCCGGATAATGTTCATTAATAAAATGAATTCTGTTTTCATCTTTTTCACACATAATAATACACTTTGGATTCTTCAGCATAACACTTAGCAAAGTGCAAATTCCTGTAGGACCAGCTCCAATGATCAGCACAGTATCCTCCTCTGTGATCTCAGAAATACGTGCAGCCCAATAGCCAGTGGCAAGAACATCTCCTACCAGCAAAGCCTGTCTGTCAGTAACTCCTTCCGGAATTTTGTTCAGTCCCTGGTCAGCAAACGGAACTCTTACATATTCTGCCTGACCACCATCTATACGACAGCCAAGAGCCCATCCGCCATTCTCATCTGTACAGTTATTTACATAACCTTTTTTACAGAAAAAACATTCACCACAAAAGGTTTCTACATTTACAGTCACACGATCCCCCGGTTTTACATGAGTTACAGCACTTCCAACTGATTCAACAATACCTACCATCTCATGTCCCACAGTTATACCAGGAACTGCACGGGGAACACTTCCGTGTTTAATGTGCAGATCACTTGAACAGATACTTGCAAGCGTTACTTTTACAACTGCATCTCGTTCATGCATAAGTACTGGTTTTGGTTTTTCCATTAATTCAAATTTTCCCTTTGAAACATATGTATAAGTCTGCATTATTTTATCCCATCACTTTCCGGATTATTTTATCAGATGATCCTTCATAAATTTTAATGTTTTGTCGGCCTTTAGCCAAACTGCTTCCTGTTCTTCATGGGTAACAAAGATCAATGTCTTTCCCTCGGTCTTTTTTAAAATATAATCAATTGTTTTTGTTCTGGTTTTTCATCAAGACCTCTGAGAGGTTCATCCATAATCACACAGTCTGAATCAGCCAGCAATGCCCTCAGGATAGACACTCTTCTGCGCATTCCTCCGCTTAATTCACGAACCGGTTTCTGCCATACCTCAGTAAGCGCAACTGCTTTATATGCCTCCTCCAGTTCTCTGTCTGATATTGTTTTCTTATATTGGAAGCAGCACTCAGATTTTCGCACAGGCGATCTTCCTGAAATACTGCACTGATCTTCCTGTCACTTATCCCTTCTATTTTTCCCTTATCCGGAATATCCAGCCCCAAAAGAAGCCGTATCAGTGTAGTTTTTCCACATCCGGATCTTCCTCTTATACAAGTGGTTTTCCCTTCTGGAAAAACGCAACACAAATTTCAAATACAAAACTTATCACAATAATCACAATCGTCCATGCAAAAAGATCCGGAATATTCAGATATATTTTTGCATTATACAGTTTCTCACCAATAGAACCTGAGGATACTCCGATAACCTCTGCTGCCACTCCTGCTTTCCAGCACATCCCAAGTGAAAGCCTGCATGCAGATAGAAAATAAGGCAGTACCTGCGATACATAAATATATCTGATCTTTCTTCCGGGATTCACCTGAAATACTTTTGCCATTTCCAGTATCTTACTGTCAGTCTGCTGTATTCCCTCAAGGATATTTGTATATATCACAGGCAGGACCATAAGAAAAGAAATAAAAACTGACAGATTTCTGGAAGGTATCCATATCAGGCACAAAATGATAAAAGACGCCACAGGTGTAGATTTGACCACCGCAATTACAGGTGCTATCAGGATTTCCACTGTTTTTGACCAATATGCCAACACTGCCAGAAAGATTCCCAAAAACATAGCCACTATGCGGATTCCTGTATAGCATCCTTTCTTTATTTAAGAATTCAAGAAGTATTTAAGTTCATTAAATATTTTATCACACAATGAAAAAATATTTAATGAAAACTTTGATATTTACCAATAATTTTTCTATTCTTTTCATAACCTAACGGCATATTTTGTTGCTTTTCCATACTGATTATTCTATAATATATAATATCTGTTTGCAATTTTTTGTTGTTTTTTCTGAAACAGCAAAAATCGAAAAACATGTTGCTGAGAACGGAATGAGCAGTAACAATGTCAAACGATTTCATCTATAAAATAAAATATCAGGAGTATACAGATATGGAATTGAAAAACAGAACTTTATCAAATTTCGCCGATCTTGTTCAAACCGGTGAATGCAAAAAATTCAAAGGCCGTCTGAAAGTAGGTGTGGATTTGGGTACAGCTAATACAGTTCTGGCAGTTGTAGACACTACCAACCGTCCGATTGCCGGCATATCCGCTCCCTCCCAGGCTATCAGAGACGGCGTGATCGTCAATTATTATGAATCTGTTCAGCTTGTTACACGGCTGAAGGCTGAACTTGAAGAAAAACTGAAAACTGAGCTTCCTTACGCTGCAGCTGCAATCCCACCCGGAGTTTCCGAAGGAAGTTCAAAAAGTATTCAATATGTGCTGGAGGGTGCAGGTTTTGAGGTTTCCAATATCGTAGACGAACCCACCGCTGCAGCTGCTGTACTTAAGATTTCAGACGGCGCTGTAGTGGATGTAGGTGGAGGCACTACAGGAATCAGCATTCTCAAAGACGGCAAAGTAATCTACACAGACGATGAAGCTACCGGTGGCAGTCACATGACCATGACTGTAGCAGGGCACTATAACATCCCATACGAAGAAGCTGAAATTTTAAAAACAGATCGTTCAAAAGAAGCTGAAATTTTCCCTGTAATCAAAGCAACTGTAGAAAAAATGGCCACGATCACTCAGAGATTTCTCACAGGCTACCAGGTACCCGCTGTATATGTTGTAGGCGGTTCCGCAAGTTTTGAAGATTTCACAAGCGTATTTGAAAAAAAGCTTGGGCTACCTGTTTATCGTCCGGTACATCCTCTGCTGGTAACCCCACTGGGTATCGCTTATCACTGTGATCTTCCACCGGTCACACAAAAAAAATAATCAAAACTTTTCATAAAATACTATATAAGGGGGTATTATACCATGAGAGAACTAAAAGCAACAAAAATTAATGCTGCAGATTTTGCACCATTTGGTACATTTTTCAGCATGACAGAGCCAGAAGGCTATCCATTACAGGGTGAAATACATAAATTTTATCCAGACCGTATTTCCGGTACCTGTATGGGATCCATTGGTTTTTCACCTATTGCAGTACATAAAGATGAACGCATCGTTAAAGCTGCTGAATATCACACAACTACCTGGGAAGGAATTGTTGCACTGGATGATGACATGATCATACATGTAGCACCGGCTTCTGCAGGCGCACCTGTTCCGGAACTTACCAGAGCATTCATAGTTCCAAAAGGAACTATGGTGAAGATCAATGCTGCTATCTGGCATTTATGTCCTCTTCCTTTAAACAATGAAGTACTCCATGCCATGATCATTCTTCCGGAATGCACTTATGCAAATGACTGCACAGTAGTAGATTTTGAAGAAAAAGACTGGTTTAAGATTACTGTCTGATATACATAAATATCCCCGGAACTCCACTGTTTTTACATAAAGTTCCGGGGATATTTTTATTGTCTGATTTTTACAATACACCCTGCTTCTGCATTTCGGCAGACACAGAAACATACTCTTTACTGTTTTCAAGATTTCCCAGCTTTTCTTCCCATGTAAGGTTTCGTTTAATCTTTGCAGGACTTCCCATCACCAGAGAACCGTCCGGTATCACTGTATTCTTTGTCACAAGACTTCCTGCTCCTATGATACAATCCTTACCTATTATGGCACCATCAAGAACAACCGCTCCCATTCCGATCAATGTACGGTCACCGATCATACATCCATGAAGCACTGCATTATGTCCAACTGTCACATTATTCCCAATATGTACCGGCATATTACGGCTTACATGAATCGTACAGTTTTCCTGAACATTAGATTCCTCACCGATCACGATCGGAGCATCATCGCCACGTATCACAGCATAATGAAGAACACAACTGTCACGCCCAATAGTTACATCTCCAATAACCACTGACTGCCTTGCAATTTTTGCATCTTCTGATATTTTTACACTCTTATAATCCATCTTCCGAAATACCTGCCTTCTTGATTTAATACTACCTTCAATCATTTTCAATACCCTGACACTTCTTTACTGCAGAATCTTTATACATATTCCAAAAAGACTTTCTGCATTTCATTTACTGATTTACAGAAAGTCCTTTTAGCTATTATTTATGGTGTTTTTCTTCCTCTTCTTTCACCAGTCTTGATGTTTCTTCAGACGGTGCTGAGATTACAGCTGCTGCTATAATTTCACAGGGCGGGTTTCCCTTTACAGCATCTACTGCTGCCTTTACTGCTGCTATATCGCCACTTAAGAATATAGTTGCGTGACCTCCGCACTTGGTATGCCAGGTACGGAATTCCACATCTGATGTTTTCAGCATCTGGTCAAGGACAACTACTGCATTACAGCTTCCCACAACCTCTACTAATCCTAATGCTCCATATGACATCTTCTCATTTCCTCCTGACATGTTCTATTTGTTAATGGTCATCTTAAGTGCCACTTCAGTATCTGCGGAAGGTGATGCGATCACTGTGTGAGAAACAATCTTGCCAAGGGGTTTGGCTGTCTCTAAGGCCACTTCCATTGCTGCATTCACATCAGAAACACTGCCGCGTATTTTTACACATGCTCCGCTTTTCAGTCGGTTTCGTTCGACGCTTTGAATCGTTACGTTTGCAGCCTTGGATGCTGCATCGAGAGCGACAAAGCAAGCTACCAGGTTATCCAGTTCAAATGCCCCAACTGCCATGCCATCATAGTTTTTTGCCATTTTATCCTCCTTACGAGACGGGAAAATGGTTCTCCCGACTGTTGTCTTTTATACTAGTATATCTTGTTTTCATTATAATTACAAGCTATTTTCTACTGAAATCTCACAAAAATTCACATAATACAACATAATCCCACATTATCTTCAAGAGTATAGCTGTTGGATTGTTTATTTTTCACTATTTTCATAAATCTTCTCTCTTACAACCATTCACAAGCTTCTATGCAGAACATATACTAATATGGAGAACAACAATCTGCTGTTGTCAGGTTTTAATCGTCATGCATCAAATGACCCGGAATTATCCGGTACCTCCTGCTATAACATTTGATGCTGTAGGGTCAGGCGGATATTTGCAATTGAAGCAGAGGACTTACTTGATTCAGTTAAATTTTTTCTAAATCTGCAATATTTTCAGGATATTCCATATCTGAATATAATTTCAGCTGTAACTGTAATATTCTGTTATATTCATCACAGCCCGGTTCTAAAACTCTTCTTTGTTCATACAGTTTATGATCTTCCTCACTCATTTTCACATCAAAGCTTTCCTGAGTATGGAACTGGATTTCAATACGATAGTTGCGTGAGTTTTTAAACTTGGCATTTACACCATTATATGGAAAGCTGTCATTGACCCAATAATTTTTCAACGAATAGATCTTCCAGTTTTTCTCATGCAAAGCATCTGTCACAGAGCGTATCTGTTCAACATAATTTTTCGGCTCCAGTATCACTGTATAACGAATAACATCCGCTATTGAATCGAAAAAAGATTTCTCTACTCTCTGATAGAGCTTATTATATAAGGATTTCGGTGATTTTACTCTATACTCTAATCCCGCAAGTACTGCTTTATTTATTTTTGCAAAGTCCATAAGAAATTTGGTGATCTCAAACTCTGTAGACAGATAATCCGCATAAAATACTCTTTCTTCAAAAGAAAGTTTATGAAAAAGTTCAATATCCTCTTCTGTCCATGATTCTTCAATTTCTTTATTAAGATAGATCTTCTCTGAATTTTCAGCAGACAGAACACACTTGAGCTCTATCGAATCAATGCAAAAAAGACTGGTATTGTCACCCGACTCATGAGTGAGACTTCTGAGAATCTTATTAAAATTATTGATAATTATATTGACTTTTCTTTCAATCAGTGCATATGCTGAATCTGATCCACCTGCTTCTATCACAAGTTTACCACCTTTAACGGAAATGCTTCTTACGACATTTCTTTCAACAAATCCAACAATCTCTTCAGAATTATATTTATCAAAATCCTCATAATCCAGATCAGGATTTATATTTTTCAATTCTGCAAGCTGATTTCCAACCACAAGAACTGCTGCCAGATCCTTCAATCTGACAGTATTTTTATTGTCTAATACCAAAATTTCTTCCAGTTGATTTATATCATCACTATTTTCTCCCATAAAACGCAACATACTGATTATGGCATGTTTATGTATCTCTGACGGAAATTCAAATATATCTCCATATTCTTCTATCAGACACACACTGAACAAAGCATGATATTTGCTCATGATCTGCAAGAATGTAAGCGATTGAATCTGCTTTTGGATTCCCAGCTTGTTTATATATTTATTCATAATTTCCTGATTTAAACCAAATCCGGTATGAGCAAACAGAGCCGCCATCAAAAGGCAGTAGCACTCATCTTCATTCAAATCTTCCAACTTCTGTCTATCCATGATTAAATCACAAAATTCTGCAATATCTATAAAATGCATAATAGAATAATCAGAAATATTGGGATATATCTTTTTATATTTTTCCAGCATTCTCTGGACCACTGTACAATTATCCCTGTAATTCTCATATAATTTTTTTGATTTTTTAAGTAAATTTTCCGAACACTTGTTAACTATCATTTGAATGATCCTTCCTCAATTTGCACTGCTTATTTCTACTATTATACTCAAAAACAGCAGCCTTGTATATAGCTGCTGTTTCCGATTCTATCTATTTCTCTTTCTCAAATCCGTATACCCATTTTCCCCTCAAAAACAGATACAGGAAAATCACAGAGCTGATGCTCCAGGTCAGGGGATATGCCCAGAATATCACCCGGATATCTGAGATAAGGCGGACTGCTACCGTGATATAGCTCACACGAAACAGACACCAGTCACAAAGCATGACTATCATGGGGACTGCCGCATGACCGGATCCACGTAGTACTGCTGCGATACAATGCGAAAATGCCAGCAGACAATAAAACAACGCAATTATTCTCGCCTGCATCACACCATAATGTATTACACTTGGATCTCTGTTAAAAGCAGCGATCAGTACCGGTGCCGCCGCATATATGATAATACCGATCAATTCTGCAATGATCACCGAACAAATAACTCCAAATCTTGCACCTTTTTTCGCACGTTCATACTGTCTGGCACCAAGATTCTGGCTGACAAAAGTTGTCAGGGCCATTGTAAAACATGTTACCGGCAAAAAAGCAAATCCCTCTACCTTTGAATAGGAACCACAGCCTGCCATTGCCATTTTCCCAAATGCATTGATATTTGACTGCACAAAAACATTTGCAATAGCTATCACTGAATTCTGGAACCCGGACGGCACGCCATTCTGAATAATCTGTTTTAGCATATGTCTGTCAAAACGGATCATTCTCAACTCTAACCGATATTCTTCTTCCACACGCATCAGGTGGATCATACAAAGAATGGCGCTGACAAACTGAGAAATAGCTGTTGCCAGTGCAGCTGAACCAACACCCATACCAAGACCTGCAATAAAAAAAATATCCAGTACAACATTGATGCATGAAGAGATGATCAGATAAATCAGGGGGTGATGACTATCTCCGACAGACTGCAGGATTCCAACAAAAATATTGTACATAACAACCCCTATGGATCCTGCAAAATATGTTCGGAAATACACGATGGACTCCGACAGCACATCAGCAGGTGTTCCCATCAGTACCAGAATTTTGGGAGCCAGAAACATTCCCATAACCGTCAACACTACACCAGCCACAAGTCCAAACGCTACGGTTGTATGGATTGCTTTCTGCAGACAGTCCTTTATTTTTGCCCCATAATATCTGGCAACAACAACTCCGGCTCCCATGGCAATTCCATTGATAAATCCCACCATCAAAAAAATCAGATTTCCGGAAGAACTGACTGCAGCCAACGCATTACTTCCAAGAAAATTGCCTACAATCAGGGAATCTGCTGTATTATACAACTGCTGAAACAGATTTCCGAGAAACAGTGGAATGGCAAAAAGGATGATTTTTCCGGAGATACTTCCTTCTGTCATTCTTGAATCCTTTTTCATAATTTTTGATACCTTCCCGTTTTTTCTTTATTTTATCACAAAAAAGCCAACTATCTTACTCCTTTTCCCCTTCATTCGCTTCCTCTATTGTCACACTCTCCTGTACCTGCATATCCGTATACTGAACACGAATAACTGCCTGCGGCCAGTTTATGCTGACCATTGCTGTTTTGTCTTTCTCATCTCCTGCTTTCCGGATAAGCTCCAGCAATTCCTTCAGTACTTCCTTTGTCAGATAACCGCCTCTCCAGTGAAAAATAAGTATCCTGCCTTTCTTCGCCGCTTGCAAAGAACGTTTATACACATCCTCTTTCTTAGTAAAAGAAAGCTTCTTCTCCTTATAGTAAAAGTGCTCATGATCACCGCAGTGAGGCGCCGGCGCAATAAGAGGCTCATGATCCCTGAAAATCTGTGAATCATCCAGATTGAAATAATCATAGCGGATTTCAGAAGTCTCACGATCTTTCCCCAGGGTATTATCAAAGGTCGCATCCAGATGATAATATGTCCCTCCTATTTTTACGATATTCCATGTGTGACGATACTTAATCCCCTTCTCAGGATTATTTCCACAGATTGCAATCACACACCAGACTCCCAGTGCATCTAACAAAACCTTTACTGCTTTTGCGATTCCCTCACATACACCAACGCCTTGTCCAAGCGGTCCAATAATTTCATGGGAATATGATTTTTTCAGTTTGTCATAGCGGATATTTTCACAGATAAAATCATGTACATACTTTTCTTTCTCCCACTCAGACAGCTTCTGAGCCGGGCGAATCAGCTTCTCAACTCTGGCAGTCATAGCCTTTTGATGTTCGCAAATCTTCTTTTTATCAAAAAGATACTCCGGAATAAAAATCAGATTCGGAGAGTCTTTATAATACCGGTATTTATAACTGCTCACCCAGAATATCTCCGGATGATCCAGACGCATCTGGAAAAATACATTATAAAGTTCTTCTCCCTCTAATGCCGGAATCTGAAATTCATCCGCCAGGTTTTTCACACCGCTAAGAATGCTGTGATATGCAGCCTGCTGCGCCTTATTCATATGGTTGTAATAATATTGCTCCATTGTTATCTTATCTCCAAGTTCTTCGTCACTTATAATCCCTTCCGGTACATTTCACTGATCACTGCCTGCGCATGTTCAGATTCCTTTTTCTCTATTATCTGCGCCCGGTCACTTAAAATCGCCAGCATCTCATCTACCAGATCTTCGATTTTAGGATTTGTATACCGATATAAATAACCCAGCATTCTGGTTGCAGTATAATCTGTATTCATATTTTTATATGCGATCTCTGCACAAAGCTCCTTCGGATAGCCCTTGCTGAGCAAAACCTTATATAGTTCTTCTGTTCTTTCTGCTGCCATGTTTTTTGCCTTTCTTATCATGTTTCTGTGTCACCAGCCATCTGATTTACCTCGTCAAAAATCATATGATATAGGTATGTTTTTTCTTATAGTAACATACTTCAACTAATATTCGCAATCAGAACATGGAGCTTACTTGATATGGAAAAAAGATTGTTACAAGGCACTGAGTAAACAGTAACACAGTAACTCCAAGACTTACAAGGTTATCAACGTGACAGTAGAATGTGCGCAATAACTATGTTATACTGATAATATCTAAATGCTTCAGATAACAAGCAATCAATACACTAGAGTGTGTTTGAAAAATGCTTTCTGTAAGATGTGCGTCACAATTTGTTGGTACACTCGTTACTATCGGAAGCATTCAAGCCACATTCTCAGGAGGAAAAAATGTCGAAAAAAGAAATAAGTTTTACAGAGGGACCTGTGTTCCAGTCTTTGCTTCGGTTTGCTATCCCGGTACTTGGAGCATTGATCCTGCAGGCTGCGTATGGCGCAGTTGATTTGCTGATTGTCGGCAAATTCGGAAATGCTTCGAGTATTTCCGCAGTAGGAACAGGAAGTTCCTTTATGCAGATGGCTACTTTTATCATTACAAGCCTTGCAATGGGCTCCACCGTAATAATCGGGCATCACATCGGAGAACAAAAACCAAAAGAAGCAGGAAATGCGGTCGGAACTACGATCATTCTTTTTCTGATCATTGCTGTCATCATGACATTTGTACTGGAATTTGCCGCCGGAGGGATTGCGCACCTTTTACAGGCGCCGGCTGAATCCTTTGGCAAAACAATTCTTTATATCCGAATCTGTTCTGCCGGTATCGTTATTATCATTGCATACAATGTAATCAGTGGTGTGCTGCGAGGTGTGGGAAACGCAAACCTTCCACTTCTGTTCGTAGGAATTGCCTGTGTCGTAAATATTCTGGGAGATTTGCTTCTGGTTGGAGTATTTCACATGGATGTTGCAGGTGCCGCCATTGCCACTGTATTTGCACAGTTTGTCTCTGTTGTCTGTTCTGTCGTTGTATTAAGGAAACAGGATATGCCTATAGAATTTTCCAGAGAACAATGTCGGATTTATAAGGAAGAGTTAGGGAAAATATTGAACGTAGGTGTGCCGATTGCACTTCAGGAGACAACGGTTCAGATTTCATTTCTTGTCGTAAATTCTGTTATCAATCAGATGGGTCTGATGCCATCTGCCGGATATGGAATTGCACAGAAAATCGTTTCCTTTATTATGCTGGTTCCATCCTCTGTCATGCAGAGTGTATCAGCATTTGTTGCGCAGAATATCGGTGCCGGAAAGAAAAGCCGGGCATGGAAGGGTTTTTACACTGCAATCATTACCGGATGTTCCGTTGGAATCATCATCTTTATGGTAGGATTCTTCGGAGGCGGAGTATTATCCTCTTTCTTTACCAATGATTCCGAGGTAATCGCGCAGAGTGCCGCTTACCTGAAAGGTTTCTCTGCCGACTGTATACTGACTTGTGTACTTTTCAGCAGTATCGGATATTTTAATGGCTGTGGAAAAAGTATTCCTGTTATGATCCAGGGAATCACTTCCGCATTCTGCATCCGAATTCCGATATCTATCATTATGTCGAGATTACCGGAAACATCTCTGACTTATGTTGGAATGGCGACACCTATCACAACTGTATATGGAATTATCTTTTTTGCAATCTGTTTCCGGCTGTTAAATAAAAACTCAGCCAAATAACCAAAATGGTTTCCCGTTATCAGTTCTCTCAACTGAGATATTGATAACAGGAAACCATTTCTAATCGCCCATAGTCACCTTACAATTTTTCTTGAAACATGCTATGCCATATTTTATAAAATTCTGCATACCATCCTGTTTCAATCTTGCAATGTAGTCTTTTTCTTCTATCTGTTGCAATGCTTCAGCACATGCAGCATTCATATCTCCACCTTCTGCATACTTTAATTCAATTGCTATGCCTGTCCTGTTTTCCCCAACCTCTACAAGGATATCGCTGTATCCGGTACCGGACTCCGCATTAGACATCGTACGCCATGTGGATTTATAACCTAATAATCCCAAAAGGATTCCATGGTAAAAGTTTTCTTTCTTTTCCTTTGCTACAGCAGTGTCTCTAATACTTATGGTATTCCACAAATAGTCACCAAATATCTTTTCTATCTTTTCCGGCTCTTTATTTACAAATGCACCACAAAGCTCTTCAAGTACTTTTCCATCACTTCTTGAAACATCACTGAACCATTCCTTTATCTGTCTGCTAAACAGATTTCTTATTTCTCTGTTTGGAATTTTCAGCAAATATTTTCCGCTTGTCGTACGGCCGTTTTGTGTCAGATATCCAGTAGTAAGCAGTACACTCCAGAGATTTTCTATGCTCTTATCGATTTCATTATATGTCAATTCCTGTAAAACATCCTTTTCTATGCTTTCGCCTGCTATCAGCTTCTCTATTTCAGCTTTTGTCTGAACATTTGCCTTATCAATAAATCTGCGCACAATAGTATTACCGCTGGAATTAGACCAAAAATCCTGTGGTAATGCTTTGGAATCAGCACACAACAAATCAATATAATTTACAACATCCCATGGACAATATACGTCCGCATTACCAAATCTGTAACCGTCATACCATTCCTTTATCTCTCCAAAATGTGATGATAATCCATAATCAGTAAGTATTTGCTTAACTTCTTCATCGGTAAATCCAAATTGCTCATCAAATCTTGTATCCATGATGGATAATACCTTAAAGTTATTGATACCGGTAAAAATACTTTCTTTAGATACTCTCAGACATCCTGTCAAGATGGCAAACTGTAGAAAGTCATTTGTCTTTAAAGCCTGTCCCAGTAGTCCACGAATGAGTTCTGACATTTCATCATAATAGCCATTACTAAACGCTTTATCCAGAGGTACATCATATTCATCTATGAGGATGATTACTTTTTTGCCATAATGTTTGCACAAAAGTTCCGATAGCAAACGAATACTGTCTGCCACATCGTCCATCTGGCCTAATAAAAGCTGCTCATACTGCATACGCTCTTCATTTACAAGTTTGCCACTGTCTTTAAGATAATAATGTCTGCGAGCTTCATTTTTCATTGTAGTAGTGATACGTTTTAAAGCAATATCAAAAGTTAATCCATCAACGCCTTTAAGTGACAAAAAAATAACCGGATATTTTCCCATATGCTCATTGCATAGTTTTTTATTGCGAGATATATAGAGTTCATCAAAAACAGACTTATCCGTACCAATTTCAAAAAAAGACTTAAACATACTCATATTTAAAGTCTTGCCAAAACGGCGAGGACGCGTAAAGAGATTCACCTTTCCCCAGTTCATTAAAAGCTGCTCTATAAGTTTTGTTTTGTCAATATAATAAAAACCTTCTTTTCTGATTTCTTCGAAATCTTCAATTCCTACCGGTAATTTTAATCTATTATCCATGGAAACCTCCAAAAAATAATCCGAGAAATTTAATACATGCCTGTCCAGATTTCAAAACTGCTGCTTATTTCTTGCAAGAATCGAACTCTTCTCCAGGCATGCACAGTTTACGCTTTCATCTACTACAATATATTTATGGTTAATATCCCTTACAGCCA
>NZ_QRIL01000023.1 GCF_003471165.1 Ruminococcus sp. AM22-13 | reverse complement strand
TTTGATTTATAATGCGGAAATCCCACTCCCGGTTCCCGGAAAAATTTCCGGAAAGCCCCTTCCAGATTTAATTGTACATTTGCCAGCGCAAGAAAATCTACCTCTTTCAGCCATGGATATTCTTTTTTATATCCGGCCGGCGTATTTTTCAGCATCTTTTTTTCTTCCTTCATTTTTCAGATACCCCCTTTATGAAGTATTCTCTTATTTTTCTGAGGCCATCTTCATCCATTCCGTACTGGTCGATAATCGAACCATCCTCAAGATGAATGATGTCCGTACAGCAATCTAAAATCAGTTCCAGGTCATGGGTAATGACATACACAGTGATTCCGGCATCCCTGACCTGCCGCAATACATTTGCAACCTCTTTCATATGCCTGTAATCAAGGCCGCTGGTCGGTTCATCAAAAAACAGGATCGAGCGTTTTGAAGCGATTACCGAAGCAATCGCAACCCTTTGTTTCTGGCCACCGGACAGGGACATGGGATGCCTGTCCTTAAAATCCAGTAAATCTAACCGACTTAGGATTTCTTCTGCCCGCTTCTGGTTTGCTTCCTCCATACTGATCAGCACTTCATCAAGGACCGACTCGGTGAAAAGCTGATGATTTACCTCCTGCATGACCATATAGCAGGTATTCAGCCGGTCTTTCGGACGGTATTTCTTTCCGTTCCAGACAATCTCCCCACAGCGCTTCTCCAAGCCGCAGAAACAGCGTGAAAAAGTGGATTTCCCGGCGCCGTTATTCCCGATAATTCCAACGATCCGGTTCGTAGGGATTTCACAATCCATGATATGTAAGGTTTCCGGTTCGTTTTTATAGGCAAAGTGGAAATTACGAAGCGCAAGGGCGGTCTTTGCCTGCTGCGGTAAAACCGGAGGCAGGAGACGCTCCAAAGCAAACGTGCGCAGTCCCATATCGGAACGTTGCTGCTCCGTGAGCTGCTCAAATTCTGCCGCAGAATAATCATGACTCACCTGCCCGTCTGCCAGATAGATAAACCGATCCGCTAGACCGAGAAGATAATAAAGCCGATGTTCCGATACAATGATTGTTTTCCCCTGCGATTTCCAAAACGCAAGAATCTTTCTCAAATCAAGGATGGAAGCCGCATCCAGGTTAGATGAGGGTTCGTCCATAACGAGAACATCCGGTTCCATAATGGATACCCCGGCACAGGCAATCTTTTGTTTCTCCCCGCCAGATAAGTGGAAGATATTACGGTCCATCAGCTTCTCCAGCCGGAAGTCCCGAACCGTTTTTGCCAGCCGTTCCCGGATGTCTTTTTCTGGCTGTCCAAGATTTTCGCAGCCAAATGTAATTTCACTGGTGGTATCCACATTGAAAAACTGGGACCGGGGGTTTTGAAACACGCTGCCCACAACTGCAGCTGTATCGTAAAGGGGCTGTTCGGAAACCTTGGCTCCATTTACCCATACTTCTCCCGTCATCTTTCCCTCATAATAATGGGGGATCAGTCCATTAATCAGGCGGGTGACCGTAGTTTTTCCACACCCACTTTCACCGCAAAGGACAACAAACTGACCATCCTCTATATTTAGATCAATATCCCGAACACCGCCGGTATTTTCATTCTCTTCTCCATAAGAAAATGAAATATGGTCAATCTTTATCATAAGCTCACCCCCTTAAAAAGAAAAATACTGTCCCAGCAAAAACAGAGCGAAACATAAAGCACAGAGCAGGATCACAATCATGTCCTGAACATGAAAACCAATCTGACATACGTTAGTCCGTTTGACCGGAGCGCCAAGCCCCCGCGTCAGTGCAGCGGCGGAAAGTTCATCTCCGATTTTCACAACAGACACCATCAGCGGTACAAGACGGTATTCCACCATCAAAAATGGATTTTTCCCTCCAAACCGGATACCCCTCATTTTCATTGCATCACTGATCGCCTGGTATTCTTCGCTGATCGTAGGGAAAAAACGAAAAATAATAGACAAAGGGATGACGATTTTCTCTGTCAGGTGCATACGTTCCATCGAACCGATAAACTCACTGACTGAGGTGGAGGAAAGCAGCCAAGTCCCCGTCATAATACCAGGGGCAAACCGCGTCATAATGGATGTCATCGCCAAAACCACAAAGGACAGCAGATCGCTTAATGTCGTCAGCGCTATGCGTTCCAGTGCAAAGCAGGCGAGATATAAAAGCAGGTACTTGCCTGCCGTTTTGAAACGGCGTTCCGACAGGATCAGCACAAAGGGGATTAGGCTTAACACAGGTTTTACAAAATTCATAATCCCTTCGTTGCTGGTGCTGAACATCAATGTAGTAACCATCAACAGCAAAATCAACTTCGTACGCGGGTCGAGCCGGATTCCTTTCCTTTTGTCCGTTGTGGCGGAAAAGGATACCCCCTCCATTATGCGATGCCCGCTTTCGCAAAATGTTTTTTCAGAAGCGTTTTTCCAAGCAGTCCGCCCAAAATGGCAAAGACAAAAATCCCGGCAACCACAAGGATAATGCTCCACATCGGCATAACCGCCATTACCCGGTCGGCATATTCCTCCCCGAAGCTGGCGGCAAAGCTGGCCCAGGAGTCCTCGACCATAAAATACATCGGAATATATGTACCTACCATCCACAGGCTAAATACAGCATAACCAAGGATGCTTTTCTTTGCACTTTTATAGTCGCCGGATTTCAAAATGAGATCCCCAAGCAGGCCGAAAATCAGTCCCATAGGAACACCCCAAAATCCCATGCCGGTAAGTCCCATCAGCAGGCCGCTCAAAACACCCATGATTGTAACCATGCCGAATTTCTTAACCCTTGTGAGGAACAGCATGAAAGGGATACCGGTAATCAGCGACCACAGGCTTCCGAGAACAGGAAGAAAGATCGGGACAAACCCAATCGGAATGGCGACACAGCAGCCAATGACAAAGTAAAGAACCGTGAACAGACCAAGGTTAATGAGGTCTTTTGCTTGTAACTTGTTATTCATGATGAATACCTCCACATTCATTTTCCAGTTAGCATCTTCTAACATTTTTATAGGATAGCATAGTACCGGCTGATTCTCTACAACCAATCATCTTTTTAGCTCCAAACAGCACCGAGTTTTTCTGTTGACTGACTTTGACTGTGATCTTATAATAGAAGTGCAAGGCTCAAACAGAGCGGTTAACAGACCAAATGACAGGAGTTAGAAAATGAAGATAGATGAAATTATCAAGAAAAGCATTGAAATTCCAGGTATATCTATAAAACGGGGCGAATTTAGCGCAGAACTCATTCTAAAGGAGAGAGACGGGAAAGGTTCCATGACTTTTTTCCCTCTGTTCCCTGGAGTTACATTGGCTTATATTTTTGTGAACTCTCCTGTCTGGACAGCCCCAGACTTTCACGATAATGGCTCCATGGAAACAGGACCATTGCTCTTAAATTACTGTGTAACAGGACGATGCGAACTCATCCTGAATAACGGGAACTTTGTGTATGTGAAAGATGGGGAGATATCCTTAACCGAACGATTCGCCAGACAGCAATACGTTTATCCCCGCCGAATCTATGAAGGAATTGAGTTTTTTGTGGATATGGATACCGTAAATGCTCAAAGCTCCTGGGTAGAAGCTGAATTTGATATTGATTTCCACAGACTCAGAGATCTTTACTGCCCGGATGGGGGTACTTATATTGCGTCGGTTACGACTGAGATAGAAGAAGTCTTAAAAAAGCTGTGGTCATTACTGGATATTTCTGTTCCGCTAGCAATCCCACAAATGAAAATCTATACCCTTGCCCTGTTTTCACTGCTTCAAAATCTGAAAGAAATACCACCTTCCCAAGCCTGCACATTCTTCACAGAAACACAGGTAGACATTGCAAAACGTGTGGAAAAAATCATCACTTCTGATCTGCGCCAACACCATCCTGCGTGGGAACTGGCTGCACAGTTTTCCGTCAGTGAAACCAGCCTGAAGAACTACTTTCGCGGAGTTTATGGTCAAAATATATCAATTTATTTACGTGAAGTTCGTATGCAACAAGCTGCTGAATTACTCACTACTACAAACTTATCTGTATCGGAAATTGCAGAACAAGTTGGTTATTTGAATCAAAGCAAGTTTTCTTCGGCATTTAAGAAGCAGTTCAACGCTTCGCCATTAGAATTTAAGCGCCGCAAAAATTTAGAGAGAAATACTTCCAACTGACGGGTTCTAACATTTTTCACAATAAATATTTTTATTAGAAACTCATGACAAATGAAGTCAGAGTCATTTCTTATATTATAGGAAGTGACTCTGATTATTATAATTTACACCACTTTACAACTTTTTCTGTTCCGACAGCAGATACCTTATTTTTGCTGATATTATCCATACTGGCCTTAGAATCCGCACATTCCATCCGGTTTCTATATCAGCATTTTTTATCCAGAATAACGGAGAAATCACTGAATGTATTTTATTATGCATGTTCCTATGCAAAGGTTGATTATTCCAGATTTATGAATACTACTGTCAGGATTGTTTTGAAGCTGATACCGGATTCATTGCAGACACAGCCTGTATTTCTGTGCGTGGATGATACGATGGTATCTAAATTTGGCACAAAATTTGAAAATGTTTCAAAACTGTTTGACCATGCTGCACACAACGGTTCCAACTATCTGAATGGACACTGCTTTGTGAGTGTCATGCTCTGCGTACCTGTCTGGAATGGGGATAAAGTATATTATCTTTCACTTACTTTTTGTTTTGAATACTCTTCCAATAACTGACTTGCATTGTAATTTTTCTTTTAAAGAATATCTGAGCGGAAATCCTTTTTTAACTAAACGTAATTCATTTTGCACATTATAGCTGACAACATTCTGTCCTAATATCAATATAGAAAACAATAATACATGCCTTCTTTCATCAGCATAATCATTGTATCAGGATAAAGTTCACAAAGTATCCGCAATACGTTCCCTTAAGTTCATGTCATTATTGAAATCGTACATATTTCAGTATAAAAAGTTCAGTATTCAAATTCTGATTATTTATAGTAAATATGGTCTATCAAAATGACTATTTTCTGTTTCATTATTTAACTTAACAAAACAATTCCTATGCATAAAGGCGGAATTCACTTTACATTTTCCCCATATATTTTTCTGCCATATGTACTGCCATAGCACCATCTGCAACAGCTGTTACTATCTGACGAAGTAACTTTGTTCTGACATCTCCTACAGCATAAACACCTGGAATACTCGTTTCAGTATTTTCACCTGCCACAATATATCCTTTATTATCCAGTTCTATCTGATTATCTAAAAAATCTATTGTCGGTTTTCTTCCTATACTCACAAACAAGCCGTCACATTCTATAATGTTTTCTTCTCCTGTAACTGTATCTTTCAACCGCACACCAGTCAATCGTTCTCCATAAAGCAGTTCTTTTACTGTACTATTCCATCGAAACTCTATATTTTCAGTTTTCATCAGCTGGTCATTGTAAATTTTTGTTGCACGTAATGTATCTCTTCGATGAACAATGATAACTTTCTTAGCAATTCGACTTAAAAGAGTAGCATCTGATACAGCAGAATTTCCACCACCAACAACAACCACAATCTTATCTTTATAAAACATACCATCACAGGCGGCACAATAAGCAACTCCATGACCTATCAATTCTTTTTCTTTATCAAGACCAAGTTCTCTTGGATTTGCTCCTGTAGCTATCACTACTGTTTTCCCAATATAAATTCCCGAACTAGTTTCTACTCTCTTAAGCTTTCCTGCTAAATCCATATTAAAAACTTCTGCATATTCACTTTTAGCACCATATTTTTCCGCCTGTTTTTGCATTTTCTCTGCCAATGAAAATCCGTCAATTCCATTTTCAAAACCAGGATAGTTATCAATCTGCCATGTCAGTGACATCTGGCCACCTGCAGATAATTTTTCTAAAACAATTGTTTCAAGTCCTGCTCTGGCTGCGTATAATGCTGATGTATACCCACCAGGTCCTCCTCCCACGATAATCATATCGTAAACATGATTTTCATTCATACAACAGTCCTCCTATTTTATTTTTCCAAAGCTTCATTAATAAAGTTTTCTATCATTTTTTTTGATTCGGGTGCAACAATAGAATCTATTGCCTTTCCATCTCGATATAAAACCAGCGTAGGAATTATCTCAATCTTTTCAGCTTCTGCAATCTGTGGTTCTTCATCAATATTTACTTTTCCTGCAATAAGAATATCGCTGTATTCTTCACTTATTTTTTCATAAGCTGCTCCAATTCTACGGCAATAACCACACCAAGGTGCCCAGAAATCAACCAAAGCCAGTTTTTCCTTATGAATTAATTGTCCAAACTTTTCTTTATTTATATTTATTGATGTCATATTTTTTAACCCCTTCTCCTGTTTGAACTTAATATACCCCATAAAAGATCTTGCTTCCGTGATGATATCACAGAAAAAACAATTTACTTTATTACGCTTCTTTTTATTTCTATTTACGGCATATGCCAGTTATATAATTGACACATCTCAATAAATTAAGTATACTCCCGTCTTTGACAGTTACAAAAAGCTGGGAGTATTATACGTTCAATTCATTACTTTCGGCAAGTAAGAAATAATCAATATGAAAATAACAAAAAAGGATGCGCTACGGTAACTTCTCCATTACCTTGGCACATCCTTTCGTATTATTATTTTTCACTATTCTTCTTAATGACAGCTATGGCTTCCACATCCGTGCTCACCACAGGTATGTCCTTCCCCGTGGCTGTGCTCATGGTGAGAGCACTTCACATCCGGATTGTAATCCAGTGTTTCATTAATAAAGGCTTCTACTGCTTCATCCGCATCTCCGGAAACTCCTCCGAAAAGCTTAATACCGGCTGCCGCTAATGCTGTCTGTGCACCGCCTCCGATTCCGCCACAGATCAGAACATCTGCATTCAATGCATTAAGAACTCCCGCTAATGCACCATGTCCGCTTCCATTCGTATCTACTATTTCTGAATGTACTACTTTTCCTTCCTCTACATCGTAAATCTTAAATGTCTCTGTGTGTCCAAAGTGCTGGAAAATCTGTCCATTTTCATATGTTACTGCTATTCTCATGATACCTTCTCCTTTTTCTTCTGCATATTTTTGGTAAATTTCCTGTTTGTAACATCCTCCAAAGCTACAGTTGCTGTTCTGACCGTCACAGATTATGAAATCCCCACCCTCAATTCTAAGCGGATGTCCATCAATAAGTGCATCTGCTATTTTCTTCCTGGCAATCTCGTAAATCCGTTGAACTGTTGTTCTTGCGACTTGCATAGATGCTGCACACTGCTCCTGACTATAACCTTTCTTGTCCAAAAGACGAATTGTCTCATACTCATCTACCGTCAGAACAATGGGTGTTTTTTTCTCAGTATTATCTGCCGGAAAAAATTCTAAAGTATTGGGAAAATGACAGATTTTTCTGCACTTTACTGGTCTCGGCATAAACTGCTCCTTTCTCGCTTTTTTTATATAATAATCCTATAAAAGGCATATGTCAATAACATTTTTGACATATGCCTTTTATGAACCACCTAAAGTCTTTTTCCAAATTAACTTTATCATAGTAACTCTTTGCTGCCTTACACATTCACATACAAAACTGTTCTATGTCTATACGAATATCGATTCTGTTCTCCTGTATGTTCATACTGTCCAGCTGACAAACTGACATTCCACAGTTTAATCCAAGATGAAAGTGTATATTCTTTTCATCATTTAAAAATCCTTTGTTTTGATGAAGATATTCACACCGGAGCTGCCAACAGCGTTCTCCGCAAATATCTGGCAAAGTCAATGCCAATGCCAGTGCAGACTGCCATCGTCTATCTACAATATTCAGTTCTACTTCTTCAATTCGGTCCAAAAATGTAAAACTGACATCTCCCTGCATTATTTATCCCTCCCTCATATTTGCAACCGTCATATATTATAATCAGTATATTTTTATTTATGGCATATGTCAATTATATAATTGACGCATCTAAAAAAAACAAGTATACTATGTTCGTAAAGGAGATAACGGTTATGAACTTCGAAAATTATTTTCCACTATGGAATGACTTAAATACAGCACAGAAAAAACTAATTTCAGACAATTTAATCACACAGTATGTAAAAAAAGGAACAATCATTCACAATGGAAACCTGGATTGTACTGGATTATTACTGGTTAAATCCGGGCAGCTTCGAACCTACATGCTTTCAGATGAAGGACGAGAGATTACACTTTACCGTCTGTTCGATATGGATATGTGTCTTTTATCCGCCTCATGTATCATACGCTCCATTCAATTTGAAGTAACCATTGAAGCAGAAAAAGATACTGATCTTTGGATCATTCCTGCTGAAATCTATAAGGGCATCATGAAGGAATCTGCTCCTGTCGCAAACTATACCAATGAGTTAATGGCTACCCGTTTTTCTGATGTCATGTGGCTGATTGAACAAATCATGTGGAAGAGTTTGGATAAGCGTGTTGCTTCATTTCTTTTAGAAGAAACCTCTATCGAAGGAACAAACGAGCTGAAAATCACTCATGAGACGATTGCTAATCATCTTGGTTCCCACAGGGAAGTTATCACTCGAATGCTTCGATACTTTCAAGGCGAGGGTCTCGTCAAACTCTCCCGCGGCAAAATCACAATCCTTGATTCAAAAAGACTGGAAACACTCCAAAGGTCATAAAATTGTTTTTCTGTAACATATAAAGAAGAATCCGCCATTTATCAGAATTATGAAAGTCATTCTAATAAATGGGGGATCTTTTTATATTACGAGAAAATTATAAAAATATTATGATTATTTTTTATAATCCATACCGCATGCATATGCCCTTTCGATCAGCGCACGGTCATTAACCACTGCATCATAGAAGCGGAATCCACCGGAAAAGTTATATGTTTCATATCCATTTCCTTCCAGAATACGGCTGGCAATGTAACTGCGCAGACCACTTTGGCATATCAGATACACAGGCTTTCCTTTCTCAATTTCGTTAATTCGTTCCCTCAGTTCATCTACAGGAATATTGTTGAATCCATCCATATGACCCCTGTTAAATTCACCTACCGTTCTCACATCCAGCAACACCACATTTTGATCTTTAGAAATCTTATCCATATCTTCCAAATGCCATTGTTTTAAGGTACCTTTCGCTATATTGTCTATCATGAATCCAGCCATATTTACAGGATCCTTGGCAGAGGAATAAGGCGGTGCATATGCGAGATCTAAATCTTTCAGCTGGGTTGCCTTCAGCCCTGCATGAATTGCTGTTGCCAGCACATCAATACGTTTATCAACGCCTTCATATCCAATAATCTGAGCACCAAGCAAACGATAGGTTTCTTTTTCAAAAACCACCTTCATGGTCATCACTTTTCCACCAGGATAGTAACCGGCATGACTCATAGGAGAAAGAATTACTGTATCTACCTCTAATCCTGACTTTTTGGCATTGGTTTCATTGATACCTGTAGTGGCTGCTGTCATATCAAATACTTTGATAACGGAGCTTCCCTGACTGCCCAGATAACGACTATCACCACCACAAATGTTATCCGCGATGATCCTGCCCTGTTTATTAGCAGGTCCCGCTAAAGAAATCAGCGCATCATCACCCGTAACATAATGTTTTACCTGAACTGCATCACCTGCTGCATAAATATCCGGTACAGAAGTTTCCATTCTGTCATTCACTACAATACTTCCCTTGATGCCAAGTTCCAGACCAGCTTCTTTTGCTAATGCTGTGTCTGGTGTGACTCCGATTGCTAGCACCACCATATCAGCCTGAAGGGATGGATTATCTTTTAATAAGATCTCCACTCCATTGTCTTTTCCTTTAAATCCTTCTACTGTATAGCCTAGTACCAGTTTTATTCTATGCTTTCTCATTTCATTATGGATCATGGATGCCATATCCGGGTCAAATGGATTCATCAGCTGCTTAGGCCGCTGGACAATCGTAACATCCATGCCAAGCTCCCTCAAATTTTCTGCCAGTTCCAGACCAATAAAACCGCCACCTGCCAATACAGCCGATTTTGGATGATTCTTATTTATATATTCCTTTATCTGAAAAGTGTCTTCTACAGTACGAAGTGTAAAAAGTTTATCAATACCTACTCCGGGAAGTCTCGGCTGTGTTGGCTTTGCACCTGGAGAGAGGATCAGCTTATCATATTTTTCTTCAAATATCTCACCATTCTCTAAATTTTTCACTGAAACCGTTTTACGTTCCGGATGTATGGAGATAACTTCATGATGAATTTTCATGTTAATACGGAAGCGTTTAAAAAAACTCTCTGGTGTCTGTAGTGTAAGTTCTTCCGGGTCTGTGATCACGTCTCCAATATAATATGGAAGCCCACAATTTGCATAGGATATGTATCCGGATCTTTCAAACACAGTAATTTCAGTATGCTCATTCAGTCTGCGTATTCTTGCTGCGGCTGTAGCTCCTCCGGCTACACCTCCTACAATTATTACCTTCATCTTATTTTTCCACCTTTCCTGAGTAAGCTGCAATGCCACCGATATTATTTACTTTAGAATATCCCATTCGTTGCAGTATCCCAGTTGCCTGGCGGCTTCGTGAACCGGAATAACAGTATACAAACAGTGGGATATCCTTATTCTTCGCTACAGAAGCAATATTGTCAAGTTGCTGCAACGGCACATTTTTACTTTCTGGTATATGTCCTTCCTGATATTCCTGCGGTGTACGTACATCCAGCAGAACTGCATCATCAGTCCTTTTATATTCTTCTATGCCTTGATTAATATTCGACTGTTTAAAGAGATCAAAAAATCCCATTAGCACACCTCCCTAAAGCATTTCTAAAATCGCATTCTTAGGTCTCGCCCCTGAAACCTGCTGTACAATCTTCCCATTCTTCATAACCACTAAAGTCGGAATGCTCATAATACTGAACTTATTTGTCAGTTCAGGTTCTTCATCTACATTAATCTTTCCAACTTTAATATCTCTACGCTCACTTGCAATCTCCTCTACAATAGGTACTACCATGCGGCAAGGTGCACACCAAGATGCCCAAAAATCTAAAAGAACGAGTTTATCGGAATTCAGTACTTCGTTCTGAAAATTATTTTTATTGATATTAATAGCAGACATTTTACAGTCCTCCTTATCTTTTTCTTTTTGTAGATTTATTATAGTCTTAATTTCATTTATTTTCCGTGATTACATCACCATACCTCATTAACTTAACTTCTTGCCATACCATCTACACTTAATATAACACCTGTAATGTAACTCGCCTCATCTGAAGCAAGAAACACAAACGCATTGGCAATATCTTCTGGCTGTCCAAGACGACGCAATGGAATTCTTTCAATCATAGGTTCGATAACTTCCTTTGGCACGGCCTTCATCATATCAGTTTCTGTAATCCCAGGTGCAACAGCATTAACACGAATACCTTTAGGTCCTAGTTCTCTTGCTAATGATACAGTCAATCCGTTTACTGCAAACTTGGACGCAGGATAAGCAAACCCACTTGGCTGTCCAGAAATACTCACCATGGAAGAAGTTGAGAGAATGACCCCCTTGCCTCTTGCCACCATACATTCTGCAGCTACACGAGTAGTATTAAATACTCCTTTTACATTTAGATCCATGACTTTATCAAAAGTCTCCTCTGTATAATCCATAAAAGAGGTGTTTTCTGAAATCCCTGCATTATTTACCAGTATGTCGACACATCCATATTTTTCAGTTGCCTCTTTAAAAGCCTTTCTGACAGACTCCATGCTTGCCAGATTTGGACTAATTCCAGCAACTATTGCATTGGGATATTTTTCTTTTAATTTATCTACAGCAATATCTGCCGATTCCTGTGAACTTGCTGCCAACACAACTGAAGCACCTTCCTTCAAGAATTTATCAGCTGTAGCAAATCCTATACCACGGCTTCCACCCGTAATGATTGCAACTTTATCTTTTAATCTCATTTAGACTACCTCCTTACTTTGTTTGTAGTTACATTATAAGCAAAAGGTAAATCATTTTCTGTGATATCATCACAAACTATCGCAATAAAAAACCCTGTTGCTCACACGCACCAGGGTTTTTGTTTATTTATCCGTATTTAAATAATCAGAATTTTATTCAACTTCTGAAAACTGATCTTTTCCAACATTACATAATGGGCATTCAAAATCTTCTGGAACGTCCTCCCACTTTGTTCCTGGTGCAATACCACCTTCAGGATAACCTTCCTCTTCATCATATTCCCATCCGCAAACGTCACATACATATTTCATTAGTTTGTTCCTCCTTATAAATATATTAATACACAGCATATATTACTGTTGTATTTGTGCTGTTCTGTAACCTTAATATGTATAAATGCTTTTAGCATTTCCATAATCCATGCAGGTTACAATATGCATATACTTCTTCTACCTGTTCACCATCGCAAAGACAAAAATCTGCTATCGGCTCCTGCCCTGGATTTAACTGTTTTCTGTATATTCCCTGGTTTGTATTTAATGTAATCCACTCAATGAAATGCTCTTCAAGCATTGGATGTTTTGTTTCTCCGACCACGACATGAACATGACTGCCTTCTACCGTATATACAGGTACATGCTTCTCGACAGCAGCATCTGTCACTCCGGCTTTTAATTCCTGCATAGGTTCTCCGCAACAAATTACAGGTACACCCTTATCCTTTACCTTTTCAACAATGTTTCCACAATGCTTACATATATAATACTTTACTTCCATGCTTTTATCTCCTTCCATATGTAAAATTTATAATCCAATTGTCTCTATAATCTTTTTCAAAGAATCTGCGGATTCCTTAAGCTTTAACGCTTCCTCTCCACTTAAATTAATAGGTATATCAGACTCAATGCCATCTGCACCTACAATAACCGGCATACTTAACGATACTCCGTCAATGTCATATACTCCATGAATCATATGAGATACTGAGAGTATTGATTTTTCATCTCTCATAATCACTTCGCAGATTCTTTTTACAGACATTGCGATTCCATAATATGTAGCGTGCTTTTTGTTTATAATCTCATAAGCACTGTTCCTGACTGCTGTAGCTATTTCTGCCGTGTTTTCCTTGTGCTTGTAATGTCCACGCATTTCACACATTTCACTCTCGCAATAATCTCATCCCCCTTAATAATTCTCCTCATGTACTTCAAAATAGCTCTGTGGATGATTACATACCGGACATACTTCAGGTGCCTTAGTTCCTACCACAATATGCCCGCAGTTACGACATTCCCATACCTTTACTTCACTCTTTTCAAACACCTGTGCAGTTTCAATATTCTTAAGAAGTGCACGATATCTCTCTTCGTGGTGCTTCTCAATCTGTTTATTGTCAATAGATAATAGTAATAATTACTATTATTATAATAATCAATATTACTGATTACCTTTTATTTAAAATAATCATTCAATCATCATTTTTTCCGTTCAAAAACATATTCTGCATCTGATGATAAATCAGAGCGGAATGAATAGCCTAGTCTATCAAATTTCTTAATATCCTCAGGATTTTCAATTCTGTTTTCAGCCATGAACCTAACCATTTCACCACGGGCCATCTTAGCATATGTACCTTTTGTCACCAGTTTATCTCCTGATAACTCACAAAATGTAATCGTAATGTATCTATCCTGTCGTGTCAGATATTTTTCTATGCACTTAGAGTATTCTTTCGATGCCAGATTGATTATAATCCTGCTGTTATCAATCACTGAGCGGTATAATAAATCTCCCCAGTACTCATACAGATTTTTTGTTTCTCCTATTCCAACCTTCGCCTGCATTTCCAAACGATAAGGCGTCACACCATCCCTTGGTTTTAACACACCATAAAATGCAGATATTATTCTCAAATGATTTTGTACATACTCGAACTGACTGTCCTCAAACACGGATGGAGCCATATATTGAAAAGCAATTCCTTCATATGATAAGACAGCTGGGGTAAGTAAATGATAAAGATCCATGTTTTCCAATCTATTGAAGTTCTGTTCTGTAATTTTGTCATTACATTTCCAGATAGTCTTCAGTTCTTCTTTTGACTTACTTTTCAACCAACTTTGTATCTCTGTCGTCTTTTCAATAAATTCAGGCAATCCATCCGGCGCTATGCTGTCAGTATCTGTAATCATCTTTTTAGCAGGGGATAATATTATCTTCATTAATCTAATTCCTTGAGCATATTTTCAGGATCATCTGCAGCCTTGACTTTATCATTTGCCTTTATAATGATTCCCTGCTCATCAATAAGATATGTAGTTCTTACTACACCCATAGATACTTTTCCATAATTTTTCTTTTCTTTCCAGACATCATATGCTTCAATAACTTTACGCTCCGGATCTGCTAATAGCGTAAATGCCAGTCCGTATTTTTCTTCAAATCTCTTGTGAGACGCTACAGAGTCCTTGCTTACTCCGAGAATAACAGCCCCCTTCTCAGTAAACTGTGGATAACGCTCAGAAAAGCCACATGCCTGCTTCGTACATCCTGGTGTATTATCCTTTGGATAAAAATATAAGATCACTTTTTTCCCTGCATAATCGCTTAATTTATGCACTTCTCCGTTCTGATCCGGCAATTTAAAATCCGGTGCTTTTATTCCTAACTCTAACATTTACTATTCCTCAGCTTTTGTATTTTTCACCTGTTTTCTTGTTCTTTTATTACCCGAAATCATTTTATGACCAGAATAGACTGCCATAATCATGCATATCAGAGAGCCAAATGCAAAGTATTTGTGTGCTGCTTTTAACCCTTTATATCCTGTATAAAAAGTTCCAATCATTGTGATTAAAGCTCCTACTGACCAATATTTATGTGCTTTCATGTAATTCCTCCATTTTTTCAGTGTATTCAATTCTAATTATACGCTACCATATTCCTATGTCAATTTGATAATAGAGCATTCCTATAAAATTTTTCAAAATATCATTGTCAAAACTATGTATTGTTATCCTTTAATTTTTCTTTGAAATAATTGACAAAGAGCATGCTTTCAGGAGATTACTATTTAATCTCTTTTCCATCTATATATAGTTGAAATTTATCAGGATTATTGACAACATCATAGTCCTTTCCGTATTCTACAGGTCTATATTCGGCTGTCATTACCGATTCCCCGTCTTCAATATCCTCTTTCCATAAATAGATGTTCACATCAATGCTCGTCGCATATCCTCTGTCTGTGGAGAATTTTGTCGAATGAAAAGAAACTTTACAATTTAAAATTGGATAAAAAGGACAAAAAAAGAAGAGCTGCTTGCTCTTCCCATATAGTAGTAGTAAAATAATATGTCATGCCAGCGCAATATATTACCTAGAATATCGCTATAACAGGAAAAGGGCTGCATTGTGACAGCCCCTAGTTTACTTCATCACGTTGTCTACATTCTGAGTGAACTCGTTCCCTGGTTTATTTTAGCATCGGTCCGGATTTTGTTTCATAAAGATAAATTTTGCCACAGAGCGGTCGTATGTTTTAATGTGTCCAAACAGCCAGTCGATTACATTTTTCTGTACAAGTTCACTGAACCGATCTGTTGGTCCTTCATACTCCTGAAGGTATTCATACAGTTCCTGAATTGTCTTTTTAAACTCTTCATGTTTTTCATAATGTTTTTCACGCTCTGGATAACCGGCTTTTTCCTGAAGTGCTTCTTCTTCTTTAAAATGAAAGTCAGTATACTCGTTAAGATAATCCAGAAGTTTGATCGCCTTTACCTTGCTGTCGCCATTTTGACAGGCAATTACAAAGTTCTGAATACGGTCAATCAATTCTTTGTGCTGTGTATCGATTGTTTTATTTCCTGTTACTAAATTGTCATCAAAGGTAATGTTTAAATCGTAAGTCATAATTTGACCTCCATTTCTTTTATATGTTCTCTTAGACTCTTTTAATGTCTGGCAGTTTCGTACCTGCATTTTCTTCTTAGTCTTCTACAGGAACGAAAACATCTTTTCCTAATCCGCAGATTGGGCATGTCCAGTCATCTGGAATATCCTCAAATGCAGTTTCTGGATCGATACCAGCGTCTGGATCTCCTACTGCCGGATCATAAATATATCCACATGGTTCACATTCATATTTTATCATAGTCATTTTCCCTTTTCAATGTCGATTTATTTTTTTTACCAAGTTCATAGCAATTTTTTCTAACACTTTGTTTCTTGTATATCTGTATTTTACATGATAATTATTCTCTTGTCAATAATAGTAATTATTATTATTATTACACTTAGCATAAACTGATATTTGAATTGCAAATTTACATATTGTATATATCATGGGAATAGTTGAATAAAAAAATGAACTCTATTCATTAAAGACAGAGTTGCTGGAAATTATTTCTCTCCAACAACTTTTTTCGTCTTTAAGTCCTTGAAACACAATACTGTCCAATCAGATTCATCCAACTGTTATATTTATTCTTTTCACACACCTTTCGGCAAATTTCATTTTCCATCAATACACAGAACATCTTATCATAATCAAATGCCCAAACAGCACCATTCACATGGTTTTCCACTGCTTTCTGATCTATGTTCTTTAAACGTGTGACCATTTTTTCAATTTCTACATTTCTCAAGTTACCGATATTTTTGCAGATAAACCGAAAGAAATTCAACGTTGCATATTCGTCATGCCAATGGAACTCTTCTGGAATGTTTTTAATTTTACTGACTCGCTGCTGTTCTTTGATTATCTGATCAGCTACACCTTTCATCGAATCTTCGTATCTCATATTACTCACCTACTCTTCCTCAACGCCCAGTGACGGTTTAAATCTTTTATCCTTTGCCTGCGGTACCACGATCTCATAAAAATAAAATCCTAAATATCCAAGTGCCTGCTTCTTCATTTTATAAAAAGAAGTCCTGCCTATTCCTAACTCCTGCTGTACTTCCACATCTGTTTTATTATAATGACTGCAAAAACAGGAATGAAGGATTTCACTGAGCATCACACCATTCGGTGCATAGAACTTCACCAGTGTCATTCCACGATAGATCATATCAGACAAGCCATAAATGATCATCAGGTTATTCATTTTCCGGTGCATCTTTGGCACATTCAGCTGATTGTTATAAATGCTCAGATAACTCAATGCATATGCCATATCTTCATTGATTTTCTCCTGGCACTCCATATCCAGTTCTTCCAATACAACCTGGTTTTCTAAAATCAGTTTCTGATAGCTTGTCATCAGTTCTTTAATATCAGTATAATGTCTTTCGATTGTAACTTCCAGATAATCCTGTGCATGACTTGCCATCTGGAAGGTAATTTCTTTCATTGATTTAATTGCATAATCTCTGTCTGTCATCAGTTTCAAAATCTCCTTATCATCATCACACTAACTGGCGGTCTTTCAGACCAGTCCGCTTTCCCCATGATTTTGATGGGAAGCAATTACTTACTACAATTTGCAGAAGCGGATATCCAAAAGGCATTGTGGGAGCTGCCTTTGCTGACCGAAATCCATCTTCTTATGTAAAACCTGCAGGAATATAAAGGGAAAGTGACTATCCCTGCCGGTTAATAATCCAAATAATATCGTCTATACCAATCTCTCCTTATGCTGTTTTTCTCTCCATAAACCATTTATCCACTTCGTAAAACAAGTGGCTTTCCTGCCCCTGTATCATACAGGTATACATCATTCCTACACCGCCTGCCTTTTTGCTGGCGCATCGCTCAATTTTCAAAATTCTGTCAATACTATATTTTCTTCCATCCTCCCATGTAAAAAATATGGGAACCAGCTGTCCGTCTTTCCGGAACTCTGCCACTACATCTACATATACTTTGTTCATGCCGACACCTCACTATAAAATCTCGATTGCTCTTGGCGATGCCGGGATTCTGCGGATATATCCATTTTGCTCCAACTGCTTGATTCTAGAAAAAGCAGATGATGTTGATCTTACTCCGATCAGTTTTCCAAATTCCCGAACTGTCGGCGGGTATCCATGCTCCTTCGTATAATTCAAAATACACTGATAACTTTCTTTCTGTTTTCTGGTTAATACTTTTTTCAAATCTATCCCTCCAATTACCCATGAAAATAACTGTGTGGATGGATCGTGTGCGTACCAGCGTCTAAGTGGGATAAGACTTTATCCTGATACATTGCCGCTCGCTGTATACTGAAATAACCAAACCGTCGTCTGATCTCATCTACAGTACGATCCAGCTTCTCTAACTTTTCCTTTTTCTCCTGATTTCCAAATAAATCCAACTGCACGGGAATATCATCTAACACAAGATCCGCAGCTCTGATTCCCAGGCTTCTAATGGGATGTTCCCATTTGTAATTATCTTTAAATAGCTGAAATGCTGCAGTTACAATCTCGTTTGTAATATTCGTTGGCTGTCGTAAATGTATCTGTCTGGAAAAACTATACAATCCATTATCTCGAACTGTAATTTCTACTGTTTTGCATTTAAATCAATGTTTCCGCAATCGTGCAGCTACACTTTCTGCCAATGCTATTTGAATGATCCAGACATCCAGATCATTTTCCAGATCTCTCGGTGTTGTAGTGCTATTACCTATCGACTTTATTGGTGCTTCATATCCTTCCTTGCAAACCGGATCTTCATCCCAGCCATTTGCGAAAGCCCATAATACATTTCCTATTTTTCCAAAATGACTCTCTAACAACTTTTCGTCTGATTCCGCAAGTTGCCCGATTGTCCGGATTCCAAGTTTTTGCAATTTCTTATTTGTCTGTCTTCCGACATAAAGCAAATCTGACGCTGGAATCTGCCATATCCTGTCTTTATAATTTTCTCGATTAAACTCTGTGATTGCATCCGGCTTTTTATAATCTGAACCAAGTTTCGCATAAATCTTATTCCAGGAAATTCCAATACTTACCGTTACACCCAGTTCGTATTTAATCCGATGGCTGATTTCTCTTGCAATCGTCATTCCGCTTCCTTTCAGATTTCTGCTGTCCGATACATCCAGCCAGGCTTCATCAATTCCATATGGCTCGATCTTGTCCGTATACTCCGAATAAATTTCTCTTGCCATCTGTGAAAATCTCAAATACAAATCCATCCGTGGTGGTACAAATATGATTTCCGGACAAATCTGTTTTGCCTGCCATAATGCCATTCCGGTTTTTACTCCTTTTTTCTTGGCAATATAATTTGCTGTCAGTACAATTCCATGTCTGGCTTCCGGATCGCCACCGACTGCCAGAGGCATTCCGGCAAATTCCGGATGATGTAGCATTTCTACACTGGCATAAAAACAGTTCATATCACTATGCAGGATCACACGCTCACTCAAACTTTTCACCTCCCAGCTGTTTCCTTCAACATAATGTCTTATCAATCTCTGTATGTTTAGTATATATCGACATTTCGGAGATAGTCAAGTGATATCTTGGTTGTATTTTCTCCATTTTGGAGATTATTGTTGATTTTATTTCTAACATACGGTATAATGCATATAGAAAATTCAAATAGAAATGAGGCGAACAAATGCGTGATTTCGGGGAAATATTAGCAGAAAATAGAAAAAAGAAAGGATACTCTCAATCAGATCTGGTAGACCTGCTTTCTCAGGAAGGTATTCAGGTCACTACAAAAGCAATCTCCAAATGGGAGACCAATGCACGAGAACCAGCTTTACATGTTTTCCTGACACTTTGCCAGTTACTTGATATCGAAGATATATATGAATCCTTCTTTGGAGAAAACCCATATAACATTATGAGTGGATTGAATGAAGAAGGCAGAAATAAATTGATTGAATTTGCTGATATTTTGAAAGCTTCTAAAAAGTTTTCTCCACTGTCTGCAAAGATTATCCCATTCCATCATCCTGTAGAAATTACCTGGGAACCAGTTTCTGCTGGTACTGGAAATTACCTGGAGGATTCTGTAAAAGAAACCTATGACGTAGGACACCTTGCTCCTGAGCAGACTGACTTTGGTGTACGGATTTCCGGTGACAGTATGGAGCCACTTTATCATACAGGCGATGTTGCATGGATTCAAAAAAAAGATTCTCTTGCTAATGGTGAAATTGGAATCTTCTATCTCAACGGCAATACTTACATCAAGGAATTACACGATGAGCCAGATGGTGTTTATCTGATCTCTTTAAATCAAAAATATCGTCCTATCCAGGTTTTGGAATCTGACTCTTTTAAGATATTTGGAAAAGTAATCGGGAAATGCAAAGGTGCAGAAATTCCAGGATTTCATTAGATTTCAACAGCAGGTTCATGATCCTGCTGATAACAATAAGCAAAGGAAGTGATTGAATGGCAATCAATAATACACTAAAAGATATTCGTGAAGAACGGAATCTCATTCAAGCAGATTTGGCTGAAGCCATAGGTTCCTGCAGCCAGACTATAGGCCGCATCGAACGTGGAGAACGTAATCCCTCTCTTGAGATTGCAATCCGGCTGGCACATTACCTGAAAGTGCCTGTAGAAGATATTTTTCAAATTGAAGACTGAAGCACAACAGCCAGAAAACCGAGGAGTAAAATCCCCGGTTTTCCTTTTGTTCAAAAATCACTGTAATCCACTTACATTTTCTTCTTTTCTGCCTGCTCCGTCAATCAAATCATAACTCATATCTAAAAAGTCCAGTACCTTTGCTTCACTGACTGAACCATCCAGTAAAATCGTGATCCAGTGCTGCTTGTTCATATGGTATCCAGGTAAAAATCCATAAGTTTGAATAATCATATTTGTCATATCCGGATCACACTTTACGTCCATGATATCAACCGGCTCTTTTCCATCTAATCCCAGTTTCGATTTTTCAACCGTCATGATCACTGCATACCATTTTCCATTTTTATGTCGGAGTACTGCACTGTCCGGTAGTTTACTCCATAGATATTCCGGAAGTGTGCCATACTGTTTCTGCACATATTCAAATATTTCTTCTTTCTTCACAACTCATTCAACTCCTGATTCTTCTAATATCCTGTCCATAATCATACCACATTTTTGTTCCCTATACTACCTGTCAAATTCTTTTGCATTTTCCCGATTCTCCTGACTTTAACTAATAGAGGAGTAAAACAGCAAGGACAGGAAGTGAGGATACACTTCCGGGAAATCCCAATTTAGGGTACCCTGCCCTAAATTGAAAAACGCTGAAAGCAGCGATACTACTGCCCTCTCAGAAAGGAGAAATTACCAATGGCTGAAAGAAAACGAAACAAAGAAATCCATTTTTATGTCACAGATGAAGAGCGGAAGCTGATCCGCAGGAAGATGATAGAATCAAAGACCAAAAACATGGGAGCTTATCTGCGGAAAATGGCAATCGACGGTTACATCGTCAACACCGATACCACTCCACTGAAGAAACAGTATGAGGAAATGCACAAGATTGGCGTAAATATCAACCAGATTGCGAAAAAAGTAAACAGCACCGGAGATCTGTATCCGGAAGAAATGAAAGAATTGAAAGAGATGATGAAAGAATTATGGCGTATCTTAAGATCTTCCCCATTAAAGTAACAGACAAGAAAGCTCTGGACTACATCACGAATCCAGATAAAACAGATGAAAAACTGTTAGTTTCCAGTTTTGGCTGTTCCCCGGAAACTGCAGATCTTGAATTTTCTATGACAAGAGAAATGGCAAAAAAGAATGGAATGGACAAAGGCGATAACCTGGCATTTCATCTGATCCAGTCATTTAAACCTGGAGAAGTTGATGCCGAAAATGCCCATCGCTTAGGGCAACAATTTGCAGACGAAGTACTGAAAGGAAAATATGAATACGTGATCAGCACCCATGTTGATAAAAATCATATTCATAACCACATCATCTTTAATGCAGCAAGTTTTGTTGATCATCACAAGTATGTTTCCAATAAGCGGAGCTACCATAAAATCTGCCGGATCAGTAATCGCATCTGCCAGGAAAATTGCAAATCTGCTAAAAATCCAAAAGCTTACCGTACCAAGCATCAGGCAGAATACCAGCTCCACGATTCACTAAAAAAAGAGCTTCAGGATCTCGGTGTTACCAAAATCCCAAGCTCTAATAAAATCCAGAAGCAAATTGAAAATCTTGAATCTGAACAGGCTGCTACCCTCCGGGAAAAACAGGAATTGCAGAAAAAGCAGAATACACTGGATATCATTCAGCAGAATTTCACTGCGCTACTCAATGCTCCAGAGATCAGTTCAGACTTACTTCCGACAAAAAGGGAACCTGTTTCTGTCACAAGAGATAAATAAGAGTACACTAGCAAATCACTCATTTTCTTCCAAATCTTCCCAAGGTTTCAGACCCATTTCCTCCCAGGTGACACCATACGGTGCACCTCCGGAGGTATAACCGGCAATAAAGAAAAATCGGTCATCTTGCAAGATTTCTTCTTTGGTCAGATTATCCCTTGCTTCTTTTTTCCGTTTTGCTCGCTTCTGCTGCTTCTTTTGTTTCGCAACAGCTTCTTTTCATTCCATTGTTTTCCAAAAGGTTCACTTCCATCAGCGTTTTCATGGGGGGGGGTACAGTATGACATTAGATACATCATTATGAAACGGTATATTTTTCAGAATTTTTCTCCTATGGTACAATGCCTTCCCAGCTTCATCACCCCGTTACGTAAAGAGTCATTTTGAAGCTCTTCCTGAATATATTGTGCCACTGCATTGTCGTGCAGCAATGCACACTCTGCCAGATCCTGCAGGCTTTGACCCTGTATACCCATTTTTTCAGCAGTACAAACCGCCATATGTGCCACACGTTTAGAATGATTGTTTGTTACTTTAATCAGCTCTGCCTCTACACAGTCCAATGCATATGAGCAGGCTGCTAATAACCCCAGCACATCAAATTTCATTTTTGATCTTGTCTCCTCCTTTGTTCTGTTTTCTGAGAAATCTGGAATATGCTTACCATGACAGATTTCTCAGCCTCGGATCAATAAAAGCATATGTTTTGTCTTTTCTTTAATTTTTCCATGACCGTTGGATATTTTTTATAATCTGTGTGAGGTAAGGCCTGGGCAGCTACCATCTGTTCCAGAAAATCATCCACTTCCGCAAATTGTATATAAGTCATTTCTTCCAGTATCTGATCAATATCTGCAAGAAGTTCTTTGTTCAGCAAAAGCTTCTGTGCTCCTTCCAGCGAAGAATTTCCAGCATTGATCATCTTCTCCCGTTCCATGTCAGGATACATCCCAATGGTAATGGCTGATTCCACAGATACATATTTTCCAAAAGAGCCGGCTGCATAAAATCGATCTGCCTGATTCAGTTCAAGTCCAGATTCCCGGAGCATGATCTCAACCATTATATGTGCTGCGGCTTTGGTAAGAATAAATTCGTCGATATCTTTCTGATAAAAATACAGACCCGGAGCATATTCTATGCAAAGCTGACCTTCTCGTTTCTGAATAAGATTCGTTTTTTCAGGAGAAAACTTACCACGAATATCTATCCAGCCTTCTAAAAAAAGTTCCGCAATCAGATCGACAATACCGGAACCGCAGATACCCTTAGGGCTAATTTTTCCTGAAGAGTTACCAATTACATGAACATGGATTTTTCCACCTCTTATCCTCACGCTGTCCACTGCTCCGGCATCTGCCCTCATCCCGGTATGTACTACACCGCCTTCCAATGCAGGCCCCGCCGCACCGGCGCCGCAAAGAAGAAAATCTTTATTTCCTATCACAAGTTCACCGTTGGTTCCAATGTCAAAGAAAACACTGATTCCATCCTTTTTATATAATTCCGTTTCAATCATTCCACTGATGATGTCACCACCCAGATAATTAGACTTCGCCGGATAACAATATACATAACCATTCAGCGGAATGTCCAGATCTTTTGCCGGCTGGAATCCCGGACGGTCTGCATGAACAGCATGTGGCGTATAAAAGACACAGAAAGCATCTATTCCCAAAAGAAAGTGGATCATGGTGGTATTGCCTGCTACTACCATAGACAGACATTTTCGTGACACCGGATGCTTTACATCCAGCTTATCCATGCACTCTATAATAGACTCAACTGTAGCAAGCCGTATCTCTTCCAGTTTTTTCCTGTCATCTTTGCAGAAAAAAATACGTGATAAAATATCGGTTCCCCACTGAATCTGTTTATTAAAGCAGCTCTCTTCTCCCAATATCTCACCACTATTACAATCTAAAAGTCTCACCACTACCGTTGTACTTCCAAGATCCACAGCCAGCCCATAATGCTGTCTGGCTGTATCTCCGCTTTCTATATCAACCAGCTCCCATTTTTCTCCATTCCAGGAAAGCGAAACGGTTATTTTCCAACCTGCACGATCAAGTAATGGATATAGTTGTCTCAACATGCGAACCGGAATATGAACCTCCTCTTTCACGCCCTCCGCGGATAAAGCTTCCAGAATGCGCTGCTGGTCTGAACGCTGGTCCTCTTCGGTTGGAACAGAAAGATCAAGATATAATTTTCGGCTAAGACCTCTCATAGTATTCATCTCCCTACAATTTGTGCATTTTTTATTCTGTAAAAAAAGAAGGTCATCCGTTATATCACATACTTGACGTCCTTCCTTTTCATTGTTATTTATTATACTTCTGAGAACTGATCTTTTCCTACGGAACATAACGGACATTCAAAATCTTCCGGAACATCTTCCCATTTTGTTCCCGGTGCGATACCACCTTCTGGATATCCTTCCTCTTCATCATACTCCCATCCGCAAACATCACATACGTATTTCATTAGTTAATCCTCCTAATTCTGATTTTCTTAAGTATTATTAAAATCCAAAATACATTTTTATCATACCCAGAACAAAGAGATGTACTGGATAAAAAAAATAATTTACAATCTTATTCTGCCTTCCCCGTTCTCCATTATATGTAAGGGTTAATCCAAATCCCAATAACGCCCACGGTTCTTTATACATAGCCAAAAAGCAAAATGGAATTGCCCAAACAGGTTTTTTATGAAAAATATATAAAAAATACCCAATTAAGACTGCATGATACTCATAATCCAATCCCAATATCATCGCACTCAGGCATCCGGCTCCCACGATTACAGCGGAAATGAAATACCATAATATACGCCAACGTACTCCCATTTTTTCTTTTAATGTACCTATGATCCAAATGATAACGAGTACCAAAGCCAATGTGAACATAATATTGTTTCCATTTGGCTCAAAATAGGATGCCGTTGTAAACATGTCATATGGAATTTCTGAGATTATTCCAAACAAAAGAAGCATACCTAAATATTTCCACCTGTTTGTCGTTCTGAAATAACCTTCTATCAATAAAAATATAAAGATCGGGAAAGCTATTCTTCCTAATATGTCAAAAATATCACTTATCACAAGCAATATTCCTCCATTCAAATTAGGATAAATCAGAGCCTTATTTACATGATCTATGAGCATAGTTGTAAATGCGATATACTTTAATTGTGCTCCGGATAATGTTTTCAGTTTGTTCATTTCCGCCCCTCATTGTATCGTATAACAGACATACCCATATTCATATCTGCAATTCACATTAATAGTTTTCTGCATGTACTTCAAAATAGCTCTGCGGGTGATTGCATACCGGGCATACTTCCGGTGCTTTTGTTCCCACTACAATATGCCCGCAGTTACGGCATTCCCATACTTTAACTTCACTCTTTTCAAAAACTTTAGCAGTTTCAATATTCTTAAGAAGTGCACGATATCTCTCCTCGTGATGCTTCTCAATCTCTCCTACAGCTCTGAATTTTGCTGCAAGTTCAGGAAAACCTTCTTCCTCAGCTGTTTTAGCAAAACCTTCATACATATCTGTCCACTCATAATTTTCGCCTTCTGCCGCTGCCGCCAGGTTTTCCTTTGTATCACCAATTCCTGCTAATTCCTTGAACCACATCTTTGCATGTTCTTTCTCATTATCTGCGGTTTTTAAAAACAATGCTGACATCTGCTCGTAGCCTTCCTTTTTCGCTACAGAAGCAAAATAGGTATACTTATTTCTTGCCTGCGATTCCCCTGCGAATGCCTCCTGTAAATTTTTCTCAGTCTGTGTTCCTACGTATTTGTTTGCTGCCATTTCTTTTTCCTCCGTTTTCTTTACTATTTTTTCAAAATCTGATGCTGGGTGCTTACATAAAGGACATATAAAATCATCCGGTAATTCTTCTCCTACATATTCATATCCACAAATTCTGCAACGCCATATTGTCTTCCCATCCTCGGTTTTTCCGACTGCCTGTGGCTTAGGTTTAATATTATTCTGGTAATAATCATATGTGACAGAAGGAACATTACTTAAAACTTCCATATCTGTTATCTCACCGATAAACATTGTATGTGATCCTAAGTCCTCCGTTTTATTAACTGTTACAGAAATGTATGCATTTGTACCTTCTGTAATATAATAAATACCATTTGTACCCCTAGCACACTTTTCAAATGCTTCAAATTTATTGGTATCCCTTCCTGATTGGAAGCCAAAATGTTTAAACAATTCAAACCGTGCCTTCTGACTTAAGACTGATACTGTGAATTTTCCAGTTCTCTGAATCATGTCATGCGTGTAATTTGCTTTGTTGACGCAGATACTTAACTGGTTCGGTTCTGAAGCTGCCTGAATGGCTGTATTAATAATACATCCATTGTCTTTTTCATCTTCCCTGGCAGTCAGTACAAACAATCCATAACTCAACTTATACATTGCTTTCCTATCCATTTTTTTCCTTCTTTACCTTCTCCCTGCATTTTGGGCAAATACCTTTAAATGAAATATCATAATCCAAAAATTCGATTCCATGAGTGTTATGAATTCTTTCCAGCAAATCCGGTATTTCATCCATATCCACATCTGAAACTTCACCGCATTTTGTACACCTGACATGGTAATGATTTTTCAATGAAAAATCGAACCTATTCGCTCCATCCGAAACTTCAACCTTCCTTAACGAACCCTCATCTACCAATATATCAAGATTTCTATATACAGTTTCTTTTCCGATTGTAGGATATGCTGCTTTTATATCTTGCGTTCGATTGTTTCCAACTCCCGCCGTTTCTTTTCTATCAGTTTTTTCTGATTTAACAACTTAGCTTCTATCACGTCGATGTCTCTGTTTCCCAAAAACTCTCCAATCTGACCCAATGGCATATCCAAAACGCGCAAGTAACGAATCGTATTTAAAACCTCAAACTGACGTGCACTATAATAGCGATAGCCTGTTTCCGGATCTGTGTATTCTGGTTTCAACAGACCTGCCTGTTCATAACGCCGCAGGCTGCCAACACTGATATGAAACATTTTTGCCACATCACCAATCTGGAATAATTTTTTATTCTCCAAGCTGTTTCTCCTCATGAATTATGTCTGTCATTTTCTGATCAAAACAAGCATCAACCTGTGAAGCGATTTCTCCATCAAGCCATCCTTTTTCTACCATATCATTTAAAATACCGTAAGCTTTTTCATGTGGCATTCCCTGTTTATACGGGCGGCTTTCTGTCAGTGCCTGATAAATATCGACACACGCCATGATGCGTTCCTGTGTGTTTAATTCAGCAGCTGTTTTTCCAAATGGATAGCCTGTCCCGTCCAGTCTTTCATGGTGAAAGGCAGCCCAGTCACGTATCTCTTCAAAATCATCGATTTCTGACAGAATATAATAAGTATATGCTGCATGGTGTTTCATAACTGCAAACTCATCATCCGTCAGTCTTCCCGGCTTCTCCAGAATTTTGTTACCTATGGCAACCTTTCCAATGTCATGCAGCGCTCCTGCAAGATACATTTTCTGCATTGTCTCCTCATCAAATCCCATAAATCTGGATAATTTCTCAGCATCTGCCGCCACACCTATGGAGTGTGTACTCGTAAATGGTGATTTATAGTCTACGATGCGTGCGAAAAATTTCGCCAGTGCTTTAATCTGTTCAAAGCTAAGATCTTGTTTTGTACGCGGCACTCTGTTCCATAAACGAGTCTCCACATCTTTTTCTCCAAGTGACAGAAAATGTCGTTCAGAAAAAGCATGTCTAAATGCTTCTATACATTCTTCATCCGCTATAGAACCTGTGATTTCCTGAAGAAATGCTTCTACCTTCTGCCAGGTGTCTGAATCAAAAGAATCACTGCAGCAGACCTGGTCAAGCAGATCACATAGATGGATAATTCGTGCAAAAACCGGTACTTCTGTCCATTTTTTTCCAAAAGGTCCACTTCCATCTGCATTCTCATGATGATACAAAATGACATTCTTTATATCCGTATGGGATGGAATGTCTTTCATGTTCTTCTCACCTTCCGCACAGTGAATTCCCAGCTCCAGTGGAATCGCCGAACCTATTGCACTTGCAATATCATTGTGTAATTCTTCCTGAATATATTGAGTCAGTGCATTATCATGTAACAACGCAACGGCTGTCAGATCCTGCAGACTCTTCCCCTGAATTCCCATCTGTTCTGCCATGCAGACACTCATATATGCAACACGCTTCGCATGCTTATATGTTACATGCACTAACTCTGCTTCCACACAGTCCAATGCATAGGAACACGCTCCCAACAATCCCAAAACATCTAATTTCATACCCTTTTGTCTCCTGTCTGTATCATATATCTGACTGTTATTTTATCACAAAAAATTTATATAAAAAAGGTTTCATTATTATTTATACAAAAATAACAGGCAAATCTTTATCTGCATAATTATCAAATAAAAGACGGGATTATATATCATCATTATTATATTGTCAATAATATAGTAATAATTCTCATTATTGCTAAAAGATGCCCATGCTGAGCATCTTTAATCTAAATCATTGTTCTATTTTTCGTTCAAAAACATATTCAGTATCTGATGATAAATCAGACCGGAATGAATAACCAAGTCTGTCGAATTTCTTAATATCTACCGGATTCTCAATATTATTTTCTGCCATAAATCTGACCATTTCACCACGAGCCATCTTGGCATATGTACCTTTTGTTACCATTTTATCTCCAGAAGCTTCACAAAATGTAACCGAAATATATCTGTCCTGTGGTGTCAAATACTTTTCTATACATTTTGAGTATTCTTTTGATGCAAGATTAATGATAATCCTGCTGTCATCTATTACTGAACGGTATAACAAGTCACCCCAGTACTCATACAGATTTTTGGAATCTCCAATCCTGATCTTTGCCTGCATTTCCAAACGATAAGGTGTCACACCATCCATTGGTTTCAGAGCACCATAAAATGCAGACAATATTCTCAAATGATTTTGCACATACTCAAGCTGCATATCTTCAAACACAGATGGTGCCATATATTGAAAAGCAATTCCTTCATATGATAAAACAGCCGGACTGAGCATCTGATAAAGATTCATATTTCCCAATCTATTGAAATTTTGTTCTGCAATCTGGTCATTACATTTCCAAATTCCTTTCAGTTCCTCTTTTGACTTACTTTTCAACCAACTTTGTATCTCTGTCGTCTTTTCAATAAATTCAGGCAATCCATCCGGCGCTATGCTGTCAGTATCTGTAATCATCTTTTTAGCAGGGGATAATATTATCTTCATTAATCTAATTCCTTGAGCATATTTTCAGGATCATCTGCAGCCTTGACTTTATCATTTGCCTTTATAATAATCCCCTGTTCATCAATAAGATATGTGGTTCTTACTACTCCCATAGAGACTTTGCCATAATTTTTCTTTTCTTTCCATACATCATATGCTTCAATAACTTTCCGCTCTGGATCTGCTAAAAGTGTAAATGCCAATCCATATTTTTCCTCAAATCTCTTATGAGAGGATACAGAATCCTTACTGACTCCAAGAATAACCGCACCTTTTTCGGTAAACTGAGGGTATCTCTCGGAAAAACCACATGCCTGTTTCGTGCATCCTGCTGTATTATCCTTGGGATAGAAATATAAAATCACTTTTTTTCCTGTATAATCCGATAATCTATGTATTTTCCCATTTTGATCGGGCAACTCAAAATCAGGTGCCTTAATTCCTACTTCCAACATTATTTATCCCTCTCTATCTGTAACTTTCTCTTTTTTTGCCTTTTCTTTTCTATTACCAGTAATCATTTTATGACCTGTATATATCGCCATTACCATACATAACATAGAACTTAAAGCAAAGTATTTATGACTTGATTTTAGCTTTTTATATCCAGTGTAATAAGTCCCAAACATTGCAATTAATGCTCCAACTGACCAATATTTATGTGCTTTCATATAATTCCTCCATTTTTTCAGTGTATTCAATTGTAATTATACTCTACCACATTCCTATGTCAATTTGATAATAGCGCATTCCTATAAATTTTTCAGAATATCATGGTTAAATTTGAAATCTGAATCATAAAATTTCTTTTCCTCTCAAATCCATTTTTGTCAATCCGACTACTAACAATCCCATAAAGACTGCCGTATTCACAAATAAAAGTACAACAACACTTTTTACCACTCCGAAAGTAAAAAGTATTGAGAAAATTTCTACTGACAATACAATAAAACACATATAATTTGTCAAATACTCTGTTATAATTTTTCCATAATAATTGTTCATCTGTAATTTGGCATAGATAAAAGGTTTTAATAAATAACGGATTATAATGCAGATAACCGGACAAATAAAAATCCAATTTTTATTCACCAAAGATGTTGCCACACCTTTACTCCATTGTACCGGAATTTCTGTCGGCAGCTTAGAATAAGACAACGACCCAATAATCAAGCATAGTACGGTAATCGTTATCCAAGTAAGCATACTTCCCCATATATACAAAAAGCTGACTGAATCTAGTTTGAAAACAGTTTGATTATCTTTCCAATAATCCTGCAACTCTGTTACATATTGTTCTACCTGTAATTTTTCATAACTAATACTTTCTTCACCCAACATTTTTTCGCACATGAGTTTTGCCTTATTCAAATCAGTAATCTGACTATTTAATATTTCATTCTGCCTCTCAAGCGTTTCCTGCAATGTTACTTTTCCAGATATAATGCTTCGTATATCCTCAATAGAAATTCCTAATGTACGCAGATATGCAATCTTCTTTATATTTTCCACATCATTTTCTGAATAATCTCTATAACCATTACTTTCGTTTCTTGAAGGCTCAATGAGTTTTTCCTTTTCATAAAAACGAACATTAGAACGGGATAAACCTGTTCGTTCTTCTACGTCTTTTATTTTCATGTTATGCACTCCTTTCAAGCAACTCTATTTTATCTTAAGAATAAGCTATAAACAAGGTTTACAGTCAAGCATTTATCCAAAATCTCTTCTCTTTTAATTATAAATCAATTCAACATTCACAACCTCTCTTGCTCTACTCCAAATATTATTCATTTCTCCTACCCCAGCCACCTGATCAGTTGCTTTAAGTTGTTCGGTAATACCTTCACTCTCTGCCATCTGCTCTACAATCCTTTCAAAGCGTTTCTGTGCCTGTTCTTCTATATCAGCCAAATAATCATTCAACCTTCCACTTGTAAGCAGATTCAGATATACACCTCTACGATATTCTTTGTGACCGTAAAGATTCGGTCTTTCTTCTTCAATCCGTAAAGCATCTGCAAATATTCCTGCATTTCTTCACAGAGGAACTTCGGCATTTTGATCATACGATTACTTTTCTTTGTTTTCGGTGTGGTAATCACATCTTCGCCGTGTAATCGCTAATAGGACTACGCTGGGTTTACTAAGTATTTTTGTTTATTTAAACTAAACTACAATTATTGTAATACCCGAAACACCCGAAAATCACTTCAAAAAAAACAAAGGTGCCACTTCCTGACGTCCTTTTCCGTCAGGCAATAGCACCTTTGTCATATTTTATCTTATTTTTACAGATAGGAATATCCCATCAGTGATTCATCTACCGCCTTTGCAGCTTCCCTGCCCTCGCGGATTGCCCATACTACCAGGGACTGGCCTCTGTGCATGTCTCCTGCTGTGAAGACTCTGTCTACGGATGTCTGATACTGTTCCGGTTTGGTATCTACGTTTGTTCTGTCGTTGATGGCTACTTTGAATGCGTCTGTTACGTATTTCTCACTGCCAAGGAATCCAGCTGCGATGAGAACTACATCTACAGGGATGACTTCTTCAGTACCTTCTACCGGTACCATCATCATTCGTCCTGTTTTCGGATCTTTTTCACTCTTTAATTTCGTGAGTTTGGCCTGGCAGACATTGCCGTTTTTATCTTTGATAAATTCTGTAACAGTAGTCTGGTATACTCGTGGATCATGTCCGAATACAGCGATTGCTTCTTCCTGTCCATAGTCTGTTTTGAGGACTCTCGGCCACTGTGGCCATGGGTTGGATGGTGTTCTTTGCACTGGCGGCTTCGGCATCATCTCTAACTGGATCACAGATTTGGCACCCAGACGGATGGAAGTTCCCACACAGTCATTTCCTGTATCACCACCACCGATGACCAGAACATTTTTACCTTTTGCAAGTTCATATGGAACTTTGGCAAAGTCAGAATCCAACAGCGCTTTTGTTACCTGTCCCAGGAAATCTACTGCGAAATAGATTCCTTTTGCATCCCGTCCCGGAACTTTAATGTCTCGTGGATTGGATGCTCCGCAGGCAAGGATGACGCGGTCGAACTGTTTCAGAAGTTCTTCTGCCTTGATGTCCTTTCCTACGTTTACATTTGTAACGAATTTAACTCCCTCTTCTTCCATAAGATGGATTCTTCTGTCAACAACAGCTTTGTCCAGCTTCATGTTAGGAATACCGTAACGGAGAAGTCCGCCTACACGGTCTTTTCTTTCAAATACAGTTACGCTGTGGCCTCGTCTGTTTAACTGCTGAGCTGCTGCCAGTCCAGACGGACCGCTTCCGATGACTGCGATGGATTTGCCCGTACGCACTTCCGGGATCTGCGGAGTTACCCATCCGTTCTCGTAGGCTGTCTCGATGATCGCACGTTCATTTTCTTTTGTGGAGACCGGTTCTCCGTTTAAGTTACAGGTGCAGGCTGCTTCACAGAGTGCAGGGCAGACACGGGAAGTAAATTCCGGGAAACTGTGTGTCTTGCTCAGTCTTAAGAATGCCTGTTTCCAGTTGCCTGTATAAACCAGATCATTTGTCTCAGGTACAAGGTTGTGCAGAGGGCAGCCGGATGCCATACCGCCGATCATCATACCTGACTGGCAGAATGGGACACCGCATGCCATGCAGCGTGCGCCCTGAAGTTTCTGTTTTTCTTTATTTAATGGGGTCCTGAATTCTTTGAAGTTTGCGATGCGGACCTTTGGCGGCAGAACTTTTGCCGTCTCTCTCTCATATTCTAAAAATCCTGTTGGTTTGCCCATGATTTCCTCCTCTTCGCCACACTTGCTGCGGCAATAATGGTATGGCCCACGCCACCTTTTTATTTATTCTAAAAGATGACGGGGCAACATTGATAAGTTCACACGATATATTCAATTATTATCAATGTTTAGCGCCAATACTTTCATAGAACGCTTCCATCTGTGCCTGCTGACTGTTGAGTCCTTTTTCTTCCAGTTTCGCACTTAAAGTGATCATCTTCTTGTACTCATTTGGAATGAGTTTCTTGAAGTGTGGCAGATAGTAATCAAAGTCAGCGAGAACTTTCGCACCGAGTTTGGAGCCTGTAGCTTCTACATGGGCTTCGATCAGGTCGCGGAGTTCTTTTTTGTCATATTTGTTTTCCACTTTTTCGATGGAAATCATAGCCTTGTTCAGGTTCTTGTAAAGAACATTATCCACATCCAGTACATATGCGATACCGCCGCTCATACCTGCTGCAAAGTTCTTGCCAGTCTTACCAAGTACGACTACGCGGCCACCTGTCATATATTCACAGCCGTGCTCTCCTACGCCTTCTACAACTGCAGATGCACCGGAGTTACGAACTGCGAAACGCTCACCTGCAACACCATTGATAAATGCAGTACCGCTGGTTGCACCGTAAAGGGCAACATTGCCTACAATAATATTCTCTTCTGCTTTGTATGCAGCTTTCTCCGGAACCTTCAGGATCAGTTTACCACCGGAAAGTCCTTTTCCGAAGTAATCATTGCTGTCACCGGTCAGTTCCAGTGTAAGTCCTTTGGGGATAAATGCACCGAAGCTCTGTCCGCCGGCACCGTTGCAGTGTACAGTGATGGTGTCATCTGCAAGTCCGTTTTTATTCTTTCTGGTAATCTCTGCACCAAGGATGGTTCCGAATGTACGGTCAATGTTTGTCAGGTTTACAGAAAGCTCTGTTTTCTGACCTTTATTGATTGCATTTGCACATTTTTTAACCAGAACCTTTTCATCTATGGTCTTTTCCAGTTCGAAGTTATATACGGCTTTCGGGTCAAAAGTAACTTTCTGGTCTTTGCCTGCGAACGGATTGTTCAGGATTGCACTTAAGTCTACTTTGCCCTGATGTGGTTCCTGTACGTTGTCTGTCTGAACAAGGAGATCTGTACGGCCTACCATTTCACTGACTGTACGGAATCCGAGCTTGGACATGTATTCTCTTAATTCCTGTGCGATAAAGCGCATGAAATTCTCTACATATTCCGGTTTACCTTTGAATCTCTTACGAAGTTCAGGGTTCTGTGTTGCCACACCAACCGGGCAGGTATCCAGGTTACATACACGCATCATAACGCATCCCATGGTTACAAGCGGAGCTGTTGCAAAACCAAATTCCTCGGCACCCATTAATGCTGCGATTGCAACATCACGACCACTCATAAGCTTACCGTCTGTCTCAATGCGGACACGGTTTCTCAGACCATTCTTGAGCAGTGTCTGATGTGTTTCTGCAAGTCCAAGTTCCCATGGAAGTCCTGCATTGTGGATAGAACTTCTCGGAGCTGCACCTGTACCTCCGTCATAACCAGAGATCAGAATAGTTTGTGCACCGGCTTTTGCAACACCTGCTGCAACTGTACCGACACCTGCTTCAGATACCAGTTTGACAGAAATATCTGCATATTTATTTGCATTCTTAAGGTCATAGATTAACTGTGCCAGGTCCTCGATAGAATAGATATCGTGGTGCGGTGGCGGGGAAATCAGGCTGACACCCGGTGTGGAATGACGGGTTTTGGCAATCCATGGATATACCTTCTTTGCAGGAAGATGTCCGCCTTCACCAGGTTTTGCACCCTGCGCCATCTTGATCTGGATTTCTCTTGCAGATACAAGGTAACGGCTGGTTACACCGAAGCGTCCGCTGGCAACCTGTTTGATTGCAGAGCATCTGTCATCACTGCTTCCTGCGGAATCCAGTCTTTCATCACTTTCACCACCCTCACCTGTATTGGATTTTCCATGGAGGTGGTTCATGGCGATTGCCAGTGTCTCATGTGCTTCCTGTGAAATGGAACCATAGGACATGGCACCTGTCTTGAATCGTTTTACGATATCATCTACGCTCTCCACTTCTTCAAGGGGAACCGGAGTCTCAGCAAACTTAAAGTCCAGAAGTCCTCTTAAGTTTCCGTGGTTTTCTTTATCCACCAGATCTGTGTACTGTTTGAACAGATCGTAGCTTCCTGTCCATGTGGACTGCTGCAGAAGATGGATAGTCTGAGGATTGTAACGATGTTCCTCTCCCTGGCTTCTCATCTTGTGTGCGCCTACGCTGTCCAGAGTCAGGTCTGTAGGAAGTCCTAATGGATCAAATGCTTCTGAGTGAAGCTTCTCTACATTCTCTTCAATATCATCCAGAGTGATTCCGCCTACACGGCTGACTGTACCAGTAAAGTATTTCTCGATCACATCTGAGGAAATACCGATTGCCTCAAAGATCTGAGATCCCTGATAAGACTGGATGGTGGAAATACCCATCTTGGAAGCAATCTTTACAATACCGCTGATCACTGCATGATTGTAGTCATCTACTGCTGCATAATAGTCCTTCTCCAGCATATGGCTGTCAATCAGTTCATGAATGGTCTCAAGGGCAAGGTACGGGTTGATTGCACTTGCACCGTAACCAAGCAAGGTTGCAAAGTGATGTACTTCTCTTGGCTCTCCGGATTCCAGGATAATGGCAAGGGATGTACTCTTTTTCGTCTTTACCAGATGCTGATGAACTGCGGATACTGCCAGAAGTGACGGAATCGGCATATGGTTTTCATCTACTCCTCTGTCTGAAAGAACAAGGATGTTTGCACCCTCACGGAATGCTTTATCTACTTCTACGAAAAGACGGTCAATGGCTCTCTCAAGTTTCGTACTCTTATAATATAAGGTAGAAACAACCGCTGTCTTGAAGCCTTCATGTTTAAAGCTCTTAATCTTCATCATGTCTGTATTTGTCAAGATCGGATTATTGATCTTTAATACCTGACAGTTTTCCGGTTTCTGCTCCAGCAGGTTTCCGTCTTTGCCTACATAAACACTTGTGCTGGTAACGATTTCCTCACGGATTGCATCGATCGGAGGGTTAGTAACCTGTGCAAAAAGCTGTTTGAAATAGTCAAATAATGGTCTGTTCTGTTTGGAAAATACTGCCAACGGAGTATCTACACCCATAGCGCCGATGCTCTCTGCACCATTTAACGCCATGTTTCTGATGGAAGTACGATACTGCTCATAAGTATAACCGAATGCTTTCTGCAGACGCGCTCTCTGCTCAGGTGTATATTCTTCCGGTCTTTCGTTAGGAATCTTGATGTCTTTTAACTGTACCAGATGACTATCCAGCCATTCACCGTATGGCTGCATTTTTGCATATCCCTCTTTCAGTTCATTGTCATCGATTACTTTTCCCTTTACAGTATCTACAAGAAGCATTTTTCCAGGATGAAGACGCTCTTTTAATACAATCTTCTCTTCCGGAATCGGCAGAACACCCACTTCTGAGGAAAGGATCATGTAACCATCGGAGGTAATATAATATCTGGATGGACGGAGACCGTTTCTGTCAAGGACAGCTCCCATCACATCACCGTCTGAGAAGAGGATAGATGCAGGTCCGTCCCATGGCTCCATCATGGTTGCATAGTACTGGTAGAAATCACGCTTTGCCTGTGAAATAGTATCATTGTTTGCCCATGGTTCAGGTATTGTGATCATCACTGCCAGCGGAAGTTCCATACCACTCATTACCAGAAATTCCAGTGTATTGTCAAGCATTGCAGAGTCGGAACCATTTCTGTTTACAACAGGGAGCACTTTATGAAGCTGTCCCTCCAGATATGGTGATTCCATATTTTCTTCTCTTGCAAGCATCTTATCTGCGTTGCCGCGGATGGTGTTGATTTCACCGTTGTGTACCATAAAGCGGTTGGGATGTGCTCTTTCCCAGCTTGGGTTTGTGTTGGTACTGAAACGGGAATGTACCATGGCGATTGCAGATTCATAATCCGGGTTCTGAAGATCTTCGAAGAAAGTACGAAGCTGTCCAACCAGGAACATACCTTTGTAAACGATGGTACGGCTGCTCATGGAAACTACATAAGTATTATCATTACTCTGTTCAAACTCACGTCTTGCAATGTAGAGCATACGGTCAAATGGAAGACCTTTTTCCACATCTTCCGGCTTTTTGATAAATGCCTGCATAATGCATGGCATACATTCTCTGGCTTTATGTCCAAGTACCTCCGGGAATACCGGAACCTGACGCCATCCAAGAAGTTCCAGGCCTTCTTTCTCAAGAATGATCTCAAACATCTTCTTTGCCTGTGCGCGTTTGATCTCGTGCTGCGGGAAGAAAAACTGTGCGATGCCATATTCTCTCTCATCGCCAATCTCAAATCCCTCTTTCTTACAGGCTTTTTTGAAAAATTTATGAGAAATCTGAAGAAGAATACCTACACCATCACCGGTTTTGCCTTCTGCATCTTTACCTGCACGGTGCTCCAAATGTTCTACGATTTTTAATGCGTTTGCAACAGTATCGTGGGTTTTCTTTCCTTTGATATTGACAACTGCTCCGATACCGCAGTTGTCATGTTCAAATTCAGGCCGGTACAGACCTTGTTGTTGCTGTTGTTCTCTCACTTCTTTCATAATCTCCTCATCCTTTCTATTTCTGCTGTTCTTCGCTTATTTTTTATTTCAAGTACACGAATGTGTTTGAGTAATTAATTACCTTTATAATCGACTGCCGCCTGAATAAACCCTCTGAATAAAGGATGTGCATGGTTCGGACGGGATTTGAATTCAGGATGTGCCTGGGTTCCTACATAGAACGGATGCCCTGCAATCTCGATCATTTCTACAATTCGGTTGTCAGGAGAAGTTCCTACAATATTCATTCCCTTCTCCTGAAGTTCTTTACGGAATGCGTTGTTTACTTCATAACGATGTCTGTGACGCTCATGAATCTCTTTCTTACCGAAGAGTTCATAGGATTTAGAGCCTTCTGCAAGGATACATGGATAGCTTCCAAGTCTTAAGGTTCCACCGATATCCTCGACATCTTCCTGATCCGGCATCAGTGCGATCACCGGGTGTTTGGTATCCGGATCAAGTTCAATGCTGTTTGCATCTTCATATCCAAGTACATGGCGGGCAAATTCTACGATTGCCATCTGCATTCCCAGACAGATTCCAAGGTATGGAATCTTATATACTCTTGCATACTGCGCTGCAAGAATCATTCCTTCTGTACCTCTGTTTCCGAAACCGCCGGGAACTAAAATTCCGTCTACATCATGAAGCTGCTGATCCAGATTTTTCTCTGTCAGCTCTTCTGAATCGATCCAGTCAAGCTCCACTTTTGCTCTGCAGGAAATTCCACCATGTTTCAATGCCTCTACCACACTGAGGTATGCGTCATGAAGCTGTGTATATTTTCCTACAATCGCAATTTTTACTGTTTTGTTTGGATTTCTCAGACTTTCTACCATCGCTTCCCAGTCGCTTAAATCCGGTTTCCTGTTTTCCAGTCTCAGGCTTGAGAGAACGACATCTGCAAGTTTTTCTCTCTCCATTGCAAGTGGAGCTTCATATAAATATTCTACATCCAGGTTCTGGAGTACATGACTGACTGGCACATTGCAGAACAGTGCGATTTTTTCTTTAATCTCCTCTGTCAGCTCATGCTCACTTCTGCATACCAGTATATCCGGCTGAATTCCCATTCCCTGAAGTTCTTTTACACTCGCCTGGGTTGGTTTTGTTTTCAGCTCTTCGGATGCTTTTAAGTAAGGAATTAACGTTACATGAATCAGAATTGCATTGTCATGCCCCACATTAAGCTGGAACTGACGGATGGCTTCCAGAAACGGCTGGCTTTCGATATCACCAACTGTTCCTCCGACCTCGATAATAGCAATCTTGTTTTCCTCCGGTGATTTGGCGCGGTAGAAACGACTCTTAATCTCATTTGTAATATGAGGAATTACCTGTACGGTTCCTCCGCCGAAATCTCCGTGACGTTCTTTCTGAAGAACGGACCAGTAAACTTTACCGGTCGTCACGTTGGAATTTTTGTCGAGGCTCTCATCAATAAATCTCTCGTAATGTCCCAGATCCAGGTCTGTCTCTGTACCGTCATCTGTTACAAAAACTTCTCCATGCTGAATCGGGTTCATGGTTCCCGGGTCAATGTTGATATATGGATCAAACTTCTGCATGGTTACCTGGTATCCTCTCGCCTTGAGAAGACGTCCCAGGGATGCAGCTGTGATTCCTTTTCCAAGACCGGAAACAACGCCTCCTGTGACAAATACATACTTTACTGCCATTTTGATTTCCTCCTCCATCATCCTTGGTTTATAATGAAAAAGCGTCAGATGCAGTATTCAGAGGGCACTTGACCCATCTGATATCCTGCATCTGACGCCTTTGTCAGATCAACATATCCTAATCAATATGTGTTTTCCTTTATTTCAATCCACAGTCAGTAATTTCACAAAATCTGACCTGTCAGCTCACCGCTGATTGTGACTTGTCCTATGTCAATAGGAGATACCGATTTCTCTCTGCCCACCACTGCTTATTGTTCTTCGCAACCTCCGCAGGGGACTTACTTGATTCGGTTAAATCTTCTACATATAACTCATCGAGAGAAAAGAATACTCCTCACAGATGTCTCTTAAAAATATGCTATACTATAAAACATTTTTTTTCGTTTGTCAACAATGAAGTTTCATCTTTAATCAAAAAGACAGCTTTGAATTCTTTATTCTTCAAGTCTGTCTTTTTTGAAATCAATATTTACTTATGAGCGAAAACTCTCATTATGCCACTGCAAACTTTTTCAAAGTACGATTGAATTCTTTGCTCTCACCATGGCAGTCTACAGTCAGAACCTTTGTCAGGTCAAGGCTGAGTACGCCAAGAATTGATTTGGCATCAATTAAAAATCTGTTATAATATACATCAACATCAAAATCGCATCTGGTTGCTGCGTTTACAAATTCCTGCACTTCTTCCGTTGCATTTAATTTAATCTTGCTCTGTGACATGAAAATCACCCTTTCTAAAGTTATGAGTAACTGTCCTGTATCTGTTGCTGCTGTACCATATAGCAAAAATAATCAACACCTGACAATTACGGTTTCATTTTATGGAATGCACACATTATCTTCCTCATTGCGAATTTTGTCAAGTTATTTCGAGCATGTAATTTTATCCATAGGAACGTTATTTTTATACATTCAGTATATTTTTATCATATAATAAGTGTTATTTTTTGTCACTATTGTTCATCCATCCTCTATATTGGTTATACCACTATGTGAGATTGATCCCATAATCTGTGACAAGTTTCTGCAATTTTTCACGAAATAAATATTACTATTCACTCCGTTCTTAATAGTACGTTTTGTAAAGCATTGACACATGAACAACAATGCATGTATGTATCTAAAACAAATTTTGTATATAAGCATAAAAATATAGAGGCAGGTAATCCCACCTCTATCTATAAATCAGATTCACTACAACTGATGCAGTACACTGTCAGCACACTGCACCTTTCAAATATGAATCATCAACATTTCACAATATCAGCAAACTCCGCATGACTATAATCCGGAATATCCATTGGATAATTTCCATCGAAGCATGCCTTGCATAATGGCAGACCGCCTGCCATTCCCTCCAGATAATCTGTCTGCATATATCCCAGAGAATCCGCACCGATCATCTTTCGGATTTCTTCTGTACTGTGACTTGCAGCGATCAGCTGGTCATTGGATGGAACATCGGTTCCAAAATAGCATGGATGCAAGAACGGCGGTGAACTGATACGCACATGAACTTCCTTTGCTCCTGCCTCTTTTAGCATATGAATCAGATTGGCAATCGTCGTTCCTCTTACAATAGAGTCATCCACCAGTACGATTCTCTTACCCTTGACAACCGATTCCAGTACGCTCAGTTTCAGATGTACGCTGGACTCACGTTCTTCCTGCGTAGGTTTGATGAAAGTTCTTCCAATATAGCTGTTCTTATAGAAGGCAAAAGCAAACGGAATACCAGAAGCTTCTGAATATCCCTTCGCTGCTGGAAGTCCTGATTCCGGAACACCCGTTACGATATCCGCATCTACAGGATAAGACTTGGCAAGAGACTTTCCGCCACGGATTCTGGCGTCATAAACCTTCACTCCGTCAATCGTACTGTCCAGTCTTGCAAAATATATATATTCAAATACACAATGGGCTCTCTTTGCAGTTGCAAGAGTCGCAAGTTCCATATTGGATTTCAGCCCATCTTTTGTGATCGTAAGGATTTCACCTGGCTCAATATCACGGACAAATTCCGCACTGACAGAAGTAAGTGCACAGCTTTCAGAAGCAACCACATATGTATTTCCTCTTTTTCCAAGACATAACGGTTTTAAACCATAAGGGTCACGAACTGCGATCAGTTTTCTCGGGCTCATGACAACCAGGCCATAAGCACCTTTGATTTTTCTGGCAGTTTTTAATACTGCTTCCTCTACGGTCTTAGAATGTACACGCTCCCTTGCAATATGGAATGCAATAACCTCTGAATCTGTAGTCGTGTGGAAAATCGCTCCATTCTGAATCAGTTCCCATTTCAGCTCCGGTGTATTTACCAGATTTCCGTTATGTGCAAGTGCAAGAGTTCCCTTTACATATGATAAAACAAGCGGCTGTGCATTCTCGGCAACAGAAGCTCCTGTGGTAGAATATCTTACATGACCAATTCCGATGTCTCCTTCGTATTTACGGACAACATCCTGTCTGAGAACCTCGCTTACCAGACCGAGATCCTTATGAAACTTCACATTTCCACGTTCTCCCTTAGTATCAGAAACTGCAAGTCCGCAGGATTCCTGACCTCTGTGCTGCAAAGAAGTCAGTCCATAATATATGGACGGAACTACGTTGCCGCCATCCAGGTCATAGATTCCAAAGACGCCGCACTCTTCTTTTATTCCAGCCATCTGATTTCCTCCGATTCTATTCAAATGTTCTTTTGTCTGGCAGGTTTCAAATCCAAAAAATCTTATCGTGCAGACACGAACAGCTTTTCGTCACTTAAACCCTGACATCCCAAATTATAATAATTGAAACAAATTTGTCAACCTATCCTTTTTTTGCCACATCTCAAAAATTTTTTCTGAATTTTTTCAAAAAAAGTGCTTGACATCTGTTTTCATTTCGTTTATAGTACAGCACATAAAGCAAAGGCGCTTTGGATTTGAGATAAGTCCAAGGCGCCTTTTTCGTTTTATACTTTTCGCTTTATAGAAAATTTTCGATGAGGAATTTTCTATGAGACGAAATCCGTTACAGATTTTATCGTGATCTGTAGCCGGACTACACATATTCATTTTATCAGCGAAATCACAAACCGAAAGGAGCGTACCTATATGGCACAGAATATCCCTGAACTGTACGGCAGCTTAGTTTTCAACGACAAAGTAATGCGAAGCAAACTGCCAAAAGACATGTACAAAGCATTAAAGAAAACAATCGAGAACGGCACACATCTTGAACTTGATGTTGCTAACTCCGTTGCAGTTGCAATGAAAGAATGGGCTACCGAAAACGGAGCTACCCATTATACTCACTGGTTCCAGCCAATGACAAACGTAACTGCTGAAAAGCATGACAGCTTCATTTCTCCTACAGGAGATGGACAGGTCATCATGGATTTCTCCGGTAAAGAACTTGTAAAAGGTGAGCCAGATGCTTCCAGTTTCCCGTCAGGCGGTCTTCGTGCCACATTCGAGGCAAGAGGATATACAGCATGGGATCCTACCTCACCGGCATTTATTAAAGATGGAACACTTTACATTCCTACAGCATTCTGTTCTTACAGCGGTGAAGCCCTTGATAAAAAGACTCCTCTCCTTCGCTCCATGGAAACACTTGATAAAGAAGCTACAAATCTTCTTCATATAATGGGAAATAAAGAAGTCAGACACGTCAATACAACCGTAGGTCCTGAACAGGAATACTTCCTGGTAGACAAAGAATTATATAAACAGAGAAAAGACCTTGTATTCTGCGGACGTACATTGATTGGTGCCCCTGCTCCTAAAGGACAGGAAATGGAAGATCATTACTTCGGTGCTCTTAAACCACGTGTTGCAGCTTACATGCATGACCTGGACGTAGAGCTTTGGAAACTTGGTATTCCGGCTAAAACAAAACATAACGAAGTTGCTCCTGCACAGCATGAGCTGGCTCCTGTATTTGATACCACAAACGTTGCAGTTGACCATAACCAGTTAACAATGGAAGTCATGAAGAAAGTCGCAGACAAACATGATCTTGTATGCCTCCTTCACGAGAAGCCTTTCGAGGGAATCAATGGAAGTGGTAAACACAACAACTGGTCTATGATTACAGACACAGGTGTAAACATCCTTGATCCAGGCAAAACACCTGCTGAGAATACACAGTTTCTGATTTTCCTGACAGCTGTTATCAAGGCTGTTGATGAATACGCAGATGTACTTCGTATTTCTGTAGCAAGTGCCGGAAATGATCACCGTCTTGGCGCAAACGAGGCTCCGCCTGCTGTTGTATCCGTATTTCTTGGCGATGAGCTGACAGAGATCTTAAAATCTATCGAAAATGGTGAATACTTTGCAGGAAGCCGCGCTGTCCAGATGGATATCGGTGCAAAAGTACTTCCTCATTTCGTAAAGGATAATACAGACAGAAACCGTACTTCACCATTCGCATTCACAGGAAACAAATTCGAGTTCCGTATGCTTGGATCAGAGGCTTCTGTCGCCAACCCGAACATCATCTTAAATACTGCGGTTGCTGAGTGTGTACACCAGTTTGCAGAACAGTTAAAAGATGTTCCGGATGACAAGATGGACGATGCAATCCATGAACTGATCAGGAAAACAATCACAGATCACAAACGCGTTATCTTCAATGGCAACGGATATACCGACGAATGGATTGAAGAAGCCGAAAAGCGTGGTCTTTACAACCTGAAATCCACACCGGATGCTCTTCCACAGTGGATCGCAGATAAGAATATTGAACTCTTTACCAAATATCATATTTTCACAAAAGAAGAGATTGAGTCCCGTTATGAGATCTGGCTGGAAACTTATTCCAAGATTCTTAACATTGAGTCCAATACTATGGTTGAAATGGTACAGAAGGACTTCCTTCCATCTGTATTTGCATACATTGATAAGATTGCAGCTACTGCTGTTGCCAAGAAATCAGTTGTCGCAGATGTAAGCACAGCTTCCGAAGGAAAACTAATCAAAGAGCTTTCACAGCTTGCCGACGAGATTTCCACAGGTCTTGACACCTTAAAGGCAGACACAGCAAAAGCTCTGGCTACCGAAGATCCTCTGGCAAATGCAAAAGCATATCAGACAGTTGTTCTCTCCGATATGGAAACACTGAGAAAATCTGTAGATGCTGCAGAGGTTCTGATTCCGGATGCACTGCTTCCATATCCTACATATGATAAGCTTCTGTTTTCCGTATAATTTGTAGGATTGCGGGAGCTGCAAAGCAGCGGAGCAATCCGCAGATATCAGGTAATAACAGGGGAATATCCTTATGAACTCTACTTCATAATTCATTATCGATTTCCTCATCCATTAATCACACGATATACGGATATTCCCTTGTTTTACATATAATTAATTGTAGCTTTCATGCATTACATAACAGATAACCCGCATCTTTTTGCATCAGATATGTTCTGCACTATAAAGCCAATAAAATTAAATATGGATTTTATATTCGCAAAAGCGCGATGAACCTGTAAGAATCAGGCCATCGCGCTTTTTGATTTATATAAAATATGAGGAAATTTTTTATGAGGGAGGAATATTATTATGGAATTTTCCGCAGTAAACACAATATGGGTGCTGGTCGGCGCCGCACTGGTCTTCTTTATGCAGGCCGGATTCGCAATGGTAGAAACAGGCTTCACACGAGCCAAAAACGCAGGTAACATTATTATGAAAAACCTGATGGACTTCTGTATCGGAACCCCGGTCTTCTGGCTGGTCGGCTTCGGTCTGATGTTCGGTGCAGGTAATGGATTTATCGGAAAGATCGGTGGTATTGCAACAGAAGCACACTATGGTTCAGGAATGCTTCCTGACGGAGTTCCTTTCTGGGCATTCTTAATCTTCCAGACAGTATTCTGTGCAACATCCGCAACAATTGTTTCCGGTGCAATGGCAGAACGTACCAAGTTCCTTTCCTATTGCGTCTACAGCCTTATGATCAGTCTTGTTGTATATCCGGTATCCGGACACTGGATCTGGGGCGGTGGATTTATCAGCCAGATGGGATTCCACGATTTCGCAGGTTCCTGTGCAGTACATATGGTAGGTGGTGTGGCAGCTCTGATCGGTGCCATCATCCTTGGACCTCGTATCGGTAAATATACAAAGGACGGCAAATCAAAAGCTATCCCTGGACACAACCTTACAGTTGGTGCTTTAGGTGTATTTATCCTCTGGTTCTGCTGGTTCGGATTTAACGGTGCTTCCACAGTCAGTATGGAAGGCGATGCAATCGTAAGTGCAGGTAAAATCTTTGTTACTACTAACCTTGCAGCAGCTGTTGCAACTGTAACTGTTATGATTATCACATGGGTACGTTACAAAAAACCGGATGTTTCCATGTCTCTGAACGGTTCTCTTGCAGGACTTGTAGCAATTACGGCAGGATGCGACACAGTTTCTCCTACATCCGCAGCAATCATCGGTATTGCTTCCGGTTTTATCGTAGTATTTGGTATTGAATTTATTGATAAGGTTCTGAAAATCGATGATCCTGTTGGTGCTGTCGGTGTTCATGGTTTAAACGGTGCTTTCGGTACCCTTGCAGTTGGTCTCTTCTCCGACGGTTCAGGCACAGACTGGAAAGGACTTCTTACAGGCGGCGGCTTCCACGGATTTGGTGTTCAGTTCACAGGTATGATCATCACAATCGCATGGGTTGTTGTTACTATGACAATTATCTTCCAGGTAATCAAACATACAATCGGACTTCGTGTTTCAGCTGAAGAAGAGATCGCAGGTCTTGACTCCAAAGAACATGGTCTTGCAAGTGCTTATGACGGTTTCGCAATGGCTGGTGTTCCGACTCCTATGGGAACTTCCATAAAAGCTCCTGTTGTCACAGCCAGACCTTCTGCTCCTGCTGAATCAGTTCCTGAACTTCCGAAAGAAGGCGTTCATAAGCTTACAAAAGTTGTTATCATCACCCGTCAGAATAAGCTTGATGAATTTATGCAGGCAATGAATGAGATCGGTGTTACAGGTATCACTATTACGAACGTTCTCGGATGCGGTGTACAGAAAGGTGCTCCATCCTACTATCGTGGTGTTGAGATGGAAATGAATCTTCTTCCTAAGGTCAAAATTGAGATTGTTGTAAGTCTCGTACCTGTACAGAAAGTTATCGAAACTGCCAAGGCAGTCCTCCATACCGGTCAGATTGGTGATGGTAAAGTATTTGTATATGACATTGAAAATGTCGTTAAGATCCGTACAGGCGAAGAAGGTTATCTCGCACTGCAGGATACAAAGTAAATTATTTATCAACAATCAGGTAATATTAATAAGAGACATCAGCGTATTGATTGCTGGTGTCTCTTATTTTAATCTTTCTTTCTAACAATTCCAATGGCGTTAAAAAACAGGCAGTATATTTCATGTAAATATCATAGCCACGATATCGGAAGCCTATTGTATTATATCTGGTAGGAAGTGTGTCAAGTGCAAGAACCGCTTTTTAATCTTTTGGGAAAAATCCTCTGCATACTCCCGGTATTTAAATTGCTGAAGGATATATTTCTTTTTTCCTTCACATCCAGCTTGCCGCTCTGGGCAATTACAACTTTGTATTTTCTTTTTTCCATCCGTACCCCTTATATTGCATCAATTTCTGCCCATGCTTCTTCCACTATCTGCACTCTGTCACTTTCCATATCATCAATGGCTTCATCCAGCCTTGACAAAAGAACATCCATTGCATCATTGATTGTATAAGTTGGTTCATGGGATTTTATTGCCTGTGCCAATGCCATAACCATCACCCTTTCTTGAAATAGCACTTTTGTTTCTATTTTTATCATACCACGAACCACCGGAAATATCTATATATTTTAAATTTGTCTTTATAACCCAAACACAGAATACTGTTTTTGGGACGTTTTTTAGAATTTGTCCATTTGTAGTTTCAATTAAAAAAGTAAATAAAAGTGCTGCCGCACCAAACTTTTCAGTGCGGCAGCCCATACAGCTATTTACCTATGCCTCGTTTATATTAAATGTTTTTCCTTAAAGCTCCCGAAGGTAATCGGCACTAACATAACGGTAAATGCCGCCAAGAGAAATTTTGGCCCACCCATTACTGATAGAATATACATATACTTTTGTGCCATAATTCAATGTGCCTACTATTGTATATTGTGTTCCAGGGCCTGATCTGATATTTACATCCGACCCTGTGCACTTGTAATATCCCGGTACGCTTCTCGTGACAGAGCTTGTTTCAATTCCTATATTTTCCTCAGCAAGCACCGGCATTGCAAATGAACTTGTCAAAAGAATTGCACTTATGACCAAACACACTACAAATGAGTTTTTTCTCATATACTTCATAATCTTTTCCTCCCATAATTTTTTTACACCATATCATCATCCTTGAGAACCTGGACGTGCTTTACTATAAGGTTCCTGCGTAGTTCCAACCACGACCCCATCTTTATTCAGTATATTACCTGTTTTGGGATCTATATGAGAACCGGCTGGTGGCGTCCATTTTCCCGACTCATTCACTGTACCAAGCGCATCTTCCAATTCCTTTTTCGTTCGGGGCGTTTTCAGTTCTGGCGTTGGTGCCGAGCTGCCGTCTGCATTGTCTGTATTGTCAGTACTCTCAATAGTTTCTTCTTGAACAAATGATTCTCCTGAAGTCCTGTTATTTTTAGACGTATCTCCATTATCTTTATCACTGCAGCCTGTACATAACACCATTATTACAAACAACAAGCTAAAAACAACTTCTTTCTTATGTGTCATTTTAATCTTTTACCTCCATTATGCCCGTTTAACTACTCCGAACCGAACTACTCAATTTAAAGTGATAGAATTCTATCATTGTCCCATTGGAATCCACTCTCTTTCAATGAACAAACTGAATTAACTGTAAATAAAGAACTTTGATCAAATCAATGACAAACTTTATTATCTTTATTTTTGCCATGATTTCAACCCCTTTTGCACCAAACGACATTTACAGTCTGTTTTTGGTCGATTTACACATTTTCTTTACGATACAAGGTACTTGTAAGCCTGCTGTCAGTAATATCCCAACAGAAAAACAGATTGTATAGATGTACTTTCCCAGCAAAAATAAAGCTATATCTAACAGCCCAAACAGTATCACGAAGAACACTGTTGTTTTTTTATATGTCCTTTTCTCGTTAGTATCAAGTCTTCTGTTTTCACTGTCTATTGGACTAAATGTAATCAGGCTCACAGACGCAATAACTGTAGCTATTGCCAACTTCAAATCACATTGCACATGCATTGATAACATTATGCACAGAAACAATAGAAAACCAGATCCAAGAATACAAGTGTGCAAATTTTTTGCATGATAACCACCACTAAATTTTCTCAGAACCACAAACGGAAAAATAAGAGCAACTCCGTGTTTTACGCTTCCCAAGCCAAAGCCAATAACTCCTGCAAGGATAAGTGGTGATACCAATAGAAAAAAACTATATAATGCATACTTGTAAAGTTCCTTATCCGCCTCGTTTATCGCATTACACCGGATCATCCAATTTACTACTGTATCTGTACATTTTTCCATTACTTGTTTCTCCTGTAGTTCATTAATTCTTTCGGTGCCTTAGGCTGATACATGATAAGACAAGAAGCTGTGTTAGCTTCTGTCCGTAACACAACATCTAATGCTGCTTTCATTCCTTTTGCAACCGATTTAGTTACCTCTTTCTTCATAATGACCTCTCTCCTTTCCACTAAAATTTGTCATTGATTTTCACATAAGCAATCATATACCACTTTAATCAAATAAACGACCCCTTTGGAATGAACGGAATGATTCTTTACAATATTGGATAATTTCCCTCTTTTCTACGAAAAATAATATGTGATACAGAATTATTTATATATAAATATCAGTTTGTTTAATATATTGCAGAATAGTTCTTTGTTACATTCTTCTTTTTATTTAGTTCTATTGGTAAAATTCTACTGAAAGAAGGTGGGATAAATAGAATTTCAATATGAAGGTATGGGAAACCGCATCAAAATACGCAGAAAAGAATTACGGATAAAACAGGCAGAACTTGCCGAAAGATTAAATATATCCAATAACCATATGTCATCAATCGAAAACGGAAGGCAAAAACCAAGTCTGGATATTTTCATTCAGATTTGTAATTTACTCAATGTTACACCTGACTACCTTCTGCTCGGCAGTATGCACGCTTATAATATTCCACAGGATATTATTGATAAACTACGGTTATGTAATCAATCCGACATAGAGCTTACCGGAGACTTTATCGAACTGCTTGTAAAACGAAATAACAAAGCAACACATAATGAACCAAAATTGTAATTAAATTGTCTTTTCATACGCATTTTTTGCATTTGGAAATTCTATGTGATAAGATGTACACATACATCTATTTAGAAAGTCAGGTGAAAAAATGCGTATTTTAATTTGTGATGATGACACTCTGATCATTGAACAATTGAAGAAGTATATCGAATCCTACTTTGAGTCCAACCATTTAAAATGTCCTGAATTAGTTTCTTTTACCAGTGGTGAAGCTTTGTTAACTGACAAAGGTGAAAAGGATATTGTTTTTCTGGATATCGAAATGCCTGGCATGAATGGAATCTATGTTGGGAATGAATTAAAAAAAGCAAATAGAAATGTGATCGTTTTTGTTGTCACCTCTTATTCTGAATATTTGGATGAAGCAATGCGTTTTCATGTATTCCGTTACCTTTCCAAACCTCTAGATAAGCAGCGTTTTTTCCGAAATCTGAAGGATGCCTTAGCTTATTACAATTCCATTACACTCAAAATTCCTGTGGAAACAAAACAGGCGGTATATTCGTTTCCTGCTTCGCAGATTATTGCCATAGAAGCTCAGGGGCGAAAAGTAATTGTACATACTGCCCGTCAGGACTTTGACTCTATTCATAATATGAATTACTGGTTGGAAAAGCTTCCCCAAAACAGTTTTTTTCAGACACACCGGAGCTTTATTGTTAACTTCGAACATATTGTGGACTTTGATCACTCCACCGTACATTTATCAAATCCTCAGATTACCGCTTACCTGACACGCAGGAAATACAGTTCCTTCAGAAATGCATATCTACTATATCTGGAAAGCATGAGGTGAAAATAAATGGAATATATTATTTTACTTATTTTTAGTTTTTTTACAGAAGCGGTTATCTTATGGCAGTACGCCGCCAGCCTTTTTTCCCCTTCTCATAGCGGTAAAAAGAGACTGACTCTATTAAGTGTTCTTTATGTACTGTTGTTTTTTCTTTCCCTGCTTGGGCAAACATGGCTGAATATTATCAGTTTTTTTGTGATAAACACTGTTTTCCTCTATATAATGTTTAACCTCAAGTTATTATTGGCACTCTTCCATTCCGCTATACTTACAGCGATTATGGGAATATCTGAACTTGCAGTTTTGGGGATGATATCAAGATTCTTTCCCCATTTTCTCTTAGAAGCAAGTGTCGGACTTGTTTTTTATACCGTATTTAGCAAAATTACCTTTTTTGCAGTCGTTTACTTGTTAAGTTGGCTCTTCAAGGGGAACAAAGCAGCTCAAGAACCGTACGGTCACTCCGAAATTCTCTTGATGTTCATCCCGCTTTCCTCTATTCTTATGATGTTTACTCTTCTTTCTATTGGTGAAACAACCGCATATGCCCCACCGGTTGATTTTCTAGTAACAATCTGTGCCGTTTTTCTGTTGCTGGTCAACCTACTTGTATTTGGAATCAACCAATATAACGCAAAAAGATCACAGGAATATGCCGATTTGCAGTTACTGCTCCAGAAAGAATCCGATTCTGTTGAATACTATGAAATGATGCTTGCACAAAACGAGAACCAGAGCATTTTGATCCACGATATAAAGAAACATCTTCAATCAATCAGATTACTGAACGAAAAAAATGATTCCGATAAAATAAATGACTATATACAACAACTCATGGAATCTTCCGACTTAAAGGAAACCACAAAACTCTGTGATCATGAAATGCTAAACTCCATTCTGTGCCGCTATCAGCGCCACTGCAATGATAAGCACATTATTTTTCACACTGACATCAGAAGCGGCACGGTACAACATATATATCCGCGCGATTTGACTTCTTTATTCTGTAACTTATTGGAGAATGCAGTGGAATCAGCAGAGAATATTCCAGACTCTTTTATTGAGCTCACCGTACAAAAGAAAGAAAATTCACCCTTTCTTATTATCATACTCATCAACTCCTGCCAAAATACCCCTGTATATAATCCAGAGGGACTTCCTATATCCCATAAATCAGACAATGGCAGACATGGATTCGGAATCAAAAGCATTAAAAAAGTCGTAAAACAGTACCATGGAAATTTGCAAATGTATTATGATAATGATTCCGGTACCTTCCATACAATCCTAACCTTAAAGCAGTAAATATTAAAATCTGGCAATCGCAATTTTATACGATTGCCTTTTTACATATTTCAGCATGCATTGATGTTGTTTTATATCACTATAAATGAGCAAGTTCGTGATTTTGCATAAAAGAAAGAGATCTTTTCCTGTTATGTGTGTCGATGGCCGATCGAGATATTTTTCAGGCAATGTAAAAACCGTCTGGCACTGGATACATACCAGATCCGTTTCTCAAAGGAAATACAGAGATACTGGCTGCTGATGTCACTGGCACATTGTATTTGTGTCACAGGAACTGGCAAATATCGATCTTTTCAAGATGGATATCATCGAATCTGTAGTGCCGTTCATCAGGAAAAGTATCAGTATCTATTCCTATGTGCAAAAGCAAGTGATGATTTTGAAGCATTTATGAAATTAGCAGGATAATTTTGTGCATTTTTTCAAACTTGCTCATTTATAGCAGGATATATTATCCTGTCAATTGAATCTGAAAGGGGCTGTTGTAATGAGAAAAAAATTAAATATTACAGAAGGCATTTTTCCTATGCCTGTATTGATGGTTGCAACCTATAATGAAGACGGAAGCATCAATGTAATGAACGCTGCCTGGGGTACGATGCAGGAACGTGACACAGTTGCATTGAACCTTACCGAGACCCATAAAACCGTACAGAATATCAAAGCACGCGGTGCATTTACCGTCAGCATCGCGGATGCCGCACATGTAACAGAAGCTGACTATTTCGGTGTAGAATCCGGTAATCGCGAGCCTGATAAATTTGCCCGCAGCCGTCTGACCGCCACAAAATCTGAAACTGTAGATGCTCCGATTATCAATAATTTTCCTCCTCGAACGAAAAGACAGTCAGACAAACTCAGCCTGACTGCGCTAAATATTACCTGTCTGATTTTATACGGTATCCTTCCTATTCATGTGGTGACAGCCTGGGCAGATTCCAGCGGTAATGTGCTGCCAGATATCGGATCAGCACCACTACAATTGATGATACTACCATAGCCTGTACATTTCCCACAAATCGATTCATATATACGCATACAACTGCACCAATGATGGAGGCACAGGCATAGATATGTTTTACAAAAATATACGGCGGTACACTCGCCATCATATCTCTAAGCAGACCGCCGCCTACTCCCGTAATGGTTCCAAGAAATACAAGCAGGAACACATTGTCCATATATCCCTGGCGGATTCCTGTATTTACTCCTACTACTGTAAAAATCCCAAGCCCGACAGAGTCCATTGCCAGCATGATTTTATCGTAGGTCTCACGCCTGTGCCCCTGAAGCAATTCTCTCTTGAAATAAAAAATAAAGAAAACAATGCAGGAAGCAAGCACTGACACCAGTGCATATACAGGATTGGTAAATACAGCCGGAGGGATGATCCCCAGAACAATATCCCTGATCATTCCTCCGCCTACTGCTGTTGCAACTCCCAGAACGCTCACGCCGAAAATATCCATATTCCGTTCAACGCCCACCATCGCTCCGGAAGCAGCAAACGCCACTGAACCGGCCATTTCCATAACAAATGTTACAATTGACTGATAATCCATATTTGTTTTTTAACTCCCCATCCTATCTTTCTTTTATAATCCCAGAAAACAATGCAACTAATGCACTCCTGCAAAGCACGAAAGACAGGAAAATGCTGAACTGTCTTAATTGCATTATTTTCTGGAATTGCTATAAAAATATCAGTAAATCTCCGTTCATCACTTAATGTTTTCATAATTGAAGCAGGAGATTCCACTGAATTATCCAAGATAAAAAGTCGATTTTTTGAACGTCACGTGAAAGAGTCTTTACTCTCAATCAGTATCAGAAAATCGACTATTTATTCCATTTCATATAGATAAACTTATATACTTCGCGAACACCTTCAGCATAGTATAGTAAGATCGAGTAGGAGGCAGCTTTCGCCGCCGACCTCTCACACCACCGGACATGCGGTTCCGCATCCGGCGGTTCAGTTAACTTAACATCTTGTTTGACAAAAATATTCCTCTGCTGAGAGTAATCCGAACTTTTTCAGACGTGCATTTGACATTGCATAGCAAATAGTTTCTGTACGACAAACCCGAGCATATCCATGGAATCCTGCCGCACTTTTTGCATTCTTTTTACTAACACCCAGTTTTATCAGATTTCTATATCTGGTTTTAGGATTTTTCCAATGTTTCCATATACACATTCTGAACCTGTACCTAATAACCGTATCGAGTCTTCGGGTTGCTGTAAGAATTGAGCCAATTTTAAAGTAGTTGATCCAGCCTCTTACCACTTCCGCTATCTTTTGGGCTTTATATGAGTTACTTACACCCCACTTGCGGCTCGTTAATTTTCTGACTTTCTTCATTACCTTATCCAATGACTTTTGAGGGACTTTTATCTTATATTTCTTTTCCTGAAACTGATAATAGAAGGCAAATCCCAGATATTGTATTTCTGTGGGTCTCCCTATTTTACTCTTGCCCCTGTTCACTTTCAGCCGCAGAACATTTTCAATATACTTCGTGACCGATTCCATTACCCTTGCCGCAGCTTTTCCGCTTTTGACAAAAATAATACAGTCATCTGCATATCGTACAAATTTAAGTCCTCGGCTTTCAAGTTCCCAATCCAATTCATTGAGCAGTATGTTAGCGAGAAGCGGTGAAATATTTCCCCCTTGTGGGGTTCCGATTTCTGTTTCTTCTATCTGTTCTCCAACCATAACTCCACTTACTAGAAATTTTCGGATTAGCGAAAGTATTTTTCCATCCTTAATCTCTTTGTTCAAAACAGATATTAACTTGTCGTGTTCTACCGTATCAAAAAACTTTTCCAAGTCAATATCCACGACCCAGTTATATCCTTCATTCATGTATTTAACTGCTTTTAGTACTGCCTTCTGTGCACTTTTTCCAGGTCTGAATCCATAGCTGTTCTCATGAAATTTTCTTTCATATATAGGTGTTAATACCTGTGTAGCTGCTTGCTGTACCACACGATCTGTGACAGTTGGAATTCCAAGTTTTCGTTTGCTTCCGTCTGCTTTAGGGATTTCCACTCTCTTTACTGGCATTGGTTTGTATGACTGATTTCTTATACTCTCTCTGAGTTGCTGTCCATTTACTTTCAAATGAGAAAGCAAATCGGCACATTCCATTCCGTCTATTCCTGCCGCACCTTTATTCTTTTTCACCTGTTTGTAGGCACGATTCATGTTTTCATTTGACAGAATGCGTTCTATAAATATTCCTTGTTCCTCCATGCGCTGTTTCCTTTCCTTTTCGTGAGTTCCGACCACTTAGTACTTGTGGTACTCCTCTCGGCATGTGTTTCGTCTAAAACTCTCAATTAGGACGTACTCCAGCTGATTAACTGTTCTGTCCTTTGCTCCATCCGGCTTTCCCGGACTTCCTCGCTACTATGACATCTGCTGACTTCCTATGATTCGTTGTTACTATGGCAAATGAGACCACCCATAGGATCTCCCCGGTTAAAATACGCCATCTTTCCCATCATCTATCCGCCATGTCTACTACCAGTTCTACGTTAGCTATTGGACTTCAACTTATTCAGCAGTCTTATCCGAACTGTAAGCCTTATACATGATTTCTGTCCGTCGGACCAATGGTTTGCCGCAGGCTTCCTTCAGATTCCACCTTACAGTGGACACCCTTGCCATGTTGGCTATGTGCTTCCCGCTAACGGGCACACTTAGGACTTTCACCTTTAAGAATAACGTTCGCGCCGGGCGAACTGAATTACTCGGCAACTGAGTTACCAGAGCATCTGAATTAAGGCGGGATACCGCCTTTTTTTCAGGGTGCATCCATGACACCACTACTGTTTGCTCTTTAGAGCTATACAGCTACTTTTATTATTTCCGGTGTTTTCAGTCCGGTTACGGACAGTTCTTTTTTTACTCCGGATACGGAGTGATATTTTCTCAGGATATTATATGCGCCTACGGCATCTGCGTTATAGGTTCTGTTTCCATCTCTGTACAACCCTCTCTCTTTCCGTTTGGACGGCTCTGCATATCTTTTCCCCACTTTCGGTGACAGCGGACTGCACTGGCTGGTATAACTTTCTTCCTGTTTTATAAAACGGATCCCATATCTTTTCAGCTTATATTCCAGCATGATGTAGATCCTGTTATACGGCAGGCTGTGGAACTTCTGGTTTGTCCTGTGTCCCAGGTCTTTTTCTCTCCGGATATTCCGGATATCCCCTGCAACGACACAGTTCATGGCTAATTAAAGGTAACAAAAAGAAAGGAAAAGCACAATCCAGACGGTATCAGCGGCGGGCTACAAGAATAAATTGTGATTACACAAGATTGGTGTTATAATAAGAGAAAAGTTCCTGCCGGGGCAGCCGCCCCGGTGGTATGGATAGAAAGGCAGGAAAGCAATATGCACATCAGCTATAAACCACTCTGGCATACACTGTTAGAGCGTGATATGAGAAAAGAAGATTTAAGGCTTGCCGCCGGTATGACAACGAATATGATTGCCAACATGAGCAAAGAGGGAAAGCACATCAGCATGGACACATTAGCCCGTATCTGCGAAACGCTGAATTGTGAGATTACCGATGTGATTGAGTTAGTACCAGACGAGCCTGCTTCCACAGGAGGTAAGGAACATGAGCGAATTGAAACCAAGAATAACAGAAAACGGAATTGATTATATCCTTGTCGGAGATTACTACATCCCAGATTTGAAATTGCCGGAGGAACACCGCCCTATCGGAAAGTACGGACGGATGCACCGGGAATATTTAAGAGAAGTCCACCCAGCCAGATTGAATACATTGACCCTGACAGGGGAATTATGGACATATCTTGCAGATCTGAACGAACAGGCACAGAAGCGATTAGGTACAATCATAGAGCAGATGAAAGCTGCTGAGGGGGTCACAGAAGAATTAAAGAGTATCTGTCAGATGGAATGGGTGCAGCGTTGCAATAACATTCACAATCGGGCAGAAGAAATTGTTTTGCATGAGATGATTTATTCATAACGGTATGGTAGAATGATTATGATAAATCGGAGTTTGACGAGGTAAAAGAATATGAATGGAAAACATCTATTTCTTACATCTGCAGGGTTGACCGATAAGATGAAAGAGAAATTCTTTGATATTATTGGAAAGTGTCCGAAGGATGTGAAAGTGCTTTATATTCCAACAGCTGGCATTGAAACAGATGGTGCAAGAGAGTCGCTTGCAATATGTTTTCATGAACTCTTTCTAATGGGAATTCAGTACGAAAATATATTAGTGTACAATCTGGAATTAATTCTTTCAAAAGACTATCAAAGAACCTATTCTTCGTATGTTACAACCCCGTTTATGCTTACAAGGCTATTAACTTTTGAAGAATTAAACCAATTTGATGCTGTTTTTGTCAGTGGTGGTGATGTATCTGTGCTTTGTCGTGAAATGTCTAGAACTGGTTTTGATAGAATACTTAATAATGCAATTAAAAACGGACTTATATATGTCGGAATCAGTGCAGGAAGTATGTATGCGGCGGGAAATTTAACAGATGGATTACATATTATTGACAATCCTATTATCCCCCATTGGAATGGTTCTGAAACAACAGTATTACCGAACGGCAAAGATGAGATTAAGCTTGCTGATGGAAAAGCTGTTTATGTAGAGGATAATTACATGAGTGTAATATGATGCACATGTAGGATTAGTCAAATTCCAATTTGCGAGGATGAACACTTATGAAAGAAAAAAGCAAAAGTGAAGTTTCAATAATAGGTGGTGCAGATGGCCCAACAAGTATTTTTATAGCTGGCAGAACACGGAAAAAGCCTCTAAAAGTAAGGATACGAAATATTATCTACAGATATAGACGTAAGATAGTAGAGAAGAAAGTGGTTGCAGATTCACATACTCTTGATGAATTGGTACAATATGCAATGAATACCTACAATCTAATTGAAACTAATTCAACTGAGAGAAAATATATTGAACAACAAAAAAACCTAAAGGAGAGTTTGATTTTACAGCATAAACCAGAAGTTTTAGGTGAAATGAAGGATATTCCAAAGCCGGATGTTTCTAATGAAGAATCTGTCAGAGAATATTTTTGTAAAATAAAGACTCGAAGCGAAATGATTGCCGAAATGCCAGATAATGTAATTCCTATGAACTTTCATCTATATGAAATAAGAATCGGTGATGATTCTCTTGAGATGGAGATAGATTATATTTGGAATATATTCGGTATATCTTATTCTGGAAACAAGAAAGTAATGAAACAGTTTGAGAAAATTTCAAAAGATTTGTATATCTATTATGGTGTTAGTGAAGATGATATTAAGAAAAAGACAGAAAGATATTTATCATTGGTAACGGCATTAAGTTCATAAATTCCAGCCTGTCTTTCTGAAATTTCAACTGAATAACCACAGCATAAACCGCTGCTACATGGAAGCTAACACAACCATGCAACAGCGGTTTTTTGTTACCGTTTTTTCCTCTGGCTGATAGGCGTTCCCATTTTCTTTGATTTTTTGAGAATCCGAATGAGCCAGCGGAATTCTTCTTCCGACAGATTTTTATAGTTGATACCGAGTTGCTTGCAATAAAGGATGACCAGCTTTTCATCCCGACTACCCTTGAATTTTTCGACCGCTTCCAGATTTTCTTTCAGTTCATCGGCAACGGTGGTCTGTGGGGCACTTTCACTATCCTTTTTGTGGGCTTCCCGAATATCCCGGATAATGAGGTTGAGATCATCCAGCACCATGTGGCTGAAATATTCATCATCGCTGATATGGGCGGCTTGTAGCACTTTCAAATGGGGGTCATCTTCGCCGGGGCGATACCGTTCAATGATTTCATGCCGGACAGTATCGACAAGGGCGTTGAGGTTTTGAATCTGCATGGTGGCAATCCCATCTACATAAATCTCAATATCCGCAAGAAACTTGATAAAATCCTTATGAGTGGCAAGCTCACAGAGCAGACGGTTGTTAATTCGACCGCTTTTCAAAAGTGCCACCATCTCATCGTTCAAATGAAGCCCTGTTAATGGTGTGTTGATCTGTTCCCGGTTCTCTGTCCGGCACAGCAGATAATCAACGGAAACCTCATAGAAGTCTGCCAGCGTGATAAGGTTGCCATGATTGATTTCCTTATAATCCTCTTTCTCATAACTTCCAAGAGCTGATTTGGAAATGCCCGTCAGCTCTGATAATTCTTCCAAATTTAAGCCTTTGTCCTTGCGGAGTTCCCAAAGACGTTCCTGTATGGTAGTTGCTCCTTTCATGGGCGCACGCTCCTTTCCAGCGGTTGTATTTCTGCCGCTTAACTGGATTATATCACACTTTCCGCAATCGTGGAAATTTCCGATTTTTACCCCTAATTCCTACTTTGTGGACATACGGCACAGGGCACAAAAATGTTCTATGATACAGGTAGTTCATCGATGGATTATTCCAATCGAATGACCAGCCTGTGTGGGATATGCTTCCCCGGCGATGTAGTGCCATGACTTTTGGCAGGGATATGGAGGAACCCTGACCGAAACGAGCATACCAAAGGGAGCGATACGCCGCTGTGAGATTCAGGGGAGGAACGACACCGGGGAGAACTGGCGAACTGACACCGAAATGATACCGAAACACGACAATCTGATAGGGGGATAGTCTACCCTATCGTTGATACTTCGGGAGATTTTAAGCGGCTCTATGACCGTAATTTTGCCGAAAATCGCCCCGAAACCATACACTAAAACAGGAGGAAATGCAATATGCTGAGAATGAGCAAAAAGAGGAAACAGGAGCTTTCCTTTTACCTCAATGACCGGGGGCGTGTCACTTACAACGAATTATGCCGGAAATGCCAGCATGGGTGCAGGCAGAGCTTCCGGGCGGTTGTGATTGACTGCCCCCGTTATTTATCCAAACGAGCAAAGAAAAAGGAGGAACACACCGAATGAATTTTGAATTTATGACGATAGACACACCACTGCCGCCCTGTATGCCATTTCCCAGAGCGTTGACAGGATTTCCAGTCAGCAGCACCGCAAAGGTCATGTACTGCCGGATGCTGGACGCTATGCTATCCAAAGGGAAGGAGGACGAGAACGGAATCCTGTTTGTCTGCTTCCCTGTCACAGCCATTGCCGCAGTCCTGTCCCGCAGTCCTATGACGGTCAAGCGTTCTTTGAATGAACTGGAAAACGCAGGACTTATCATGCGGGTGCGTCAGGGCGTTGGAGAGCCGAACAGGATTTATGTGCTGATACCGGGAAAGGAGGACGCTGCCCTTGCCTGATAGCTCAAAACTTGAAAAGCTCAACCGGGAGCTGGAGAAAAGCGAAAAGAAACTGCGGAAAGCTATCAATGATGAAAAGGCATTGCAGCATCAGTTGAAGCAGCTTACCCGAAAGGAACGGACGCACCGGCTCTGTACTCGTGGCGGTATGCTGGAAAGTTTTCTGCAAGAGCCGGAACGCCTGACAGATGATGATATCATGCTGTTGTTGAAACTCATTTTTCACAGACAGGACACGCAGGAACTATTGAAAAAACTGCTGGAACGGAAGAAGCCGGAAACCCCTTAGTTTACTAAGGGCGCAATTATACACCACCCAGAGGTTGGTGCATTGCGTTCTCCGAAGGCTCCTCGCCGGAGGGCTGTGATTTGTGCGAGCAATGAGCCGAACGAATATGCTTGCATATTCACTCGGCGAATGCCGCAGCAGCCGACAGAATGTCGGCTTCCGCGGTCATGGTCTGCTCCAAATCATACAGGGGACGCTACGCTGTCTCCGCTCCGCTTCGGTCGGTGCAGGGCAAACGTCCACCGGACGTTTTGCACCCCTGCGCTGGCTGCCGCCAGCTACCCTTTTGTGGACTTGCCATCTGGGGATACCTTGCGCTGCAAGCTGTTCCCGGCCGACAAGTTTCATAAAATATGCTATCTTTTCGATAGGCGATGAAGTATAATGAAGATGACAACAAATCGGTAGTTGGAGGAAAAATAATGGACTACAAAATAGATGATAAAAACCTTGATGTATCAATGTTTATTTCTTTCGTCAATCAAGTATGGCAAGGTAATTATGATGTGGAACAAACAAGGATGGCATTATCTAAAACATTAAATATAACAGCCTATGACAATAAAAAGCTAGTAGGATGCTTGCGTATTCTTTCCGATGGTTACTATTTTGGAACAATTACAGAGTTACTGGTTCTTCCTCAATATCAAAAACAGGGGATTGGAAGCAAACTTCTTCAACTTGCAAAAGATAATACACCTACAATGTTATATTTCGGCTCTCAACCAGAAGCAGAAAAATTTTATGAAAAGAATGGTTGTCAAAAAAGTTTACAATCTTACATGATAAATAGAAAAGAGTAAGGGACAATTTGAAGTTATAAGTGGATTTTTGCGAAGCTGTATGATACTATTATTTTATAACGATTTGAAAATTCGTGGATTACTTAACAAATTAGAAGGAGGTATTTTATATGTTTAAAAAAGCTTTTTGGGTTCCTTATGAGGATAGTGCCAATTACCCAACTCTCGCAAAAACTATGGAAGCAATTTCAAAGTATTGTGAAGAAAATGGTGAGTCTTATACATTTATTAACGATGACGAAGTGGAGATAAATGGAAAAAGATATGAAATATATAGGGGCTACGAAAATGGTAGTAGGGGAAATTACGGCATAAAATGTAAAGAAAAATAAATCCAATTTGTTATTCTACACACATCGGGTCAACTTGTCCCGAACTTTCACAACTAAATACCCGCCGCTTACACAGCGGCACACCGAGCAGGAAATCTGAAAAAGGTCTCCTGCTTTTTTTCTGCCCAAAATGAGGTGGTAAAACGCCACCCCATCTGCCAAGCATAGAAAGGAGTGACACGAAATGCCCTGTCCACACAACGAAATCTCGATTGTTCAGCGAAGTCAACAGCAGTCTGCGGTTGCCGCAGCTGCCTACCAGAGCGGCGAAAAACTGTTCTGTGAATACGACCAAGAAGTGAAGCACTACCCGGAAAAGCGTGGTATCGTCCACAATGAAATCCTGCTCCCGGCAAATGCCCCGCCGGAGTATGCAGACCGCAATACCCTATGGAACGCTGCTGAAGCTGTGGAAAAGCAATGGAACTCCCAGCTTGCAAGGAGGTGGGTGCTTACCATCCCCAGAGAGATACCGCCCGATCAGTACGCTATCCTTGTCCGGGAGTTTTGCCAGCAGCAGTTTGTTTCCAAAGGCATGATTGTTGACTTTGCCATCCATGACCCCCATCCGCCGGGACATAATCCCCACGCCCATGTCATGCTCACGATGCGGGCAATGGACGAGCATGGGAAATGGCTTGCCAAGAGCCGCAAGGTTTATGACCTTGACGAGAACGGGGAACGGATAAAACTTCCGTCCGGCAGATGGAAAAGCCATAAGGAAGATACCGTTGACTGGAACGACCAGAAGTATTGTGAAATCTGGCGGCATGAATGGGAGGTCATCCAGAACCGCTATCTGGAAGCCAATGACCGCCCGGAGCGTGTGGACTTACGTTCCTATGCCAGACAGGGGCTTGATATTGTCCCTACTGTCCATGAGGGGGCTGCTGTCCGGCAGATGGAAAAGCGTGGTATCCAGACGAATATCGGCAACCTGAACCGGGAAATCAAAGCCGTCAACCGCCTGATGCAGTCCATTCGGCAGCTCATTCAAAACCTCAAAGGCTGGATTACCGAGCTGGGCGAAAAACGGAAGGAGCTGCTTGCACAAAAAGCGGCGGAGGAAGCGACACTTCTTCCCAATCTGCTGATGAAGTACATGGAGATACGAAAGGAAGAACGGAAGGACTGGACGAGGGCTGGACAGAACCGGGGGACTTCACAGGACTTAAAGGCAGTCAGCGAAGCCTTGTCCTATCTCCGGCAAAAGGGGCTTTCCACTGTGGAGGACTTAGAAGCATTTCTGGAATCTTCCGGGAAATCAGCCGCCGATTACCGCAATCAGATGAAGCCAAAGGAAGCACGCAGCAAAGTGATTGACGGGATTCTTGCCAGCCGGACAGCCTGCAAGGAATCTAAGCCTGTCTATGAGAAGTACCAGAAGATATTTTTCAAGAAAACAAAGGAGAAATTCAAACAGGAACACCCGGAGGTTGCCCGGTATGAGAAAGCCGCTGACTACCTTGCCAAGCACACGGACGATAAGGACAGTACCCAAAAGGAGCTGCAAGAGGAGCAGGAAACGCTTCTGGAAGAAATTGCAGCCCTTAAAACACCGCTGACCGAGGTACAGGAGGATTTGAAGAAGCTGCGGGACATCCGCTACTGGGTACGGAAAGCCACCCCCGGCACAGAAGAAAGCAAAGAGCCGCCCAAGAAACAGCCTATCAAAGAAGTCTTACAGGATAAGGCAGACGAGAAAAAACCACAAAGAACCGCCCCGGTACAGGCGAAACACCGACAACAGGATATGGAACTTTAACAGGCACTTGCCATTTTCAATCAGAGAATGTCAGGTGCTTTTCTTATTTTCAAGGAGGGATAGATTTGAATGTATTTGAAGCTGTGAAGCAGTCCGTCACAACAAGACAGGCTGCGGAGCATTATGGAATCCATGTAGGTCGGAACGGGATGGCTTGCTGCCCGTTCCATAACGATAAAACCCCAAGCATGAAGCTGGATCGGCGTTACCACTGCTTCGGCTGCGGTGCGGATGGGGATGTGATTGATTTTGCCGCCGCCCTGTATGGGCTGGGAAAGAAAGAAGCCGCCGTACAACTGGCACAGGACTTCGGGCTTTCCTATGAGGACTGGAAACCGCCGGGAAAGGCAAAAAAGCCCAAGCCCCGGCAGAAATCCCCGGAGGAACAGTTTCAGG
>NZ_QRIL01000022.1:11859-66928 GCF_003471165.1 Ruminococcus sp. AM22-13 | reverse complement strand
GCTCCCACTTCAAAATCTGTAAGATTTAAGTGGCGAGAGCATGTCACGGGATCTTATCATATTGAAGAGGGACCAGTTGATAGGAGTTTTACAGTTATTTTGATGTATTTTGTCGAAGGAGGAAAAGTAAGATTCGTGGGTGCATATCGGAACGTTCTGGTGAGATTTTCCAGATTGTCTTAATATGAGTCTTAATGCCAAAAATATGCGATAATTTATAGGCATAAATATAAGAAAAGACTTGACTTAAGCATGTCATGTGTGATAAACTTGACAAGCGACATGGAAGTTAGGTCTTTTTTTTATGCCCGAAAAAGATGACGGATACATCGTCAGGCATGAGGAAATGACCATGCAAATGAAAACACTGGAGGTGGAAGTTGTGCGCGTTAAGATTACATTAGCATGTACCGAGTGCAAGCAGCGTAACTACAATATGACTAAGGAGAAAAAGAACCATCCTGAGAGAATGGAAACTCAGAAATATTGTAAGTTCTGCCGCAAACACACTCTGCATAAGGAAACAAAGTAATCCAAGGTAACTGGACGAAACAGTTACTCACAGAGAATTGTGAGGTCAGGCTATGCAAGGAAATGAAAAATCTGCTGGCAAAAGCCAGAAGAAGAGTTGGTTTCAGGGACTTCAGTCAGAATTCAAAAAAATTGTCTGGACAGATCGCAATGAACTGATCAAGCAGACTATCGTAGTAGTTTGCGTATCAATTGTTCTCTGCGTACTGATCAGCGTTATGGATTCATTTATTCTCGAAGGCATTAATCTTTTAATGAAATAAGGATAAGGTGATTGTATGTCAGAAGCGAAATGGTATGTTGTTCATACTTATTCCGGGTATGAAAACAAAGTAAAAGCCAACATTGAAAAAACCATCGAAAACCGACACCTGGAAGATCAGATCCTTGAAGTTCGTGTTCCTTTACAGGAAGTATCCGAACTGAAGAACGGAACTATGAAACAGGTTCAGAAGAAAATGTTTCCTGGCTATGTACTTCTCAACATGGTTATGAATGACGATACATGGTATGTTGTCCGTAACACCAGAGGTGTGACAGGCTTCGTTGGACCAGGGTCCAAGCCGGTACCGTTAACTGAGGAAGAGATGATTCCTCTTGGTATCCAGAATGAGGATATCCAGGTAGATTTCGCAGAAGGCGATACAGTTGTTGTAACAGGCGGTGCCTGGAAAGATACCGTTGGTGTTATTACTGCTCTTGATATTCCTAAGCAGACAGCAACGATCAATGTTGAACTTTTCGGCCGCGAAACGCCGGTAGAAATTAGTTTCGCAGAAATCAAACAGATGTAACAAGCAAAGGTAACAATATCGTGGGAGGGACATAAACCCCCGCCAATACCACATAGGAGGTGCCGAAAAATGGCAAAGAAAGTAACAGGATATATCAAATTACAGATTCCGGCTGGTAAAGCAACTCCAGCACCACCTGTAGGTCCAGCTCTTGGACAGCACGGTGTAAATATCGTTCAGTTCACAAAAGAGTTCAATGCAAGAACAGCAGATCAGGGAGACTTAATCATTCCTGTAGTTATCACTGTTTATGCAGACAGAAGTTTCAGCTTCATAACCAAAACTCCGCCGGCTGCAGTTCTTCTTAAGAAAGCTGCTAAGATCAAATCCGGTTCCGGCGTACCGAACAAGACAAAAGTTGCTAAGGTTACTAAAGCTCAGGTTCAGGAAATCGCTGAACTTAAGATGAAAGACTTAAATGCAGCATCCCTCGAAGCAGCTATGAGCATGATCGCTGGTACTGCAAGAAGTATGGGAATCGAAGTAGTTGATTAATTTTATTATTAAATAGTAAGTGGGAGGGCGTTCCCCGCAAATACCACAGGAGGTTATAGAAATGAAACGAGGAAAGAAATACGTGGAAGCTGCCAAAGCAGTAGACCGCGCTACATTATATGATACCGCAGAAGCTATCAGCTTAGTTAAAAAAGCTGCAGTTGCTAAATTTGACGAGACTATCGAAGTTCATATCCGTACAGGCTGCGATGGACGTCATGCAGATCAGCAGATCCGTGGTGCAGTAGTTCTGCCACACGGTACTGGTAAAAAAGTTCGTGTTTTAGTATTCGCTAAAGATGCTAAAGCTGAAGAAGCAAAAGCAGCAGGTGCTGAATTCGTTGGAGCTGAGGATTTAATTCCGAAGATCCAGAACGAAGGATGGTTAGACTTTGACGTTGTTGTTGCAACTCCAGATATGATGGGTGTTGTAGGTCGTCTTGGTCGTGTACTTGGACCGAAAGGTTTAATGCCAAACCCGAAAGCTGGTACAGTAACAATGGACGTTACTAAAGCAGTTCACGATATCAAAGCAGGTAAGATTGAGTACCGTCTTGATAAAACCAACATTATTCATGTTCCGGTTGGTAAAGCATCCTTTACAGAAGAACAGTTAAGCGACAACTTCCAGACGCTGATCGATGCTATCGTTAAGGCTAGACCAAGCACACTGAAAGGTCAGTATTTAAAGAGCGTTGTTATTGCTCCGACAATGGGACCTGGTGTGAAGATCAACCCGATGAAATTAGCATAATAGATTTTAGCAAGTTAAGACTCTCGGAGTATTCTCCGGGGGTCTTTTTGCGTCTTTTGCCCTTTTTTGACTAAGGTACGGGAGGGAAAATATTTGTTTTGGGACACGGCTGCGGAGTCAGGAATACTAAGCTTCCGGGGATTTGCTACACCTCCTGTAGATGTGTCCCAAAACAAATATTTTCCCTCCCTGGCTAATTGAAATTCGCAAGAGGATGAAATAGGGAAAGGAATTGAAGGTGGGAGTGGGGAAGAGACGTTATATTTATATGGAAGGTGAAGGTGGAAGAAGAGGGTTACAGTGGTGAGATAAGGTGTGTTATAGTAGGGAGGATGAGATTGGGACAGAGAGGAGGAGTCGGTTTTGGCAGTTAGGAGACGGAAACAGAGAAGAGGGAGAAGCTATGCGTGGAGATATCGTGGAAGAATTGTGGCGTGTGTGTTCGTGGAGGTTCTGATTATCTGTGCGCTCGTTATTATGGTTGGCTGGAATAAGGGTGTGAAGGAATGGTTTGAGCAGTTTGAACAGCCGGTTTTGAAGGAAGTGGATATCAGTGGAATCAATAGTCCGAATGCGATTCTGATGCATGCGAGAGGCGGTAAGGTTCTGGGTGAGATCAATGGGGATGAGAAGATTTATCCGGCTTCTATGACGAAGATTATGACGGTGATTCTTGGAATTGAGAATTTTGATGATCTGGATGAGAAGATTACGCTGACGGATGAGATGTTCGCGGGGCTGTATGAGCAGGATGCTACGCAGGCGGGATTTCAGCCGGGAGAGGAAGTCAGGGTGATTGATCTTCTTTATGGCGCGATGCTGCCGTCGGGAGCGGAGTGTTGTATTGCGTTGGCGGATACGATCAGTGGATCGGAGGCGGATTTTGCGGAGCTGATGAATAAGAAAGCTGCCAAGCTTGGAATGGATAATACGCATTTCTGCGATTCTACGGGATTGCATAATCCGGATCATTACAGTACGGTTAAGGATATTGCGGTGTTGATGAAGTATTGTATTAAGAATGATACGTTCAGGGAGATTATTGAGACGGCCAGACATTCCACAGGGGTTACCAATATCCACCCGGATGGCATCACTTACTACAGTACAATGTTTAAAAACCTGTCTGATCCGACAGTCACAGGTGGAAAAATCCTCGGCGGAAAGACCGGCTATACCAGTGAGGCAGGACACTGTCTGGTAAGTTTTGCGGAGATTGAGGGCAGGGAATATATCTTTGTTTCCGCAGGTGCTTCAGGAGCAGATGGAAATACGATTCCGCATATTCAGGACGCTGTGACTGTTTATAACAGGGTTGGTGCGGCGATTGAGGCGAAGATGAATGATAATAACAAATAAAATCTCCCACAGATTGTGATGCACATCTTGTGGGAAGCATTTTCCAAACATTCTCTAATGTTTATAGATTTTTATAGACACATTTTTATGTATGTGATATAATCAATCCCATACAAAAGAACGATACGGGCTACAGAGGAGGTGGAAGTGGTGACAGACAGACAAATGCTGGAAGCTGTTTTGGCGGAGGTCAGAGGTCTTGGAACGCGAATGGACCGAATGGAAGAGCGTCAGAAGTGTTTTGAAGAAGAGACCAGAAATAACTTTGCAGATATCAGACTGCATTTGGAGAACATAACGGATAGGAATATTTCTATCCTTGCAGAGAATCATCTGAATCTTATCAATAAGATGGATGTGTCGGCTACCTGGATGAACAGGATTATGATTAATGAGGTTAAGATGAATGCTCTGACAGATCAGGTTGCCAGACTTCAGGCGAAATCCAGTTAAGCTTCCAATTATGAAAATACGAACGGATAAAAAGGGAGAACCTCAATGGTTCTCCCTTTAAAAGGTTTATTTTATGCGATTTTCCGATAGAATTATTCTCCGAAGTATCTCTTAAGCAGACCAGCGAATGCTTTTCCATGTCTAGCCTCGTCGCGAGCCATTTCATGAACTGTGTCATGGATAGCGTCAAGGTTAGCAGCTTTTGCACGTTTAGCAAGATCTGTTTTACCAGCTGTAGCGCCGTTCTCAGCTTCTACACGCATCTGAAGATTCTTCTTTGTGCTGTCTGTTACAACTTCGCCTAATAACTCAGCGAATTTAGCAGCATGCTCTGCTTCTTCGTAAGCGGCTTTCTCATAGTATAAACCAACTTCCGGATATCCTTCTCTGTGAGCAACTCTTGCCATTGCAAGATACATACCAACTTCAGAGCATTCACCCTGGAAGTTTGCTCTTAAGTCAGCCATGATATCTTCGCTGGATCCCTGAGCAACACCTACAACGTGTTCAGCAGCCCATGTCATTTCATCACCCTGTTTTACAAATTTCTCAGCTGGTGCTTTACATACTGGACAGGCTTCCGGAGCTTTCTCACCTTCATAAACATAACCGCATACACTACATACCCATTTTGTCATAATTAAAATCTCCTTTTCTCTTAATGATTTATTATTTGGATGTCAGTTAAAATTTATTCTTAATGACATCAGTTTGTTTGTTCTGTACTATTATCTGTTTTTAATAATAGTAATTGTTACTGTTTTGCTGTGACCTTAGAGTATCATATTTGATATAAAAAGTCAAGTTTTATTTTAACTTTTTTGCTGTTTTTTATCATTAGCAGCATCGTCAGCTTTTACAGGAGTTCCGGCTGTTTCTCTCAGGCAGTCCTCACACAGTCCGAAAAATCTGGCGCTGTAATCGGTAATCTTTCCGCCGAAGTTCTCACCCGCAAGCTCCATAATGTGATGAATCCCCTCACTCTCCAGATCCATGATCCGCTCACATCTGGTACACATAAAGTGACAATGCCTCTCGGTCCGTCCATCAAAATGATCCGCACCGGCAAATGAGGAAAGCTTCTTGATTTCTCCCAGATCAGCAAGCAGAGATAAGTTGCGATATACCGTGCCGAGGCTGATATTCGGATAAATGAGCTTCATATTCTCATATACCACATCTGCCGTAGGATGATCTGTTCTGTTACGGAGAAATTCCTTAATTGATTCCCTCTGACGGCTATATTTCAGTGTCGCCATGGTATTCCTCCCTTCTCTGAGTTTCAGTAAATAAATATGTTTAATAACGATAATCATTACTGATATTATTACTATACAATAATGGATTATATTTGTCAAGATAAAATATATATTTAATTTTCGTAATGCTCTCTTTATGGGAGGCAAGAACTCGTTATGTTTTAAATTATCATCTGGAAGAAAGAAAAATAGATGCAGCGTTAAAAGGTGTGAAAGAGCTTCTTGATAAAACATCAGAAATATAATAAAACAAGCAATAGCACATTTCAGTGGGTTTACAAACCCTTAGAAATGTGCTATATTTTCTCTATAACAGGAAATAACTAATTCCTATAACTGATAACAGCATTTCAGATAACTCACAGAACTGCTGTTACGAAATAATACAAACTCATTGAAGAAGAGAGTACATCCGCAGACCGTATTACAGAGAAATCCCCATGGACGACGATAGTAAGTCCTGAAGGCTGAGAGGGATATGCAAGGAGCAGATCGAAGATGGCTTCCGAGAGGCACTGCTGAGAGTCATGGACTTTAGGCAGCGACAGGCACGCCTGTTATAGCGTAGAGGTATTACACGTACCTCCCAAGGTTTCCCCGCGCGAGCAGGAAACGAACAGAAGTGGTAACACGGGCAAACACTCGTCTTCTCAGATAACTCTGGGGAGACTTTTTTTATGTTATAAACATATATGAACCTCCATATCTTAACCAGGAGCACTAATAAGTCCCACTTCCATTCATTTTCCCTTATGAAGAATTTATATTTTTCTTCCATAGGAAAGGAGCGGTTGTTACCATTCTGAAAAACCAGGCGTCCACATTCAAAAAAAGGAGACAACAACCATGGAAAAACAGAAATACTACATCACCACTGCAATTGCCTACACATCCGGCAAACCGCATATCGGCAACACTTATGAAGTTGTATTAGCCGACGCCATCGCCCGCTACAAACGTCAGCAGGGCTATGACGTATTCTTCCAGACCGGAACTGATGAACACGGCCAGAAAATCGAATTAAAAGCCGAAGAAGCCGGTATCACCCCGAAAGAATTCGTAGACAACGTATCCGGCGAGATCAAAAGAATCTGGGATCTGATGAACACATCCTACGACAAATTCATCAGAACCACTGACGAAGACCACGAAAAACAGGTCAAAAAAATCTTCAAAAAAATGTACGCAAAAGGCGACATCTACAAAGGACACTACGAAGGAATGTACTGCACACCGTGCGAATCTTTCTTCACAGAATCCCAGCTTGTAGACGGCAAATGTCCTGACTGCGGACGTCCATGCGTACCTGCCAAAGAAGAAGCATACTTCTTCAAAATGAGCAAATACGCTGACAAACTGATCGACTACATCAACACACACCCGGATTTCATCCAGCCGGAATCACGTAAGAACGAAATGATGAACAACTTCCTTCTTCCGGGACTTCAGGATCTCTGCGTATCCAGAACATCTTTTAAATGGGGAATTCCGGTAGACTTCGATCCGAAACACGTAGTATATGTATGGCTTGATGCCCTCACAAACTACATCACAGGAATCGGTTACGACTGCGATGGAGAAAGTACAGAGCAGTTCAACAAACTCTGGCCGGCAGACCTTCACCTCATCGGTAAAGACATCATCCGTTTCCATACAATTTACTGGCCAATCTTCCTGATGTCACTGGATCTTCCACTTCCGAAACAGGTATTTGGACATCCATGGCTCCTTCAGGGTGATGGCAAAATGAGTAAATCCAAAGGAAACGTAATCTACGCAGACGAACTGGTAGACTTCTTCGGTGTAGATGCAGTGCGTTACTTCGTACTCCATGAAATGCCATTCGAGAACGACGGTGTTATCACATGGGAACTGATGGTAGAGCGTCTCAACTCCGAGCTTGCGAACACCCTCGGAAACCTTGTAAACCGTACGATTTCCATGTCCAACAAATACTTTGGCGGCGTAGTAGAGAACAAAGGCGTAACAGAGCCTGTAGATGATGATCTCAAGAACTTCATCCTCTCCGTACCGGAAAAAGTAAACGAAAAAATGGACAAACTTCGTGTAGCAGACGCAATGACAGAAGTATTCACTATCTTCAAACGCTGCAACAAATACATCGACGAAACAATGCCATGGGCACTTGCAAAAGATGAAGAAAAGAAAGACCGTCTTGCAACCGTTCTCTACAATCTGGTTGAGGGAATCTGCATTGGCGCAACTCTGTTGAAATCCTTTATGCCGGAAACAACAGAGAGAATTTTTGCCCAGTTAAATGCTCAGGACAGAAGCTTAGATGACCTCAAGACATTTGGTCTCTATCCATCAGGAAACAAAGTAACTGAGAAACCGGAGATCCTTTTCGCACGTCTTGACCTTAAAGAAGTAATGGCAAAAGTAGCAGAGCTTCATCCACCAAAAGCTGAAGAGCCTGCAAAAGAAGAGAAAGAGGATGTGATTGACATTGAGGCAAAACCAGAAATCACATTTGAAGATTTCGGCAAGCTCCAGTTCCAGGTTGGTAAGATCATCTCCTGCGAGGAAGTAAAGAAATCCAAGAAACTTCTCTGCTCACAGGTACAGATCGGAAGCCAGGTACGCCAGATCGTATCCGGAATCAAAGCACACTACAGTGCAGAAGAAATGGTAGGCAAGAGAGTTATGGTAGTCACAAACCTGAAACCAGCCAAACTTGCCGGAGTACTCAGTGAAGGAATGATTCTCTGCGCAGAAGATGCAGACGGAAACCTTTCCCTGATGGTACCGGAAAAAGAAATGCCGGCAGGTGCTGAGATCTGCTGATTACAAAGTGAACAGTGACAAATTTACTGAAAATACAGATTAAATTCTGTGAAAATTTCCGAAAAATGAACTTGACAAATGCGTCCCCAAAAGCTATATTAGTATTAGATAAAGGGGAGTAGCTGGCACGTGCATGTTCATGATGTTGTCAATCTCGATGGGTAAAGACTCCATCCGTATCGTGATGAATGGGCGAGGCTTTTATTGCATGATTTCGTGTAATAAAAGCCTCGTTTTTTGTCTGAAAATGAAAATAACGTTACTGTTCACTCCGTTCTCAGTAACGTAGCCAAAATTCATTCCAGATTGCCTGTGGCAATGGAATTTTGGCTTGTATGTCTCGGGATTTTGGCATATTTATGCCAAAACACCTCGCGGGATAGTGGTGTGTGAACAGTAACAAAATAACAATGTAAAGGGGATAAATTATGTCACAGGGTTTTAATCATTTTGATGAGAACGGAAACGCAGTTATGGTGGATGTTTCCGGGAAGAATGTTACGTATAGAACGGCGGTTGCTACAGGTGAGATTCATGTAGGAGAGGCTATTATGGCAGCGGTGAAGGATGGTTCCGTGAAGAAGGGGGATGTGCTTGGTGTGGCGCGAGTAGCCGGGATCATGGGAGTTAAGAGGACTTCTGAACTGATTCCGATGTGCCATCCGCTTCCGATTCAGAAGTGTTCGGTGGATTATGAACTGGACGAGTCGAATGGAATTATCCGCGCATTCTGTACAGTTAAGACTGAGGGAAAGACTGGTGTGGAGATGGAAGCGTTGACTGGTGTTCAGGTGACGCTTTTGACGATTTATGATATGTGTAAAGCAATTGATAAGCATATGGTAATGTCAAATATCCATCTGGTTGAGAAAACTGGCGGTAAGAGTGGGGATTTCCATTTTTGACCGAAACCGCGGAGCAGTCATTCGGTGTAGAGCCACGTAGCGAAAGCGGATTGCGAATATCCGATTGAAATATCTGTTGGGCAAATCGGAATAAGGGTGTATAATGGATATAAATAAAAATTGCGGAGGTTTTTACAAGATGAAAAGAGTAGCGATTATTACATCCAGCGATACCGGATATCGTGGGGAGCGTGAGGATTTAAGCGGTCCGGCGATTCGGGAGATCGTGGAGAAGAATGGATATGAGGTTGTATCTGCGGATATTTTGCCGGATGACAGAAAGATGTTATCAGAGAGAATGGCAGAGATTGCGGATAGTGGTGCCGCAGAGTTGATCCTGACTACGGGTGGAACCGGTTTTTCCCCGAGAGATATCACACCGGAGGCAACAGAGGATATCATTGACAGACGTGTTCCGGGGATTCCGGAGGCAATGCGTGCGTATAGCATGACAATTACCAAGCGAGCAATGCTCAGCCGCGCGACAGCAGGAATTCGTAAAAAAACGCTGATCATTAATCTGCCGGGAAGTCCTAAGGCGGTGAAAGAGAGCCTGGAGTATATTATTGATGCGCTGGAACATGGCATCGAGATTATGACGGGTGAGGCTGGAAACTGCGCAAGATGAGTTGGATTAATGGCATCATTTTATGGGATTGCTATAAATAAACGGTGACGAATAAAATCAGGAAGGTAAAAGGGATAATCTTATGGGAAAAGTAATTGCGGTCTGTACAAGTGAGGCGAAGGGAACACAGAAGAAGAGTGTTCCGGAAATAAAGGTCGTTGAAGATTGGGGCATTGAGGGTGATGCACATGCAGGAAAATGGCATCGCCAGGTAAGCCTGCTTTCTTTTGACAAGATTGAAGATTTCCGCGCGCGCGGCGCTGAAGTGGAGGATGGAGCATTTGGAGAGAACCTGGTGGTTCAGGGGATTGATTTTGCGACACTTCCGATCGGTACAAAATTTGGATGCAATGATGTGGTTCTGGAGCTGACTCAGATCGGCAAAGAGTGCCATAGCGGATGTGCGATCTTTAAGAAAATGGGTGAGTGCATTATGCCGAAGCAGGGAGTCTTTACAAGAGTTCTGCATGGCGGTGTGATTCATCCAGGAGATGAGCTTACAATACTGGATTAAAGATAATATCTGTTTAACCGGATAATAATCAGCAATATTTATAAAGTCGCTGTCAGTAATTTCTCTGACGTTTCACAAGGAATATAAGTTAGCGGATACATGGCGACCATACGAGGAGAACGAAGAAAATGATTATTGATACACATGCACATTACGACGACGAGGCTTTTGACGCAGACAGAGAGGCGCTTCTTGCATCTATGCATGATGGCGGGATTGAGAAGATAGTTAATGTCTGCGCTTCTGTAGACGGTTTACACGATACAGTGGAGCTGATGGAGAAATATCCTTTTATATATGGAGCTGTGGGAGTTCATCCGGATGATGCGGATAAGATGACGCAGGAAACTCTGGATGAGATCCGCAGACTTTCTTGTATGGATAAGATGGTGGCAATCGGTGAGATCGGTCTGGACTATTACTGGCATAAGGGGAAAGAAGAGCATGAGATTCAGCAGAAGATGTTTCGTGCCCAGCTTGATATTGCGAGAGAAGAAAAAATGCCGTTTATGATTCACAGCAGGGATGCTGCGGAGGATACTCTTAATATTATCAGAGAGTATATGCAGGGCGGTATGTATGGCGGCATTATTCATTGCTTTTCCTATAGCAGGGAAATTGCGGCTGAGTATCTGAAGATGGGACTGTATCTGGGAATTGGCGGGGTGGTTACTTTTCAGAATGCGAAGAAAGTCAAGGAGACTGTTCAGTATGCGCCGCTGTCTCAGCTTGTGCTGGAAACGGACAGCCCGTACCTGGCTCCGAAGCCGAACAGAGGGAAGAGAAATTCTTCTCTGAATCTGCCTTATGTGGCACAGGCAATCGCAGAGTTGAAAGGGATTATGGAAGAAGAGGTTATTGAAGTGACCAGACAGAATGCGGAGAGACTGTTAGGTTTATAAAAATAGCATGATATGTAAAAAGGACTATGCAGAGCATAGTCCTTTTTGCATATAAATAATCAATAGCTTTCATCGTAGCTGCTATCATAGCCGCCATCGTTATAACTACTGTCGTCACTGCTATCATAACTGCCATTGTCATAACTACTGTCGTCACTACTGTCGTAGCTGTTGTCATAGCTGCTGTCGCTGTAACTGTCTGAGCTATCTGAACCGTCAGAATTATCTGTGGTGTCAGAGGTATCTGAGCTGTCCGGACTATCAGAACCACCTGCAGTGTCTGCCAGGTATTCCCAGGAGTGAATAGATTCTGTATCTTCCACTACATTTCCGGTAGTCTTATCTATCATGTTGCCTTCCCAGTCAAATTTAACGTTCAACAAGTTGGTGTTAGTGGATGGTTTTACATTCATGGACATGATCTCTTTGAATTTGGCTTTCAGATTGTCGAGTGTGAATTCGTCACCAATTACGTTGCGGACACTGTGGGAAGAAGCGAGTTCTTCGGTATAATCATCCAGCATATATGGACCGTATTCTCCGGAGTCATAGTCATAATGCATGACCATAGGCTTCACTGTTGGAGCGAGAATCTGGATGGTGGACTTTCCATTTAAAGTGGATTTCTGAATTGTAAAGCTTGCCATTCCTTCCAGAAGTTCCGGGAGTTCCTGCTGAGTGGAAACAAAGTTTCCCAGAGAATAGAATACAGTAGTGGTATGTCCCTGGTCATCAGAAAGCTGTCCATAAGGTTGAAGTACATGTGGATGTCCACCGATAATCACATCAACACCTTGCTGCATCAGGAAAGCAGCCCATTGTTTCTCGTATTCATTTGGCATGGTTTCGTCTTCTGTTCCCCAGTGGGCGACGAAGATAATGCAGTCGCTGACTTCTTTGGCCTTCTGGATCATTGTGGTGATCTTGTCTTTGTCAAAGATATCGAGCATATATTCGTAGCCGTCGCCGACACCGGAATTATTGGTGCCATATGTATAGTCAAGGAAAGCAATCTTGATTCCATTGACTTCTTTTACTTTTACCGTATCTGCGTCTTCCTGAGTGGAGTGGATTCCAAGTACAGGAATATCCGGATAGTTGGTGCTCCAGAAATCCAGAGTGTTTTTCAGGTAATCGTAGCCATAATCATCTGCGTGGTTGGTAGCAGATTCTACAACATTAAATCCGGCTTTGATAATGGCGTCACCAACCTCTTCGGGAGTGGCAAATGACGGGTAGGAACTGACTGCATCATGGCTGGGTGCAAAAACAGTTTCCTGGTCGATCATAGCGACATCAGCAGCCTGGACCTGATCCAGAATGTGCGTATAAATATGGTCGTAATTCCATGTTCCGGAATCATACTCACCAGATTCATATAATTTGCTGTGATAGAGATTGTCACCGACTGCGATTACACTTGCAGTGGAGATCTCCGGTGTTTCTGCCGCTATTTTTTCCTGTTCTTCTTTGAGTGATGCCGCTTTGGTGGCTTCCTTCTGAGGTTTGCGTATCAGGGTATAATCGAGCTGATGGATCACCAGAACGAGCAGGACCATAACCACGATCGAGCACAGAAGGCTGATGCGGGAGTTGATTTTCTCCCGGAAATTAAGAGGTATATTATTTTTTTTCATAAAGTTTTTCCTTTAAGATCTTAGAATAGGCAAAATAAATTTTGTCCTGATGTCTTATCTTTTTATTATATCAAATTTCAGAGTCCAAAGAAAGAAGCCTGCGGGAATTTCTTTGAAAACATCTAAAAATGCTTTGTGAGGCAAAGTATTTTAGTGTATAATAGAAGCAATTAAGAAGAGGGAGGTAGCCGGATGAACCATTATGAAGCGATCAATGATGTGCTGGTCAATTTATTTAATGAGATTCTGGACCTGGAAGAGAGAGCATTGATCACTGGAGAATATAAGAATATCTCAGTCAATGATATGCACATTATTGATGCGTTGGGTATCCGGGAACAGAAAAATATGTCAACAGTAGCCAGATTGTTGAATGTGACGGTCGGTACTTTGACAATTGCAGTAAACAACCTTGTGAAGAAGGGATATATCCAGCGTATGCGAAGTGAAGAGGACAGAAGAGTGGTGCTGATCTCACTGACTAAGCTGGGAGAGAGGGCTTATTATCACCATAAGGATTTCCACGAGAAGATGGTTCTGGCTGTATTGAAAGGACTAAATGTTGAGGAGACAGAAGCGCTGACTATGGCACTTACGAAGCTACAGATGTTTTTCAGATCATATGAATAATATAAAGGGACGACAGTAAAGTGGAACATAAAATAGAATATGTCGAAAATGACTTAGTCAGGATCGCAAAGAGAGAAAATAATATAAGGAGAAAATATCTGGTGGTAAATCCTCTTCAGGGGAAACATGTTCCGGTAGTACCATCAAAGGCATTAAAGTTGTTTACGGATTTGGCTGATGTATTCCGGAATGAATATAAGAATGAAAAGCTTTTACTTGTAGGTTTTGCAGAAACAGCCACGGCCATAGGAGCGCAGGCAGCAATATCTGTTGGTGCGAAGTATATTCAGACGACCAGAGAAGTAATCCCTAATGTAGAATATCTTTTCTTTTCGGAAGAACATAGTCATGCTACGGAACAGAAACTGGTAAAAGATGATATTGATAGTATTGCAGATGAAATCGACAGAATTGTGTTTGTTGAAGATGAGGTTACTACCGGAAACACGATTCTGAATATTATAAATATTCTTGACAGAGAATATACTGGGAAATTTAAATATTCAGTGGCATCTCTGCTAAATGGAATGGATAAAGAGTATTTGGAACAATACAGAAAAAAAGGAATTCCACTGCATTATCTGATAAAAACAGACCATAGTGATTATAGTGACAGAGCAGAAAAGCTTGCAGAAAAAGGCCATTATTATAAATGTTCAGACCATACGGTAACAACAGATTATATGACCATTAATATTTCTGGACGTATGGATGCACGAAGGATGGTTGATTCTGAGAAATATGGAGCTGCATGTGAGAAATTATGGACAGAGATTCAAACGCAGACCGGAAGTATTTCGGGTAAAAAAATACTGGTTATCGGAACAGAAGAGTTTATGTTTCCTGTGCTTTACATTGGCAGACAGTTGGAGAAAGAGGGGAATTCTGTGAGATGTCATTCGACAACAAGAAGTCCGATCGTAGTGAGTTTAGAGCGGGAATATCCGCTTCACAGCAGATACGAACTGAAAAGCCTGTATGATCCGGATCGAAGAACTTTTCTTTATGATATAGAAAAATACGATAAAGTATTTGTTATTACAGATTCTCCGGAAATTGAGGAAGGGCAGAGAACCTTGATAAATGCTCTTCAGAATTACAATGATGATATTACAGTTGTAAGGTGGTGCTGATTTGAGAAGTTCCTATTCAGATGAAGACGTAATCTTATTACTAAAGGATATTACCGGATTGGTAAAGCCTCAGCCTGCTGAGGAGCGGGAGAAGTTGATCCAATCGGGAAAACATTACAGTGAGATGCTTCCTGTTGAGTATGTCCCTACAGATCAATACATAAAAGTATATAATAATGCGCTGAAAAATTTTGCAAAGCCGGTTGCAAATGCTGTGGGTATACTTTCGGATAAGATTATAGAAAATAAAGGAAAAGAGATTGTTCTGGTATCTCTTGCCAGAGCCGGAGTTCCGGTAGGTATTCTTATAAAACGCTATATGAAGTATAAATATAAGATAAGTGTACCTCACTATTCGATTTCAATTATCAGGGGAAGAGGCATTGATGATAATGCTATGAAGTATTTATTGGGAAAATATAGGCCGGAACAGCTTCTGTTTGTTGATGGCTGGATTGGTAAGGGTGCGATTCTTAATGAATTGAAGAAAGATATATCCGCATACAAAGGGGTATCTTCTGACATAGCGGTTATTGCAGATCCGGCGAATGTTACCCAATTGTGTGGAACACATGATGATATACTGATTCCCAGTTCTTGTCTGAACAGCACAGTATCAGGTCTTATTAGCCGAACCTTCCTGCGAGATGATATTATAGGTAAGGATGATTTTCATGGGGCTGCGTATTATGGAGAACTGACAGACTCTGATTTGTCTTATGATTTTATTGAAACGATTGAGAAAGAGTTTGTCATGGAGAATGTTCCATATCGTAAGAATATGCCTGAGGACAAGGGAATTGATGAAGTCAAGGAGATAGGCAGAAACTTTGGAATAAATGATATTAATCTGATAAAACCGGGAATTGGTGAAACCACGAGAGTATTACTAAGAAGGCTTCCGTGGAAAATATTAATTGATGAACGTTATAAGGGAGATCCTCAACTGGAACATTTGGTCAGACTTGCACAGGAGAAAAATGTGCCTATAGAATATTATCAGCTTACACATTATAAATGTTGCGGGATAATTAAGAAAATAGCAGATGCATGAAATTGCCATAAATGAGTATGAATAAACAGATCAGGGAGATGTAAAATTGAAATTCCATCGCCCTGATCTGTTTATTTTGCGACACCAAAAGACTCAGCCAGATAAATGATCCTCTGGGCCCAGTTGATATGTGTTTTGTATTCATTCATTCTTTCCCTGACGTTATTTCCGGAGACAAGGGAAGCAGAATTTTTATTCCAGTTTAAAATCTCCTGGGCATCTTTAAAATCTTTCTCTGATACCTGATAAGAACAATTGACTACAGGTATCTGTGCAGGATGAATAACTGTTTTTCCAATAAAACCACAAAGCTTATCATCCTGAATTTCCTGGATCATACCATCTTTCCAGTTATCACCTGCATAGTATTCCCATACAGGACCTGACACAACGTAATCCATGCCATATACAGTGATGATATCGGAGAAAATATCAGAAACTGGTCGGATCTGATGAATGGATTCATTGGAATGTCTCCTGAATCCAAACATATGACATAAATCATTTCCTCCGACGCGAATATTCAGCACAAGATCTTCAACTTGTGACAAGGAATCCTTTAATGAATAAAGAATATCTGTACGATTTCTGAGGTCGATAATAGAAGAATTTTCATAAATTGGCATCATGTAAATATTTTTTGAGGCGAGTTCGTTGGCACGGATTACTTCATTTATATAATCTGATGCGTTATCAAGACTGAACTTCGGAATGATGAAACCGGTGACTATTTCAACAGAACGTCCCAGAGATTTTATTAATCTGTGGATTTGCTGTGGGTTTCGAACCCGGATGAAGATTTTGGGCAAATAAAAAGGTATTATTTCATGTTGCGCAAAGATTGTGTCCAGAGAATGAATAAGTATCTGTTCTGCTTTTGCGACATAAGCATCGTTTATCGTATCTTCCAGACAGAGAGCAAGAGAAAATCTGTTTCCGAATTTTTCGTTTATTAAGGAATCAGTGATGGAAGCTTTATTGGCAGGGCAGTAAAGTAATGGTCCTACGCTGTAATATAAAACGTTATTTTTCATAATACTCCTTATTTATATCTACAGGGATTGTTATACACAGGAATATCTTAATGGCTTAAATGAAGAGAAAACTAGTTTTATTATAAATATTCGTGTGGTTATAGCGCGATGGGTGTGATATTCATAATATCATATTTTAATAAAAATGGAAACGCTAAATGAGTGGTTAGATTTTTTGGAATAGAGTGAATAATAAAATAATTATGTGCATTTGTGGAAAAACAGCAAGCTTTTTAATTGAATTTTTATTGAAATAGAAGTAGTGATATGGTACAATTTTTCTGTGCAGAATTTATATAATTTTCAGGTGAAAAGATGAATTTTAAAAATAAAAAAATACAAATTTCATTTAACTCTCCAGTTATATTAGCCTTTACTATAGCATGTTTTATAGTTTTGTTAGTGGATAAGATTACTGGGGGAGTATCTACAAATGCGCTGTTTAGTGTGTACAGATCATCATTGCTTAGTCCGTTGACTTATTTCAGATTCTTTGGACATGTATTGGGGCATGCTGGCTGGGAACATTTTATAGGAAATATAATGCTTATTCTGGTTGTTGGGCCGTTGCTTGAGGAGAAATATGGCTCAGCAAATATTTTGTTTGTTATTTTGGCAACGGCATTAGTGACCGGTATAGTCAATTTCATATTTTTTCCGTATACGCAATTACTTGGTGCGAGCGGAGTGGTTTTTGCTTTGATTTTACTTTCATCATTTGCTGGTTTTGAGGAAGGTAAAATACCGTTTACTTTTATTTTAGTTGCAGTTATTTATATTGGAGAACAGGTATATCAGGGAATTTTTGTTCAGGACAATATAGCTAATCTTACTCATATTGTAGGAGGAGGCGTTGGTTCTGCTTTAGGATTTGTAATGAACAAGAATAAAATGAGCAGATATTGAAGGTGAGAATGCTACATGTTAGAGCATAAGAAGATTCAGAACCTTAGCGATTATTTTGTCAAACTGGATAACAGACGGGAGAGGGGCGTTTACTTTTACCGGATCAATGGATACTCAGAAGAAGTTGGTGCATTTATCAAAAAATATTACGATGCAGCAAGGAAAACGGGAGTAGTGATCGAGGGTAAGATCCCGAATCCTGATGAGGGAAATCTTTCATATTATAATGAGATAATGGGCATGGATTTTCAGATGAACCCGGGGTTTATTCTGACAAGTCTGAAGAAATGGCTTCCCAGAATGAATGATCTCCAGAGACAAAATGTAGCAGAGTCTGTCTATGACTCATTAGATTCAATGAGAAAAGCCGGCAAAACGGAGAATATGCTGAAGAATGCATATATCAAGTTTATGTGCTGGCTTTATTATAAATTTGAACGAATTGTGAATCAGCTTGGAGAAAATAATATTCCTAAAATATTATATGAAGGAAATATAAGCAGCTATGAATTGATGCTTATATCAATTCTTTCTAATGCCGGATGCGATGTAGTTTTTCTTCAGTATGAAGGTGACAGTGGATATCTGAAGTCAGATCCGGGATCTGTGCTGTCAGACAGCCTGCAGATGAATGGGTTAGGCGCTTTTCCACAAGGGTATTGTATAAAGAAAGTCAGAGATGAGATTCAAAATGAGATCAATAACGAGCGATTGTATGGGACAAGACCAACGATTACAAACTGTACAAATGCCTGGATAAGTGGAAAAGGACTGGATGATATCCGCGAGAGTATCATGCTGAGGGGAAATGACGATCGCTTTTTTTATAACTGCTTTTGCAGGATAAACGGGGCAGAGGACAAGCTTACCTATGCAAATGAATTATTTAAATTACAGCAGGAATTGAAGAATTCAAAGAGGAATCTCGTTATAGTTAATGAGGAGATTCCGAAGCCGACACCGCAGGAGATCGCAGAGATAAAGAGAGACAATTATGCGAACAAAGATCAGATGATCCTTGGACTTGTGGGGAACATCCAATATACAGGAAATGTGGAACTGCAGAGGATTTTGCATAAAACATTTGTCGATGTTATTCTGGCGGAATCCAGGAGAGAAGGCGAGAATCTTAACCGACTGACAAACCGGGCGGTGTATCTGATCTGCTGGCTGCGAAGATATATGTCGAAGCTGTTTGCAGGGTGGAAACCTTCAGATATTGGATGTTTTATTTATATGGGTGGCTGCCGGGATGATAAGGAAGCTTTGTTTATGAGCTTTCTCGGACGGCTTCCGCTGGATGTTTTGATTCTATGTCCTGATCTGAACGTGAAATGCTGTCTTGAGGATAAGCTGTTATATGAAGTGAACTATACAGAGAGTCTTTTACTGACAAGGTATCCGGAAGAGAACTCGCAGGTAAAGATTGGAACGGTCGCATATCACGCGGAAAGAGAACTTGATACGCTGATGTATCAGGACAGTGGAATATATAGAAATCAACAGTATGTGAAAGCAAATGTCATTAATCTGCAGACCATGTATGAAGAAATAAAGATTCTGTGGGATCAGGAATTAAAGTACAGGCCTAATTTCAGTACTGTTGACGGAGTAGTAAATATGCCGGTTATTTTTTCAAAAATATCCGGGGTTAAAGACGGAAATGTATCTCAGTATTGGAGTTCGATAAAAGAGCTGATGACAGAAGATACGGTCGTTATTAAAAGTGCTCCGTATATTCAGCCGACAACACCGAATCCAATGAAAGCTTTTTCCGCAGAGTTTTATAAAAACTGGAAACTTCAGCGTAATAAAATAAAGAATCATCCGAAATATCCATATGGGCTTCTACGTGAAGAAATGCAGGAGTTCATGCTTGATAAATTGGAGTTTCTGATTGAGCAGAAACTGATAAAAGGAATCGGGGAAAATGGCACAGAATATACAGTTATCGCCCAGGTTCTGAATTTACCGAAGGACATCATTCGTCTGATCCAGAAGTTTGATTTTACGAAGAAGAATCCGAAATTAATATATATTAATACAGGTGAGACGATGATCTCCCTGGAAGATTCCATTTTGATCGCTTTTTTGAACCTGATAGGATTTGATATTCTGTTTTTTGTTCCGACAGGTTATCAAAGCGTGGAAAAGTATTTTACGGGTAACCTGATGGAAGAGCACCAGATCGGGGAATATAAATATGATATGCAGGTTCCGGATCTGAATAGCATTTCAACGAATGACACACGCCCTTCGTGGCGTAGATTTTTTAAGAGAGGTTAGTGGCTTATGGGACTTGATTTCAGCAGGGGTTCATCAATGGGAAATACACCTCAGGCAGGCAGCGGTTATTCAGCAGAGAAGAATGAGATTGAGGTAGTGGAGCAATACGATATTGTTGCTGACAGGCAGCAGATGAACGACAATTTAGTGAACTCAGAAGAAGTTGATCAGATCGTCAGTACGATTGAAGTTTATAACATGGATACGATCGTATCTTTTGGCGCAAAAGTAGCAGAAGAGATTTCAAAGGCATCGGACGTAGTTCTTAACAGTATGAACATGTCGCAGCTGGATGAGACGAGTGAGATGCTTAAGTCATTAGCCAAGATTATGGATCAGTTTGATATAAATGAGATCAAAGATAATCCGGGACTTTTTGGAAAGCTTTTCGGAAATTTCAAAAAGCAGCTTGATAAGATACTGGCGAAGTATCACACAATGGGCGAGGAAGTTGATAAAATTTATGTTCAGCTTAAAGGATATGAGGCTGAGATTAAGGAGTCAAACAGAAAGCTGAATACGATGTTTGATGTTAACGTAAATTATTATCATGAACTGGTTAAGTATATTCTGGCAGGCGAGCAGGCATGCAAGGAAATCGAAGCCTATATTGCACAGAGACAGCAGGACATGGAGAACACCGGAGATCAGTCGATTCAGTTTGAGCTTACGACATTAAATCAGGCATTGCAGATGATGGAGCAGAGAACACAGGATCTGAGAACTGCTGAGAATGTTGCGATGCAGTCAATTCCTATGATCAAGACCATGGCATTCAGCAATTATAATCTGGTGAGAAAGATTAATTCAGCATTTATTGTTACTCTTCCGATTTTCAAGCAGGCGCTTGCACAGGCGATTCTTCTTAAGAGACAGAAGATTCAGGCAGATGCTATTTCAGAGCTGGATAAGAAAACGAATGAAATGCTTATCAAAAATGCCCAGAATACCGTTGATGTTTCAAAGGCAACAGCCAGAATGGCATCGGGAAGTTCGATTCAGATCGAGACTCTGGAGAAAACCTGGAGAACCATTACAAGTGGAATCGAGGAGACGCAGAGGATTCAGGAAGAAGCCAGAAAGAAACGTCAGGATGATCAGATTCGTTTAGAGGCTATCAAACAGGATTTCAACCGGAATTATCACATGCCACAGGCGAGGAGATAATAGTTACCGGGAACGGAATGAACAGTAACAGATAATATATAACATAGCGATTCAGAATGATAAAGCTGATGAACAGTTAAAAAATATTAAGGAGGACCACTAATATGCCAATCAATTTATCCAAAGGACAGAAAGTAGACTTAACAAAGAAGAACCCGGGACTTAAGAAGATTATGGTAGGTCTGGGATGGGATGTAAATGCGTTTGATTCAGGTTCAGATTTTGACCTTGATGCAGCAGCATTTATGCTTGGCGCTAATGGAAAATGCCCGACAGAGAAAGAATTTATTTTCTATGGTAATCTGAAACATGCAAGCGAATCTGTTGAACATATGGGAGATAACCTTACCGGTGAGGGTGAAGGCGATGATGAGCAGATCATGGTTGATCTTACAAAAGTTCCGGCAAATGTTGAGAGAATCGCATTTACAGTTACCATTTATGAAGCGGAAGAAAGACGCCAGAATTTCGGACAGGTTTCCAATTCTTATATCCGTCTGGTAGATGAAGCAAATAATGTGGAACTGATCCATTACGATCTTGGAGAGGATTTCTCCATTGAGACTGCTGTAGTTGTCGGAGAGCTTTACAGACATAACGGAGAGTGGAAGTTTAATGCCATTGGAAGTGGTTTCCAGGGCGGACTTGCAGCACTCTGCGGTCATTATGGTATTGAAGTAGCATAGGAGGATAAAGATATGCCGATTAGTTTAAAAAAGGGCCAGAAAGTAAGCCTTACAAAAGAAAATCCGGGACTCAAAAATGTGGTTGTTGGTATAGGATGGGATATCAATGCATTTGATACAGGCGGAGATTTCGATCTTGATGCAGCAGCATTTTGTCTGACTGATTCCGGAAAAGTTTCCGATCAGAAGGATTTTGTATTCTATGGAAATCTTACACATCCATCCGGTGCGATTCAGCATATGGGAGATAACCTTACCGGAGCAGGCGATGGAGATGATGAACAGATAAAAATCGATCTTTCAAAGATTCCTGCAAATATAACAAAGATTGCATTTACCGTTACGATTTATGAAGCGGAGGAGAGACGTCAGAACTTTGGACAGGTTTCCAATGCTTTTGTAAGAATTGTTAACGAGGCTACAGGACAGGAGATTCTTCGCTATGATCTTGGCGAGGATTTCTCTATCGAAACTGCAGTTGTATTTGGCGAATTATATAAGAATGGTAATGAGTGGAAATTCAATGCCATCGGAAGCGGTTATCAGGGCGGCTTAGCTGCTTTGTGCAATAGCTATGGTATCGCAGTGGAATAGGAGGAAAACTTATGTCAGTCAGCTTACAGAAAGGACAGAAAGTAAATCTGTCAAAGGATAATGCAGGATTAGCGAAGGTTATTGTCGGACTTGGATGGGATGAAGCGAAACCGTCAGGTGGCGGTGGTGGTGGATTCTTCGCAACGTTGTTTGGCGGCGGCGCTGCTACAACACATCAGGCAATCGATTGCGATGCTTCTGCAATCATGCTGAAGAATGGAAAATTCGTGGACAGAACCGATTTAGTATATTTCGGAAATCTGAAACATAAATCCGGCACAGTAAATCATATGGGAGATAACCTTACCGGAGAGGGAGAAGGAGATGACGAACAGATCGTTATCGACCTGTCAAGAGTTCCGGCTGAATACGATAAGATCGTTATTGTTGTAAATATTTATCAGGCAGTTCAGAGAAAACAGCATTTCGGAATGATTGAAAATGCCTTTATCCGTCTGGTTGATGCCAGAAACAATAAAGAAATGTGCAAATATAATCTGACCGAAAATTATTCAGGAATGACTGCGATGATTTTTGGGGAAATATATAGACATAACGGTGAGTGGAAATTTAATGCGATGGGAAATGGAACAACCGATCCGGGGATTGGAGAACTCTGCCGAAGATTTTCATAATCCTGAGTATTGGAGATAACCATTTATTTACGAATAAGAGGGACTATGCGATAGTTCCTCTTTTGTGAATATCTAACAGTCTTTTATTTCAGAGAGAGATTCTGGTATAAAAGCGTAAGAGTATGAGATATATAAGTCAAAATCCTGTCACTATAGTCAACCTCGCTGGTAGGAATTTGTTCTTATAAGAGATTAAAATGAGGAGGTCATTCAGATATATGAGTGATATGAACAAAGAACAATTAATGTGCGGATTATCCGATTCGCAGGTTAATGAAAGTAAAGCGAAATATGGCACCAATGAGCTTGCCAAGAAGGAAACAGAGTCACTCTGGTCCATGTTTATCGGCGCATTTGATGATATCTGGATCAAAGTTCTGTGTGCGGCACTGGCGCTTAAAGTGATCCTGGCAATTCTTGGAATTTTTGTCCCGGCATTATCTGGCGGAAATGACGTTGTAGAGATCATCAGTATTGTAATCGCAATCGCACTTGCCACCGGATTCAGTACTTTGTCAGAATACAGAAATACTTCAAGAAGTGAAGCACTTCAGGAAGAATACAGTAAAACTTATGCCAAAGTTATGAGAAACGGAAAGCTTGTCAATATTCTTACAAGCGAGATTGTGAAAGGCGACACGATTCTTGTACAGGCGGGAGATAAAGTTCCGGCCGATGGCTTAATATTTGAAGGAAAAATCAAAGTTTCCCAGGCTGCCTTAAACGGTGAGTCAAGAGATGAAAACAAGGCAGCAGTGTCAGATATGGCTGATGCAGAATCCACTGATTATTCCTCAGTAGGAAAAGTTTTCATGGGTTCTGTAGTAACTTCCGGTGAAGGATATATGGTTGCAACAGTCATCGGCGATAACTCAGAATTAGGAAAGATTAATAAAGCACTGACTGATACTAATGAGGAAGAAGAGAGAAAAGATACTTCCAGCCTTAAACTGGAGGGGGTTGCAGCAGGAATCGGTAAATTAGGTGTCTCTGCAGCGGCAATTGCTGGTATCTTACATGTTGTGCTGACTCTTGTAAGAGCGGACGAAGCAATTACAGTTGTTTCAGTTCTTCTTGTTATCGCAGAGGCAGTTATGCTTATGGCATCTATCGTAATCATGGCAGTTCCGGAAGGTCTTCCGATGATGAACAGTCTGGTTCAGTCAATGAATACAGAGTCCATGTATAAGAAGAATATTCTTGTCAGCCATAAAGCAGCATTCTCTGATTCAGCTTATATGAACGTGCTGTTCAGTGATAAAACAGGAACAATCACAGAAGGAAATCTGTCATTGGTTGAGTTTATCACAGGTAAAGGCGATATCATTGATTCTATTCAGAACAAAGAGTTTATTGAGGCAATTACCCTGAATAACCTTGCAAAGGTTTCTGCCGAAGGAAAAGCCATCGGCAGTAACAACATGGACAGAGCGCTGCTTTCTTATGCGCTCAATCATGGATACAATGATTCAGACAACGATCCGGATAAGGTAGAAGACATCAGCGGATTTGATTCAGAGAAGAAATGTGCAACTGTAACACTTAAGAATGGACTTGTTTACTGGAAAGGTGCTACAGAGAACATCATTGAGAAAGTAACACACTATATGCTTCCTGACGGAGAAGAAAAAGAGTTCACAGAAGCAGATAAGAATAAAGTAAAAGAACAGATGCACGCACAGGCGAAGAGAACAATGAAGCTTCTCTCCGTAGCAAAGATCGACGGTGCGAAAACCGTTCTTATGGCTGTTCTGTGTCTGCGTGATAATGTAAGAACAGATGCAATCGAGACAGTTGAGATTCTTAACCATGCAGGAATCCAGGTAGTCATGGTTACCGGTGATGCGGAAGAAACTGCTGTTGCGATTGCAAAAGAAGCGGGAATCCTTATGGATGAGAAGAAGGATGTTGTTCTCACTCATGAGCAGTTAGAGAAGATGTCTGATGAAGAACTTAAGAAAGTTCTTCCAAATCTGAAGGTAGTCAGCAGAGCGAAACCTCTTGATAAGAAGAGACTGGTATCTATGTCACAGCAGCTTGACAATGTCTGTGGTATGACCGGTGACGGTGTCAACGATGCTCCGGCATTGAAACAGGCAGATATCGGTTTTGCAATGGGAGATGGTACAGCAGTTGCGCAGGAGGCTGGAGATGTTGTTATTCTTAACAACAGTCTGACATCTATTAAGGACTGTGTACTTAACAGTAGAACAATGGCTAAATCTGTTGGTAAGTTCCTTATTTTCCAGCTTACTGTAAATATCAGTACACTGTTAATGAACATTATTGCTCCGATACTTGGATGGACAGAGCCGTTCTCCATTGTTCAGATTCTGTGGATCAACCTGATCATGGATACACTGGCAGCGATGGCATTTGGTGGTGAGCCGATTCTGGACAGATACATGAATGAGCAGCCGGCGAAGAGAACTGATAATATCCTGACTTCTTATATTAAATCTGCGATTGGTACGAGTGCTATCTTTATTACTCTGGGATCGATATTGATTCTTGAGAATATAGGTGGTATTACAAGTTTCGTAACACCGGTATCCTGTGCAGATCCGGAGCTTTATGAGAAGACATTTATGTTTGCATTTTTCATCTATGCGATCATCTTTAACAGTCTGAATACGAGATCAGAGAAGTTTAACCTGTTTGAGCACATTAGCGAGAACAAGAACTTCTTACTGGTAATGGGTGCGATTTTTGTGCTTCAGACGATCATCATTGAAATCGGTGGAAAAGTATTCAGCACAACCATGCTTGAGCCTAAGGCTTTATTGGTATCCATGGCACTTGCCATACTGATCATACCGGTGGATCTTATCAGAAAGGCAATCGTTTCAAAGTAAATTAAAAAGTGATATGATTGTGAATGTATGAAGCAGTTATGAAGTTTCATGAATGTGGTGCAGGGAACACTTGTACCACATTCTTTTTGGAGAAAATGGATGAAAAATATTTTGTGCGTTGATATGGATAACACGATTATATATTCATATAAGCATGATATCGGAGAGAAAAAATTAAACGTTGAGTTATATAATGGACGGGAAATCTCATTTATTTCTGAAAGAACCTACTCGTTGTTAAAAGAAGTAAATGACAAGATGCTGATTGTACCAACTTCTACGAGGACGGAAGAACAATACAGACGTATCAATCTGCATATAGGAGCTATACCGTATGCACTTGTCTGCAATGGCGGTGTATTACTTGTGAATGGCGAACGGGACAAAGAATGGTATTACGAATCCTTGAAGATGATCGCGGAAAGCAGACCGCAGCTGGATAAGGCCATCGGTATTCTTGAAGTGGATCCGCGGCGGAAATTTGAAGTAAGATTTATAGATGAGCTTTTTGTTTTTACAAAATGTGAAAAGCCGGATGAAGTGATTAAGGATCTGAACAAAACGCTGAAGACGGAACTGGTGGATGTGTTTCATAATGGAGAAAAAGTATATGTTGTTCCTAAGAAGCTGAATAAAGGGATGGCTGTGAAACGACTTCGGAAAAAAATGAATCCCGGATATATTCTGGCTGCCGGAGACAGTGAGTTTGATGTTTCTATGGTAGAAGAGAGCGACTTTGGATGCGTTCCGGATGGATTTGGGAAGATGTTTCGTTTAAAAGAGGATTTAAAAGAAGACTTAAAAGAAAACGTAATGGAGATGGAAAGCGGAAAATTATTTTCGGAAGCATTACTGGAAAAATGCTTAAAGAAAGAGGCAGAACTGACGTGATGAGTTCTGCCTCTTCTTCTATCCGGATTAGTCCATGCTTACGCGAATTCCCCCCTGGCGTTCTGATGGCTGAATGATAACCGTAACGTTGTCTCCGGCGTGCCATTCAAACTGATAAGATTCGCCGGATGCCTGTCCGATGAAGGTTTTCCAGGATACATCGGCAGTAACACTTGGATCGCAGTGGCCGTTTCCTACCCAGCAGATGACTGCATCAGGATCGACAGAAATGGTATTGTTTTTACCAATATTGCTCAGTACGATTGGGTTGCCGTCTGACAGTACTGCAACATATGCATTCTTGCCGCGTGCAGTGAGTGTTGAAGTAGCAAGTCCTTTCTGGGAGAGAACTCCGACACCGATAAAGCGGACGCTATAATCACAGTCCTGAGTAAATGCCAGAATGTTCTCAGATTCAACAGAAATAGTTTCGCCCTGGGCCAGCTGGTAGATCACAACATGTTGTCCGTAGTTTGCATAATATGTAACGGAATCACCGTTCAGATTGACTTTCATCAATGGAAGGTTTTCACCAGTGACTCTTCGTGCCAGCTGTCCGAACAGGGCCTGCCCGAGATTCTGCTGCGGGCCGAGAAGAACTTTTTCAAACCGGTAATTCTTTGGGCCGGAATTGTCTCCGGCTATAAAAGCTCCTGCTTTTACAAAAAGAACATCATTGCCGGTACAGGTAACTTTCAGAGTTAATTCGTTGATGGTTTCAAATGTTAACATGATAGTCCTCCTTTTAAATAACCTGAACTCCGTATAATTCACAGAGTCCGGCGAGATCTCTGGAAACGCCGTTTCCGATCGCGTTAAATTTCCAGATGCCGTTATGCTGGTATATTTCGCCTATCATCATGGAAGTAACGTTGGAATAGTATTCATCCATTTTGAAACTGACTAATTCAGTGTTTGAAGCATCGGTAATCTGGATATACGCGTCTTTGATCATCCTGAAATTCAGATGCTTTTCCAGGGCTTCATTTATGGTAAGGACAAAAACAATTTTTGAAACGGCTAGGTTTAATTTTACGAAATCTATAGAGATCATTTCACGATTCTGTCCCTGATCGGCAAAAAAGACAGTGCTTCCGTCAGGACTGGATTCCTGTCCATAGAATACAAACCATGAATCACCGATAACCTTTCCGGTATTATTCAGAAGAAATGCGGATACGTCTACATCACAGTCCGGATTTGTAATATTCCATCCAAGATGCGCTTTAATTCCTGTAAGCCGGGATTGAGTTTCAAGTGGTATTTTCTGACCCTTTCGGACTGGGTTCTTAAAGGCAGGAATTCTGATAGTTGGAACAGGTCTGGAATTGAAACTATGATTGCCTGAATTTGTAGGAGCAGTATTTGCAGATCTGGTATTTACCGGACCAGCAGATCTGGAATTGGTATTTGTATAAGCGGCATTTACAGATTGGGTATTAATAGAACCAGTATGCGTGGAGTTGGGATTGGGAGAAGCAGCATTTACAAATTTGGTGTTTATAGAATCAATATTGCGAGATGACAGAGGCTCCTGGATTTTCTTATTGTTAATATTCATAACGGTCTGTCTGTTGACTGCTCCGGATAAGTTTGATGGTACATTGATCATAATGATTGTCCCCTCGATGATAGCAATTATAGCAATTCCCGAAAATACTGTAATTAATCCAACCCATCAGAGCGTGAAGTCCTGCATCAGATATCTTTGTCGTGCGTTAGCACGCCTGCAGATATCTTCCTTGTCCTTCGCACTCTGCTAGACGGTCTTATTTGCATTATTTTCTGGAATTGCTATAGGAATGTTATAGTTACTGTTCACATTAAATAGTTATAATATTTATCAATATTTTACTGTGTTTCGCTGAAAGTGTCAAATAAAATGAAGTACATAAGCCAAGATTGTGAAAGAAACCTGCTGTCCACTTTGTTTTCAATAATAAAAACAAGATTCTTAAGAACAAAGCAGACAGCCAAAGGCTATTTCAGATATTTTTCCAACACCGGAAACTGTACGGGGCCGATTTCGAGGATCCTGCGGTGGAATTCTTTCAGGTCGAAATCATCGCCAAGTTTTTTCTGGCTGGCTGTTTTCAGATCAAGGAAGTTAAGGTATCCCCAGTAGTATTTCAGATAATTCCCGGGGGTTTCAACAATATACTGGTAGATTTCATTTGCAGTGGAGGCGTTGGTGATGCCGAAAGCTTTTAGAAAAGCAGCAGTGCGGGCGGCGTCCCAGCCACGATAGTGGATGCCAATGTCTATCAGCGAGTAGATGCACAGGTTCATACTACGGTTCAGCCATGCCAGACGGACTGCGCCTTTGGCTGCGGCAGAGTTTTTCATAAGGGAGGCAGCATATTCGTAACCGTAGGATTCCACATAAGTGGCCCAGCCTTCCACATAACCGGAAGAAGTGACAAGGTATCTGATGTCAGAGGGATTGCTTCGGGCGAAGGAAACTGTCTGATACAGGTGTCCGGGAAATCCTTCGTGGGCAAGAGTGCCGAAGAGTTCCAGACTGGTAGTGCGGCCGGAATCATTAATGTAAATCACATTTGGCTTCTGGGTGTCAACAGGTGGTGTGAGGTAAAAGGCCGGACTGAGGAAACTTTTCATGGATGGATGGACAGACCGGATCTCGTAGGTCACATCGCTTAATGTGGGAAAATCTTCAGTCATAAGCTTGGGCAGTGCATCCAGCATTTGTTCCGGGGACAGTGTAAGTTCGCTGACGTATCTGGACAGACCAGAAATCAAGTCAGGATCTTTCTGAAGAAGAGAACGGGTCTGCTGATAATCAGAAAGAAGCTGGGAGGACAGGCGCTGTTCGATTCTCTTGACAGGGACGTAGGTTCCGGTCTGGCTTCTGAGCAGATAAATATAGTATTCACGACCGCCCTCAAAAAAAGCCAGTCCCCGGCTGCTTTTCCCGGTTCCGCGAAGTTTCTCCAGACCATTAATCAGCTCCTGATAGGCAGGAATTACTTCTTCGCAGATTAGTTTGTGATGATATGTACAGAGCTTTTTCTGGTCTTTGTCAGTCAGGGCAGGATTAGAGAAGGCTTTTAATTTCTGAGTGAAAATGTCATCCATATAGTTGGAGTCAGGATCAGCAATAAAGGAACGGCATTGCTTCAGAATCCGGTCAAGGGTTGTATTGCTCATGAAAAGACCAGCCTGGGACTTTTGATTTTCAAGTTTCAGGATGCTCTGGAAATATGGTTTTATGGTACTTAGGAGTTTCAGATAATCGGAAATATCTTCTTTTTTATAGAAAGAATATTCTGCGAGAAGAACCGGGAGCTGTGCCTGCACGCCCAGGCTTGGACCTAGCGGCTCATCCAGAATGCTGTTTTTTCCAAGGGATACCCTGGTGTGGAAGTAGAGAAGGAGCAGATCACAGGTAAGCTGGTTTTCTTTGGAGAGTTTGGAGTAGGCAAAGGATTGCAGTTTTTTTTCATATTTCTGGCAGATGTTGGTTGTTTTGTCTGAGTCTGAGAGGACAGTACCCAGGGTGGCTTCGGGTTTTTTGATTCCTTTTTTGGAGGGATTGGCGAGGGTGTAATGCAGGGTGAGCGTGTTATTGCTTACTTCAGACTGAAATAATTCGTCGGTAAAAGCCTGAAAACGGGAATTTTCTGAAATAAAATGATCGGACAGGCAGCCCAGTCCGATTCCTGTGGCAAAAACCAGGCAGAGGGCAAGGAGTCTTTTGGGGATGCTCTTATAAATACGCATATCCACCTCGGAAGGCGCTTTTTACTATCTTATTGGAAAAGAGGGGTGAGTATGCTATCATATTTGGTAACAACAGATGGAGGTAAGAGGATGTCAGAGATTTATGATATAGCGATTCTGGGAGCAGGTCCTGCGGGAATCAGCGCAGCAATCTATGCTGCCAGAGCGAAGATGAATATTTTATGGCTGGATAAGCAGTTTGCCCAGGGCGGACAGGTACTTAACACTTACGAGGTGGACAACTATCCGGGAATGCCGGGAATCAGTGGGATGGATCTTGGTGAGGCTATGGGAGCACATGCGGCTAAGCTGGGAATTGAACCTGTAAGGGAGAATGTCCTGTCAGTAGAAGATGCCGGAACTGAGAAAATTATCCGAACAAAGAAACATGAATACAGAGCGAAAACAGTGATCCTTGCCTGTGGTGCAAGCCATCGCAGACTGAATATTCCTGGCGAAGAAGAACTGTCCGGAATGGGTGTTTCTTACTGCGCTACCTGCGATGGTGCTTTCTTTAAGGATAAGACCGCGGTTGTCGTTGGTGGTGGAAATATGGCAGTAGAGGACGCAATCTTTCTTTCAAGAATCTGTAAGAAAGTTTATCTGCTTCACAGACGGGATGAATTGCGCGCAGACGAGATCCTACAGGAGAGCTTGTCAGCATGTGAGAATGTGGAGATGATATGGAATAGTGTGGCAGTGGAGATTCAGGGTACAGAATGCGTCACAGGACTGAAAATCAGAAATGTCCTGGATGATACAGAATCCGTAATCGATACAGATGGAGTTTTTATTGCTGTAGGAATCCTTCCGAATACAGAAAAATTCAAAGGTCTGGTGAAACTTGACGAAGCCGGATATATTATTGCGGGAGAAGAGGGAATTACGGAAACACCGGGTGTTTTTGCGGCGGGAGATATCCGCACAAAGATGCTGCGACAGGTTGTGACAGCGGTGGCGGATGGCGCGAATGCGGTGATTTCTGCACATAATTATCTGATTCGGCATTAATGTTATACTTCACTCTGATTTTGAGAATTCGTTAACAGAGAGCTTGATTAGTATATCTATTTCATACTTTTTTTATTTGACATAACTTGGAAACTATGCTAATATACACAAATGCGTAACTTGTTGTAACAAAAACGTAACAATTAACGAAGCTTCATTATTCAAGGAATGTAGAGAATGATGTTTGTTACTGGGCACGGAGTGAACAGTAAATGATGTTCGCCAGCTGATATTTGGAAGGTGTTTGTCTGATTCATGGCAATATGAAATATGCCAAATAGAAGCATAGTGAAAGTGTCCCAGAGATTGGAGTGTATATTAACAGGAGTTGACAGGTAAATGAATAATAAAATAAAAGCAATTTTAATGGCAGTAGCTGTAAGTTCTATGGTTCTGACACAAGGAGTGAGTGCGGCACAGTTTGATGACGGTGAGCAGGTGTTTTCTGATGGAACAGACAGCAGCGAAGCAACCGGAAGTGTGAGTGCTCTGGCAAGTGCTCTTGCGAAGCAGACAGAAGAGGAAACTCAGAAGTTTGTAGCGAAGAAAGAGGAAGCAGCCCAGATCCGCGAGGAGAGAAGAATCGAGAAGGCGGAAAATGCATCTGAGAAAGCAGAGCAGGAAAAGGCAGCAGCGTTGGAGAGTATCCGGCAGACAGTTGAGGATGCAAAGAAGAAAGCAGCCGAAGAGGCAGAAGCAAAGCGTGTCGCCAAGAGACAGGCAGTAGTGGATTTTGCACTGCAGTTTGAGGGAAATCCTTATGTATACGGTGGAACAAGCCTTACAAACGGTGCTGACTGTTCTGGTTTTGTAATGTCTGTATTTGCCAACTTTGGCTATAGCCTTCCGCGTGTGGCAGCAGCCCAGTGTGATGCCTCCACTAAGAAAGATATCAGCCAGATTGAGCCGGGAGATCTGGTATTCTATGGAAGCGGAGCTATCGATCATGTAGCGCTTTATATCGGTGATGGAAAGATCATTCATGCCAGCGGTGCTGCTACAGGAATCAAGATTTCCAACTATGATTATGAACAGCCGACAGCGATTGGAACATTCATGGAATAATTGTGATTATGTAAAAGCCTCGTTTAGAGCTTACTCTTATATTTGAGTAACGATAAATGAGGCTTTTTATGTGTCTGTTTAAGTGAACCGGGTAAGTCACCTGCTTCAATTGCAGACAGTAATAAGTAGTGAGTAGAGTCTTTCTTGAATATTTGTTTGTCCACCCATAAGAAGCATAAAACAGAGGATTCGACAAATTGCACAAAGAAAGTCGAAAGGTGGGATAAGTGGATAAAGTCATACACATTCTATCCACATGTATAACCTTTAAAAAATCCCGTAAATTAAAGTTATACACAAAGTTATCCACATTATCCACATTTTATGTGTGTGGAATACTTGATTTACATAACAGAAAAAGAAACGAATGTTTTGTGTAAAATGATAAATCCGCATTTTACGACAGAAAAAATCAAAAATCTATTGACTTTTTTATATTCTAAAAATCATATAATATTGCACGCAAAAGACAAAATAAAGGATTATATATAAAAATAATCAGAATATTCAAAAAGGTATTGTGCAGATAGACACAACAGAATATAAAAAGAGAATCCGAGTGTGTAAAAGATGAAATTTCCACATAGGAGAGACAGATGTGGATGACAGATACACAAAACAAATAATGATGGGGATAACTTTTTAAATAGTTTTCCACATATAAAAATCAGCCAGATGGGTTCGGAATTTTGGATTCCGGACATTCATCTGGCGGTTTTTAATCACTTTATATTTATTTTTGCTTCATTCGCTTGATGACTTTCAATCTGGTGAATTCCTCACGCTCTTTTTCCTCCAGTGCATTCTGGATATCCTTGGTCAGTGCCTCGTACTTCGGAATTGTGATATTCTTCAGTGCGTTGGCACGTTTCTGCGTCTTTTTGATGTTGGCTGCGAGACGGATGGCTGCGTTTTCCACCATAGAGAGGCGGATGGACAGCTCTTTTACCTTCTCGAATGCAGCCTTGGCTTCGTCCAGGGACATCTTTGTGCTGTAGTAAGCGTAGGTTGGGGTATTGCTGGTTTTGTCATATTCCACAAGAGGAATCTCCGTACCCATAACGCTTCGGGTTTTGATACGGATGGAATTCTCTATAGGAACGGTACAGGCAATCTGCTGGACAAAGGCAATGCCGATTTCCATATTTGCCTTCTGGAGCGCAGCGTAAGCGGCGCGGAAAGTGACATCAATCTGCGTCTGGATATCCTTTGCCTGATCAATCAGATCCATCATCTCGCGGATCAGGATGTTACGCTTCTTGTCCATCAGTTCATAACCCTGACGGGAAAGTTTCAGCGAGTTTTTTGCAAGTATCAGGTTTCCCTTGGTGGGAAAGGTATTCGGATCCATTCAATCACCTCGCTTCTTTTAGCGTACTGTTTCGTGATAGTATTTATCGAGGATCTTCGTATCGATTCGGTCAAGTTCTTCCTTCGGAAGAAGTCCCAGAAGCTCCCAGCCTTTATCAAGAGTCTCGGTGATGCTTCGGTTCTCCGTCTCTGACTGACCGACGAATTCATTTTCAAAAGCCTTACCAAATACCAGATATCGTTTATCCAGTGGAGAGAGCTCATCCTCACCGATAACAGAAGCAAGGGCTCTGGCATCTCCAACCTTTGCATAACAGGAGAAAAGCTGGTTTGCTACGTCCTGGTGGTCGGCTCGGGTGTAGCCTTCACCGATACCATCTTTCATCAGACGGGAAAGGGATGGCAGTACGTTGATCGGCGGGTAGATTGCCTGCCCATGAAGCTGTCTGTCCAGAACAATCTGGCCCTCGGTGATATAACCGGTAAGGTCAGGGATTGGGTGAGTGATATCATCGTTAGGCATGGTCAGGATTGGAATCTGAGTTACAGAACCTGGTTTGCCTTTGACGATACCGGCGCGCTCGTACAGGGTTGCAAGTTCACTGTACAGATAGCCCGGGTAACCTTTACGGGACGGAATCTCACCTTTTGAGGATGATACTTCTCGCATGGCCTCGCAGAAAGAAGTGATATCTGTCAGGATGACCAGGATGTGCATTCCTTTTTCAAAAGCAAGATACTCTGCGGCGGTGAGGGCAATCTTCGGTGTAAGAAGACGCTCAACAACCGGATCGTTTGCCAGGTTCAGGAACATGACTACGTGGTCTGCAGCTCCGCTTTCCTCGAAGGTACGGCGGAAAAATTCTGCGACATCATATTTGACACCCATTGCTGCGAAAACAATGGCAAATTTTTCATCAGAGCCTTCTCCCAGGGATGCCTGCTGTACGATCTGTGCAGCCAGCTTATCGTGTGGAAGACCATTTCCGGAAAAAATCGGAAGCTTCTGACCACGGATCAGCGTGGTCAGTCCGTCAATCGCGGAGATACCGGTGTTGATATAGTTTCGTGGGTATTCGCGGGCTACCGGGTTCAGTGGAAGTCCGTTGATGTTTAATTTGACTTCCGGGGTGATGTCGCCCAGTCCGTCGATTGGCTGGCCGATACCATTGAAGGTTCGTCCCAGGATCTCCGGGGAAAGTCCGATCTCCATTGGGTGTCCGGTCAGTCTTGTGTGGGTATTGCTTAAGGACATGCTGTCTGTTCCCTCGAAAACCTGGATTACAGCTTTGTCCTCGTAAATCTCAATAATACGGCCGATCTTGCGAGTCCCGTCATCCATGTGAAATTCTACGATTTCCTCATAGGAGGCATTTTTGACGCCTTCCAGGACCACCAGAGGTCCGTTTATTTCGCTTAAGCCTAAATATTCAATTGCCATAAACTTCTCCTCTCCCGGCATCAGCCGTTTCTCTTCATAATGTCGTCGTAGAAAGTGTCGATATCCTGTTTATACTGGTCAAATTTCTCAAGCTGATTATTTGCTACATCATATTTAATGGAAATGATTTTTTCAAAAATATTGTTGCCTTCTTTGAGTATGGAAACAGGCATTCCGCGGTTGATCAGCGCGCGGCATTTTTCATAAAGATAGAGAATCGTTTCCATCATCTTAAATTGTTTTTCCATAGGTACGCAGGTGTCTTCTGCGTGGAAAGCGTTCTGCTGGAGGAATCCCAGACGGATGACTCTGGCGATTTCCAGTGTCAGTTTCTGGTCATCAGGAAGAACGTCACTACCTATCAGTTTAACGATCTCCATCAGGGAACTTTCCTGATTCAGAATCGCCATCAGCTGGTTTCTGTCTGCCACAAATTTCGGGGAAACATGTTCTCTGTACCATGGTGTCAGGTCTTCCAGATATTCACTGTAGCTGGTCAGCCAGTGGATCGCAGGGAAGTGACGGGCATAGGCAAGAGATTTGTCCAGTCCCCAGAAGCAGCGGACGAAACGCTTGGTGTTCTGTGTGACAGGCTCTGAGAAGTCACCACCCTGAGGGGAAACAGCTCCGATAATGGAGACAGAGCCTTCCGTTCCATTTAAGTTCTGCATCATTCCCGCACGCTCATAGAATGCGGACAGCTTGGATGCCAGATATGCAGGGAAACCTTCCTCGGCAGGCATTTCCTCCAGACGTCCTGACAGCTCTCGAAGTGCCTCAGCCCAACGGGAAGTGGAGTCTGCCATGATGGCTACGTCGTAGCCCATGTCGCGGTAATATTCCGCGAGGGTAACACCTGTATAAATAGAAGCTTCACGTGCCGCAACCGGCATGTTTGAAGTATTGGCAATCAGTGTGGTTCTGTCCATCATCAGGTTCCCGGATTTCGGGTCGATCAGTTTGCTGAAATCTTCCAGAACCTGAGTCATCTCATTACCACGCTCTCCGCAGCCAATGTAGATGATGATATCTGCGTCAGACCACTTGGCAATCTGATGCTGTGTCATTGTTTTACCGGTACCGAAACCTCCTGGAACAGCGGCTGTACCGCCTTTTGCAATCGGGAAAAGGGTATCCAGGATACGCTGGCCTGTGACAAGCGGAACGCTTGCAGGGAAACGTTTGTGTGTCGGTCTTGGGATACGGATCGGCCATTTCTGCGCAAGTGCCAGATCTCTGGTAGTGCCGTCTGCGAACTGAATGGTTACGATTGGTTCCAGAATGGTGTATTCTCCGTCAGGAACCGCATGGATAACTGTGGCTTCTGTGAGATTCGGAGGCACCATGGATTTATGAAGGATAGAATCGGTTTCCTGGGTTTCTGCGATGATAGAACCAGGTCCTACGACATCTCCTTCTTTTACTGTGATGTGTGTTTTCCATTTTTTTTCTGTGTCAAGAGAGTCTACGCTGACACCTCGGGAAATATATTTGCCTGAAGCTTTGGCAATTTCTTCCAGGGGACGCTGGATACCGTCAAAGATGTTGTGAATGATTCCAGGTCCGAGAAGTACGGAGATTGCATCTCCTGTACCTGTAACTGTATCTCCTGGTTTGAGTCCTGTAGTTTCCTCAAAAACCTGTACGGTGGTCATGCCTTTTTTCAGGCCAATGATCTCACCTACCAGATGTTCCGGACCTACATAAACCATCTCGGAGATTTTAAATCCATTGTCGCCCTTCAGATAAATGACGGGGCCATTGACACCGTAGATAATACCTGTATTACTCATGTTCTGGTCCTCCGTCAAACTTGAATTCTTTGTATGCTGCCTCGAAATTTCCTGCAAAAGAGTGATCGATCAGGATGTTCTTGTGAGGAATCGTGGCGCGGATACCGCCAAGGAAAGAGTCTTTGGCGAGCTGGATGGATGCGCCTGTGCGCTGTTGAAGCTTCTCTGAAAGTGCGCTGTCTTCCGGGGAAAGATAGATGGAGATTTCATCGTTTTCGGCGAAGTCCAGAGCCTCTTTGATCTTTTCACTGAGATAATCTTCATATTCCGAAGTTTTGGTGAAGGATTTGAGAAGTTCTTTTACCTCAGAGAAGATTTTCTCTTTTAAATCATTCTGTTTCTTGGTCCAGTCGCGTTTGATCGTGAGCTGTTCTGCGGAAAGCGCCTTGTTTACTTCACGTCTTGCATTAGCGGTTTCTGCTTTGATCTGTGCCTGGGCATTTTCCTCACTGAGGGCCTTGCGCTCTTCTGTCATTTTTTCCAGAGTCTGTCTGTGCTCTTCAAGAATGGCGGCAGCTTTTGCGCGGGCATCTTCAACAGTGATATCATAAAAATGGCTGAGTTTTTCATCAATTGTCATGTTAACACCTGCCTATAGTTTTAGTCCAATCGCCTCATTTACATATGAGGTAATAAAATCCGGTTTGCGTCCAGTACCGTGCCTGTCGGGGATTTCGATGATCAGAGGGGTCTTGTGATGAAGCTTTACATCATCAATAATTTCAGGAAACTCCCGGCCGAATTTCTCGGTCAGGAGTATGATTCCGATTTCTTTATTGGAGATGGCTTTCTGCAAAGCATCTTTTAATTCATCATGTGTGTGAACAACTACACCCTCTACACCTGCCAGTCTCATCCCTGTGTAGGTATCGATATTGTCGCTGATCAAAAACATCTGCATCTTATAACTGTCCCAGGATCATGAAGGAGATGATCAGTCCGTAAAGGGCAACACCTTCTGCAAGACCTACGAAGATAAGGGATTTACCAAGGATACTCTGATCCTCGCTGATAGCGCCTAAAGCTGCGCTTGCCGCACTGGCAACGGCAATACCACCACCGATACAGGAAAGACCGGTTACAAGGGCTGCTGCGATGTAGCCCATACCTGTTGCAAGACCTGCCTCAGAACCGGCAGCAGCCTGTACAGAAGAAGCACCTGTGAACATTACGGCGATGGCGATGAGCATTGTGCCAAAGAAGAAGAATGCGTTTACGCCGATGGCTGTTTTGTAACGACCGCGGTTTTTCTCGCCAATGAGATAGTATCCAAATGGAAGGATGATGCTGAGTACCAATGCGATTGCTAAAATAATCTGTGCTATTGTTGTCATAATTAAATCTCCTCTTGGTTTTATTTTAACCGAATAAACTGCGAAGCAGTTATTCGGTTATGAGCAAGTAGCGAAGCGGATTGCGAATATCCGCTTGACTGAAAAGTATTATACGTTTTGATATCTTTTCTTTGTTTATTTTACGGAGCGGAATGGCTCAAATTTACGTCCCGTACCTTTGTAGAAACGGCTGAACATTTCGTAATATTCCAGACGAAGTACCTGGATACCTACGATCAGACCTTCCATACCGCATACAAAAAGGTTTCCAAGGACTACCACTACCCAGTTAAGATTTCCGCTTTCCGCGCCTGCGAGCATGAGGACAACTTCCATCATAGCTGCATGGCTGACTGCGAAAGCTCCGATACGGACAAAGGAAAGGGTATTGGAGAAGTAGCTTAACAGGACTTCAAACATTTCAAAAAGTCCCTGTACAATGAACATTCCTTTTTCCTTCGGCATAACTTCTGATTTCTTCTCGATAAGGGCTGTGAGAGGCTCTTTCAGGAAAATCAGGATCAGCGGTACACCAAACATGATAAACAGTACGATTCCTCCCGGAAGTGTATGACCGGTCAGGATCAGTGCGATGGAAACAACTGCGGATCCGTAGAATACCAGACCTGCTACGGAGTTTGTATCGAACCAGATATGCTCGATATCTCCGGCTTTCCATGCGTTTAAGATGTTAAATACCATACATAAAAGGATGATTCCCATACCAAAACCAATGGCAATGATAAATACAGTATTCAGTTTTCCGATAAACGGAACAGACATCATATTGTTCATCGGACGCAGCCACAAGGCAGGTATCACATCTTCAAATCCGAAGATACTTCCGAACATAAATCCAAAGAATGTGGAGAATACACCTGCGCAGCTGATGATACCTGCTAGTGTGATATGTTTAAATTTATAAAGCAGGAAACCGCCGATAAAGAGCAACAATCCCTGTCCGACATCACCGAACATTGCACCGAAGATAAAGGAATAGGTCAGTGCCACAAACCATGTCGGATCCATCTCATTGTAGGCTGGAAGGCCATACATTTTGATATACATTTCAAAAGGTTTGAACAGCTTCGGATTCTTTAATTTGGTCGGCGGCTGCTGGTGCACGCCAGGTTTCAGATGCTCGTCTTCTTCACCATCAATAATGCAGAAGATACGGCTGTCATCCTTGATATCTGTCTGAAAAGAATGTGCATCTTTCTCAGTCATCCATCCACATAGAATATAGAAGACATCCTTATCCCCATGGGTACATGCTGCAAGTCTACGCACATCAAAGTTGCCGGAAAGCTGTGCGATCGCGTTGCGGGATGCTGCGATATCTTCTTTATTCTGCTGGAGAAAATCAGCTTTTTTCTGGTTCGCAGACTCCAGTCTGGCAGCTACATCACTGCGTTTTTTGGTGAGTTCTTCGAATGCTGATTTGGCAGTCCCTTCATAAGTATCCGGCATATAAATCCGCTCGAAATGCATGGAAGAATAGACAGCTTTGACCTTCTGTGCTTCATGTTCCGGCACGAAATATACACCCCAGATATACTGGTCATCTTCGTCACATTTGATAAAGATTGTGTCCAGATTCTCATAAATATACTTCTCAAATTTCTGATAATATTCCTTCTCAATTCTTCCGAAACGGAAGTGGATGAATTGGAATTTCAGGATTGAGGAGAGGTTGTAATTGATGTTTCTGAATGGTCTGATCACTCGCAAAGATTCATCAAGTGCTGCAAGCTGACTCTCCAGATCCGCGCGGGTATTGCTCAGTTCCTGATAATCGGACTGAAGCCGGCGGATGGTATTTAATGCCTCTTCCGTATTCATTGATCGGGCGGAAATCTGCTTTGTATCCGTCAGCTCCTCATAAAAGCTGTTAGCAGTAGTGAGTGCTTCTTTATATGGATTAATCTCCATAAAGGGAGAAAGACTCTCCACTGCAGTCAGCTCGGAAAGGGCATTTTCCAGATGGATTTCGTACTTGCATAGGTAGGTGTTTACCACTCTGTCAATATCGGTTTTCGGACCGGTAATGCTCAGAAACTTCATTTTCTCAATCATAAATTCACCTCCTGGTTAGTTGTATTTAATACAGTTTACATAATATGAATATATAACTTGTATGAAATCTGCTGTATTATTCTATAGTTTTTATAGTCTGCAAAAAATATTATGTGCAGATTATAAAGCTTGTGGATATCAGCTCATGAGTTATGTCAGTTATTACATATATAACGCATGGCTTCATCATGCTGTACGCCATAACGGACGCATTCAATAGCAATCGTCAGGCGGTTTACTTCATGTTCCTTATGATATAGGTAGGAATAGATCACTGCCACAGAATAGGGATTCCTGTGCGCTTCTTTTTCCAGGATACTGCGGAGGATATAGTTGTAAAATTCCTCCAGATTGGCAACAGTAAGCTGCCCATATCTGGTGCCGTACCATGTTTTCTGGAAAATCCTTCTGGCATCTTCCGGTGTCGGAGCTTCTACCAGAGCGGTGAGCTCTTCTTTCTTTAATTTATAATTCATAGGGATCAGAAGCGCATAAATACTTGCCGGATCCATGTTGAAATATCGTTTGGAACGCTGGATAAACTGCAGGTTCAGCATATCGAATTTCTCGCCGTAGGTACGGGTGATTTCTTCCAGATCCTTGCCTTTAAACAGCTTCTTGCGTACGTTCCAGATCTGTGTAAAATAGTACAGATCCAGTGCCATACCGTAGTCAAAAAGAAGCGCCGTTTCGTGTTCCTGAATCTTCGAAAGCGGGATATAAAACTCGTTTCCTTTGAGGCAGGAGATCAGTTCTTCCATGGTGGAACAGGCTGTGATCCGGTCTACATCGATGTTGGAATGCAGGCGGAAGAAGTCACGATACGGAGAGACATCAACAGGGTCTGTGTCGCGGTGATCGAAGATATTTGTCATAACTTCTTTCAGTACACGAATCTCATATCGCTTGGAATACAGATCCAGAAACTTACGCTGTTCGAGATTTGCAAAGTGATAGATTCTGGAGAAATTCTGGAAAATAGATTTCTTCAGAAGCTTCTCAATCTGGCCTCGGTGCAGTGTGTTTTCATCCAGTGCATCCCATTTGGAAGAATATTCCGGCATTCGTTTCAGATAGGCAGCTACCTGTGTAACGTTGGAGAGCTGGAGAATTTCCTCGAACTGCTCCATGGTAGTGAGCCTGCTCTGCATTGCGCGGATTTTCGTGGAAAGTCCGCTGTAGGAGAGTACGCCTCCCATTATTGCTCACTTCCTTTCCTGATATTTTGTATTTGATTACATAGATAAAATTTTCTCAAATAGTTCCCGGGAAAGCTGCGTGTGCTGCTGCTCATACTGGGCATCAAGAGAAGAAAAGGTAGCCTCGGTGTCTGCCCGTAACTGCGATAGTCGGGAGTCTTTTTCTTCTTCAAGCTGCTGACGGATCTTCAGAATCTGTTCATTTGTCTGAGATTCCAGCAGATCATCGTAATCTTTACATTTCTTTTCCGCTTCTTCAGAAAGCACTTGCTTTTGTCGGTCGCAGTCTTCCATGATGCGTTGGGCTGTAAGCTCGATTTCAGATAATTTGTTAAGTATCTGCTCCATCTTCAACCTCCTTAGTTGTCAAAATTCTACAAAAAATTCAGATTTACTATGTGCAAAATAGTAATATCTGTTAGATATAATACACCCTTTTGTTGAAAAAAACCATCTAAATTTTCTTTAGAGAGGAAAAAATTGTTATTTTTTAAACAAGGCGGGGAAATGGATGTTATTGGGTGAATGGGTGTGGTATAATGACTTATCGCAATTGTTCAGTGCATTCACAGTTACGTTTTATGTATAATTAATTCAGGAGGGATAAAATGGCGGATTTTGTATGTCATGGAGATATTTTGTATTCGGAAAGTATAGAGAAACTGAAAGTATTTGAGGACAGCTATCTGGTAGTGCAGGATGGTTTCGTTGAGGGAATTTATGAAACTCTTCCTGAGAAATTTCAGGGAGTGGAGGTAAAAGATTATGGCAGAGGTCTGATCATACCGGCATTCTCTGACCTGCATATTCATGCTTCCCAGTTTGTGCAGCGTGGAGTCGGAATGGACAAGCTGCTTTTTGATTGGCTTAATGATTATACATTTCCGCAGGAAGCCCGTTTTGCATCCATGGATTACGCAAAGAATGTGTATGATCAGGTAGTGACAGAACTGCTCAGACAAGGAACGTTTCATGCGAGTCTTTTTACGACGATTCATTATGATGCGTCAGATTACCTGTTCAGGGCGCTGGCTGATAAGGGAATGTATGCGTATGTGGGTAAAGTGAATATGGACATGAATTCTCCTGAGTATCTGTGTGAGACGACAGAAGAATCCCTGAAAGAGACAGAGCGCTTCCTTGCAGAACATCAGGGAAAAGGAACTGTGCAGCCGATTCTGACACCGAGATTTGCACCGACCTGTTCTGAGCCGTTAATGAAAGGACTGGGCGAACTGGCTGCAAAATATCATTGCGGATTGCAGACTCATCTGGTAGAATCTCAGGCAGAGGTGAAATGGACGTTGGAATTATTTCCAGATTATGGTTCGGATGCAGAGATTTATGAGAGAAATGGACTGCTGGAACATGGACCGTCTATTTTTGCACATTATATTTTTCCATCTCAGGCAGATCTGGATATTATTCGCAAAGCTGGCAGCGTAACAGTGCATTGCCCGGATGCAACTACCAATATTATAGCAGGAATTATGCCGGCGAAAGCATTAAGTGAGAAAGGCGTTCCGATCGCCATGGGCTGTGATATCGGAGGCGGACAGCATGCGGCTGTTTACAGACAGGTTGCAAGAGCAGTACAGCTTTCGAAACTGAAAGAGTTTTATGAACCGGAAGGAAATGGAAGCATAACGTTTGCACAGGCATTTCATATGGCAACCAAGGCTGGCGGAAGCGTATTTGACCGCGCAGGTTCTCTGGAGAAAGGCTATCGGTTTAATGCGCTGGTGCTTGACGGACTGGAGGATGAAGGCTTTACCCTGAGCCCGGAGGAAAGAGCGGAGAGATTCTGCTATGCGGGAGATGACAGGAATATAATAGGAAGATTTATTGATGGCAAGGAGATAATTTTGCCGTAATATCAAAGAAAATAGAGATGGAATTGCTATAGTTTATATTGTCTGATATAAAGAGACAGAGGGTGGACGATTAACGTTTTACTAATAAAATATATAAGGAGAGACTATGAGATTAAGAAATATCCCTGGGGCACAGGATGCGATTCTGGAGAGCCCTTATGTGGTGCAGGAGCCACAGACAAAGAAAGGACACTGGGCGGAGGTTTTTGCGAAAAAGCAGCCGCTTCATATAGAAGTAGGAATGGGAAAAGGACGCTTTCTGATGGACCTGGCGCGTCTTCATCCGGAGATCAATTATGTGGGAATTGAGATGTATGACAGTGTACTTCTGCGTGCGCTGCAGAAGAGAGAAGAGCTGGAGCAGAACGGAGAGGTTTATTCCAATTTATTCTTTATGAGAGTAGATGCCAGACTTCTGCCGGATATTTTTGAAAAGGGAGAGGTAGATAAAATTTATCTGAACTTCTCCGATCCATGGCCAAAAGCACGCCATGCAAAACGCCGTCTGACATCAAGAGAATTCCTGGCGCGTTACGACCAGATTCTGGTACAGGATGGAAAAGTGGAATTTAAGACAGATAACAGGGACCTGTTTGAGTTTTCACTGGAAGAAGTGAAAGAGGCAGGCTGGAATCTGGAAAACTATACCTTTGATCTGCATCATAATGAAGAGATGGTGCAGGGGAATGTGATGACGGAGTATGAGGAGAAATTTTCCTCTATGGGGAATCCGATTTGTAAGATGGTGATTTCAAGGGGATAATTTTTGCTATGTTTCAGCCTGGTGTAGAGATGTGTAGTGAAAACAGATTATGGATATCTGTCTGAAGTCTTAGTGTTTCGCTGGATAGCTAATGGATAGGAATACAATATTTTTCAGATGTAGTATTTCTGTGACTGGAATATGAAGCCTGCGTTGCATAATATAGTGTAAGAAAATCCAAGGGGCGCTTCGCGCCCCGAAGGAGTCTGCCTATGAAACGAAAAAGTTCCTTCCATAATAAGATGGTACAGTTTGGATATGAGCATAAAAAATTTGACAATACTTTCAGCCAGGTGCGAAAGTCAGCAGAAGAGGTCAATAAGATGCTAAATAAGATGTCTAAAAAGGATGAAAAAAAGGAAAAATAAAAGAAATAGAAAATTTTCTAAAATTTTTTTAAAATACCTATTGACATTTTATCTCACATTATATATAATATCACTTGCGTTGAGGAGTTAACAAAACATCAACACAAAGAAAACAAAAGAATATGCGCCTTTAGCTCAGTTGGTAGAGCACCTGACTCTTAATCAGGGTGTCCAGGGTTCGAACCCCTGAAGGCGCATTAAGAACACTGTTTTTGCGGACAAAGCGATTGCCGCGGGGACGGTGTTTTTTATGTTTTACGGGAAAGTGAAAAATAAAGGTGTCTGGGAAATAGAGAGAAATGAAGTATTTACGCCCCTGCGGAGAAAGTTCCACAGGGGCGTAAAAGTATTTTATGCTACTGATAGCGCTTGAAGAACACAGGGTCAAGCTGGTAAATATCTTCATGCAGAAGGGATGACTGCTGTGCAAGATGCAGATAAACTCTGGTTACCTTATAATCCGTATGTCCAAGAAGCAGGCGGAGCATCTCGATGTTACCGCCGCCTTTAATATATGACGTTGCAAAAGTATGTCGACAAAGATGGGGATGAAGCCGATCTATGCCGGATTTCTTTTTTATCCGGGCAAAGAGCTGCTTGATCACATTGGAGTTGATCGCTTCCTGCTGTCTCATTTGTAAGAATACATAAGACATTGGGGAAAGGGCTGTATACTTGCGATGGATCACACAATACTTCATCAGGTTTACTTTCAGCCGGGGGCAGAGGATTACAAGTCTTGTCTTGGATCCCTTAGATTTATATACCTGGATGATATTTTTATCAAACATAAGATCACAGAACCGAAGGTTGATCACTTCGGATGATCGCAGTCCGGCATCCAGCATAAGGTGAACAATACACCAGTTTCTCAATCCAAACTCAGTTTTCAGGTTAAACAGCTTGTCAATCTGCTGAACTTCTGACTGATAAAGCGGTATGATCTCGCCGGAGTCATCTTTGGGAAGCTTCACCTTGTAAGTAAAGTCATCACAGTATTCGTTGTCCTTGCAGAAATTGGCAAATACCTTGATTGACCTGGCATATGTCCGGATGCTGGTAGACGAAAGCAGTTCCTGGGACGGTTCCAGGAAAGGATGGTTCTGGAACTTCGGACGCTTCCGCAGGTAACAGATATAATTCCGGAAGAGTTCCCTTGTAACTTCATCACAGCTGATCTCAGAAACAGGCCTGTTAAAACATTCTGATACATATGTAAAAAAGCCTGTTAAGTTTTCTCTGTAGTAAATTAAAGTCTTATCAGCACAGGAAGTCTCCCGGTCAGCCATGAAGATCTGATAAGCCTGATTTAATGATATACTCATAAGTACCTCCTTTGTATCTCATTTTTTTCTGCAGATGCAGCTGATCAGAACGCTGCAGCATGACTTTTGAGATACACTACTCATATTTACGGATTGCTATCTCATCATCAGCATAAAAATTAAAGAATACACTTGAATCATCAGGGCTTCCAGAAAAATTAAGAATAGCCAGACCACAACTGCAGGTTTCTTCAAAAACAAACACATTCTGGAAATATAACAGATAATCTCCTGCTGGAAGACAGGAAGCAGATTTTACAGTAACAATATAGCTTTCATATTTAACTAATCTCATAATAACCTCCTAAATTTTATTGTAATTTCAAGGTGTTTATGGTATTATGTCCGTAGATACTTCACCAGTATTGATATTGACTATCTGATACTCATGAGTAACACTACTTACATAAGTGTCCGCCAGTTCACTGCTATTGAATTGGCGGGCTTTTTTCTGTTTGTAGCGGTTTGCATCATGAATATCATTATCATTCAGCTGGCAAAGTGCTTCAACACAATCCTGCACCACGTTATCATTGTTGATCCCCCTGGTATAGATACCGAGAGTTACCGCAGCATTAATCACACGCTTTTTCATTATGTCACTGTTGAGCTGCCTGCAGTACTGCCGGATCAGCTTCACATCTTTTGGTCTGACATTTACATCTATCATCCTGCAGCTCCGTAGAGCAGTCCAGAAAGCACACAGATCACGTCTTGATTTATTGGAATCCCCTTCCGGTTTGACCAGGCGGAACACATAAAAGGTCAGATAGTCAGCTATGATCTTCCGGTTATCCAGGTAATCATAAATCCTTTTGGACGTTTCCCTTGCACTGTTATCCCGGAACGGTACCAGTTCATAAGTCTTGGTATGCTTTCTCATTGTCTGGTATTCCACGTTCATGATCAGGTTGATCTTCGGTGTTAATGCATCTGCAAGTTTATGCAGCATATCCGGGGACATGGTTACATTACCTTCCACAACATCCCTGCACTGTTCCCGGAGTTCCGGATCAGAGCCATATTCACTGTAATATTTCAGTCTGGCAGTATCCAGATATTGCCAGGAATGCTTTTTATAACATTCTTCATAACAGTACAGGTCATAGCGGTTGATCAGACCATTGAACAGCCATACCTTAAAGAACCAGGGTTTATAATTCTTTTCAATGACCTCTTTACTTTTCAGGTAGATACGGATAAATACCTTGTCAGAACGTTTTCCCATTGATACATAATCAATCTCATATCCTTCTGATCCAACTTTTGCAGTATGTATCAGTGCATCTTTGAACCTGTCCACCCTCATCTTGTAGAAGCTCTCTGGTGAAAAGAACCTTTCCGGATTACTTAAGTAATTGCTATGCCAGCAGTAGTCAATCCTGTTTTCCTGGCAGTAAGCGATATGTAAACCGAAGTAATCACAGATCTGTTTCACATATTCATAAGAGCGTTCAAAGGCTTCATGAACTCCATACATCCACAGCATATAAGATCGGAGTTGTACAACGACCTCAGACGTAACTGAGAAACCACCATCAGAACCATGAGGAACAGAAGGAGCAATGAAAATATCAAACCATTCCGGGCATTCCAGACGAATACTGAAAAAACCAGCGTAAGAGCCAGCGCACAGATTAAGGCTGCGGTCAAACCCAGGAAAGAAGATCTGTACAAGTTGTCCATACCTGGAGTCAAGGATTGATTTCTTCTGTTCAAAAAATTTACGAAACCTAAGAACGGAGTCATCAGCTGAATCATTTGTAAAGTCCTCCACTAATTTTACAGAATAATAAAAAGTATCAATGTTATGCAGGAACTTAGATTTGTTAAAATCAAACCAGTATTTACAGTTTTCATCATCTAATTCCTGATATATTTTTGTAGTTGCTAACACACGTTTATCAATCAAAATAGTACCTCACTTTAATTTGTTAAAGTTTTTGGCGAGAGAGCAGTTTCGCCAAATTTTAAAATTGCCATTTTCGCCAGTATTTATAAGGGTTTCATATGAATTTTGTATGTATTTTCAGACCACGTATTACAGGCCCGTGGCAGGGGGCAGTAACGGAACTCCGGCAGCGCTGCCGCGCGGTCAGACGGGTCCCCCAACCCCCGTCTTCCCACACAGCAGGGCTGACGGAGTTTCTGGACAGCCGCCGGCTCTGGGACTGCCAGGTTTCCTGAAATGTATCTCAAAATTTCTGCAGCAAGCCTGGCAGATCCGGAGGAAATGAGATACATCACTCCGGGGCATCCAGCATCAGGTAAGTATCATATAGCGAGTAATATTTCCGTTTACACTTGAAAAATTCACTGCTTACTTTCTCCTTCATCGGGTACCAGATCTTTACACTAATAAAAAGCTTCGGAGACAGCATGACCGCACAGAGGAACATTCCACGCAGACCAAAGTTACTTACCTTCCTGTGAATGTATTCATACTCGATCAAGCTCCGGATCTGGCGGTCAATCATCCGGTCAAACTGGGCGACCAGAATAACGTCATAGCCGTAATGTCTGTGCAGCGTAAAAAATGAAAGCCATTTATCACGTCCGGACTTGCTCCAATCCCTGGCATTAAACATCAGCTGACACTCATCAATGACCAGGAGCAGGGAACCCTCTTTTACTTTCTTACCCTGGAAATGTTTCTGAGAGAACTCGATCAGGAACTCTGGAGTAATCTCAAGGTTACTTTTGTAACAGAACAGATCACGCTTTTTCTTAGGGATACGGTTTAAGTTAATGGGGAAGTTGCACACAGTCGGACGACCGGCACGGAGCAGATGATACAACCGTTCTGCTACATGCAGGCTCTTCCCTGATCCGGGAGTCCCGGAGTATAAGAAAATCATACAATCACCTCAATCACTCAATCAGTTTAATCCAACGGGCTAACACACTGTAAAGATAGAAGAGTGCGATAGCAGCAAGCCAGGCCGTCCCGATCTTGAGGCAAGTCCCCACCGGGACAAAATAGTTCAGATAGCCAAGATAGGGAAGCTGGGACAGGTTATCAATGGCATCCGCAAAGGGAGAGAGCGGAAGCAGGGACAGGATCACGGACAGCAGCTTGTCCAGGATCTCTTTCATAAACTTAATCATAAAATCATCACCCCTTAATCATCTGTTGTCGGGTTATCATCAGCAATCCGATTATAAAAAATATAATCTCGAAGATCCGGAAGATCTTGATCACAGGTTCATAGTCTGACATATCAAGCTTGAATACATGATGATAATCAAGGATCTTCTTACCAGTCCAGGGATTTTCTAATTCCAGGTCAAAAGGAAACTCAAACACCGGAGCTTCCGGCTCTGCTTCAAATGCCTGAATCAGATGAACCAGATCAAAAGGGATACAGAACGGAAAAATCTTTTTCAGATCAGCTGTATAATTCTTAGGATCAATATCATTAGAAGTATCTTCATCTGGTTTAGGTGTCACTTCAGGATCAGGGTTCGGATCAGGGTTCGGGTCGGGATTCGGGTCAGGATTGGGATCAGGATTGGGGTCAGGGTTCGGATTTGGGTTTGGATTTGGATTCGGATCAGGCTGCTTCTGCAGCTGCTGAATCAATTCCTGAATATAACTGGGTGCTATTTCCGGAGAATAATTTGGATTAATTTCAGGGTTTAATTTCTTAACAGTATCAGCTAACTGATCAGCGGTAGGAATCTGTAAAGGTCGCGGAGCTTGCTGAGGATATTCCAGCTTACCATTATTTTTATAAGTGTCCTGCAGATCTGGATGAACCCATATTACTTCTTTATCATCTGGTCTAATATCTGCGGAATGAGAAACGCCATTTATAATATAAGGAACATAAAATTCATAACTATATGAAACTGATTCAATATCAGCGTACATAGATTGATCAACTGGAGGAGAAGAAGTAGAACCTATCAAAGAATCTGATTTTCCTACAGATGATACAGACAAACAATAATATTTAATACGATAATTATTAGAATTAAAGCCCCATGAAGGATATGAACAAATACTCAAATCAAACTTATTCAAACCTTTAGATCCTTCTGTAATTGTCCCTTTAAATCCCATATCTGAAGGAACAGGATTTCGAATACTATATAAATATTGAGTATCCGTAATTAAACCATAACGAGAATTCAATCGAGTACCAACAACTTTACCAATTAATGTAGAAGATTCTGAAAAGGGATTTCCTTTTAAATCAGATGTTGGAGGAGTATTATCCATTAATCCGTCCCAAAGACTAGAAACCGCCTTACTCATACATTCCCATGCCCCTTGTGTCATATTAATAACTGCTGCAGTACCAGCCAATGCAGGAGCAACCAGTTCTTTAAAGGTTGGAATGTCACCCGGTACAGGAGCAGTTGTTGGAAATGGGATAGGAGTATTCCCCGGAGCTGGTGTTGGGGATGGCTGGGGATCCTGACCACCACCGCCATTAATTACCTTAAACCTCTGTTCTTCATATGCCTGTTCTAGGTCATCATAATATGGTTTTAACGCTGCTGATCCGTCAGTGTCCCACCATGCGGCACTGGTTCCGTTTTTAATCGTATCAGCGGTAAAAATAGAGATTCCAAAACCTAACAAAATACTTTCCAATACCTCAGCAGCACCAAACCCTGCTAACGCTGTAGCCTGAGCTGTCTGGTATGATCCAAAGATTCCGATGACCAGCATATTGACTGCCAGTATCACCGCCACAAGTCTTTTCTTTATCCTTTTCAAGTTTCCCCCTTTCCTGTATCTCGTTTCTTTGCTGCAGTAATCCGGATCCGGCTCATGCTGCGTTATTTTTGAGATACATTTGCATAAAAAAGGTGAGGAAGGTGTCTCCCTCCCTCACCTTACACCAAGTAAGTAATCCGTTCTGAAAACCGTCAGGCTTTATTTGCAACTTTCTTAAATGCTTTGATACCAAATCCAACAAGGAGAAGAGCTCCCATGATCGGAAGTGCAATCGGAAGGATCTTTCCGACAAGGCTTGTCATAGAACTTCCAACGCTGGTAAAGGATGTTGTCAGTGCTGTCTCAACAGAAGAAAGACCAGTACCAGCTTCAGCTGCAAATGCAGGAACAGCAGTAGCAACTGCAAGAGCTCCACCCATTAATGCAGGGGCAATTTTCTTTTTCAGATTCATGAATTTCATAGTAAAAAACCACCTTTCCTTAAACTTTTTTAAATATGTGAACAATCCCAAGATACGCAAACCCTATTATCATGAAGATGGCGCCGCTTAGGGATCCGATCGGAATTGATTTCACCGCTATCATGTTGTAATCCTCAACAGCAAGTGTTAAGCTTTCTGTCTGCTGGGGAGCTTCCGAGACTTTTGGTTCACCGTCTGTTATCTCAACAGTGTCCTCTGTCTCTGCTTCCGGAGTTGTTAATAATTCTTCATTTTCCATATTTTTATTTCACCAAAGCTATAATCTTAAATAAAAGCCAAAAAATAAACATAAATGAAAAAAATACTGCTACAGAAAAATTTACAAATTTCTCTATTTCTGATGAATTTTTTTTATTGATTAAAAAATTGCACCAGCCAATAATAAGGCAGCATATCGGCAAAAAATAATCAAGAAATCCATCAAGTCCCACTAATTCATTCAACATAAATAAAAATCCTATCTATGGCCGGATATAAGAAGCAAGTATATGTAACAGGAGAACCCCGATAATCACTCCCAGCATACACATCATGGCAGGCATAGCATTCTGGATATTCTTTATATCCTGTTCAAGCTTCTTATTTTCCTTGACCAGAGTCTCCATTAATTCCTGCTGCTTTTTATTCTGTTGGATCAGCTGTTCAAGTAATGCAGTATAGTCTACTGTACCAGCGTTCGGAACTTCTTCCACTCCCTGACCAGGTTCCTGCCCTGCAGTATCAGGGGAACTGCCAGAAGTGTCAGTTTGATCAGCCACAGTGTCCTGCTGATCCGGTACTGGTACCGGTGTAGCAGCCGGCTGTACTGCCGGGGCTGGTGCAACAGGTTCCGGAACTGTTCCCTGATCCTCTTCAAAAACAGGACCGTCTGTGAATATATCCGCCATGCCATTCAGTCACCTTCCTATTTCTTTTCAGGCTGTTCCAGCAGGATCTGTACACGGCTGCAGAAATCAAGATCTTCCACAGTCAGGACAGGTTTGCCGTCACTTCCGATCTTCATTCCCATTGTTGCATCATAGATACCGGGTACAAATGTGATCTTCTGTCTCATGGATGGGTCAAGGGAACATTTCGCCCTCTGCTGTCCGACAGGTCCGCCTGTAGCATCCACCCGGGAGATCATCTGCTCACCGTTCTCACCGTACATGAAATAGTTCAGTGTCATGCCGGAGCTTCCGTTATCCATTTTCCATACACCTGCATAAGTTACTAAGATCTTCATTTTGTTCATAATCATGAACCTCCTTTGAAAAATTCTGCCAGACCTGTATAAGAGCAGGAAAGGCATTGGTTAATATGTAATCCCACAATGGGGCTGTTACCGTCCCCGGAAGTCCGGGGGAAAGAGATAGTTAATGTTTCGATGATTTATGTAAACCCTCCACAGCGTTATGCTGCACAAAGGGGGAGGGTCAAGATAATTGTCTGTCCCTGGTATGCAGGAGAGTTCCGGCATATCGAAGTAAAAAGCCGGATTTCCCTGTCGCACCAGGGATAGAGTACTGCACGTCCAGCAAAGCCAAAAGTAAAGGTTAAACCCTCCGGGCTCCTGCGGAGACCTTGACTTTTGTCTCCTGAATGATAAACATAATGGACGCTGTAAAAGCCGGATTTCCCTGTCCAGAGTGTCCCGTCCCTCCCATTAAAACACCTTTTCCTTCCTGACTCATGCGAGCCAAGGAAAAGACGTTTTAAAGGTCAGTCCGTACATACTGCCGGAATAACACAGAGACGGAAGGAGGGAAAATCTATAATTGTCTGTCCCCGGTATGCGGGAGAGTCCCGGCAGATTGAAGTAAAAAGCCGGATTTCCCTGTCGTGCCGGGGATAGGCTGCCGCCCGTTCAACAGAGCCAAAAGTAAAGGTTAAACCCTTCGGGCTCCTGCGGAGACCTTGACTTTTGTCTCCTGAATAATGAAGACAGCGGCCGCTGAAAAAGCTGGATTTGTCTGTACCGGTGTGACATATCCCTGATAAGGAAAAGAACTCAGGACAGGAGTACATGAGGGTAATCAAGAAGGATGCTCACCCTGCAGGCTTCCCATCCTTCCTGTCTGATTCTCTGTACTGGCTGTGTCCAGTCCGTCAAGGGTCAAGATGAATGAGCTTCGCTCACCCTTGACTGACTTACTGCGCAGAATCAGGAGAAAGGCAGTTTCGGATCAGCGTCTTTATCTTCCAGCAGTTCATCCAAAAGTTTAGACAGGTCATTTGTCCGCCATTCCAGATGGGTGAGAGCCCTGCGGACATCCCCGATCTTAGAAGAAAGTTGCTGGAGAGCATAGAGTTTTTTATACTGTCCGGCAATCTGCTGATCTAAAAGGGTAATCCTCTGTTTCTTAGATTCTTCCTGTTCCATACAGAACAGGACAAGGTTCTCGAACTTCTGGTTAAAACCGTCCCCTTCAAAGTTGATCACATAGTCCATCACCTGATCAGACAGGCGGATGGATTTGAGGTTATTTTTCTTAGCCATAAGAGCACCTCATACACGACTTACATCAATGTCTGATTTCTTTACTACATAGGTATCTTTATAACCAGCCATCACACTTACATTTCTCATCAGTGAAGCGTAATGCCTTGCATCGATCTCTGATGTAAAGGCTGCCTTTAACTGACGGGCTAAGTCCTGCGGCAGGTCTTTTCTTTCCTGATATACTAACCATCCCAATAACATTGAAGCACCTCCTGAATATTTATAGTCTTGCACTGTTTGGACATAATTACATTACTGGTAATTTAGAACAAAACTCGTTGAAAAATACAGCTTGTAATGGTAAAATTGAATATTAACAAAGTAATAAAGGTATCACTTTTTACAGTTTTGATTATAATGCGAAAATATCGCAATGTCAAGAACTAAATGCGAAAATATCGCAAAAGTGTAAGGAGGGAAAATGTCCACCTACGAACGAATCAATTTTTTATGTAAAGAAAATCACATAACAGGTAAGGAAATAGGCGAAAAACTGGGATTAAAGAAAAGTCCGTTAACAGATTGGAAGAATAATAAGTCAAAGCCAACGATAGACCAGATTAAAACTATTTGCGAAATATTCGCAGTTTCAGCAGACTATATATTGTTTGGAAAAGATGCAGATGAAAATTTAACAAAAGAAGAAAGTGAAGTAATTCAAGCTTATAAGAAAGCTGATGCAAGAACACAAGAGATCGTAAAGTTAAGTCTTCAACCTTATATGCCACAGGAAACAAAATTATCAGATTCACAGATTGGATAAAAAATCACTATGAATAACAAAAATTCAAAGCACTTCCTGGATGAAACCGTACAAAGAGCAAAAATTGAAAATGCCCAGAGGGAAGCGGAACAAATTTATAACTACAACAAATGGAAAGACAACCATGAAAAGATGGTAGAACATGAATTACGAAAAAGACGACACCGGGAACCGAGTGCTGTCAAATGTATCCTGATCGGGGTTCTGCTGGCACTTGCAATTGAAATTATTTACATATTGATCATTAATGATCCGGAAACATTATTGGCAGCTTTTCAGGTAATAAAACAAAAGATTGGTGAAATAGGGGAGATAATAATAGATTTAACAATACCAAAATAACAACGCTGATTCCTCTTAATCAGGGTGTCCAGGGTTCGAACCCCTGAAGGCGCACTAAGAACACTGTTTTTGCGGACAAAGCGATTGCCGCGGGGACGGTGT
>NZ_QRIL01000022.1:0-11849 GCF_003471165.1 Ruminococcus sp. AM22-13 | reverse complement strand
TTTTTTATGTTTTACGGGAAAGTGAAAAATAAAGGTGTCTGGGAAATAGATAGAAATGAAGTATTTACGCCCCTATGGAGAAAGTTCCACAGGGGCATAAAAGTATTTTATGCTACTGATACCGCTTGAAGAACACAGGGTCAAGCTGGTAAATATCTTCATGCAGAAGGGATGACTGCTGTGCAAGATGCAGATAAACTCTGGTTACCTTATAATCCGTATGTCCAAGAAGCAGGCGGAGCATCTCGATGTTACCGCCGCCTTTAATATATGACGTTGCAAAAGTATGTCGACAAAGATGGGGATGAAGCCGATCTATGCCGGATTTCTTTTTTATCCGGGCAAAGAGCTGCTTGATCACATTGGAGTTGATCGCTTCCTGTTGTCTCATCTGTAAAAACACATAGGACATAGGAGAAAGAGCTGTATACTTGCGATGGATCACACAATACTTCATCAGGTTTACTTTCAGCCGGGGGCAGAGAATCACAAGTCTTGTCTTGGATCCCTTAGATTTATATACCTGAATGATATTTTTATCAAACATAAGATCACAGACGGAGGCCAGGAATCATTTTTAACTAGAAAATATACTGTTAAATGTGAGAAACTGGGCATTTTATCAGAAATACAGAGGAAATATAATGGAAATCCAGAGGAAATAAATTACTGAAATTTCCGACAAATGCTATACTATTTCCGAAAGGAGCGATAACATGACCGATATCAGATATATTTCAACAAAAGAAGCCGCCGGGATTATGGGATTATCAACAAGAAGAGTAGTAGGGTTATGTAATGCTGGAAAACTGGAAGGCGCTTTAAGAAAAGGTCGCAATTGGATGGTTCCGGAGGAGACTGTATATGATTACATTGGCATTAAAAAACCTGAAGCAGGAAATGGAGAGGTTCTTTCTTGCGCAGTTGGGAATACATCTTACATGGATGTAGTAAAGAACAGTTATTATGTAGATAAAACACTTCTGATCCGTGATTTGATTGATGATCAGGTTCCGGTCATTTTGTTTACCAGACCACGAAGATTTGGAAAGACACTTGCTCTTGATATGCTTAAAACTTTTTTTGAAAAAACAAATGAGGATACTTCCGTTTACTTCAAAGATAAGCAGATTTGGGCATGCGGTGAAAAATATCAGAAGATGCAAGGTGCATTTCCGGTGATTTCCATCACTTTCAAGGATGCAAAGTTTTCGGATTGGGCTAGTACTTATGCGGCAATTAAAAATGTAATTCGTGATGAATTTATGCGGCATGATGAGCTTTTTACAAGCGATAGCCTTAATCCGGTGGAACAGGACTATTTGTCCAGAATGCAGTTGGATGAGCTGAGTGAGGTGGAGTATACCAGAGCACTCCTGAATCTGGGACGCATGTTGGAAAAACATCATCAGTCCAAGGTAGTCATTCTCATTGACGAGTATGACACTCCAATCCAACAGGGACATTCCGGAGGTTTCTATAATGAAGTGATTACATTTATGCGTAATTTGATGTCCGGAGGTCTTAAGGATAACCCTGCTCTTGCTTTGGGTGTTCTTACCGGCATCCTCCGTGTGTCAAAGGAGAATCTGTTTAGCGGACTTAATAATCCAATCGTAAATTCTGTGCTTGATGAGAAATACAGCAAATACTTTGGATTTACTGTGGATGAAGTGGACACTATGGCAGCATATTATGGACAGGAGGAAAAACTGGAAGAACTTCGTGAGTGGTACGACGGATATCGTTTCGGAAGTACAGAAATCTATAATCCCTGGTCTGTTTCCAACTATTTCTATAATAACTGTCAGGCGAAACCATATTGGACCAATACCAGTGATAATGAGATCATGATATCTCTTACACCGGATATTGCAGAAAACCTTTTTGCGCTGTTGCAGGGGCAGACCGTTCAGGCATCGCTAAATATGGATGTCATCTATCCGAGGATAACGGATGGAACCGATACCATCTTCAGCTTCTTGTTACTTGCGGGATATTTAAAACCTGTAAGTGATGTAGTTGAAACAGAATTTGGGACATTTATGGAGCTGGCGCTACCGAATAAGGAGATTCGCAGAGTTTACAATACAGAGATTTTATCCTGGCTCAGGGGGACAGTGGATGGTAATATCATGGTAGGACTTGAAAAAGCACTGTATCTGAATGATGGGAAGAAACTTCAGGAATTCCTTCGAAAATATATGATTACCTGCATCAGTTGTTTTGATGGAGCCACAGAAAGCTTTTACCATGGCATGATGCTTGGACTGGCAGCAGGCATGTCCTCAAGATATTATATCAGATCAAACAGGGAATCCGGAGAGGGAAGATTCGATCTTGTGTTGGAACCTAAGGTACATTCTTTGCCGGGCGCTATCATGGAATTCAAAGCGATAAAGGATGATGCTGGTTTATCTGCATCCGCCGCAGAGGCTCTGAAGCAGATTGAGGATAAGCACTATGATACAGATATGGAGGATCACGGAATCAAGGAAATTGTAAAATACGGAATTGCCTTTGCTGGTAAAAATGTAGAGATTGCAAAAGGCTGAAAAAGATAACTCATACCCATTTGCTCGAGTCAGGTTGTTTTTTTGTTGCCAATAAAGTCATAAAAGCTTCCTGGATGAAACAATACAAAGAGCAAAGATTGGAAATGCCCAGAGGGAAGCAGAACAGGCTTATAACTACAACAAATGGAAAGACAACCATGAAAATATAGTAGAGCCAAAATTCATTCCATTGCCGCAGGCAATCTGGACAGATAATCATTTGTACGACGGAGAAAGGAGACGGATATGGAGCACTTGCGTTGTGTAGTGGAGCGAATTACATATCAGAATGCAGACAATGGATATACGGTTCTGAAATGTGCAGTGAAGAATTACAGTGATCTTGTTACGGTAGTTGGCACAATGCCGGATACCCATGTTGGCTCTGTGTTGTCTCTGGAAGGGATGTGGAAGATGGATGCCAGATATGGGCGGCAGTTTTCCGTAGAGAAATTTGAAGAAACACTCCCCGCTACGGTATACGGAATTGAAAAATATCTGGGTTCCGGTCTGGTCAAAGGAGTTGGTCCTAAATTTGCAAAAAGAATTGTGGAGAAATTTGGGAAAGATACGCTGAATATCATAGAAGATACTCCTGATAAATTGCTTACGGTACAGGGAATAGGGAAAGTTCGGGTAGACCGGATTAAAACAAGCTGGCAGGAGCAGAAAGAAATCAAAAATATCATGCTTTTTCTGCAAAGTCATGAAGTCAGTACCTCTCATGCGACAAAGATTTTTAAGACATATGGCAGTGAGAGTATTGCAATTGTAAAAGAGAATCCATACCGTCTTGCAGATGATATCTGGGGGATTGGATTTAAGACAGCGGATTCCATTGCGCAGAAGATGGGAATTGATAAAGGGAAATTTGTCCGTCTGCGCAGTGGTACTTTTTATACATTGAACAAGCTGGCAGAAGCCGGACACTGTTATGCTACAAGAGAGCAGCTGATCGGGAAAGCAAGGGAACTTCTGGAAGTGGAAGATGCGGAGCTGGAAATCACACTGGATGAAATGATCCGTACAAATGATGTGATCCGGGAGGTGGCCGGTGAGCAGGAAGCGGTCTATCTGCCACCCTATTATTTTTCAGAAAGTGGATGTGCAAAACGGCTGATCCGGCTTATGTCCTGTGGAAAGAAGAAATCTGAGGATGCAGAAGAAATACTAAAGAAAGTAGCAGCTTCGTCAGAAATTACCTATGATGAAATCCAGTGGCAGGCAGTAAAGACAGCTATTTCCTCTAAAGTTATGGTACTGACCGGCGGACCTGGAACCGGAAAGACTACGACAACCCTGGGAATTATTTCAGCATATAAGCAGGCAGGCTGTCAGATTATTCTCGCAGCACCTACAGGAAGGGCAGCAAAAAGAATGTCCGAGGCTACCGGTATGGAGGCTAAGACCATTCATCGGTTATTGGAATATAAACCGCCGGAAGGTTATCAGAAGAATGAAGAACATCCGCTGGAAGGCGATGTGCTGATTCTGGACGAATGTTCCATGATTGACATTATGTTGATGTACAATCTTTTAAAAGCGTTGCCGGAACAGATGTCTCTTATTCTTGTGGGAGATATTGATCAGCTTCCGAGTGTCGGGGCAGGCAATGTTCTCAGGGATATTATTGATTCCGGATGTGTTCCCGTTGTACGTCTGACCAGAATTTTCCGTCAGGCACAGGGGAGCAGGATCATTATGAATGCACACAGGATCAATAAAGGGGAAAGCATTGATATGAGAGGCGGAAAAGATTCAGACTTTTTCTTTGCCACTAAACAGAGCAATCAGGAAGTGGTGGATACCATCGTTCAGTATTGCAGGATGAACCTGCCGAGATATTATCATGTGAATCCATTGCAGGACATTCAGGTGCTGACTCCGATGCAGAGAGGCGAATGTGGAGCAGTAAATCTGAACCAGGTGCTGCAGGAAGCCATGAATCCGTCAAAGATTTTTTTGCGGAGAGGCGGGACACAGTACCGTCTGAAAGATAAGGTGATGCAGATACGGAATGATTATGATAAGGAAGTATTTAACGGGGATATCGGCACCATCACAAAAGTAGATATGGAAGAGCGGGAACTGACGGTTTTGTTTGATGAACGGGAAGTGATTTACGATGTGACGGAACTGGATGAGCTGACACTTGCCTATGCAGTGACAATCCACAAATCACAGGGAAGCGAATATCCAATCGTTGTTATGCCATTTACCATGAGTCATTTTGTTATGCTGCAGAGAAATCTTCTTTATACAGGGGTGACCAGGGCGAAAAAGATCCTGGTACTTGTGGGGGAGAAGAAAGCAGTGTATTATGCGATAAAAAATGAGACAACCACCGGGCGAAATACCATGCTGGCAAGACGTTTGCAGCCAGACAGCAAAGAAGCACAGGAAGTGAAGGCACAGCTTTTGCAAGAGGCATTTGATGAGACAATAAATGAGACCGGCAGTGCTCCTGTGGCAATCTCACCACAAAAGAGAGAAAAAAAGATTGTCTACAAGGATGGCATACAGCCTTCGATGGTATGTGAGACCCCGGCAGTTTACGAAGGAAATCTGTGGAAACGCCTGTCGCAGTCAAAGTTCAGAAGCAGTTTTTCCCTGAAAGCAAATGACAGGAGTTATGTATCAGACAAAGGAATGGATAAAGTACGCGAGCATGCCTGTGATTTTATCAGAAAACGTCTTGCACAGGCAGACATACCAAATGATGGAAAACAGACACCGATGAGAGGACATCCTGTTTTTGTGGCACAGCATGCTACAGCTACCTGTTGCAGAGGATGCCTGGAAAAATGGCATCATATTCCCAAAGGACGGGAACTGACAGAAACTGAGCAGGAATATATTGTAAATGTGATTATGGAATGGATCAGTCGTGAAATGAAGAAATAAAATGTGGAATAGACAAGTGTGAATGATTGCAATAAAATGGCAATACGGTGAAAAAATATCCGGACAAATCGGACATCATTAATATAGGTATATCGAATGAAAAAATACTAAAAAGAACAGGCAAAGTATTTTGCCTTTTCCTGCTGATTGTGGTGCTGGTAAATGTACTTTTGCCCCTTTTTTGCAGGAAACCGGACGAAAAATATGTGGAAAATCTGAAAAAGACAGAATTTACATCAGAGACAACAGGCGTTTGAAAAATCATTCCCGCAGGCAACCTGGAATGAATTTTGTCTACGTTACTGAGAACGGAGTGAACAGTAACGTATATGTCACATAATTTGTTCAGCAAATTTGTTCAGCAGTTGAAAAAATCGTTGTCAATCGGACCGCAGAAGATTAAAATAGACATAAAAGCAGCTATTACAACTGTTGTTGATGTAAAGGAGGAAAAGCTTTTATGGACTTAAAGAAATTTGTACTGGAAGGTAATCCTGTATGCAGAAAGGAAGCTGTGATCGTGGGCGATCATTTCAGGATTACAATGCTGACAACTGCCCTGATCCGTTTTGAGTACAGTGAAGACGGAGGATTTGAGGACAGAGCAACACAGATGGTATGCAATCGTGATTTCCCGGTGCCGGAATTCAGGGTGAGCGATGGTGGTGAGGAATTACATATTTACACCAAAGATCTGGAAATCCACTATGACAGGCAGAAATTTTCTCCAAGCGGTCTGATGATACGTGTTGCGGGTGGAAAAGCCAGCGAGCGTGTGTGGCATTATGGTGATGAACCGAAAGATCTGCTGGGAACAGCCAGAACCCTGGATGAAGCAGACGGTGAGATTCCGCTGAGTCATGGCATTATGTCCAGAAACGGTTTTTCAGTGTTGGATGATTCCCACACAATGGCTATGGGCGAAGATGGAATGGTAGAGCCACGTCAGGGAAACAGAGCAGACTTCTATTTCTTTGGATATGGTCATAGATATGTGGAATGCCTGCAGGATTTTTACAGATTATGTGGAAAAACACCTCTGCTTCCAAGATACACCTTCGGAAACTGGTGGAGCAGATATCACAAATATACAGAGACAGAATACAAAGAACTGGTAGAGCGTTTTGAGAAAGAAGAAGTGCCATTCTCTGTTGCAGTTGTAGATATGGACTGGCATCTGGTAGAGGATGTACCTCCTGTATATGGAAGCGGATGGACAGGATATACCTGGAATAAGAAGTTTTTCCCCAATCCGCCTGAATTTATGGACTGGCTGCACAAACATGGATATAAAATCACACTGAACGTACATCCGGCAGATGGAGTACGTGCTTATGAGGAAGCATATCCGAGAGTTGCAGAGAAGATGGGAATTGATCCTGCAAGCAAGGAACCGGTGCTTTTTGACATGACAGATCCGAAATTCATTGAGACATATTTTGAGGAACTGCATCATCCGATGGAAGAAGAGGGAGTAGACTTCTGGTGGCTTGATTGGCAGCAGGGAACTGTAACCAAGGTTCCGGGACTGGATCCGCTCTGGATGCTGAACCACTATCACTATCTGGACAGCAAGTGGAAAGGAAAACGTGCGCTGACTTTCTCAAGATATGCAGGACCCGGAAGCCACAGATACCCGGTTGGTTTTTCAGGTGATACGGTCATTACCTGGGAAAGTCTGAAATTCCAGCCATATTTCACGGCAAATGCCAGCAACATCGGTTTTGGATGGTGGAGTCATGATATCGGTGGACATATGTTGGGATACAGAGACGACGAGCTCACTGCAAGATGGGTACAGCTTGGAGTCTTTTCACCAATGAACCGTCTGCACAGCACAGACAACCCGTTCAATGGAAAAGAACCATGGAAATACAACCAGATCGTAGAAACAGTAATGAAGAATTTCCTGAAACTGCGTCATAAGCTGGTTCCGTATCTTTACACTATGAACCGTCGTGCAAGCAGAGCGGGACTGCCGCTGGTACAGCCAATGTATTATCTGGAGCCGGAGCGTGAGGAAACCTATGAAGTGCCGAACAACTATTATTTCGGCACAGAGATGATGGTATCTCCAATTACAGATAAGCTGGATCAGGTAACAGGACTGGCAGGTGCGAAGACATGGATCCCGCAGGGAATCTGGTATGATTTCTTTAACGGAAGAGCATATAAGGGCGGCAGAAAAGTGGATCTCTGGAGAGATATTTACGAGATGCCGGTACTTGTGCGTGAAGGCAGCATCATTCCGCTGAAGGACATGGAAGGATATGATAATTCCATTGAGAATCCTGAGAAACTGGAAGTACTTGTATATCCTGGAAGATCCGGGGAATTTGTACTCTGGGAAGACGGTGGGGACACACCGGAAGACCTGGATGAGAACTGGGTGTCCACCAGAATGACGAAGACTGCAGATGAGAATGGAACAGTATTTATTATAGAAGCTGCACAGGGAAATACAGCAGTGATCCCGCAGAAACGTTCCTGGAAGATCCGCTTCTGCAATATTCTGGACAAACCGCAGGAGTTTACTGTAAACGGACAGGCATATAAGGAGGCAGAGTTCGCAGAGGATGAGAAGCTTCATGGAACAATAGTGATCCTGAAGGATGTGCCGGCAGATGCACAGGTGAAGATTACTTTTGCGGCAGATGCAGCTGTTTATCAGAGAGACTATGCAGAAGAGGTCTATGAGATTCTGGAAAAAGCACAGATTACCTATGCACAGAAGACAGACGTCTATAAAGTAGTGAAAGAGCTGGGCACAGAGGCAGTGCCTGTTCTGGTATCCATGAATTTGAATCCGTCATTGCTTGGGGTACTGATGGAGATTCTTACAATGGGAATTTAACAGAATCAAGTAAGTTCCCTGCGTTAACACAAAAATCCCGCTCACAGTTGTGTCTTACTGTGAGCGGGATTTCGTATTTTAAAAGAAGGAGTGCCGGATCTTGCGATCCGGCAAGTATGAAAAAGAAAAAGTTTTATTATAAATAAAGCGTTTGCTTTATTTGCTTATTAATATACAAGGAAAATGTGAGCAAAATGTGATGGACTGTTGAAGAAAATGTGATTAAATTCTAAAAAACTTATAAAAAAAGAAAAAGACCTGAAAAGGTCTGTAAAAAGAAGGAGGGCCGGACCTTGCGGCCCGGCATAAGTATGAAAAAGAAAAAAGTTAAAAATCTATGTGAAAAAGCATTTGCAACCTGTTTGTAAAGCATTTGCTTTATTTGCTTATTAATATACAGGGAATTTGTGAGCAAAATGTGATGGACTGTTGAAAAAAACGTGATTAAATTCTAAAAAACTTATAAACTGGAAGTAAGATTACTGTTCACACACCACTACGTTACTGAGAACGGAGTGAACAGTAACGCAGTAAGGAAACACAAGGTGGAAAACTGAAAATAAGCATTGTAAAAATTCGAACTGTAATTTATAATAAAATTCAATGGTAACGGTTCAATATCTTTACAGTTACAAATAATGAGAAACAAGGAGGAAAACATGAAAAGAGAAACAGTCGTCGTACTGGATTTCGGCGGTCAGTACAATCAGCTGGTTGCCAGACGTGTGAGAGAATGTAACGTATACTGCGAAATCTATTCATACAAGACCGATCTTGAGAAAATCAAGGCAATGAATCCTAAGGGAATCATCCTTACCGGTGGCCCGAACAGCTGCTATGAGGCAGATTCACCTACATGCAATAAAGAATTGTTTGAGCTTGGTATTCCTGTTCTGGGACTCTGCTATGGCGCACAGCTTATGATGCATGTTCTGGGCGGAAAAGTTGAGAAAGCAGATGTGAGCGAATATGGAAAGACAGAGGTTCTGGTAGATAAGACAGATTCTAAAATCTTCAAAGACGTATCTGACAAAACAATTTGCTGGATGAGCCACACAGATTACATTTCCCAGGTTGCACCAGGATTTGAGATCGCTGCTCACACAGCAGACTGTCCGGTAGCAACTGCACAGAATGAGGAGAAGAAGCTGTATGCGATCCAGTTCCATCCGGAAGTACTTCATACAGTAGAAGGAAAGAAGATGCTTTCCAACTTCGTACTTGGTGTCTGCGGATGTGCTGGAGACTGGAAAATGGATGCCTTTGTTGAGCACACTATCAGAGAAATCCGCGAGAAGGTCGGAGATGGAAAGGTTCTTCTTGCCCTGTCAGGCGGTGTTGATTCTTCCGTTGCAGCAGGACTTCTTTCCAGAGCGATCGGAAAGCAGCTTACCTGTGTATTTGTAGACCATGGTCTTCTTCGTAAGGATGAGGGAGATGAGGTTGAGGGTGTATTCGGACCAAACGGTCAGTTTGACCTGAACTTTATCCGCGTCAATGCACAGCAGAGATACTATGACAAGCTGGCAGGTGTTACAGAGCCTGAAGCAAAACGTAAGATCATCGGTGAAGAATTTATCCGTATTTTTGAAGAAGAGGCCAAGAAGATTGGTGCGGTAGATTTCCTGGCACAGGGAACTATTTATCCGGACGTTGTAGAGAGTGGTCTGGGCGGAGAGTCCGCAGTGATCAAATCTCACCACAATGTAGGCGGACTTCCGGATTTCGTTGATTTCAAGGAAATCATTGAACCGCTCCGCGACCTTTTCAAGGATGAGGTTCGTAAAGCAGGTCTGGAGCTTGGAATTCCGGAGAGACTGGTATTCCGTCAGCCATTCCCGGGACCGGGACTTGGAATCCGTATTATCGGTGAAGTTACCGCAGAGAAGGTTCGTATTGTACAGGATGCAGACTTCATTTATCGTGAAGAGGTAGACAATGCTGCAGCTGAATATAAGAAAGAACATGGTGAAGATCCTTCATGGATGCCGAACCAGTATTTCGCAGCACTGACAAATATGCGAAGCGTAGGCGTTATGGGCGACTTCAGAACTTATGATTACGCTGTAGCGCTCCGCGCAGTGAAGACCATCGACTTCATGACAGCCGAGTCTGCTGAGATTCCTTATGCAGTACTGAATAAGGTTATGAACCGCATTATTAACGAAGTTAAAGGCGTTAACCGCGTATTCTATGATTTGACCAGCAAGCCACCGGGTACGATTGAGTTTGAATAAATCGAGTTGCTTAAAAAAGCCAGTGTTTATGCGGGTTTCAGCGATTTCGATTAGTCTTTTGATAACAAATTGATAACAGTCATAGCAAGTGCCATTATTCTTGTTATCCAGTGGTTTATGGGTAACGGAACAATTAACAGGTGGCTTGCAGACTAAAGTTCGGAGCTTGGCTCTGAACAAATTCCATATTATAAACTAAGCCCTTAGCTGTGGTTAATAACCATAGTTAAGGGCTTTTTTGTCGTTGCCAAAGCATCTGTAGGGAGCTGCCAGTGGCAGGTCCTGTAGGTGCTTATTTATCTTTCAAGTGGTCTTTGAATGCTTCCACGAGAGCGTCACTTAATTCCTGTGATGGAACTTTTGCCCAACGCTGTGTGGTGTCGAACTCTGGATAATGGTAACGCCAGTTATCGTATTCTTCTCTGTTGATTTCTTCGGAAGATAGCTTGTCTGCCTGTTCTTTCCAAGCATACAGCATTTTGAGGAGTTCATATGCTTCTCTGCCTTTGTCCTTGTTGACCTTTAAGCATACCTCTCCGTCTGCTTCACTGACAGTAAGACCGTAAATATCTTCAAGGGTAAACAGAGTGTGCATAAGACCGATATAGCTGTCTATGTCAGGAACATCAAGAGCCTGTGGAGAAACATCAAGCACCTGTGCCAATGCATTTGTAAGGTCTGCTTTCGGTTTGCGTGTACCAGTTTCGTACTGTGCCAAACGCACATCAGCACTCTTTTCTGGAAAACCGATTGCTGTACCGAGATACTTTTGTGTCATACCACGCATTAGTCTGAAAAAATGTATTCTTTCGCTGATAGCCATAATGATACGCTCCTTTTATATTTAGTGAAATAAGTATAGCAGAAATGTTTAGTGGAAGTCAAGAAAAACCGAAACAAAAATGTTTAATATTTTCTTTGCAACCACTTGACAATAGCAAATATGTTTAGTAAAATAAATTACGAATTAAACAAATATGCTTAATGCGACAACTGAATGACCGTCCGAAAAGCCAAACCGCCAAGACCTCGTCGGAGCAAGTTCCGTATCGTTCGCTTGTGTGCAAGCACAAAAGCTCATTCGCTGCACTGCTCCTCCTCTTCCCCAAAAGTCTCCGACTTTTCGGGAACCCCTATACGAGCGAGCGCCTGATGTACTGCGGTGCATTGGGACAGCACAGCGCCTGCCGACAAGCAGGAGTGCCTGTTGGAACTTTAACACGGAGAAAGCGGCAAGCAAAAAATTATTTTAAGCCTGCAAATAAAAAGTCAAGGCTAAATTGAAAGAACATTGAAAAT
>NZ_QRIL01000021.1:20632-71501 GCF_003471165.1 Ruminococcus sp. AM22-13 | reverse complement strand
AATTTGAGCAGACATGCTCGAATGTGCAATTCATCCCATCACCTATAAAGGTGAGGGAATTCTTGCTACGGTTGTTAAAATGTACAAAAAAAATCCGGGAATGCAAAAAAAATTCCCGACAGTTTCTGAAGAAGCTTCTCCATTTTATCTGTCGGGAATTCAAGCGGATATTTGCAATCCACTTTCGTCACTTGGTTTAAGTCAATCGGATATTTGCAATTGAAGCAGGGGACTTACTTGATTCGGTTAGTCACCTGATTGGTCAGGTTCTTTTAGAAGTAGTCATATCCTCCATGGATATCCACGATGCTTCCATTCATATAGTTGTTCGTGAGAATACTGTACGCCATATCCGCCACATCCTTGATCTCTCCGAATCTGTGGAGGGCGATCTTGCGGTTGATGCGTTCGTAGCTTTCAGGGGTGCGGTTCTCGTGCCACGGGGTCTGGATAAATCCCGGAGCTATGGCATTAACTGTAATGCCTTTTGGCTCAAATTCCTTTACCAGGGATTTGGTAAGGAAATGGATCGCCGCCTTAGTCACTCCGTATACGAGTGAAGAAGAATATGCCTGCTGTCCTGCATAAGATCCCATAAAGAGAACTCTGCCGCCTTCCGTCATGACCGGCATGAATTCCTTGATCATAAATACCGGGATGGAAAGGTTGGTGTTTACGATGTTATTCCATTCTTCAAATGTGTAATCCTGAAATTTATCATAGGTGCTGATTCCGGCATTGCTGATCAGCCAGTCCACATGTCCTGCTTTTTCTTTCACTTCTTTGACGAAATTCATCATATCGTCATAGGAAGACATATCCGCTTTCATTATGATAAGCTTCTCCTGGTCTTCCGGTTTCAGACTGTCCCAGAAGTCGTTTGCCTTATACGCATTGTGTGCGTAGGTGGCAAAGATCAGATCGTCCTGTTCTGAATTTGCCAGGATCTTCTCCACAATGCCACGGCCGATTCCGGAAGTACCGCCTGTGATTACTGTTACTCTGCTCATTTTTTCTGCTACCTCTTTGTTATATTCATCTTTATCTATCAGTTAAATGGATAATCCCGATACGCTTTCGCTGCTTAACATGAGAATTGCGGGAGCTGCTTTGCAGCGGAGCAATTCGTAGATATCATGTTAGGGGCAAAATGCCTTTTGCCCCTAACATCTTAACATTACTCTATGGCAATTGTTTTATAATTCCATCAGTCTGTCATAAACATTCTTCGGCGCGTATGGCTGCTGGTTGTGGATCGGTTCGCCCAGGCAGGTTTTCGGATATGCGAAAGTTCCGTGCTCAAGCATGACTTCCAGAAGCTTCGGTCCTTCACCTTCCAGAAATTCCGGTGCCTGTTCTCTTACCGCATCGCAGTGCATTCTTAATGCCGGAATACCGTAAGCTTTAGCCACCTCAGCGAAGTCACAGGAAGCGAATCCACAGCCGTCCGTAGTTCCGGCAAAGAGGCAGTCGAAATAATCTCTCTGCAGATGACGGATCATACCCAGCGCTTCATTGTTCATTACCATTATTTTAATAGGAAGATTCTCTCTCTTCACCCACTCCAGTTCCTGGATATTCATCTGAAGTGCACCGTCTCCGCAGATACATGCGGTTGGTTTTCCTGTCGCATAATATGCACCGATCGCCGCCGGAAGTCCATATCCCATAGCACCGTGTCCGCCTGAGAAAAGAAGCTTCTGACCTTCCCGGTTCTTAAATGACTGGTAGCTCCATACCATATGCTGTCCGACATCTACTGCGACCGCAGACGTATCCTCAAGCATATCACTGAGATCAGCAATCATGCGGTTCGGATATCTCTCCGGCGTGTTATCATCCACTGCCTGGAGATTCTCTTTGATCTCTGTGCAGACATTCAGCCAGTCGCTTAAGCCATCCATTTCCGGACAATGTGCTCTTGCCAGACAATTGATCACTGCACTGGTCTCAGCCTGAAGTTTCACTTCATTCTCTCCGTTTTCATGGATATCTCTCTGAAGATTATACTGGTCGATGTCCACACGGATGATCTTTGCTCCTTTGGCAAATTCATGTACTTTTGTTCCAATCTGTCTGGTGCAGAGGGAAATACCGAAACAGAGAAGCAAATCGCTCTTTGCATTTGCAATCATGTTCGCATAGCGGTGTCCATACGCACCTCCGATACAGCCGAAGTTCAGCGGATGGTCATAGCCCAGCACGGATTTTGCAAGGACACTTGTGATAATCGGAATCTGTCTTTTCTGTGCGAAATGAATCAGCTCCTGCTGGCTTACCTCGCTGTCTACTCCATGTCCGAGCATAATCACAGGGCGCTTCGCCTGTTTCAGCGCTTCCAGAATTGTGTCGGCTGCCTTCTGCGCTGTGGCCTCATCTGTATGTTTATCCTCGAATTTCATGTCATAAACAGGATTCTCTACTTCACTTCTCTGAATATTCATAGGCAGGTCGATAAGTACCGGGCCTCTTCGTCCTGTCGTTGCGATGTGATAAGCCTTATTTAATTCTTCGACGATATCCTCAGGATTACGGATCTGGACAGCATACTTCGTGATCGGTTTCGCCATTGCCACGATGTCTGTCTCCTGAAATCCCTGCTGGCGCAGTCCCTCGATACCGGAATATTCATAAGTATTTAACTGTCCTGTGAGAAAGACCACAGGCAGGGAATCATAGTAGGCATCTGCCACGCCGCTTAAAAGATTGACTGCTCCCGGTCCGCTGGTCGCATAGGCGCATGCACATTCCTGTTTCGCCTGCGCATAACCACATGCTGCAAAAGCCGCTCCCTGTTCATTATAGCTGGAGTGATTTTCCGTCTCCGGATTTCGTTCAATAGAATCTACCACATGTGCGATCATCGTTCCCTGATATCCAAAGAAATGGCAGATACCTTTTTTCTGTAAAAACGTAACAATATAATCTGAAAGTTTCATTTTTCCTCCCGTCAGATCAGTGCACCGATCTTCTCTCTCTGTACTGTTTTTCCTGTTTTTTCCAGTACGTCTATATAAATATCAAGAATCTCTTCGTCCTCCGCAAAGAGTTCGCCTTTTTGCAGACTCTTCTGCATCATTTTGAAGTATGGACGAAATACTTTCTCAAGTGTCATATAATCTTCATTCTTATACAGGTTCTTGATATAGTCCTTCTGTTTCTCATAAGATACGCCCAGGTTCATCCGCTCTCCGCAGAATTCCACATAATCCCAGCATTCGTTAAAGTAGTCCTTATGCCGCCTGCTCTTTGCAAGCCTGCGGGCATTTTTCATACGTTCTTTGCAGTATTTGTCGAAATCTCCTGCTTCTTTCCAGAATTGTGTGTAGCTTACTCTGGCGCTGACTGCCAGCGCAATCGGAGTGACATATCGCGGCTCTGTGACATCCTTATAATTCTTTCCATAACTTATGGTCAGATATTCTTCGGTTTTTGCCGGAATCTGAAGCTTAACTCCCTCCATCTCGACACGCTTACTCTTCGCAAAAATGCCGGCAGGATAAACGGTGGTCTGTTTTTTTCTCTTAAGGGTATATTGACCTGTCTCCGGCTTCTGATACAATCTGAGGAATCGGTCGTATAAACGGGAAGCCTGTCTCTGACGTCCATTGACCAGACAACGCAGCCTCATCCAGGTACGGTTGAGCCTGTTTTTCAGACTTCTGTCTGCATAATTGATATGGCAAAGTTCCATCCACGCATTCTCATCTCTTGAGAACCTGCGTCCGGCCGATGCTGACTCAGCTTCCGATCTGAGGGGGAAAATACTGACTCCGATTCCCGGAAATGCGTAATCCCTGGTGTTATCCATATTCAGGCACAGAGTATCTGTGTTTGTATAGCGCAGATACAATCCCGAAAACCATTTATGGCTTTTCAGCGATTCCAGCGCGCGTCTCTCTCTCGGATCTTCATCTACTGCCTTACGGAAACGCTCCATGTCTGCTACTTTCATCAGAACGATTCCAAACATGGGATTCTGTGGGAAAGGTTTTCCCTCCACAGCACAGAGAGTCAGTCGTGGAGAGAGGTAATATTCAATTTGATTCTGCTGGCATATTTCATCTATTTCCTGTAATAATGATAAAATTACCTTTTGTTTTTTATTCAACTCTTTACTCCATTTCTAATTCACATTACTGACTGTACAATTCGCTTCACATCTTCAATACTTCCGTATTTATCCAGCCAGTTATCAAGCACAACTGTGATGTCTGCCTTCTTTGCAAAGCTCTTCGCCTGTCTGCTTCCATCGTTCAGATCATTGATAAAAATACGGTACAGTTCGGTCTTTACGTAGGATGACATTTCATATTCCAGTGCTTTCTTATAATTGGCAAAAGCTTCTCTGGTCTGTCCCTGTTTCATGCGGACATCTCCTACCAGTTTATAAACGCAGGCCTTCTCCTCTTTGCGGAACTGTCGGTTTCTCACCTGCTCGGCAAGCCATTCCAGCTCACTCTCCTCACCGGTACAGATGATCTGTGTGCGCAGGGCTGCTAATTCTTTGGAATAGCCAAGACGTTTCCATGCTCTCGTAAGTGCTTTTTTATACATCTGGTGTTCTTCAGATTTCTTATTTTTATTTGTTTTCTCTTTCACCGGTGTAAGCATTGGTATCTCGATCACTCTGCGGATCTCATTAATTTCCTGCTCAATCTCACTCTGGGTGCGTGCGCAGGCTACTTTTGCCAGATAGAACGCGCCCTGGATATCGTCATCCTCCGGAATCAGCTGATTCCACAGTTCCATGAGGGAAAGTGCCTCTTTCTTTCTGCGGGCTGCCAGAAGCTCTTCGCAGTTTTTCAGAATCTCTGCCTTATATCCTCTGAAAAATCTGTCCATCTCCAGCCAGACAACTCCATTCGTGGTCTTACTCTTCACCTGAAGATAAAGTTCTGCTGCCTTTTGTACCTCGCCGTTCATCCAGAAGATATCAGCCTTATATTTCAGGAAATATCCATCTTCCGGAAATTTCTTGAGTGCTTTATCGATAAATCGTTCTGCCTCAATACGGTTCTCTCCCGCATTCTCCATCAGGAAGCGGCACCGGAATTTCATAAATCCCAGATGTCCCGGATATCTGTTCAAAAGATCCTCAATAATCTGCTGTGCTTCCTCCATACGGTGAAATTCATAATGATCAGCCGCTTTTCTGAAAAGCTCGATATCCTCTTTCAGTTTCTCCATCTCAGGAGTGATATGATCTGACTGCTGGCGGATCTGCAGCATTCGATATGCCTTTGACACACGCTCTGTATAGAAAAGTGTCAGCATCGCCGCATAGAATATTTCATCAGGAACCCCCACAAGAATCGGATGATAAAATGCATAAATATTTGTGTAGTCTTCTCTTCCGATAAAATCGGCACTCAACTGACTTTTATAATAAGATCCAAATAATGCATTCAGCCTGTGAAAAGATCTGGCTTCAACCAGTTCGCTGATTTTTAATCCCGACTCGCTGATCGCGCCCTGCAGATCCAGTGCTACTGCGCGCGCTTTCATTGCAAGTCCTTCCTGGCGGACTTTATGGTTCTTTTTAGCAATAAGCATATTGTAGAACTTACGGAATACAGAGTCCCGGCGCAGTCTGCCTTTATGAATGTTCGGCATATATTCCTCACGAAGTTCCTGATAAGGAAGTTCGTCTACGCAGACAGCCACATGTCCCTCTCTGCTGTCATGCGGCGGCATATAAGACCACTCATCACCGTAATGCCAGATCAGATAATCGCTGCATTTATTCGGGATCATCGCCTTCTGTCCCTCGAAAATCCCCTCTTTGACAGGGAACATCATATCTTTGTCAAAAAGAAACGGGCAGCCACCCCAGCGCATGGCATAGCGGTCGCACTCTTCCTCATTGTAGGAAAACATTATCTTCTCGAGTTTCTCCAGCGTTCTTTTTTTGCCAAGAAAAATATAAGAAAGAAGATACTTCAGATACATGGATGCAGGTATCTCCCAGCGGTCACTGTAGCCTACAGAAATATTGATAAGATCCGAGTAAATCATCATGTGCGTTCTATATTTCTCGTATTCTTTATCGTCTGCCGGAATAGGATCCAGTGTAAGAATGTCTATGATCTCTCCGCCACAGTCCTTGCCGATGATCTGGCTTTTATGAATCGCACAGGTATCGGTAGATGCATAGCGTGGAAATGAATTTGTATAATTTCTGTCCACCTCCGAACACTGTATCTCTCTGTTCGGTGGCAGTTCTGTCTTGCAGATCTCTATAAATTTCTCCCAGTCTGAGCGTGGCATATAAAGATCCACGTCATCATCCCAGGGAACAAATCCCTCATGCCTGAGGGCTCCGATAAGGGAGCCCCCGGCCAGTACATATCTCAGGTTATGTTCTCTGCAGATTTCATCAACCTCCCTGAAAAGCTTCAGGAGGTATTTCTGTTTTTCCGTCATGAGTTATCCTTTCTGATTAATTGTTTCCAAAATTTCTATTATTTTTAACGACTCATCATAGAAAAGCCGGGTACATTCTGTACGCTTGTCTCTGATCATGATCATCAGCTCCTGCAACAGATAGCGGAAACCATTTCCCTCGAAATTAAAGCTGTATCTCTTCAGGAATTCCTTTCCGGAAATGTTTGCCTCGAAATATCCTGTGTTCCACCAGTCATTCGGAATCGTAACCCTTCCGTTACTTCCGATGATCACAAGTTCATTCTCGATATCTACGGTTGTTCCGATCTCAATGGTCGCCAGTGCATTGGCATACTTCATGGTGATCATGTCATATACAAATTTCCCTTCCTGATCGCGAACTGCATTTGTATTGATATCCCGGCACTTTCTGCCAAGCAGTTTAAGTACCGCGCAGATTGCTGTGCAGACTGTCTCATTAAAAGTCCTGCCACCTTCAAAATCATCCTGGGAAATCGCACATTTAACGCTGACCAGATCTCCTACCAGGTTGCTGTGCACCAGCCATACCAGCTGGTTAAAAGCACGCAGATAAACCAGCGTCATCCTCTCGATCAGGACTACATTGTTCTCCCTCGCAACTTCAAAGAGATAGCGCAGTTTCTCTGAAGAAAGCGTTAACGGAGAATCACTTATCACATATTTGCCCTGTTTCAGTGCGCGTTCGATATACTCCGCCCGTTTGCTCAGCGAAGTTTTAATATAAACGATATCCACATCTGACAGGAACTGGTCATAGTCGCTCCAACAGGATCCAAGTTCAAATTTATCGCAGAATTCCTGCGCAGTCTCCGGATTCTCGCTGAATACCCGTTCTACGTGAATACCGCTGACATATTTGGATTCCTGTACAAAATCATTATCTTTAATATCGTCTGTCACAATTCCCATATTAAAGATAACACCCTCACTGCGAAGCTTTGTACTGGAAATATTCTTGGTACGTTCCAGATAAACGACATCGCAGTAGTTCTTAAGATAATCAAATTTGCCCCGCCAGTCTGAACCAACTACCAGAACATCTATGTCATATTTGATGATATCGCTGACTTTCTGTCCCTGGTACTCTTCAATAATAATCTCATCTGCCAGTCCGGTACGCCGCACATTCTCTATTCTCTTAATAAGGCTGTCTCTTACATTAAGCTTGCCTCGTTCAATATCAAAGCTCTCACTTGTAACGCCAACGATCAGATAATCGCCAAGCGCCTTTGCCCTTTTTATAATATTGTAGTGGCCCTTATGAAACAGATCAAAAGTGCCATATGTGATCACTCTCTTCATCTTCTCTTTATAACTCCCGATAAATATTCCTGCCCGTAACTGTTCCGTACCTGACGGACAGTTACCCCTGCTTCACACTATAGATGATTTGATTATATCATAATTTCCAACTTCCGTCACCTCTTCGTTACAAAAATGTTAAATTCACGTTAATTTATATCATTTTTTTAGTCCGGCCAGACGGAAAATAATACAGTTAAAACAAAAGGACTCCGAAATACACCCCATGTATCTCAAAGTCCTCTTTCGTTTTTTATTATTTTCTTCTGCTATTTCTTGTTATTACTGTGCCAACAAGTTGATTTCTTAAATAATCTTGTCGGTACACTACTTTTTACGATTCCCTGTTTTTTACTGTTTATTCAAAATGTTTCCTGTCTCATCTGAATGCTCTGCTTCGACTACAGTTCGGGAAACATTCTCCGCTATTACTGTCTGCGCCGTATCGTCTTTCGGATCAGCTTTTCCTATATTCTTCGTAGCTGCTTCCAGCTCCTGGATCAGATCTTCAAGTGAAAGTTCTTCTTCCTCCTGAATGATCTCATCCGGTATATCATCCAGATTATCTTCTTCGATATCCAGTTCCATACCCGCTACATTGCTGAATCCTTCCGGTTTATCCGGCACACTCTCCTGAGTGAGAGAATCATCATCCAGGTTTATTTTCTCCATATGGCCGTCCTGCTCGCTCTCGGAATCCAGAGTAGCGGCCAGCTCCTCAATGGCTTTCTTTCGTCTGAGAAGTTCATATTCATGGTCCTCGCTGTCATATTCCTCTTCCAGTCCCTCATCTCTGACTGTCTTATCCTTCTTGATCAGAATAAATGCAACCAGATTCAGCACACCTGTATAAAGAAGATCCACCGGCAGACTTCCCAGAACAAGGACAAACACCAGGGATACACCCAGCAGAACCCACACGTTGTTCATCTCAGAAATCTGCAGCAGATACAACCCGTTCATAATGATCATGATCGGGTAATGGAAGAAGTAAATTCCCATTGTGTGGCGGCCCACATAAGTAATTGGAAGCTTGATATCTGGCAGTAATGCAAGAAATGTATAGATCAGAATAAATGATACCAGATACATCAGCAATCTGATAACGATACCTTCCGGATCTGTCAGACCACAGAGTTTATATCCGTGATTACCACGGAAAATAGCAACTCCCATTTCATTGGAAATCATATAGTTTGGTATTGCCCAAAGCAGTACTCCCGAAATAGGCACTAACACCCATTTTCCTTTAAATTTGCGAACTGCGGTGATATATTCACTTTTCCAGAGATATCCTGCAACAAAGAACGGGAAAAATACCACAATTCTTGATGCTGATAAAAACGTTGTAAACTCCGGTCTTGTTCCTGCCCACAGTGCAATAATGATGCTGAGCGGAACAATAAATCTGATCTTACCCAGTGCTTCAATGGTAAGACGGTAGATAAACAGCGCCAGAATATACCACATAACTGTTCCGGTAGGACGCAGAATCTCGTAATCCACCGAACGTCCCAGCCATATCTGGGAGTACCAGGTAAGACTGTATCCCAGAATATACGGAATCAGAAGATTCTTAAAATTCTTTAATACATTCTGAGGTTTCTTTGACAAATACCCCGAAACAAAAATAAATGCGGGCATATGGAAGATCGTGATCGCATACCACACGTATCTCACCACTGTGTCCACTTTTACAAGATTGAATGCAATAATATGGTTAAATACTACCAGAAAGATAAGCAGGACCTTGAAGTTATCGATCAGGTAGGTATAAGGCACAGCAGGCCTCTCTTTCTTTAATTTCATCTTAATATTATCCTTTAATCATTCATAATTATTATCCAAAGGATAACATATTTTTATGATTTATGGAATAGAAAGTTAATAATTTGTTTATGAAACTATTTCCATACATTCATTTTTATCTATGGCAATACTTCCATATTCCATGCAGTGCATAGGAGCAAAAGAAAATACAACTCTTTATCCGTCCATACCCCGCATATCTGTAAACATTATAAGTCATCACTGCTGACTTCAGCTTATTTCTGGACTTGCCGCCCTCACTGAGGCGGTATTTCAGGTATGGCTTATCGATTCCGACCGCATAACCGTATTTTCGCAGAACTTTCAGCCAGGTGATATAGTCTTCATGGCTGTCATCATGCTCCATTGGAAACTCCCGCGCCACGTCTGTTCTGATCACTACGGAAGAACAGTTAATGCTGTTATGCTTCAGAAGCTCTCTGTAAGTAATCTTCTCTTTCACCGGAATCGTACGGCCGGTGCTGCTTCCATCGGATCTTATCAGCTCACGTCCGGTAGAACACAACACGTATCCCGTCTCTTCGAGACGTTTAAGCTGCTCTTTCAATTTGCCTTTTTCCCACCAGTCATCCGCATCAAGAAAAGCAATGTAATCTCCCTTAGCAAGCTTCACTCCTCTGTTTCTGGAGCCTGCCGCGCCCATATTCTGTTTGTTCTTAATATACTGAAAGTCCTCTCTGCCCTCATAGGCAGACAGGACTTCCTTTGTATGATCTGTAGATCCGTCATCAATTACCAGAAGCTCCAGCGAAACTCCCTGCTCATAGACAGAATCTACAGCCTGTTTAATATATTTCTCTCCGTTGTAAACCGGCATGATCACAGATACCAGCGGTTTATTCATGGTCATTCCTCCGTTTTATCCTCTGATGCCCCGGTGTTTCTTCCGGAATCTTTCAGAGCATTTACCTGTTTATCATCTACTCCCTCAGACACTTCCTTCTGGAAAAAGATCTTGACTGTCATAAAGATCAGCTTAATATCCAGCAGAAAAGAATAGTTCTCAATATAGAACAAATCCAGCTTTAATTTGTCATAAGGGGTGGTGTTATATTTGCCATAAACCTGCGCATATCCGGTCAGCCCTGCCTTTACCTTCAGGCGATAATAGAACTCCGGAAGTTCCTTCTCATACTCCTGCATGATTGTCTTACGTTCCGGACGTGGACCTACCAGAGACATATCTCCTTTGAACACATTGAATAGCTGCGGCAGCTCGTCCAGATGAAGATTTCTCAACACATGCCCTACCGGAGTGATACGGGAATCATGTTTGGAAGCCAGTCTGGCACCGTTTTTCTCAGAATCCACACACATACTGCGGAATTTGCAGATTTTAAATGGCTTACCGCCAATTGTAAGACGGTCCTGGAAGTAAAATACCGGTCCCCGGTCGTATGCTTTTACCGCAATGGCTATGAGCAACATAATCGGTGATGTAATGACAATGCCGATTCCGGAAACCAGAATATCCATAATTCTCTTCGCAACTCTCTGATCTACCGCAAGTCCCATATTTCGCGACATCAGAAGCGGTGTATCGAAAAGATGAATTCTCTCGCTTCCCATAAGAATGATATCCGAAATCTTCGGACTGATATAGCATCGGATGGAATGAGCGAAGCAGAACTTCAGATATCGGTTTCTCTCCATTGACGGCAGATCCCATATGATCACCCCGTCATAATTACGCATCATCTTGTGAATTTCTGTTTCTCCAAGGCTGACATGCACTTTATCGCTGATATCATATTTATCCTTTCGGGAATTCATCTTATGGATCAGATCATCCCCCGGATCGCGGTCACCGTAAATGACCAACAATCTACGCGCACGATATAATCTGGAATAAATATGTCTGGATCCAAAAATCCAGATAACAATCAGTACCAGCTGTACCATTGTCATCTCAATCATCGGCCCCACACTCAGAAACCACCTGTTGATCAAAGTGATCTCCAGATATTCCACTACGTTGGTACATAAAAGCGCTAACGTCAGGGAATAAAATACGTCTATTCTTTTAAGGTATCCGACCTTTAGTCCTCCATACAGCTTGGCAAACATGGCAAACAGCAGACCGTAAATTGCAATCAGCACCCAGTTACCTTTCCGCCAGAATGGTTCATCAATCTGACCTCTGTAGACTGTATACCATACATAGGCAAAGACTGCCATCTGTGCCAGTACTACCAGACTCGCCAGACAGAACACGATAAGTCGTTTGTAATCTTCTCTCTTACTCACGTGATAACCTCTGTTTCTTTTAAATTCTTACCTATTATAACGTAAGAACTATTATACGTCCACCCGTTTTCCTTAAATTTGTGTATATTTACAAACCTGTACTTTACCATTTTTTACTGCAAATTTGTGTATAATGTATAATTTTTTCTCGAATTTTATCTGTTTCTAGCGAAAAATTTACATATTTTTTTCAGAAACCTATGGAAAAATGACAAAAAAAATTGTATAATATTATGTAATAAATGAAAGCGAGGGTTCACTATTATGAAACAAAATAGTATGTTGGCTATGATCTTAGCCGGCGGTCGTGGCAGCCGTCTGCATGACTTAACCAATAAAGTGGCAAAGCCAGCCGTTTCATACGGCGGTAAATATCGTATCGTAGACTTTCCTTTAAGTAACTGTGCCAACAGTGGTGTAGATGTTGTTGGTGTTCTTACACAATATGAGTCTATCCAGCTTAACAGCTATGTAGCAGCCGGCGGACGCTGGGGACTTGATGCCAAAGACAGCGGCGTTTACGTTCTTCCTCCACGTGAGAAAGCAGATGAGAATCTGAACGTATACCGCGGAACTGCAGATGCAATTTCCCAGAATATCGACTTTATCGATAAATTTGATCCGGAATATGTCCTCGTCCTTTCCGGCGACCATATTTACAAGATGAACTATGACGAAATGCTCGCAGCTCATAAGAAGGCTAACGCAGATGCAACCATCGCAGTTATCGAAGTTCCAATGAAAGAAGCAAGCCGTTTCGGTATCATGAATACAGATGAAAGCGGACGTATCGTAGAATTTGAAGAGAAACCGGAACATCCGAAGAGCAATCTTGCATCCATGGGTATCTATATCTTCACATGGAAACTTCTCCGCAAGATGCTTCTGGCTGATATCAAGAATCCGGATTCCAACCATGACTTTGGTAAAGATATCATCCCTACTATGCTTAACGATAACAAGACTCTTTATGCGTACAAATTCAAAGGTTACTGGAAAGATGTCGGAACTATTGACTCTCTCTGGGAAGCTAACATGGATCTGTTAAGCTCCAAGAACGAGCTTGACCTTGGTGATCCTTCCTGGAAAATTTATACAGAAGATGTCACTGCACTTCCTCAGTACATCAGTGCAGAAGCAGATGTCAAAGATGCATATATCACTCAGGGCTGTGTAGTTCAGGGTGAAGTTAAGCATTCCGTTCTCTTTACAGGTGTTAAGATCGGTGCCGGTGCCAGGATCATTGACAGTGTACTGATGCCGGGTGCTGTTGTAGAAGAGGGTGCTGTTGTTCAGCGTTCACTTGTAGCTGATGGTATCCGTATCGGCAAGGGTGCTGTTGTAGGCGATCCAGACAGCGAGCACATCGAGCTTGTAGCGAAACGTGTAAAGGGGGCAGAATAATATGTATAAGGCATTTGGAATCGTAAAATCTTCCGGGAGAAATATTTATGTAGATGGTATGCAGGATTATCGCCCGATCGGCGCGTTTTCCTTCCTTGGCAGATACAGAGTCATTGACTTCCCTATCTCCAACATGACTAACAGCAATATTGACTGTATCCAGGTTTATATCAATAACAAACCTCGTTCCGTTGTAGAACACGTTGGAACAGGACGTCATTACAACATCAACTCCAAGAGCGGTAAGCTTCAGCTTCTCTTCTCAGAGCATAATAATGACAATGATATTTACAATACAGATATCTCCTGCTACCTGGAAAACATGGAATCTCTGAGCAGAATGTCTCATCCATATGTTGTTATCGCTCCTAGCTATATGGTTTATTCTATTGATTTTGACCAGTTTATACATACACATATTGACTCCGGTGCAGATGTTACTCTGCTTTATCATTCTGTTGATAATGCAAAAGAAGCATATCTTACCTGTAATGTTCTGAATCTGAACCGTCAGAAAGGTGTTGAAGCCATCGGACCTAACCATGGTAATAAGAAGAACCAGAACATTTACATGGATACCTGCGTTATGAAAACAGAGCTTTTCATCAGCCTGGTTAGAGAAGCTAAGAAGCTTTCCTCCATGTATACTCTGGCAGATATCCTGAACGATAAATGCGAAACTCTTGATATCCGTGGCGTAGCACATAAGGGATTCTTTGCAAGTATCACAGACTTCCCAAGCTACTATGCAGCAAACATGGATCTTCTTGACTACAAAGCAGCTCAGGAACTGTTCCATGAGAACTGGCCAATTTATACCCGTACGAACGACTCCTGCCCGACTCAGTATTTCGATACAGCAGAAGTTAAGAATTCCGTAATCTCCAACGGCTGCCAGATCGAGGGTACTGTTGAGAATTCCGTAATCGGACGTGGATGTGTCATCAAGAAAGGTGCTGTTGTCAGAAACAGTGTTGTTCTTGCTGAGGTTACTGTAGGTGAAGACGTTCACGTAGAGAATGAAGTAGTAGATAAATGGGCGAAACTGATCCATAAGAAAGAAATCATTTCCCCGGCTGATCAGCCTGGTTACATTAAGAGAAACGATACTCTGTAATTTTTATAATTAAGTAATGCAAACCCCCGGTACACTTATTACGGTGTATCGGGGGTTTTGTTTATTGGTACATTATGTTCCTTTTTTGTATTAACATATGATATACTTGACATGTTGTCACATCCCCACACCGGCAACAGGAGGGAGGTGTTTCTTATGACCATATTGTTTCATATCTTTATTAGATATCTTATTCCTTTTATTTCTTCTGTTTTAGCTGGCATCATTAGTACTTACATATATAATAAGCTGACAGAACATAAGCGTGACAACAAGGAATAAGCGGAAACTCAACCGTAAATAGAGTGAATCCCCAGAAGCTGGCACTTCTGGGGATTCTTTGTTTGTGTTCTTATGACAATATTATTTCTTCTTATCCTTTATAATTATAACATATACTATTTTCAAAATCAACATGCACCTTCCACGTTCTTTAGCATTCTTTAGCATTACTTTTCAGGCGGTGTTACTGTTCACACGCTACTATTCCGCAAGGTGTTTTGGCATGAATATACCAAACCTCGAAGCATGTAAGTTTTGTTAAATATATACAATCTCTTTTCTGATACTTGTTAAGAATTCACAAACTCTTCACATTTCAGGTCTTGCATTTCTATTATTGTGCGTTATAATACAGTTGTAACAAAGATAAGAAACAAGCAAACAACTGAATACTTAAAAATACTTAACACCACCTGAAGCATTGCAGAAATGCTCCTGAATCAAGATAGTGTCAAGCGTGTCACCTCAGCTGTAATAATGGAGGAAAAGTCAAATGAATACTTTAAAAGCTGAAAAAAGAACAATGGACACAAAGGCCAAAAGATTAAGAAGAGAAGGTTACGTTACAGGTAACGTATTTGGCAGAGAGATGGAAGGTTCCATGCCTGTCAAAATGGAGAAATCCGCAGTAGAGAAACTTCTCAAAACAAGCAACAAAGGTAGCCAGATTATGCTGGATGTAGATGGTCAGTCTTATGATGTACTGATCAAAGAGATCCAGTTCAATCCGTTAAAAGGACAGGTGGATGAAATAGATTTCCAGGCACTGGTAAGCAACGAGAAAGTACATTCCGTAGCCGAGATCGTACTTGTAAACCATGATAAACTCGCAGCTGGTGTATTACAGCAGCATCTGGAAGAGATTTCCTTCCGCGCTCTCCCATCCGCACTGGTTGACAAAGTTATGGTTGATGTCGGCGATATGAAAGTCGGCGATGTAATCAAAGTAAAAGACCTCGACATTGCCAAAGATAAAGATGTAGACTTAAAGACAGACCTTGAAGCCGCAGTCGTATCCGTAGCCGCAGTTCATGTAGATCCGGCTCTGGAAGCTGAAGAGGAAGCTGCTGAAGAAGAAGCTAAATAAATTTTAAAAATTTTTATTTCATTAAAACAGCGAAGCGAATTTTTATATCCGCTCCGCTGTTTTTCATTTTTACCCCTAACATCATTTATATTTTAGGCTGTACAACATTTCCCTGCACAACGCTTCCCTGATCCTTTCCTTTTCTCATCCCTCTGACTACCTGCACATTTCCAAGAATCAGATAATCCATTTCTCTCTTGGAAATCTTTGCAAAGTTTTTCTTAGAAACAAAATAGAAAGTAACTCCCATAAGTACCCACACGATCAGTGCTGCAAAAGACTGTGGTGCCATAAATGCCGGAGACCCTGGTACGATCAGAAGGAGCAGGATCATAACAGAAATAATACATCCTCCCAATGCCACTGCCGGATGAATTCGGTTTGTATCCGTAGCATCCTCTTTCATTTCTTCAGTAGTTAACTTCATCATTATGGCATTCATCCTGTTCTGCCTGCTGAAGGCAGTGAACAAAGTAACATCCTTCGGTGCCAAAAAAGAAGAGCCAGCCGCTCCGACTACTAAGAAATGTCCTTTCTGCATGAGCAAAATCGACATTAAAGCTACACGCTGTCCACACTGCGAAGATTTTTATTATTCCTTCTCTTCTTCCTGCTCCAGCAGTCTGAACGATAGTTCCAGGTAAAAAATCTCCTCCGGATCATCCAGATCTGACTGAAGGATTTCTCTGATTCTGTCGAGTCGGTAGAGAAATGTACTTCTATGTATAAACAACTCACGCGCAGCCTGTGTCGCGCTTAAATGCTGTTCAAGATATACTCTCAAAGTCTCCATATACTGCGTCTGATTTTCCTCATCATGTTTCTTTAATTCCAACAATCCCTCATGACAAATCATAGTTCCCGGCAGTCTCTTGGTCGCCTGCTCCAGAATATATGTCATTGCCACCTGGCTGAAATAATGAATCCACAGATACGGTTTCTTACGGCTTCCGACATCTAGCGCTGTTTTCGCCTGTACATACTGTCTGCGCAGGTTCATGTGTCCCGTCATTACTCTGCTGTACCCGGCTTTCAGATAGGTATCTCTGATAAAATACACAAGCTTCCCGGCTACCTCTTCCTGATTCATTCCCAACCTCGTAAGGTCAAAAAACACCACGATCTCATCCTGATAAAGAAAACTTACGGAATCCCCGAGTTTCTTCTTAATATATCTGCTGATTGCCTTCGTAGAAAGATTCTGCTGGTTCAGATATGTAATCTGCAAAATCAGACACATATATTCATGATTTCCTCCCCATCCCAATTCGCTGAGTTCCCTGCTGATCTGCATATAATCCGCTGTTCTGTCCGATAAAACACGCACAAATATCTGTTCTATATCCCGGTCCGGATCTGTCTCCTCTTCTTCATGTGTAAGCAGGAATTCCAATTTCTCTGATAAAATATCCAGCACGCAGATAACTCCCTGCGTAATTTCCACTCTGCATTCCGTCAAAATCAGCCTGTGAGTTGCCTTCTCATCCACAAATAAATTTCGATTCATAGAACGACATCCACTGATATAAGCCGGAAACATCACCGTTTCATGCGTATCTGCCATCTCACGATAAGTTTCATTCTGAAGAAGTGCATTTACATATTCTACATTCAGTCCCTCATCTGTATATAAACGAGCCCGCGGCGGCAGATATTTGCTTCCGGCCTCTGCAACGAAAGTAAAATCCAGTCCGATTACAGTCAGCGGATTCTGCAGAAATTCAGATGTCACCTGTAAAAGCCGCTCCATTCCCGCATGCTCCAGCATCAGGTCATGGATTTTCCTTTCCCATCCATCCGCAGTATCAAAAATCTCCTGCATATCATTCATAAATTCCGCAATTTCTTCCAGATTCTCAAGTGCCACCTGAATATAAGGGATGTTTCCAAAATCTGAGTCATCGCAGCTGCTCACAGCTACCTCAACCTCATTTCGGTTTATATCTGTTTCAAAACTTTCAGGAGCTCCAGCCTCAACTTCAGTTCCTGTTCCAATTCCGGTTCCAGCTCCAACGATCATATTATCATTTTGCTTTTCTGAATCCGATTTTTTACAAAAAATCCAGAAAATGTCTTTCATTACCGGCACTACACGTTCCCATTCTTCATCATCACGCACCTGAATCACATATACATGCCCACTGCGGAATCTATCTTCTTTCTTCCTGTCATCTCTGTTAATTCCACAACGCAAAAAAGGGCGCAGATACCCATCATTACCGGACAAATTTCCCTTTTTCAGAATTTCATATTTCTCTTTTATCTTTTCATATAAATAAACAGATGACAACCGCAAGTCCCGTTCCTCCCGTCACATAATTCATAAGCTGATTCTGATATGGCTCACGCTAATTAGCAACCTTCTTCATTCTGGCTGTTATTCAGATTCTTTCATTGGCTCCTCTTTACCACTAATTCACACGCATTATACAATAAACGTCTTGGCAACTTCCACAGCCTCAATGCAATTTTCTGTATACGCATCTGCCCCCATATCTTTCGCCAGCTGTTTTGTCACTGCACCACCGCCAACCATAATCTTAAATTTATGCTTACTGCTGCTTCGCTTCAGCGACTTCACCACCTGCTCCATCTCCGGAATAGAAGTGCTAAGAAGAGAGGAAATACAAACGATTGACACATCCGGATTCTGTTTCACAGCACGTAGAAACTGCTTCTCCGAAATATCCACGCCAAGGTCGATAACCTTAAATCCCGCACTACGGAACATAACTGCAACCAGATTCTTACCCACATCATGAAGATCTCCCTCCACAGTTCCCAGAATCACAGTTCCAATATTTCTTCTGCCAAACTGTGTATCCTGCTCCTCCAACAGCTCAAATCCTTTACGCACGCTCCGGGCCGCCGCCAGAATCCTGATAATATCCGCACCATTAGATTTATAATTCTCTCCCACTGTTCTCATCGCAGGAGTCATTGCTTCTTCCACAATCCGCGCGGAAGAAATATGCTGCTTCAATGCTTCTCTCACCAGCTTCTCCGTATCCCCCGGATGTCCGTCTTCAATTGCTTTTTGTAACTGCTCAAGTACTGTCATATCATCAAGCCCGCCCTTAACCATTCTTCTACAAAAAAATCCCCCGCCTTACGGCGAAGGACTTTTACTTTCATCACTGCTTTTTCAATGTATTTATTTTATCATAGCACCAGATTATTTACAACGAAAAATACCGGCATTTTATATTCTGTTCTCATTCTCGGTTACTGTTCGCTCCGTTCTCAGTAACTCATTCTCTCTGATTCCATTCTGGCTATTAGTAATGAGAGTCAATCGGATATTCGCAATCCGCTTTCGCTACTTGCTCATAACCGAACCGTAACAATTATTATTCGCTATACACCAGTACATCCAACAGTCATCAACACATTTTATGAAAAAGCTGAATTCTCTTATATAAACAGAAATACTATCTACTCTAATAAATAACAGCTCGTATAAGCAATCGTACAGTCTCCATAATAATACTTCAACCCATTTGCCTGACAGACCTGAGTCACCAACATTCCGTAAGCCTCCATCGAAGAAAAAGCCTGCTTCGGAAATCTGCACGGAGCATCGGGATAAGTACAAACCTTACATTTCGTACAACACCCTGCGCCAATTGCAAGCATATCCGGATAAATCTCTCTCAGTTTCTTCTCAAACTCCACAAAATACTCCTTATGTCTGGCCTCCGTCTCCATCATGCTCTCTCCATCAAGGGCATCTTCCAATTCCCCCACTGTCTGAACAATGATTCCATACTTATAATTTCGAACTCTCTTTTCACACTCCTCAAGAGAGCCACACCCTGGCGGGCAGCTCCAGCACTTATTATACTTATGACATGTATCTGAAGCACACATCTGCCGCACCTCCGGCTTCAGCTCAATCGTATCACAATCCAATAACGCTACATGCGAAAACCCCTGTTCCATTCCCATCTGTTCTAACTTCTTTATATCTAACATTTCGGTTCCTCCTCTCTCTCAGGAAACCCCAGTTCATCAATAAAACAATCTTGAAATTCCGGTGAAGCCGCCAGTTCCACGAACTCAATCTTCCTCACCAGTTCGTCCATATCCAGCATTTCCTTCTCATTCACAAGAGCAATCTTCGCACCTTCCCCTGCGGCATTTCCGACCGGCTTCACTTTTTCAACCAACGATGCCGGCAGCAAACCAATCTTCCCGGCACTCACCGGATTCATATAATTGCCAAAAGCCCCCGCAATATATACCGTCTGGATTTCCTTTTCCGTAATCTCCAGCCGCTCCATAAGCATCTGAATCCCCGCCGCAATAGCAGCCTTCGCAAGCTGAACCTCCCCGACGTCCTTCTGTGTAAGATAAACACCCTTTTCATTCCCTGCCTCATTTGGCGGCACAAGCATAAATGCACTACGGTTCTCCTGTCCACTGTTCAGCACACCATTCTCATCCAGCAATCCCGCATCCAGAAGCCCGGCAACCAGATCAATAAGTCCCGAACCACACAACCCGGCTGCTGGTTTACTTCCCACAGTTGTATAACTCCATTCTCCATTCTCAAACCTTACATGATCCACAGCCCCTTTCGCTCCACGCATTCCACATTCAATCTTAGCCCCTTCAAAAGCCGGACCAGCCGCGGTAGAACAAGTCACCAGTCTCTCCCTATTCCCAAGAACCATCTCACCATTCGTACCAATATCAATCATCAGCGAAATTTCCTCTTTCATATCCTGCCGTACTGCCAGCAGACATCCACAGGTATCCGCCCCCACATATCCGGCAATATCCGGCAATAAAATCAACTCCGCCCGTTTCTGAACATTCAGGCCATAATCCCCGGCATCTGACACAAGCCGTTCACTCACCGCCGGTGTATAAGGCGCATGCACCAACGAAGCCGGAGAAATCCCAAGAAACAAATGATGCATACAGGTATTTCCCACAACACAAATCTGGAAAATATCACTCCTGCCAATCCCTGCCTTCTCAGCCAGGCTTCCAATCATCTCATTAACAACTTCCCGAATACACAGACTCAGCGCCTCTGTTCCATGCTCCAACGCATAATTCGCCCGCATAATCACATCCGCACCATACTGTGCCTGAGGATTCATCTTGCTCTCCACTGCCAGAGTCCTGCCATCTACACCATCCAGAAGATACCCCGCAATCGTAGTCGTCCCAATATCAAACGCTGCCAGACACCTCCTGCCAATTTCTTTTCTCAATTCTAATATTCGACGTCTGCTGTAAATCACATACCACGCATCCGACTCCCGACGCTTCTCATATAACTCCCCCGCCAGTTTCAAATCCACTTCCATCTCATCAGCCCGAACTTCACCATCCACACTCTCCAACTCATCCAACAATCTCTGCCAGTCCGACCTCTTCTCCCCAGGTTTCGCCTTCTCCAGCAAAACCCGCATCATCCGAAGTCCTGGTGCAAACACAACTTCTCTGTTAAAACCATCCGTCAGAATCTTCGCAGCCTCACTCCTATCCAATGTCTCCACCAGATATTCCTTCCCAGCTTCAGCTTTCACATCAACATTCAACTTCACCTGACAAGCTTTAATAATCTTCCCATTCAGCTTCACCAGACACTTACCGCACTTACCCTGTCCCCCACAAGGTGCATCCGGTCTCAACCCAGCCCGAATCTCCGCCTCCAGAACAGAACTGCCATCTTCCACCTCTATACATTTACCTTCTCTGACAAACCTCACCCAAGCCATAAAAAACCTCCTATGCCCAGTAACCAGCTCAGCAAAATATTTCATTTTAAGTGCATTTGCAGGGAACTTAGATATTCTTAGTCCGAAAAAATCTGCGTTATAAGTCGCCCGCCTCACGTGTCTGAGCGAAGTTTGCAACGGAGCGAGTTTGACAGGGCGGCTCATGCCTTTAGCAGATTTTTTCAGACTTAGAATATCTTAGCTCCCGAAACCGCACTCAAAATGAAATATTTTGCTGAGCGTCCCTTCAAGTACAAGTACATTATATCACTAAAAACATCAAAGGGACCACCCCATCACAGAGCAGTCCCCCTTTTCATGTTATGCTTTTAACCCACTTATCCAGGATCTGTCTCAGACCCTCTCGATCAGCTTAAGCCGCAGCCAGCTTCTTAGCCAGTGATGCTGCGCTGGCCGCATCATCAGAATATCCGTCAGCCCCAATCTCTTCAGCAAACTCTTCAGTAATCGGCGCACCGCCAACCATAACCTTGATATTACCTCTGAAATCTGCCGCATTCAAAGCCTCAACCGTCTCTTTCAGTGCCGGCATTGTAGTTGTCAGCAGAGCAGAAAGCGCAATGATCTTAACATCCGGATTCTCCTTATAGCACTCGATAATCTTAGCTGCCGGAACATCAACACCCAGATCGATCACTTCAAAACCGGCACTCTCGATCATCATAGCAACCAGATTCTTACCAATATCATGAAGGTCACCGGAAACAGTAGCAATGATAACCTTACCAAGTGCACCTGTAGAACCAGATGCCAGATGTGGTTTCAGAACCTCAACACCTTTCTTCATCGCACGTGCTGCAACAAGCATCTCCGGAACAAAAATCTCACCATTTTTAAATTTATCACCAACAATAGACATTGCACTGATCATACCATCATTCAGAATCGCAACCGGATCATCACCCTCATCAATTGCTTCCTGAACAGCCGGTCCTACTAATTTTGCTTTTCCTTTTTCAACTAATTCCGCAACTTCATTTATTTTAGACATAATCAAAACCTCCCTGTTATCTTTTTCTAAAAACGTAGCCATTTTTTGCTTCAGTTTTAATAAACTATCACTTCTTTACCGGTCCGATCAGACCTTCTCTGTACGCACCGATATATTCCATGCAATAATCATCCAGTCCCAGTAAAGCCTCTGTCGCATAAACCAGTCCCAGCATATCTCTGTTGGTCGGATCCATAATTCCACTGTCCAGTCCTGCATTCATTGCCAGCACCAGGAAACCATAATTGATCAGTTTACGGACCGGCAGATTGAAAGAAATATTACTGATAGCAGCTGTGATATGAATGGTCGGATACTGTTCGCGTACACTTGTGATCGTCTCAATATTTGTAGCAATTCCATCCTCTGAAGTACAGAGCATTTCAACCAGCGGATCAATATGAATTCTGTTCGGCGCAATTCCATATTCTTTTGCTTTCGCCATAATCTTGTCAAAAACTTTCAGACGATCTGCTGCACATTTCGGAATTCCTGTATTATCACTAAGCAATGCAATTACCTGCCAGCCTTCATTTCCAGGCTCCGCCATAATCGGGAAAATCGTATCAATCTTATGTCCCTCTCCTGATACAGAGTTAAAAATTCCAGGTTTCTTACAGAATTTATATGCCTGTGCCAGAACATCCGGACTTGGACTGTCGATAGAAATCGGAAGATCTGTAACCTCCTGAATACAATCGATCATCCATTTCAGGGTTTCCACTTCCTCTGCCTCCGGAACAGAAGCACAACAGTCAATATATGTAGCTCCACTATCCGCCTGAAGTTTTGCTCTCGCTTTGATAAACTCTGCGTCCCTTTTCGCGATTGCTTCTGCTACTGACGGAATAGAACCATTAATTTTCTCACCAATAATAATCATTTTGCAAACACCTCCAGCTGTCTCTTTCAACTCTTGCCAGACTAAAAATCAGTCCATTTATTTAATAGTCCCCACCCGCTGCTTATTGCACCTCGCAATTGAAGCAGGAGGACTTGCTTGATTCAGTTAAAACATAATCTGCCATGGAAGTCTTGTAGACTCAGAAGCCTTAATACCAAACTTCTCTTCATTCAGCTTATCAATAGAATCGCAAAGGGATTTGTAAACTCCCGGATAAACAGAACCAGGACCACCCTGCGCAATACAAGGAATAAAGTATTTATTACCGCATTCCTCACATACACGACGTACAACTGCATCACAGTTCTCATCTGTCCAACCTTCGAAGTCTACTGCGCGATTCTCAATACCGCCCATGAAACTGATCTTGCCACCATATTTCTTAATCAGTTCCGGAAGATTATTTGTCTCCATACATCCCTGCCATACATCAATTCCCATCTCGATCATAGACGGAACCAGTGTTGCAGCATAGCTGTCAGAATGATGGATAACCAGTTCAACTCCATGGCTGTGATAATATCCATAAATCTCTTTATATGGCTCAAGTAAAAATTCATCAAACATTGCCGGACTCATAAATGTGCTGTCCAATCCGCCCCAGTCATCATGATGAAAAATTGCATCTGGATGAAGATTAGAACAGATACCTTCTGCCAGCTCCAGCTCCCATTCTGTCAGATACTTGATCAGATCATGCATTTCATCCGGATTGGTAATATAGTAAACCAGCGCATTGCTGATCTCACAGAGATGATGCGTCTGCTCAAATAATCCCGGTGCTACGAAAGCTGCTTTAAAAGCCTGCTCACCATCAACTGCATCATACTGGGCTTTCACCATATCCCACTGATCCTGAGTAAATTTCAGAGACGGTGCATGAACATAATCTTGCCAGTCTTCGATATCCTTTACTACGATCTTATCAGGAGTATGTACAGGGAAAGAACCCGGAACTCCTTTCGGGAAAGTATTTGTTACGCCCCATGCATTTACCACATTTTCCTGTCCCGGCTCAAGAAGCGGGTTAGCAAACATAAATGGATGAAACAGAAGCTGCACTGCTTCATACTGGTTGACAAATCTGTCAGGATTACCGCCTTTTATTACTTCAAGCATATTCTGTTTTGGTGTTAACATACGATCTACCTCCTCATATAATTCAGGAAACGCCCCCACATTTCCATATTTATTTAGTTAAATTGTCGCTCTTTATCTCGTTTTTAATGATTTTATTGTATCATTTGTATACTTCAAAATATATAAGCAGATATGCGGAATTTCCGCCTCTGTATTCCTACAATTTGTATGAATAATCTGTTTTTTAGCGTGTGAACAGTAATAAAAACTGTAATAATATCAGTTACTGTTCACACGCCACTATCCCGCGAGGTGTTTTGGCATGAGAATGCCAAAATCCCGAGACATACCGCGCGAATTTATGCGAATAGCATAAATTCTGTGCATCGCGAAGCGTGTTACTGAGAACGGAGTGAACAGTAACTAATATCGTTATTATTCACTCAATTATACTTGTAACTTCTCCCCATACACGCTATAATTTTAATATCTACAAATATTTATTTAACAGGCGGTGAACACAATGAATTTAAAAAAGCTTTTGCTTCCCCTGCTATCAGTGAGTCTCCTTGCAGCTCCTGTATCCACCGGCTACGCAGCAGAAACAAACGTAGCAGTAGCAGAAACGGAGCAGGGTACACTCTCCCCCTCTTCTGAAAATTCTGACAGCGTATTTGGCGGAACATCAGCTTCAGACGAGCCAGTCACAGACGAAGCACTTCAGACACTCTTAAATCAAATTCAGGGACAGCTCCCTGCAGATAACGGCAGCTGGTCTGTTTTTGTTTCTGATCTTATAAATGAAACAGAAGGAAGCATCAATGACCAGACTATGCAGGCAGCCAGCCTGATTAAGCTTTATATTATGGGAGCAATTTATGAAAATTATGACCAGATTATTGGACAATACGGCAAAGATTCCGTAGATTCTAATCTGCACTCCATGATCACAGTCAGCGATAACGATGCTGCCAATACATTGATAACCTATCTGGGTGGCGGGAACTCCAGTGCAGGTATGCAGGCTGTCAACAGTTTCTGTCAGGAACATGGTTATACCCAGACTCATATGGGACGTATGCTTCTGGCAAGCAACGATCAGGATGACAATTATACATCCGTAAATGACTGTGGACATTTTCTCATTGAAGTTTACAAAGAAGAAGAGTCCAGTTACGCCCATGCTTCTGATATGTATGCCCTGCTTAAAGCACAGACACGTCAGAACAAAATTCCAGCCATGCTTCCGGATGGAGTGAAGACGGCAAATAAAACAGGCGAACTTGATAATGTAGAGAATGATGCCGGAATTATCTACGATGCCGCAAACGATCTCGTTATCGTATTTATGTCACAGAATCTCTCCAGTGCCGGGAACGCCCAGAATACGATTGCATCACTGAGCAGAACTATCTATGACTACTACAATAACTAACATCATAACTTAATATGTCAGATTTCAAGAGCAAAAGCTTTATTATTGAGATTTTTTATCTGTTCGAACAAATATGCAAACACATAGTGGTATAGAGTATAGAATCAACTTGTCGGTACAATAGTTATTTCAGCAACGATGTAATCAATCGGATATTCGCAATCCGCTTCCGCTACGTGGCTCTACACCATATGGTAATAACCAGAAGGAGGATCTACTTATGAAGAAAAGAAAAAATGTTATAATTCCTATGATGCTCGCAGCCGCAGTTGCCGCTGCGTCCGTACCTTGTAGTTCTCAGGATGTTGAGGCATCCTCCAATACCTATGAAGTAAGTGTAAGTAAAGGTTATCTGGCTCTCCGCTCTTCCATGGCATATGATTCTTCCAATGAAATCGGAGAACTATATTCCGGCGATCTGGTTGAAGTTACAGAATATACCAATGGCGACTATTGGTATGTTTATTCTCCGAAATATGACTGTTGGGGATATGTAAACAATGATTATCTGGTTTCCCTCTATTCCCAGTCAGGCGGCTACTCTTATTCTACTTCCTATACAGTTAGTGTAAGCAAAGGATACCTGGCTCTCCGCAATGCTAAAGCATACGATTCTTCTAACGAAATCGGACAGTTATATTCCGGTGATACCGTATCTGTTTCTGACAGCAGTGATCCACAATATTGGTATGTCTACGCTCCGAAGCTGAACTGCTATGGATATGTAAATAAAGACTATTTATATTACAGTGGCGGCAGAGCAAGTACGCAGAGTGTTTCCCGTTATTATGGTGAATCAAGAACAGTAAGTGTTGCTACCGGTTATCTGGCTCTTCGCACCCAGAAAGCTTACGATTCCTCCAATGAAATCGGACAGTTATATTCCGGCGATACTGTTCAGCTACTGGATACCAGCGATTCCCAGTATTGGTATGTCTATGCTCCAAAATATGATATGAACGGTTATGTAAATAAGGATTATCTCATCGGTGGAACAGCATACACCACTAAAACTGTAAGTGTTGCCACAGGTTATCTGGCTCTTCGTAATGCCAAAGCATACGATTCTTCTAACGAAATCGGACAATTATATTCCGGTGACACCGTTCAGCTTATTGATTCAAGTGATGCACAATACTGGTATGTTTACTCTCCGAAACTTTATCTGTATGGATATGTAAACAAGGATTATCTGTATTAAATACAACCATTTAACAGCCTGCTATTCCGCAAAGTGTTTGGGTATAGATATAGCAAAATCTTATTGCCAAAGGCGATTTTTTATGGATTTTGCTTTTGCCCAATAGTCAGGTAGAGATCTCTTATTTAAGCAGGGTACCTACCTGATCAGGTAAAAATATAATAATGAAAGGACTCTCTCTATCATGAGCCCCAAACAAGAAATAAACCACAACATTCGCAAACATTTTAATAGTATCATTTACAATATCTCACGCTACACAGAAATCGTGCTGTCTATCATCATCCTTGTAGTGATCGCATTGGCCGGAATCCGTCTTATCATGGAAGTTGCAGGCACTGCTGTTCCCGATATGGACACAGAATTCTTTACCAGTTTCCTGTCTCAGGCATTGTCCCTGGTAGTCGGCGTAGAGTTTGTAAAAATGCTCTGCCAACATTCCGCACAGACAGTTGTCGAAGTTCTGATGTTTGCCACTGCACGTCAGATGGTCGTTGAACATCTCGGTCCAAATGAGACACTTCTCGGTGTTATCAGTATTGCAATACTTTTCGGCATCCGCAAATACCTCATGACCGACAACGATGACATGAACTCACACAAAAATAAAGACACAAAAGAACATTAAAATTTGCTCTCTTGTTCAGGAAAGAATCCTGCTTGCAGGATTCTTTCCTGCGGCGGATCGTTTTAGCGACATAATTCCTCTCCGCCGCAGTGCGATTATGCCCGAAGGGCTTTATTATATCAATCATAGAAACATTACGGAATAATTTCCTGTGATTGATATAATAAAAAGGCTGCATGGTTTCATACTATCTGTAATTTTTACAAACAGTACGAAACTATGCAGTCTCTTTTTTATTTCCACATACTGATAAACGGTTGTCTCAAAAAAAGGTATATTTCATATATTTTATAGTTAATATTATCAGTACGATGGGTTCTGTTTAGCAGTTTTTGTTTTGTAATTTTTATTTAATGATTTTTGTTGATGTTTTGTATTTAATAATTTCCACCGAAAAATTTACTGTCTTTTGGCAGCTCATAATCTTTAAAATAAGCTCCAAAATCTATCTTCAGATAATTGCAGAGATTAGCCAGTTCAACCATAGTATTGTCATTTACTGGAATGCCATTTTCCCTGCGTTCTTTTTCTGCCATAATTTCTTTCTCACCATGAGTATAAATCTGCTCTGCACCTTCGGCCTTCGGACTCTGGCGAAGAGTTTCCAGATATTCTGAGAAATGCGCCTTGATATCATCTGCATTTCCGAAGATTGCAGGATCGATTGCTGCAAATCCATGGCAGATACCTGTCTTATCTTTAAATGTACAGCATTTATCAGAAGTAACACCCATAGAAAGAATAGAACTGAAAATCTCACAGAGCATTCCATATCCATAACCTTTATGGCTTCCATTCACTTCTTTATTTCCACCAAGTGGCATAATTCCGCCGCCTTTTTTGCCAACAATATTTGCAAGTACAGCCGGTGCATCCGTACTTTCATGTCCGTCTGCTCCGAGAGCCCAGCCCTCAGGAAGCTGTTTACCTGATTTATTATACATTTCCAGTTTTCCTCTGGTTACAACTGTTGTAGAGCAGTCAAAGAGAAACGGATATGGCTCTGCAGGCATCGCTACTGCGATCGGGTTGGAACCTAACATTGCCTTACGTCCAAAGGTAGGTACCATGATTGCTTCTGAGTTAGTGCATGCCATTCCAAGCAGTCCCTGTTTAGAAGCCATTTCCGCATAATATCCTGCAATACCAAAATGATTGGAATTTCTTACTGAAACGAAACCAACGCCTGTTTTTTTTGCTTTCTCAATTGCTTTCTCCATTGCAAAATGACTAATCAACTGTCCCATTCCGTCATGTCCGTCGATCACTGCTGATACAGGTGTCTCAAATACAACCTCCGGTTCCGCATCCGGATGAATCGTACCTTTCTCAATTCCTTTATCATATCTTACCATTCTCTGCATTCCATGGCTTTCAATCCCGTACAGATCTGCTGTAAGCAAAACATCCTTGATGATATTCGTCTCTTCTTCATTAAAACCAAATTTACGAAATACGTCGTGGCAAAAAGTATTTAATGTGTCATAACTCCATTTTACGTAACCCATAACTGTAAAAGCCCTCCTTGAAGTACTACTCGTTCTCTTTTTGGTATTACCAATTTTATGAGTTGATTATACCACTTGTTTTTTCAAAGCGCAATACACTATTTTATTTTTTTCAGAGCTTACTATTTTTTGAAATATCTTTTTATCTTTTTATAAATAATCAGATATTTTTGTCTCTTGCTTTTATAAAAGCTCAGGAATATACTATGAGCAGATAATAAACCGGCTGTTAAACAGTCTGTACCTTTCAGGGTATTCTCATTATCTCCTCATATTTTTCAGAAAAGGACTATTACATTATGATTCAAGACATCGCACCACATATTTACCATAACGAATACAAACCATCTGCCCCGGATAAAGACAGCTTCATCCTCACCTATGAAAATGGCAGAATTCTTCTTCCCCGACAGAATCGCGAAGAGGCAATCACATTTCCACGTTTCCAGGAATTAGAGGGACGGCTCGATAATCTTTATGTGAACTATATCTACCTCTTCTCCATTGATGACCAGCGCTTTTATCTGATTCCACATCTGGATAATGCACTTCTTCCTGACTATGAATTTCAGGATGTACGTGTCCTGCGTACTGCACATCCGCAACATCTGGCATTTGCAGGGATTACAGGACATCAGTTGTTCCAGTGGTACAGCAAACGTCAGCATTGTGGCTGCTGCGGAAAACCAATGGTTCACAGCCAGAAGGAACGTATGATGGAATGCCCTTCCTGTGGCAATCACGAATATCCGGTTCTGTGCCCTGCTGTTATTGTGGGGATTACAAACAAAGATAAGATCATCCTCTCCAAATATGAGGGACGCAACTTCAAACGCTATGCTTTGATTGCAGGTTTCGCAGAAATCGGGGAAACCATCGAAGAAACCGTACACCGTGAAGTAATGGAAGAAGTAGGTCTGAAAGTCAAAAATCTCCGCTACTACAAGAGCCAGCCATGGTCCTTCAGCGGCTCTCTGCTGTTTGGATTCTTCTGTGATGTAGACGGTGATGATACCCTGACCGTTGACCATGAAGAACTCTCCATGGCACAGTGGGTAGAACGTGATAAAATCCCGGATCAGGGCAATAATATCAGCCTGACCAAGGAAATGATGATGCTCTTCCGTGATGGAAAGGAACCCAGATAAACAATATTTTATATCAGAAAAAGCTCACAGAATATTTTTCCCTATTATGACAAAAGGATACATACACGGTAATGTTACTGTGCATGTATCCTTTTCGTTTCTCTTTCAAAAATATTTCTGATTACTCTTCACGCCGCACTCCCGCTGCCAAATCCACGGCTTCTGCGGTTTCCATTACATTCCTGTTCGAATTCTTTCAGTTTGCGTCTTGCTTCCGGTGTCAGACTGGTCGGAACTTCAATCTGTACAGTTGCATATTCATCACCGTGCACAGACGGATTATTCATTGCAACAATACCTTTACCTCTCAGACGTATCTTCGTTCCGGACTGAGTACCCGGTTTAATGTTACAGAGAACATCACCGTAAATAGTGTGAACCTTCGCCTCACCGCCAAATACTGCTGTTGTAAATGGGATATTCACTGTTGTGTAAACATCTCTGCCTTCCCGTTTATATCCGGGTTTATCCTGAACATTTACTTTCAGAAGCAGATCACCGGCTTCACCTCCGCCAACTCCCGGATAGCCTTTTCCTTTAAGTCTGATAGATTTACCGGATTCAATACCTGCCGGAATATTGACTTCATAGTTCTGGACGCCACCATTACTACTCTGCAGACGGATAACCTTCTTGCCACCAAAAGCAGCTTCATCAAAGCTGACAGTAACCTCTGCATGAAGATCCTCACCTTTGCTGCTGTAAGAACCGCCAAAGCCCTGACTGCGGAAATTACTTCCACCTGTGCCAAAGCCACTGCCGAATCCATCAGTTCCGTTACTTCCGAAACCGCCAAAACCACTTCCGTGAAAGCCACTGCCTCCAAATCCGCTGCTTCCAAAACCACCTGATGATTTACTCTTCTTAAATCCACCACCAAAAAGGTTCTTCAGGATATCATCCATATCTTCGCCATTTTCAAAATGATATTCATGATAACCATTGCCATCACTGTACGAACCATGGAAACCGCTGCCAAATGGATTGCCCTGTGCTCCGCCAAATCCACTGCCCTGTGCATTTCCATAATTACCGGCACCTTCTTCAAAAGCAGCGTGGCCAAACTGATCATACAGTTTACGCTTCTTCTCATCACTCAGAACATCATAGGCTTCATTTACTTCCTTAAAGTGCTCTGCTGCCGAAGCATTTCCCTCATTACTGTCCGGATGATATTTCTTGGCCAGTTTTCTGTATGCTTTCTTAATCGTTGCTGCATCCGCGTTTTTGTTCACGCCCAGAACTTCATAGTAGTCTCTTTTCAATATCATCACCTTCCCTCATAAACACATTCTAACGCAATCATTCCTGACTTCATATTTCTGCAATCCTCATTATGCAAACAACGGGAAGCCAAAAGATTTGACCTCCCGTTGCTGTAACTTAATATCTATTATCCTTCAATGGAGATGCTGTGCTTCTGTTCCACTGCTGGCTTTGCTTCTTTCTTCGGAACAAATAATGTCAGGATACCATGTTTGAATTCTGCTTTGATGTCATCCTGATGTACTTCTTTACCTACATAAAAGCTACGACTGCAGGCACCTGCATAACGTTCTCTGCGGATATAACGTCCTGTCTCTTTTTCCTTCTCGTCTTTGTCCAGGCCTTTCTCTGCACTGATAGTCAGATAACCATTTTCAAGTGCTGCATGGACTTCATCTTTCTTAAATCCCGGAAGATCTACAACCAGTTCGTATCCATTATTCATTTCCTTGATATCAGTTTTCATTACATGATTTGCTTTATGTCCATAAAGTTTCTTCTCTGCATCTTTCATTGCTCTGTCATCATAATAGAATGGGAAATCTCCAAAAAAGTCATCAAATAAATTTTCTCCAAAAATACTAGGCATTAACATAAGTCATATCTCCTTTTCTAATATATTTTATATATGTCAAATCTGTTCACCAGATTTACTTTCCAAATCTATCGCTACAGGTTTTTTCAACCTTTTATCTTCAATCTTTTAGTATAAACTTTTATTTCTGTTTTTAATCTCTGGCTGACCCTTAACGGGTCAGTCAGAATATTTATTCATCAGCCTTCAATGGCAATTGTTTTCTTCTGTTCTACTGTTGGTTTTGCTTCTTTCTTTGGTACAAATAATGTGAGGATACCATGTTTGAATTCTGCTTTAATGTCTTCTTTCTCAACTTCTTTACCTACATAGAAGCTACGGCTGCAGGCACCTGCGTAACGTTCCTTACGGATATAACGTCCTGTCTCTTTTTCCTGCTCATCTTTGTCCAGGCCTTTCTCAGCGCTGATAGTCAGATAACCATTCTCCAGGTCAGCCTTTACTTCATCTTTGGTAAATCCCGGAAGATCTACGACCAGTTCATAACCTTTATCAGTTTCCTTGATATCGGTTTTCATTATATGACTGGCTCTGCGTCCGTAAAGTTTCTTCTCTGTATCTTTCATTGCTCTGTCATCATAATAAAATGGAAAATCTCCAAAAAAGTCATCAAATAAATTTTCTCCAAAAATACTAGGCATCAACATAAGTCATCTCTCCTTTTCTATACCGTCCATCTGTATATGATGGACTCTCAGTTATGCATCTTTACCTTGTTTCTTTGGAACTTAGGTTATCAGGAATCTCATAGAACTTATTTCTTTGTTCTCTTTTTGTTCCCCTTCCTTTGTTCTAGCTGTAATATAACACTTATTATTAGCACTGTCAAGAGGTGAGTGCTAATTTTTTTGTGAAGAATTTGTGAATTTGTGAAATCTTCATTGTACACTTTTCCAATTTGTGTTACACTTCCATTCCAAGCTAATACAACGCCCCATGGAGGATCAGTCCACGGGGCATTCTGAAATGTTTGATGTTAACGCTATCATTTTCCCTTGAGATATCGTTTTAATAAGAACGTACAGAAATATGGAAATGTATACATCCCGTCTTCTATTCCAATATTACTGTCTGCAAGTTTTATTCCCCAGTGAATATCTCTATAAGAATCACCGGATATCAATTGCCTCAATGACTTAGACCGGTTCCTGTTCGCCTTCACTTCTACCGGAACCAGCTCATCCTTTGTTCTTACAAAAAAATCTTCTTCCAAGGTAGCATTTTCTTTTTTATAGTAATATAGTCCAAGCCCCTGTTTCACAAACGCCTCTGCTACAAAATTTTCATATAAAGCACCTTTGTATACTCCAAGATTTTTATTCGCCCGAAGATCTTCTTGTGCTTCCTCATCTAATGAAGCAATCAACAATCCTGTATCTGGATAATAGATTTTGAATTTTGAGTCATCATAGTTTCCCTTTAATGGAAGCTCCGGATACTGTAGACAATAACATACAGAAATCACACCTGCATCTTCGAGCCAGGTTATACATCCCATATATTCTCGACTTCTGGCTTTTTTGTCTATTTTACTTAATTGAAATTTTTTATTTTCTTTTGCAAGCTGTACAGGTACATTCCGATAGACACTTACAATTTTAGTCTGATCCAGACCTTCAGCGTATTTTCTGATATCCTCTTCATAATCCATCTGGATCTGTCTCTGGATTTCCAGAGTATCTGTAAAAAGATTCTTTTCAATATATACTTTTACTACTGCAGGCATACCGCCAAGTACACAATATTCCAAAAACAATTTTTTATAGACTGATAATTCGGTTTCTGAAAATGGAGTTCCTGTCTGCATATGTTTCAGGATATCTTCAATGTGCTTCTCTGAGTATCCTTTTGCCCACAGAAATTCTTCAAAATCCATCGAAAACATTTCATAATCTGTTTTATATCCCACACTGTTACTATGAATTTTTCTGTAATTGATTCCAAGCAAAGAACCACTGCATATGACATCAAATCTTCCATCTATCCTGAATGACTTCAGAGCAGTTGCAATATCCGGAAACTCCTGTAATTCATCAAAAATAATCACAGTGTCACCTGCTATAAATTTTTTTGATGTATCTATCATAGAAATATTTTTTATAATATCTTCAACAGCATATCCGTCACTTAATATTGTTTTATATTTAGGTTCCAGAACAAAATTAATACTCACAATATTACTGTAATTTTGTTCTGCAAAATGATTAATAGATTCCGTTTTTCCAATCTGCCTTGCACCTTTTATAATTAACGGAAGTCTTTCTTCATTTTTTTTCCACTCTAACAGATACTCATCTATCTTTCTTTTTAAATACATAGAACCGCCTCCTTTCTTCAAAACTATCACGTTTTATGAGGATTTGTCAATTTATTTTTCACGTTTTATGAGCCTTTATTCATAATATTTTCACGTTTTTAACTCAATTTCTCATCTTCGCACTACATCATAGACATTCCATCTCCACATACAGAAAAATGTCCCAGGTTAGCTACCAAGGACATTTTTCGTGTTTTTATACTTACAATATACAATTTTTTAGTCATACCGTTAGAGTTCACTTGAAACAATACTATTAACTCACCTCACGTAATAGCTTCAAATTCTCTTTATTTATCCTCTGAATGCAATGCTGCAAAATCTCCATTATAAAGTCGACTGTCTTTATACTTATAAAACGGTGCATGGAAAAAATGAACCTTTTCAACTTTTGCCTGTAATTCACCAGATAAAATCATTTCCCCACATGTCAGTGTTTCTTCTGCTTTTTCAATTGGAATCAGACAATGCCCACCGCCACAGATGTCAAATGAATCTTTTCTTGCAAAAATTCTTTTTCCAGCCTCATACCATTCCTTCAGTAAAGCCTCTCGATCCTTGGCCGGAGCACAGATCAGTTCCAAATCATTTACACTGTCACCGGAAAACAAAATTCTATCCTCTTCATCCAGAATACATACAGATCCAGCCGTATGTCCTGTCATCTCATATATAACCAGCTTTTTATCTCCAAGGTCAAAAATGTCCCCTTCTTTCATAAAACGAAACTCTGGTTTCTTATCATTTTTTAGTTCTTCCGCAATACTCAAGCTTCCAGGTGCAACAGCACCGGCACTTTCCATATTCTTTAAATATCTTTCTCGATCTTCTACCTTTATATTCAGCGCAGCCTGATAATCTCTTTCATTAATATAAGCCTCTATAAACTGACCACATCCGCCAGCATGGTCTACATGTCCATGAGTAATCAGCACAACATAGGGATTGTCTACCAAAGACTCTACCAGCCCCTTAAAATCACCGATTCCAGTTCCTGCATCAATTACTGCAGACATTTTACTACCCTTTACTACATACATGGCATTCAATCCACTCTCATCAACATGCCAAACACCTTTTTTTATTTCATTTACAGTCCAACACATATTTTCTATCTCCTTTTTCCGTATTAACCGTCACTATTCATCACAGCCAGTAAAACTTAACCTTTCACCGCTCCCTCAGTTACACCTTTAATAATGTGCTTCTGACAAAGAACATAAAAAATAATTACCGGAATAATTGCCATAACAAGCGCCGCAGAACCAAGATTCCATTTCTTTGTGTAAGCACCAAAGAACAGATAAGTCCGAAGAGGAAGAGTTTGCGTTCCACTTCGGTTGATTGTCAACGATGGGAGTAAATAATCATTCCAAAGAGACATAACATTCAAGATTGCAACGGTTACTGCAATTCCCTTAATCAGGGGCAACACAATTGTAAAGAATATTCTTGGCTGGCTGGCACCATCAATTGACGCAGCCTCTTCTAACTCTACCGGAACATTTTTCATAAATCCATGGAACAAAATGATCGACATAGAAGAACCAAATCCAAGATTTACAAGCATCAGTCCTGGCATATTAATCATATTTAATTTTCCCATTTCTGCCAGTAATGGAAGCATAACACACTGAAATGGAACAAGCACTGCAACAGAAAAAATGGTAAATATCAGTTTGCTTGTTTTTGTCTTATATCGTACCAGTACCCACGCTGCCATAGAACAGCAGATCACGTTTGCAACCGTTACCGTACAGGTTATGATCAGGGAATTTTTGATGGCATTCAGGTAATCCAGTTCTTTGAACGCTGAAATATAATTGTCCAAATTCAGTGTCTTAGGAAGCTGGAGAACACTAATATAAATTTCTTTTAAAGATTTAAATGAGTTAATAAACAATAATAAAATCGGGAAGATAAAAAATGCTGCCAGTATAATACAACACAAGATAATCACTGTTTTAGAGATTATTTTTTTCCTCTGCATTACATCTCCACCTCCTTAGATTTGGTAAACATCAGCTGGCTTACTGTAATAAGTGCAACTACAACAAGGAAGATAATTCCTTTTGCCTGTGCCATTCCATACATGTTTCTTGAAAATGCTGTATTACAAATATCCATAGTAAGCATTTCTGTAGATTTCGCCGGGCCACCTCCAGTTAAAGTCAGATTCTGGTCATACAGTTTGAAACAATTTGTAAGAGTAAGGAAAAGTCCAATAGTAAAAGCAGGCATCATCAATGGAAGCTTAATTTTCCAGAAACACTGAAAAGAACTTGCACCATCAATTCTCGCAGACTCCAACAGATTTTCCGGAATATTCTGTATCTGTGCAATGTAGATCAGCATCATATATCCGCTCATCTGCCATACAACAAGAATAACCAAACCCCAAAAACCTGTAGACTTAGTAGAAAGCCAATCACAAAGCCAGTTAATTCCAAGAAGCTCTCCAATACTGTCAAATACATCACAAAAAATAAACTGCCATGCAAATCCTACCAGCACACCACCTACCAGATTAGGCATAAAGAAAATACTTCTAAATAAATTTTTTCCCTTTATATTCTGAGTTACCAACATAGCAGTTGCAAATGCAACCGCATTTACCGCTATCACTGTTATAATTACAAATTTAAAAGTAAAAACAAAAGCATTTTGAAAGTAAATATCATGAAATGCACTGATGTAATTGTCCAGAAAAACAAAATCACAATTTGAATGGAGTCCGTCCCAGTCTGTAAAAGAATAATAAATACCTGTTATTGTAGGAATTACAACAGCAATACAAAAAGTAATCAAACAGGGAGCAAGAAAAAGCCAGAATATTTTTTTCGATTTACACATATCGTTTCCTCCATAAAAGGACAGCCAGAGTGTTTTCCGGCTGTCCTGAAACTTTTCTTTATCTCATTTCTGCCCAGTTTGCTTTTGCTTCTTCAACAACAGCATCCCACTCTTTTTCCCCGGCAATATAGCTCTGGATTCCAGCGCCTAATAAATCAGACCAACCATCTGGATAACCACCAAATACTAATGAGAAAGTATTTCCTTCTTTTGCATATGGTTCACATGCAAGACTGATTACGTTTTCAGATGGAAAATCTGCAAAATTATCAAATGGAAGACTAATATTAGAAGTAATTAATGCTTTTCCTTCATCAGACATAAGCAGCCAATTTACAAAATCTTTTGCAGCAGCTTTTTTTGCATCATCTGAATTCTTGTTGACAACAAAATAGGAAGCAATACCATAACAGATATTATCTTCGTCCACTTCCTTTAAAGGCATTGGAAGAACGCCAATGTTCTCACGAAGTTCCGGATCAATTTCATCGATTACAGGAGCAACCCACTGTCCCATCTGAATAACAGCTGTTTTTCCAATACAGAAGGAACCGCCCATTGCACTATCATAATCAACTCCAACCAATGCTTCTGGTTTGTCTGCATCAGGAGAATATTTTACCATCAGATCAATATAGTCCTTTAATGCATCTGCATATTTAAAATCAAGAGACTTCGCTTCATAAGTTTCAAATGCAGTTCCAAACTCTGCCTGAATTGCCGGATTTGCACCATGATTTGCAAGTACCCATGATTCTGCCGCCGGAAGTGAAACAACCGCTTCAAGATCTGGGAACTGATCTGCAAGTTCTCCTGCATCAATAGCATCCTGAACTTTGCCAAAAGCTGCATCAATATCATCGTAACTCTTTAATGTAGAACCATCAATGCCACAGGCCTCAAAAACAGCTTTGTTATACAGCAGACCATAGCACACTACACCTGATGGTGCACCAACTATTGCATCCCCAACTTTACAGTCACTGACATTGTTTTCATATATATGCTCCACCCATGGCTGGTCACTAAGATCTTCAATCATATCGCCAAATGTATCAAAATCTGATGCACCTTCCATAACCACAAGATCCGGTGCCTGACCACTTGAAATTTCAGCCTTTAATGTAGAACGCCAGTCTGTACCGCCGCCAACAAGTTCAAGATTAATTTTCACGTTCGGATGAACTTCATTGTAAGCAGCGATTTCCTTCTCATACAGTTCTTTTCCTTCTACAGAATAATTATAATATGTAATCTCGGCATCCTCAAGCTCTTGATATTCATAATCTCCGGATGACTTTCCTTCTGCGTACACTGCAGATACATTTCCGGCAAATAAACCTGCTGTTGTTGCCATTGCCAACAAGGTACTGATTACTCTCTTTCTCATAAATAAAAACCTCCTGTTCTTTGATGTCTTTATTATATTCTCATTTATAGTATTTTTCGATTCCAGAATAATGACATCCTATACCAAATTTTTTACCACCTCTTTTTTTCCGAATCTCATATGTTATAATAAAAAAGCAGAATAATTTGATACATTTATAAGAAAGAGGTTTGTATGAAACAAAAAATAACTCGCCCCGTCAGTATTCGAATCAAATACACACGTTATGTAATTCCTATCTTACTAATCACATTTCTCTCCATCGGAGCAATTGATACCATATTTTATTTTCATTCTGTGAAGGAATCCTCCGAACATGAACAAACAGCCTACTCTAATACGGCGCTCACATCACTGGAATCCTATTTTTCTCAGTTTACCTCCGATTCCAGTATCTTTTTCTATAAAAATGCAACACAGAACAATCTTATAAATATAACACAGGATGATGGGCTGGAATTCCAACAGCTTTTATTAAACGATGCTCCCTATTATCCTTCTTTAAGCATGAACTATTCAGATAATGTATTTTTTATCACTAACAACGGAAAGCTGATTTCAACAACCAACTACTCATCACAGCTGGTATCCGATCTTTCTCCCTCTTACATTACAGAGATTCTGAAAAAAGGTGATGATTTTCACGGATTACCTTTTCTCTTTGGGAGTACTGATGATTCAGATAAATTGTACATATGTAGAAATATTTATCAATGGACTGGAAAAACTGAAACTACAGGAAAGAATCGTCTTGGTACACTAATCGTAGAACCCAAGGCTACTGTTTTTGACAAAATCTTTTCCCTTAATAGTAACGTGTACCAATTTGTTTTAATTGATAATAATCATCATATTTTTAGAAATACTACTGAACTTTCAGAACAGAACATTTTTGAGCTCGTAGAAAATAAACGTCTGAATACACAGACGTATAAATATACAGCATCTTCTTTTTCCACCAGCATAAATAATCTGCAATTATTGCTGATAACTAATCAGTCATTAGTTTATAAAAATGCCCGGATGTTCGTAATCCTGTTGCTTTTCCCCTCTATTCTTGCTCTGATTGCAATCATCGGAGCAACACGCTTTATCTCCCGGAGCATAGCAGATGAATTTGACTATTTTATGGAAAAACTGAATAAAACAAAAGCGATCAATAATGATGCATTTATCCATATGGAGAGTTCCATTGAATTTTCCCAGTTATCCAATGTATACAATCAGACTCTTTCACGTATCCATGCATTATCTGAAAAGATCCATGAACAGGAAATTCTTACAAAAAACATTGAAATTGAGAGCCTCCAGGCACAGATCAATCCTCACTTTCTTTACAATACTTTAAATTGTATTTCCGGCCTGGTAGATATGGATAGAAAAGAAGAATGTCATCATGCTCTGACTGCACTTGCAGATATTGAACGCATGTCCCTGAAAGGCAAGCCATTCAGCACCATAGAAGAGGCTTTGTATTATGTAAAAGAATATACCTATATACAGAAGCTCCGTTTCGGAGATAATCTGTCCATTTTAATTGATATTCCCAAATCACTATACCATTACTATATTCCCAAACTGATCATCCAGCCTCTAATCGAAAATGCAGTGATCCACGGAACATCAAAAATCTCTGACAAAGGTATCATTGCCCTTCTTGGAAGTACCGATGGTATCAACCTTCAGATTTGTGTAAAAGATAACGGTCCAGGTTTTTCCCGGGAATTTCTTGAAGATTTTTCCAAAAGTTTTCAGCAAAAGCCAGCCACCTCTTATGGCATTTACAATATTGATAAACGACTAAAGCTCTATTACGGCGAAGATCATGGACTGATCCTACAGAATAATGAAAACAGCGGAGCATGTATCATAGTCCGCCTTCCTTTGAAACTAGTAGAAAAACCAATTGAGAAAGCAGGAAATTTGAAATGAAAATATTACTTGTTGACGATGAATCAATTGCACTTCAGACCATGGAAAATATAATCCGGCAGTCTGACTTTAAATCCCATACCATCCTGACAGCTTCTAATGCAGCAGATGCCTGGACCATCATTCAGACAGAGAATCCAGATATTCTGTTTTCGGACATTCAAATGCCCTGTGAAAACGGAATTAGTCTTCTTCAGAAAATATCCGAATCACAGCTAAAACTGCTGGTCATCTTTGTCTCCGGATACTCTGAATTTTCTTATGCACAGGCAGCTTTGAAATATGATGCTTTTGATTACCTTCTCAAGCCACTGAACAGTGAGGTATTTCTTTCCTGTCTAAAGAAAGCCATAAATGCAATTCAGGAACAGGAAAATATGGAAAAGCAGAAAAAAATGCTTTCCAAATTTTTTAAGGAAAATCAAAGTCTTTTGAAAAAACAGTTTATAGAAACTTTGCTGATTAATCCTGTTACCAGTTTTTCACCAGAACAGCTCCGACAATGTCTCTCACTTGGTCTAAACCCGGATCTATTTTATTTAATTGGGGTTAAGTGTAACACTACGAACAGGATGAACATCCTCCAGAATCAGGAATACTATATTTCTTATTCTCTGTCTAAGAAGATCAATAAAGATTATGAGGGCATTGCATCCTGTTATATTGGAAACATTGTATATATTCTCATGCCTGTTACATCTGCTGATCCTATTGCTGAAGCCAAAAGTCTGGCCCATTCACTTGTCTGCTATACCAGGGAAAAACTTTTTTCTTCTATCACAATCGGAATCAGTGAACTTGGCAATTCTATTCAACAGTTTCCAAAGCTCAATAAACAGATACAGTATTGCTTTTCCTATAAAGCTTCCGATATTGTTTCACTAGAAGACAGCATTTTATTTTTTGCAGAAATAAATGATTACAATTCCAGTATTATTGAGATTAACGAGATCATTTCCAATCTGATCAATGCCATTCAGACACGTAATCTTTGTGATGCGCTGGAAATCGGAGATGCTTTTTTTTCACTGATACAGAATGAAAATCTGCTCAATCAGCAGGATGCTATCAAACTAGTAGAATTAAACCTCCATATCCAGCTTAAAAATTTCCTGGATGACTCTAAAGATAGTAATTACCTTACTACTCCGATCACACGCTATTGTATGGAACAACCTTGCAGCGAACACAGCAGAACTGTTTTTTCCAACTGTATTAAAAACATCATCCAGGAGCTGTCCAGTGTCACCACACGAAACACAGGGATAATCGTCAATGCTGTTATAGAATACATACATAAAAACTATGAAAAACAAATTGGATTAAATGATGCCGCAGAATTTATAAACCGTAATAGCTCCTATATTTCCCGATTACTCAAGAAAGAACTTTCCATGGGCTTTTCACAACTTCTCACAGAACGCCGAATGGAAGCCGCTAAGGATCTTCTTGCCCATACTACCATGAAAGTATCTGATATTTCAGAAAAAGTAGGCTATACCTCTACCAAGTATTTTAACCAGGTTTTTTATGCTAATTTCCAGATGACGCCTACAGATTATCGTTTTATCATGAAACAGTTGTAACATTCTTTCAAAGACCGCCCACCAGAAATATATCCTAAGAGACTGTCTGACAAACAAAAGGTGCTGACCTGGTTCTGATTCCTACTGTCCCCCAGGCAGCACCTTTTAAAATGTTTAATGTTAATGCTTTTACTTTCCACAGCACTCCACAATAGTTTTCTCCACATCTTCTATCTGAAATGGTTTTGCCAGATGTGCGGTCATGCCGGCTGCGAGACATCTTTTTGCATCTTCCTCAAATGCATTTGCAGTCATTGCAATGATCGGAATTATTTTTGCATCCGCCCTGTCCATGGCACGTATGGCTTTTGTTGCTGCAATACCATCCATAACAGGCATCATGACATCCATCAATATGGCATCAAAGGTTCCCAGAGGATTACTTTCGAAGTGCTCCACTGCCTGTCTGCCATTTTTTACAACTGTAACCTTCGCACCGTCATCTGTCAGCAGCATTTCTACGATTTCTGCATTAAGCTCATTATCCTCGGCTGCCAGCAGATGCAATCCACGAATATCATATTTCTCTGCAAGTTCCTCATCCCTTTTCTGTTCCTGGGCAATTTCAAAGGGAATGGTAATGACAAACACAGAGCCAATGCCCACCTGACTTGTCACTTCAATACTTCCATTCATCTGCTCAATCAATCCCCTGGCAATCGCCATTCCCAGACCGGTTCCCTGATAAACACTCCGGGCATCTGTTTTTTCCTGTGAAAACGGATCAAAAATATGGCTCAGGAACTCCGGACTCATCCCTATACCTGTATCAGAAATCGTCCATCTGTATGTACAGATTCCATCATGTACATCTGCTACCTCCATTACCGTAGTAATCTTTCCTCCCGGTCGGTTATACTTAATACAGTTTCCATAGATATTCAGAAAAATCTGACGAAGATGCAGTGAGCTTCCATAGACATACGGATAAGGAATATCCTCCTTATTTTTCTCATAAATCCACTGAATATCCTCACCTGCTGCCCTGTGAGTGATAATACTCTCAATCTCATAGACCAGATCTTTAAGATAGATATATTCATGAGTCAGAACAATATGACCTTCCTCTATTTTACTCATCTGCAAAACATCATTGATAAGGGAAAGCAGGTAATCCGCTGCTATCTTCATCTTTTTATGATTTTCCCGTATCAGTGCCTTATCCTCAAAATGAGTCTCATCAATCTTTAACAGACCAATAATACCATTCAAAGGTGTCCTGATATCATGGCTCATACGGCTGAGGAAATTCGTTTTCGCCCTGCTCTCGGCACGCATCTCATTGAATGCGGCCTGAAGGCGCGCCTGTTCCTGTTCATCCCGTTCATGCCTCTGTGTGGTATCCTGCAACAGAATGATTGCATAGATCATGGGTACCTCAGCAAGGATTTCTGTATCAAACACTACCACTCTGGTCATAAGAACTGTTTTCTGTACCCATCGGATACTTCCATCATCTTCGCGGGCACAATATTCCACAGACATATTTGTTTCTCCGTTTTCAAACCTCTTACGAAGCTTTTCACAATTATCTGTCATGCAGTAACCGGCAATTGTTTCCTGGGTGATTTTTTTCTCATATTCCCAACAGTAATCCTGATAAGAACATGGAAGCGGATAGTCCATAAAAAGCTCCCGACTCTTCTGTTCTTTTCCATTCAGTACGATCCTTCTTTCCAAAACATCCTTTGTCAGATTTACTGTATAGATCACATCTGACAATTCCAGAAGTGCATCCACATAGCTGTCATTTTCCAGGATAGACTGTTTCAGCTGTTCATAATAAAGCTGCAGCTGCTCTTTTGCCCCTGTCTGGCCTTCAGAAGTCTTTCGGATGGTTTCAAATGCCAGAAGAAAATGATGCAGCTTTTTGTCCTCATCCCAGTCCACCGGAATCAGTGTCAGGCGGTTATATGCCCCCTGTTTTCCGATATTATACTCATATTCCAGCACATCTTCCTTCGTATGCATCTTCTTTTGAAGCTCCGAAATCTGCAGTCCTTCACGGATATCTGCCTGACAGGACTTTTCAATCTGTTCCTCTATGATCTGTTCCACAGCACCGGAATATGCACCATCAGAGGCCAGGAAAAAATTTTCACTGGAACGAATCGCCCGATAAGTATCCATCCTGGCATCACAATACAGACAGTCTGAGAAATTACTGCCGTGCTGATTAAGCAGCTTTAACAGCTGATATCCCTGATTCTTTTCTGCTGCAGCCTCTTCCCGTTTCACATGATTCTTATTGATATACATGTTTTTGTCTGCGCAGTTAAACAGTTCTCTCATTGTACTTCCGGGAAAATCGCCGGCCAGTGCAAATCCCACCGCATAGCTTAGGGGAGTATCCGGATACACTCTGGATTCCTCTGTCATATCCCTGCGCACCTTTTCAAGACACTGTGTCATCTGTTCTCTGTCCAGTCCGTGGGTAACTGCAAGAAATTCATCTCCACCTGCTCTTCCCACAAACTGCTCAGCCGGCATGGAATCCCGCAGGCAGATAGCAAATCTACGGATATAGGCATCACCGGCTTCATGTCCTCTGCTGTCATTAATACGCCGGAGATTATTAAGATCAAAACTACAGACACCGATATCTGCATCCGGTTCTTCCTCATTCAGCAATTCTTCACATTTATTTTTGTTCGGAAGTCCCGTCGCATCATCCAGATATACCTTTCGCTGCAGCAGACGGTTCATTGCAGCATATTGTATTGCTTTGATAAACTCATATCCGATCAGCAGCATCAATACAACAATATCTGCTGTGATATATTTTTCAAGCAATGATAAGGATGTGGCTTTTTTCTGCGAATATTTTTCAGCCAGACCTGTTGCTTCATCACAGATCACAAAAAACTCCTCACTTTCCGGAATAATATCTGTGTTTCTGGCCCCTTTAAACCTCACAAGATAAATTTTCTTATACAGGTCAGAGAATTTGTCATCCAGTTCCTGCATTTTTTTCTGAAAATCAACATCATCGAGACGCACAAGATTTAATTCATCATTTCCATTTCGCAAACCATCAATAAAAGTTCTTATCTCATGGATCATCTCATTTTCCTGTTGCGTGGAAAGCTCCAGTTTTATGAGTCTCTGTGTCTCTCCCCTGACTAAACCGGTATAATTTACAATACGGGCCGTTCCCTGAATATCTGAGACAATTCCCATCATTATGATAATAAGGATAGCCAGAATAACTGCCAGAACACCGATACTGATCTGAATAATACTTGATTTCTTTTTCTTATTCTTTACTTCGGACATGGCCCTCCCCCTTCTTGTTTTATTCTGGAAAAGTACTTTCTGTACTCTATCTATTTTACCGTACTTTTTTCATTATGCCTACTCAAATTTGAATGTATTTATTTATAAACAGGCAAAAACACCCGGCAAAATTACTTTTCGTAATCTGCCGGGTGTTCTCTTTCTCAGGTTTTTTATTTGACTGCTCCGGTAATACCTTCTGCAAACTGTTTCTGTAATACAAAGAATACGATCATTGTAGGAATAGAACAGAACAATACACCGCACATCAGCATACCATAATCTGTCACATAACCTGTGATCAGGTTGGCGATCAGCATTGGCATGGTCATTGCCTTGTTGTCTGTCATGATTACCTTTGGCCACAGATAGGAGTTCCATGCATTCATAAAGGTAATAACAGCAGCTGCCGCATATGTAGATTTCATTGTAGGAATGAACATCTGGAAGAAAATCCTTACTTCGCTGAGTCCGTCAATACGTGCAGCTTCAATAATATCAACCGGGAATGATCTGGCATTCTGACGGAACATCATGATCATAAACGGTGTGGAAATAATCGGAAGGATAAAACCTACTGCTGTATTCAGAAGTCCCGCCTTGGAAAACATTTTGAACAACGGAACCATAGTTGCAACCTGCGGAACCATCATAGCCAGAAGCAGGATTGAAAATACTCTGTCTTTCCACTTATCATGGTAAACTTCAAATCCGTAACCTGCAATAGAGCAGACCAGAAGACAGATCACTGTAGTAAGGATTGCATAAAAGAAAGAGTTTCCAAGTGCTCTCCACAGTGGCTGCTGGGCTGTAAGATTACGGAAGTTTTCCATAAAATGGCTTCCCGGAATGATTCGTCCACGTGACACATCTGTGGATGTATTAGTTGCGGCTGAGATCATCCAGTATAACGGGAATACTGAAATAAATGACACGATGATCAGAAAAATATAGGTTGGGATCAATCTTCTCTGAATGGCTGATTTGTTTTTCTTAGTCACGTGTATCACCTACTTTCAAATTAATAAATGCAAGTACAGCTACCATAATGAATATGATAAATGACATTGCTGCTGCATATCCAAAGTTTGGTACGTTAATAAAACATGTATTGTAAATATAGTGGGACATTGTGATTGTTGAGTTTGCCGGTCCACCCTTTGTCAGGTTGACAGACTCATCGAACAACTGCAGTGTACCATTAATTGACATGATGAATGTCATGATAATTGTCGGTTTCAGAAGCGGAACTGTAATCTTCCAGAAAGTCTTCCAGCCATTGGCACCGTCAATCTTGGCTGCTTCATATACAGAATATTCGATATTCTGAAGTCCTGCCAGATAGAACACCATATTATATCCGGTCCATCTCCAGATCAGCGCAAGGATAATTACAATCTTGGCACTGGCGGAATTTCCCAGGAAGTTATAGCCGGTAGATAAGATTCCAAGTTTGATCAGAATACTGTTGATCAGACCATCTGTAGCAAACATGGAACGGAAGATCAATGAATAGGATACCAGAGATGTCGCACATGGAAGAAATACACAGGTACGGAAAAATCCCTTAAATTTCAAATCTTTGTTATTCAGAAGCTGTGCCAGAAGAATTGCCAGTATCAGCATGATTGGCACCTGAATGATCAGATACAGGAATGTATTTGCAATAGACTGCTGAAATACCTTGTCTGCCAGAATACGTTTATAGTTGCTGAAGATCGGATCTGCAAATCTCATATTTGCTCCGGCTCCGGTCTGCAGGGAAATGATAAATGCACGTATCATTGGATAAAAGCTCATGATCGCGATCATGATAGTTGCAGGGGCCAGAAACATCCATCCTGCAGCTCTCTGCTTGCCAAGCAGAGACATACCTTTTTTCTTGGAATTCACGTGAACTCCTCCTTTCAAAAAACTCTGTAACTGTTCAGCATTTTGCCGGACAATTACCAACTCTTTGCAGTAAAAGGGGGGACTGCTGGCAGTCCCCCGCACTTACCTGTTTTCATTCACTTAATTACTGTCTACAGATTGCTTCACAGTTTCACTGTTCCCGCAATCCTGACATCATCTGATCCTACGATCAGAATTTATTCAGTCATCTTGAATGCCAGAGTATCCTGAGCTTCCTGAAGAGCATCTTCTACAGATGTACCGTTTACAATATTTACAACTGCTGTGTTGACACATTCTCTTGCTTCATAGTGATACGGTGTTTTTGTGAACTCCGGAATATGAGAAGAGTATTCTACAATTGTTGAGAAGATTGACTGTCCACCGAAAAATTCATTTGGCTCGTTGTAAACCTCAGATTCACCTGCCGGCAGATAACAGGAGATTGCACCTGCTTCCGGAAGGATTGCATCATAGAACTCTGTACTGGAACCAAATGTGCTTGCAAGGAAATCTTCTGCGAGTTCTACATTCTGGCAGTTGGATGTAATATACCAGGAAGATCCACCATTGTTTGCATAGTTTGTGGCTGTATCAACATCATCTACTTTAGGCATTGTTGTAATCTGCCACAGACCCTTCTGGTCTTCTGTAGACATCAGAGTAGCTGTGATCCAGTTACCATTTACGATACCTGCTGCCTCACCGCCTGTAATAGTAGCGATATATTCATCCCAGTTATTTACAAGTTTAACAACGTCATTCTTAACCAGATCTACATAAAGATTGATACATTTCTCTGCCACTTCATTGCCTACGATGTAAGCTTCGCCATCTTCGTTTACGAAGTTAGCTCCGCAGGACTGCATCATCATCATCAGAGTATCGCCGCCTGTAGCTTCACTTGTAAGAAGATATTTGCCTGTTTTTTCATGAACATCTTTACCGATTTCCATGAATTTGGACCATGTGATATCTGTCAGATCATCAATTGTATATCCTGCTTCGTCAAGGATATCTGTACGATAGCATGCAATAACAGCACCGTTATCAAACGGAACACCGTAGTGTGTATCATCTACCATGGAATAGGACTGTTTCAGTTTACCAAAATCATCCCAGTTAATGTTGATATCTTTCAGATCTGTGAATGCATCCGGATAGCTCTTCAGATATTTCTGATAGCTGTTGTCCTGCATAAGAACGATATCAGGAAGTGTGCTGTAATCGCCTGCATTTGCTGCTGTTGTCAGTTTAGTCTGGCAGTCATCAGAAGATGTCTCTATAATATCTACAGAAAATCCCTCATGATCTTTTGCATACTGATCTGCTGCGATCTGCATGGATTTGATATTGAAGTTCTGATCCCATGCCCATACGGTTAACTTGTTGTCATCATCAGATTTCGCTGAAACAACTGTAGCTGATCCTGCAAAGGATGCTACCATAGCACCGGTCATTAATACTGCGAGTAATTTTTTTCTCATATTTATGTCCTCCTTTATTAAGCTTATTCTTTCTTCCGAATCGCTTGTAAGCTAATTATAGCATCCGATTTTCAGGTATAGTTTGCATAACCGTACACATAATGTGCAATTTCGACCATTTTATGTATTTTGCACTATTTGAAATGCCAAAAAATCTGTTTTTTGTTCACTTTCTCATTTGCACCGCTTTTTCCATGTGATTTTAATGATAAAATCCACTTTCATGGACAAAAAAATATATTTTTTTGTCTTTGAAAATGGCTTTTGTTCTTATTTCATAAATTTTTCATTCAATTTTTGTACATATTTTACAATTTTCAATTCATTTTATGCAAAATAGACTTTTTCAGGATATTGTGATTTCATCGCATGAAGCAGTTCCTCATTAAGATCAAGAAGCAGTTTTATCTTGTGCCCGTCTTCCCGGATAATCATTGTATAATAAGGAGTATCATCATCATAAGAGGTATAATCGTACTTTTTCAGTTTCTCTGTTCCGCCATTCCTTTTGTACCTTGCAACACTTTCATGCCAGTGCGGTGCCACTGTCTCCAGGCTGCTCAACTCCAATATATGAGCTGTTTTGCGATACTTCTTGCCATAGATCACATCTATTTCCAACTGACCGTTTTCCATCGTGTATTCATAATCCTTCTGACTGAATATATCAAAGACAAAATACAGCCCTGCAAGCATAAATCCCGGAAGCATAAATGCCTGGGAAATCGTGATTCCCATAACCACAAAAAGCACTGCAAAAACAATCATTACCACACGCAGGACTCCGGACATACTCTTTTTCTTTCTTGAGACCTGCTCCACAATCTTATAGTTCATAACTTTTTACCATCCTTCCTCTGAATGAATATCGAAATCCAAAAGCTGCTGTTCATAATTCTCCGGCCGCTTTCTCCATTCAACCGGCGTCACTCCCATTATCTGTCTGAAGTTCCGGTTAAACGTTGAATTGGTCGTGAAACCACATTTGTGCGCAATATCTGCCACCGGTATATCTGTTGTCTGCAAAAATTCACAGGCAGTATGAATCCGCACAGAATTAATATACTCCAGAGGACTTACCTTCATATGCGATGTAAATACTCTTCTGAAATGAGTTTCACTGATGTGACAGATCTTCGCCAGATCCTCAATCCGAATGTCTTCCATATAGTGATAAGAAACAAAATCCAGTACGCGGGTGATCATATTTGTAAGTTTTCCTGTTTCCTCTTCCACCCTGTCTTCCGGTGATGCCCGGTTCAGTCTGGCAATTTCTACAAGTAGTGCCGCAAGAACTCCACTGGATTCTTCAATATAAAATTCTTCTCCTTCACGCATGATATTCATGATCTTAAGAATTTTTTCAGCTATGGAGGGAGACTCATTCTCTTTCAGAAATAAAGCCTTAGAATATATTCTCTGGATCATTTTTTCAGCCTTTACCGGATTGTTCAGAAATTTTTTCATAAAACCTTCCACATCTATGAAAAGATACTCCCATTTACTAACCGTACCCAGATCACTGTTAGTCGTATGAGCATAATTGGGTGGAATCACCGTAAATTCTCTTCCCGAAAACCGCATTTCAGCCTCACCAAACGCCATAAATCCATCCCCTTCATAGCAGAAACCAATCTCCAGATAATTGTGAAAATGAAGATAATCCACATCATTTCCATAATTCCGAACCCACTTCTGCCCCAGAAGAGCCAGAATCGGACTTCCGGCAGGCATCTGGTAATAGCGGAATTCCATCTTCGGTTTTCTTCTCTTCTTTGCCATACAGTCACCTCATTTTCTGTTCTGCATTTTCACAATATGATTTTACCAGTTTTTTATATATTTTTCGATATTTTTATACATTTTCCAACAAAAATAGTTACTGTTCACTCCGTGCCCAGTAACACGCTTCGCGATGCACAGAA
>NZ_QRIL01000021.1:0-20622 GCF_003471165.1 Ruminococcus sp. AM22-13 | reverse complement strand
GCGATGCACAGAATTTATGCTATTCGCATAAATTCGCGCGGTATGTCTCGGGATTTTGGCATTCACATGCCAAAACACCTCGCGGGATAGTGGCATGTGAACAGTAACCAAAAATATACAAAAACACCTGACAGACTACTTTTATAATCTGTCAGGTGTCCCTTTTCCATATCTGTTATTATCAATCTTTTTATTCATAGTCTCATGGCTGAACCCGAATAATTTTGACTGATGACAGTTCTATACATGCCTCTGATATCATTTTATTTTCTTCATGATTGTGGTTTTCTCTTGATTCCACACTGGATTGCATTTGTCGGACAGGCTTTGCGGCATCTTCCACAGCGGATACATTCCGGACTGTTGGAGTTTTCCACAGGGTCTACGATCATCTGGCATGCTTTTGCACATTTTCCGCATTTTATACACTTATCTTTATCCACTCTGTATTTATACAGAGAGACAGGATTAAAGACAGAATAAAGTGCTCCCAGGGGACAGATATATTTGCAGAACGGACGGTAGATCATAATGGAGAGAATGATCGTTATGACAAGGATCACATTCTTCCATATGTACAGCCAGCCCAGTGCACTGCGCATGGATTTATTCAAAAGCACCAGTGGCAGTCCGCCCTCCAGTGTTCCTGCCGGGCAGATCAGTTTGCAGAAATAGGGTGCCCCCTGTCCCATAATATCCACAAGGAACAATGGAAGCAGGATCACAAACACTGCAAAAATCACATATTTCAGCTTACGAAGCAGTTTATCTCCCTTGAATGTACGGATTTTCTTAGGAAATGGGATCTTATTCAGCAGATCCTGGATCAGTCCAAAAGGACAGAGAAAACCGCAGATCAGCCTTCCTACCATAGCCCCGATGAAGATGAGAAATCCTACCACATAATAAGCCATCTTGAAATTCCAGCTCCCTATCACTGCCTGAAGGGAACCGATAGGACAGGCACCAACAGCACCTGGACAGGAATAACAGTTCAGGCCCGGAACACAGGCATTTTTCAATTTGCCTGTGTAAATTTTGCCTGTGACAAAACCGGTAACATGACTGTTTGTAATGAACGCCCACAGTGCCTGAATTCCGTGGCGTGGCCACTCATTAATCTTCATATTTTTTGTATTTTGTTTCTTATTACTTTTATTATCGCTGTTCTTTTTGTTACTCATGATAATTTATTTTCTTTCCATTCATATCTTATACACAGACTTATCTTATGACAATGTTTCAGTCAGGCGGATATTTGCAGCCTCCGAAGAGGAACCTGCCTGATTCGGTTAAATCATCCAATTCCCACACATTCCATACAGATGTTAATGGCTTTTGTAAACACCACCGCCAGCTCTCCGCGGGAAATTCCATATCCCATAAAGCAGGCTCCCACAAGCATAAGAATCACAGCCGGCCATTTACTGTTCCATATTTTGCTGGTTTTTAATTTATTCATTTATTTTTCCTCTGTTACATTCGCCAGCTCTTTTTCCACAATTTCTTTCCACTCGTCCAGGCTGTGGCTTCCGGAGTAAGTCTCGCCTACAATATTTCCATTTTTGTCAACAAAGAATGTTTCCGGGAAAGCGGAGATTCCATTGAGACGTCCGTTCATCATTCCGGAATCCGGGATCAGGAATGGATAGGATGCCTTTGTTTTCTCCTGAATTACCTGAGCCTTTTTCACTGCTTCCTCATCCTGTTTTCCACCACTGCCTATTGTATCCCGTGTAACGCCTACTACTCCCACACCTTTATCCTTCATCTCCTGATAAAGCTTCTCCAGATCAGGAATCTCATTAATACATGGAGAACACCAGGTAGTAAAAACATTTACCATAGTCAGATCGTATTTGCTGAAGATATCCTGTGTATAGGTTTTTCCGTCAACTCCTGTTGTTTCAAATTTGCCTACATTTGTTCCTTCAGCTGCATCTGTACTGTCAGAAGTATCCTGCGGCTGGTCAAATGCAGAAAGCATCTGGAACGGGGTCATTTCTGTAAGTGTTACTTCAATCCCCTCCACATCCTTTAGCAGGTCTGCATCTGCATCCTTGTTTGTGCTGAGATAATATTTATATTTGCCGTCACTGCTGGTGCCCAGTTCTTTATGCTCTGTGCATCCGGTAATCGTATCCAGATCTTTCTGGGATTCCTCGTCATACATTCCGATCACACCTACTCTGCTGAGACTTTTCAGCCAGTCGTCATATCCGGTGCCCATCTTGTCCACCTCTGCATCCTTCTGCTCGTCTGTCAGGGTACACCAGCTGGCTGTGGCATATGTGACTGCCTCTGCATTGTCATCCCATCTCTCATCTGTAAACATGGAAATATTCTTCTTCTCCATCTGCTCTTTCAGGTCTTTGGAAATCCCTAATTTCATTCCAAGGAATGGATATTCATAAGTATCCTGTGCAGGCTGAGCAATCTCTGAGGGTTTGAAGGATTCAGCAATCAGACCCTCGGAAGCTGCCACACTGCCATCTTCTGCTGCCTGAACATCCTTACCATCCGTCTGGACTACACCTGCTTCATCTGCTGGCACTGCAAGAGCCTCCCCTGCATGTACAGTTACAATACCTCCCATAGATGTCACACTTAATACACTTGCTGCAAAAATCGCCATTAATCTCATTCTTCTGTTTTTCATTGTAAGTAAACTCCCTTCATTTTTTACTGTTATGATTTTTATATTACCTTTAATTACTTCTCTGTATCTGTCCGCAAATCTGGATTTCATCCCCACATGACAGACACTTTTTTATTGATATGCACACATTATAGCATCTGAGAAATAAAATCTGTGTTAAGAAAATAACTTTTTTTCGAATTTTATTTTGTAATCAATCCCAAACAAATCTGAAACGTAGTCAGGCAGATATTTTAATATGAAATCGTTTTCTTTTTTACACGAATTTTATACTTAATGTGCTATGATAAAATTGATAATATATCAGAGTCAAAAATTTTATCGTACAAACACTGACAATCTTCTGGCTTTTGGACTTTGGACTTTGATATTATAAAACTATGAAACCGGAAATTCAAAAAGGAGACTATCATGCACATTTTAATTATAGAAGACGAAGAACAGCTCTGCCGTTCCATGGCAGAGGGACTCCGCATGGACGGATACGAAACAGATACCTGCTTTGACGGGGAAGAGGGACTGGAATTATGTATGACAGAGAATTACGATCTGATTCTTTTGGATCTGAACCTGCCTGGAATTGACGGTCTGGACATTCTGCGTCAGTTCCGTACTTTCAATACCAACACTCCTGTTCTCATACTCTCCGCAAGAGTACAGATCCAGGATAAGGTGGAGGGTCTGGATCTGGGAGCCAACGATTACCTTACCAAGCCATTTCATTTCGAGGAACTGGAAGCCCGCATCCGCAGCCTCACCCGCCGTAAATTTATCCAGGAGGATGTCTGCCTGAGATGTAGCCGCATTACCTTTGACACACGCACAAGAGAAGCCAGTGTAGATGGTACACCACTGGCTCTCACCAGGAAAGAAAGCGCACTTCTGGAATACTTTCTGCTTCACCGCAACCGGATCATCAGCCCTGAGGAAATGATTGAGCATCTCTGGGATGGCAGCGTAAACAGCTTCAGCAATTCCATCCGGGTACACATTTCTTCCTTGAGAAAAAAACTGAGAACTGCCCTTGGATATGATCCTATACAGAATAAGATCGGACAAGGTTATATTATGGAGGACTAAATCTATGAAATTTTATTCAAAAAAACTTTCCCCCCGCAGGCTCTCCCTCCAGTGGCGGCTCACATTGCTGATTTCCGGACTGGTTATCACAGCCTGTGCACTGATGTATTTCTTTATCAGCCGTTCTGCTGTGACCGGTCTGGAAGGGATTTCCGACTATGTGGTTCTGGTCACTCCTGACAATTCAAACCCGATCTCTATCAATGTAGATCCCAAAATCCTCATCCCTGATCTGGAAAACCAGATCCAGAATACCAAAAATAAATTTCTGTTCCAGAGCATGATTGCCACAGGTATCATTATTCTTCTCAGCAGTATCTGTACCTGGTTTGTCACCAGAAGAGCCCTGACCCCCCTGCGCAGATTCAGCGACAAAATCAGCCAGGTACAGGCACAGAATCTGTCTGAACCGCTGGAAGTCCCACTCTCAGAGGATGAGATCTCACGTCTGACCAGATCCTTTAATGACATGCTTGCACGCCTGGACAATGCATTCTCTGCACAGAAGCAGTTTGTGGCAAGTGCCGCACATGAGCTTCGCACGCCCTTAGCTGTAATGCAGACAAATCTGGAAGTTTTTTACAAAAAGCCGGAACACACACACCAGGAATACGACAGGCTTTTCACCATGCTTCAGGAACAGACCGGACGGCTTTCCCACCTTGCGGAAATCCTGCTGGACATGACAGGCCTTCAGACTGTAGAGCGTTCTGATACCATTTCCCTTGCAGCACTCACAGAAGAAGTTTTCTGCGATCTGGACCCGGTTGCAGAAAAGCATCAGATCCGGCTTATTCAGACAGAAGGTGACTGTACTGTTACAGGCAGCTATATCCTTCTGTACCGGGCAGTCTATAATCTGGTTGAAAATGCAATCAAATATAACCAGCCTTCCGGTTCCGTCACTGTAAATATTCATTCTGCAGAATCTGCAGTCCTGGAGGTAACTGACACAGGCATCGGTATCTCCCCTGAAAATCAGGAGAAAATCTTTGATCCTTTCTACCGTGTGGACAAATCCCGCAGCCGCGCCATGGGCGGTGCCGGTCTGGGTCTTGCCCTTGTAAGCGAGATTGCCAGACAGCACAACGGCCAGGTAAAAGTAACCCAGAGCAGCAAAAAAGGCAGCACCATTGCTCTGATACTGCCTGTAACAATCCTTTAAATCAACTGACCACTGATTTTGAATAACTGCGCGTCGCATTCCCGTTACTTCAATGATAAGTTAGACGCGCAGTTATTCAAGTTCCATTCCATTATGAATTTTCCAATCCATTTTTTAACAAATGAGTCATCGTTCTACATATTTTGTGATAACAGATGTTATAATCTCCATATCAACCGGCTTCGCCACATGATCATCCATTCCGGCATTCAAAGCAGCCTGCACATCCTCTGCAAATGCATTTGCCGTCATTGCAATAATAGGTATTTTCTTTCCATCCGGACGGTCCAACAGATTTCTGATGGCTTTTGTCTGCCAGCATATCCAGACACTCTTTAAATGAGCCATAGACATATTCATACTTCCAGCCGGTTATATAAGAAATCTTCTGGATATACTCATAGCCTGCTCCCTGCTTGTGTTCCCCATAGCCGCCTTCCTGAAAATTGGCATATGGGAAATACCCAACTCTCACTGTTTTATTCTCTTCCTCTATTACCTGAGTTGTTTTCCCGTCACTTTTAATTTCTGACGCATAAGCAGAAAGCGGCACCAAAAGTAACACGATAAGTATTAAAATGCTCAAACATAATCTTTTTTTCTTGCCTTTTTTTCTTATCCGTTTTTCTATCTTTCTGTTCATTCATTTCCTCTTTATTATCCATTCATGCCGACTGTCAGAAAACAAATCTGTTTTTCACCGGGCTGTGTAATAAAATCGTATCGCATCTATCACTTTCTCCATCTGAAGCGGTTTTGAAAAATGTTCGTTCATTCCTGCTGCTTTACTCTGTGCAATATCATCAAGAAAGGCATTAGCTGTCATAGCAAAGATGGGGATGGTTTTCGCATCCCTTCTATCTAGCTTTCTGATTCTGCGGGTAGCTTCCAGACCTCCCATTTGTGGCATCATCAGATCCATCAGGATCACATCAAAGTATCCGGGCTCTGAATTCTCAAATATTTCTACAGCTTCCCGTCCATTCCATGCCTTTGTCACTATCATTTTTTCTTCTTTCAGCAGGAACTCAGCAATTTCCATATTCAGCTCATTGTCTTCCACCAGCAGAACCTGAATTCCTTCCACTGAACAGTTCTGATACATCTGGGATTTCTTTTCCGATTCCTCAGCAGAGATTTCAAAAGAAATATGAAGAATAAATTTAGTTCCCTTTCCCTGTATACTCTCAAAGGAAAGGGTTCCACCCTGCAGCTCTATCAGCTTTCTGGCAATGGCAAGTCCCAGACCGGTACCTGCATAATTTGTTCTGGCTGACTGCCCTTCCTGGGCAAAAGGCTCAAATGCCTTTTTCTGAAATTCCTCACTCATGCCGATTCCGGTATCTGTACAGGTCAGTTCATATTCCGCAGTGGTATCCGTATAGGAAACCTCACGACAGGTAACTGTCACAGAACCACCATCATAATTATATTTTACTGCATTGCTGCCGATATTCATCAATATCTGCTGGAAATGCACCGGACTTCCTATCAGCTGTGTATGGATGATTTCTCCATCTTCTACATAATAATTAATGCCGGATTCATTTGCCTGCATCCTGGTGATTTCATTCGTGTTATGCAAAAGTTCCAGCAGATTAAAGTGCTTTCTCTCCAGCTGTATATTGCCGGATTCCAGCTTATTCATATCCAGCACATCATTGACAAGATTTAAAAGATAACCGGAAGCAGTCCTGATTTTGGTACGTGCTTCCTGCTGAAGCTCCAGATCATCGGGATAACGGTCTGCAATATCCACACATCCCTGAATCCCGTTGATCGGTGTGCGGATATCATGACTCATTCTCCTAAGGAAATCTGTCTTTGCCAGATTGGCTTTCTCAGCCTCCTGGGCAGTTCTTCTCAGTTCTTCCCGGCTCTCCAGCTCAGATATTTTCTGGTCATTAATATCTCTCGTCACATAGAGAACATTGGTCACTTCCCCTGCTTCGTTTCGCAGTTTCACAATAAATCTGGCCTGGTGCCAGACTCCGGTTATGGCTCTGTATTCTGTGGAAATCTCCTCTCTGTTCTTCAGACGTTCTGCCAGCGTGGAAACATCCAGGAATTCTCTCATTCTTTCCTGAAATTCGGGAGCTACGATTTTCTCTCTGGCTTTTGTAAACTGAACAGAAATCTTTCCACTTCTGCCGGTCAGACGGTGCATGGATTCCTTGCTGGAAATCTCCTCATAGGTATCATGGATCAGATCCATCCGGTAGATGATCCAGTACATTTTGCTGATTGCAGAGATGATCTCATTATTCATTTTCAGATCAGCCATAGTCTCTTCCATCTGCTGCTTCTTTTTCATATCCTCCTGCACAATATCATCAATATAGCGAAATCCCATAATGATCTTATAATCATCTCTGTTGCCTGTCTCCAGACGGATCACCTGCAATTCAAAATACTCATGCCCGGCATGGTTTTTCACTGACTGATAACGATATGCAAAACGTTTGTGATTCCGCAGATACTCTATGAGAGCGTGACGTTCCATCTTCCGGAGAAAATCCGGTGCTGATTCCCGGATTACATAATGATCATAATAATATCTGATTCCAGAGGTATAACTGGATTTCAGCTCCGGCATCTCATCAATCTCTGCCCAATTGGAATGTATGCTCTGTTTGATCATTTCCAGAGTATCATTTGCCAGATCACATAAATAAAATGAGGTATAATCTACGCAGAGAGCTTCCAGGATATGCTTCTCCTTCTGAAGTTCCTCCAGATTGCTCTCCAGTGTTTTCTGTTTTTCCTCAAGCATCCTGAACATACGCAGATTATTCAGTGTACTGGCAAGATGTCCGCCTGCATTGGAAAGAAGCGATATGGAAACACCGGGATTAACCAGCTCCGGATTATCCAGACCGATAAAACCGCTCAACTGCGTATTTGCAAACAGAGGTAACACCAGCAGAGAATGAATGTCCTGAACCTTCAGGATATCATATTCCGAAGGCATGGTTTCGCGTATTTTCTCCAGATCATGAATAATTATGGTTTCTCCACGAAGAAATTTCTCATGCCACACCGGCATACTATCGACAGAAATACGAATCAGATTGTCAATCTGTGGGATGATACCTTCTCTGCACCATTCGAAGGTATTGCTGTAATAATCCTGCTTTTCAGACATCAGTTCAAAAATATATACTCTGTCTGCATCTGTATATTCACCGGTGTATTGAAGCAATGCAGGAATACAGTCCTTCACTTCTTTCTCATCCGACGCCTGATTGATGTCTGATATCAGAGACAGAATCTGATTCAGCAGTTCCAGCTTTTTGTTAAATTGTCTGTAGTTAATCTCATGTTCTTCACTCTTATTATCATTTGCCTTAAACTTTTTCATATAATCTCCCAACATCATCATATAGAAAATATCACCTATCATATCACATTTGCCGTCATTGCAATGATAGGTATGCATGTTTTATCCTTATCTGGCAGATACCTGTTTGCCTGCGTTGCTTTATAACTGTTCATTTTGGACATCGGGAGGATTCTGATGAAGCATTCTACGTTTTCCTGTATCCTCAAAACAAGCTGATTCATTTTTCTTACTTGAAAGAACAATGTTTATCACTTTAACACAAAACTCACTTTAGGTTATTCTGTAATGTATTGATCAATTCTTCAATAACTATCGGCTTGGATAAAAATCCATTCATACCACATGCCAGTGCTTTCTTTCTGTCTTCGTCAAAAGCATTGGCAGTCATGGCAAGGATCGTGATTCCCGCCAGTGAAGGATCATCCAGTGAACGGATCTGCTCAGTAGCCTCATATCCATTCATTACAGGCATCTGCACATCCATAAGCACCAGGTCATAATCACCTTGTGTTGAATTCTTAACTTTCTCCACAGCCTCTGCTCCATCTTCCGCTGTATCAACCCGAAAACCATATTCACTAAGGAGCGCTACTGCAATTTCACTGTTCAGTTCATTATCTTCCACAAGCAGTATGCGCCTGCCTCTGAAATCTGAATCTGCTGCCGGAAGGATATTATCCTCTGCCTCAGCCTGCTTCTGGCCGATAGCAGCCATCAGAGTCTCTCTGATATCTGACATAAACATAGGTTTGGCACAGAATGCAGTCACCCCTGCTGCCCTGGCTTCCACTTCAATATCTGACCAGTCATAAGCAGTCAGGATAATGATCGGCGTATCGTCACCAAGACTGCGGATCTGACGGGTAACTTCAATGCCGTTCATATCCGGAAGACGCCAGTCAATGATATAAGCATGGAATGCATCACCCATTTCCACAGACTGTCGTGCGCGGAGAACAGCCTCCTTACCGGAAAGTGTCCATTCCGAACGCATTCCAACCTTCACAAGCATCTTAGTCACACTGTCACAGGTATTGAAATCATCGTCTACGACCAATGCCTTCAGACCTTCCAGCTCTGCGATTTTCTCTATACGGTGGTTCTCAGGCTGAATCCGCAATGGCAGACGGATAATAAATTCAGTACCTTTGCCCTGTTCTGTCTGAACCTCAATGGTTCCGCCCATCATATCCACGATGTTCTTGGTAATGGCCATGCCCAGTCCTGTACCCTGAGTCCTGCTTACAGTGGAAGTCCGCTCTCTCTCAAAAGGAGAAAAGATCTTCTGTACAAATTTCTGACTCATGCCGATTCCGTTATCCTTTACCCGGATTTCGTACAATTCACAGCCTCTCTGTGTACCCGGATACTCTCTCAGCCGGACAGAAACGGTTCCGCCTGCAGGAGTAAACTTGATCGCATTGGACAAAAGATTCAGGAGCACCTGATTCAGCCTCGTCTTGTCACAATAAACATCCTCATTGGTAACATCCATGACATCCATGTAAAGCTCCAGCTGTTTCGCATGGATCTGTCCGCTGATAATGGTTTTCAGATCATGAAGAACCTCTGACAGACTGACTTCCGTTTCTTCCAGATGAATCTTTCCGCTCTCAATACGGCTCATATCCAGGATATCATTGATCAGTGAGAGCAGATGATTACTGGAGGAAAGAATCTTACCCAGATAATCCCGTACCCTTTCTTTATCATCAATGTTGCTTACAGCCAGTGTGGTAAAACCAATGATCGCATTCATTGGTGTCCGGATATCGTGAGACATATTGGAAAGGAAGGTGCTCTTTGCCTTGTTTGCAGTCTCCGCAGCGCGGACCGCCTCAGAAAGCGCCTGATTCATTTTTCTGTCAGAGGTACGATCTGACATAACCAGGATATATTTCTTTTTCCCGTTTACCTCGCTGCCCATTGCAACATTATGAAACCAGCGGTGTTCTCCTGTTTTCTGATGAACATATTCAAAATCCCATTCCTGCTGCTCATGAACCTGGATTTCTTCCAGATAATTCTTCTCCGGATCTTCAACATCCCCGGGATGCAGTTTTCCCAGGACACAAATATCTTTACGGATCTGTTCTACTGTAATACCCAGCAATTTTTCCACATTGGGACTGACGTAATCTGCTTTATATGTTTTGGCATCCAGCATCAGGAAAACATCATCCACACTCATTGACAGCTTTTGAAACAGCTCGTCCCTGTAAAGGATCTCCGTATCCTTTCTCTTCAGGTTTACCCTGTTTTTCCAGAGAATAATTCCAATAAAAAGACCGGCAATACACACCGCTACTGCACTTACAAGCAGCATAGTGCTACGCTGCAGAACATTCATACTGGCATTAACGATATCAGCCTGGACAAGTCCCAGAAAGATCCAGTCCTGAGGTTTGGATTTCTCATAGACCAGATAGTAATCCTTTCCATCCAGATTTATCAGCATTGCATCTGTATGTCCTTCCTTAAACTCTTCTGAAAGTTTAAGGATCTCTTTTTCAGACATATTGGAATGCTCTCTCAGAATCCCAAAGAAATTATACACCTCTCCCCATGACTCAGAGGAATGATCCACAACAACACGACCATCCGGATGAACCACATAACTCTGGGCATTTCCATTAAAAGCAGAAATATTCAGCACATTTACGATATCGGAGTTTTCATAGGCAATGGCAATTGCATCATATTCAAAGCCCTGATAACTTCCATGAGGCTTGGGAGTGGCAAAAACAAGGAGCTGGGATTTTCCGGGAACTGTTGCATTGGTTATCACATCATTTCCCTGCCGGATCTCATCTTCAATATTTTCCTGTAATCCCAGATAGCCGGTTTCACCTGTTACCATCTTATAGTTCCCGTCCGCTGACAGGAAATAAAAATCTAAAAAGCCTGCATCTTCCTGTGCTTTCTCTATATACTCACGAATTTCACTTTCATCGGAAGTATTCTGCAGATATTCCCCCCATATATGGAGATAAGTCAGATTCTTATTTGTCAGCTCACTTAGCATATTATCAGACTGATGAAAAATTTCTGTCAGGTGAGAAACACTTTCCTCATAAACAGTCTTCGATACAAACTCCAAATATCGGAAAACAGTCAAAAGGATTCCAATGAATAGAACAATAAGAACTGCTGTATTCCATCGTTTTCTCACAACCCGTTTCTTTCTGTTTGTATTATGATTCTTAACATCCATTCTTCTCACCTCAGAGTAATATAGTCTTCAGGCTCTGCAAGAATGGCATTACCATCTGAAACATATGTTGTCCAGGTATCTTCCACAGAGGTATCCCCTCCATCAAATGCAATATTTTCCTCTGCCGCATAAGCTTCCATATATTGTGGTTCTGCAAGGCAGGTCACAGTAAAAGTATCCTTGTTCTGAATCTGTTTTCCATTCTTTGTAACTTTACTCAATGTATAACCATCATCCGTTTCCTTAATTTCTACAAAAATACCACTGAACACAGGCAGAGAGCCTCGATTAAAGGGGATAAAGCCTCCCTGGCAGCCTTCTACGAAGTTTCTGACCGTTTCCTTCAGTTCTGCCCCACTTATTTCGCTGCTATAAGCGGAAAGCTCGTTTGGCATGATCATGTCGCCCGCCATTTTTTCTGTATAACCGGCCTTCAGTACATTTCCTGTAAAGCTGTTTCCTGTTGCAATCAGCACATCCGTCCCATAAATACCGCGCAAAGTGTTTGCCATAACAGAATAGGCTTCATTGCCTCCGCTGGTATGGAAGCGATTGGAATAAGTTTTCTTTGAATCCAGCACAATATCCTCAGAAGTGGATTTTTCCTCAAGAAGCTGGGTGTTAAATGACTGATAAGCCTGCTCTGCATTATATTCTCCTGAAATCATCTTAGACACCACATCCCTGGAAATGGAGAAAAAGTCATTTGACGCAATACGGATATACATATGGTTTTCTTCAATCACAGGTTTCACATCCTTCAGATATTCTGTAAGCTTGAGACCCACATCCTGGCTGTAGCTTAACAGATCCTGTCCATCATAAATGATCCGGTTCTGCGCATCCTCTGAAAGCATTGTGTTCAGTACCTTCATTGCTTTCTGCCGGCGTGTTTCATCCTTTGTCAGGTCACGGTTTAAAGCTATCTGGAAATATGGTGTAGTCATCAGCCACTTTTCGCCGTTCTGCTGAAAGAATGGCAGGAATGTTGTGTTAATCCCCTGATCCTGGAACATTTTTACGCCGGAAGAACTGCCGAAGTACATGGCAAGCTTACCACTTTTGTACATCTCAACCACATCATCATAATTCATATCCAGATCATCCTGGCTCAGCCCTGTATCCTGAATAAACTGCTCCATACGTTCAAAAGCCTCCGGCCAGACGGTACTGTCCAGACCTTCTCTCTTTGTATTATCCGGGTCACTGTAGGTGGTACGCCACTTACGTCCATCCACAGAAGACAGCTCTGATGCAGACAGACCCTGCAGTGTTTCCATACAGGTATAATCATAGTAATAGTCTGCAGTAAACCCACGGATACCCACCTCATCAAATGCCTGGCAGGCAGAAACGAAGCTTTCATAATCCGTTGGAAGAGGAATATCATACTTTTCAAAAAGGTCTTTGTTCACTACAAAGCCATGGGTATCTGCACACACAGGAAGCCAGTTTACGCTGCCATCCTGATTTCTGAAACTGTTAAGGTATGTATCATAGACAGCACCTGCCTCATTGGTTGTGGAAAGATCCATCAGGCTGTCCTTCAGGGGACTTGCATCATGGAGGGAAAACCTGCAGCAGGTTATAATATCCGGCAATCCACCGTTTTCATCCAGAAAACGATAGAAATCCAGATTATTATTGCCTACTACAAATTCAATGTTGATATCCGGGAGCTGTTCCTGGATGTATGATGCATATTTTTCATACAGACTTGTGGTCCATAAATACACTGTGATGGTTTCTGCGTCTTCTTTTTCCGCACTTTTCCCGCCACAGCCAGACAGAAGTGACATAACCGTCACCATCACCAAAAGTACAGAAACTAACTTGTTCCATTTTTTCTTTTTCATTATAACTGCTCCCTCTGATTGTGTTTTACTAACTCATTGATTACTTTTACTAATAATTTCCTATCAACAGGCTTGGCAATATGTTCATCCATTCCCGCTTCCTTTGCTCTCATTCTGTCCTCAATGAACGCATTTGCTGTCATTGCAATGATCGGTATCACTTTTGCATCCTCTCTGTCCAGAGAGCGGATCATCTTTGCTGCTTCATATCCATTCATGACAGGCATCATAATATCCATAAGAATGACATCAAATTCACCAGGACTGCTTTTTCTGAATATGTCAACAGCCTCCTGTCCATTCCATGCTTTGGTCACCACAGTGCCTTCATTCCGAAGTACAAATTCTGCAATCTCCATATTCAGCTCATTATCCTCTGTCAGAAGAACATGGAGCCCCTGGATAGATGTTTCCGTTTTTTCTTCCGTTTCAGTCCTGTCCTTCCTATCTGTGTCAATCCGGAATGGAATCCGGATCACAAATGTAGTCCCTGTGCCTTCTTTACTTTCAAAGGAAATGGTTCCGCCCATTTTCTCCACCAGTTTTTTTGTAATTGGCATTCCAAGTCCTGTTCCGGCGAATTTTGTGCGGCTTCCTGCATGTTCCTGTGCAAATGGTTCAAAAATGCGTTTCTGGAATGCCTCTGTCATTCCAATCCCGGTATCTCTGCAGACAAATTCCAATGTGGTCATTGCTGTCTGTTCCGATGGGATTTCCCGACAGCTGATATAGACATATCCGTTTTCTTTGTTATATTTCACCGCATTGGACAGAATATTCATCAGGGTCCGTTTCACATGCACCGGACTTCCAATAAGATTCCAGTGTGTAACTTCTTTTTCTTCCCACAGGATCCGGATATTCTGCTCTGTGGCCATCTGTTCGATCACACCCAGTATTTCCTCAGAAATACTGTTCAGATTAAATGGGATTTCTTCCAGAATCACTTCATCTGACTCCAGTTTGCTCATGTCCAGAACCTCGTTTATCAGTTCCAGCAACAGATGGGATGCCTCTTTGATCTTTGCCCTGCATTCCGTCTGTTTCTTCATATCCTCTGCATAATGGTCTGCCACATCGATCATGCCGCAGATTCCATTGATCGGTGTCCGGATATCATGGCTCATTCGCTGTAGAAACTCGGTTTTTGCCTCATTGGCTGCTTCTGCTTTTTTTGCTGCTCTCAGAAGTTCTGCTTTATATTTTTCATCTTTTTCCTGTTCCTGTTTCCGGTGTGCCAGATCCGCTCTATATCCCCAGAAGCAGAATATACCGAATATGAGTAAATAAAGAAAAACGACAGCTGTTACACTTAGCGGCAGGTTACGGAATACTTCTGTATCCGGAAGATATGCGTAGATATAATAATCACGCTGCTTAAGCATGATTCCATAACATCCGGTTCCTTCCTTCCTCAAATGATAGATATGCTGACTGTCTGTATGCTTTTTCATTGCCTGAACAACTTCGTTGTCGGCTGTATTCTGCCCCAGCAGACTCTCATCATTGCTGGCAACAACAATCCCATCGTCTGCAACAATAACCGTTCCATCTTTCTGGATACTATAACCATTTAAAAGCCCTTGTATCGTCAGTGTATAGTTTCTGGCAAATTCAGGAGGTGTGTAATAGTAGATTGCCACAATACCCGGTGCATCTTTTCTGGCACAGGCTGCAATATCAATATAGGATCCGTCTTCCCTGGTAAACCGTTCCGAATAAGATCTTTCTTCATATCCGGCAAAATCCATGATAATGTCTTTTTGCAGATATGCCGTAATCTCACCGGTCAGAGACTCATCCATGCTGTATTCGCAGTCCGTCTTTCCAACTGCATCCAGCACCAGGATACCATCCACCCAGAGAGTCTGAAGATTTTCTTTCAGGAACTCTTGGCTCAGATGACCGCCATTTTCTATTTCCATATCAATATTCGTACTCATCTGTCTGGCACTTTCAATCGCACGGAGGAGACTTTTGGATTCCGAAGATTCATTATAATGGGTGTAGGTGGAACACTGCACTTTGACATAATTTACAATCTCTACCATTCTTTTCTCTGCTTCCGCTTTCTCCGTATGAAAGAAATAAAACAGAGAAACTAATGCCACACAGATTCCAATCAGACCACCGAACAGCTGGATTCGTTTTTCTTTTTTCTTTCTCTTAATATCCAAGATCATCCACCTCCAGATACTTCTGGGGATCATCCAGATATTTTTTAATGATTTTCAGGGAGGTGCCATCCTGACCCATTTCTTCCAGCGTCTGATCCATCTGCTCACAGATTCCCCTGTCATCCTCTTTTGCAAAAGCAACACCTATCCCGACGACCATCAGTGGCTCTTCCAGGATACGGAAGCTTGCGTCATAATCTTTCATGTACTGGACAATGGATTCCTCATGTGCAGCAACTGCATCCACATATCCTTTTCCCAGAAAGGTATAGATCAGCTCCCTGTGTCCCAGGCTAATCAGATTGCCCAGCTTTGGGATTCTCTCATCCGTCCGGTTCAGAAAGATGCCTTCCGGTTTGGTTGTGGACTGGACGGCAAGGTTCTTTCCCTCCAGGTCACTTAGTTTATAGATATCACTGCTCTCATTTACAGCAACTACCTGGCGGCTTGCTATGTAAGGTCCCGCCCAGCGGTAATCATCAAGGCGTCCTTCCATGGAAAAGCAGCCCATGATACAGTCAATCTCTCCGCTCTCCACCAGTTCTTTTTTCTTCTCCCAGTTGATCTGGACAACGTCCACCTGATATCCCATTCTTTTGAAAGCTTCTGTAGCCAGTTCTACATCGATTCCCGTCGGTACACCATCCTCATTCAGATAATTGTATGGTGGATAGTTGTCACTGCCGAGGGTAATAACAGGCTTTTCGGTTTCTTCTTTCGTGTTATCTGTGTTTTTACACCCTGCCAGGGTGACTGCTAAAATTCCCGCAAGCAGAATGCCTGCAATCACTCTTTTTCCTTTCATTTTCTGTCCATCCCTAACTATCCTTTTTGATTCTTCTATGTCCGGTTACTTTCCATTCGTCACTGTACAGTGACCTGCGGTTCGGTACCCCCCCCCACCAGATTTTATGCTTCTGATCGTCTTTTCCAGCACCTTCATCTCAACCGGTTTTGAAACATGTGCATTCATGCCAGCCGCAAGGGAATGCTGAATGTCTTCTGAGAATGCATTGGCAGTCATGGCAATAATCGGAATCGTCTTTGCCAGTTTATGGGAACTTCTGCGGATTGCCTTCGTTGCCTCATAGCCATTCATAACAGGCATCTGCACATCCATCAGAATCATGTCATAATCACCTGGAGCAGACTGTTCAAATGCTTTCAAAATCTCTTCGCCATTTTCACAGATGGTACATTCCGCACCTTCAATCTTTAACAGTTCCGTCAGGATCTCAGCGTTCAACTCATTATCTTCTGCACACAGGAATTTCATTCCCTGCAGGATATTACCATCCTGCTCATCTGTTTCTTCTTGTGCCGCCAGAGCAACTGTTCTATCCTCTGCAATTTTCAAATCTATGAGAACCTCAAAGCAGCTTCCCTGCCCCAGTTCACTCTCCACGTCAATGGTGCCTCCCATTGCTTCAACCAGGTTCCTGGTAATAGCCATTCCAAGTCCGGTTCCCTGTATTTTGTTTGTAAGGGAACTTTCCGCACGGGTAAACGCATCAAAAATTGTATCCATAAAATCTGCCGACATTCCCATACCATTGTCAATGACTAAAAAGCGGTACTTTGCATACGCCCTGGATTTTGTTTCATATTCTTCTACAAGGAACTGAATTTCCCCACCTTCCTGGGTGTACTTCACTGCATTGGAAAGCAGGTTGCTGAAAATCTGCATCAAATGAACCTGATCTCCATTCACCCATTCATGACGGATGTTTTCTTTTATAATTGTAAGTGTCTGCTTCTTTTCATATATTTGAGAATGAAATATAGTGTCAAGTTCCTGTATAAAATCCAGAATAGAAAAGTCAGAATACTTGAAGACTGTTTTTCCTGCTTCAATCTTACTCATATCCAAAACATCATTAATAATTCCTAACAGATGCTGTGATGAAATATCTATTTTATCTGCATACTCTATAACTTTTGCTTTATTACCTGCATCATGTCTGATCAAAGATGTGATACCAATGATTGCATTCATAGGTGTACGAATATCATGTGACATATTAGACAGGAAATCCGTTTTCGCCTTATTTGCATTTTCCGCTGTCTGTAAAGCCTCTGTTGCAACGTTCTTTGCCTTTTTCAGTTTTTGATTGACTACTTCCATTTCCTTCATTGTTTGTAAATGAAGTTCATTATTTCTTTTTTCATATTCTGCTTTTTGATCTGCAAGACTAAGTCTGGAAATACTGTAGAATAATCCGGCAAAAAGTAAAAGTATAAAACCTGCCATGAGTATTATTGTACACAACACCGTTTTCTGGTAATCCCTCAGCACATTGTCAATAACTCCCTTTGCCACAATACATACCAAAATGGTATTGTTGCTTTCTATCGGGCAATACCCCAGATAATAGGGGTTCTGTTTTCCCAAAAGTGCAACTCCGGATTCTCCGTTATCAAACTTCTTTTTAAACAAATCAGCCTCTTCTTCTGTAATAGCCTGTTCCCCTTTTAAATGTTTTAACAAGGAATAATTACGCTGGTATTTATCACCACTCAGGTTCGTATACGTAATATTTCCGTCATGATCCAGCATGAACAAATATGCTTTCCCGTCATAACCTTTCAGTTTTAACATGGAATCCAGTTTCGAATGATCATACACAGTTCCAATTGCCGTATAAGTTTCCTCATTGATGGTATATTCCTGACATGGAATCGCAACCAGATAACCGTCTTTTTTCTTATAATCATAATCAAGACACACCAGTTTTCCAATATTGTATCCATTCTTTAAGTCCAGCAGAAGTTTACTTGGCATATCAATCCGCATTTTTGTTCCACCTGCCGATATTGCCTGACCATTTTCCTGAAGGAATACAAGTGTACTTTCTGATTCTTTTTCCCATGCTTCAAAGAATTTTTTGTTCGTATCCGTTTCAAGAGACAGCTCCCTCTCATGAAGTAAAAATTCCTCAACCAACTGCAGCTGGCTGTAGTATCCACTCACTTGAAAATCATAAGTCTGCTGTATCTGTTCAACAACAGCTCTCATACTGCTTTTTCCATTTTCGCTGATATACTTGCTAGACTTGCTTATCAGATACATTGTTCCTGCTAAGCTTAAAAAAATAACAAGTAGTATAAGCAACAGCATTATTATTTTTGTTATTTTTTTTCTTTTATTTACCGTTTGTTCTATCTCCACTTTTACTATTCAACCTCTATATAGTCTTCCGGTGCCGACGGCTGCTGTCCTTTTGACATTGCTTCGATCCATGCACTTGATAATGTTGCATCTTTAAGCTGCTCAATCTCACATTTCGGATTTATTTTTTTCAAAACAGACATTGTGGTATCTGTAAGAAGAATAGAGTATTCCTTTTCTTTGTCTATTTTCTTACCATTAACTGTTAAGTCCTTTAACGAAAATCCACTTTCCGCTTGATTGACGATAATTTTCATACCGGATGCAATTGGTAATTCGTATTTATTGGTTACATAAAAATTCTCATCAGCATCGGCGAGATAATTTTCCACGAGTTCATAAATCTGTTTACCATTAATTTTCGCAAAATATAATGCTGTATCTGAACTCTTCGCAATCATCATGCCAACCCGGCTGCTGGTGCATTCTCCTTTGTACATAGAAGAAGTGAAATAATAATATGGTGCCAGAGCCAGCTGTGCCTCATTTTCTTCTCTGATCGTAGTTAAAATGGAAGATGCTGCATCACGGCCATTTCTATCGTTCAGTGAAATGGAATATTCATTTTCAAAATTCACCGTTGCTTTTTCTTCTGGATCTTTACGATTCATTACACTGCGAAAAGTATCATAAGCCTGTGTTTCATCCATTTCCCCTGACAGTAATCCGTGAACAGCCTCAAGACTTGCATCAAATGATTTTTGAGCGGAATATCGGATATAAACAGCATTATTATTAATTTCCTCTTCCAGTCCAGGCACATCCTGCATCATGGTTGGAACATCTGTATTCAATGAAATAACACCGATTCCATCTGCAATCAGCTTTTGCCCCTCTTCTGAAATCATACAATCCAGCACATCCAGTGCAGTATCCAGTTTCTCCCGGTCTTTTTCCAGATTTTTGTTAAATGCAATGTTTAAGGACGGAGTCATGTACACATAGGATTCATCCGATGTCTGTGAAAAGTAAGGAATACGGATCAGATCCGCATCCATCTGTTTCTGCAGCTGCTGCATAACCGTCGGATGTCCATGAAACATTGCTGATTTTCCCTCGACAAACATCTGGATTCCTGTATCGACGTCAATATTGATATCTTCTTTACCAAAGTGCGAATCCTTAAGAAACTGACTGGTTTCTGAAAAAATACGTTTCCATAATGTATCATCAAACTTTGTTTCATCCGCTGCAGTCTCTGCACCGTTTCGCCATTCAATACCATCCAGGCTTGTAAACTCACCGATTGCTGCAGCCTGGATGATTTCATTATTAGACCAGTCTTCACCAAGATCCATGGAATACGGTTTTATGCCATTATCATAAAACTGCTGACAAGCCTGTACATATTCCTCATAATTTTCTGGAATCTTTACGCCATACTGATCAAACAGTGTTTTATTGGCAATGATCGTCTGCGGAATACCACAGATTGGCAGCCACTGGATTTCATCCTCTTCATTCTTATAATATTGCACCGCATAAGAATAGTACTTGGAAACAACATCATAAGAAGCAAAATCCATAAGATAAGGTTGTAAGTCCTGTGCATCTGTTCCGGAGAATCGACGTACTGTTATGATATCCGGTAATTCATCATGTTCTTTAAAATAACTGTATAAATCGGTATCATTGTTACCAATAATAAATTCAATATCCTGATCAGGAAACTGTTCATGGATATAGGGTGCAATATTTTTCATCAAACGATTTTCCCACAGATAAACTGTAAGATGATCATCATTTTTAGATACTTCTTTCTTTGACTGTCCACATCCAGACAAGACAGCAGATGCTACAAGTACACCTGACACCAATGCCATCAGACAATATTTAGCCTTTTTCATACGCTCATTTTCCTCATTCTTTCCTGATAAAATCATTTATTGTTACGTCTATGAGATAGCACCGTAAAAAAGCACTGTCAGACAGACAGTGCACCTCATTTTATGCAACTGG
>NZ_QRIL01000020.1 GCF_003471165.1 Ruminococcus sp. AM22-13 | reverse complement strand
CTAACTCATCACTGAAGTAACGAGAATGCGACGCGCGGTCATTCAATCCTCTTGTGTTATTTCATAGCAGATTCCGTGTACTGCCATACGTATCTCTTTATCAAGATGCGAATTGCAGGTAATCAACGTTACCATAGGTTTCGAATCGTCTGGCTCTATGCCGGTTTCATACATAGAATTCTCTTTCAATGTTGCTAATTGCTGCTTGTATGCAGGACTCGACAAGTCATATCCATATTCAAACGCCGCACTTTGGGAACCCGCCTGCTCTATGGAAAAAATTTTATACAGAAATTTTCTTTCCGGAGTTTTGATTTCAATTTCCGGACATTTTTCCAAAAATTCCGGCTGTTCATAGCGGTTTAAATTGGCAAACATCATATTGCCCTCTATGTTATGACCATAGAGAATACTGTGAGAACCCATAAAATTCTTTTTGTTATTATGCTCCAGGAAAATACAGCCAAATAAGTCCTCCTCTTTCTTAAAATTATGCTTTAAATAATACTCGTCATCCATCCCCTGGACTACAGGATAAGAAATATCAGCTCCGGGAATGGTAATCCAGGCTGCCACCTCAGAATTGATCTTTCTTAAATTTTCCCAGGAAATCCCGAAGGATTCCCTGATTTCATCTGCACGATCACTGTGTTTTAAATTGTCCGAAGATTTTCGTTTTTTCTTTTTGCGAACATTCTTATTCGTTTCTGTTAAACAATTCTGCTTCGTCTTTTTCTCATTTTGAAAAGGTTTTTTGTCCTTATCCTGATAACCGGCCATACGTGCTATTTCTTCATAGCTCTGTCTGGCCTGAAGGTTTTGTTCATAGCTTTTTATATAGAATCCCCCACAATATACGAGAAGTCCGATTGCCGCTATGATCATGCTTATCGCAAACGTTTTAAGCTTTCTCATTTCCGTCCGGTACCTTTAAAACTTTTTTTACCGGAAGTCGTTTTTCTGTAAATCATTACGCCTCCAGCCAGCAAGCCAAGACCAAGAAGTCCGACAAGTGTCATTACCTTAAACGGTCTGGTGTCTCCAGTCTTAGAACTTCCTGCCACAGAACCACCCTGATAACTTCCATATCCGCTGGAATATCCTCCTGAGTTTCCATAACTGCTGTTTCCGGTATTTCCATTGCTACTTCCACTGTTATTACCATTATTATAAGCCGATGACGGTGTCTTTGTCGGAGTCGGAGTCAGCTTCGGACAGGTTCCCGGCGCAGATGGTGTTGGTGTAGCTTTCGGTATGTCTGTTGGTTCTGGCGCTTTTGTTGGTTTTGGCGGTTCAGTCGGTTTTGGTGTCTCAGTCGGTTTCGGTGTCTCAGTCGGCTTTGGTGTTTCAGTCGGTTTCGGTGCTGTTTTTACATATACTTCCTGCTGTGCAGAGGTTTCCGGTGAGATATCGCCTCTTGCCTTCGCTGTATTTACAACTTTTTCAGCCTCTGCACTCTCTGTCTCAAATACAACTTCATAGCAGACTTCAATCTTATCCATATCCGACAATGTCGCACCTGTATTGATTACAAATCCCGTTTCCGTTACCTCTGTCTTAATATCTTTCAGCTCTATGCCGTTTTTCTTTACAAAAATACTGTCTTTTACAATTACTGCGCCCTTTGTTTCCAGCGCATCTTCAATAACAATATTCTGATCCGTAACATCCTCACGCAGCTGTCTTACTGTCAGCTTATAATATCCTTTTTCACCAGATACATATTCTTTCTTATCTGATTCTTTGACAATCTCCAGAACAGGACTATGTACCTCTGTTTCCGCTTCACCTGTTGCCGGTATTTTTTCATTGCTGTCCGCAACTGCAGTATTATGTACTTTCTGTCCTGCTAATGCGGCATCAATTACTGCTGCCTGATATTCCACAATCATAGTTTTCTGCTGCCGGCAGTCCAGCGGGTTATACATTACCTGCTCAAAAAGCCCGCCTCTGTCATTATCACAAATACTGTATCTCGCATCTTTGATCAATGCTTTTCCCGTTGATAGCAGGAATGTATTATCATCATTGATCTGCACATCTGCATCTGTCACATTTCCATTCTCATCCATCAGAACCACAGAATCCTTTAAAAGGCGGACTCCCTGTGTGTCGATCACATCATGCAACGTAACATTACGCGCTACGCAGCCAGTCTGTTCCTGTGTCAGCGCAATACGGTATGTAATGATATCTCCATATTTATAGAATGGTTTGTCAGTTATTTTCTCTACTTTTAATACAGGTGAATTTACCCAGATCTTTGAAGTATCTTTTACTGCCTGTGCATTATCTGCATATGCCTGTGCTGTGTTTACGATTTCCTGTCCGTTCACACTTTCCTTTGCAGTACAACGGAAATTAACAGTAACAGGTGTCTGGTATGGAAGATCTGAAATTGTCACTATCCAGCCGGTTCCCTGACGTGTAACCTGGCAATTTACAGGTTTTTCCACAGTTTCTTTGTAATTTTCCGGATTAAGTTCATTTCCGGCATCATCAGTTCCTGCTACCGGATTCTGGATAGCTGCCGGTACACCAGTTACCGTAACAGCTCCCTCTTCTTCATCCAGCGCCAGTCCTTCAGGCAGAGAAAGATCACTAATCACAAGATTTCGTGCAATCGATCCTTTCTGAAGATTGTTTACTGTAACCTGATAATTTACCTGTTCTCCAATACGGAATTCATTTTCTGCACGTCCGTCACCAACGGCCAGATACAGATTCTGGAAACTTTTATCAATAGAAAGTACCGCCGTATTTACATATACCTCCGCATCATCCTGTGCTGCCGGTGCATTCTGTGCCTGTACATTTGCAACATTAATACTCTCTGCACCGTTTGCATCTTCAGTAACTGTACAGAGGAAAGAAATCATAACCGGAACATTTGCAGGAAGATCTGAAATATTCATTCTCCATCCGGCTCCTTCCTGAACAAATTCATAGCTGACCGGTTTCTCTGATGTCTCATTATAAAATTCCGGGTTCAGCTGGTTTGGAATATCCGGTGTTCCCGCAACATGCTGTGTAATGCTCTGTGGAATGCCACTGACAGATACATTATCTGCTGATTCCAGTGCAAGTCCTGCCGGCATCTCTGTATCCCAGATAGTCACCTTTCTGGCTACTGTGCCTTCTTTTTTATTTTCGACCACTACATTATACTGTACCAGCTCTCCTACCTGCCATTCATAATGATCTGCATTTTTCTCAATCCAGAATTCTCCGGAATTTACATAAACTTCGGCATCATCTGATTTCTCTTCAGCGTTGGAGGCTTTTGCCGTTGCGGCATTTACACTTTCATGGCCATTAGCATCTTCTTGTGCAACACAATGGAAAATAATCGTAACTGGCTGACTGTATGGCAGATATGAACAATAAAAAGCAAAACCATTTGCATCTGCATCCATACGGGATTCCACAGTTCTTGCTTCATATGCCTGTCCGGTCTTCTTATCCGGTACAGGATAATTTATCTGCTGCTGAACGCCCAGCACTTCCACACTTTGAGCCCCATCAGCAAGAATCAGTCCCTGTGGCAGACCGATATCTGTAATGTTCACATCTTTTGCAATGGTTCCGGCAGTCACATTATTTACCACGATCCGGTAAGCAATCTGCTCTCCCGCCTGCCATTCATACCTGTCTGCTGTTTTATCAATCTCCAGATGCGGACTGTTCATCCATACCTCTGCCATGTCCTTGCGGGATTCCTGTTCTCCGGTTTCAGGATTAAGCAGATTATCTGCTGTCGCAGCAACAATATTTTCCCACTCCTGACCATTGGAATCCTCCAGCGCCTGGCATTTAAAGCGAATGGTAATCATCTCTCCATATCTTAAAGACGGGCATTCTGCTTTCCAGCCATTGTCTCCCTGTCTGGTGAGCGTACAGCTTTCTGCGCCGTCACTTGTCTGCACTGTATACTGTCCTTCCAGGAGCTGCAGACATGCCGGAATTTCATCCGTAATGACTACATTGACCGCGCGTACATCCGGCTTTGTCTGAGAAACTGAAACTTCATAGTCTACGGTGTCTCCTGTCTTCCATTCATATTGGGATGTATTCTTGACTACTTCAAGTTCCGGAGAAATCACACTCTTTACCCACACTGTTTCTGTATCCATGGTATCTCCGCTTCCATTTGTACGTTCATAGCTCATAGAAGCATGATTCGGGATAAGGATCGTATATCCATCCTCTGCAAGGTATTTTGAAATATTTATTTCTGATTCTGGTTTCCGACGTACTTTCAGAGTAAATGTATAATTCTGATTATCTGTAAAAGTCTCCTCCTGAAGACTTTCCGGTTTCGCACTGCAGGTTATCTTCTGTCCCTCAATATTAATATCAAACTGATCCGTTACTACCTGTCCTATATCATTTGTAATGCTCACTTTAGAAGTATCTTCGATAGAAAGGCAATCCTCAAGTACATCCTCCACTACAAATGATTTCAGTTTATTTGGTGTTACTTCTGCCTGAATCATATACTGGAATTCCTGTCCCTGTCTGACAGTAAAAGGCTGATCTTTTGTTGCCACACTCGCCTGTTCCCAACTGCAATTACTCTCTCCGACACGTTTCTCCGGGGCTTTTTTCATCTCAACATTGCCAAAACAATAAGACGTAAAATCGAAATATGCATATGCCTTGCAATATTTCTGTCCTTTAAAGGTCGGACAATAAGTGTTTCCTGACGGATCCAGATATTTATTTCTTATGTTTTCTGCCCATTTCTCCTGAGATCCCGCCTTCTTAATTCCATCTTCTCGGGTCTTATCCCACTTGTCCAGTCTAAGCTGATGACAGAATTCTACTGTAAAATTATCTGTATTGTAAAAAAGATTCAGCCAGCCTCTCGGATCATCCGGTTCTATGGCACCAATCGGAGAGGTTACCGTATTTCCTTCTACTGTCAGATAATCATTCTCTTTCAGAACATACGCACTGTCCAGTCCGCAATCCGCAGGAATTCTTACGCCTTGCCCCGCATCAATATCACGAATCGTACCATGCCCACTGATTGGCAAAGCCTCATCCGTTCCATGCTTAAGAAACTGGAACTTAACTTTCGCATACCCTACAGAATAAATAAATACGCCAATGCTGTTTTTGGAAAATCCGACCAGCGGATAGGATTCATTATCTTTCCACGCAAAAGTAGCCCCTTCTTTATTCTGAACAATCGTTTCCACAGTATTCAGTTCATAACGTTGTTCGGCATTCTCTACTCCCATAAGGATAAGACGGACATCTACAATATTTCCGTTTCCATCTTTACCTACATTGTTATAACGCATTCCCGCACTTCCAGCCTTATAATCCGGATACACTCTGACACATTCCGTATCACGTTCGCTTTTCCCATTGTCCGAAAAAGCCTCTCTGTCCAGGTTATCACACCCAAAGGATTCATACGTGGTAATTCCGGGCTGAAATTTCATATCAAAGCGATAACTATAGTCTACCGTCTTATCATTGTCCCAGGTTTCTATGGACAATGAAGCCGCCTGTGTTACGCAGGCAGGTAAAAGCCCCAGAACTGCCTGTACGATAAAAAGCAATGCAAGCAGCAAAGCTCCCAGGCGTTCTCTCATTTTTAAATTATGTTTCATTTTCTGTCTCCTTTCCAAAATAAAAAATGACGCCGGGACAAAATATTTCGCCCCTGATTTGAATGAATGTGGGATTTTTCCCTGCACCTGGCAGGATTAGAGAATAGAAATCAACTACGTGATTTAATAAGTTTTCAGAAATTTTATATGTGAATTTTTCGTAACTATTCAGCAGTCTACTATCCCGAGACATACAAGTCAAAATCCCATCGCCGAAGGCGATTTTTAATGGATTTTGACTCGTAACTGTGAAGGTACTGAACAGTTACAATTTTTCTTTAAAGTCAGTCAGATAAATTATCTTCTTGTTATAGACTCGATTTAAACAATCAGATATTCGCAATTGAAACAGGGGACTTACTTGATTCGGTTAAAACAGGGGATTTCTTTGATTCGATTAAGTATTGGAAATATGAGAGATCAGTACAAGGCATCTTTATCAGAGCCCTGTACCGACTTTTTTTGAAAAATATTGCTGTCTCTGTGATAAGCGACATTTTTACTGGTTATTACGTTTCTTTAACCAGGAAAGAAAATAAAGAATAATTGCCAGAATAATAAAGAATGGAAGAACTGCTCCAATTAACAGCACAAGGAGAATAATAGCAACAGCCGCGGCTACAATAACGATTGCCTTGCCATGCCAGGTAGAAAGATCTAATACCTTCTTCCATTTCTTCTCCGGCTGCGGAGGCGGATCCATTTTACTTCCATAGCTGCTTCCATACGAAGAATATTCTCCATAATCTTCCTGTGCACTTCCATCATCTGTGTCAATCAGTGTTTTGGCTATCAGACGCGGATCTCCCAGTTCTTCAAGAACTTCTCTCTCCGGGCGTCCGCCACGTACCTGAGACTGTATATAATCTTCATAATATCTTACATGTGCCGCAGCCTTGCCTTCCTGCATATTTCCGGCAAACTGTCCTCTGAGGATGTCCAAAAATTCTTTTCTATCCATATCTGCATCTCCGTTTATCAATGATATCGATATGATTGATCACCCACATCAGGTGATACCGTGTATTTATTCTACCATACTTTCAGTGGATGACAACTAATATAATCATAAAATTTTTATGAAATACTTATAAACTCATTGCTCTTCGCAATTGAAGCAGGGGACTTGCTTGATTCTCTTATATTTTTTCACTTCTGAACTCCTGTTTCAAAATCCTTTATTTTTCCCAGATTTAATCTTTTCTTGTCTTTTTTTTAACATTCCAGAGTCACACAGATGAAAATCTCTTTCAGCAATCTGCTTTTCTCTCATTATTTATTATCAAAATTGCACAATTCATATCCAGATTTTCAATTTTTTTTGACGATTCAGAAAAATTTTCTTGACATTTTTTTCTCAAAATGCTATATTGTATTCATCAATTAAAGGAACCTTCGAGTACTGACGGAAAATGTGGAATACAAACCACGGGGAGTCGGAGGTTTGTGGAAGCCGACCGTCTGGGCAGTATTTGAAGATTTCAGATACTGGCCTTTTTTTATCCCGTAAAAACAGCTTAACAGTTGTTTTTACCTGTAAAACAGACAGTCTGTCCGACACTTCCTTTAATGAAACAAGTTACTGGTCAGAACAGTAACATAAGTTTTTCATGTTATGCGGAGACGAAAGGAGAAAAACATTATGGGATTCAAATCAGACATCGAAATTGCACAGGAATGCGAAATGCTTCCAATCACTCAGATTGCAGAGAAGGCAGGTATTGATGACAAATATCTGGAACAGTACGGAAAATATAAAGCAAAAATTGATTACAATCTTCTGAAAGAAAGCGACAAGAAAGATGGAAAATTAATCCTTGTTACAGCAATCAACCCAACTCCTGCAGGTGAAGGTAAAACTACTACTACTGTAGGTCTTGCAGATGGTATGCAGAGACTCGGCAAGAGCGTTATGGTAGCTCTTCGTGAGCCATCTTTAGGACCGGTATTCGGTGTTAAAGGCGGTGCAGCAGGCGGCGGATACGCACAGGTTGTTCCGATGGAAGACATCAACCTTCACTTCACAGGTGACTTCCATGCAATCGGCGCAGCTAACAACTTACTTGCAGCCATGATCGACAACCACATCTTCCAGGGCAATGCATTAAACATTGACCCACGTAAGATCACATGGAGAAGATGTGTAGATATGAACGACCGTCAGCTTCGTAACGTAGTAGATGGTCTTGGCGGAAAGACAAACGGTATGCCTCGTGAAGATGGATACGACATCACAGTTGCATCTGAAATCATGGCAGTTCTCTGTCTTGCAAGCGACATCAAAGACCTGAAAGAAAGATTATCCAAGATCATCATCGGATATACATACGGAAAAGTTTCCGAGCAGAAACCTGTAACAGCAGGTGACCTTCACGCAGAAGGCGCTATGACAGCTCTGTTAAAAGATGCTCTGAAACCAAACCTTGTACAGACTCTGGAACACGTTCCTGCAATCGTACATGGCGGACCATTCGCAAACATCGCTCATGGATGTAACTCTGTAACAGCTACAAAGATGGCTATGAAGCTTGCTGATTATGCAATCACAGAAGCTGGTTTCGGTGCTGACCTTGGTGCTGAGAAATTCCTTGATATCAAATGCCGTATGGCTGGCTTAAAACCAAGCGCAGTTGTAATCGTAGCTACTGTACGTGCCCTGAAATACAACGGTGGCGTTGCAAAAGCTGACCTCAACAATGAAAACCTGGAAGCTCTTGAAAAAGGTATCCCGAACCTGTTAAAACACGTTTCCAACATCAAAAACGTATACAAACTTCCATGTGTTGTTGCTATCAACGCATTCCCTACAGATACAAAAGCAGAGCTTGACTTTGTAGAAGCTAAATGTAAAGAACTGGGTGTTAACGTTGCTCTTTCTGAAGTATGGGCAAAAGGCGGCGAAGGCGGAATCAAACTTGCAGAAGAAGTTATCCGTCTTGTAGAAGAACCAAACGACTTCTCCTATGCATATGAACTGGAAGGTTCTATCGAAGACAAGCTGAACCAGATCGTTCAGAAAGTTTATGGAGGTAAGAAAGTAGTTCTGACAGCTAACGCTCAGAAACAGGCTAAACAGTTAGAAGCTCTTGGCTTCGGCAACTGCCCGATCTGTGTAGCTAAGACACAGTATAGCTTAACAGATGACCAGACTAAACTGGGTGCTCCTACAGACTTCGAAGTTACAGTACGTAACCTGAAGATTTCCGCTGGTGCAGGATTCATCGTAGCTCTTACAGGTGAGATCATGACAATGCCAGGTCTTCCTAAAGTTCCGGCTGCTGAGAGAATCGACGTAGACGAAACAGGTAAGATCACAGGTCTGTTCTAATCCAGTTGAAATCAAACGGATAAAATCATCCGTATTCAATCGAATAATTCAAAAATATAAAAATCATATTTATATATGATATGTGTCCAGACGATTTTACAGGCGGGAAGATTTTCCCGCCTGTTTTTTTCTTTATTTTTTTATAAGATAATCTTTTCCAGAAATACCAGGTTCCGTCATATGGATCGGATCAAGAATACGATTGAGTTCATCCTCGTCCATAAGCTTTTCTTGCAGAATCAGACTTCTTACAGATTCGCCTGTCTTAATTGCCTTTTTTGCAATATCTGCAGCCTTCTGATATCCAAGATGAGGACTGATCGCAGTGATAATACCTACACTGTTTTCTACCAGATAACGGCATCTTTCTTCATTTGCTGTAATCCCTACAATACAATTATCTACCAGTGTCTGAACTGCATAGCCAAGAGTATCGATAGACTGGAACATACAATAGAAAATAATCGGCTCAAATGCATTTAATTCCAGCTGACCAGCTTCTGCAGCCATGGTAATCGTAACATCATTACCAATAATATTAAAAGCCACCTGATTAACTACTTCAGGAATAACCGGATTGACTTTACCCGGCATTATAGAGGAGCCATTCTGTTTTGCCGGAAGATTGATCTCTCCAAATCCGGTACGAGGACCAGAAGACATAAGGCGGAGATCATTTGACATTTTGGAAAGAGTTACCGCACATGCTTTCACAGCGCCGGAAACAGCTACAAATGGATCCAGATTCTGAGTGGAATCAATCAGATCAAAAGCCTGTATAAAGTCCATTCCTGATATTTCAGTAAGATTTGGAACAATTCTTCTCAGATAACCCTCGTCTGCATTAATTCCTGTTCCAATAGCAGTGCCTCCCATATTAAGGGTTCGCATCTCATCCATTGCTTTATCCATTCTGTGGATATCACGCATGATTGCTACCGAATATGCTTTAAATTCCTGTCCCAGACGAATCGGCACTGCATCCTGCATCTGTGTACGTCCCATTTTGATTACGTGATCAAACTCTACCGCTTTTTCGTTAAGAGCATCGTAGAGACGAAGAAGCTGTTTCTTCAGATTCTGCAGCAGACGAAGAGAAGTCATTTTACCGGCAGTAGGAATAACGTCATTGGTAGACTGTCCACAATTCACATCATCGTTAGGATTTATAATTGTATAATCGCCCTTTTTTCCTCCCAGTATCTCAATTGCGCGATTTGCAATTACTTCATTGGCATTCATATTTAAAGATGTGCCTGCTCCTCCCTGAACAGGATCCACAATAAATTCATTATGGAATTTTCCTGAAACAATTTCATCACATGCTTGGACAATCGCCTGTGCTTTTTTCTTCTCAAGAAGCCCCACTTCACAATTAGTTATCGCTGCTGCTTTTTTTATGTATGCAAGACTGTTAATAATTTCCGGATGCATATTCAGCCCCGTAATGTGGAAATTTTCGGCCGCACGTAAGGATTGCACTCCATAATATACATCTTCCGGAATATCCTTTACACCAATAGAATCTCTTTCTACACGATAGTCTGTTTTTTTCATAGTCTTTCTCCTTTTTCTGTTCATTCTTCCCCGGATAATCATTCCGGTGCATTTTCCCACAAAATCGGCGGTTAATATTATCCATTAAACAGTACTGTTATTATCTCTCTCATGTATTTGCCCTCATTATATATCTCTGCTATAATATAATCAAATACATATATTTTTATAAAATATATAGTGTTTAAGTTATGTTACTGTTCACATACCACTATCCCGAGACATACAAGCCAAAATCCCATTTCCGCAGGCAATCTGGAATGAATTTTGGCTACGTTACTGAGAACGGAGTGAACAGTAACTAAGTTATATATCGGAGGAGTTTATATGTTTCAGGGAATGGAATACATCTATGAGGTATACAAGGAAAAAAGCTTTTCCAAAGCTGCTGCTGCTCTTTTCATTTCGCAGCCTTCTTTAAGCGCCAATGTAAAACGTGTAGAAAACCGTATTGGCTATCCTATTTTTGATCGAAGCACCAAACCTTTACAGTTAACCGAAGTTGGAAAACATTACATACAGGCTGTTGAAAAAGTCATGGATATTGAAAATAATCTTGAAAACTTCATACTGGATCTGGGAAATCTCAAAACAGGAACTCTCAATGTAGGTGGCAGTAACTTCTTTTCTTCATGGATTCTGCCTCCCCTTATTGCTGATTTTTCCCAAAAATTTCCACATGTTCAAATTTCTCTTGTAGAAGAAAGTACAGCAAAGCTATCCCAGTTTCTCCAGGCCGGAAAGTTAGATCTGGTGATCGATAACTGTATTCTGGATAACCAGATTTTTGAACATTATATCTACCAGAAAGAACAACTTCTTCTTGCAGTTCCCAAAAATTATTCAATCAATACCAAACTGCAGGAATATCAGATTCCTATTGAGGAAATCCGGAACGGGCAGTTCCGCTCTTCTGATATTCCTTCTGTTCCATTAAACAAATTTGAGAACGAACCATTTATTATTCTTCGTTCAGATAACGATACCGGTAAGCGTGCACTTACCATTTGTCAGGAAAATCACTTTTCACCTTCTGTAATATTTCGCCTGGATCAGCAGATGACTGCCTATAATATTGCATGTTTGGGAATGGGCATCACTTTCATCGGGGATCTTCTGCTCTCCAGAGTTCCAACAAATTCAGAACTTGTTTTTTATAAGCTGCCCGGTCAGAGCAGTAAACGCACTGTATTTTTTTACTGGAAGAAAGGCCGCTATATAAGCAGAGCCATGGAAGAATTCCTGAAGCTGCCTTTTTCCTGATATGCCATACATATCAAAAACTGCCGCCTCCACAGATTTTACTTGTGAAGACGGCAGCTTTTCTTTATCAATAGCTTTTTATTCGCATCTCAGGAGATCACAGGAAACCGGAGTATAAAATTCTTTCTGAAAGCTCTCAAAATCATTACACTTTCCAAGAAGCCACATCAACTTTGCGACTATTGCCTCCGTTGTCATATCATATGCCTGAAGGAGATGATATCTGGACATTGCCCTGAATCCAACCTCATACAATTCTACATCACTTCCCTCCAGCATTACCTGTGTAGCAATCACAACAATACATTTTTTTCTGTTAAGACATTCCAGTTTTTCCAGAAAATTTCTTTCATCTGCAAACGGAATTCCACCAACCCCATAACTTTCTATAACTACTGCTTCATAATGATCACTGATGTAATCCAATATATCTGGTGTGATTCCCGGAACAAGCTTCAAAAGAAATACTTTGGGCACCAAATGGGAATAAAAGCTGGTTGGACCGGAGTCACCTGATATATCTACGTAACGAATTACTCTGTCATTATCTATAAATGCCACAATGGGATAATTGATACTGTCAAAAGCGTTAAAACTCTTGGAACGTACTTTTCTGGCGCGTGTGCCTAGTATTACTTCTCCGTTAAATATCAGAAAAACACCATTTACATTTTCTTCACATGCAAAGCGAAAGCTATCTCTTAGATTTTTGCGGGCATCTGTAACCGTTTTAACCAGAGGTTTTTGTGCTCCTGTGATCACAACCGGCTTGTGAGGATTTTGAATCATATATGAAAGAGCTGCCGCTGTATATGCCATCGTATCCGTACCATGGGTGATAACAAATCCATCATAACAGTCAAAACGCTTTTCTATCGCCTGAACGATCATTTGCCAGTGTTCCGGTTGAATATTAGTACTGTCTACGTTCAGCAGAGACAGTATTTCTACCTGGCAGAAATCCGTTATGCCAGACAGGCTTTCTCTAAGTTCTTCTTCCGAGATTCCCGGACGCAGCCCCTGTTCAGTTTCTACAGAGGCAATTGTACCTCCTGTTAATATCAATAAAATACGCTTCATTTTTCCAATCCTGAAACAAGTTTTTCATCCACCGCTGCATCTGGTGTCATTTTATAAATAGCAATGTAAACGATAAAAGAAATCACCATTGCAACCAGACCTGACGGTAAATCTAAAGGAAGAGTTATCTTATACTGGAATACAAATCCTAAGATTGCTCCTACAGCAAAAGAGATTACCCCTGCCCAGCGGAAATTTGGATGTTTATTTAAAAGTTCCATATTGTATTTGTCTTTATTCTTTCTTCCAATTACGAAATAATCTGCAAGGATCGGCGCACATAATGGCGGAGCCATAGATCCCAGAATATTAATGAAATTTGCAAAAAACAGCTGATAAAATGCAAATGAACCAAGAACAGTTCCTATAACTCCTGCAATAATAACCAGTTTTTTTCTGGAAACATTGATTCCAAATGCATTCAAAGACGGGCCCGTATACAGAGCATTGCAATAAAGTTCACTATTGTCTGTTGTCCAGAGAGCTGTTGTCCATACCACAACACCTAAAATCGCAACAATAAAGTTCACGCCAAGCATCCAAAGTACATAATTAAAATTGCCAATATATACTGTGCCAATATATCCTACAATATTTAAAATAGGATTAGTAAGAATAAAGCATGCAGCTGCACATCCCCAGACTGCTTTTGTGCTCTTATTGAAACGGAACATGTCAACGCCCATAACCGCACCTGCAATCCAGCTTCCCACTACTGCAGTAATTGCTTCTCCCATGCCAAGTCCGTGGAGTTCATTTGCTTTATCCAAAAAGCCACCAACACCGCCACACTGAACTACATAAATAATTCCTACTACAACAGCTACGATCAGAATCAATGGAGCAAAAACATCTGATACTTTTTCTATTGCTCCCATTCCCTTCACTGCTGTAAAAGTGAAAACCAGTCCCCAGAAAACGCAGGCGATTACTACTTCCAGTGTAATAGGTGCTACTCCGGAAAATCCGTATTTTGACGGGTCAAATACAATCACTCCAGTCGGATTTCCGATGAATGCTCCCCATATATCACCAATCATTCCAAGAATACTTGAGAACCACCCTAAAGTCAGCAATGCCATTACAGCCATTGGTATAGCACTTCCCTTATATCCATAAGAAAAACGTGCAAGCAGAGAAAGATTTAACCCTGTTTTCTGTGCGACAATCCCAAGGAAACATGTAACCAGATACAATGCTCCCATGCCAAGAATAATAGCCATCATTGCCTGTGAAGGTGGCATACCGCCTGTTCCACCGTAACCGCCTAAAGTTCCGCCAATGATCAGACCGGTTACTGCATATCCAAAACCGATCCATACCATGAACTGGCTTCGGGTCGAACGACGTGCCGACATCGGAACTGGTTCCAGCATAAATTCTCCATCATTTCCCGGCATATCTACAGTAGTGTTGTTTTTTTCTTCCATAGCTTTCTGTTCCTTTCCCTTTTTAATTCATTCATTCTTTACCCATTCCAAAGAGCCTCCACTTATGTCCGCACAAACGTATACCAGATGTATATCACAGAAATACATCTGCGTCAATAATTTTCTAAATCTTTCTTCAAAACCGTCGAAAGTAACAATCTTTTTCTGTGATTTTTGTTAGTATTCTGGTGATATACGTAGTTGCAAGTTACTGGTATTACATTTATAATGTGTTTAAATTCATTTATTCCATTCTTTATCTTTTTATTGAGGAGTGTCCATATATGATGATATCAAACGTTAATAAAAAAAATTTTTCTACTACGGAGACCATTCTGCAGCAGCTTCGAAATGATATTAATAATCTACACTATAATGATCAATTCATTACAGAAGCAGAAGTCTCGTCCCGTTTTCAAGTAAGCAGAACACCTGCAAGAGAAGCACTGAATATATTATGTCAGGAAGGTATCCTTGAAAAAATTCCCCGAAAGGGTTATCTAATCCGTAAACTGTCTCTTTCAGAGCTTCAGGAACTATGTCAATATCGTTCTATTCTTGAATGTGGAGCTGTTGAATATGCAATCCGATTTGCATCTGATTCCGAACTGGAAAAAATTTATCAGATTGCCAGTAAAAAAATTGATTTGAATGATTCTAATTTTTACACTCATTACAATGAGCTTAATCTGGAATTCCATCTTTCCATTGCTCGTATTACGAATAACTCTTATCTGATTTCAGCAATGGAAAATGTTTTTTATCGGCTCCGAAGAGATCTTGTAATTGATGGACGTTCTAATCTTGAAAATTCTCTGGATATGCATATTCAGCTGGCAGCAGCTATGAAAAAACGGGATTTGGAACAGGCGCGCAGAATTACAGCTGATCAGATTGAATTCGTAGAAAAAAGATTATATTTACATTAAATCAAAGGAGAATACGATTATGTTAAATGAATTATGGAAAATGACAGCCCATCAGGTAAAAGAAGCAAACTTTACAAAAGCAATCATTTCAATTGGTTCCTGCGAAGCGCATGGACAGCATATTGCCGAAGGCTGCGATACTTTAGTTGCTTATAAATTGTCTAAACAAATCGCTGACCAGGTTGATGGTATGATGGTCATTCCTCCAATCACTATCGGATACAGTGCACATTATGACAGTTTTCCATTTTCTCTGACATTAAGCTATGATACAACTATTGCAGTTCTCTACGATACTATTGAATCTGTTCTTCGCAATGGTATTAATCATATTTTTATCATGAACGGACATGATGGAAATATTGCACCAATTGAAATTGCTTCCCGAAAAATTAAAGAGAAATATCCGGAGGCTCAAATCGCTGCTCTTACACAGTGGTGGGTTGCTGCCGGAAATCTTCTTCCTAAAGACACTTTTGAAGTATGGGATGGACTGGGACATGCAGGCGAGGGCGAGACTTCAATTGCTTACTATCTGTTCCCTGACTGGTGTGAACCGGAATATGCAACATGTGTAGTGCCGAATCTCCCATCAGAAGTAGAAATAAAATGGGATTTTTCAGAGCTTACAGATACTGCCCAGACAGGCGATGCTACAAAAGGTACCGCTGAAAAAGGTAAAAAAATGAACGATGTTATCGTTGAACATGTGGTAAAAACCTTAAAAGAGCTTGATGCTACAGACTGGAAATATAAACCTGTAAAATAATTTCAGCTTAGACACGCTCTAATATTTCTATTCATATCAGCACCCGGTAAATGAGGATTGTGAATATGGACGAACACAAAATCAGAACTGAATATGTAAACAGAGATCGTCAGGTGATATCTGATGTATTAAAAAATCGTTTTTATCCTATGGTATCCAGCAGATCCAAGGATTCATATATTTTCGATGTAGAAGAGTGTAAAGAGGCCGTAAGGATACTTCAACAAGCTATCCTTGACGTAAAATCCGGTATGGTAAGTGATGAAGACATAGCAGAATATATCCTTGGTTCCTGCTAATTTATCCACATATTCTCAATGGGGTTGTTGCACTGAATAATGCAACAACCCCACTTTCTTTTTAACTCATATTTTTCTATTCTGGCCCAATAGTGTATCAAACAGATAAAATCCATCCACTTCGCTACTTTTTATAACCGAATAACTGCTTATTGCTTTTCACAACCGCCGCAGTACTTCCTTGATTCGATTAGAACAGTGGCTTCATAGCCGGATACAGAGTTCTGAACTTCTGATATCTCTCTTCATATTTTGCAACCAATTCAGGATCCGGTTCTACTGTATCAACAACTTTAGCAAATTTCTTACCGATTGTTTCTACATCCGGATAAGCGCCACAGCCTACTGCTGCAAGCATTGCGCCACCCATGGATGGTCCTTCTTCATTTTCCAGAACATCTACTTTCAGGTTCATAACGTTAGCAATAATCTTCTTCCAAAGCGGGCTCTTAGCTCCACCACCGCAGATTTTTGTTCTCTCAATCTTGATTCCAAGACTTCTTGCAACTTCCAAAGAATCACGAAGTCCAAATGCAACACCTTCCAGAACAGCCTGTGTCATATCAGCTCTTGTGCTGTCCATGGACATTCCGAAGAATACACCTCTTGCATCCGGGTTATTGTGCGGAGAACGTTCTCCCATCAGGTATGGCAGGAAGAACACATTATTCTCTCCAAGCTTCTGAATCGGAGCCTGCTCTGCTGCGAAATCCTTTGTCTGAAGGATTTCTTCTGCCCACCATTTATTACAGGAAGCAGCACTAAGCATGCATCCCATCAGATGATAACTTCCATCTGCATGGCAGAAAGAATGAAGTGCATTGTTTTCATCCACACCAAAGTTCTTGCTGGAAATAAATACAGTTCCGGATGTTCCAAGAGAAATATTGCACTGTCCGTCACCAACTGTACCTGTTCCAACAGCTGCTGCCGCGTTATCTCCGGCACCTGCAACAACTTTTACATCTTCTGAGAATCCAAGTTCTTTTGCAATTTCAGGTTTCAGAGTTCCTACTACTTCCCAGCTCTCATACAGTTTCGGAAGCTGTTCTTCTGTGATACCGCAGATTTCCAGCATTTCCTTTGACCAGCAACGGTTCTTTACATCAAGCAGAAGCATACCGGAAGCATCGGAAACATCTGTGCAGAAAGAACCAGACAGACGATATGCCAGGTAATCTTTCGGCAGCATAATTTTAACTACTTTCTTGAAATTCTCAGGTTCATTTTTCTGCATCCAGAGAATCTTCGGCGCTGTAAATCCTGCAAAAGCAATATTTGCTGTATATTCAGAGAGTTTCTCTTTTCCGATCACAGTATTCAGATACTCTGTTTCCTCGCCTGTACGACCATCATTCCAGAGAATTGCAGGACGGATTACATTGTCATCTTTGTCCAGAGTTACCAGACCATGCATCTGACCGCCGAAACCAATTCCTGCTACCTGAGTTCTGTCAATATCCTTTGTCAGTTCTTTCATACCTTCCATGCTCTGTGCAAACCAGTCTTCCGGTTTCTGTTCAGACCATCCTGGATGCGGGAAAAATAACGGGTATTCTTTTGAAACAATATTACAGATTTTTCCTGAATCTTCCATAAGAAGAAGTTTTACAGCGGAAGTACCAAGGTCAATACCGATATAATACATAACTTTATTCTCCTTTTTATCACATTACTATTTGCATTTCATTATTACTGATTTAGTTCCATTCATTATTATCACGATTTGATAACAGGGCATCTGATATGAAATCAGTTACTCTCTATTATTGAATGGATTTCTCACATTCACTTAATCTAATACATCCCAGGGTAAACCCCCGGGATGCCTTATAATTATCGTGTCAGTCTATTATCATTTATAATTCAGATTCAATCTTTATCAAATTCTGATTATCCCCATGGATTCTCTGTTGGGTATCTTACGCCTGCCGGCTGGTTGTATCCGATTTCTTCAACCGGTACACCGATATATTTGAATACTTCAAACAGAGCTTTTCCATAATGTCCGAATGCTACTGCTCCGTGATGTGGGTATCCTCCCTCGATCAGTACATGACGGTAGAAACGTCCCATTTCCGGAATAGCGAATACACCGATAGAACCAAAGGATTTCGTTGCAACAGGAAGAACTTCACCATGTGCAATATATCCACGAAGTTTGTTATCAGCTGTGCTCTGCAGACGATAGAATGTGATATCTCCAGGTACGATATCTCCTTCAAGAGTTCCGTTTGTAACCTCTACCGGAAGAGATCTTGCCATGATCATCTGGTTCTTCATCTCACAGAAGGAAAGCTTGCTGGAAGCTGTATTTCCACAATGGAATCCCATGAATGTATCTTTCAGTGTGTAGTTATATTTGCCTTCGATAGACTCTTTGTACATATCCTTCGGTACAGAGTTGTTGATGTCAAGCAGTGTAACTGTATCCTGGCTTACAACTGTTCCGATGAACTCACTTAATGTACCATAGATATCAACTTCACAGGATACCGGGATGCCCTGAGCTGTCAGACGGCTGTTTACATAGCAAGGAACGAATCCGAACTGTGTCTGGAATGCCGGCCAGCATTTTCCTGTTAATGTTACATATTTACGATATCCTCTGTGAGCCTCTACCCAGTCTTTCAGAGTCAGTTCATACTGAGCAAGTTTCTCAAGAATTTCAGGTTTCTTGTTTCCTGCACCAAGTTCTTCTTCCATTTCTTTAACAACTGCCGGGATTCTCTCATCTCCTGCATGTTTGTTGAATGCTTCGAACAGATCAAGTTCAGAGTTCTCTTCGATTTCAACACCAAGGTTGTAAAGCTGTTTGATCGGAGCGTTACAAGCAAGGAAGTTTGTTGGACGTGGTCCAAAGCTGATGATCTTTAAGTTGCTTAATCCTTCAACTGCTCTTGCGATTGGAAGGAAGTCATGGATCATATCTGCGCAGTCTTCTGCGTCACCAACCGGATATTCCGGAATATATGCTTTTACATTACGAAGCTGTAAGTTGTAGCTTGCATTTAACATACCGCAGTATGCATCTCCACGTCCCTGGATCAGGTCGCCCTGTGTTTCTTCAGCTGCTGCACAGAACATCTTCGGTCCTTCGAAGTGTTTAGCAAGAAGTGTTTCGGAAATTTCCGGTCCGAAGTTTCCAAGATATACGCAAAGTGCGTTACATCCGGCTTTCTTGATATCTTCAAGAGCCTGAACCATATGGATTTCGCTCTCTACGATACAGATTGGACATTCATAAATGTCTTCTGCTCCATATTTCTTTGTATAAGCCTCTACAAGTGCTTTTCTTCTATTTACGGAAAGGCTTTCCGGGAAACAGTCACGGCTTACTGCTACGATTCCGACTTTTACTTTTGGCATGTTATCGATCATGATTAATTCTCCTTTTTTCTTTCTGAAATTCCTTATGTTAAATATTAGGTTTCGTTCTGATTATTATTTTCAAAAACCATATCATTCTGATTCTATTGCCGGTTACTGTTTACAATTGCTCTATATTCGTAACCTGCTCACTCTGTCCACAGAGTTCTGACCGGATTATTGAAATCAGTCAATTGTGATATTCTCTCCGCGAAGTCCGTTTACTGCACCTTCAATCGCTGCATCTTCATGTGCGATGAGCCATTTATTCTTAGCTGTCAGTAAGCTGTCCTCGCCTGTTTTTGCAGTTTCAAATGTGAGATCAGTATTCGTTCCTGCCGGAAGTACAACTACACACTGGAATCCGCCATCCTGTACATTACATGGTGCATAATGAAGTGTTGTTGCATATACCTCAATACCTGTTCCTGCCGGTACAAGAAATGCTTCGATCTTAGAAGTGTCATATGTAAGCTCATCAGTAATATCCTGCTGGCTTCCGATCAGCAGAACCAGATCAGTTACAGCTACATTAATCTCTGAACTACGATGATACTCTACCGCATTCAATTTCTTGTTATGTCCGTTGCAATATCCAATCTCAATCGGAATTCCACCGAAACCTTTATTCTGTAATTCCTTTGCTACGTCTAATGCTTCCAGTTCTTCTACAGAAGGAACATAAACGACATCATCCGGAACCGGTGTGTGTTTCATTTCTTTAAGAAGAGCACTGAAATCATACCCCTCAAGCACCTTTCCATATTTACGGAAAGAAGCGTCTGCTACATTCTGAATCTTCACCTGTAGACCTCCTTTTTTCTCTGGTGAACCGACAAGTTGATTCTCGAAATAATCTTATTGGCTCACCAAGGACTTTCACGTTATCTTTACTGTGACTTGAGTATAGCAGACAGGATATCCCTTTTCGCCATTTTTCTTGACTATTCTATAGCGTTTTTTTGACCTTTTTGATTTTCCTGCTTACGCATCTCACTCGGCAGAATCCCGTATCTCTTCTGAAATTCCCCCGAAAAGCCGCGGCTGCTGCAAAATCCGTTATCCAGTGCAATCTGACTAATCGTACGGTCCGTATTCATCAAATCTCTGTACGCATATGCCATACGAATGTCCTGCAAATAAGTTTTATAGTTAATTTTTGCATATTTTTGAAACATTCGCGACAAATACGCATCAGAATAACCAAATGTAGCCGCCAGATCCGAAAGTTTCAGATCTTCTTTATAATGTTCACGCATATAAGTGGTGATTTTTGACAAAGTATCCAACTTACGGCTATGCCGTATCTCCTTCTCATGCGCCTCCGTCAATCGATAATTCTTGACCAGCATATACATAATCTCATAAAACAAAGACATCGTCCTGAATTCATATCCCGTATCTCTCGCTGTATAAACCTTATACAACTTCTTAATCAGCGAAGCCAGCTTTCCATCCGCATCCGCATCCTGACTGCGAAACCGAATAAAACGCTGCGCCGTAAAATAATTCTCAAACTGCTTCAGAGGAATCTGCAACACCACAGTCTTGTTTCGCTCTGCCGCATGAATCGAATGAATCTCATTAGAATTAATAATAAGTTGCTCCCCGGCCTTTAACGGATACTCCTCCTTATTCATAAAAAACTCCAGATGCCCCTCCATAACCGCAAAAATCTCAATCGAAGTATGCCAATGCTTCTCCCTCACATAATTTCCATTTCCACCCTCAAAAAGAAACACCTTAAACGGCAGTCCCTCATTCGGAATAATCAGTTCATGCTGAAACTCCATATCCTCTCACCTCTTTCCACTATTACACTAAATTTACACATATCATTAATACCTTATCACTACCAGTAACCAGTGCGAAAAAATAGTTTATTTTGAGTGCATTTGCAGGACACTTAGATATTCTTAGGCATCAAAAATCCGCGTTATGAGAAGAAAAGTCCTTTGTCTGAGCGCCAGCGATTAATCCAGACTTTTCTTCTCATGCTTTTAGCGGATTTTTGATGCCTTAGAATATCTTAGTATCCGAAACCGCACTCAAAATAAACTATTTTTTCGCACGTCCCATCTCAAACTATAAAAAAAGAACCGCAGTATCTGGCACTTCACACGATACTGCGGTAAATCTCATATCTCACTCTGTTCCACCAGGAACCAGCAGCCTCTTATTTGCAAATCTCTGCAACCACCTGATTAATCACCTTACCGTCTGCTTTTCCCTTCAGATCAGCCATAACAGCCTTCATGATCTGTCCCTTATTCTTTGTTGCAAGAACCTCTGCAAACTTCTCTTCCAGATATGCTTTAATCTCTGCAGCATCCATCTGCTTTGGAGCATATTTAGCAATCACATCATATCTTGCCTGATATTCAGCCTTCAGATCCTCACGACTCTCCGGGCAGGTATCCAGCTGTTCTTTTACAGTTTTCAGCTCTTTCAGGATTACTCTGTCGACCAGATCACTCTTGATCTCATCACGACATCCCTCATCAATAGCCACTTTCTTTACTGCCGCAATCAGAGAAGACACCGCTTCCTTTGTCACTTTATCCTTAGCTTTCATAGCTGCAACCATATCTTTTCTTAATACTTCAAGTTCCATTTTATATTCCTCCTCGTTTCCTGTATGATTCTTTATCTCAAATCATCTTTCTATCCATCAGCATACCACTATTTATCTGAAAATCCAATGCTAATTTGCCTGGAAATTAAATTTATGTGGAAGTTTTCCCTCTTTTTTATAGACACTTTTATACAATTCTTTCCAGACTTTCCCCAGGGAATCCTCTCCTTCACGAATATCCTCTGGTATGAGACCGCCTTTACTTTCCAGTAGATCAAGCGCCTTTTTATCTTGTTTCAGCCCATGAAGTGCCTGGACATACCCCAGTTTCAGTCTGCTGTCTTCTTGTTCTTCTTTATCCAATTTCCGATAGAAATGACTTAATTCTTCATATTTCTCTGCCAGCAAAAGAATTCTGAATCCTTCTTTCAGATAGGACAGTTCTTTTCGCTCAAACGCCATTCCCTGAAGGATATATCTGCCAGCCTGATCCTTTTCATTCTGCATCAGTTTTACACAGCTAAGACCATGGAATGCCCATGCACTTTCTCTCAATTTGAGCGAATCCTCAAAAGCTTTCTCTGCCTTCCCGTAGTCTTCTTTTCGATAATATCCCAGCCCAAGCTGATAGTACGCATACCAGTTCTGTGCATTTTCTTCCATATGAGTTTCCAGAAAATCTACATTTGTCTCATCTATCATAAATTCATCTGGTGCTTCCAGTGGTTTCGGACAATGCAAAATTCCTGTTTCAAAAAAATGCTTCCATTTTTCCAAAACTGCCTCTTCTTTTGAATTTTCTGCTTGAGATTCATTTACAGCTTTCATAGAAAATTCCAGATGTTTTGTACTTTCTCCATGCACTGCAAGTGCCCCATATCCGCTTCCTCTATATACTGTCTGCGCTTTTTTTCTTGACATCTCTTTTGATGTTTCCAGTTTCTCTTTCAACTTTTCGTGAAGTCCTGTCTCAAGAATCTTTCCGGTTACCAGAACTGTACGTTCCCTGTATTCTTTCTCCAGCACATCTTCAGAAATCTGAACAGAACCATACTGTTCCATCCACTCCCAGGCTGTGTGAGGTGCCATCGGAATACATCCATACTGTGTCTTTCCAAGTCCTGCCTGAATCTCCAGATAACGTCCTGCCTTATCTGTGAGATACTCCTGCCAGTGATTAGACGCATCCTGATTTCCCCAGGAAAAAAGCTTTCTGCTACGTAAACGATCTGTCGAAATCTGCAATAAACCATAACCGGTTTCATCTATATTTGCTATATATTTCGGACATCCAGCCGGAATATCAAAGAAATAATCTACGGATTTTTTTATAGCAGTATAATCAGAGATATCGATATTCTCTACCATCGGAAGATCTACCTTCGTAACCTGTGTTCCTCTTGATGTAAATGCCTGTACCGCCGGCACAATAACTCTTCCGTTTTTGTATTCCGGAACCGCCATATTACTCCACCAGTACATTGGTACTACTTCTTTTCCCTCGTTTACAATACGCATCCGGCAATTCAAAAAGCTGCTGTCTTTTTCCAGCCAGAAGTCCATCTGATAAGTCACTTTTCGAATACGCTCATATTCATACATACGCAGAACCGGTTCCCCATCTTCATTAACAGTCTGTGCGGTGTAAAGCGGTTCAGTTGTAAAAGGATTATGTCCGATAATACCTATGTTCCATTCCACACCTCCGCTAAACCAGGCGTTACGTACTGCCAGATTGCTAAACTGCAGAATATCATTGGTATACAACAGGTTTCTTCCTGTATATTTATCCCAGAGTTCCCATAACCTGCCTCCGAATTCCGGAAGAAATACAGCCTTTAAATATCTGTTCTCAAGAACTGCTGTATGTATTTCCATCTCCTTAAGCTCTCTTGTATAAGTGTTCCTCTGCCGATATGGATAAGCACTTTTTACGCGTCCATATCCTTCATAGATCTCATCTGTTTCGTCCAGATGAAATTCCAGCTGATTCTGCATAGTCAGTTCTCCAAGGAGATCTGGCACGCAGCTCTCCTTTCCCAGATCAGCCATTCTGATTTTTTTTGTCTCAAATCTTAATTCAGACACCATCCGTAATCCCCCGTTTCATTGTACTTTCCAATTCCTCCATCTGCCCCAGGATCAGTTTCTGTCTATCATCAAACAATAGTCCCTTATTATGACGATAATACTGATCTGAACCATTTTCCCGGATAAACCAGATACTGTAAAAGTTTGCATTCAATTCTGTAATAAATGCTACCATTTCCTGGCTGTCTCCAAAAGCTGCCTCCATAAAATCAAAAACATTCTGCAATGTCTGATCAACCGTTTCTGTCTGCTTTTCCAAGCCATCTGCCTCTCTGGAAAAAGCTTCCTTTACTTTTTCGTAAATATCACTTTCGGCCTGCGTTATTCCTTCCATCTTCAGCCAGATATTTTCCAGAAAAGTATTCACTCTGAGAAACGTTTTCTCCTCATTTCGAGTCAGCAGTTCTGCTTTTCTTGCTGACTCCAAATCATTCTCCGCTTTCTGACAAACTGCCTTCAGAGAAATATTTGCAAGGTTGTCTCTATAATATACCATATATTCATACAGTTTTGTTATATAAGAATCCGTTAAATAACATTCTGTAAATAGCTGACTTAATTTTCCATTTAAAAGTCCCACCAGACTTAGGTGTTCGTCCAAAGATGCATTTCTTATTTTCTGTATGGTAATCTGCGTCCATTTTCCCTGCAGTAATTCTTCAACTGCATAGTCTGTCTTATATTTGTTGTACAATGCCAGATATGCGGCAAAATCCTTCGCAATCATAGGGTGTTGAATATATTGACATACCACTTCCCTGTCCACATCTTTTCCCAGTGTTTCATACACCTGAATCAGCCTGGAAAGATCCTCCCAGCCTCTGGCGGTGGCAAAAATACGACCATCTACCGTATTTTCCATTCTGTAGAAATTCTTTCTGCGAAGCTCCAGATAAGAAATCACTGCCGGATGGATTCCCTGCTCATAAGCATACTCTTTCCATACCTCAAAGTCCGGCTGTACATCAATTCTCTTAATTCTGTCGAGAGTTACCACATCGAATTCGCGGACCGATTTATTATATTCCGGTGGATTTCCTGCCGTCACGATCACCCAGCCTTCCGGTACTTTCTGATTGCCAAAAGTCTTTCCCTGAAGAAACTGGAGCATCATCGGCGCCAACGTTTCCGATACGCAGTTAATCTCATCAATAAACAGAATTCCCTCTTTCAATCCGGTCTTTTCCATCTTTTCATAGACAGATGCAATAATCTCGCTCATCGTATATTCTGTGACGGAAAAACTCTCACTTCCAAAGGTTTTCTCTTTGATAAAGGGTAGTCCTACTGCACTCTGTCTGGTGTGATGGGTGATGGTATAAGATACCAGACCTACCTTACATTCCCTGGCGATCTGTTCCATAATCTGCGTCTTACCGATTCCCGGTGCCCCCATAAGGAGAATCGGTCTCTGGCGTATGGCAGGGATCAGATATTCTCCAAATTCATCCTTCGCAAGGTATGCTTCTATTGAATCTTTTATCTCCTGTTTTGCTCGTTTTATATCCATAATGTAAATCCTTTCCTGCTGAACACTTCTTACTTTTACTCAGTTTTTTATTTCATTACCTGTCCGGCTTCTCAAAATCATCCTCATCCAGGATCAGTTTCATGGCCCATACAGGTACATCCACATCTCTGTAATTATCCTGCATAAACACAAACGCAGTCTTATATGGCGGCATTTTCTTCGGGTAAATTCCGAATCCGTCTGTAAAATAGATCAATCCTTTCAGGTTATGAAATTCATGCTGTTCCAACAGTTTGTCCACCCATTCAAATGCAGGTCTGAAGTCTGTTCCGCCATCCCCATACAGTTCCAGATGTTCCATATAGTCTTTCATTTCTTTCTGAGAAGTAATCTTTTTATCTGTGTGGACTTTCTCATCACACTGAATGATATGCACATTTATTTTTGTAAAAAAGCTCTCACTTTCACTAAGTACACCGTAGGTTTCCTCCAGAAACTTTCTCACCAGTTCTCCCGAACAGGACATGGAGGTATCGATGACGATCACGAACTCCTCTATCTTCTTAACTTCTTTGGATTCCAATGGTTCGATCAGCGGCATATTTCCATAGAGGCGCAGACCATAGGTATAGAAATTGTAATCAAAACTGTCATCATCCACTGCCAGTTCTTCGTGAAAAACTGCAAATTTTCGCAGGAATTCTCTGTAATCGTATCGCCTTCTGTTCTCTGTTTTTATCTGCTCCAGGAAATCTCCATCCCGCTCACCTGCCTCCTGTGAAAATGTTTCCAGATCCGTCTCGATTCCATCATTGATCTCCCCCCATTTGCGGCTGAGCATGGGATTCGGTTTCTGGTCCGGTTTCTTACTTTCCCAGTATCTGTGGTCATCTGTGCGAAATTCCTGTTCCAGATTTGTAAGATCCTTTTCACTCAGATTCCATTCTGACAATATTTTATACACTCTCTGTGCATTAAGAGTTTTGCCCTCTTTTTCAAGGAGACGGTAGGTTTCCCTTCGCAGAAGACTACGTGAGAAACGGATACTCCGATAGTTCATCCCATCTATCATATGCTCCACTGCAATGTCACAACTCAGATCACGCATACGTTCCTGGATTGTGATTCCATCGTCTGCCCTCTTCTTACCTTCTGTACCTCTCCATGCAAAATGCCGGAAAATACAATGGAATACCATATGCAGATACCCTCTGTTCACCAGAATCCTGTTCTCTCTATATAAACCTCCCAGCATCTGTGGCTGGAAATACATCACTCTTCCGTCTGTTCCAAACCCATGGATCTGACCATCCATATGATAAGAAAAACTGCTCAGTGCCACATCCAGGAACCGCATTCCCAGATACAATTCATCCCGGGCAGCCATAAGAATACTGCTGCCGATTTCCTGCAGACGCTCTGCTCTTTCTGCTATTTCCTGTGTTTTATCCTCTGTCTCCATCCTTATTTTCCTCTATATCTATCACAGTTCAAACCTCTTTCTTCTTATATTTCTTACATTCAAAGGTTTTTCTATAGTTTCTGCCTGGTTATCCACCAGATTTGCTCTTTCATTCATCAGAAATGCGGATACTTCTGTTTCTTTTCTCTTAGATGCACAATCCAGAGCAGAATCGATTGCTTTCAGTGTCCAGAGTTTTTGCGAGGATATCATTTCCAATCTGTGCATATCCTCCTTCTTTACCAGATATTCTGCAATATCTCCCAGATTCTTACGGATATATTCCCTGTAATTCTCCCTGGCTTTCCCGGTCAGTCCATAGGGAAACTCCAGTCTGCCAAATGACATATCCACCAGAACTTCCAGCTTATCCATGGCCACCGCCATTTCAAAAAGCCTGTCATATTCCTGATAATTCAGCTCCCTATCATAAAAACACTGCCTGTAATTACTGCCTGAGCCATGATATTCCGTATACAGAATACGCGCCGGAGTGTTCTCAACCGCCTCATCATAATGCTCCGGAAATACAAGCCTTGCCTCTGATTTATTTTCTCTGCGATGCATTATATCTGATTTCTCTATGCCATCTTCTTCATACTCATAAAGAAAGTTCACATCAATCCTCTGCCACATCTCGCCCAGCATTTCCTTAACGCCTGACTTCTTTCCCTGTCTCATATGAACAGTCAGCTTCTCCAATGCATGGCAGCCTGTAAATGCACCACAGCCTATCTGCATCAGGCTGTCAGAAAACTCCAGTTTTCTCAGATTCCCACAGCCATAAAAAATATATCGTCCAATCTCTTTTAAAGTGTGAGGAAAAGCAATCTCCTCCACGTCATTTCCTGCCAGAACATGTTCTTCTCTTCCAAATCCAAGACCATCTGACACTTCCCACAGGCAGGCATTTTTCAGTTCTTCCTTCTCTTCCATATGGCTGGAAAATGCATAGGGTGCCGCACTGACCACCAATTTATCCTCTATCATTCCCGGAATCTCAACTCTGCCCTCTATTCCAAAACACCGCAGAATTTCAATCCCGCCAGATTTCTCTCTGTAGTAAATCTTCATTTTCTCATTTCTCCCCGGAGATATTTTCTCTCAAAGCACATAAAATCATCCCTGAAAAGTATAATACTTCCCAGGGATTTTTTCCAGACAATATAATTAGCGTAAAACCAGCTCCGGTTTAAAATTCAGATAATCACCTGACACCAGCTTGTACTCTATTCCATCCACATAGCCTTTAAAGCTGTCATCATACCGTTTCTCTCCATGACAGTGAGAATAGATTACCTTCTCGGCGCCAAATTCCTGTGCCATCAGGGTAAACGGACTCTCCATTTCTCCAATACTGGTTGGCGGATAATGGAGAAACATGATAAACTTCTCGTATCCTGCCGCCTTTGCCCCTTCAAAAGAGCAGCGCAGCCTCCCCAGTTCCCTCTCTCGGATCTTCAGGAAATGCTCATAGCTGTCTTTTCCTTCATAGCAGTAACCTTTGGTTCCCACCAGCGCATAATCCTCATATGTATAAAAATTATTCTGCAAAAATTCCAGCTTTCCCCTGAACATCTCATTCAGATTTTCTGTCTTCTTTGCATCCCAGAACATATCGTGATTTCCCCGAAGCAGAATCTTCCTGCCTGGCAGAGCCATAATAAAATCCAGATCTGCCTGACACTCTGCAAGATCTCTCCCCCAGGAATGATCTCCGGTAATCACCACTGTATCATTCTCTGTTACTTTTCTCTTCCAGTGCTTCTCGATCTTAGCCACATGATTCTTCCATCTTTTATCAAATACATCCATAGGTTTATTGACTGTAAACGAAAGATGAAAATCACCGATTGCATATAGGCTCATTGTACACTCTCCTGTCTGTTCTGCTCGTTAATTATTTTCCAATCTCAATACTCATGGCATGCCATGCTTCTCCGCCCCAGGTGGAGTTTGCCTGACCCAGATCTGTAAAGCCGAATTTCTCATACATCTTTACCTTCTCATCCAGACAGGTGAGGAAAAGTTTCTTTCGTCCTTTTTGTGCTTCTCTCTGGCCATATCTGGATACCAGTTCACGGCCCAGACCCTGCATACGATATTCCGGACGGACATCCAGACCCAGAAGCATAATATTTTTTCCTTGTGGATTACTCAGAGAAATATCTGTGAAGAATTCATCTCTGAAAGCATCCTCATCTGTAGGAACTCCATTAAGAAATGCAGCCAGCTTTCCGGTTTCCTTATCCTCAGCTACCAGAAATGTCTCTGCTGTTGCTTTTATTCTCTCTGTCAGACTTTTCGGGGAACATGCTTCATTTGGCGGGAAGCAGATCTGCTCAATCTCTATTGCCTGCTGTGTCTCCTCCGGTCTGATACTTCTGAATTCAAATCTATTCATATTGTTTGTACTCATTTTATTATCCTTCTCCTGTTATCTTTTTATTTTCTGCACATTCGGGATCTGCAAGTTTCCCATATAGTTGTTTTACTTACATCTGGCAGCTTCGCTTTTCTTCCCCGTCCAAATCTTCCCGTATATAATGTGCATTAAACTCCATGTTAATATCGCATATTTCCTTCGTGCCATCAATATATTCCTGATACATCTCAGCCAGTCCCGCCATACAGCCATCACAGCTTGCAGAAATATTTCCAAAAGATTCTTCCACAATCTGTTTTCTTTCCTCTCTGGTTGTATCCTTTATCAGAATACTCTTGACCTCCATAACATTCACCCCAGCTTTCTTTGGTATTCTTTTGATATTTCTTTCCTCATATCTTTTATTTGATTGTAACATCTGAAAGCATTTTTGTGAAGCTAGGAAACAAGCATAAAAAACAGTCTGATTACGCCCTCTGAAAATATGTCAGTTTAAAGTGTTAAAGTTCTGGAATTTTAGATAACATCATGTTATACTTGTGAAGGAAAATATGCAGGCAGTCCGGTCAAGTATAAAACATTCCTGAGTTCCGGCATTATCAAGAGCCTGTATGATATTATATGGAGGAAACAAATCATGTCTATGAAAATCAATCACGAGCTTCCTTTGCCAGAGATTCTGAAATCTCAGTACCCTCTCAGCCAGGAACTCAAAAAAGTAAAAAAACAGAGGGATGAAGAAATACGCCGCATTTTTACCGGTGAATCAGATAAATTTGTGGTTCTTGTAGGACCCTGCTCTGCAGATAACGAAGATACAGTCTGTGAATATGTACACAAATTAAAAACAGTGGCCGATAAGGTTTCTGACAAACTGATGATTATCCCACGGGTTTATACAAACAAGCCCCGTACCACCGGCGACGGCTACAAAGGAATGTTACATCAGCCAGATCCTGATAAAGCTCCTGACCTTCTTGCCGGAATCATTGCTATCCGCAAAATGCACATGAGAGTTATGCAGGAAACAGGACTCTCTTCTGCAGATGAGATGCTTTATCCTGAAAATCGCAGCTATCTGGATGATATTCTCTCCTACGAAGCTGTAGGTGCACGTTCTGTGGAGAATCAGCAGCATCGTCTCACTGCCAGCGGCATGGATATTCCGGTTGGTATGAAGAATCCTACCAGTGGTGATCTTTCTGTTATGTTGAATTCCGTCACTGCTGCACAGCATCCTCATCATTTTATCTACAGAGGAAATGATGTGGAAACTTCAGGAAACGATCTGGCACATACCATTCTCCGCGGAGGTGTAAACCAGTACGGACAGACTATTCCTAACTACCACTATGAAGATCTGATGCATCTGTCTGCTTTATATGCAAAAAAAGATCTTAAGAACCCTGCCATCATCATAGATGCCAACCACTCTAATTCCAATAAACAATACAAAGAGCAGATCCGAATTGTCTCAGAAGTACTTCACAGTCGTAATTATAATCCGGAGCTTAAAAAGCTGGTGAAAGGTGTTATGATTGAAAGCTACCTTCTCGAGGGTCGTCAGGATATCAGTGATCATATGACTCCTGGCTGTTCCATCACAGATCCTTGCCTCGGATGGGAAGATACAGAACGGCTTATCTATGATATTGCTGAGAAATGCTGATTTTTATGGATAATACAAATGTGAGCAAATAACTATTCATAAAACAAAAAACAGAACGAAATCCGGCTGACAGTCAATAGGTTTCGTTCTGTTTTCTAATAGTTTCTCTATAAAATAATACGTTTCGCAGGATACAATGCCCTATCGCTCCATTCTGCTTTTCTGCAATCCAAAGAAATAATATTTTTCTCTGCACAGACATTTCTGATCAGTTCTTCTCCGTTGTCTGATGTAAAAAATGCTGTGATTTCTTTTGTCCCTCCAACACTCCTTACACAGCAATCTACCAGTTCCGGAATCTGAAACAGTAATTCATCCATTTCTCTCATGCTTTGGGACTGGTCGATCCGTCTTACAAAATCCAGACGCCTTATCTCACTTCCACAGATACATTTTCCGGGTATGATACGTGTATGATCACCGGTCCGATATCTGATCATAGGCTGTGCCTCCATCCCAATGGTTGTGATCACCAGTTCTCCCCATTGACCGTCAGACAGAACATTTCCCTCTTTATCTATGATTTCTGTGATACAGTGATTCTCTCTCATGTGCATGCCCTCATGAGCCTGACAGCAGATTGCGCCCCCAAGTCCTATCTCTCTGGAACCATAATGAGGCCAGAGTGATGTTCCCAGAATTTTTTCTATTTCTTTCATTACTATTTCCGGACAGGCATCCCCAGATACCAGTGCTCTCTTTATACTGCCTTTTCCACACATTCTGAGCATGGAAAGCAGTGCTGTCGGCATACCTACATAAGTATCTGGCTGCTCCTCTTCCAGAATTGTTTTTAACTCACCATAGGTTTTATTGTTCCCGGTTAAAAGGGGGTGTGCTCCTATACGTCTGATTGCTTCTGCGATCAGCTCTCCCAGTCCAAAAGGACCGGAAAACGGCATGGCAACCATAGTCTTGCTTCCCGGATAAATAAACTCCCCAAGTCCGGCCATAAAAAGTTCTATAGTATGTTCACAATCTCCTTCTGTGTAAAATACACGTTTACCTGCACCGGTTGTTCCGCTTGTCTGTTCTGAAATGATCCTCTGTATTTCTCCCTGGGAGCATAGTAACATCCTGCTCCCTTTCTGGGCCAGGTCGGATTCCGTTGTAAAGGGAAGAGTTTTCAGATCAGCAAGGCTTTCCAGCCTTTCCGGCAGATCTCTGTAAAATCCCTGCCTTTTTTTTTCTCTTTTCAGAACAGCATTCAGTTTATCCAACTGTATTTTGATTATTGTTTCCCTTGTAATATCTGTAATTCTTTCCTGCTTACAGATCATTGCATCTATATTGGATCGTTTCACTTTCTGTATAAATATGTTCCTTTCAGATTAGTCAGATTATATGCACAGAATGGCACCATTCCATAATCAGGATCCACTTCACAGATATAACAGCGTTTCAGACGGTCAAGATCCAGATTCCAGGCATCCTGAAAGATCATGCCTGATACTGCAAAGGTTTCATTATGTATCCGGGTCAGAAACTCATCCAGCGCATCTGTCTGTGTCATTTCTCCTTCATCATAGTTTTTTGTACTGTAGCTCCACTGATTTTCCACATACTGTCTGGAATCATCACTGGTAGTACAGCAGCATCCTTTTCCTGATTTTTTTTCAAGAAGCTTCAGTTCCCGCTCCCCTTTTCTCAGATAACTTGCATGGAAGGAGCAGTAGGGATTCTCTGCTCCGCCGCCTGCAAAATCCTCAATTTTCATCAGTCCCTCTGTCTGTTCTTCAATAAGTCTCAGCATCTTTGGTATGGTGATGGGATTTGTGGGGCGCTTCTGGGAACATCTGCCAAAATAACTGATAGGCTGAAAATGTACGCCACGGACAAAGGGCATATGATCCAGACCAAATTTCAGGATATCCCCTACCTGCATATCATTTACTCCCGGCGCTATGACCGGCACAAGAGCAATACCAAGCTCTGCTTCTGAGCAGTTTAAGATCGCCTTTTTCTTCAGTTCCATCATAGCCTGCCCACGCAAAGTCTCATAAACCTGATCTGTCACACCGTCAAACTGAAGAAATACTGTATTCAGTCCTGCTTTTTTCAGCTTTCTGGCATATCCATCCTCCCTGGCAAGCCGGATCCCATTGGTATTTAACTGAAAAAATGTAAATCCTTTTTTTCTTCCCATATGTATGATCTCAGGCAGATCATCTCTCATGGTTGGCTCTCCTCCTGAGAGCTGTATATTAAAAGGACCTCCGTGAGCCATCAGAAAATCATACTGTTTTTCTATTTCACTGATAGGAATATCTCCGTTTTCCCCGTCTTCTCCTGCTGAAGCAAAGCAGACAGGGCAGTGCATATTACAGCGTTTTGTGACTTCCAGGATCATACAGCACCCTTTTCTTTCATGTTCCTCACAGAGTCCGCAATTATCCGGACAGGATTTTTCTTTAACCTTCGGATTTACAGGAGTTTCTGCTGAGAGATTTTCTCTTTCCCAGGAAAGATAATCTGTTACATTTCCCTCCCAGATCAGAGTCTGAAATTTCCCATGAGCATTACATTCCTTTACCAGATAAATCCCGTCTTCACCAATACACTTTTTGGCAGGAACTACCTTCATACATTCCGGACAGACACTTTTTGTTTTGCCGATGGTGATCAAAGCTCCAGTACCTCCCGTTCTATCAGTATTTCCATAACTTTTGTATAAGTATCTGCAATAAGTCCGGGACATTTCTCCATAATTATGCCCCATTCCAGATGAGTGATATCCTTACAGTAAAAAGCTCCAAATTCTTCCTCTGTCTTCTGGCGGAACCACTGATATAATTCCTGTACAGCCGGCTTCATCTGTGCATCTTCCTTCTCCTCAGGAGCCAGATTACCGAGAAAATATCCGATTGCACAGGCACTTCCTGTCAGACACCCACAGGTATCTCCACAGTAACCAATTCCTCCTCCAAGGCCTCCCATTGCCTTTACAAGCTGTGGATTTTCCTCTCCTATGGTTTCCAGAGTCATGATCATAATAATCTGTGAACAATGATATCCCATGCTGCCTAATTCCATTATTCTTTCGTAGAGATCCATACATTACTCCTTTCTGCCAACCACCATGGTATAGCCTATTTTTCTGCCTTTGTATTCATTCTGCAAAAGCTTATAATCTTCGCAGCAGAATGAATCATTCCAGATTGCTTCCAGATAATATTCTCTCCAGAGAGCAGTCTGGTCCTCCTGACAGAGAATCGTAAATCCTGTTTCTTTCACAATTTCCAAAAGATTGCCCGGATCCAGATCTGACAGTAAAAGAAATCCTCCCTTTTTCAGTACACGCCAGCATTCAGAAACTGCCTTTTTCTGATTTCTGCTGACAAAAAATGCACACTGGCTGATACAGAGATCCATACTGTCTGCTGCATACTGAAGGTCCAGAAAATCTCCCCTCTGCACCTCACTGCTTCGCGGAGCAAGATCCACCCCCTGCACATTCAGACCAAATGCTTTCATAATCCGCACTGTCTCTCCCTCTCCTGCTCCCAGATCCAGAGCTTTCATTCCTTTTTTCAGTTCTATGCTTTTCAGAAGATGAAGTGTCTGCTCTTCCCCTCCGGGATGTCTGTTCATCTATTTATCCTCCAGTGCACGTTCCACTGCCAGAACCTTTCCAAGAGCCAGTTCTTCCGGAACATAGACAAAACCACATTTGGGACAAACCGGCATCTCAACAGGAAAACCGTTCTCCAGATACATAAATTTTGCTTTTCCTTTTACAAGAGGAACCTTGCATTTCATGCAGGTCAGCTTTCCCTCAGGATCAATGGTATAATATGTTCTCTCTGCTGCCATTACTGTCCCACCCTTTTCATAATATTCATTCTGTGACTGTATGCTCTGCGTACCAGATACCCTTCTTCAGTTTCCACAAATCGCACCCAGAATGTCACATTTCCAAGTCTGCTCCTTGTCACCAGTTCTTTTGTCTCTTCATCAAAAATCGCTTCCTGGTTTTCTCTGTAATCTGATAATACACGCTCCACATCACTTTTCAGTATCATACGTTCATCCATCATACTGATAGCATCTTCTGTATATGCAACGGTATAATCTTTTTTCTCCATCATCAGTTCCTCATTCCATATATTTTTTAAAAGCTTCTCTTTTAGCACAAGCCGGTTGTAGCGTTTTTCACTGATATCCGGCATATTGACGGCATTTGTGCCATACAGAAGTTCAAGGATATGTCTGGATTCCCTGCCTTCCCTGACAAATCGGTCCCTGCATGCCATGCAGTACGTTATATATGGGGCATCGGATCGTTCCAGACACTTTTCTGTCATTTTATCTGCCATCTCTTTATTAGCGTAGGAAGTCAGTCCGCCGTATCCGCAACAGGGAGACAGATCTCTGGAATATTTTGTGTTTACAACAGTGCACCCCATATCTGCAAGAAGCTCTCTTATTGTATCCTGTGTCTGTGTATTTCCCCTGGCGCCGCAGGCATCATGTATTGCAACAGGTATCTCCAGTCCTTTTGCCTGTCCGGGAAGTCCGATCTCCTTTAAGATCTCCCAGATTCCTGTGATTCTGGCACCAAGACTCTCTTTTAACTGTTTCATACAGCTTGGACAGCCTGCTATGATCATAGGATCTCCCAGCTTTGCAAGTTCCTGCTTCAGCTGTTCATTTACCTTTTCTGTCATTTCATAGCGTCCTGCCCATTCACTGATAGCACCACAACATCCCAGCATCAGAGCAACACCGCCCTCTGTCCTCCTGCAAAGATCCTCATATGCCTCTGTGACAACATCCGGCGCTATAGCTCCTGCCTGACATCCCGGGAAAAATACATATCTGCAGGTTTCATATCCCGGCTGAGGTCTGCATAAGAAAGCCTCCGAATTGGAGAACAGCATATCCATCAATGCAAATTCATGAGGTGCCAGAGGCATCTTGTCTGTAGACACCATATTTTCTCTTGCAGATTTGCAGACCTGGCTCATATCAAACCCATTTGGACAGGTTACAGTGCACTGTCCGCAGAGTGAACAGGAATTCATCGGTTTATTCATCTGGTGATCTCCCATAATGATCTGGGTATTATTATAGATTTCACGTGCAAGAAGACCAGGGTGCTTTTTATATTCACTTAAATAGACACAGCTTTTCATACACTCATCACAGTGGCACTGAATGCATCGTTTTGCTTCCTCAACAGCTTCTTCCTTTGAATATCCATCTATGCTGCAGGGAATCTTTTTGGAACCTTTCATCCCTTCCATATTTGTATAGAGTCTGGTGGTAACTGCCCCTTCACTGCCTCTGTTACTGTGGGGTGAAAGGTTCTGAACAAGGAGATCTACAGTCAGGGCAGCTCTTTTTGCAGCAAAAGCCGCATCCATCACAGACTGGGCCGGACCGCTGACGATCCCTGCCTGTTCTCTCAGCATGATCTCTGCGTCTGCTGTTTCTTCAGGAGCCAGCTTTTTGGCCACCTCCTCTGAAGCACAGACCACATCTGCCTCCTTCATTTTCTCTCTGATAAACGGAAGGTCAAGACTGCATCCGAATTCAAAGGAAAGATCCATGGAACTGAGACGTTTTGCTTCATTTCTACAATCTGATTCCGAAAGCTCCGGTGCTGCTGCTGCAATATAGGCTTCATAATCTTTCTCCTGACAGTAAATGGTTGCAGGATACATCTTCTTTTCCAGTTCCCCTGCAAGAAATAGCGGGAATAATCCTGAGCCAAAAATCACAGCCTTTTTTTTCTTTCTGATACGAAATACACTGCTCCGTTTTCCAGGTTCCCCATATCGGACAATGGCACGTTCTACTTCACGTATAGATATGCCATCACCCAGCTCACAGAGTCTGCATTTCTCCTCACAGGGTGCAGTACATCCGTCACAGAGGATCATGGGAAATGGTGTGATCTTTTCATAGATAGCCAGAGCTTTCTTAAAGTTTCCTTTTGCAGCATAAAACAACATTTCTTTTGTATCTGCTTTGAAAGGACAGGCTGCAACACAGTACGCCGGCTGTTCATGAACACAGAGACCGATCATATGATCCATCTCTTCCTTTGACATTCGATTTACGTGATAAACATGAGTGGAACCTCTTTCCTGTATATATGTCATAACCCGATACTCCTTTCATTTCCAAAGGGGAGACAGTCTCCCGTCTCCCCTTATTATAGCACATGATAAAATTATACTAACAGTTATTTTTCAAGTTCCTTTAATGCTGCAAGAATCTTTTCAGGGCGGGCAGGAACACGTGTGATACGTGCGCCTGTAGCATTGTAGATTGCATTCAGGATTGCAGGATGAGGAGCATCCAACGGAGCCTCACCACAGCCGGCAGCACCGTAAGGACCACTTGGACGATATGTTTCATTGAAATGAAGTTCAATATCATCCGGCGCATCATTTGGATACGGAATACCACAGTTTTTCAGAGAAGTATCATGGTTCAGATCCTCGAAATCTTCTGTAAGAGCAAGACCGATACCCTGTACAAGACCACCGTAGAAGTTGCCTTCTACAAGAAGTCTGTTCATAATCGTACCTACATCAGCCACACAGGTGAACTTCTCAACTTTAACTTTACCTGTTTCTGTATTAACAGCAACTTCCGGAAGGAAGATCGTGTACATGTAGGTTGCAAATGGATCTCCCTGTGCTGTATCCTGATCAATCGGATGATCTGCACAGAAGGTTGTTACCCAGTTACCTTCATATTTTGTTGCAAGACCTTCAGCCACCATTTCATCATAAGTACGAAATGTTCCGTCTTCTTTTTTCATGGCTGCCACAAGGTTTTCTGCTGCCAGACGACATGCATTACCTGACATAACCTGTGAACGTGATCCACCTGCAGGACCTGCATTAGGACATGTCTTGGTATCATTCATAACAAGTTTAATCTGTTCCGGTCTGATTCCTGCCTGACGAAGTGTTTCATGAGATGATACAAGAACACCCATATCAGCGCCCTGTCCATGATCTTCCCATGCAGCATACATTGTAACTGTTCCATCCGGATTCAGCTCTGCAAATGCGTTTGATGTATCAACACCGTCAAGGCCACAGCCATATACACCGAGAGATACACCGATGCCATATTTGATCTTACCATCAGAAGCTGCATTCTTTTCAGCCACACGTTTCTTAGCTGCTTCATACAGTGGACGTGCTGTCTTGAACAGATCTTCTTCACAGTATACTTCAGGCGGATAACCTGTAGGGATCGTACTGCCTTCGGATTCTTTGTAACAGTTCATTTCACGGATATCGAACGGGTCGATTCCCATCTTTGCTGCCAGAACATCTATCGCGATCTCAGATCCCATGTAAGACTGCGGAGAACCGTAAGCACGGAATGCGGAACCCCATGCGTGGTTTGTAAATACTGTTGTAGATTTATTACGGATAGAATTGATTCCATAACCTGCACCTGTAAACTGGGAAAGTCTCATTGTAAGCAGGTCACCGAATTCTGAGTATGGACCATGATCCACATAGTTATTGCCCCAGAGTGCAAGAAGCTTACCGTTTTCATCTGCTGCAAGCTTGATATTCATAAATGCAGGAGATCTCTTTCCTGTATATGTAATATTCTGGAACTGATTAAATACCAGAGATACTGGACGTTCAAGAATCTTAACAGCAGCACCGATCAAAGCCTCATTTGTAGGAGAGAACTTGTAACCAAAGGTTCCTCCTGCATGATTCTGAACAATTCGTAAGTTCTCCATTGGCACACCGATACCATCAGCGATCATAGGCATATGCAGATGGATACCAATGGATTTGGAATGAACAGTTATCATACCGTCTTCGTCAATATAACCATAACCGCAGTCCGGCTCAAGATGAAGATGAGGCTGACGTGAACAGTAAGATTCTATCTCAACCTGCTGTGAATCCGGAATGCTGTCCCAGTCAAAATCAGGGCCCTTGATACAGTTTGTCTCAAAGAATGCGTTCGGAGTACCGGGATGGATCTCCGCTGCATCCGGTGCGATGGCATCCATTGCATTCATGTATGCAGGAAGCTCTTCAATCTCAACTTTAACTGCTTCTGCTGCTGCACGTGCATGCTCTTCTGTATCAGCAGCTACGATGGCAATCGCATCACCAAACTGGAAGATTTTTTCATCGCAGAGTACAGGACGTTCAAAACCGTCTGTCTTGTTGTGTTTTGGAAGCATTACAAGACCATTGATCTTATTAGTTCCGCCTGCTGCCTTAATATCTTTTGCTGTGATAACTCGAACAACACCAGGCATGCTCTCTGCTTCTGCTGTGTCAATGCTGAGGATATTTGCATGAGAAACCTTTGCCTGTGTAAGAGCAAGACGAAGTGTTCCTGAAGGCATCTTTAACGCATCATCCGCACCAAAGTCCCAGGTACCTGTTACCTTCTGTGCTGCTGACGGACGGATATAGTTTGTTCCAACAATAGAATCCCCTGTCTGTTTGAACACAAGATCTTCCTTTGTCATCTCACCGCGCATAACTGCTGCTGCTGCCATAGTAGCATCGATCAGCGGCTTGTAACCTGTACAACGGCAGAGATTACGCTGTTTGTTAAACCAGTCTCTTACCTCTTCACGGGTAGGGCTTGGATTATTATCCAGAAGCACTTTTGCCGAAATAATAAAGCCCGGTGAACAGAAACCGCACTGTGCACATCCATATGCCATCCACGCAACCTGGATCGGGTGCATATCAGAAAGTGTTCCCACACCCTCAATGGTTGTGATCTCTGCATGATCGGGAACACGGCTCATCTTGTAGATACAGGATCTTGTAACTTTTCCGTTCATAATAACATTACAGGCTCCACAGTGACCTTCACCGCAGCCGATCTTACATCCTGTAAGAAGAAGGTGATTACGGAGTACCTGCGCCAGTGTCTCATCCTTATCAAGAATAAGTATTCTCTCAACACCATTAATCTTCAATGTCTTTTTAATCATGTTCCATACCTCCTTTAAAAACACGCATTCCGTAACTGTTAGCGCCTTCACAATGACCGCTGAATAGTTACGTTATTTTAATATTACCGATCTTCAGGCTTATGCACTCCACACGGATCATGATCAGCCCCTTTGCCTGTCAGATCTTTCAGTCTCTCTATTCCTCTGGCAGAATAGAAAACAATGGAAGAGCTACTCCCGTCCAGATTCTCACCGCTGAGCTTTAAAACATTTGCATTCTCATAATAATCGATGGGAAGCGTCCGGCTGTATACAACCCCTGTACGCTCATCTTTTACCTGTACAGTAACTTCTTTTGCGGTAATCTCAAAAATCTTATCCATAAAAAAGTTCTCCTGTCCACGTTATTTTATATATCCATACTACCATGATTTTGCACAATTATACAAATTACAAATAATTAATAGTTGGCTACTTTATATATTCCAGACAATTTTATTTTGTTTTATTTAAAATTTTAACTATTTTTATTCTTTTATATGTTATAATAATATCAAATTTGTATAATATCATTGAAAGAAGGAGGTATCTGAATGCAGACAGGCGCCCTCATCGTGGCTGCGGGGAAATCATCACGAATGGGAGACTTTAAACCCATGCTTCAGCTTGGCTCCATTTCCATCGCACAGCGCGTGATCAATAATTTCCGGCAGGCCGGAATCTCCAAAGTAGTAGTGGTAACCGGATATCATGCAGATGTTCTGGAATGCCACCTGGCTTCCAATAATGTAGTCTTTCTTCGAAATGAGAACTATGCAAACACTCATATGTTTGATTCTGTCAGGATCGGACTTGAGTATCTGAAAGACAAAGTGGATACGGTACTCTTTACACCTGTTGATGTTCCGCTGTTCACAGCCCATACAGTCACGCAAATGCTCTCTCTGGGGCGTCCCCTTGTAACTCCGGTCTGTAATGGCAATCCCGGTCATCCCATTCTGATTCGTTCCACACTGATTGATTCCATTCTAAGTGATGACGGAAAATCAGGACTTAAAGGTGCTGTGGATAATTGCGGGGAACCCATGTATTATCTTAATGTAGAGGATCCCGGTATTATTCATGATGCTGATACACCAGAGGATTACGATGAACTCCTCCGCATACACAACCAGAGCCTGATCCGTTCTGAAATCCATATTCAGCTAGCCCGGGAAAAAGTTTTTTTTGATGAAAAGCTCTATTCGCTGCTTACACTGATCCATGAAACAGGATCTGTCCGTGATGCCTGTGAGCGCATGCACATTTCCTATTCTACCAGCTGGAACCTGATCCATACCCTGGAATCACAGCTTCATGAACCTCTGATCATCAGAAGCCAGGGCGGTACAAGGGGAAGCCATAGTGAACTGACACCATACGGTGAAGAATTTCTGAAACGATATGCCCGTTTTTCAGAAGAAACACGTTCCTGTTCAAAAAAAATATTTGAAGAATGTTTCGGAGGATTTTTAAATGCGTAGCCTTTATCTGGTCCGGCATGGAAAACCACAGTATCCGGATGAACATTCTTACTGTGTGGGACAGACAGATTTCTCTCTATCCATGCTTGGACACTTGCAGGCAGTCCTTCTTAATGAAGAATTGTCCGATAAAATATCAAGGATATACTGCAGTCCTTTGTTAAGAGCTGTTGAGACAGCAGGCCATATGGCACCTGAGCTTCCACATATAATTGTTTCTGATCTGTCAGAACGAAATCTGGGAGAATGGGATGGCCTTTCTTTTGATAAAATACGCCAGAGATGGCCGGACATTTATAAAGCCCGTGAAAATAACCCTGATCATCCGATCCCGGGAGCAGAAACTCCTGCTGCATCTGGTTTTCGCTTTTCGCAGGCAGTTCATAAGATTCTTTGCGCTTCTGAAGGTGATATTGCAGTGGTAGCTCATACAGATGTAATCTCTTCTTATATATATGCATTACATTCCGGTATGTACAGCAGACAGCGATTTCGTCTTCCCTGCGGCTCTTACTATCATCTGGAAGTGAATGAAAAAAATAATATTTCTTTCTCTGACCCCAGTTATATACTGCCTCATCCTGAATTAAATGACGGGCTATGTCTCAGGCTTCGCAATGCGGTTTCTCTGCCCCGTCATGTACAAGCTCACAGTGATGCTGTTACTGGACTTGCCTGTTGTTTATGCAATATGCTGGAATCCAATGGTTATATCTTTGATCAGAAGCTTGTTCGCTCCGGTGCACTTCTGCATGATATTGCCAGACTTCAGAGGAATCACACGAAAACAGGCGGTGAACTTTTCTTACAATTAGGTTATCCTGAGATCAGCCAGATTATTTCACAGCACCATGGTTTGCTGGAAACCAGGCTGAATGAAGCAGCCATTGTATTTCTGGCTGATAAACTGATTCAGGAAACACAGCGTGTAACCATAGAAAAAAGATTTGCCGACAGCATGAGTAAATGCAAAAGTCCAGAAGCTTGCAAAGCTCATGAGCAGCAGTTAGAACAAGCCCGTAAACTGCAGGACATGATACAGTCACTCTGCCATATCACGCTTTAGTCCAGACAGACATACACAACCGAAGCAGAAAAATCACTTAATTTAGTTAGGAGGTATTTTATTATATGAGAACATTATTTCAGACAATAAAACAACAATTCCTGGAGGGAAACGATCTTGTACTTGTTTCCGTCACAGCATCCTCAGGTTCTACGCCAAGAGGTGCCGGTTCCCGCATGCTGGTCGGAAAAAACGGCAGAATTTCCGGAACCATCGGAGGTGGAGCTGTAGAATATCGTGCTGAATGTATGGCATTGGATATTCTTGAAAAAAAGGAATCCTGCCAGCATGAATTCCGGCTGAATCATAAAGATGTTGAAAATATTGGCATGATCTGTGGTGGTGATGTTACGGCCTTTTTCCAGTATCTTAATCATAACGATCCGATTATTATGGAAATCACAGAAACTGCGGAAAAATTCTATGAAAAGCGAAAAGATTTCTGGCTGATCTGCGATCTTCTCACCACCTCCGGTGTGAGCCTCTACAGTCCTGCATGCGGTCTCATCGGAACTGCCAATGTTCCTTCTTCTGTGTTATCTTCTTTATCTGCAAAGCCACACCGATATCACAGTGAAGATTATGATCTGTTTTCTGAACAGATTGGAACCTCAGGAACTGTCTATGTATTCGGCGGCGGACATGTCTCACAAAAGCTTGTCCCAATCCTTGCAAGCGTTGATTTTCGCTGTGTTGTCCTGGATGACCGGCCGGAATTTACAGATCCTGCTCTTTTCCCGGGAGCAGTTGAAACAATACTTTGTGATTTCAACCATCTAAAGCAGTATGTTTCTATCACAGCTGCTGATTATTGCTGCGTCATGACACGCGGACATTCCTATGATACCATTGTACAGGCACAGCTTCTCGCTACACCTGCATGCTATATAGGCGTCATTGGAAGCCGCACAAAAAAAGCTGCTGTATTTCGCCGTCTGATTGAAGAATACAACATTAATGAACAAGATTTAAACCGTATCATCTCACCTATAGGACTGGAGATCAAAGCAGAAACACCGGCTGAAATCGCCATTTCCATCACAGGACAGATGATCCAGGTTCGTGCTGACAGAAAGGCTACATCAAAATGATGGCAAAATCAGTATATAAAGCTGTAATATTTGGTGCCGGACAAATTGGACAAATGACAGCAAGACTTCTCAACAGTCCCTGCCAGCTCCTGTGCTTTGCTGATAATGACCCCCATAAACACGGATCCTATATTGGGAATATTCCAGTCTGTTCTCCGGATGCTGCAGTAGCACTTCTCCCGGATCTGGTCATCCTGGGAGTTCTGGATGAAGAACGGCGTAATTCTATGATAAAACAGATGGAAAACCTGGGTTATCACGGACCTTTTCGTGATCCCTCCGTCCTTCGCATGTTTGACGCACGGGTTGCTGTTATGCGTCTTTTATCTGAGCAGATCTATCAATTGGATATTCCGGGAAATGTTGCAGAACTGGGTGTTTTCCGAGGTGAATTTTCTTCCCTGATCAGTGCAGCCTTTCCAGACCGAAAAATCCATCTTTTTGATACTTTTGAGGGCTTTTCAGAAAAGGATATCACAATAGAAGCCTCCGGTAATCTGTCCCGCGCCAAAACAGGTGATTTTTCTTCTACTGATATTGACTCTGTTATTCATGTTATGCCAGATCCTACACGTACTGTGATCCACAAAGGATGGTTTCCAGATACCTTTTCCGATGTTAGAGATGAAACTTTTTGTTTTGTATCTCTGGACGCGGATCTCTATGCTCCAACTGCTGCTGCACTTCCTCTGTTCTATGAACGCCTGGCCACCGGAGGAGTTCTCTTGGTTCACGATGTGTACAGTACACAGTTTTCCGGATGCCGAAAAGCGGTTGGGGAATTCTGTCTGAAAAACCATCTGTTTGCAGATCCTGTATGCGATCTGCATGGAAGCGCAATAATCCGAAAATTATAAAAAGAAACGCCGGAACCGGTATTTACCGGAACCAGCGTTTCTTTTTCGTTTATTTATTGTATAGCTCTTTTTCACGTCCATGCCTAACCTTTATAAAGTTCCTTTCAGAACATTTTCCAACTGTTCATCGGACAGATCAACATGATAAAAAAGATCGAAAAATTTATGTATTTCTTCATTGATATCACATTTAATATATTCCGGATAAATCAATGCTGAGAACCATCGCATACCGATCAGACGATTTGGTCCTGCCGGACGATCCACCCAGCTAAACGGTGCATTCGGAGTTCCATAAACCTTTTGGTCCTGTACTGCTTTTAATGAAGCATAATCAGGATTGCTCAGGATATCTTCTGCTGCAGAACTTCCGCTTTTATCTGCCTTTGGTTCACCATTTACAACAATCACATCCGGATCCCATGCAAGAAGCTGTTCTGCTGAAATCTGAACACGAGATCCATCTCCCAATTCCAGATCTGCAACATTGACTGCATTGATGGCATCAAGAATCTGTGCATGCTGGGATCCCCTGGGTGCAGTTTCCAGTGAATCCTCTCCATTACCGAAGTATACACTGACTTTCTTTTCTTCTGGAATATCTGAAAGTGCATTAATATCAGTAAATACCTGCTCCGCATACTGGGCAAGCTCTTCTGCATGATCTTCTACACCAAGAAGTTCGCCCATAAAACGAAAAGCTTCCGCAGAATTATTAAGCTCGTTGTCTACTGCAACAACCGGAATTCCAAGGCTTTCTGATAACGCATCGCAATCAGAAACCATTGCATCATTAATCTTTCCACTATTAATAGCAATTGTAGGATTGGCAGCAATTACTGCTTCATAATTGACAGCATCACCCATTCCAAAATTAGGAAGATCCTGATATTTGTCCAGAATAATAGATTTCTCAACATCATTCAGTTCATAATTCCACCCAAGAAGCTTATCCGGTGCAACCATATACAGAAAAATTGCAGCTACAGGACCCGCTGAAAAAACAGATTCAATATTTTCTGCTGTTGGGACAGTTACTTTTCTTCCTGCCATGTCTGTGATCTCACGGGTTTCAGCAGTTTCCTGCGTGGCATCCTGCTCCGCACTCTGCGTCGGCTCTTCAGTAGCAGCTTTCGTCTCAGAATATCCTGTTAAAAGACTGACTGACATCACCAGACATATAAACAGAGCCAAAAGTTGTCTGTGCTTTTTCATAGACTCTCTCCTTTCTTTTCTCCGCATTACTCATAATTGACGCTTATTGAAATTGACTATACAATTTTTAAGTATTATAATGTATATGCGAATAGTTTTTAAAAACAATTCGGTTTTTCTGAGTATAACACCGTAAATTTGATTAGTCAAGTTACAAGGATGAAGGATTATGAATCTGACAGCTAATGAAAAAAATGCCGCCGCTGCCCGACAAAGACGATATGTTCTGCTGTTGGCGGTTATGCTGGTACTTTTGTTTATCATTATAGTACTCTCATTCTGGGTGGGATATTATCCGCTTACACCAGTGCAGGTACTAAATGCATTTTTATCAAAATTTGGTTTTAAAGGAGATATTTTACCCCAGGCAGTTACCATATTCTGGAATATCCGTCTGCCCCGTATTCTGTCTGCTTTATTTATTGGTGCTTCCCTCTCGGTAGCAGGTGCAACCTATCAGGGAATGTTTCGCAATCCACTGGTATCTCCGGATATCCTTGGAGTTTCTTCCGGTGCAAGTCTCGGAGCTGCTTTTGCAATTTTAAACGGAGCTTCCAACTGGATGATTCAGCTTTCTGCTTTTGCAGGTGGTGTGGCCGCAGTAGCCGCATCCTATCTTATCAGCCGAAAATCCGCACATTCCCAGACCCTCAGTCTTGTTCTGACCGGAACTATGATCATGTCACTCTGCAATGCCGGTGTCACAATGATCAAATATGTGGCAGACCCCAATGATGTTCTCCAGCAAATTACTTTCTGGCTTATGGGCAGCTTAACCAAAACCACAACCAAATCCTTTTGCTGGAGTGTTCTTCCAATGATCATTGGATTAAGTCTGATTTTTATTTTTCGATGGCAGATCAATCTGCTGACTTTGGATGAAGAAGAAGCCAAAAGTTTAGGAATCAATGTGCGTAAATATCGTCTGATTTTTATAGTCGCTTCCACATTACTCAGCGCCGCTGCAGTCTGTCTTGGAGGATTGATCGGATGGGTCGGGCTGATGATCCCCCATCTGGCACGTGCACTGGTTGGTGTTGATTACAGAAGGCTGATACCTGCAAGTGCGATCCTTGGCGGCGGATACCTGATACTTGTTGATGATATTTCCCGTTCCCTTTTGTCCATGGAACTTCCACTTGGCGTTGTCACAAGTATCATGGGCGCCCCCTTCTTTATCTATCTTATCATCAAACGAAAGGAGCGCGCGTAATTATATGCTTCTGGAAATTGAAAATGTTTTTGGCGGTTACGGCAATGGTGATATTTTAAAGGGTATCAGCTGCAGCGCAGACTATGGTGATGTGCTTTGTCTGCTTGGCCCTAATGGTTGTGGAAAGACCACTCTGTTCCGCATGATATTAGGTTCCCTTCCTGTTTCTAATGGAAAAATAAAGATAGCCGGAAAAAATATTAGTGACTTTACAACCAAAACACTGGCAAATATGATTGCATATATTCCCCAATATCATTCCCCTGTATTTGCCTATACAGTTCTTGATATGGTAATTATGGGGCGTGCTTCTCATTTCTCCGCATTTGAAACCCCAAGAGAGCCTGATCAGGAAGCAGCTTTTGCTGCCTTGGAGAAAGTAAATGCCCTGTCTCTTGCCAACAGGAAATATACTTCCTTAAGCGGAGGACAAAGGCAATTGGTTTTAATTGCCCGTGCAATCTGTCAGTCTGCAAAAATCTTCATCATGGACGAGCCAGCCGCCAATCTGGATTATGCCAATCATCAGCTTCTCATGGAAGTAATTTCAGGGCTGGCCAATCAGGGCTATTGCATTATTATGTCAACACATAGTCCTGAGCATCCCTTTTCCGTGGGAAACAAAGTTCTTCTCATGAAATCCGGAAAGGTTATGGGATTCGGCTCTCCCAAAGAAATCATTACATCTGAAACCTTACAATCTGTTTACGATATTGAAATGGATGTGATAACTACACACGACCGCTATGGCCGTGAACGAACTATCTGTTTACCGGTAAATAGCTCAGCAAAAACATTTTAGGAGAAATGATACATGGACTCTATATTGGATTATTTTATTTCTCTGCAGGAATCTGAGCCTGCAGAATTACCTGAGCGGGCTATAGAAAGATGGAATAAACGTGCAGACTTTTGGGAAGACGCACGCAAAAAGAAAGAAAAAGGTGATGAACGTGTCATCAGCGCAATAAACTACCTGGATTCCAAAGGACTTCTTGAAAAAAATTATGATGTCGCAGATATTGGATGCGGTCCCGGACGGTTTGCTGCTGCATTTGCCAAATATGTACACAAAGTAGTGGGGCTGGATATTTCTGATAAAATGGTTAAACACGGAATGGAACATATACAAAATGAAGGCTTAAATAACGCTATACTCTATACATGTAATTTTCAGACATTAGATATTGATAAATCGGGGTATAAGCATGCATTTGATTTGGTATTCAGTTCCATGACACCTGCAATCCACAATATGGACGAACTGATAAAATCTATGGAAATGAGCAGGGCATGGTGCTGTAATATCACGCATCTTGACAGACGAAATTCACTCAGGAAACAGATCTTACAGGAAGTATTTGGCAAACAAACAGCACCCCAATGGAATGGGCGATGGTTTTTCTCTCTTTTCAATATATTATTTCTGCTTGGATATAATCCTGAAACAAGCTATGAAAAACTCCATCGTGAAACCTGGGTAACTCCGGATGAACAATATATTGATTTCCTCATGGAGCACATGCTTCCTTCTGAAGAACATACACAGGAAAACGCAAATAAAATCATGCAATGGATTCAATCTCACTTAAACAAAGATGGGCAGATCAAGGAAATAACTGATTCCACTTATGGAAGAATTCTCTGGGATGTTCGAAACAAAACAATACGACCTGACTATAGAACTATTATAAAATGAAATGGGACTTTACTATGACTCAACATATATTTTTAACTGGTAAAAAACACATTGGAAAATCTACATTGATCCAAAAGATATTAGACGATTATAAGAAAACCGCTGATGGATTCCTGACTGTCCGCACAAAAAACTATCTGAAGGATCAGTATTCAGTTCATATGTACCATCTAAAAGAGAAGGAGCTCCCAAACGAATCTAATCTTTTGTTTTTATGCGGAAAAACAGATGAACACACTGCTGATACCTTTGATCGCCTTGGATGCAATATTCTTTCCATGTGTTCTGACTGCTCTTTGATTGTTATGGATGAGCTTGGTCCACATGAAGCAGACGCAGCTTTATTTCGAAAAAAAATCCTAAACCTTTTGGATGGGCAGACTCCCATTTTAGGGGTATTGCAGGAACCTGCAGAATCTTTCTGGCCTGAAATCGTAAATCACCCAAAGGTAGAAATCATTACAATTTCTGAAGACAATCGAAATGATTGCTCTTTACTTAATCATATCACCTCGATTTTCAGCGATTTGTATGTGCGTTAGAGGCTGCTGTGCCCGACAGCCCCTTTACAACTTAACATATTTCTATACTATATCCATCTCTGCCCTTTTCCTTAGTCTGGTACAGCGCCTTATCAGCCAGGTTCATAAGAGAAGATAATTCCCTTCCCTCATCCTGGCAAAGTACTGCACCTGCACTGATACTCACTTGTGCGCTGGCATCTTCTTCTCTGTACACCGCACGCATTTCCCTGACCAGAAGTTCCAGCCTGATCCGAAGTTCTTTCTCTGTCACATCTTTGATCAGAAGACAGAATTCATCGCCTCCAAAACGGGAAACGATATCTTCTTCCCCAGAAATTTCTCTTTCATGCGCTCATTTGGGATAAACGCAGAAATCTGGGCGATCAGCATATCTACATCCGGCGCATCCTTCAGGTTTTCTACGTTTCTTGATACTCTATTTGAACTGATCCAGGTGTCCTTCGTCAGATTCAGATGAAAGATTCCCTGTGCTTCCGGAATGGATTTAAACAGAAGCTGCATCTGAGACTCGAAAACTTCCTGCGCACATTTTCCAATTATTTTCTTTATTAACTATTCAGCAGTCTGCTATTTGGGAACATACAAGTCAAAATCTCACAGTTTTCAATAAGTTGAATCTTGTATGTCATTTTTTATCACACACAGTATATCATATTTGGGGAAGATTTCTCGTTATGAGTTTGTGAAAATTGCATTTTTTGCAATCCATAAATTGCGTCTGCGCAGAAAGTATGGCAAGATAGTTTCACTAAAAGAGGGTGCCGCAAAATCATCAAACACAACTGATGAAGCGACACCCTCTATCTTTAAAGTCAACTCTTTTCTATTTTTCTTCCTGTCTGATTTCAAATTGATCCAATGCTTTTTCCAATTTTTTAAAATCGCAACATGTTTTTTTCAAAAAATTAAAATTATGTGATTCTATATCATACCTCTGATTAAAAATCTTTTCCGCTTTTTTCTTAATAGTTTCCCAGTTTTTTCTTAAATATCGTATCTCATTAGATTCATATGTGTCCGTTTCCGGATCAATTTCTAATGCCGTAATAATCTGTTCATTAACTGGAATCATATTATTGTATAAAAGATTTGAAATCTCTTTTCCGGAAGTTTCTGTCACAAATGTAGTTATAAGGGAACTTCTTTTATTTTTTCCTGCATTTTTTCTTTCTTCTGTTGTCTGAGATGTAAGCGGAATAATATATTTCCTGTCTCCTACTAATGTAACAATTCCTGCAAATGGTCTATTATTAAATTTAACACTTACTCTATAATCTTCCTTATGTAGATATTTTAAATATTCCTTGTCTACATAATAAAGAATTGGGCTTTCATTTTCCATATTTCTCCTTTGAAAAAAGCTGTTTGCATTAAACAAACAGCTTTCTGTCCACTAAAGCAGGACCTCTCTCATTTTGAATCGTCCACTAAAGCAGGACCTCTCTCATTTTGAATCGTCCACTAAAGCAGGACCTCTCTCAAAACAAGTTTCCTTGTTTATCTACATTATATGCTGTATCGCAAAAATCAATACAATTCCCAAAAATATATACAAAAATACTTATTGTTTAAGTATCTTTTTTTCTTTTCTTTAATTTTACTCTGACTATACACTGATGTCAACACAATTTCCATGAAGTTTAATTAAATTGGGAAATAAATATACCATCGAAAACAGCCAAAGAGTCAATAACTTGCCAAGAAAAAAACCTCTGGAAATCTTAATCTCCAGAGGTTTAGCGTGCGTTAGAGGATTCGAACCCCCGACCTTTTGGTCCGTAGCCAAACGCTCTATCCAGCTGAGCTAAACGCACATCCTTGTGAAGTTCTTATCTCGTGTCCCTCACAACAATGAGTATTCTACTCTATACTGAATGATTTGTCAACACTTTTTTTGAATTTTTTTATTTTTTTCTTTTGAACAGTACAATTATGGCAATTGCAACAACTTAATTACGTCTAAGTGCCTCAATCGGGCTGAGTTTTGCGGCTTTTTTGGCAGGATAGATTCCAAAGAAAACACCCACCGCACAAGAAAATAGTGTTGCCGCCAGAATCGTCTTCAGGCTGATTCCAGGGGTGATCGTCATCTCCATACTACTGCTTATGATTGAGCAGATCGCATATCCTCCGATCACACCCAGTACAATGCCTATCAGACCACCAATTACGGTCAGAATCGCTGCCTCCGCCAGAAACTGCATCATAATAGAAGAAGTCTTCGCTCCCAATGATTTACGGATACCAATTTCCCTGGTACGTTCTGTTACAGAAACCAGCATGATATTCATAACGCCGATTCCTCCAACCAGCAGTGAAATTCCTGCGACAAAGGAGATAAATGCAGTTACCATATCCAGCATCTGATTCATGGAACTCATAATATCCTGGAAACTCTGCACCTGAAAATAATCCTCACCAGCACACTGGTGTCTTTTTTCAAGCAGACTCACTACCTTATCCGCAACTTTCTGACTGTCCAGACTCTTATCTGCCTGTATTGTCGCAGAGTAAAAATAATCCGATACACCGGTAAACTCATTCATTGTCGTATATGGAACATTAACCGTAACCGGCATTCCTTCATATGTATAGCTTACAAAAGTTCCATTCTCCTTCTGCGTTGTCACACCGCAGATACGTAAGCTCTTAGTCAGACCATAGCAGTTAACATCTATGCTCATTCCCACAACATCATCTGTACCAAAGAGTCTTTTCGCATCTGAATCAGAAATAACACAGACATTTTTCCCTTCCTGGACCTCATTTTCCCCAAAATAGACTCCATGCTTCATTGTTGCATTATTTAACAACTTCGCATCAGGTCCTTCTCCGGTCACCATAAGTGTGAAGTTTCCCTTACCGGTAGTCGTTTCTCCGTCAAAAGAATCAGAAACATTTACACCTTCCACTTCGTCCAGCTCTCTGATCGCCTCCACATCATCAGCAGTAATCCACTCTTCCGCTGTCTGGGCGTCACTGCTGACACTTATGGCAATCTGTCCGCCACCGATGTCATCAATCTCACTGTTCATCTGGTTCTTAGTTCCCTCACCGATAGACACGATTGCGATTACGGATGCAATACCAATGATAATACCAAGCATAGTCAGAAAAGAACGGCCTTTATTTGCCATAATATTATGGACTGCCATTTTGATATATTCATACAGATTACTCATCGGCATCCTCTCCCGTCTGTTCAGAAACTGCCTGTACTTCCATTCCTTCTGTATAATCTCCCAGATCAGAAATTACCTCTTCGCCTTCCTTGATTCCGTCTATAACTTCCACATAGTCCTCTGAGCTGATTCCTGTTGTGATATCTCTTTTCGTCACCAGACCATCCTCTATCACATAACAGAAAGATCCATCTTTTCCGATATTCACCACCTCCACCGGAAGAGTTACAACGTTCTTTGCAGATGCTGCATGAATCTTGACCTTTGCATCTACTCCCAGAAAAATATCATCATCCGGATCATTGATGCTTATCGTCGCAGAAATAACAGGTGTGCCTTTCTCATTCTGCACTGCAATATGACTCATCTTAGTCACCGTACCCTGATAAGTATTATCACCAAGTGTGATTTCTGCAGACTGTCCCTCTTTTACCGTATCATAATCATATTTGGAAAGAGTCACATCCACACTCGCTTTATCTGTATTCTGAATGGTAAAAAGCTCCATTCCCTGGGTAACTGCCGCTCCCTGTTTGATATCTGCCTTGGAAACGATTCCGTTAAATTCCGCTGTGATTCCTTTCTTTCCTTCCTCCACCAGCTCTTTAGCTGATTTTGCATCCAATTCAGAAAGGTTATCGGTTACTTTTAACTTCTCTTTTTCCTCTTTTGTCAGACTCGTGGAATCTGCTTCTGCGATTGCTTTCTCAGAAGCCAGATCCGACTGAAGCTCGGCGAGTTCATCGCTGGCTGATTCCAATGCACTCTCCAACGCAGAAGTATCGGCAGTTACTGCGCTGCTGTCACTTCCACTATAGGCATAATCTCCCGACGCTGTATCTTCCTCTGATGTATCATCTTCTGTACCATCTGTAAACTCTTCTAAAGATCCGGAACTATTTTGAGTAAAATCAGCCAGGTCCGGCATCTGAGGTGTCTGCTGTTTATAATCCTCATATGCCTGTTTTGCCTGCTGCATTGCAATCTGTGCCTGAGTTCTGGAAGTTTCTGCAGCATTCAGGGCCTGTATATTTTCATCAGAAGGATCTGCCTGCCATGTGGCAAATGCCATCTGATATGCAGTGTCTGCCTGATTATAGGTACTCTGTGCCTGGTTATACTGCGAATTCAGCTCGGAAAGTTTCTGCTGGTATTGTGGCAGGGTTTCTGTCTTATATGTATTAAGCGCCGCCTGATATTTGCGCTGAATTTCCTGCTGTTTCTTCGCCTCGGCCTGAGCTTTTGCCTGCGCTTCCTGCTGCTGTGCCTGGGCCTGGGCTGCTGCCTGTGCGGACGCCTGAGCTGCTGCTTCCCGCTGAGCCGCAGCTGTTGCCACCGAAATCTGAGACTTCAAAGACGCCACATAAGCTTTCTTATCCTTTATCTTCTTCTCAAGTTCCTGAACATTCTTTTTCGCATCTTTCTGCTTCTTCTCTGCTTTATCAGATTTATTCCGAGTGTCTTTCGTATCATATTTCGTTGATTTTAAATTCAGTTCAGCTTTCTGATTATCTTTCTCCAGATCCTCTGTGTTAAATTCAATCAGCTTCGTTCCTTTTTTTATCACATCTCCCTGGGAAAAAGAAACTGTTTTTAACTCTGCGTTTACCGGAGAATAATATGTCTTTTCCTCTTCACTTCCTACTGTTCCTGTAGCATCTACGATTTCTTCAACTTCTCCCATCTCAGCTGTTACTACCGGCACCTGCGGAATCTGCGTGTCCTTTGAATTTCTCTGTCCTGCTACCGTAACACCACCTGCAACAACTAAAACAGCAGCTGCACCTATGATAATTTTCTTTTTACTCTTCTTTTTTTTCATAATTTTACCTGATTCCTCCTCGCATCTATAGCAATTTCAGAAAATAATGCAGTTAATGCAATCATTCTGTTATTTATCTCACTCCAATAATATAGCTTTCCGTATGCAGCTTAATACATCTGCTATTTACAAAACATCATTCAGGCATCCAGCTGGTTTTTCACGTATTCTTCTTTTCCATAATTCTCATTAACGAAATCTGACTCGATCTTGCCATCTATAATCCTGACCACACGTCTCGCCTGTGCAGCAATCCCGTTATCATGAGTGATCAGTATGACTGTTTTCCCCTGCTCATGCATATTTTTCAAAATCTGCAAAATCTCCTTACTGGACGCAGAATCCAGATTTCCAGTCGGCTCATCCGCCAGGATTACCGGTGGCTGCGCTGCTATCGCCCTGGCAATGGCAACCCTCTGCTGCTGTCCGCCTGACATTTCATTTGGTTTGTGATCCATTCGTTTCTCAAGCCCGACCATGGTCAGGGATTCCACGGCGAGTTTATGTCTGTTTTTTCTGTCTACACCCCTATATACCAGGGGAAGTTCTACATTCTCTATGGCAGTCAGATTGGAAATCAGATTAAATCCCTGAAAAATAAATCCAATCTCTCGATTTCTCACTTCTGAAAGTTCATTGTCTTCCATCGTAGATACATCTGTACCATTCAGAAAATATTCACCGGAAGTAGGAACGTCCAGGCACCCCAGCATATTCATAAACGTAGATTTCCCGGATCCCGACTGTCCGATGATCGCAACAAATTCACCTTTATCGATTTCCAGATTAATATGATCCAGTGCCCGCACTTCATTCTCACCGGGATTATATATCTTACACAAATCTTTTACTCTGATCAGCGCTTCTCCCATTTTTTCCTCCATTTATCCCGCAATTCCAATATACAATATATTATCCGCCATAACTCATTCATCCCGACGGATCTTATTATATCCCGGAAAAATTACAAAGTAATTTCCTATAACAATTCCAGAAAATAATGCAAGTAAGACAGTCCAGCAGGGTTTTACTCTCTGATGGGCTGGATTAATTACAGTATTTTCTGAAATTGCTATAAAGAAAAGGACAGATCCTTAATTTTCCAAAAAGTTCTGTCCTTTTCTGTGGAATCAGCAAGTCTCTGTTAACTATAAACGAAACAAAAACTGCATTTTCTTCATATTTTTATGCATCCAGTAAAAATGCCTTATACGCTTTCTTCGCTTCATAAACATCTGCCTTGCTCGTTACTTCCCAAGGCGCATGCATACTCAGTACCGCAACACCGCTGTCGATTACTTCCATTCCATATAAAGCTGCGATATATGCGATTGTTCCGCCACCACCTACATCTACTTTACCAAGCTCAGCAGTCTGGAATGCGATTTCATGGGTATCAAAAATATTTCTTACTCTGGCCACATATTCTGCATTTGCATCATTGGATCCGGATTTACCTCTTGCTCCGGTAAATTTATTCAGTACGATACCTCTTCCCATATAAGCGGCATTCTTTTTCTCAAATGCTTCTCCATAGGAAGGATCATAACCCGCGCTTACATCGGAGGAAAGCATGCTGGAATTCTTCAGCGCTCTTCTTAATTTCAGCTCACTGTAGCAGCCCATTGCATCCAGAAGTTCTGCCACTGCATTCTCAAAGAAACGGGACTGCATTCCTGTTGCACCTACGCTTCCGATTTCTTCTTTGTCTACGAGCAGACAGCATGAGGTGCGTTTCGGTGCTTCCATTTCAAGCATTGCAAGCAGAGAAGTATACGCGCAGACTCTGTCGTCCTGGCCGTAAGCCGCGATCATACTTCTGTCAAGGCCACACTCTCTTGCCTTACCTGCCGGTACGATTTCAAGTTCAGCAGAAAGGAAATCCTCTTCTTCTATGGCATATTTCTCTTTGAGGATATTCAGTACATTCTGTTTCACTGCCTCTTTCTTCTTATCATCCGGAAGATCCTTTAATGGTCTGCTTCCGATCAGAATATCAAGATTCTCTCCCTCAATTACTTCGGCAGCTTTTTTCTGCATCTGCTTTCCTGCCAGATGGATCAGAAGGTCTGTAATATATACGATTGGATCTTCTTCATCTTCACCAATATTTACCTCTGCTACACTTCCGTCTTTCTTTACTACTACTCCATGGATTGCAAGTGGAAGTGTTACCCACTGGTATTTCTTAACACCTCCATAGTAATGAGTATCCAGATATGCGAGGTCTGTATCTTCATAGAGAGGATTCTGTTTTACATCAAGACGCGGAGAATCGATATGTGCACCCAGAATGTTCATTCCCTCTTCAATATCATCCTGACCGATATGGAAAAGCGCAACGATTTTCTTCATTCCTACTGTATAAATTTTATCTCCTGCTTTCAGTTTCTCACCCTTTGCAATCTTTTCTTCCAGAGATTCATAACCTGCTTCGCGGGCTTCTTTCACGATCTGTGTCACGCATTCGCGTTCTGTCTTACCTACATTAAGAAAGTTTCGATATGCTTTCGCAGTCTTTTCTAATTCTTTTTCTTCTGCTTCTGTATAAGAAAGCCATGCATTTCTACGTTCCATTTATGATTCCGCCTTTCTATCTGACGTTGCCGCCGTTTGTTTTTTCGGCAACTATCTGACTCTAGTATTGCTTTTTCTATTATAAAACATCCTTCTTAATTTTTCCATACAATGATGTTAAGCTCAAAAAGTTTTTTATTCCTAACTTCCTGTGTCTGGACAATCTTCTTAGCTTCTATTATAGTTATATTTAGATTCTACATAGCTGTTCACTTCGTTTCTCAATAATGTATCCCTAATTCCAGATCGCTTGCAGCAACAATGGAATTGAGGCTTGTATGTCTTGGAATTTTGGCATATATATGTCAAAACACTCCGCAGAATAACAGCGTGTAAAAAATAACAATCTATCAATTAATTCAGGAGGTTTCCACATGAATAATTCAGAAGAGCTGCGTCAGCAGCTTCATTCCATAAACAGAAAAAGTTATCCAGCCTACAAAGCTCTGAAAGGTGTCTATCATTTCGGAAATTATCTTCTTTCCATCGACCATGTACAGGGTGATCCTTTTGCATCCCCTTCTCACGTAAGCGTCCAGATTTCCCACACAGATGCCCGCTTTCCGAAAGAATATTATAAAAATTTTCTCTCCAGAACAACTCTTTGTGACTACCTCACCCGCCAGTTTGAAAAACAGGTCAGCCACTTTAGTTTCCGTGCAAAAGGCTCCGGTAAAAGCGGTCTTATCACAGTAAGCCACTGCGATCAGGAAATTCTTTCCCGAACAGCATGTGAAATCAATGAAAAAGGCATAACCGTCCGTTTCTTTGTAGGCTTTCCTGCCAATGGACGTACCATTAACGCCACAGAACTGGAAAAAATTCTTTTTGATTTCCTGCCTGTATGTGTTCGCAAGTCTTTCTTCTATTGCAGTCTTGATGCACAGAACCTGTTAAATTATATGCAGCTTGCCGAAGATCAGGAATTCATCCGTCATGAACTGTCCTGCCGAAATCTCTGCGCATTTGTAGCTGATGGTGCTATTCTTCCCAGAGAAAGCGGCATTTCTTCCCGCCCTATGAAGGATTCCATCCCTTTCAATTCTCCTGAAAGTCTTCGTATTTCCATGGAGCTTCCACACCAAGGAACAATCACAGGAATGGGAATTCCAAAGGGAATCACTTTGATCGTAGGCGGTGGTTATCATGGCAAATCTACTCTTCTGAATGCGCTTGAACTTGGCGTATATAATCATATCCCAGGAGATGGACGCGAATATGTAATCACAGATAACACAGCTGTTAAGCTTCGTTCTGAGGAAGGCCGTTTTATCAAAGATGTCGATATTTCTCTCTTCATCAATGACCTTCCAAATAAAAAAGATACCCATTGTTTTTCCACACTGGACGCCAGCGGAAGTACTTCCCAGGCGGCCGGAATCGTAGAAAGTATGGAAGCAAAAAGCCAGCTTTTCCTTCTTGATGAAGATACTTCTGCCACTAATTTTATGGTACGGGACGCCTTTATGCAGCAAGTCATTCAACGGGATAAAGAGCCAATCACGCCTTTCCTTGAGCGTGCACGTGACCTTTATGAAAAAGCAGGTATTTCTACCATACTGGTAGCTGGAAGTTCCGGAGCATTCTTTCATATTGCAGACACAGTCATTCAGATGGACAATTATATACCCAAGGACATTACCGCTTCTGTCAAATCATTATGCGTCCAATATCCTCTGGCGAATGTTCCGGTCCCGGAATTTCGCATTCCAGAAAGTCACCGTATAATGACGAAAGCAGTGCAATCTTCTGGTTCTTTGCAGCGTAACAGACACCAGCACAATAATGACAGACCTGAACGTTTAAAAACCAAAGTCTCCAAAACAGACGGATTCTCTCTGGGCCGGCAGGAAATCGATCTTCGCTATATCGAGCAGCTGATCGATACAGAACAAACTGCCGCTTTAAGCCTCCTTCTGAAATATGCAGTAGAACACCTGATTGATGGAAAAAGAACACTTCCTGAAATCGTAGAATTCCTGCAAAAAAATCTGACTCAAAACGGTTTGGCTTTCTTCGCAGACAATCATAAAATTTCCTGTGGCTATGCCGTCCCACGTTCTCAGGAAATCTACGCCTGCTTCAACCGTTACAGACGTTCATAAGAACTCAGCACAGGGTTCTTATAAAATAAAATCACCGCCCCTCCGGCGATCTTGTCGGTTGAGCGGTGATCTACTGTTCATTTTACACTTTTTAGGGAAAGGAAAGATTTTTTCTTAAGGTCTGTCATCTCCTTAAGATGTAAATATCATAACGTATAAATGTGAGAGAAATTTGTCTAATTTCTAATAAAATTATAAAATTTATAAACAAGTTATAACTTTTTGCAAGTTTATGTCAAAATCCTTTGTCTTAGAGTGTGTTTGAAAAAGGCTTTCTGCAAAATATACCGCAAAGTTGCCATGCATCCGTAAGGAGCTGCCAGTGGCAGGTCCTGTAGGTGACCTTCGCTCACAAAAAACACCTCGCGGGATATTACCAGTGAACAGTAACTAAACAGACACAATAAATTCAAAAAGAATCAGTTGCATCTGTGTTTTTATAAGTTATAATAATAAATATACGTGCATTCCGCTATATGACAAAAGGATAAAGAAAGAGGAAAATAGATGTTTAGAAAAATAGATAAAACCAGCACATTCAATGATGTTCTCAAACAAATCATCGAGAAAATCCAGACCGGAGAACTGAAACCGGGAGATGCTCTTCCGGCGGAACGTATTCTGGCTGAAGAATTCGGGATTTCCAGACCTGCTTTACGTGAAGTTCTGAAAGCACTTTCCCTGCTGGGGATTACCGTCAGCGTACATGGTGGCGCTAATTATATTGCAGCAGATCTCCGCAACTGTCTTACTGAGCCATTATCTATCCTGTTTCAGATGTATAACAGTAAAATTCAGGATGCCCTGCAGCTTCGAGGTGCACTGGAAAGTAAAGCTGCATTTCTCGCAGCCCAAAACTGTACACCATTAGATGCAGCTGAACTCCAGCTTATTATTGCCAAACTGGACAGCACCCAGGATGAAAAAGTCCGCGGTGATCTGGATCGTGATCTGCATATGAAAATTGCACAGATTTCTGCAAATCCATTAATCCTGAGCGTGTTGAATGCTTCTGCCCAGCTTACAGAAAACATGATTACCGGAATACGTTCTTATTTTATGAAAAAGAACAACGATGCACCTGAAATTGATTCTCAGCACACACGACTTGTTCATGCAATAACTGACAAAGATGCACCTCTTGCAGAAAAAATTATGAATGAGCATATGCATACGATTGAGCGGCTTTTAAATGAGATTCCATTTAATACTCTTGCAACTGCTGATAAGAATGAACCTCACGTGACTGTCTAAAGTAACGAAAATGCAATCACAGTTTATTGAATAGCTGTAACTATTCAGCAGTCTACTATCCCGAGACATACAAGTCAAAATCCTATCATCAAAGGCGATTTTTAATGAATTTTGACTCGTAACTGATGTTATTCCTCAGACAAATGCCCGCGGATCTCTCCACGGGCATCTGTCTGCAAATCTATAAGCTTTTGTCTTTCTTGTCATTGGTCACGGAACGAACCGTATCTCTTTATTGTCTCTGCTTCTTCTGAAAAAATTTCACACATCAATTTTGCTCCTGTTTTAAATCCTGCCTCAAAACTGTTTTCCAATTCCTGTGGAAATATTTCCAGATGTTTATCCATCAGTATGTCCAGTTCCTCTGCCAGTTCTCCTGTCAGCCTGGAGCGTAGTTTCTGGTATGACTGATAGGCATCCTCTCTTTTCTTTTTACACAGATCATCGCCCTGTGTTCTCAGCCTCTCAATGTCTGTCCTGTCATTTTCTTCCATGCACAGATTGTACAATTTCTGAATTATACTTTTCATTATTCTTCTAACTCTCTAAAAATTAATCTCAGCTAATCATCAGTGTACTAACAAGTTGATTCTTGAAATAATCTTTCCGGATAAATTTTTATTTCAAGACGTAGTGGTAGCTATAACAACCAATGGTAATGCGGAAATAAGAAATTTAAACGTAAAATTATTCCGGAAATCTACTACTACACTAATTATAATATTCCCCTCTTTTGTAGCATATAAACCTATGGCAATGCTTTTTCTTTTGTATCGTGTTACATATATGTATTATAGTTTTGTGATATATCAATGTCAATGCCTTGTAATTATACTTTATATTATAGGAGGTATAATCATGACAAAAGATTTTATTGTCCGGCCAAAATATACTGATAAAAAAGAGGATAAATCTATTACTATGACCATCCGACTTGAACGTGAACTTCAGGAAGAATATGATAAATTATCTGCAAAAAGCGGACGTTCGAGAAATGAACTGATGTGCATGGCACTCCGCTATGCTCTGGAAAATCTGAAATTCGTAGAATAACTTTCGAGTAATCGGATATCCGGAATTGAATCCAGGGACTTACCTGATCTATCGAAATAACTATATCATTTACTTGTCTGCGAATCTGATTGCACAAATAAAAAAGCCTCAGTCACCCTGAAATATCTGAATAAATGAAGGATTATTCAGATATTGCATAGAATAATGTTATAATTGACGAACTGGCACTTACAGTTATACAATTATTAAAACTTAAGAAACAAATTATCTGATATTAACTTTTAGTAATTTTATGGTAATCCGTTTCCATGTGTCTCTGTCAATTTCAGGTATGACAAATACCTGACACCAGGTAAATTTTAATTACCCGCCTTATTTCTATGCAAGGAGGTTGTTTTTATGCATTCATTATCAAAATCCAGTCAGGGAAGCACTTATACGATCAAATGGATGTTCGGACTGCCAGAAGTTATGAAAGCTATGAACGATATGGACATTCATGAAGGCAGTACGATCCGCGTCCTTCAGAAATTCCACGACTCTCTGATCATTTCTTCCGCTGATCGAAAAATCGTTCTGGGAAACGAAGTTGCAGACAGAATACAAGTATAAAAAAATGAAGCAGATGTTTTGTCTGCTTCATTTTTTATACTTGTTTATGGGATATCGCTGAATTACATCTTCAAAACAACCCCTTTTGCTTACATGGTTTTATATTTCCCTTTTCGAGTCTTTTACCTTCGCATTGACAATATAAATTCCGGCACAAACCAGGATCAGAGCCACCAGACTTCCGATATTGAATGCCTGCTTTACCTCTCCAAGTATCAATGCGGACAATATCACACTGCACAACGGATTGACAAATCCAAAAATAGCAACTTTCGAGACATCGTTCCATGCAAGCAGAACCGACCAGAGTGTATAAGCCACCGCAGAAACCATTGCCAGATAAAAGATGATAGCCACACCTCCCACTGTAACATTTCCCAAATGACCTCCCATTCCGATACCAATCAATGTCAGGACAATCCCTCCCATCGTAAACTGGGTTCCGCTCAATACCACCGGAGAGACTTTTCTGGAAAAAAGATTGATCAATACCGTAGAGATTCCATAGGAAAGCTGTGCAATCAGAATGAATCCTTCTCCTGTCAGCTTAAATCCCATATCAAGAGAATTTCCCATAAGATTAATTACTACAACTCCTGCAAATCCCAGTACACAGCCTGCAATTTTTCTCCCCGTCATACGTTCTTTTCGAAAAACCAGACAGGACAATAAAATTGCGATAAAATTTCCAAGCCCGGTAATGATAGCACCTTTAACTCCGGACGTATGCGCAACGCCTATATAAAAGAAAAAATACTGTCCTACTGTCTGAGCCAGACATACCGGCACAGCATATTTCAGGATTTCCCTGTCCGGGATCATAATCTTTTTCTCACGAACAGATGCAAAAATCAGAACCAGAATTCCTGCCAATGTAAATCTAATTCCGGCAAATACGATCTGACTGGCAGTGTCTGCGGAATCTACATTCATCAAGCTATATCCCGTCTTGATCACCGGAATTGCACTTCCCCATAAAATGCAGCATACACAGGCAAGAAGTGCTACGATTCCTGTTCTTGTTAACGTGTTTTGTTTTTGTGACATTACTTCGTTTCTCTCTTTCTGTTTATCTCTTATTATCTTTATTCTAACACAGATTCTCAGATAATTGTTGCCCTTTTATCGAAGCATGGAATTCACTTGATTCAAGTGTGTTCAAAACCTATAAGAAAAAAATAAGAGAAACGTTGATTTTACAACGTTTCTCTCACTTAAAATCATGCCGCAGACCGGAATCGAACCGGAATTCAGGTCTGCAAACCTAGAAAAACAGGAGGGTTCAGCACACCTTCTTTTGAGTGTAATCAAAAGTGTAAGCAAATCAGCACTTTGTTTTTTCAAGAAACTGAGCCGGTTCCCATACCTGCATTTCTGCTGATGAATAATCCTTTACATTTCGAGTAATTATTCCATCCATCTCATTTAGTGCTGCTACTGAATACTGTACAGAATCCTCAAAATCGTTCCATTCCAATTCCAGTGCTTTTTGGATTTCTTCCTCCGAAACACCTGCCACGGACACAATCAAAAGCAGTTTTTTCAGAAGCTCTCTTACTGCTGCCTTATCTCTTAAATTCTTATATGCAATGTAGTAAATATCTGTAATTGCTGAAGCTGAAACAAATTCCTGAATATCATCTCTTGCCGATAACTTTAAAACTTCTATCGCTGTTTCGTAAAATGGAGATCGTTTCAACAACACATCCAATATTACATTTGTATCAATCAAGATTCTCATACTTTCCCAGCCTTTCAGCGCGATAATCCTCCAGTGTCATACCCGTGTCCCGAATAACTCCTACTAATGAATCCACTAAAGATTCTATATTGCCACTCTTCTTTAAATTCTCAGAAACTTTCTGTTCCTCAGCAGGTAATACAATGACTTCCACTCGCCTGTTACGCATAGTCTCTGGCAATGGAATCACAGACATCAATTTTTTTGCATCTACAATTTTACGAACAACTTCCATTATATATTACCCCTTTCATTACATATTATATTTCTTTCCTATTACTACTTACAGTATAGCATTCTCACAAAAAATATTCTATAAAATTTGTATAAAGAAAACTATGCGGTGCGTATATATCATATTATCTCTCTATTTATTTAGACTATATTAAGCTAATCTTGAACTAAATAATATTTCTAATATTTTTTACTCTTTCATCTTTCATAATTAATAAAAAGGAGCATGGTTTCTACCCACACTCCTCTGAAAATCCATTTATAAAGAGTTTTCTGCTGGTTGTCAGCCTCGGCATCCAGTTAAGATACCCATAACGACGTGGAAATCATTAAGTCCCCCACGTGGACTACAGCTTTATCCAAGCTGCCAGGCTCGATGTCCAGATAAAACATCTAATGAAATGGAAAGTTACCCTGCTCCATCTGCAACCCAACTTTTAACGATGCTCTTACATCGAGAACATTTCTATTCCTGCTTATAAGTATATTCAATTCAGCGAAAAAAGCAACTCTTTTATACCTCTTTGTGACAATACTCACATTTTATCCACGACCAAATAATCATAAGCAATATTCCGGATATCTTAATTTAATCGCTTCCAAAAAATATTTAGCATATTCGCAGCAGAAAATCTGTCCTACTGTGTATTCTCTACATTCTGCCAACTTAGAATCCACATCCTCCATATCATTTACACTCGGTGTTCCTTCACAATATAGACAAAATGCTAATCTTACAATTCTAATACTCCCGCTCGTCTGCCAGTCTTCACAAAGACATTCTGTTTTAATGCATCCTGTTGCAAAATCATAAATACTGTCTATATTCCTTCGCGTAGTCTCGCTAATTCCCAGACAATATATCAGGGCATGATGATACACCTCCTCATATCTGCATCTTACAATCTTATCCAAGAAAAATTTTTCATGTTCGTCATCCACAAATTGTACTTCTTTTAACATTTTGCCTTTCATTCCTATACCCTTCCTTTCCATATAGGTAGTGTCAAAAACTACCTGTTTTTTATTGTTCTAAATCCTTAAAAACCTTGATATATTGGAGGTTTGCAAATAAAAAGAGCATTGACCCCCTTTTTGAAGTATAATGAGTTCACCACAAACACCATTTCCAACAAAGGAGCAATGCTCATGAACATTATACTTTATTTATTACAATTAATTCAATACCAACATAAACAAATCTGCTGGCTTTTAAATTTTATCTGCAGATACATTCCTCTCAAGCAGTGGGCTTTCGATGATTCCCATTCTCCAAAATATCAAAAATTCAAGATTGATGAACTCCCTCTGATCACTGACTTCCGTCAGGACTGGACTTATAAAGAGCTCATCCCTTACTACGAAAAACGTTATGGTAAGAAGATTCGCCCGATCAGCCGACGCTCAGAGTGTGATATCCCAGGCTCCTGCACCTGTCCCCGTTGCGATGCCCCTAAACCATTTCTCTACAAGAACAACGGTTCCAAAGGTCAGCTCCTGTGCAAGATCTGCGATGCCAGGTTCTCACCTGATGAAAGCAGATTTTCCGCTGTAAAACTACGCTGTCCCCACTGCGTCAACACTCTGGTTCCTAAAAAAGACAGAAAACATTTCATTGTCCATAAATGCGTAAATCCTAAGTGCTCCTACTATCTGCACAATCTAAAAAAAGTAGATAAGGCAGATCTGAAAGAAGACTATGGCAAGAATAAATACAAACTCCATTACATCTACCGTGAGTTCACAATGGATTTTTTCAGCATGGACTTAAATACCCTGCCTAAAAATGCTTCTTCCCTTAAATTCAGTAAGCACAATGCCCATGTCATGTCCTTGTGCCTGACGCTGCACGTCAATCTGGGACTTTCCCTACGTAAGACATCACAGGCTTTAAAAGACCTGTATAACATCAGCATCTCCCACCAACAGATCGCCAACTACTGTAAGACTGCCGCCATCTGCATCAAGCCTTTCGTGGATCACTACCCCTACGAAAAGAATGAGGTCTTCACTGCTGATGAAACCTACATCAAAATCCGTGGTATCAAAACCTATGTCTGGCTGATCATGAATGCCGCTACCCGCTCTATCCTTGGCTATCAGGTATCTGATAACCGTGGTGTCGGGCCCTGCATCCTTGCTATGCGTATGGCCTTCCAGAATCTCAAAAAGCTTCCGGAAAACTTTAAATTTATTGCTGACGGATACAGTACTTATCCCCTTGCCGCTATGGAATTCGCAAAGAAATTTGGCAAAGATTTCACTTTTTCCGTCACCCAGGTCATTGGACTTACCAACGATGATGCTGTCTCTACAGAACATCGTCCATTCAAACAGATGATTGAACGACTGAACCGTACTTATAAAGCTTCTTACCGCCATACAAATGGGTTCGACAACATCGACGGTGCCAACTATGATCTGGCGCTCTGGGTCGCTTACTATAACTTCCTGCGTCCACATAAGCATGCAGGCTATAAAGTCCTCAATGAAGTAGAAATGCTTCAGGGTGCCGACAACATGCCTGGCAAGTGGCAGCTTCTAATCTTCCTTGGACAACAGACCATTCTGAACATACAGAAAAATGGTACTGCCGCATCGGAGCGGAACTGTTGTCAATAGAACCGTGGAATACCGGAACAGACGGCTTTGCCAGCTGCGAGGATATGCCGCGAAAGTTTATTGACATAAAGTTCCCGGATTATCCTATCCAGCAGAAAAGGGGCAGTTGCGCCTTTTTCCTGCCTTCCGGCGAGGATGGGCTCGGGCAAAGCCCGATATTGGGTCAAGGGACTGGTCCCTTGTAGGTTCTTAGGGCAACGCCCTAAGCCCTCGTAGAGTTTATTGGAATTAATATCTGCAATTTTCAAGGTTCACTTGAGCCTTTTTCTTTGGCTCATTTTTTTCATAACTTATTTGACACTACCTCCATATAACATTACACAGCATCTTTTTTCTCCACTTCCATATAGATTCTTCCATAATCACTTGCCCCTCCTCTATTGGCATAGAAATCTGACAGGGACAAAATTCTAACATCATTAATATGACTAATGTTTTCAATTATGATCTTTATATCTTCTCTTTCCCCCATTAATCTGATTTTAATCATTTCCACATTTCTCAACTTTCTTTTTAAAAAGCTGCATCATCAAAGATACAGCTTTCTTTCAATCTACAATACATTTTCTACAGATACATTTGCTCTAACTGCTTTTTTTCAGAATTATATTTATATACATATTTGCTCAAGAGCCCCTCTGTCATCATACTTCTGGTACACTTTAATCGCCATAACAAATCCCTTGGTTGAATACCGTCTACCGAATGTATCATTGCACCATTACATGCAGCTACTTCATCAAGGCGTTGATTTAATGTTTATAAAAGAGCCACATATCAACACCGAATATTATAAACGCATGCAAAATCGAAAATATGAGATAGCTCATACTGGTAAAAAATCTATAGATAATCTAATCCAATCTGTATTAGATGCCATCACCGTATTTCAAGACGAAGAAACTCTCGAAAAAATACGCATCGCATTTCAACAATCCGAAAAGGAAGTTACAGATCTGCACCAACGTATTTCAGAAGGAATTAAGATTGTCCAACGTGATAATCCGTTTCTTCCCCCTGCCAAGCAAAAACAGATTGGTCAGGTCAAAGGTAGCCGATTGACCACAAAAAAATCCAAAGCGATGAAACCACTTATCAAAAAAATGTCCAAAGCCTTTGACGGAAATATGTGTGACCGAGAAATTATAGATATCCTCGCAATTTCGCGAAACACATTTTATAAATATAAAAATGAATTATTTTCCGAACTCTCATAACACCAAAAAAGAGACTGCATTTAAAAATTAATGAAGCCGTCTCTTTCTACATTATGTAAATATACAGTCGCCTACCAAAAAGTGAATTCGAATTCACTTTTTTGGCTTATATTTTATTTTCCGGGGGCTAATCCACGGGACCATCATATTTTTTCGCGTAATGCAAAAATCTTAAAACTCTCCTGGTGTCTGGAAGAAAAATACACCAGGAGATAAAACGAAAGGATTGACACCTCGAAGTGAGTACAAGAGCGCATTACTCTAAGTGAGTTTCTCTCGATGCACTCCCATGTGTCATAATTATTATATCCTGTTATATACATTCCCAGTTCTGACACGGAAAAATCAATGCCTAACGTTCCGGTTCCCATTCCGCAAAATTTTCCGCCCGATCTGAAACATCATAACTAATCTGTTCCGTTATGTCTGCATTCCTCTGTCGTTCCTGCTCCTGATGATAATCATTATAATCATCTAACAATCCAACCATATTAAGATATCTATTAACCTCTAACAATTTTTCTCTCAAATACAAATGTTCATCCTGGTATATATCACGACTTTCTGCTAATTTCTGATTTTTCTCTGCCAGCCTCTCTATCTGCTGCTGGTATTTTGCCAATTCTCTACGGTATGTATCAGCAATCTGATGGTCAGACAACAACTTGTACTCATCTTCCGGAACACTATAATTACCACTCACAATAGAACGACGATGAGGTACCTCTTCTCTACTCGTACCCTTGATTATAGTAGTTGCCTGTATAAGTTGATTATGTTGATTTTGCAGTTCTCTGTAAGAATCCTGTAGACTCCCATACTCCTGTTTCAACTTTTCATAAACATCTATCGCTCTTCTGGCATTACTAAGCTGCTGCCGGAGCATGGTATATTCCTGTCTATCTGCAGATAATGCATTTTGGACATCATCAAGGGCCTGTTTTCCTGTCTTAAGGTCATTCGCATTTTGGTCTAATTCTATATGCTGACGCGAAATTTCCTGCGTAAGCTTGTATATCTCCGTATCCAGGTGATGTCTCTTCTCACCATCCGGATGATAGATATCAATGCCATGATCCCAGGCAATACGTTCCAGTTCTTGTCGTTCGCGCTTCTCCCATAAAATTTGAGCAGTCTGTCTGCCTTCTTTGAAGAATCCCTGTTCGCCCAACGCCCGTACCAGTCCGTTTTGGATACACATCCCTCTGGTATATCCATGTGCCACTGGGATATAGTCCATATGCAGGTGGACTGTAGACTCATCCCGATGCAGATATGCCCCACACAGAAAAAGATTAGGATTACGCTGCTGCCAATTATTATAATATTCTCGGAGACAGGCAATCTCATTGTCTGCCGACAAGCCGGTGTCATTCTTATCTCCAATCTGGATAATCAGCTCATAGGCGGTATGTTTCTTAGCTGATTTCCTAATCTGATTGTAATAATCTCTAATCTTCCTCTCTGGTCTTGACTGACGACGATTGTAATCATCGACTGCAGTCTGGAAAATCTGCTTATAGGCTTCTCGGACAGGAATATCTATCCATGTCTCATTATGATGAACAAGATCCTGCTGTATATGTGGCATCTGACCGGTTGTTCTGGGATTACACCGGTTATGCTCTCGATTTGCTGCGCTGCCATTATGCACACTCACAGTCTTAGGCATATAGTCACTCTCTCCTTCCCTGCTTCCTCCCGACCGTATCCTCTCTCCAGAGTTCGGTCTCCCAATTCAATGTTTTCTCTGTCAAAAGTAGTAACCCAATACGACTAATAGCAAGCCATTAGTCGCTCAAATTCGGCAGTTACAATCCAAAAAGTCCACTACTTTTCACGCTTAACAATATGCCAAGAATTTACCCAAAAGAAAAAAGCCCTGAAACTGTAAAAGTTCCAAGACCTTTTTCATATATTTTACTCTATTAATGTGTGTTCTTTTCCTAATATATTATTCAACCTTATAATATCCATACTGCTTTGCAAGCTTAACCTTTCCATCTTTCGTTTTCGTTAAGCCGAACACTTTAATTTCATCACCTGGATGCCACCGCTCATCCTTCTTGATTTTTACTTTAATATCATCATTATTTTGATCTGTAAAAATCAAGTAGGATTTTGATACTTTATTTACCTTACCTTCTAACAAGTTTACTTTTTCCTGACTTACAACAGTCCATGGATCGTCTGGTTGTTCTTTGTTATATTTGTATACAGTTGGCATACTTCCACTGAAAAGAAGAATTGTATATGGATTATCAACGTCTTCTTTTATTGACTGATTATCCACATAAATATTTCCCGGATTTACTCCCTCCATCTCATCTGGAGCATCAGCAATATCAGCAGTTCCATCACTGGCTGTACGATCAGGTTCAACATAATCATCTACTTCGTAAAATTCATGATTTTCTTTGTCGTAACCATAATAAGTAGTTTCCTGAGTTTCAAAGTCATAGTGAATAACATATCCATCATTCGGATCATCCTGAGCATAGCATGCAGATGAAATCATCAAGGCACTTATAGTCAACCCTACAACTGCTGTAATTTTTTTATGTTGTCTCAACATAAAATCACCTCTTTCTAAATTTGGCAGTTTGTTAAAATATTCCTTTCGCTGCAAAAAAACTGATAGTACTACTTTTATACTTGTTTCTGTTTGGTTATAGAATATCATTATTCTACAATGATGTCAATAAAATTATTCTACATTCATGTAATATATTTATTGACATTTCATGTACATTTATATACTATACTATAAATGGGTAAATCGAAATTTAGCTATAAGAAGGTGATTGTTATAAAACTTAATCGTTTTGAAGTTGTGTCAGGAAAATATATCGAAGAAATTTCAGGTCAATCTCGTATCGGATATTCAATGAGTGATACAACAGACTTTTATGATATGATTGAATGGTCAAAAAAAGGTGGGGATCAAGGTTCAATTATTTCTTTTTATGATTACAATAATGGTAAAATTTATGAACCATTTCAAAAACAGAGGAATGTATTATATGGCCCACCTGTTTATTTAAAGAATTTTTTTTGGTTTTTACAAGGAGATTATAATAGTGGGAAAATTACTCTCTTCAGATATCTTCCAGATAAAATTCCAGAGTTGATTATACAATTTAATATAGCGGATGTAGACCTTTATAATCTGCGTATTATCGGAGAGGATATTTACATTACAAGTGAAGATGATGAGTTTGTCAGCTACTATCCAGAAAGTTTTAGATTTCCCACAACTCTTAATGAGAGTGTACGTATGATAGTAGACGGAAAAGTGTATCTCTCTGCCTGGGTAGAAGAAGGCTGGGACGATGATAACAATTGTGCAACCGAAGAATATAAATATTATGAAAAAATGATTGTAAGAGATTTTAAGGGAAATGTATTATCAGAAACGATTGGTTCCTTACAGCAACACCCAGATGGAACATGGTGGATATCATAGAAATATAATGAAAATAAAATATTAATTGATTGGAGGAATCTTATGAGTGATACATACTATGGTTTATCGAAAATGGAATATAATCTAATGAAATATTTTTGGAACACCAATGCTCCTGTTTCTTTTTCTGAAGTGGAAAAATATTGTAATACGGAATTACATTATGGTTGGGCTCAACCAACTTTACACACTTATTTAACTCGTCTTGTGAAAAAAGGGATTCTTCATTCGGAAGGAAAGGGCTATAAGTGTAAACGTTCCTATTATCCTGAACTTACGGAACAGGAATTAGCACATAAATATGCTACAGATTTTGTAGATAATACTTTCAATGGTTCTATTTCAGATCTGCTGGTTTCATTAACGTACAACACAAAATTGTCAGAGTCAGATATTGAAGAACTGAAAAATATTATTAACAATAATACTTGCGATTAATACTCTGCCAAGAATGAGGTGTGGATTATGAAGAGCCTGATTTTATTATTAATTGCCATGTCTGCCGCCGGAACCTTTCCTTTTATTATTTATATAGCATTATCTACCATTTTTGATAATTATATTTCAGCCAGGTTTCGATATAGATGTTTAAAATATTGTCTGCTTCTTTGTTTAGTTCCTTTTCCACTGTTGAAGTATTTTATTTATCATCGGTATTTTAGTACTCCAAAGCCTTTAAATGGAAATGTTGTAATTTCTTTAACCGGAAAAATCGTTCAGACATCTACTGGATTTTATTTAAATTCCGTGGGATCTTTACAGAAAATATTTATAGGATTATGGATTTGTTCCTTAAGTATAATAATTTTTTATAAGGCAATCAATTTTTCCAGATTTCACCGAAAAATTTCACAAAATGTGTTGTTAGATCCTGAAATCATAAAAATCGTAGAAATGTTATCACAGGAAATGCAGTTACAGCACAAAGTTACAGTATATGAGAATAGTTTAGCATCTTCTCCATTTACATATGGTACTTTTCATCCATCTATTGTTTTAACCTCATTATCGGATAAAAATAACTTACCTTTAATCATTCGACATGAGTTGCAACACATAAAATCACACGATTTTCTTTTTCGGCAGTTGGCTTTTCTGGTACTGATGCTACATTGCTATAACCCTTTTGTATACTTTTTCTTTCGCGAGGTAATAGAGGTACAGGAACTTGCTTGTGATGAAAATGTAATGAAATATCTTTCCAGAGAAGAACAAAGATGTTATGGATATCTGTTAATTATGACCGCCGCAAAGGAACGTTCAGAAGTGAAATCCAGAATCACATTAATGTTTTCAAAAAACAACCGTATTTTTCTTAAAAGAAGAGTAAAAAGAATCGGTATTTTTGTTAAACCTAAAATTGCTTTAAATGTATCAATTATTATCTTTATGATAAGTATTTCCTGTATTCCAGTGTTTGCGTACAATCCTCCTACTGCAGATTTACGTTCTGTTCCATGGACCGGTTTTTTTGATCCTGCCGAAGGAGCTCAGGTATCTGTTTTTGATAATGGGAATGAAATAGAATGTATTACGTTTGAAGACGAAAGCAGTATGATTCTTTCTGACGAAATATATTTCAAAGATACAGAGAACTATTTTATTACAGATAATGGGGATATTATAATTATTGAACCAGGAGATATTCAAACTTATGCTGGCTGTTCTCATATCTTTGTAAACGGTAAGCATAAAAATCATTCTCGTAATAAAAATGGAGGGTGTACTGTAAAAACATATAAAGGAAAAATTTGTACAAAGTGTAATTACACTAAAGATTTTTCACTTGACAGCACCGTAACATATTCACCTTGTCCACATTAACCAATATATTAGCTATAGATTTTCCATTCCACAAAGGACACATAGACGAATTTTCTTAGCATTAATTATAGAATATTTCTGACATGGACTATGTAATATCCGCGGAAAGCCCAAGCTGCAGTATTGCTTCCCAACAGGACGAAACAGGAGAACTGAACCGCACAAGTAATTCTTTTTTTACGGTCAAGTACTCTGCCTATAAACATACAGAGTACTATCGACAGACAGAAAATTCACCCATATTCTATTTTACTAAAGGGGCTGTCGGTTAATTGAACTGCTCCCTCCTAAGTGACAAGTTTTTATTATTTCACTTGTTTACCTAGAAGGGTACATATTCATTAACCGATAGCCCCTTTCCTTTAATAAAAAAAATTTTAAAGTATTTGCAAGAATCCAAACTGAAATCCGTACTTATATAGTGAAAGGAGGAAATGAATGGAAGACAGAAAAATCATTGAGCTATATAATTATAGATCTGAAAATGCATTGATAGAAACAGATAAAAAGTATGGAAAAATTGTAACTTTTTTAATCTGTAAATTAATAAAGAATACTTTAGATGTTGAAGAATGTAGAAATGATACATATTTAGGAGCCTGGATGACAATTCCGCCTATAATACCGGATAATTTGAAAGCTTATCTTTTAAAGATTGCAAGGAATCAAGCATTAAAAAAATATGAATATATTCATGCTGCCAAAAGAGATATAGATAAGTGTGTGCCGTATGAGGAGCTAAGTAATTATTTAGCAAAAGAGTATATGGATGATTGGAGGGAGAATGAATTAAAAGAACAAATTGATATTTTCATGACATCTTTATCAAAATCTCACCGTCAGATTTTTATATTGAGATATTGGTATTTCATGCCGGTAAAAGAAATTGCAAAATGCACTAATATGAGCATAAGTAAAGTGGAATCCATTTTATTTAGAACAAGGAAAAAGTTAAAAAAACAATTAACGGAAAGGAAATATTTATGAAGACAAATATTTTTTATGCAATGAATGAGATAAATGATAAATACATCTTGGAAGCAGCACAATGTTTGGAACATAAAAACACAGGTAGAAATTATCGGTTAAATAGGGACAAATGTCTCAATAATAAATGGATGACTCATATTGTGGCTGCAATACTGATTATTGTATTTGTTTTTACAACGGGCAGTATTATTAATGCGACTACACATGGAAAAATAGTTCAATGGATCACTCAGTTGTTTGGAGCTGAAATAGTTACAAGAGAAAATAGATCATTAATCGGAAAAGAAATAAATGATAATTCTGTTCCGGAAGTTACTTATAGTGGAGAAAGATGTATAAAACAAATAGATAAAAACCCTATAGATAACAGTAACATTATAAAAGGTGTTGCAAATGAAAATATTGTTTTACCTTCATCTATTTCTGAATTTGAAGTAAAAAATGAAGTGACGCCTGAAATTATTATGACTAATGGAAGCATGGCAGTATTTTATGTGAATAATTACAAAGGATGGAATTGCAAAGAAGGCGATACTTTAACATTTTCTTTTGAAAAATATAAATCAGAAACAGTTCAAAAACAGACATTTGTTATAGGTTATATCCGTGATGGAATTATGTATGAAGGGGAGAGCATGAGAAATATAGTCGGAAGTTACACATTAACTATCAAAGAGGATGGTGAATACAATTTATATATTATTAGTTCAACTTCTGATTATTTGACAATAAAACAAGGCATTATTAATCATGAAAGAAAGAAGGAAGATTGAAGTGAAGAAAAAAAAGATTCGTAGATGCATATTTGCACTATGGTGTATATTAGCCATTATTTTTCTTATAGCTGTAAATATATATAATGGAAATGAAAAAGCGGAGAATGTTATTTCGGATCTGGTACGAATATACATAGGTGCATCATTTATAATAATAGGAATAATATATAAATTAGGTAAAAATAAATAATGGAAATTTTCAAAAGAGGCTGTAAAAAATCTTGTGTCTTTGGAAAGTGAATCTTTCTGATA
>NZ_QRIL01000002.1 GCF_003471165.1 Ruminococcus sp. AM22-13 | reverse complement strand
AGTCCTTAAGTTGACGCTAAGTTCCCAACATTGGGGTCAGACCCTATGAAATAGACCCTATGAAATAAGAATAAATAAAAACATCGAAATATGTCGAAAAACGTCGACAAAAGATGAGTGCAATAACAGATGAAGAGTAGTACTATAGAGATAGAGCATAAATGGGCAAAATGAAAGGAAAATATGTTGTTTCATGTGGGGTCAGACCCCAGTAATGCAGTAATGACCCCAGTAATTTATTTGAAGATGAAAAGAAAACAGTAGCTGATAAATATACTCAAAAAGTGCGACATTTACTTGAATTGAAAAATAAATTGTCAAGGGAAGAAATATTGCTTAAAGAGCAGCGATATTTGCTTGAAGATAATGGACATTATGAACTTATTCATAGTATAGAGCAAAAAGAATTAATATGTGGGTGTACGTTGTTTAACTTGATGAATTTCAAAGAAAATGAAATATTAAAAAAAATTATGAGGCTGAGATTGTTCCTTCTCCCAAGGCTGCCATTGACATGATATATAAAATCTTAAGAGTGATTGATTATGTTATGAACTTGAAACAGAGAATCATAGTAGACGTATAGAATGGCAGAACAAGGAAATAGAACATTATACAGAAAAAAATTCTCAGATATTGCAATACAAAAAATGGCTTAATGGAATACTGTTTGTTATTATGGCGATAGCCATCTATGGATTGGTCGGCTTTGGACATGTTTCCTAGTTGACATGGGGATCATTAGAAGAAATAGGTAAAATTATATTTAGTGTAATTTTTACTGCGTTGGTGGGTTTTGATGTTGGCAGGATTGAAAAAAATTTGACAAAGATTAATTTTTGATCTTCGAATTCTTTAATTAAAACTTGCAGGTGATCTATAGGTTACTGCAGTAATCAGAAGCTAAACCAATTTGGCCTATGTATTAAAGAAACAAAATAATGTCATGGAGGTATTATGTATTATGAAGAAGATATTTATTAGTCATTCATCAGAGGACAAGGAAATAGTAGGTGAATTAATTGCACTTATAGAAGGCATGGGTGTAAAGAGTGAACAAATTTTTTGCTCATCATTTGAAGGATATGGAATTAAATTGGGTGCAAATTGGTTGGATGCTATACGGGAGGAACTTACAGAGGAGACGTTGGTCTTATTTGTGCTGACTACGAATTTCTACAACAGTCATATGTGTCAATGTGAATTGGGAGCTGTTTGGGCAAATACATTGGAGCATATACCGATTCTTGTACCACCGCTTACAACAAAAGATTTAGAGTATATTTTAAGAAATCATCAGAGCATGGTTATAACAGACAAAGATAAGTTGAATTCTCTTAACGATCAGGTTACAGAATGGATGGGAATATCTCAAAATAAAGTCAGTATTTGGCAAATGAAATGTGACAAGTTTGTGGCTGATATAGATAATATAATTGCAAAAAAGTATGTAATGTAGTATATGAGAAGGGATTTTTTTATTATCAATTACATCAATTATATGAAAAAATTTCAAATATACTACTGAAAGAAAACAAATTAAATATTACATTGCCGGATGAAAAAATCGAGGATGTTATAATTTCTCAATATACATATATAGTTTACGCAGGATATGATGTAATACTGAGTATCAGAGATAAGAGGGACTTGGAAAAACTTATTACATATAATGATAAAAAAATATTATTATTTGTAAAAAATCCGGAGTATATAGTTGAGGCAGAACTATTCCGTAAATTAAATTTAAAGTGCATATATTTTGGCAGAAAAAACTGGAATATAAAAAATTTTGATTTTTCTGTTTCGGAGAATCTGGCATTAAATTACATCTGTTATTTAGAGAATGAGTTTCCTAAAACTGTTTTTTCTGATAAGGATAGAGAAGAAATACTCCGTATTAGTGGATATAATTTTTATAATATATATCAGATTATGCAGTTGTGTTATTTCAATCAGGTGACAGTGGAACAAATTCGAAGTAGAGGATTTGTCGATATAGCAAAAGAAGATAAAGACATCAGTATTATTTTAAATTTGTGCTCAAAGGGGATCCACATTAATGCAATTAGAAAACTGATTGGAGACGCTAAAGCTGAAGAATATATTATGAAAAAGTATATCTTCTTAAATGGAGAGTATGCCATTCCGAATGTGGAATTTAAACTAAAATATACGTCAGAACCGAATAGTTTAAATGAAAACTGGTGGAAAAATATATTGGCATATGTACAAACGATAAAAGCTACTCATGATGTGACAATATGTCAACAAGTTGAATGGAACTTGAGAAACATCATACAATTGGATATACAAAATGACAGTCTAAATGGATATTTATATAAAATAGAAAGAATATTATTTAAAATATACAGATTTAGAGAAAATTCTGTTTTATTGGACATGCTTAAAGAATGTAAAACATTTTTCAAAAGAGACAAGGAAAAATGGATTAGATGTTTAGTTGATGAAGCAACACTATATATGGATATAGAGGAATTTAAAGTTTCAAAAGAGAAATTTGAGCAGGCTTTAGAGTCATGTAAAGAGAATTCTGTTAGGAAGGAAGTTCAGATTCTGGTAGAAGATGAATATTCCAGGGTACTTGAAAAGACAGGACATTATTATGAGGCTGTTAACAAATTATATGTTGTAGAGCAGTATTATCAGGAAGTTAAAAATGAAAAGAAATTAAATAATGTGAAAAATAGAATTGGTTTAAATCTCAGCTTTATTGGTGATATAGAAAGAGCAACAGAATATCTGGAGAGTTTATTATTTGGTAATTTTAATAAAAAAATAGATAGAAATAACATTTTATCATGTGAGGTGGCAAACAACTTATCACTGTGCTATATGGAGGCTGGGTTTTATAAGAAGGCATTGAGACTTCAGAATTCATTATATCAATTATATTTACGAACTCAGGATACGCCGGTAAATTACGCGACAGATATACTCCAGAATAAGGGAAATATATATTTGTATGAGCATAAATATTATGAGGCTTTTAAGTGCTTTGAACAAGCACTTAACGATGAGACAAATCCATATTCAAAAGAACTGATCCTTGAGAATTATTTGTATGCAAAAGGCTTTTATGAAACAAATTTTGAAGAAAGTATTACATTTTTTGAAAATCAGATAAGACAAACAGAAATGAATTACGAGACTTGTAAGATGTTAGCGGAAATGTATTTTGCAAACCAAAATTATAGTAAATGTGCAAAGCTCTGCAAGAGAGTACTGAATCAAATCGTATATAGAGAGGAAAGATTTATTTATATTTGTTTGGATATCATGTATATGAGTAGTTTGAAGAAGACTAATAAGCTTACATTGAGACAAAGATACAGTTGTTATACAAGAATAGCCAGATATAAGCAATTTATAAAAAGACATGTGGGATGCAGATCACCATATTATAGAAAGATTGAGGAGTGCAAATTGGTTTTGAAAGGCTGATCTCTGTACATCCAGACTGGCAAGAAGGATGTTTCCAAGCAGCTGCATGCCAATCCGAAAGCAGAGTTGTGTGCATTCAAAGGCGGCGAGTGGATTCGCGTTGCCGGCGAACTGGTAGAGGATGACCGTGTGGACAAACTGAACTCCAGGAGTTCACACGGTAATTTTTGAAGGTTGATGTATAGTTTGCAACGGAAATAAAAGTAATGGAGCGTGAGGAAAAATGAATTTATCAAAAATACATCATATTGCAATCATCGTATCTGACTACGAAGCCGCAAAGAATTTTTATGTGAACAAGCTGGGCTTCTCTGTCATCAGAGAAAACTATCGCCCAGAGCGTAAGGACTGGAAGCTAGATCTTAGTGTCAATGAACACACAGAGCTGGAGATTTTTGCTGAAGAGAATCCACCGAAGCGTGTGAACCGCCCAGAGGCCTGTGGGCTACGTCATCTTGCGTTCTGCGTAGACAGCGTGGAACAGACGGTGAATGAGCTGGCGGAAGTCGGAATTGAATGTGAGCCGATTCGGGTTGACGATTATACTGGCAAGAAGATGACTTTCTTTCATGACCCGGACGGACTGCCGCTGGAGCTGCACGAATAAGGGATGGATAAAATGATATTTCGTAAAGCAGAAAAAGAAGATTTCGACAAAATAAGATCTCTGTACTGGAACTTGATCGACCAAGACCAGGATGACCCGTCATTTCCGCATTGGAAGAAAGGAGTCCATCCATCTGATGAAATGATACAGAACAACATTGATAGGGAAGAACTGTATGTGTTGGCAGATGGTGATGAAATCGCAGCGTGTGTCATAGCAAATGATGAAAAGGTCGATGGCTATGCAGATGCTCCGTGGCAGATTGACTCGGATGAGGTAATCGTTCTTCATGTTCTGGCAGTTCATCCGTATTATCGTGGAAAAGGACTGGCGCGAAGATTAGTAGAGAATGTAATTGAGCAGGAAAGAAAAGCTGGCAAGAAGGCATTACGACTTGATGTGATTGAGAACAACACAACGGCCGAAAAGTTGTATCAGAAACTAGGTTTTCGATATATCCAGACCAAGACACCTTATTATGATGTGGTCGGGGAGATGACGTTCAAATTGTATGAACTGGTGCTGTGAGCTATGGGAGAAAAAAGAGTGTATAAATCTCGGAAGCCAGGCGGCGGTCGAAAGAAGCTAAAGCCGGAGTATGATGCAGGGAAGAATCTGAAAGAGCAGATGGAAAGTGCTGTGGCGCTTTATAATGCTGAGATGTCCTTGTACCATGGCTGTGACCTATAAAAAATTGTTTCACTTACTGAGTGACAAGGGTATGACTAATGCAGATCTGATGGAAAAAGCAGGCTTTAGTGCCAATATCATTACACGCATCAAGCGTGACAATTATATTTCTCTCGACACTATCGAGAAAATCTGCAAAACTCTTGATTGTGGAGTCGATGATATTTTGGAATTCACTACAGAAATCGAACAATGAACAGCATTGCAGCATATTTGAACAACATTCTTTATTTGATATTATCCGAGGAAGTATTATGAATTTATATAAACGAGACTATATAAAGAGCGTTCCTACCAAACAGGAGATGCAACTGTATGAGGGTATTTTGTGTACTGAAAGAAAAGCTGTCGGAGACAGAGGATTTGGGAAGATAAATCATAGGCGATTGTATCCAGCAGCAGTTCGACACTATAATAGTTTGTTCCCTAACAATCATATTGAGTTGTTTGATTTCCAGAACGAAGGTAATATGGAACAACTAAATGAAGAATTTTGTGCCTTGATTCATGATGCAAATACAAACGAAAGAGACGTTCTTCGCTTTATTAATCATAGACCTGCTTATCATATTATTGCTGGTGTATTTAAGTATTATAATTTTGGCCACCACGATGCATATGTCTTCCCGGAATTTGCTTTAGGTAAGTACATTGCCGATTATTTGTTGATAGGAAAAAGCTCTGGCGGCTATGAGTTTGTATTTGTCGAGCTTGAACACCCTAATGGAAGAACAACCTTGAAATCTGGACACGAGGGAGAAGCCTTTAGAAAAGGTACTTATCAAATTTATGATTGGAAAGCAGAAATCGAAGCACACTTTTCTGCATCGTTTGTAACGATTACCAAGTACAGCAACAAATCCTCACTTCCGAAGGAATTTTCAGAATATGATTCAAGCCGCTTCCACTATGCTGTGGTCGCAGGCTTGCGTGAGGATTACAAGGAAGCTACTTATCGTGATCGTCGAAACAAAGCAACCCAGCAAAACATTCTAACTTTGCATTATGATAATCTGTACGATAAAGCCTGCGAGTTAGAAACAGCTCAATCATTTTAAATAGCAAGTGAACCGCTCATGTTAACGGTTAGGATGAACGTGCTTCTCCCATTGTTGACATGGGTATCTGTCTTTTGAAGAGAAAAGAACAAGCAAGATATGAAACCAGTATTGATGGAAAATGCCTTTGAAGCGTGGGCAGCTGCCATACGCTTTTGTGATGATATAAAGGATGGAAAAGCAACACTCCAGTATCAGAAAAATTTTGTGTCGTCACTTCATAATGCTGTTGAACTTATTATGAAGCAAATGCTGTTGAATGATAATGATCACAGGGTTGCAGAAATAAGAAAAGTAAAAAATGAAGCTGATGCAAAACTCTTACTCGATTATTTCAAAGCAACGGATTTAAATAGTTTTTTTGATACGTTGTCAAATGAAAACCTTTCAAAATTTAACAAAATTCAATTTAACGAACTAATTTCATTACATAAGAAGTTATTTGGTAGAAGCCTTGTGCAGGGAGAATCGTTAAAAACAGAACTTGAGCTGTTGCAAAAGCTGAGAAATAATGAAACCCACTTTTTGATTCGTCAAGGCAGCTTTTTGTCCGAAGAAGATTTTTGTGTGCTTCATAATTTCATGATTCGCTTTTATAAAATTATGGAGACATGGTGTTCTATTGACAAAGATGATTATGAATTATATATACTTCCTTATTGGGGAGATCCCATTGGAGCCGATAGCATTTACGGATTCAATCGTGAACCTTTACAGAGTTTTTCTTATGAAACTGCTGTAAAAAATTCAAAGTTAGCAAAGAAAATAGCAGAATTACTTAACAGTGACTATCTATATGGTGCTCCTGATTTTTCACCATATACCATTACAAAAGATTTGATAGAACAACACATGGAGTTATCTTCTCAGTTTGATGAAATATGGTCTATGGTGTATATGATGCAATGTTTAGAGATGATTTCTGTAGATGAAATTTTGGATGATGAACAAGGGCGAGTTTATTTTGCAACTAGCGTTGGGATCAGCCTCTAATGAGCCCGCAAAGGTCAGGCACCATGAAATACCTTTTATAGTATTTGCGAAAAGATTGGTCTAAGCGGCTTACATCCTCATTGTCTCCGTCATACTTTCGCCACCAGAGGGGCTGAAAACGATATTGACGTGCACATTGGGGGTCAGACCCTATGAAGTACCTATAAAATGATTAAACGAGCCCTAAAAGTTCTGTAAAGAAAGTATAAAGTTTGCAGATCAATTAATAGGTAATGCTAGAATCAAGCTTTATGTCAGAACAAACAAAACGAGTAAAATATGTTTTGAGAGAGACATAGAGTATAGGAACAAGGTTTTGCTATCAAAGTTCTGCTATTGTTCTGTTATCCTGTCAATGTGTCAAATGTGTGTGAACTTCTATAGTGGTTCTGGTGGATTCCGAATGAAGATAGAAGGATGTCAAGGTCTGTCTCCATGAAGTACAACTAAGAAGGATAAAGTAACGATAAAAGATCTATAAAAGAAGAATAAAATCGGATATAGAGTGGAAAGAGAGAAGGAAAAAGCCACCAGTGAAGGTGGCAGTAGTTTATTTGTAAAGTTGTTCTATAAGATAGTCAATGTCTGTTGAATATAAAGGTTTAATGCCTTGACTATAAAGATCGAGATAACGTTGACATTCATTAACAATTTGTTTGCTGTTCTTATCAATAATGGTTTGAATTAAAGTAGCAAAGCGGTTTCCGTCTGTACGGTAGCGGATAAGGTATTGTTTTGTGACAGGAAACATTTTTATGTAATGTAAACCATGACGGTTTTTGGGTCTTGTCTGTGGACGAGGTGGTAATGCAAAATATTGATTCTTTGGTGCAGAGGCTGGGATGTTTGAGCGAATGGGGATGGCAAAGTCATAATTGGTGTTCCTATATTTCAGACGTATGACTAGTACATAAGGTCGAGTAGATTTTTGAAGTACTTCTGGATCTTCATGGTATTTGAGTAATAGTGAATTATTTATCGTAACAAGTTTCATAACAAGTTGTCCTTTCTAAAAAAGAAGAATCTACTTTTCAGTAGACTCTTCTTACAAGTAAGCGATACTCTACGCTTTGAAGCACCCCGTCGCTTGCGGAAGTTAAACATACACGTTCATCATATTCTAGCCGTGATGACCGGCAAGCTTTTGACTCATTTATAGTATACTCAAAAATCATTCGAAATGCAACATTAAAAAAATTATGAACTTCCGGGGTCTGACCCTATGAAGTAAAGCAGTCAGAGGAGAATATTTTGATAAGATTAAGCCATTACAGTAGGAGGAATGGGTATGTTTTCGTTAAATGGAATTGTATATGCCAGTGAAAAGATAGAAAATGTTCAAATAGTATCAGCGAAACCATTGGATGATATGATGATGATTCTTACATTTTCTACAGGTGAGCAGCGCCTTTTTGATGCTACTATTTTAACAGGTCCAGTGTTTACACCGTTGTCTGATGAACATATTTTTAAAAACTGTAAAGTGGTAGATGGGGTTGTTACATGGCTGGATGAAGAAATCGATTGTGCGCCTGAATATATGTACACAAATAGTTATGAGTATCCTTCTTTAAAGTCTGTAATCTGATTAAGAGAAATGTTCTTCCAGTGCCTTCCAGGATCCGACCCCAATGTGCCTCTATTTTATCTATATTTGTTTTCCGGATCCGGAATATAATAAACTTCCTTTCCTGCCTTCCTGAGATTATCTGCAATCTTATCCAGATTAATTCCTGTAAATCTTGGTATTGCTGCCTCCAACAGATAAAGCGGTCTGTTTTGTGGGAATTTTTGTTTTATTTCCTGTGAAATCTGAGTAATGTTTCCCTGACTGAGAACATAGTCATTAAATCTTGTGTTCCATACATTTTTTAGGTTATTGATTGGCAGACGTTTCAGAGAACTGGTGCAGCCGCCTGGGGTAAATAGTAAGATATCGCATTCTTTATTTGCAAAATTCCTGATTTCCTGTATAAAATAAGGTTCCTGAATTTCAAATGATTCGACTGCATGCATATTTCTATTTATATTTACTTTTTCACATAAAGATTCCTCTGAACCCGTACTTTTCAAACTATGGATCTTCTTTTCATTTAACTCATCAATTTCAATATTCCATCTATTAAAAATCAGTTTCAATTCTTCTAATGGTGCAACCAGTCTTTTCACAAGTGGTCCTCTGTACAGAATTTCCACCGGTACTTTACATTGGATTTTCTTTCTTTCTCTTTGAAAATCCCACATTGTCAGAACTTCCATACAGGAAGAATATATAATCACTCCTCTGATTCCTTCTGTATTTGCTGCCTGTTCTACTGCCTGCCATATTTTCTTTCCCTGTTTTCCCAAGCTGTACTCTACAGGAGATATTTGGCAAAGAAATAAACGATCCAGTGTATTGATTCTTTCCGCTGAATCGTACAGACTTATCAGACATGCAGGAGTGCCGGCTGCTACAAGTGCGATTCCCGGGACTTTCAGAATTTTTTCCGGTAGCGTTTCCATTGAACAGGTATCCTCGTCCAATGTTCTCTCAATTTCAAAACCTCTCATAATTTATCCAATTTCCTGCTCAGTTCCATACCAAATTTTTCTATCTCATCTACATTTAATGGAATGGGAAGTGCTTCCTCTGCTTTATTTTGTGATATGCTTACGCTTCTCTCATCTGTCCTGCAAATATCTTCTGAAAGTCTGCAAAACGCTTTCCAATTTTCACTATCTGAAGCTGACATATTCTGAGTATAAATCTCTTTTCTGAAATCAGCCAGCTTCAGTTCTTTACTTTCTCTGATAATTGCTGCTATTCTTCCTTTAACCCGGTTTGTAAACTCCTCTGCTATACATTCTTCTTCCTGCTCGCGAATATGATTAAATACAAAGCCTCCCAGCAGATTTCTTTCATCTGAATAGTTCACAACACCCTTTAATATATTATTCGCAGCATATAAAGACATAAAATCCGCAGAAGATACAATATAAACTCTATCTACATATCTCTGTCTCATTGGCACGGAAAATCCGCCACATACCACATCTCCCAGAACATCATAAATAACTACGTCCCAGTCTTCCTCAAATACTCCCAGGCGTTCCAGTTCTTTCATAGCAGTAATAATTCCCATACCAGCACATCCATTTCCCGCTTCCGGACCACCGGATTCCACACACCAGACACCAGATTCTGATCTATGCACCAGATCCTCTCTCTTCGGACAATCATTTTCTTCAAGTACCTCAAGAACTGTTTTTATCCGTTCTTTACACAAAAGTCTGGTAGAATCTGCCTTAGGATCACATCCTATATGCAGAACCTTTTTCCCCTGCATAGCCAGTAATGCAGATACATTAGAAGCAATTGTTGATTTTCCAATCCCACCTTTACCGTAAAAAGCAACTCTTCTGATTTTCATTGTTCCGCTACCACACAAACCTTTCTTCCAACTTCTGGAATATATACAATTCGGGTTTTTACCTGATAAAGTTCCTCAAGTTTCTTTTCTGTAATAATTTCTTCTGTCTTTCCTACTTTCAATGTTCCATCTCTGCCAAGAATAGCTGTTTTTCCGCCTATCATCATTGCATGATCTGGCATATGGGTTGTCATAATAACCGTATAGTCTTTCTTAGAAAGATTCTTTATCTTATGGACCATACGGAGCTGATTTCCATAATCAAGATGATTGGTCGGTTCATCAAACATAATAATTTCCGGCTGCTGTGCAATAGCACGTCCGATCAGTGCCTGCTGTCGTTCTCCGCCGCTGATCTGTGTATATGCTTTATCAGCAAGCTTTTCAATTCCCAGTTCCCGTATAACTTCATCCACAATCGCATAGTCCTTTCCTGATGGCTTTTCCAGCATTCCCAGATGCGGAGCCCTTCCCATGACTATAAAATCTCTCACTGAATAGTCATATACCGGCGCATGATTCTGCGGTACATAACCAATCAGCTGTGCAGCTTTTTTCAGACTCATGTCATGAATAGAGGCTCCATTTACCAGAATCTTTCCAGAACAAGGCTCCAAAATATTTGCCAGACAATTTAAAAGCGTTGATTTTCCGGCACCATTGGCACCAAGAATTGTGAGAATTTCTCCCTTTTCCATCTGGAAATTTACATTATGAAAAATAGGTTTCGCATTTTTACTATATCGAAATGATAAATCCTGTACATCTAATATCATGATAATTTCATCCTTTGTCTGGCAAGTATAATAATATAAAATGGTGCACCAATAATTCCTGTCAGAATACTCAGCGGAAGTTCTACACTTGTCAAAGCTCTTGCCAGAGTATCAATGACTACCATAAAAATAGCTCCCATTAAAATACTGGCGGGAATCACTTTCGTATTATCCGGACCTGTAAGCATTCGTGCAAAATGCGGAATCACAAGTCCGATCCATCCAATCGTTCCACTGATACATACTGCAGATGCAGTCAGTAATGTCGCACAGATTATAATAAAGTTTCGAACAATTGTAACTGAAACGCCCAGTGTCTTTGCTTCTCTGTCTCCCAGTGAAAGAATATTAATCCTCCATCTAAGGAGAAAAATAATCACTGATGCTGCAACAATCACCGGTCCTACAGTAAACAAATCTTTTGGCAATACCTTTGTCAGACTGCCCAGCTGCCAATAAGTAATAGACTGCAGTTCTGTCTCCGGATCTGCAACATATTTGATGATTCCCATTACAGAATCCATGATCCCTTTGACAATGATTCCTGACAATACCAGCATCGTCATATTCGTATTCTTTATCAGGCGTGGAATAAATAAAGTAAGTCCAACTGCCCAAATCCCCGCCACAAATGCCATTGCCTGCACACCAAATGAATTTAAATGTAACAAAATTGCCACTGATGCACCTACACATGCACCAGAAGAAACACCCAGGAGATCCGGCGCAACCAGCGGATTCTTAAATACGCCCTGATAAGCAGCTCCTGATAAGGATAATGCACTGCCAACTAACACTGCTCCTATAATACGCGGAAGGCGTAGTGTAAATACTACGCCTTCTGCCGTGTTACTCCATGTCTTTGTCACATTTACAAATCGGGATGCAAGTATCTTGATCACTTCCGGAACAGAAACACTGTACTGTCCTGCACACAACGCAATAATACATGCAACTGCCAGCAGTATGATCAGTCCGGTAATCAGTATTCCATACTCTGCTTTTTTATGCTTTTTGTTATCCTTCAATGTAATTGTCTCTTTTCTGTTTATTTATTTAAATCCAATCTCAGGAGGCTGTCCAACTGCTCATCACTGAGCTCATATCCATAATAATCTTTGTAGAAATCGCTGATTTCTGTTCTGATATCATAATCAGAGAAAATCTCCGGCTGTACAATGGATGCTGTCCATTTCATATAAAGTGGTTTTTCAAATGTATTTGGCGGAGCCCAACGGTATAATCCACATGGAACTTTATAAACCTTATGATTTTTAACAGCGCTCACGTTACTCCAATCCTGTCCTTCCAGTTTGTTCTCATAGAAATCTTCCGGAGTTACATCATCGAAATTACTGATAAAAATAATCTCCGGATCATATTCTAGGATTGTTTCCATTGAAGGTTCTGTAATGTCTTCAGGAAGTGTGAAATTCTGTCCACCTTCAAGTGTTGTAATATAAGTATTAATCCCACCTGTATAGCAGGTCATCTCATGTACATTCTGGAAATGAAGAACTCTTGGCATTTCATCCTCTGATAAAGCAGCAACCTCATCTGCCTTGCTGTTAAAATAATCCATAGTTTCATCATACCAGTCTGTTACCTGTTTTGCACGATCCTCACAGTTTAATGCATCTCCCAGCATAGTAACCAGACTTTTCAGGCCGTCCATATCTTTTGCAGAAGACACAAGTACACATGGAATTCCCAATGCCTTTAACTGCTCTGCCTGGTCAGTCTCTGAATCCCAGTTCAGTACTAAATCCACATCTGCATCTGCAAGAGCTTCTACATTTACTGAAAAGTCATCATTTACCATTGTAGTATCTACATCTTCCAGTTCCGGAGCCAGATCTTTCAAAATAGACATTTCCCATCCTGAATATGCTGCCGGTGGAATAGATACCATATTCTCTGCATTTCCCTGTAATGCATAAACCATATTTGGCAGAACCATTGCTGGAACTGCAATTCTCTTCGGATGTGCAGGCACTTCTACTTCTGCTCCGGTGGCGTCTACAACTGTTCTGGTTTCCTCCTCTCCAGATGTTTTGTCAGCTGCAAATACGCTGATTCCTGTAAGCGAGGAAACAGCTACTGCTGTCGACAGTAACATGGCAAGAAACTTTGATCTTTTTTTCATTCCTTATCTCCTTATCTGTAAAATAAAAAAGCACCCTTTTCATCACAAAAAAGGGCGCAAAAAACTTATCTGCAACTCACCCTTTTTAATGACTCGTTAAATCGGGGTTCCGGCAAAATATCCAAGTATCCTGGCTTGACTTCTTCACATTCATATACTTCCCGGAAATCCCAGTGTATTTTTATGAATGCTCCATCCTACAGTGGCGGCACCGCTCCGGCATTTGACCGGATTCCATAAAATATTCTGCTTTAATTGTCTGTTCTACTATATCATGCAGATTAATCGATTACAAGAAACATTTCTTACTTTAATTTAATATAATTTCTATTGCCAGCAATCAATTTTTCTGATAGCATAATTCACAGAAAGGAAGTTTTTATCTATGACATTGCAAAATCTGAAATATATGCTGGAAATTTCCAACAGTCATTCATTTTCTAAAGCAGCAAAAAATCTCTTTGTTTCTCAGTCTACACTTTCTGCTGCTGTAAAAGAGCTGGAATCTGATCTGGGTATTACTATTTTTAAACGGACAAATCGTGGCGTTTCCCTTACCTACGATGGAGAAGACTTTATTAAATATGCCAAAGAAATTGTAGAACAGTCTCAGTATCTTGAGCAACGCTACCATGCAAGGAAATCGCTGCCTATGCGTTTTTCAGTATCCTGTCAGCATCTTCCATCTGCAGTGCGGGCCTTTACCAGCTTTTTAGCAGAAATTAACTCTCCAACCTATGATATTGCAATCCGCGAATGCGATACTAATTCAGTTATCCACGACGTAGCAGGAAGAAAAAGTGAACTGGGAGTTGTAGCAATACACGAACCTCATATGCGCAGCATGCAGACTTTGTTTTCTTCTTATGATATTGAATTTCATGAAATCAAAAGTGTCAAAAATTATGTGTTTCTCCGTTTTGGTCATCCACTGGCTTCTCTTCCTGTCCTTTCTATAAAGGATCTGGAAAAATATCCTTTCGTTACTTACGACCAGGAATTGGAAACTTCCCATTTCTCAGAAGAACCGCTGTTTTACAAGCTTTTAAATAAAAATGTCCATGTCAGTGACCGCTGCACAAAGATTGCTCTTGTTCGAAAAACAGACTGTTTCAGTATTGGTCCGGATCTTCCTAACAGTAACGCAGATGCATTTCATAAGGGTATGGGAAATATTATCGCAAAGTCTCTGGAAAATGATATCGGACTGCTTCATATTGGTTACCTGACTATTGCCCAAATACCTTTAAGCAGTCTTGGTCAGTTATATCTGGAATATCTCTCAAAGGATATTGATACTCTGGAAATTCTTGGCACATCCTGTTGCTGATTTCTCAGTTTGTCACTAATCAGATTTGCTCCCAAACACTTCCGGGGTCCACTTCCGCACTTCCAGGGTCTGACCATGCGAAGTACACAAATTGGAAGAGCGTGGAAAGCATCTTATAAAAGTAGACCGTTATTTTGCATCCAGCAAGATCTGCAGTGTATGCGGACATAAGAAAAAGGAACTGGCATTGTCGGATAGAGAGTATGTCTGTGAGTGTGGAAACCGGATGGACCGGGATGTGAATGCGGCAGTCAATATCCGGGAAGAAGGAAAAAGACTTTATAAAGAATGTGCCTGACGGCACAGAAAAAGATCCGTATCCGGATAAAAAATAAAACCGCGGGACACGCGGGGATAGCCTGTTTTAGCTTTGCCCTAAAGGGCAATCGAGCAGGAAGCCCCCACTTCAAAATCGTAAGATTTAAGTGGTGGGAGCATGTCACAGATAAGGATAACCAGGAAACGCAGAAAGAGAGCTGAAAAGTTTTCGCAGATCTGTAATATTTTCTTATTTTTTATAATATCTTCCTCTCCTTGTTTGAAAGCCTTGTTAAAAAACTTTTCATCAAGTATACTTTTAATCAGTCAAGAAAATGACAGCGTAAAACAATCTGAAATGAAAAATGCCGGCAGATTTCAATTGAAAAAGTATGATGAAAAGGAGAAGAGAAATGAAAAACAAATTGTATAAAGTACTTCTTGGGGTATCGGTGCTTGCAATGGCTGCATGTAGTCCGGCAGTGGGAATTATGGCAGCGGATAATGGAACGCAGACAGAGACGCAGGAAACAGAAAATATTACAATTGAAGCAGTCGGTGCATTGAATTTTTCAGAAACCAGAACAAATCAGGGAAACTACATTAAAGCAGTTCGAATTGAATATTCCGGTGAAGTAGATGCTTCGGCAGTGGATTATACTTCATATCTTGTAAAAGGATATAATGTAGTTGGAACCTATGTAAATAATACAGGAGAATGGGGAGACTGCGGAACATCAGGAAAATATGTTTTTGTTCTTATAGAAGAACCAATTAATACAGAAACTGCCATGTATAAAACACATACGAATTACGGTGGAATGGATTATTATACACCACCGACTTTATATATCAGTCAGTTATCTGACATTAAGGTAAATGAAGAGGGAAAACTGGATGAAGAAGGTAATGTAACTATTGCTGGTTTTGGAATGGAATCTTCAGAACAGTATAATCTGATAGCTGATGAGTTTCAGGCTGGCCAATATACAATGCAGGTAGATGGAGAAGATTATTCTATTATGTATCGCCTGTTTGTTCCGGAAGGTTATGAGAACGGTGGAGCAGATTTGGCTTCCCTTCCTATGGTTATTTATTATCATGGTGGTGGAGAAGGCGGAGATAATAATATTATGCCAATTTTAGACAGCCGTTCTGCACAGAACTTTGCCACAGATGAATGGCAGTCGGAACATCCATGTTTTGTTCTGGTACCGCAAAATCCAATTAAACATGGCGGCGAGGAACCTTTTATGACAGCAGCAGTGCAACTGATTCAGCAGGTGATGGGAGAATATAATGTAGATCAGAAACGGATATATACAATGGGAACATCAGCCGGAACGAAAAGTGCGGTAGCAACAGATATTGCTATGCCAGATCAGATTGCAGGAACATTGCTTGCCTCTGCCGCAATGTTTGAATATACACAAGAAGAACATGAAGCAATAAAAGATATTCCTACCTGGCTTATTACAGCGGCAGATGAGATTCCAAGAAGACTTGACGCAAGTGAAGCTTTTGTTGATACGGCGTCTTCTATTGGAAGAGAGGCTGCGGCAAATGTGGGAGATGAGGCATGGAATGGATACCTGACAGGATATGAAGCAGAGCAGCTTGCAGAGGAACAGATTGAACTTGCAGAGCAAATGGGAACAAATCTTCTGTATACTCATTATCAGGTAAATACAATAGAACCAGATTGTCATTTGAATTATCTTCATGCATATAATAATACGGCAATTTTGGAATGGTTGTTTGATCAGAGTAAATAAAAAATAAGTAAAAAGTCTGCGTTTTCTCAAAAAGTAATTTTGGGGAACGCAACTTTTTTATATACAAAAAAATGGAGGCAGATAATGAAAAGGGTAAAAACTATATGGAAAGTGTTTTTGGCAATCATTATAATTATAATGGGAATGTTAATTTTAATTCCTGTTTCTGCAAAGAATTCTAAACCTCTACGATGCCTTATTTTTTATTCAAATGTAAAAGGGGTAAATAGTATGATTGCTCAGGCTGCCCAGAAAATGGAGACAGAGTTGGATGGAGACGATGATATATGGCTTAGTGTTTATGAACTTGGAGAAGAATCATATAGCTCCTTTGAAACAAAAGCAGACATTGCGATAGAATTAGATGCAGATGTATTGATTTTAAGCGGGTCAGCGATAGAAAGAGAAACTGATTTTCAAAAATTGGAAGAAAATCAAATTAAATTGATTCTGGTGGATGGGGATATGAAAGAAAGTGGACGTTGTGCCTATGTAGGGACAGATAATCAAAAAGCAGGTCAGCAGGGAGCAGATTTGCTGGAAAAACGCTTTGAAGACTGTGCAATAGGAATCTTGTCTTCATCAGTTAACCAGGAGAATCTTAATAAAAGCAGAGAAGAAAGAAGAGAAGGTTTTGGGAAAAGGATAGAAATGTTATATAGTGATTTCGGAGAAAACATGAAAATAGATACAGAGCTTCAGTGTTCTCTAAATAGTGAAAAAGCAGTTGAGTCTATCAAAGATATGATACAAACACATCCTGAAATAAATGTGCTCTTTTGCTTGGATTCTGCGTCAGGGATTGCAGCTGCAAGAGCTGTTAAAGATATGGAAAAAAAAGAAGAAATTTATATTATCTGTTTTGACATGACTACACAGGTAGAAAAAGAAATAGAAGAAGGTGGAATCGACGCAGTGTTGGTTCAAAATGTAGATGAGTGTGCGAAAGGCTGTATAAAAATTTTAAGAGAATTATATCAGAATCCAGATAGTGTAAAAGATAGACAGGATATGTTTGAATGTAATATTATTACAGTGGATTGAGGGTAATATGAAAAAAAAGAGACAAAAGTATTATTCGATTCGTAAACGATTTTGGAATTCTTATGTGAGTTTTGCATTGGGATTAATTTTAACTTTTATAGTAGGGCAGGGATTACTTCAGTTTTTTGCATTTTATGCGGATAAAACACTGAATACACAGGAAGATTTTTCTACTTATTGGAAACAGTTGAATGAACTGGATGGGGTTTTGTATGTATTGGAGCAGACTCCTACGGAGGAATTCTGGAAAAATGGAGAGACAATTTCTGAACATTTGGTTTTACAGGCGGAGAGTATTGACAGGGAAATTAAAAAACCAAGAAGTAGAGATTTATATGTTTTAACATGGAATTTATGTGAAGAAATACGGAAAGGAAAAGAGAATACAAACAAAGAACTGACGGCTGAATGCATTTATAAGGCACAAGATAAAATAAATATTTTAATGGAACTCTATAATGGATTTTCCGATGAAATGGAAAAATATATTAAAAAACATAAAGAAAAACAATTTACAGTTCGTTTAAATGCAAGCCTGGGAATCTTTCTGGTGGATTTAATTCTTGCAGGTTTGTTTATACTTCAGGGAAAAAATTTAGCCAATTATGTGATGCATCCGGTAATTACACTGACATCTCAGGTAAAAGAAATCATTGCAGGAAATAAACAGATAAAAATGCAATATATCAATTATCCTGCGGATGAACTGGGAATTCTTAATAATGCATTTTGTGAAATGGTAGATAAAAATCAAAAGCAGATGCGTCAGCTAAAAGAGCAGGGAGAGATAGAAATAAAACTGGAACGTACAAGGTTAAGCCTTTTGCAATCGAGAGTAAATCCACATTTTATGTTTAATATTTTGAACATTATTGCCGGACTTGCAGTGGAGGAAGAAGCATACAGAACAAGAAAGTTTACAATTAAAACAGCCAGTTATTTTCGATATTCGCTGGATAGTCTGGATAAGATTGTAAAATTAGAAAATGAGATAAAAAATGTTCAGTTATACCTGGAAATTCAAAAAGAACGGTTTGGAGAAAAAGTTGAATGGGAAATATCTATGCAGGATGAATGTGGAAAACTGGAAGTTCCGGCTATGATTTTGCAACCTTTATGTGAAAATTCAATTGTGCATGGAATGTCAGCGATTTTGAAAAGGGTTCATATATTAGTATCTGCCAGAGTAGAAAATGAATATTTATTTTTAAGTGTTTCAGATGACGGTGAAGGAATTTCAGAGGAAACGATAAATAATATAAATCAGAAAATGAGACAACACAAAAAATGTGGAGAAGAAGGGATTGGAATAAAAAATACATTTGAAAGATTACAGATGTTTTGTAATGGAAAGGCAGATTTTGCTATAGAAAGTGTACCGATGGAATATACAATTGTTACATTTATCATACCTTTAAAAGACCAGTTTGATAAAATGTGTAAGAAGGAAGTGGAATCAGAATGAAGGTAGTGCTTGCTGATGATGAATTGATAGCTTTGAAAATGCTTCGAAAGCTAATCGACTGGGAAGGATTGGGATTAAGATACTGTGGATGCGCTCTGGACGGGGTAGAATTATATCAGTTAATTCTGAAGAAAAAACCAGATCTTGTTATTACAGATATTATGATGCCGGGAATGGATGGACTGAAGATTATTACAAAGATACAGGCAACAGGGTTGAACATTCGGTTTTTAATTATCAGTGCATATGCAAATTTTTCATATGCCAGAGAAGCCATGCGCCTGGGGGTAAAAGATTTTCTGGAAAAACCCATTGATGAGGATGAACTAAATAAAGCATTGTACCGTATTGCATATGAAGAGGAAAAAATAGAAAACAAAGAGATAGAAAAAATAAATGATAATAAAAAGAACGAGGAAAAGGAAGTTTCCGGAATTATTCAATCCGCAAAAAAATATATAGATGAACATTTTTCCGAAAAACTGACGTTGGAAGAAGTAGCTGAATATGTTTATTTAAGCCCTAATTATCTCTCGAGTTTATTTCGAAGAGAAATGAATATGAACTTTGTGGAATATATAACTGATGTTCGGATGCGTCAGGCAGAAAAATTTCTGGCAGATGCACGCCTGTCTATTTCAGATATTGCACGGATGACTGGATACAGAGATGCAGGATATTTTTGTAATGTATTTATAAGAAAATATGGAATGTCTCCTTCTTTGTGGAGGAAAAGAAATAAGGGTATATAAATAAAAAATCGCTGTAAGAATATACTGATTTTTTACTTTTGTGAACTTCCATAATAAAGTGCAACTCAAGTGAATCATACGGATTGAGAATGCCCTGAAATGCCAGGGTCTGACTCTGCGAAGTACTGGATTGACACTTGAAGCCGGTTTGAGAACCGTGTATATTTGTAGGGGCCTAAAACCGCGAATAGAAAATGCAGAAGAAGTCACTCGTTTGAGAACCGTGTATATTTGTAGGGGCCTAAAACCTCAAAATGAAAAAGAACATCTTCCCGGTGTTCTTTTTCCATATTATTCAGAATTATGATACAATACAATCAGAAATTACCGCGAGGAGAAAATTTATGAAGAAGAGCAAAAAACTGGCTAAAATATCTACAGCGGTTATAGGAATATACCTGCTTTTTCTAGTTGTGATAGGTGTAAAAACCGCTCTCCTATGCCATGATTTTTCTAAAATCGGCATGCTTGGAATAGATCTGTCAGCAAGGGCAAAAAATTTGGATGATTATATCAGCGGTTATGCCATGGTGCCGGGAGCATTTTTTACGCTGCTTGGAAGCAGTTTTGGCGGTGTCATCTTTTTCCTGCTGATGTTCGCAATTGTGTTTGCCTGCGTTGTTCTCCTGGTACATATCGTCATATCCTGTATATTGATCAGGAAAGAAAAACTGCGAACCGATGCGATGCTGAAACTGGTTATGGCTATTGTGGGACTGCTGTTTTCAGTCATTTTGTTAAAAAGTGCGGCTCTTTCCTTCTTGATGGTTGTACCTCTGTTGATGGCCATGGTAGAATATAATTACGCCAAAACGGAAACGGAGGAAAAAGTTTGAGAAAACAGAAGAGAAGGATGCTGGTCCTGCTGCCAGTATTTTTACTGGTATTACTGACAGGATGCGGGAAGCTGGGATCCATTGTGAATGATATTCATGGATCACTGATCGGAAACAACTATACGGTGTATACCTATGACAACTATGGAAACCAGACGTTGAAGACGTCCGGAAAGAAAATCAGTATTACCGGGAATAAAATAGAGACTACCAGCTATGACAGCGACGGAAGGACAGTAACGGGGTATGACTTGTCCTCCGTCATTACAATCACAATTGATGGAAAAGAAATCGAAAGTTGCGGAGATACCTGCGTTTTTGTACAGAAAGGCCTGGAACCGGAAGTAGATTTTTCTTTGGATGAAATTAATAGCAGCGGAAGCAGAATTACCGGAAACGTAGCCATTGCAAGGGTGCTGAATAAGTACAAGAATGATTTTGGGAAATCGCGGATTGTTGTGATTAAGTCCCAGATGGGACAGCCGATTGCGGCGTTTTCCGGCGACAATGTGTATTGGGAGATTCCAGATGACTTACCGAAAATGACCAAGCTGATGGTCGATGGAAAAGCATTGTACATCCATAGGGCAAATTATCAGATTATCGACAAAGATTTGCTGTGAGTTAACTACAGGTTGAGAATGTCGAGGTCTGACCCTATGAAGTACATAGAAATGGAAGTAAGCCCGAAATTCCGAAAAGAAAAAAAGCATCAGATATATCCAGGAGAAAGATCTCCGGATATGCTGATGCTTGATTTGTTTTTCAGCCCATTTAAAATGGTGCGGATCTGTCAGGAGAATGTGCATGTGGGCTTATCATATAGATGACTTTGGCGAGAAGCAAGTGAGCGGAATACTTATTTTGTGCATAAATAAAGTGACCGTATCTTACTGCAGCAGTGGGATGCTACTTCTTATACCAGAATTTCTTACATTGCACTTTCGTTTTTCCATCTGGGGCATCCGCCATCCTTCCGATTTTGAATCTGTAATTTTTGGTCTTTCCGGCTGGAATGTTTACATTGTAGGTTTTGGTGGGCGTTGCAGTTTCATCCAGTGGTATCTCAAAATACATTGTTACCTTTGTAATGGTATAACTTGAAGTGTTTTGCATACGGGCAGTTATATACAGCTCTCCGGTGTTGGGATTATAATCATATCCCTTGTAGCTGACCTTGAGCTGGCTTAGCTTAGGGGTAGCTGACCGGTACCAGAACGATAAGCATTTTACCTTAGGTGATTTATATGGCTGCTGAGTCATTTTTCCAATATAAACAGTCTTGTTTACTGTTTTTCCGGGATTGATTGTTACACTGAAGGTCTGGGTTATGGTTCCATCCTCCATGATTGGGAGTTCATATTCCATCCTTACTTTTGTAATTGTGTAACTGGAAGTATTTTTCAGATTCAGCTTCAGATATAACTTTGCGGTATCGTTGTCATATTGGAATCCTCTGCAGCTTACTTTAAGCTGTTTGGCAGTTGGCTTGGAAGCAGCCAGTGTCAGCCTTGGAAAAAATGAAAGTACGGCAAATGCTGTCAGAAAGAAAAATATCAGATAGCTTCTGCGTTTTTTTATAAAGCGGTCCTTCATACTCATAAAATCTCCTCCTCATATGATAATAATAGTTTCAGGCAAATGTTATGACTTTTGGTACACGTAATGCTTTGCCCAAGTTTATTCTATAGTTACCATATAATAGGAAAGAGGAAATTTCTATTAACTAATGGTTAGTATTTTCATTTCAGTAATCTGTTTTTTGATTCAGATCAATATTCTTACTGAAAAATACAGGATTCTTTTTCTGCTGTATCATAAAATGTAGGAGTCTGACTCTGCGAAGTATACAGGCTGTTTATGATTATCAGAATGGAACAGTAAGAAATGTAGCGTCGGTTGGTCAGGAATATTTTTCTTGTCAATGCGGATTTATTGACAGGAAATTTTCTGAACACTATAATGGTATATATATGAGAATTGCGGGAGCTGCTTTGCAGCGGAGCAATTCGTAGATATCAAGTTAGGGGCAAAATGCCTTTTGACCCTAACATCATATATATAAATGAAAGTGAGGAGTAAATGAGAATGAAAAAGTTAGGCTGCCTGCTGCTTGCTTTGGCAGTAGGGGTGTCTGGGATTTTGTCAGGTGTGACAGCTCAGGCAGCGGAAAGAAATGGTGAATCAGAGAAATATGTAGTTGTTCTGGATCCGGGACATGGAGGTGCAGAAGGTGGAGCAATCGCAATCCACAATGGAAAGACTTACAGAGAAGAAGAGATCAACTGGAAGATTGCAAATTATACGATGCAGGCACTCAGTGCTTCTCCGAACATAGAAGTTCATCTTACCAAGAAGAAAAACCAGACGTTAGGGCTGACAGAAAGAGTAAAAATAGCGAAGAATTATGGCGCAGATCTTCTGGTAAGTCAGCACATTGATGACGCTGACAGCAGTGCGGCAAGAGGTGCTTCTGTACTTTTGTCAAGAGGAACTTACAGACCTGCGCTTGCTGCGAAAGAGAAGATTTTTGCCAATTATGTTCTGGAAGAACTGAATAAATTAGGACTCAGCAGAAGAGGCCTGGTATATCGTATGAGTGAGAACGGAAGTAAATATCCGAATGGAAAAGCCCGTGATTATTACGGAATCGTAGCACAGAGCGTGGAGCAGAATATTCCGGGCGTGATCGTGGAGCATGCTTTTGTCAGCAGTCCTTATGATGCGGTTAACTTTCTCAGCACAAATGCTAAATTGAAGAAGATTGGTGAGGCAGATGCCAAAGCAATTATCAGATATTGCCGTCAGCTTCCGGCGAAGCAGCCTTCTTCTGAAAAACCTGTCACTCCGGATCTGTTTACAGGATGGAAACAGAAGAATGGCTATTATTATTACTACATAGATTACAAACTCCAGAAAAATAAGCTTCTGCAATTGGAAGATGGCATTTATTATGTGAATGAGACGGGCCGGAGACAGTATGGCTGGCAGACGGTAGGAAAGCGTGAATACTATTTCCAGAAAAATGGAACGGCCAGACAGGGCTGGCTGAAAATAAGTGGTAAATGGTACTATTTCCACAAAAAATATGCATATATGTACAAGGACCGCACAGTAGTTACATCTACCGGAAAGAAGTATACTTTTGATTCCAGAGGTATGTGCACAAACAGAATATAAAAATGCAAGAGTCCCCATGAATGAAAAAACGCCATAAAAGAAAGGTGAAATTGGATTATCATAAAAAATATGTTCTCCAAAAGGGTAAATTACTGATTGATAGATGAATTATTGAAAAATTATAAAATAATTTTATAAAAACAGCCAATAAAACTGGATAATCTACCCATTTTGTGGTACATTTAATAAGTAATACTTACGAACTTATTTATCTGGTTTTATTGGTTCTTTTTTTGAGTGCAGAGAAGGAGGGAACGGATAAGAGCGGATAACCATAAGGATATAATCTTAATCATAAGGAAGGTGAGCAATTGGAAAACTATACTAAGTACAAGCTGAAAAGCAGTGATGAACTTTCATCAGTGCTGAGCGGTAAGGACAATTTGTTCGTAATTGCCTGTAATAAGTGTTTCAAGGAATTTGAGACAGTTGACGAACCGGATTGCGATGAGTTCCTGAAATTTGCCGCAGCAGAGGGAAAAACTGTCACAGGTAGTGCGAAAGTTGATTTCTTATGTAACAAGATGCACACAGAGAGAAAATTACAGGATCTGATACCGGAAGGTACAGAGAATGTAGTAGTGATCTCCTGTGGTCTTGGTATTCAGACAGTTGCAGATCTGGCTGGTAAGCCGGTTGTTGCAGCAAGCAATACTCTGAATTACAGAGGACATCATGGCATGGCACTTACAAAGAAGAGCTGTGACGCATGTGCACAGTGCTATCTGAATATTACCGGAGGTGTCTGTCCTATCGTCGACTGTTCTAAGAGTCTTGTCAACGGACAGTGCGGCGGAGCTAAGAATGGCAAATGTGAAGTAGATCCGAATAAAGACTGTGCATGGGAGAAGATTTATCAGAGACTGGCAAAACAGGGCCGTCTCGAGGAATTCCTTAATCAGCCGGTACAGGTTCGTGATTTCTCTAAAGTTAATTTCAAAGTGATCAACGATTATGTGAAATCAATCAGAGACGACAGACTGAATGGATATTATGGTGGTGTTCATCCGTCAGAGCGCAAGGAATTAAGCGAGCATATCGCACTTAAGAGATTCCCTGAGCCGAAGACACTCGTAATCTCCATGTCACAGCATCTGGGCGCACCGGCGAACCCGATCGTTCAGGTAGGTGACACTGTCAAAGTCGGACAGAAGATTGGTGAAGCTGCCGGATTTATCAGTGCTCCGGTACATTCCAGCGTAAGCGGAACCGTAGTTGCTGTTGAGCCTCGTATGCATGGCACAAGAGGCAGTGAAGTGATGGCTGTTGTTATTGAATCGGATGGAAAAGATACTCTGCACGAATCCGTACAGCCACATGGTGATCTCGACAGCCTGACTCCGGATGAGATTATCGACATCATCCGTGAAGCAGGAATCGTTGGTATGGGTGGCGCAGGTTTCCCGACATGTGTCAAACTGAAACCGGCGAAACCGGTTGATACCATTCTCCTCAACGGATGTGAGTGTGAGCCGCTTCTTACAGCTGACCACAGAGTTCTCCTTGAGTTTGCAGATGACATCATCTTTGGTCTGAAAGCAATCCTTAAGACAACAGGTGCCGAGAAGGGTATCATCGTTATCGAGGATAACAAGCCGGATGCCATCGAATTAATGCAGGAAAAAGTTGCCAATATCGGAAATATGGAAGTATTTGTTGCAAGAACCAAATACCCGCAGGGTGCTGAGAAAACTCTCATCAAGCGCGTTATGGGCAGAAAGGTTCCAAGCGGCGGTCTCCCGGCAGATGTTGGTGTTGTAGTAGATAATATCAGTACCGTAAAAGCAATCTCCGATGCGATCCAGAAAGGTATGCCTCTGGTTGAGCGTGTTGCAACTGTAACAGGCGAGAAGATTAAGAACCCGGGCAACTTTATCATCAAGATCGGTACCAGCGTAAAAGAGCTGATCGATTACTGTGGTGGATTTACAGATGATGATGTACTTGTTAAGATGGGTGGACCTATGATGGGATTCCCTCTGAGTACTCTGGAAGTTCCTATGATGAAGGGCTCCAACGGTATTATCGCGATCGATACAGACGAGACGAAAGAGCAGCCATGTATCAAGTGTGGACGTTGTGTGGATGTATGTCCGATGGAACTTTCTCCACTGTATTTCGTGAAATATGCGAAGGAAGAGAACTGGCAGGCTATGAAAGACATGAGCGTTATGGATTGTGTTGAGTGCAGATGCTGTCAGTATATCTGTTCTTCCAAGATTCCGATCATTAACAGTATCAAAGCCGGAAAAAATGCAGTAAGGGGGATGAAGTAATATGTTAATAACCCAGTTAAAAGCAAAAGAAACTATCACATCACTGACAGATGGAAAGAAAGTTTTCATCATTAACTGCCATGGATGTAAAGAAGTTCGTTTTCCGGAAAAAGAAGCTGTCGAACTTCAGAAGGAGCTCTCCGCTGAAGGAAATGTGACAGGAATTATGACAACGGATTATATCTGTAATCCGGAAAATATGCAGTTACGTCTTAAGAAACATATGGATAAGATCAAAGAGTCTGATCTTGTTTTAGTATTCTCCTGTGGTGTTGGTGTACAGACCATTTCAGAATATCTGGATGACAAGAAAGTATGCGCAGCCTGCGATACATATCCGGTACCTGGTTTCCAGGGCGTGACACCGTTAGAGTATAAATGTGATCAGTGTGGTGAGTGTTATCTGAACCTTACCGGCGGAATCTGCCCGATCACAGCATGTTCCAAGAGTCTTGTAAACGGCCAGTGCGGCGGTTCCAAGAATGGCAAATGCGAAGTGGACAGCGATATGGAATGTGGATGGGAGCGCATCTACAGACGTCTGAAAGAGATCGGACGCCTTGATCTGCTGAAATGCCCGACACAGATTCATAATTTCGCAACAGATGATGATGTGAAATAATATAGAAGCATAAGTTACGATACTGTCCACTTAGAATTGCAGCGCGGATTTATATACAGGGCATAAGACCGAATATTTGAGCATTGTATGAGTATTGCAGATATGCTTTGTAGTTATGTTTTGTGGAATGTATATAAATGGAGTGGACAGTATTCAAGATTAATTATATTGATTGGAGTAATGTACAATGAAAATGAAAGAATTATTCGATCGTGGTGAATTTGTAGTTTCTGCAGAGGTGGGACCGCCAAAAGGAATCCATGTGGATGAGCTGGTAGAAGAAGCCAAAACTTATCTCAAAGATGTTCATGCAGTTAACGTAACAGATAACCAGTCTTCTGTTATGCGTCTTGGATCTCTTGCTATGTGTAAGGTTCTTAAGGATGCCGGTATGGATCCGATTTTCCAGCTTGCATGCCGTGACAGAAACCGTATCGCTCTGGAATCTGACCTTTTAAGTGCAGCAATGCTTGGTATCGAGAATATTCTTTGTCTGACAGGCGACCATACAAAGATGGGTGATCACCCACAGGCAAAACCGGTATTTGACCTTGATTCCGTATCCCTTCTTCACACAGTGAAGCTTCTGGAATCCGGTGTAGACCTTGGCGGAAATGAACTGGTTGGTGAGCCGCCTAAATTCTCCAAAGGTGCTGTTGTATCTCCATGCAGCGACTCCGTTGATGCACAGCTTGCAAAGATGGAAAGAAAAGTTGCAGCAGGTGCAGATTACTTCCAGACACAGGCTGTATTTGAGCCGGAGAAATTCATCAAATTCATGGAGAAAGCAAAACAGTTCGGAAAACCGGTACAGGTTGGCATCATCATTCCGAAATCCGCTGGAATGGCTAAATTCATGAACAACAACGTTGCCGGTATCCACGTTCCGGATGAGATGATCGAGGAACTCAAAGCCGACAAAGAAAAGACAAAAGCAGGTATCACAGGTGTTGAGATCGCCGCACGTATCATCAAAGAGTGCAAGCCATATTGTCAGGGTGTACATATCATGGCACTTGGCTGGGAATCCAAGATCCCGGATCTGCTGAAACTGGCTGAGATCTGATTTTTACGAGGAAATTAGCCGAATCTGTTATCTGGTATAGGACCAGATAGCGAAAGCGGATTACAAATATCCGCCAGACATTGAGATTATAAGGTAATTGAACTGAGATATATCATAAAAAGTATATGAGGAGCTGCCCTGTTCACATATCAAAATGTATGTGGACGGGCAGCTTTTTGTATTATATCTTTATTGTTCACTCTGTTTGCAGCAAGACACTTTGTAATGTAAAAATATGAATCTCTTTGTGCAAAACCTAAGGAGTATTGTATATCACGGAATCGTGAGAACAGTAATTTTTAGGTTACTGTTCACACTCCACTATTCCGCGAGGTGTTTTGGCATGAATATGCCAAAATCCCGAGACATACCGCGCGAATTTATGCGATTAGCATAAATTCTGTGCATCGCGAAGCGTGTTGCTGTGAACGGAGTGAACAGTAACATTTTTAGCATTTTCATGATTGACAAATTTATTCTTCAAGTTTATAATAGGCGGCAGAAAAGATAAGAAAGACCAACACGCTGAAGAGAAGAGTACGCTGAGAAACGTTACAGAGAGAAATGCATTTTGGTGCAAGCATTTTATCGCGAACCAGCCGAAGACCACCTCTGAGTGACTTTAATACAGTCCGGTGATTCCGTTACCATCAAATGAAGTGGTTCTGATAAGACAGAACAATCGGGGTGGAACCGCGAGTATATGATATCTCGTCCCCTACAGTATTTAACCGTACTGTAGGGGACTTTTTTTATTTCTTTCTTTTGCCCCTTTGCAGTACAAAAGCACCGGCAGAAATTTTTTAAGAAATTCTGCTATATATTTTGGATTGGCATGCTGTACTATAAGCCAGTGTGCATCTGAAAAATATAAAAACAAATTATAAAAAGGAGATAATGACCATGATCGTAACATTAAAAGACGGCTCAAAAAAAGAATACGCCGAAGCTAAATCAGTAATCGACATCGCTTACGACATCAGCGAGGGACTTGCACGTGCAGCCTGTGCAGGAGAAGTAAACGGAGAAGTTGTTGACTTAAGAACAGTTCTTGACAGTGACTGCGAATTAAACATCCTCACAGCCAAAGATGAGAAGGGACTTGCAGTTCTTCGTCATACAGCATCCCACGTACTTGCTCAGGCAGTACAGACCTTATATCCGGATGCAAAGGTTGCTATCGGACCTTCTATCGATACAGGATTCTACTATGATTTTGACTGCCCTCCATTTTCCCGTGATGACTTGGATGCAATCGAAAAAGAAATGAAGAAGATCATCAAAAAAGGCGCAAAAATCGAGCGTTTCACAAAATCAAGAGAAGACGCCATTGCATACTTCAAAGAGAAAAACGAGCCATATAAAGTAGAACTCGTGGAAGACCTTCCAGATGGAGCAGAAATCTCCTTCTATTCTCAGGGAGACTGGACAGATCTCTGTGCAGGACCTCATCTTATGAGCGTAAAAGGCGTGAAAGCATTCAAGCTTCTCTCTTCTTCCAGCGCTTACTGGAGAGGCAGCGAAAAGAACGCAATGCTGACACGTATCTACGGAACAGCTTATGCTTCCAAAGATGAACTGAAAGAGCATCTTGAGCAGATGGAAGAAGCAAAGAGACGTGACCACAACAAACTTGGCCGTGAGATGAAAATCTTTACAACTGTAGATGTAATCGGACAGGGACTTCCGCTTATCATGCCAAACGGTGTCATCATCATGCAGGAACTTCAGCGTTGGATTGAAGACGAAGAGACAAAACGTGGCTATGTAAGAACCAAAACTCCATTAATGGCTAAGAGTGAGCTTTACAAGATTTCCGGTCACTGGGATCATTACAAAGACGGTATGTTCGTCCTCGGAGATGAAGAAACAGATAAAGAAGTATTTGCACTTCGTCCAATGACATGCCCATTCCAGTACTATGTATACAAAGCTGAACAGCACAGCTACCGTGACCTGCCACTTCGTTACGGTGAAACATCTACTCTGTTCCGTAACGAGGATTCCGGCGAAATGCATGGTCTGACACGTGTACGTCAGTTTACGATTTCTGAAGGACATCTGATTGTAAGACCAGACCAGATGGTGAAAGAGTTCAAAGACTGTATTGCACTTGCTCAGTACTGTCTGCAGGTTCTCGGCGTAGAAGAAGATGTAACTTACCATCTTTCCAAATGGGATCCGAATAACAGAGAAAAATATATTGGTGAACCGGAAGTATGGGAAGAGACAGAAGGCCATATCCGCCAGATGCTTGAAGAGCTGAATATTCCATTTACAGAGGATGTCGGAGAAGCTGCATTCTACGGACCTAAGGTTGATATCAACGCCAAGAACGTATACGGAAAAGAAGACACAATGATCACAATCCAGTGGGATGCTCTTCTTGCTGAACAGTTCGATATGTACTATATCGACGAAAACGGCGAAAAACAGCGTCCATACATCATCCATCGTACATCCATGGGATGTTATGAGAGAACACTGGCATGGCTGATTGAGAAATATGCAGGTATGTTCCCGACATGGCTTTGCCCGGAACAGGTTCGTGTCGTTCCGATTTCCGAGAAATTCCACGACTATGCTGCCAAAGTTGAAGCACAGTTAAAAGAAAACGGAATCCGCTGCTCCGTTGACCAGCGTTCCGAAAAGATGGGCTACAAGATCCGTGAAGCACGTCTTGCAAGAGTTCCATATATGCTCATCGTTGGTGCTAAAGAGGAAGAAGAAGGCAAAGTTTCTGTAAGAAGCCGTTACCTTGGCGATGAAGGAACGAAAGAACTTGACGACTTCCTTGCAGCAATCAAAGAAGAAATCAAGAATAAGACTATCCGTAAGATTGAAGTTCAGGAAGAGAATAAATAATTTGTAACTACAAGCATTGTATTGTTACGAAGAGGAAAGCAGGGACTAAAAACAGCCCCTGCTTTTTCTTGTTATTGTTAATTTCAAGTATCGGGGCATACTCATTAGATGGTGTAAAATGCCAGCGTAAACGTGACTTTATTGAGCGTGAATATGCTTAAAAGACAAGATATTCGGTACGGCTTTACATCAAATATAATTGACAAATAGTTTGAGGATGCTTACAATAGCAGATAAGTGGTCTCTGCCGGATTGCAGTAGTGAATAAACAGAAGTTGACTTAATGAGAGCAGAGTGAATCAAGCAGGAAAGGAATTAGACAAATGAGCAATTGGGAAGCAAACGTCCGTAAAGTAATACCATATACACCAGGTGAGCAGCCAAACCAGCCGGATATGATCAAATTGAATACAAATGAGAACCCATATCCTCCGGCACCTGGAGTGGAGAAGGTACTTAAGGGTATGGATACCGATACCATGAGACTTTATCCGGATCCGACAGCGGGAGATCTGGTACATGCGATCGCACAGAATTATCATTTAAAAGATGAGCAGGTTTTTGTGGGAGTAGGCTCTGATGATGTTCTTGCCATGAGTTTTCTGACATTCTTTAACTCAGAGAAGCCGGTTCTTTTTCCTGATATAACCTATTCTTTCTATGACGTATGGGCAGATCTGTTCCGTATTCCATATGAAAGACCGGCTCTGGATGAGAACTTTCATATAAAGAAGGAAGACTATTTCAAAGAAAACGGCGGAATCGTTTTCCCGAACCCAAATGCACCGACGGGTGTGGAAATGCCATTAGAGGATGTGGAAGATATCATCCGTCATAATCCGGATGTCATTGTCATTGTGGATGAAGCATATGTGGATTTCGGCGGTCAGTCAGCACTTCCGTTGATTGAGAAATACGACAACCTTCTGGTTGTGCAGACATTCTCCAAATCACGTTCCATGGCAGGCATGAGAATCGGCTTTGCATGCGGAAATGAGAAACTGATCAAATTCCTGAACGATGTGAAGTATTCTTTCAATTCCTACACGATGGACCGTACGGCACTTGCAGCGGGTGTGGCAGCAGTGGAGGACAAGGAATACTTTGAGGAAACATGTAATAAAATCATAGAGACGAGAGAATGGACAAAGAAAGAATTAAAGGCGCTGGGATTCTCCTTCCAGGATTCTAAGTCTAACTTTATCTTTGCCACTCATGCAACCTGTCCGGCAGCGGAGCTTTTCGAAGCACTGAGAGAGCAGCATATTTATGTCCGCTATTTCCCGAAGGAAAGAATTGATAACTTCCTTCGTATCACGATTGGAACAAAGGAAGAAATGCAGAAGTTTATTGATTTTCTGAAGGATTATCTGAAATAAAATTTAGGAGGTTTTAATGGAAGCACTGGTACATTGGTTTTCGCAGAATCTGTCACAATATATTTCGCCGGAGGGAGCGGTTTTTCTTATTTCCATGATTCCGCTTCTGGAACTCAGAGGAGGGCTTTTGGCAGCGTCTCTTCTGAAGATTTCTGCGGCAAAGGCGATTCCATTATGTATTGTGGGAAATATCATTCCGATTCCGTTTATCTTGTTATTTATCAAGCAGATTTTCAAAGTGCTGAAAAAGACAAAGATTTTCAGAGGATTGATCATAAAATTGGAAGACCGTGCGATGAGAAAAAGTGATCAGGTGAAGAAATACGAATTCTGGGGCCTGATGCTGTTTGTGGGAATCCCTCTTCCGGGAACAGGAGCATGGACCGGATCACTGATCGCGTCACTTCTGGAGATTGATATTAAGAAATCATCTCTGGCGATTCTTTGTGGAATCATTATGGCAACGGTGATTATGTATATCGTTTCTTACGGCTTAGTGGGAAATATGGTACATTAACCGAATCAGGCAAGTCCGTCGCTAAGCCCTTTCTGATAAACTGCAAAGCAGTTATTCGATATAGAGTCACGTAGCGGATGATTTTATCTGCCTGATTAAAAAAGTAGTTCAACTGTTTAGTTTAACAGAAGAACTACTTTTTGTTTTTTTACAGTAATTTACGTTTCAGCATATCCGCATTGGAAGCAAATTTCAATGCGGTTTCTTTTGTTATTTTTTTCTGTTTGTAAAGCTCCAGAAGGCTCTGATCCATGGAGCGCATATGCTCATGCGCCGAGGAGGCGATAACCCCATCAATCTGATGTACTTTGTTATCGCGGATCATATTTCTGATCGCCGGATTGAGGCGCATAACCTCGAAGACAGGAATCGTATGTCCATTCACATCCGGGACAAGCTGCTGGGAAATAACAGCCTGCAGTACCATGGACAGCTGGATGGAAATCTGTCTCTGCTGGGCTGGTTCGAATACATCTACGATACGACCGATCGTGTTTGCTGCTCCGGTGGTGTGAAGACTGGAGAGAACGAGATGTCCTGTCTCGGCAGCAGTCATGGCAGTCTGAATCGTCTCGTAATCACGCATTTCACCAAGGAGAATCACATCCGGGCTCTGGCGCAGGGTAGCACGCAGGGAAACCAGATAACTTTCCGTATCGGTGCAGATTTCTCGCTGGCTGACGATGCATTTGTCATGCCGGTGCATGTACTCAAGCGGATCTTCCAACGTAAGGATATGTCCTTCACGAGAGTGATGCCTCCTGTTAACGTGTAAACTGAACGCTGTAATTATCATCGTCCCCTATGTATTGCTGAATAGTTTCTTCATCCTGACTGTTGGAATCGAAAGTCGGATCCATGCGCGACCAGGAATCACCGCTGAATTCAACACCTTTATCAACCCATCCTTTGGAGCGGATATAGACAGTGATCCAGGCATGCTTAACGGTGCCGGCATATCCAATCTGTAGTTTGCAGGGAATGTCACGTGCTCTGAGCATGGCTGTGGTCAGGGCAGCATAGTCAAAACAGATTCCTTTTGGATTTCAGGGTTGCATCCACATCGGGCAGGTAACCAGCCTCGACATTGTCGGCCAGATCATAATCGTAGGTAAGATTCCGGACTACATAGTTGTAAATGGCTGTGAGGGCATCCACATCGGAAGTATCCTCAGAGACAATGGAGAGAGCCAGTTTGCTGGACTCGGAATCCGGAGTGAAATTTACGTATTGATTCGGATAAAGGAATGGAAGAAATTCATTCTTCAGGCTGACTTCCAGTGTATCTGCGAAGAGAGCGGCGTACTGGGAACCGTCAATCTGCTGATAACAGCATACCTGGTAAGTGCCGCTTCTGGCGGAAAATCGAAACAGGAACTTTTTTGACGTTAAAATTGTCTTGCCAGGAAATACGTTTTGGAATAATATAGTATTGTCAGAATCGTAGAAGATGTGCTAAGATAAATGTGAATATTGTGGCTTTGGACGCTGCCATAATCTGGTTACTGTGCACAGAGTGAACAGTAACATAATCTGATATTCATGTCGTTTCGGACAGATTATCCCATTAACTGTTATAGAAAAAGAATGTAGAACAACATCCATAAGAAACACTATTAAGAAAAATTGCGAAGAAACATTAATAAGTAACATTGTTAAGAAAGACCATTAAGATACATAAGAATTTGAAAAAACCAATCAAAATAATTGTGACTATTAATTTTTGGATAAAAAGGCAGAGGATTATTTTATGAGAGAAAAGTATGAATCATTATCACTGGCAACTTTAAAAGAATTGGCAAAGGCCAGAGGGTTAAAAGGGGTTTCTGCATTAAGAAAACCAGAGTTGATCGAGAGAATGCTTCACGAAGATGAACTGGAGAATGCTTCAAAATCACAGGAAACAATGCAGGAAAAGCCGCAGCAAGAAAATATTTCCGACAGTGCGGGCGTAAATGAAGAACCACAGCAGTATGCCAGACCGCAGCAGTACATCAGACCACAGCTGTATATCAGACAGCAAGACCGCCAGCCGGAGCGCATGCAGGATAGAAATCAGGAACGCCAGGATCGTCAGCCGGAACGTGCACAGGACAGAAATCAGGATCGTCAGGAACGCCAGTTTGAGCGTGTACAGGACAGAAATCAGGAGCGCATGCAGGAAAGACCGCAGTATCATGCTCCATCAGAGACAGCGCAGCTTGACAGCGGAGAACGCGCAGATGGAATCCTGGAGGTACTTCCGGACGGATATGGGTTTATCCGCTGTGAGAATTATATGCCGGGAGAAAATGATATTTATGTATCACCTTCCCAGATCCGCAGATTTAACCTGAAAACAGGAGACATTATCAAAGGAAATATCCGTATTAAGACACAGGGTGAGAAGTTCAGCGCCCTTTTATATGTCACTTCCATCAATGGATTCCATCCAAGTGAAGGTCAGAAACGATATAATTTCGAGGACATGACGCCGATTTTTCCAAACGAGAGACTTAAAATGGAAAGACCGGGTGGAACAGTTGCGATGAGAATCGTGGATCTGATCAGCCCTATCGGTAAAGGCCAGAGAGGTATGATCGTATCTCCTCCGAAAGCAGGTAAGACAACTCTTTTAAAAGACGTTGCCAAATCGATTCTGCGAAATAATCCGGACATGCACCTGATCATTCTTCTGATCGATGAACGTCCTGAAGAGGTTACGGATATCAAAGAGGCGATTCGTGGTGATAATGTAGAAGTTATTTATTCTACATTTGATGAACTGCCAGAACATCACAAACGTGTATCTGAGATGGTTGTAGAGCGTGCGCGCCGTCTGGTAGAGCACAAAAAGGATGTTACGATCCTGCTTGACTCTATCACAAGACTTGCAAGAGCATACAACCTGATCATCCCGCCAAGCGGAAGAACCCTTTCAGGTGGTCTTGACCCGGCGGCACTTCATATGCCTAAGAGATTTTTTGGCGCTGCGAGAAATATGAGAGAGGGCGGAAGTCTTACGATTCTTGCGACAGCTCTGGTAGATACAGGAAGTAAGATGGATGATGTAATCTATGAAGAATTCAAGGGAACCGGTAATATGGAACTCGTTCTCGACCGTAAATTACAGGAAAAACGAGTATTCCCGGCTATTGACATTCAGAAATCCGGTACGAGAAGGGAAGACTTGCTTCTGTCCAGAGAAGAGCAGGAAGCCGTATACATTATGCGAAAAGCTCTCAACGGTATGAAGTCTGAAGATGCAGTCGAGCAGATTCTGAATATGTTTGCACGCACCAAAAATAATGAAGAGTTTGTACAGACAGTCAAGAAGCAGAAATTTATTTAGAAAGCGGATGATTTTATCCGATTGACCAGTTTCGTGCAAAAACACTTCGCGGGATATTATCAGTGAACAGTAACTACAAAATTTCTAAAAAATATATTAAATAAATTTTAAAATATCTTGCATTCTACAGGACAATATGTTATACTCATAAAGCTGTTTAATAGTAAATTCGTCAAATGAATACGAATAGAAAATAGAATCTTTACAGAGAGGTGAAAATCATGAGAGAAGGAATCCATCCTAATTATTATCAGGCAACTGTAACCTGCAACTGTGGAAACACATTCGTAACAGGATCTACAAAACAGGACATCCACGTAGAAATCTGCTCTAAATGTCATCCATTCTATACAGGTCAGCAGAAAGCAGCTCAGGCTCGTGGACGTATCGATAAGTTCAATAAGAAATACGGCCTGAACAAATAATCAGAATATAGTAGAAATTGAGAAGGTTGAGGTTGGGAAATCTCAACCTTTCTTGTTTTCTGGAGAAGTTGTAAAAGAGTTACGCTTCGTTTAGAAGTCTGGTAGCGCGAAAGTTTCTCTGAAATAAGAAAAGCCTTCTTAAATTTCTTTCGGGAGAGAAGAATGAGATCATCAAATATCGGTGGTCAGGCTGTAATGGAAGGTATTATGATGCGTCATAAAGACAAATATTCCATTGCTGTCCGCAGACCAGACAATGAGATTGAATTAAAAGTAGAAGACTACAGATCTGTACTGGGAAATGCGAAATTTCTTAAGTACCCATTGATCCGTGGTGTGGTCAGCTTCATTGATTCCCTTGTAGTCGGCACGAAGTGCCTGATGTACTCTGCCGAGATTGCGGGAGATGAAGAGGATGAAGAAGAGGCAAAAGCAAACGCAGCACTTTCCGAGGAAGAGCGCGAGGCGAAGAAAGAAAAGGAAGATAAGCAGTTTAAATGGCTGTTATATGTGACAGTTGCGATTTCAATTGTAGTATCGATTGCGGCATTTATGTTACTGCCATATGCGCTTGCAAGTCTTTGCAGGAAAGTCGGTGCTTCAGAGTTCGTAGTTACCGTAGTGGAGGCATTTGTGAAACTGGCATTATTTATGGGATACATGCTTCTGATTTCCAGAATGAAGGATATTCAGAGAACTTTCATGTATCACGGCGCAGAACACAAATGTATTAACTGCGTGGAACATGGACTGCCGCTTACCGTAGAGAATGTCATGGCAAGTTCCAGACAGCATAAACGCTGCGGAACAAGCTTTCTGTTTCTGGTTATGCTTGTCAGCATTTTCCTGCATTTTATTTTTGTACTGGTTCCGGTTTACTGGGTGAGACTCTTCGGAAGACTCCTCATGGTGCCGGTCGTTGCCGGAATTTCATTTGAGATCATCCAGTGGGCAGGCAGATCAGACAGCAAGATCGCTGATTTCTTCAGCAAACCAGGTCTGGCAATGCAGAAACTGACAACCAAGGAACCGACAGCAGATATGGCAGAAGTTGCAATCAAAGCTGTTGAGGCAGTCTTTGACTGGAGAGCATACCTGAAAGAAGAGTTTGGCGTTGAGGTTGAACCTGAAAATGTATCTGGGAATACAGTTTCAGAAAGTGCTGCTCAGAAAAAAGCAGAGTGAGAAATAATATAAATTCGTTACTGTTCACTCCGTTCTCAGTAACGCAGCCAAAATTCATTCCAGATTGCCTGCGGCAATGGAATTTTGGCTTGTATGTCTCGGGATTTTGGCATATCCATGCCAAAACACCTCGCGGGATAGTGGAGTGTGAACAGTAACATAAATTCTGTATATTATAAGGAACAGTGCCAATAATGATTGAAATATTTGAACAATAAAGAGAAAGGTATGACTCCATGAGCAGTGAAACTCTGACAGGGTTATTAAAAAAAGGACAGAATATCCTTGCGAAGGCAGGGATTGGGGAAGCCGGGCTGGATGCCTGGCTCCTTCTGGAATATACAACAGGAAAAAGCCGGGCGTATTATTTTGCACACGGAGAAGAGAATGTCTCAGAAGAGACTGCTGATCAATATCTGAAACTGATTGGCAGACGTGCTGAGCACATACCGCTGCAGCATCTGACGCATCAGGCTTTTTTTATGGGATATGAATTTTATGTAAATGAAAACGTGCTGGTGCCGAGACAGGACACGGAAACTCTGGTGGAAGCAGCACTTGAATGTGCGAAGACAGCAGAAGCCGACAAAGAGCTGCATATACTGGACATGTGTACAGGATCAGGCTGTATCCTGATAAGCATTCTGAAAGAAATGCCAAAGGCCTGTGGAACAGGCGTGGATCTGTCAGAACTGGCACTGGAAGTGGCAGAGCGAAATGCCCGGACACTGGAGGTGGCTGACAGAGCTGAGTTTATACAGGGTGATCTGTTTTCTTCTGCTTTTTTTAAGGAGAGGCAGGAATGTATACAAAATGGTTCAGATACAGATAAAGTGCAGGCAGTGAATTCTGAAATGCAAAACATAGTACATGAAGCGGGCGTTTCGGAAAAAGATATAATAAAATATGCTGAACATAAAAATAGCAATGGAAATCATAGCATAGCTTATGATATGATTATATCAAATCCGCCATATATTCCTACCGCAGAGATTGAAGGGCTGATGGAAGAAGTGAGGCTTCATGATCCGCGAATGGCTCTGGATGGCCTGGAGGATGGTCTTTATTTCTACAGGACCATCACCAGACAGGCAAAGAATTATCTTGCCCCGGGTGGCTGGCTCTTATATGAGATCGGATGCAGCCAGGGAGAAGATGTGGCTGACCTTCTACGAAAAGAAGGCTATGAAGATATTGAGATAAGACAGGACCTTTGCGGGCTGGACCGCGTGGTTCTTGGACGAAAGAAACTACAGGAGGAGAAATATGTTTGATAAATTAGACGATCTGCTCATTCGCTTTGAAGAAGTGCTTAATGAGCTTGGAGAGCCTGGTGTTACAGATAATCAGGAGCATTTTCAGAAGCTGATGAAGGAACAGAGTGACCTGCAGCCAATCGTAGATGCTTACCGCGAGTATAAGAAGAATAAAGAGACGATTCAGGATAGTCTTTCCATGCTTGAGGAGGAGAAGGACGAAGATATGCGTGAGATGCTCAAGGAAGAGTTATCTGATGCGAAGAAGAATGTAGAGGAACTGGAACATGAACTTAAGATCCTGCTTCTGCCGAAGGACCCGAATGATAACAAGAACGTTATCGTTGAGATTCGTGCAGGTGCCGGTGGAGACGAGGCAGCTCTTTTTGCAGCGGAGATTTACCGTATGTATGTAAAATACGCAGAATCCCGCCGCTGGAAAACAGAGATGATGAGTCTTAATGAGAACGGAATCGGTGGTTTCAAGGAAGTAACATTCATGATCACAGGCGCGGGTGCATATTCCAGACTGAAATATGAGAGCGGTGTGCATCGTGTACAGCGAGTTCCGGAGACAGAATCCGGCGGACGTATCCATACCTCTACCTGTACAGTTGCGATCATGCCGGAAGCGGAGGAAATCGACTTCCATCTGGATATGAATGACTGTAAATTTGACGTATTCCGTGCATCAGGAAATGGTGGACAGTGTGTCAATACTACAGACTCTGCGGTACGTCTGACTCATATTCCGACAGGAATCGTTATCTCCTGTCAGGATGAGAAGTCACAGCTTAAGAACAAGGATAAGGCGCTGAAAGTCCTGCGTTCCCGTCTGTATGAGATGGAACTTGCGAAACAGCATGACGCTGAGGCTGAGGCAAGAAGAAGCCAGATCGGGACAGGTGACCGTTCCGAGAAGATCAGAACTTATAACTTCCCACAGGGACGTGTGACCGATCATAGAATCAAACTGACACTGCACAGACTTGAGAATATTTTAAATGGTGACCTGGATGAGATTATTGACAGTCTGATCGCAGCAGATCAGGCAGCTAAATTAAGTAACCTGCAGGACGAAGAATAGATTTTGGGGAGAAGGTAAACAGGAGGAAAATATTTATGCAGAAAACAGCACTTGTAATTATGGCAGCAGGAATCGGAAGTCGTTTTGGAAAGGGAATCAAACAGCTTGCGCCGGTAGGACCGTGCGGAGAGATTATCATGGACTATTCTATCCATGATGCACTGGAAGCTGGATTTAACAAAGTAGTATTTATCATCCGCAAGGATCTGGAAGAGGAATTCCGCAAAGTGATCGGTGAGCGTATCGAGAAGATCACAGAAGTAGAATATGTATTCCAGGAACTTGATGATCTGCCGGAAGGCTTCACCAAACCAGCTGACCGCACGAAACCATGGGGAACCGGCCAGGCCGTACTTGCTGCAAAGAAAGTACTGGATGAGCCATTTATCGTAATCAATGCAGATGACTACTATGGAAAGGAAGCCTATATAAAAGTTCATGATTACCTTATTCAGGAACAGCCAAAAGACGGCAGGATTCATATCTGTATGGCAGGTTTCAGACTTGGCAACACATTAAGTGATAACGGAAGTGTTACAAGAGGAATCTGCAACATTGAGAATGGACAGCTTACAGGTGTGGATGAAACACATGATATATTTAAGACTGTTGATGGCGCTGAGGCAAGAAATGCAGATGGAAGCGTACGAAAACTTGATGTAAAGGATCTGGTTTCCATGAACATGTGGGGTCTGACCCCGGACTTTATGGAAATCCTTGAGAAAGGTTTCGTAGAATTCTTAAGCAGCCTGGCTCCGGATGATATTAAGAAAGAATATCTGCTTCCAATTCTGGTAGATCAGCTGATCAAGAACGGCAGCGCCAGCGTGGATGTCCTGGAGACAAAGGATACCTGGTTTGGCGTAACTTATCAGGAAGATAAAGAAGCAGTGATGGAAGCATTTAAAAATCTCACAGATGCAGGTGTATATCCGCAGGGACTTTATAAATAAAAGAGTAACTGCAATGGCAGAGGGCTGAATAGTTGTAAAAAAGATAAATGTATACAACTGTGTAAGTGAAAGGAGAGTTATATTATGGGAAAATATTTTGGAACAGATGGATTTCGAGGAGAAGCTAATGTCAAACTGACAGTAGACCATGCGTTTAAAGTAGGACGTTATGTAGGCTGGTATTACGGAAGAGACCATAAGGCCAAGATCGTAATCGGTAAAGATACAAGAAGAAGCAGCTATATGTTCGAGTATGCACTTGTTGCAGGTCTGACTGCATCCGGTGCAGATGCATATCTTCTTCATGTAACGACTACTCCGAGTGTTTCCTATGCAGTACGTACAGAGGATTTTGACTGTGGAATCATGATCTCTGCAAGCCACAATCCATTTTATGATAATGGAATCAAGCTCCTTAACGGCAATGGACAGAAGATTGAAGCAGAGGTAGAGGCAAGAATCGAGGCATATCTTGATGGTCTGATCGAGGATCTCCCTCTGGCAACGAAAGAGGATATCGGACGTACCGTAGACTTTGCTTCCGGAAGAAACCGTTATATCGGACATCTGATTTCTATCCCAAGCCGTGATTTTAAGGGAATCAAGGTAGGTCTTGACTGTGCAAACGGAAGTTCTTCCGCTATCGCAAAGAGTGTATTTGATGCACTTCAGGCAAAGACTTATGTGATCAATAATCAGCCGGATGGTACAAATATCAATACGAACTGCGGTTCTACTCATATTGAAGTACTTCAGAAATATGTGGTGGATAATGGCCTGGATATCGGTTTTGCCTATGATGGTGATGCTGACCGCTGTATTGCAGTCGATCACAAAGGAAATGTGATTGATGGTGATAAGATCATGTATGTATGTGGAAAATATCTCAAAGAGCAGAGAAGACTAAATGGCAACACGGTAGTAACAACTGTTATGTCAAACCTTGGTCTGTATAAATCTCTGGAAAGAGAAGGCATGAAGTATGAGCAGACTGCCGTAGGTGATAAATATGTTGCCGAGAATATGATGGAGAATGATTACAGTCTTGGCGGTGAGCAGTCCGGACATATCATTTTCAGCCGTTATGCCGCAACGGGTGATGGAATCCTTACTTCTCTGATGGTGATGGAGGCATGTGTAGAGAAGAAAGCAACTCTGTGTGATCTCGCAAAAGAGATGAAAGTTTATCCACAGCTTCTGAGAAATGTGCGCGTAGCAGATAAAAAGACGGCAAGAGAGAATCAAAATGTGGTTAAAGTTGTAAATGAAGTTGCCAAGAGTCTTGGCAGCGATGGACGTATCCTTGTACGTGAGAGTGGTACAGAGCCACTGATCCGTGTTATGGTGGAAGCCGGAACTGATGAGATCTGCCGCGAGAATGTTGAGCGAGTAGTGAAAGTAATGGAAGCAGAAGGTCTGATCGTTGACTGATCTGCAGGCAAAGGAATTGCATGAATAACAGAAAAACAGGATTGTTTCTGGCTGCAGCCTGTCTGAGTCTTACACTCTTGACAGGCTGCAGTGCAGAAAGTACGAAGAATTATAAGCAGGCAGCCCAGGATCTGGAAAATGGAAATTATGAGGTTGCACTGGAAGAATATGAGGCTGCGATATCCGCAGGTGTGAAGCCCGCCCAGTCATACAGGGGAGCAGGAGTGGCTCAGCTGAAACTGGGAAATTATGATGAGGCGGTAACATATTTTAGCAATGCCCTTGACTGTGACAAAGTTGGCAAGGCATTAAAGAAAGATATCCTTTCTTACAGGGCGGCGGCTTATCTGAAACTGAAAGAATATGAAGAGGCAATGGCAGACTGTCAGGCGCTGGCGGAATCTTACAATATGGATGCTGATCTGTATTTTCTGACAGGTGAGACTGCATTGGCTATGGATTCTTATGAAGAAGCTTCCTCTAATTTCGAGCAGGCATATGGCGAGGATGCGACCTATGACAGAGCACTCCAGATTTATGGAGCATATCTGGACAAGGATATGGAGGCAGACGGAACCCGTTATCTGGAAGCAGCATTATCCGGAAATGCGAAGAATGCGCAGGATCACTGTGACAGAGGCCGTGTTTATTATTACATGGATGATTATGAAAACGCGACAGCTGAGCTGAAACAGGCCATAGACGGTGATAATACAGAAGCTCTGGCACTTCTTGGAATGGTATACATGGATCAGGGAGACAGCGCGAATGCGAGGACAATGTTCCAGCAGTATGTATCACAGGCTGAGAATGGGGCAAAAGGATTCAACGGGCTTGCATTATGCGATATAGAGGACGGAGATTACGACAGTGCTCTTTCTAATATATCAAGTGGAATCCATGTGGCAGATGCAGAAGATATGCAGAGTCTGCTGTTTAATGAGATTGCTGTATATGAGAAGAAGCTGGACTTCCAGACTGCGCTGCAGAAAGCGAACGAATATCTGGGACTGTATCCGGATGATAAGACAGTGAAAAAGGAGCTGGCTTTTCTGAAGACCCGTGTAAGTGGGGAAGATAGCAGTGCTGATTCACAATTGTCTGATTAAGGAGATGTTATGGAAGAATTTGGAAAGCTGGAGGAACGGGTAGTTCTTGTAGGGGTTCAGACAGGTGATAACGACAACGTAGAGGAATCACTGGATGAGCTGGAAGAGCTTGCCTCAACTGCAGGAGCTGTCACAGTAGGTAAGATCATACAAAATCGCGAAGCAGTGCATCCGGGAACCTATATCGGTAAAGGTAAGATCGAGGAAGTGCGTGCGTTGGTGTATGCCATAGATGCGACCGGTATTATCTGTGATGATGAACTTTCTCCTGCACAGTTAAATAACCTGGAGCGTGAGCTCGACTGCAAGGTAATGGACAGAACATTGCTGATTCTGGATATCTTTGCGGCACGCGCTATCACCAGTGAAGGTAAGATTCAGGTAGAGCTTGCACAGCTCCGCTACAGAGCGGCACGTTTGGTTGGTTTGAGAGAATCTCTTTCCCGTCTGGGCGGAGGAATCGGAACGAGAGGTCCTGGTGAGAAGAAACTGGAGACGGACCGACGCCTGATCCGTACCAGAATTTCTGCACTGAAACAGGAACTGTCTCAGGTAGAGAAGCACAGAGAGCTGATTCGTTCCAGTCGTGCGAGAGGCAATATGAAGACTGCTGCAATCGTGGGATATACGAATGCAGGAAAGTCTACACTGTTAAATAAACTGACAGGTTCTGATGTCCTGTCTGAAGATAAATTGTTTGCAACACTGGACCCGACGACCAGACTGCTCAATCTGAAAGATGGGCAGCAGATTCTGCTGACGGATACGGTAGGATTTATTCATAAACTGCCGCATCATCTGGTAGAGGCATTCAAGAGTACACTGGAAGAGGCGAAATATGCGGATTACATTATCCACGTTGTGGATTCCTCGAATCCGCAGGCTGAGATGCAGATGCATGTTGTATATGAGACACTGCGCGAGCTTGGCGTTATGGGAAAGAAGATCATCACACTTTTTAACAAGCAGGATGCGCCTGGCGCTTCTGTGCTGAGAGATTTTAAGTCTGATTATACGCTGAAGATTTCTGCAAAGACAGGAGAGGGACTGGATGATCTCAATGACCTGCTGGAGAAGCTTCTGACAGAAGAACAGATTTATGTAGAGCGCCTTTTCCCATACAGCGAAGCAGGAAAGATTCAGCTTATACGTGAGTATGGCCAGCTGATCTCGGAAGAATACACAGATGAGGGAATCGCTGTGAAGGCCAGAGTGCCGAAGGAAATTTATCCTAAAGTTGTGTAAATATATTCTGGAATGAGCTTTTCGGGATGAAACTTTTGATAATGAAGTTTTTGTAATAAACTTTTCAGAATGAACTTTCGGGAATCTGCTTTCTGAAATGAAAGTAAATTCAGAATGTAGATTAATGGGAACGTATGTTTATTTTGGGTTGGATATATGTTATACTGATTTTTGAAAATCGTTAGTATATTTATAGTTATTTTAACGGATTATTTGGCATAAAAGCAATAAACCGACGTATGCGCTTCAACAAGATATAACAAGGATTCTCCCACCTCTATAGGGACGCCGCTGAAAAACTGTTTTTTCATACTATATACAGTGTCTCAAAGTTGATTGATGTACTTTATTTTGTGCTAATTTATACGCAAAAAGGACTTTTTCAGTGGCCTTCTATAGGTGGTGAGATGAATTGCAAACAAGAAAATGAACGGCAGTGGCGGGCGGAGAGAAATCGGTATCCCCCACTGATATGAGGCAAATCACAGTCAGCATGTTGCTGACATGTCAGACTCTGTGAAATTACCGACTGTGAGTTGAAACAATAGAATAAAAAATTTAAAAACCTGAAAAAACACCATATATTGTACTTTTTCGAGAGATAGGGAACATTATGTGGTGTTTTTGCGTGTTGACGAAAGATAGATACTCTGATACAATAGACCTACAGCGTTTGCCGGGAACGGAGTGAACGGTAAACGGAAAGTGTCCGTAACAGGACATATGAACAAGAGAAAATGGGGGCAATAGTTATGTTTCAGGTAGTAAAACGTGACGGCGAGATGGACGAATTTAAAATTGGTAAGATTACAGCCGCAATCCATAAAGCCTTTGATGCGAAAGAGAAAAATTATAGCGAAGAGATGATCGATCTCTTAGGGCTGCGTGTTACTTCTGATTTTCAGGACAAAATCACAGATAATAAGATTACAGTAGAGGAGATTCAGGATAGCGTAGAGAACGTACTGATCCAGGCAGGTTATTCAGATGTGGCCAAGGCATATATTCTTTATCGTAAGCAGAGAGAGAAAGTCCGCAATATGAAGTCAACGATTCTTGATTACAAAGAAATCGTAAACAGCTATGTTAAAGTTGAGGACTGGCGTGTAAAAGAGAACTCTACCGTTACTTATTCTGTCGGTGGTCTGATCTTAAGCAACTCCGGTGCAGTTACTGCTAACTACTGGCTGTCTGAGATTTATGACAATGAGATTGCAGAGGCGCACAGAAATGCAGATATTCATATCCACGATTTGTCCATGCTGACCGGATATTGTGCAGGATGGTCACTGAAGCAGCTGATTCAGGAAGGACTTGGCGGAATCGAAGGTAAGATCACATCTTCACCGGCGAAGCATTTAAGCGTTCTTTGTAACCAGATGGTCAACTTCCTTGGAATCATGCAGAATGAGTGGGCCGGTGCACAGGCATTCTCTTCTTTTGATACGTATCTTGCACCGTTTGTTAAAGCAGACAATTTAAGCTATCCGGAAGTGAAGAAGTGCATTGAATCCTTTATTTATGGAGTAAATACTCCAAGCAGATGGGGAACACAGGCACCGTTCTCCAATATCACACTGGACTGGACCGTACCGGATGACCTTGCAGAGCTTCCTGCTATCGTGGGCGGTAAGAATATGGACTTCAAGTACAAAGACTGTAAGAAAGAGATGGACATGATCAATAAGGCATTTATCGAGACAATGATCGAGGGTGATGCCAACGGACGCGGATTCCAGTATCCGATTCCGACTTATTCCATTACGAAAGAGTTTGACTGGTCTGATACAGAGAATAACCGTCTGCTCTTTGAGATGACATCCAAATATGGAACACCATATTTCTCAAACTATATCAACAGTGATATGAAACCAAGCGATATCCGAAGCATGTGCTGCCGTCTGCGTCTGGACTTAAGAGAGCTGCGTAAGAAGAGCGGCGGATTCTTTGGATCAGGAGAGAGTACCGGATCTGTCGGCGTTGTAACAATCAATATGCCGCGTATCGCATACCTTTCCAGGACACCTGAGGAATTTTATAACCGTCTGGATCGTCTGATGGATATTTCCGCACGTTCTCTTCATGTCAAGAGAGAAGTCATTGGTAAACTGCTGGATGAGGGATTATATCCATATACAAAGAGATACCTGGGAAGCTTTTCCAATCATTTCTCAACGATTGGTCTGGTAGGAATGAATGAAGTTGGATTGAATGCACGTTGGTTAGGCGGAGATATGTCCGACGAGAACACCCGGAAATTTACAAAAGAAGTTCTGCTTCATATGAGAGAACGTCTCTCCGATTATCAGGAGAAATACGAGGGCGAGCTTTTCAACCTGGAGGCAACACCTGCGGAATCTACCGCATATCGTCTGGCAAAACACGACAGAAAGCGCTGGCCGGACATCAAGACTGCCGGAAAGAAAGGAGATACTCCTTACTATACAAACAGTTCTCATCTTCCGGTTGAGTATACGACAGATATCTTTGATGCACTGGATATTCAGGATGAACTGCAGACATTGTATACATCAGGAACTGTATTCCATGCATTTATCGGTGAGAAGCTTCCTGACTGGAAGGCAGCAGCCGCATTGGTGCGTAAGATTGCAGAGAATTACAAACTGCCGTATTACACCATTTCCCCGACATATTCGGTATGTAAGGAACATGGATATATCAGTGGTGAGCATTTCACCTGTCCGAAATGTGGCAAGAAGGCAGAAGTTTACAGCCGTATCACCGGATATTACAGACCGGTACAGAACTGGAATGACGGTAAGGCTCAGGAATATAAGAACCGTACACTCTATGATGTGATGCATTCCGATATCAAGAAAATGCAGCCGGTACACACAAGCATGGTTACCATGACAAAAGATGATGTGAAGATTGAGCCGGTGACATCACATAAATATTTGTTTACAACAAGCACCTGCCCGAACTGTAAGATGGCAAAGAAGATGCTCGAGGGCGAAGAACTGGAGATCATCGACGCGGAGAAGAATCCGGAGATGGCAAAGGAATTCGGAATCATGCAGGCACCGACGCTGGTTATCACGGATGGTGAGCATATGACGAAGTATGTAAATGCGTCTAATATTCAGAGATATGTGGATGAAGAGATGTAAACACCAGAGTGTGTTTGAAAAAATCATTCCGGCAATCTGCACGCCCCGCCTTGAAATAAGAAAATTTATTGATGCCTTATGCAGGGTAAGTAGAGTAAGAATGAGAGGAAGAAATCAATATGATAAAACAGAACATTGTATTTGTAGAAAATAAAGCAGGAAGTCTTAAGAGAGTGACGGGCCTGCTTGCCAATAATAACATTAACATTTATGGTTTTGCATGCTTCGATGCACCGGAATTTGCAATCTTCCGTATGATCTGTGACGATCCGGATAAGGCAGAGATTATTTTAAATCAGAGCGGATACATGAACCGTATCACACAGGCAATCGTAGTAGATATGAAGGATCAGGTAGGCGGTCTGGATGAACTTCTGAAAATTATGGCAGACAGCAATGTAAGTCTTGACTACATCTACACTTCTTTCCACAGAAAAGACCTCAGACCTGTAGTGATCCTTCATTCTGAGGATATCACAGTGACAGAGAGCGTACTTAAGAATAATGGATTTAAGGTATTCTCAGCAGCAGACGAACTGGAGAAGTAAGAGACAGCAGATATTATGGCAAGTCAATAAAATACTGTATTATTTATGGATTTACTATAATTATAGAGAAGGATGAGAATCACAGGGCTTGTTGTTGAGCCCTGTGATTTTTTGACTGTAAAGAATAATAACAATGTCATGGGATTTTGGCATATTATTATGACAAAAAGTATCGTAAAATAGCAGCATGTGAACAGTAGCCTATATTTCACTATATTCATATAGGGAATAAAAATATATCTTGACCAAATAACTAGGAATACTATATAATAGGGAGGAGATAATAATAGATAAAAGTTTCTATAAATATAATGCCGGGTTGAAGTAAGATTTCAGATACCCGGGAAATATAAAATCAGGAGGGTTTTGGAATATGCAGATATCTACTAAAGGAAGATATGCGTTAAGACTGATGCTGGACCTTGCTGTGCATAACACAGGTGAGCTGGTCAAGATTAAAGATATTGCTGCGAGACAGGATATTTCCGAGAAATATCTGGAGCAGATTATTTCATCATTAAAGAAAGCAGGATACGTTAAGAGCTTAAGAGGAGCCCAGGGCGGTTATATGCTCGCCAGAGAGCCTAAGACTTACACTGTAGGCACTATCCTGCGCCTGACAGAGGGCAGCATGAAACCGGTAGCCTGTCTGGAAGATGAACCAAACCAGTGCAGCAAAGCCGGAGAGTGTGTAACACTCCGCTTATGGAAGATGCTGGATGAGGCAATGGAGAGTGTACTGGATAAAGTAACACTCCAGGATCTCAAAGACTGGTATGAACAGATGGGAAATGACTACGTGATCTGATTTCTGCTTCTTGTAGCATCTGCATTGGTTATCACGACGGTAGTGGTAAGAAAGAGAAAAAATAAATAACGGATCTGAGTTATTACACCGATAGATGTATAAAGCAGATTATCAACAGCCCTGCGATTTGAAAGTGCAATCGCGGGGCTGTTTTGACATCAAACATGTTCTGGAGTGTGTTTGAAAAATCATTCCTGCAATCTGTGCGCCCCACTTTGCGGTATATTTTGCCTTCTTTCGGTTGGCGTAGCCCGCTACGCCGCCCTCAATCAGACAAAATCTCCCACAAATTGTGACGCACATCTTGTAGAAAGCCTTTTTCAAACACACTCTAAGGATATGCACCGGGAATTTTTTGAATTTACCCCTTGACAATAGCGGCTTTATAGCATATTATGTATATAACATATAATTCATATATATTTACTATGAAATATAAAACAGGGAGGACGAACTCATGGGTAAAATTTATAAGAACGCAGCAGAACTGGTTGGAAATACACCTCTCCTTGAGGTTGGAAATATTGAGAAAGATCTTGGTCTGGAAGCTAAGATTCTTGTTAAACTTGAGTACTTTAACCCGGCAGGAAGTGCTAAGGACCGTATCGCATTGAGCATGATCGAAGATGCAGAAGAGAAAGGTATTCTGAAACCTGGCGCAGTAATCATTGAGCCTACATCAGGAAACACAGGAATTGGTCTTGCCTCTCTTGCAGCAATCAAAGGATACAGAGTAATTCTTACCATGCCGGAGACAATGAGTGTTGAGAGAAGAAACATTCTGAAAGCATACGGTGCAGAGATTGTTTTAACAGACGGAACAAAAGGTATGAACGGTGCAATCGCGAAAGCAAATGAACTGGCAGCTGAATATGAGAACAGTTTCATCCCGGGACAGTTCGAGAACCCGGCAAACCCGGCAATCCACAGAAAAACTACAGGACCGGAGATCTGGAGAGATACAGATGGACAGGTTGATATCTTTGTAGCAGGTGTTGGTACAGGCGGAACTATCACTGGTGTTGGTGAATATCTCAAATCCCAGAACCCAGATGTAAAAGTAGTAGCAGTAGAGCCTGCAACTTCTCCGGTACTTTCCCAGGGAAAGAGCGGCCCGCATAAGATTCAGGGTATCGGTGCAGGATTTGTTCCGAAAGCATTAAACACAGATGTATATAATGAAATTATTCCGGTAGAGAACGAAGATGCGTTTGCAACAGGCAAACTGATCGCTAAACATGAAGGAATCCTGGTTGGTATTTCCTCCGGTGCAGCTCTCTATGCAGCAATCGAACTGGCTAAGAGACCGGAGAACAAAGGAAAGACAATCGTGGCACTTCTTCCGGATTCCGGTGACCGTTACTATTCTACTCCATTATTTGTGTAAAATGAAAAAAGCCCTTTTTAGGGCTTTTTTTATTTTACATAAATGTGTTAGAATAAATGTCAGGGGCAAAATACCTTTTGCCCCTGACATTTATAAATAAAATTATCATAAACAATAATATTCCGGGTAATCGGATCATAGAACAGGATGGAATAAAAATGAGAAAAGCAATTATCGCAATGAGCGGCGGAGTGGATAGCTCTGTGGCAGCTCTGCTGACAAAGGAATCGGGCGACGAGTGTATCGGTGCTACTATGAAATTGTATCACAATGAAGACATAGGAGTTAAGAGAGAAAATACCTGCTGTTCTCTGGATGACGTGGAGGATGCGAGAAGTGTCTGCTACAGAATGGGAATTAAATATTATGTCTTTAACTTTTCAGAGAGATTTAAAGAAGATGTCATGGATCGTTTTGTGGATGCGTATGAACATGGCTGCACGCCGAATCCATGTATCGACTGCAACCGCTATCTGAAATTTGACAAGATGTTACAGAGAATGCGTGAACTGGAGTACGATTATATCGTAACAGGTCATTATGCCCGCATAGAGTATGATGAGGAGAAAGGCCGTTATTTATTAAAGAAAGCGGTAGATGATACGAAAGACCAGAGTTACGTGCTGTACATGCTGACACAGGAGCAGCTGGCGCACATTTCCCTGCCACTTGGCGGACTGCGCAAGACAGAAGTTCGTGAAATCGCAGAGAAGAATGGATTTGTCAATGCGAGAAAGCATGACAGCCAGGATATCTGTTTCGTGCCGGACGGAGATTATGCGAAGTTTATCGAACAGTATACCGGACGTAAATCGAAGCCGGGAGAATTCGTGGATACAGAGGGAAATGTTCTCGGTAAGCACAAAGGAATCATTCATTATACACTTGGACAGAGAAGAGGACTTGGTATTCCGGCTGCTTCCAGACTGTATGTATGTGAGATTTCACCTAAGCTGAATCAGGTAGTTCTTGGAAGTAACGAGGATCTTTTTCATTCGGAACTGACAGCTGCAAAAGTAAATCTGATTTCCTGCGAATCCCTGAAAGAGCCGATGAGGCTGAAAGCGAAGATTCGCTACCGTCATCCGGAGCAGGATGCAGTGGCATGGCAGACAGAGGATGGAGTTCTTCATGTGCGTTTCGACAAACCACAGAGAGCTATCACAAAAGGACAGGCAGTAGTTCTTTATGACGGAGATATCGTTGTCGGCGGCGGCGTGATCGAGAGTTGCATTAAATAAACAGGAAGTTGAAAATCAGGAGTGCAAGTGTACCGGCAAGATTGTTTCAAAAATCAACTTGTCGGTACACTTTTTTGTCTTATATTTGCGAATTGCTTTGCTTTGAAATGTTTTTGTAATCTGAATGATAGACATATAGTTATTAACTATTAAAAGCTATAAAATTCTAAGATAAGGTTATCAGGAAAAAACTTTCGTTTTCCTATTGACATACTAGGAATAGGGTGATAATATACAACTATGCTAAATCATATCAAACAGATATGAAATATGTAGAAAGAGAAGAGGCTTAGAAAATGAGAGTATTAAAAAGCCAGAATCGAATTTGTATAGAAGAGAAACGAATGTGTCTGTGTTGTTGATCTAAGAGAAAACAGAACATATTAAAATAGAAATCCTGAGAATTTTCCGGATATAAGAAGTTGAAGTTCCGGGATACATATCATAGAGTTATATGATCAGAGTGAATCTGATAATAAAGACCATAACGAATTATAATTATAGAGAAAGATGAGGACAAACACATGAGCAAGAAAATCGCAAGAAAAGACAGACATTTCAAATTTGAAACATTACAGCTTCACGTAGGGCAGGAAACCCCGGATCCGGTTACAGATGCAAGAGCAGTACCGATCTATCAGACATCCTCTTATGTATTCAGAAACTGCGATCACGCAGCAGCTCGTTTCGGACTTGCAGATGCAGGTAACATCTACGGACGTCTTACAAACCCGACAGAAGATGTATTTGAGAAGAGAATCGCAGCACTTGAAGGTGGTTCCGCAGCACTTGCTGTAGCATCCGGTGCAGCAGCTATCACATATACAATCGAGAACCTTGCACAGCAGGGTGACCACATCGTAGCAGCTAAGAATATCTACGGTGGAACAACAAACCTTCTGGAACATACACTTCCGGCTTATGGAATCAAGACAACATTTGTTGATGTATTCAACCTTGAAGAAGTAGAGAATGCAATCCAGGATAACACAAAGGCTGTTTATATCGAGACTCTTGGAAACCCGAACTCTGATGTAGTTGATATTGAAGCTATCGCAAAGATTGCTCATGCACATAAGATTCCGCTTGTTGTAGATAACACATTTGCAACACCTTACCTTGTAAGACCAATCGAATATGGTGCAGATATCGTTGTTCATTCCGCAACTAAATTCATCGGTGGACATGGAACAACAATCGGTGGTGTCATCGTAGAAGGTGGTAAATTTGACTGGGAAGCATCAGGTAAATTCGCATCTCTTACAGAGCCAAACCCAAGCTACCATGGTGTAAGCTTTACAAAAGCATGCGGACCTGCAGCATTTGTTACAAAGATCCGTGCAATCCTTCTTCGTGACACAGGTGCTACAATCTCTCCGGTAAGCTCTTTCATCTTCCTTCAGGGACTTGAGACACTGTCTCTTCGTGTAGAGCGTCATGTAGAGAACGCACTGAAAGTTGTTCAGTATCTGAACAATCACCCACAGGTAGAGAAAGTTCATCATCCATCTGTATCCACAGATCCAAGCCAGCAGGAACTTTACAAGAAATACTTCCCGAACGGCGGCGGTTCTATCTTTACATTTGAGATTAAAGGTGATGCACAGAAAGCAAAAGACTTCATTGATAACCTTGAACTGTTCTCACTGCTTGCCAATGTAGCTGATGTTAAATCTCTTGTTATCCATCCGGCTACAACAACACACAGCCAGTGCACAGAAGAAGAGCTTCTTGATCAGGGTATCAAACCAAACACAATCCGTCTTTCTATCGGTACAGAGAACGTTGACGATATTATTCAGGACCTTGACGAAGCATTCAAAGCTGTTGCTGAATAATGAATGGTTTGTAGCTGTTTTGCAGTCTGCTATCCCGCGAGGTGCTGAACAGTTACGATGGTTTTTAACCGAATCAAGTAAGTCCCCTGCTTCAATTGCGAGGAGCAATAAGCAGTGGGTGGGACTTGCTTGTATCAGGAGGGGTACAAGCCCCTCCTGATAAACTGCGGAGCAGTTATTCTGTTATGAGCAAGTAGCGAAAGCGGATTGCGAATATCCGATTGACAAGTAAATAAGTAGTATTTTCGATTATCATTGCATATGCCTCCTTAATTATTGCAAGAATAGAATAACGTGATAAGAAGACCATTTTCCGGATTTTACCCCCTATATCCGGAAGATGGTCTTTTTTATGTGATTCTATTCTTTAACCGAATCAAGCAAGTCCCCTGCGGAGGTTGCGAAGAGCAATAAACAGTGGGTGGGGACTTGACAAATGATGAAAATGCGATATAATACAAAAATGCAAACAAGTTGCAAATACGAACAAGTTGCAAATATCACAACATTAATCAGATAGGAGAAGATAGAAGATACGAGGCAGATAATTTGGATGTATCTGCGAAATTTCTATAGAAATAATTTTGTGTGATATCAGGAGGGTATATGTCAGAGATTATATTAGATTCAGCAATAGACAGTATTAAACTGCTTCCATTCCTGTTTCTTACTTATTTATTTATGGAATGGCTGGAACATAAGACAGGTTCAGCGGCACGCAACAGAATCCGCACAGCAGGGAAGCTTGGACCGGTATGGGGAGGACTTCTGGGTGTAATTCCACAGTGTGGCTTCTCGGCTGCGGCATCCAGTCTTTTTTCAGGTCGTGTGATTACTGTGGGAACACTGATCGCAGTGTATCTGTCTACTTCAGATGAGATGCTTCCAATCATGATTTCTAATGCTGTGCCGGCTGTTACGATTGTGAAAATACTGGCCTGCAAGGCGGCAATTGGAATCTTTTCCGGTCTGGTTGTGGAATATGTTTATACGCATATTTTGAAGAAGCAGGAAAAGGATATGGATATTCATGAGATCTGCGAGGAGGAGCGCTGTCATTGTGAGCATGGACTGCTTTCCTCAGCGGCATCCCACACATTGAAAGTTTTTGTATATATTTTCTTGATTTCTCTGGCTTTAAATATTATCATTGGACTGGCAGGAGAAGAAACACTGGCAGGATTTTTTACAGGGACACCGATCGTGGGTGAGATGATGGCGGCTCTTGTAGGTCTGATTCCGAACTGTGCTTCTTCTGTAGTGATTACTCAGTTATACCTGGATCACATTATCGGAGCGGGTGCGATGATGGCGGGACTTCTGGTGAATGCAGGAGTCGGACTTCTGATCCTGTTCCGTTTAAATCACGACAGAGCTCAGAATCTGAAAATTATCGGAACTCTTTACGGACTGGGTGTATTCTGGGGAATTATTATTGAATTTGCAGGAATCGTATTTTAGGAGGAATTATGGCGGGAAGCAGTTATGCGACGGCAAGCCGCAGGAAAATACTTGAATATCTGAAGAACAGCAATGATCATACGGTGACAGCAGCGGATGTGGACGAATATCTGAAACAGCATGACAGCGAGGTAAATATCACAACGATTTACCGTTACCTGGATAAACTTGCGAAGGATGGCACAGTGATTAAATACGTGGCTGAGAAAGGATGTCAGGCGGCCTATCAGTATGTAGAACCGGGACGTGGATGTGAACAGCACCTGCATCTGAAATGTGTGAAATGTGGAAAGATTATTCATCTGGAATGTCATTTTATGGAGGAGATTTCTCATCATATCGAAGAAAGTCATGGATTTACATTGCAGTGTAAGAATTCTATTCTGTACGGAATATGTAAAGAGTGTAAATCTGGCGATCACGAAAACGCCGAGTAGGTAAAACGTATGCTATTATTCAATATATTAAAAGTTTGTTTTTAACCGAATCAGGTAAGTCACCTGCTTCAATTGGGAAGAGTGATAGTTACTGTTCGCACGCCTCTATCCCGCGAGGTGTTTTGGCATGAATATGCCAAAATCCCGAGACATACAAGCCAAAATTCCATTGCCGCAGGCAATCTGGAATGAATTTTGGCTACGTTACTGAGAACGAAGTGAACAGTAACGAGTGATAAGCGGTGAGTATTTTGGATAAAGATTGAAGGTTGACTGTTTTTATCAGATGATGTAAACTTGTGAAATGAGCATTTTCAAGATATTATAAAGCCCGGAGGCCGAAGATGTGTCCTCCGGGTTATCTGCGTTTTGTATATGACATTTCAGGATATATGCAAAAAGATGATAAAAGGTCTGGCGTAAAACTATGACAGGAGGAGAGCAATATGAGAAGTGAAAGCTTCAGAAAGGGTTTAAAAGACGGTCTCCCCATAGGACTGGGATATTTTGCCGTATCATTTACGTTTGGTATGATGGCGGTTGCTGACGGGCTGAGTATCTGGCAGGCGGTATTGATTTCATTGACAAATGTAACATCCGCGGGGCAGTTTGCGGGACTTGACATTATGGTAATGAGTGGCTCTTATTGGGAAATGGCGCTGACACAGTTGATCATTAACCTGAGATATTGTCTGATGTCGTTTTCCCTTGCACAGAAATTCAGAAGGGATGAATCACCGGTTCATCGTTATATTGCGGCATTTGGCGTGACAGATGAAATTTTTGGAATCAGTGCAAGTCAGCCGGGAAAAGTAAGCGCCTTTTACAATTATGGAGCAATGTGTGTAGCAATTCCTGGCTGGGTACTTGGAACGCTGGCAGGTGCGATTTCAGGAAATCTTCTTCCGGACTTTATGATGAGTGCACTTAGTGTGGCCATTTATGGAATGTTCCTTGCAATCATTATTCCACCTGCGAAGCAGAATAAAGCAGTGCTGGCAGTTGTTGTGGCTGCGATGGTGATGAGCACACTGTTTAAAGTGATTCCGCTGTTATCAAAGGTTTCCTCGGGATTTGTAATTATTATCACAACGTTGATCGTGGCAGGCGCGGCGGCATATTTCTGTCCGATCGAGGGAGAGAAAGAGGAGGAAAAGGCTCATGAATCATAACATTTATATTTATATTCTGGTAATGGCGGCAGTTACATATCTGATCCGTATGCTTCCTCTGGCACTTTCGAGAAAAGAAATTACCAGTCCGTTTATTAAGTCATTTCTGTATTACGTGCCTTATGCGTGTCTGGCAGCGATGACTTTCCCGGCAATTCTTTTTGCAACAGATAGTGTGATTTCTGCGGCAGTTGGATTTATTGTGGCGCTGATTGCGGCATATAAAGAGAGAAGCCTCCTTACGGTTGCGTTATTCGCATGCGCGGCGGTCTTTATTGTGGAAAGAGTTCTGGAATTTTCGATGTAGATGTGGATAATCCGAATCAACTTTAGTGTGAGCTATCAGCAAAGTTGATGTTACTTATTTGATTCGGTTAAAAAACGGATATGTGTCATGTGAATGGAATATGACACATATCCGTTTTTTGTGAAAGTCCTAAACAGTAATATGAACGTGTCATGTCTGTGTAGGACGTATGGATAGATAGAAAACCATATTATTTCAGGAAGCTTACATCAATCTCACCATCGAAAACAGTGGTTGCAGGACCGGTCATGTAAACCAGGTTCTCCTGTCTGTTCCAGAAAATCTGCAGGTCGCCGCCGAGCAGTTTCACAGTAACAGATTTGTCTCCATCTACGTGACCATTTAAAATAGAAGCAACAGCAACTGCACATGCTCCTGTACCGCAGGCAAGTGTTTCACCTGAACCACGTTCCCATACACGCATCTTGAGTGTGTGTTCATCAATCACTTCTACAAACTCTGTATTTACACGATCCGGGAATGCTACGTGATTTTCGAAAGATGGACCGATTTTTTCGATATCAAGATGGTCGATATCCGCCATATAGACGATCGCATGAGGATTTCCCATGGAAACAGCTGTTATGTAATAAGTTTCTCCGTCTACGACAAGCGGCTCATTGATAACTTCTTCCTTCTCGGATACGACAGGAATCTGTTTTGCTGTCAGGATCGGAGAACCCATATTTACTTTTACCAGAGATACTTTACCATCTTTGACAGTGAGATCCAGATATTTGATGCCGCTCTTGGTTGCGACAGAGATATGTTTTTTGTTTACGATGCCGTAGTCATAAGCATATTTGGCAACGCAGCGGATACCGTTTCCACACATAGCGCCCTGAGAACCATCCAGATTGTACATGTCCATCTCGCAGTCGGCTACATCTGACGGTTTGATCAGAATCAGTCCGTCAGAACCGATACCAAAGTGGCGGTCACTGACATATCTGGCTACCGCGGATGGATTCTCCACAGTTTCCTCAAAACAGTTTACATATACATAATCATTTCCAATTCCGTGCATTTTAGTAAATTTCATCGACAAATCCTCCTCTTATTTAAAATAAAATGATAATTATTTATACACCTCTTATTTTCCAATATCTGTTACTATAAAGGAAAAACGTTATGAAAAAGTGAAAAACACAATGATTCTAACGAAATCATATTATACATTATATGGAAAATGGTTCTGTCATTCAAGTTTTACCTTGCATTTTATAGAAAGTATGTTAAAATAAAAAACAAAAATATACAACCGAAACGCATAATTATACGTTGCTGTATGAAGAGAGAAGGCAGCAGCAGTATCTATACTTTCGGATGCGAGGAGGAAGAAAGATGAAAGATCAGAAGAGATTTGCAACTCTTGCACTTAGTGCGATTATGGTAGTTTCTATGGCAGGAAGCGTATCCGCAGCTCAGAAAGTTGAATCAAAAGATGACCTTGCAGGAGCAACAATCGGTGTTCAGCTTGGTACAACAGGTGACCTTGATGCATCTGATTATGAGAAAGACGGTTCTACAGTAGAACGTTACAGCAAAGGAAGCGAAGCTGTTCAGGCATTAAAAGCAGGTCAGATTGACTGTGTGATCATTGATTCACAGCCAGCTCAGAAATTCGTAGAGAATAATGATGACCTTAAGATCCTGGATGAGCCATTTGAAGAAGAAGAATACGCAATCTGCTTAAAGAAGGGTAATGACGAACTTCTTGACAAGATCAACGGAGCTCTGAAAGAACTCAAAGATGATGGAACTATCGACAGCATCATGGATAATTACATTGGTGAGGATGCCGGTAAGACTCCATATGAATCACCGGAAGATGTTGACCGTTCTAACGGAACACTGGTAATGGCTACTAACGCTGAGTTCGAGCCATATGAATATCACGAAGGTGATGACATTGTTGGTATTGATGCAGACATTGCTCAGGCGGTCTGCGATAAACTTGGATATGAACTGAAGATTGAAGATATGGAATTCGACTCCATCCTTCCGGCAGTACAGTCCGGTAAGGCTGACTTCGGTGTAGCAGGTATGACTGTAACAGAAGACCGTAAATCCAGCGTTGATTTTACAGATACATATGCAGATGCAAGCCAGGTTATCATTGTAAAGAAATAAATATTGGAACAAAGCAACAGAGCTGTTGACGATCTGCCAACAGCTCTCTTTTCGGGACAGAGGTTTTTATGAATAATCCTATGATATTAGCAAGTATAAAAGAAGATTTTTATCTGAACTTTATTAAAGATGATCGTTATCTCTGGCTGGTAGATGGTCTGAAAACCACCCTTATTATCACAGTGTTTGCGGTAATCGTGGGTCTGATCATCGGCTTTCTGGTAGCTATCATCCGTTCCGCACATGATAAGTCAGGCTCTTTTAAGATTCTCAATGCAATCTGCAGAGTTTATCTGACTGTGATCCGCGGAACACCAACCATGATCCAGCTGCTAATTATGAACTTTGTAATTTTTGGCTCTGTAAGTATCAATAAGATTATCGTAGGCGGACTTGCCTTTGGTATCAACTCTGGTGCTTATGTAGCTGAAATTGTCCGTTCCGGTATCATGTCTATTGATCAGGGACAGACAGAGGCAGGACGGAGCCTAGGACTGAATTTCAGCCAGACGATGCGCCTGATTATTATCCCACAGGCATTTAAGAATGTACTTCCGGCACTGGTAAATGAATTTATCGTGTTGATCAAAGAGACATCTATCATCGGTTATATCGGTATGATGGACCTGACAAAGGGTGCTATGCTGATTCAGAGCCGTACCTATAATGCGTTCTGGCCATTGATGGCGGCAGCAGCGATCTATCTTGTGATCGTTGGAATCCTTACATGGGGTATGAATAAACTGGAAAGGAGATTGAGAACCAGTGAGCGATAAGAATGTACTGATCCAGGTGAAAGAACTGAAAAAAGCTTTTGGCAGTAATCAGGTTCTTGACGGAATTACAACAGATATCTGTCAGGGAGAAGTAGTAGCGATCATCGGTCCTTCCGGTTCCGGTAAATCTACTTTCCTGAGATCTTTAAATCTTCTGGAGGTTCCGACAGGCGGACAGATTCTCTTTGAGGGAACAGATATCACAGATCCGAAGGTCGATATCAACAGACACCGTCAGAAAATCGGAATGGTGTTCCAGCAGTTTAATCTTTTTCCGCATAAAACGGTAAAACAGAACATTATGCTGGCGCCGGTAGAACTGAAACTGATGACAAAGGAAGAAGCGTCTAAGAAAGCGGATGAGCTTCTGACGCGTGTAGGACTTCCGGACAAAGCCAATGCATATCCGGATATGCTTTCCGGTGGACAGAAGCAGCGTATTGCTATTGCCCGTTCTCTGGCTATGAACCCGGATGTAATGCTCTTTGACGAGCCGACTTCCGCACTCGACCCTGAGATGGTTGGTGAGGTTCTGGAGCTGATGAAGGAGCTTGCACAGTCCGGTATGACCATGGTTGTTGTTACTCATGAGATGGGATTTGCCAGAGAAGTAGCGACAAGAGTTCTTTTCATCGACGATGGTAAGATTCAGGAGGAGAACACACCGAAAGAATTCTTCGAGAATCCGAAGAATCAGAGACTGAGAGACTTCCTTTCAAAAGTTTTATAACAGGGAATTATAATGCTGAAAAAATTTAACAGTTTTATAGAGAAATGGATGGCACTGGTAACACCGACATGCCTGTTGGTGGGCGTGTGTTTTCCTGATATTGCCAAATGCGGTCTGCCTTATGTGCCGGCCGTATTTGCATTTATAACATTTGCGGGGGCGCTGAAATCGCGTTTCCGTGACGTGGCGAATGTGTTTTGCCATCCGGGGGCGCTGCTTATCATTATGCTTTTGCTTCATGTTGTGATACCGGCAGCGGCCTGTGGCGCAGGGCATATTTTCTTTGGCGATAATATGGATCTGATCACAGGAATGGTGCTGGAATTTGCAGTTCCTACGGCAGTAGTAAGCCTGATGTGGGTGACAATTTATGAGGGAAACAGCCCGTTATCGTTGTCACTTGTGGTTCTGGATACGGTGCTGGCACCGTTTCTGATTCCGGCTACTTTGCGGATTCTGCTGGGTTCCGCAGTGACGATGGATCCGACGAAAATGATGCGGGAGCTGGTATTTATGGTGGCACTTCCGGCTATCGTTGCGATGACTTTGAACCAGGTTACAGATGGAAAAGTGATGAAGACATGGCCGGGAAAACTGGCACCTTTTTCCAAGCTGGCATTGATGTTTGTGGTGACCTCTAATTCATCTAAAGTGGCGCCGTATATCAGGAATATGAATATGCAGAGGGTGAAAGTGGCATTGGCAATTCTGGTGCTGGCTGCATCAGGATATGCGCTTGGCTGGCTGGTGGCTCATGTGTTCAGACGTGACCGAAGTACAGCGGTTTCGATGATGTATGGAACAGGAATGAGAAATATCAGCGCAGGAGCAGTGATAGCGGCTGCATATTTTCCGGGAGAGGTGATGTTTCCGGTTATGATCGGGACGTTGTTTCAGCAGGTGCTGGCGGCATTGTTTGGAAAGCTGCTGGCACAGAAGGGTATGAGAACTGCTATAGAGTAAGTTACATTCGTACTATGTAAAACAGGGACTGTAAGCAGAAATTGATATAAAATATCAATCAGCTTACAGTCCCTGTTTATATTATCAGCATTGGAATATGTTTTTTGCGAAAGAAGAGACAGGTATCTGCTTCTCAATTCTCAGGAGAATCAATCTGCGATTCAGTCTTCTCTGCATTTGAAGCCGCTACATATTTCTTAAGTTCTTTGTAGCAATATTTGATGATCTCTTTACGGGTAATGATACCGATAAAGTATCCCTGATCATCGACAACCGGAACATAATTCTGGTTAATGGCCTTATCAAGCAGATCCTCCATATCGGAGTCTGCGTGAACTGCTTTGTAGGTTGCCCTGCGTGGGATAGCCATGATTGAAATGCCCTCGGCTGCTTTCAGATTTGGGACATTTAAAGTTTTCATCCCCCAGAGCAGATCACCTTCAGAAATGGTTCCTTTATATTTTCCATCCAGACTCAGAAGTGGAATACAAGAGAACTTCCTGTGCTCCATTTTCTCAAGTGTCTGGCGGAGTGTTTCATCTTCGAATATATATGCTACGTCGCTTTTTGGTGTTAAGAAAAACAAAATATTCACTTGTGTATTTACCCCGCTACATTCATTGCGATATGCGCAGATATATCTGGGCATATGTGATTATCTGATATAGATATACTGACGAATCAATATCTGAAATTGTCGGTCAGCATGCTTATGCTTCGGATGATACAGCTATTTCTTACAGAAGCTGTACACCCTTGGCCTCAGCCTCTTTTATAACTTCTTCCGGCCACAGGGAAGCGTGTACTTCACCGATATGAGCTTTTCTGAGGAAGAACATGCAGATACGGGACTGGCCGATACCACCACCGATGGTGTATGGGAGTTCTTTGTTCAGGATTGCTTTCTGGAAAGGAAGCTCGCGTCTGTCGTCGCAGCCTGCGATAGTCAGCTGTTTGTCAAGGGCGTTTTCATCAACACGGATACCCATGGAAGAGAGTTCCAGTGCGATGTCAAGAACCGGATAATAAACGAGGATATCACCGTTTAATTCCCAGTCATCATAGTCCGGCGCACGTCCGTCGTGGCGTTCTCCGTTAGTTAATGTCTTACCAACCTGCATAAGGAATACAGCGCCTTTTTCTTTAACGACTTTGTATTCACGTTCCTTAGGGGTAAGATCCGGATACATGTCAACCAGTTCCTGTGTGCTGACAAATGCGATCTCTCTTGGAAGGATTTCTTCGATATAATCATACTGAACAGCCATATATTTCTCTGTTTTACGAAGAACGCTGTAGATCGCGCGTACTGTGGATACAAGTGTGTCCATGTTGCGCTCTTCTTTGCTGATGATCTTTTCCCAGTCCCACTGGTCTACATATACAGAGTGGATGTTATCCAGGTCTTCGTCTCTTCTGATGGCGATCATGTCTGTGTAAAGACCTTCACCATGAGCGAAACCATATTTCTGTAATGCGTATCTTTTCCATTTGGCAAGAGAGTGTACGATCTCGGCATTCTCTTTCTGTCCTTTGATATCAAAGCTTACCGGGCGTTCTACACCGTTTAAGTTGTCGTTCAGACCGGATGACGGATTTACGAATACCGGAGCGGAAACTCGCAGCAGATTGAGCTTCTGGGAGAGCGTCTGCTGGAAGAAATCTTTCACAGTCTTAATGGCAATCTGGGTATCGTGGAGATTTAAAGCTGACTGATACCCGTCAGGAATTTTAATCTGATCCATTATTGGAATCCTCCTACAATTCTGTATTTGTATATTCCATAGCAAAACAATAAAATATTATAGATATTCTACATTATTTTATTGTTCAGCTATTGATGAATATCCATTAACCATTTGTTACAGATTACTAAGTGAATGGCAACAATCCTGTTACGGTTCATTCAGTTCTCAGTAACACAATCTTTCACTTCGCTATTATAACAGGAAAATATCTGTTTGACAATTTCCACCTTGCAAGATTAGTGTAAAATGTTACAATAAAAATGACAGAAAATCGGATTATGAAACGGACTACGGATAATTATAGAATACAGGGGGAAGATATATGGGAAAGAGATGCCAGGTTTGTGACGGACCGGTCGTAAATGGAAGATGTAAATATTGTGGAATGCCATATAGAAATGATTTGGAACTGTATCATCTGAATGAAGATCGGTCAGAGCATTATCGCCATGCATCGGCGAAAGTAAGAAAGGCTATGGCCGAGAGCGAGATACCACTGCCGGACAGAAATAAAACGGCAAATAAGTCTTCGAAAACCAGTACGGTAAAAAAGACAGTGCCGAAGGCAAAAACAGAAAAAGTGCAGACTTCAGTAAAAAAAGCGTCGGCAGGACAGAATGTCGGCACTCGTACATATACCACGAATCGAAATCCCGTACAGAAGCGGAAAGAGAAGAAAAAGAGCAAAAAGGGAGCAACTGTATTCTGGATCATTGTTGTAATTTTACTGAGTGTTGCAGCACAGACCGAAGAGTACTGGGATAGTATTGGATATAGAATTGAGTCGTTTATCAATGATGAGTTTGGAATAAATCCCGGCAGTGTTTTTTCAGGCAGCGACAGCGATGATGGGGAAACAGAGACAAAAGACTGGGATAATAAAGTCAGTAAGGTTGCGGAATCAACCGAGAATATTCAGGGCACCGAACCGGATACTTATATTTTCGCGGGAGAAAGTTATGTGGTTGGAGAGAATTATATAAAGACACAAGAAGGCATCTATGGTTTAGAGGATATAGAGTATGAATTTTTAATTGAGCCGGGAGAATATAAGATTAAATCCGGCTGGGAAGAGGTGGCACTGGAGATTAAGTACACTACTGGAAAGAAGAAAACTGTAAAATTTGACGAAGCAGGACAGCAGGAGAGAATGGAATTACATGTAGGGGATGAGGTTACTGCGGTATCTCTGGACGGTCAAGAGAATTATCTTGCATTATATAAAATTCAGCAATATGACGAATAATTTTTTTGCTCTTCCCTTTTATCATAGTCTGTGCTATACTTGATAAACGTACCACATATAGAATAAATTGTGGACAACGAAAGAAAATAATACTATATCTTGTATATGGGAGCGAAAAGTATGATATATGTAATAAAGAAAGATGGCACAAGAGAAGAGTTTAATTCACAGAAGATCGTAGCGGCAGTAAATAAGTCGGCGGCCAGAATCTTATATACATTTTCTGACAAAGAGAAAGAATTTATCTGCCATTTTGCGGAAGAACATGCAGAAGCACTGGGCAAGAATGAGATACAGATTCAGGAGATGCATAATATTGTGGAAGGAGCACTTGAGAGAGTGAATCCGGCTGTAGCCAAGAGTTATCGTGACTACAGAAATTACAAACTTGACTTTATCCATATGATGGATGATGTATATACGAAGAGTCAGGCAATCCGTTATATCGGTGATAAGAGTAATGCAAATACAGACAGCGCACTGGTTGCTACGAAGCGAAGCCTGATTTTTAATGAACTGAATAAAGAGCTTTATCGTAAATTCTTCATGAACCGTAATGAACTTCAGGCTTGTAAAGATGGTTATATTTATATCCATGACCAGTCAGCACGTCTTGATACCATGAACTGCTGCCTGTTTGATGTGGCATCCGTATTAAGCGGCGGATTCGAGATGGGAAATGTATGGTACAACGAGCCGAAGACATTGGATACAGCGTTTGACGTTATGGGGGATATCATCCTGAGCACCGCTGCACAGCAGTATGGCGGATTTACAGTACCTGAAGTGGATAAGATTCTTGCTCCGTATGCACAGAAGAGCTATGATAAATATATTCAGGAATTTATGAAGTACTCTGATGAGAGCTGGACCGGACGTGAGGAGCGTGCGATTGAGTATGCACTTGATAAAGTCCGCAGAGACTTTGACCAGGGATGGCAGGGAATCGAGTATAAGCTGAATACAGTGGGATCTTCCAGAGGAGATTATCCGTTTGTGACAGTAACTCTTGGACTGGGAACTAAGCAGTTTGAGAAGATGGCAAGTGTATCTCTTCTTGAAGTGCACAAAGGCGGACAGGGTAAAACAGGACGTAAGAAACCGGTGCTTTTCCCGAAGATCGTATTTCTGTATGACGAGAACATTCATGGAAAAGGCAAGATCAGTGAGGATGTATTCGAGGCAGGCGTTGACTGCTCTGCCAAGACAATGTATCCGGACTGGCTTTCTATGTCCGGAAAAGGATATATTTCCAGTATGTACAAGCAGTATGGAAAGGTTATCAGCCCGATGGGATGCCGTGCTTTCTTAAGCCCATGGTATGAACGTGGCGGAATGTACCCGGCAGATGACAAGGATGTGCCTGTATTTGTAGGCAGATTTAACATTGGTGCGGTAAGTCTTCATCTTCCGATGATTCTTGCGAAAGCGAGAGCAGAGAGCAGAGATTTCTATGAGGTACTGGATTTCTATCTTGAGATGATCCGTAATCTTCATATCCGTACGTATGATTATCTTGGACAGATGCGAGCTTCTACCAACCCACTGGCATATTGCGAGGGTGGTTTTTATGGCGGACATCTGAAACCGAATGAGAAGATTGGAAAGATTCTGAAGCCGATGACAGCTTCCTTTGGCATCACAGCGTTGAATGAGCTTCAGGAGCTTTATAATGGTAAATCTATCGCTGAGGACGGACAGTTTGCACTGGATGTTCTGAAATATATCAATAAGAAGGTAAATGAGTTTAAAGAGGAAGATGGTTATCTTTATGCAATTTATGGAACACCTGCAGAGAGTTTGTGTGGTCTGCAGGTTGAGCAGTTCCGTAAGATGTACGGTATTGTCAAAGGTGTTTCTGACCGTCCGTATGTGAGCAACAGCTTCCACTGTCATGTAACCGAAGATGTAACTCCGATCGAGAAACAGGATCTGGAGGGACGTTTCTGGGAACTGTGTAATGGCGGTAAGATTCAGTATGTACGTTATCCAATCGGTTATAATCGTGAAGCAATCCGTACACTGATCCGCAGAGCGATGTCTCTGGGATATTATGAAGGAGTTAACCTTTCTCTTGCTTACTGTGACGACTGTGGACATGAGGAGCTTGAGATGGATGTGTGCCCGGTTTGCGGTTCCAAGAACCTGACTAAGATTGACCGTATGAATGGATATCTCTCTTACAGCCGTGTGCATGGTGATACACGTCTGAATGAAGCTAAGATGGCAGAGATTGCGGAACGTAAATCTATGTAAATATAAAAAATATGAAAGTAAAAACCAGGGAGTCTTGCAAATGAAATTATCTGCAAGACTCCCTGGTTTTTTATATGATGGATTCTATATTTTATTATTTAATGATAGTTCCGGTCTTTTCATAATATCCGTCTTTTGCATGAGAGATATCTGTGATAATAGTTCTTCTGCCATCACCCTTTTCAATGAAGGCAATTCCTGCTTCAAATTTAGGGAGCATGGAACCTGGTGCGAACTGGTTCTCATCCATGTATTTCTTTGCTTCATCTACGGTGATGGTGTCAAGATATTCTTCATTGTCCTGACCAAGGTTTAAGCTGACTTTTTCTACACTTGTGAGAATCAACAGGGTATCTGCGTTTAATTCCTCTGCAAGAAGTCCGCTGGAAAGGTCTTTCTCGATGATCGCACTTGCACCATGAAGGTCGATTCCCTGTTCCATAACCGGGATACCGCCACCGCCTGCAGCAATTACTATCTGTCCTGCATCTACAAGAGTACGGATTGTTTCAAGTTCTATAATCTTCTGCGGCTTCGGAGCTGCTACGATTCTCTTATAAGTTCCGTCTTCAAGTTTGGTGACGAAATTTCCTTTATTCTCTTCTGCTTCTGCTTCTTCCTCGGAGAGTACACGTCCGATGATCTTCTCTGGTTCTGCGAAAGCATCATCATATGGATCAATTACAACCTGTGTAAGAATAGTTGCAACAGGTTTGTAGATACCACGTGAGATCAGCTCTGCGCGAATAGCAGTCTGAAGGTCATATCCGATATAACCCTGACTCATAGCTGAACATACGGACATAGGCGCAAATGTATAATCCGGATGTGCCTTTCCGAATTCATTCATAGCTGTGTGGATCATTCCGACCTGTGGACCGTTGCTGTGTGAGATCACAACTCGGTTTCCTGCTTCTACAAGGTCTGCAATCGCTTTGGCTGCTTTCTTTGCAGCAATTTTCTGCTCTGGCAAGGTGGTTCCTAATGCTCTGTGGCCCAGTGCAACTACTGTAATTTTCTCGCTCATGGGAAATACCTCGATTCTTTAATATTGTGAAATTTTTGTGCGTTACTGAGAATGGAGTAAACAGTAACGTGTTGTCTAAATATTCAATCACATTGATAAAATACATTATAAAAGACTGGCAGAAGAATTGCAATAGAAAAGTGCTATTGAATACAAACATACAAACAGCCCCCGCATTTCTGCGAGGGCTGTTGTTCTTTTTGAGGGGGGAGATAGAGAGTGGTTTTTCATCTATCCAAGACCTATTATATGGGTAAAATATGTTCAAAGTATGTCGAATCTCTGAAAGAAACGGTAAATTTCTAAAAGAATTATAAACAAAAACGAAAAAGAAAAAGTGGTATCTTGTTTTCCGGTCAGATACATGCTAAAGTAGAGTTACATTACTGAATGTAGTGTGAGATCTGTTTCTGCATTCCGCAGAACCGATATTCTTACGTTGCTGATTTACAGTGTAAACAGTGACATTCTTACGGCTGTTTAAAGGAACAGCAATATTTCCAGGCATCAGGTCGGTGCGATGATTTCAAATGATTTCTTATTTGTGCAATTGGGAGAGGGGGAATGTGTATGTCTGTACCCATAATATGTTACTGTTTACGCTGTTTTATGTAATGCGCTTTATAGGATTAAAGCGCGTGAACAGTAAACTACAATATCACTCAAAAGATGAAATGATGTTATAAGGAATGGATTGGCGGAAATTTTTGTGTGAATATCCGCTGGATAAGAATAAAAAATGAGACAGAATTTCAGGAGATTGAGACTATGAAAAAAAGAATATGGAATCAGTTAAAAAAAGCAGCTGTACTCGCTGCTCTGGCAGGAATAGTGGGAAATTGTGTGGCTTCGGCGTCGGAATTTAGTGCACAGGAGGAGCAGAAAGTTCTGTTAAAACAGAGTGCTCAATGGACAGATGAGAAGAATTTCCAGGCAGAAGTTTGTCTGGAATTAAGTGGGTTAAAAGAACTATACACAGAGATGTCCGAAAATGGAAATGCTATTTTGGAACAGCAAAATGCGCAGACCGGACAGAATGAACAGGCAGTTGAAACAGAACAGCCTGATGAAGAGGACTATATAAATGAAAATGCCCAGGCGGCAGAAGAAATGCAGTTGGAGGAAAATGTTCCGTCAGGTGACGAAGATGTTTATGACGAAGATACTCATGAGGAAGATGTTTACGGTGAGGAAGATATTTACCTGGAAGAAAATGATCAGGTCGGAGAAAACGGACAGGCAGAAGAACATAAACAGCCGGAAGAGGAAGGTCGGGGAACAAGTGATGGTCAGAATCCTGAAAGCAGCCAGCAGGCTTCGGATGTCAGATACTTTCTTACGGCATACATATCCGAGTATTTTCAGGTGGATGAAACAGGATTGAAGTATGATATGCAGGCGGAATCTGTGAAAATTCAGAATCAGAAAGGCCAGGAAACAGAAATTACGAAACTTACCTGCGAAGTACCGGTTAAAGATGCACAAGCAGATACATTCAGTCTTAAAATACCGGTTTCACTGAGGGAGGAATATCGGATTTCTCCTGTTTCGGTATCCTATCCGGTGTGCCAGGATAAACTGTCTTTGAAAGAACAGACACAGGAAACATCAGGCGCTTATTTTTGGAAAAAGGCAGAGGATAATGCTCAGGTGCTTGCAGTGAGTGACGCAGCTTCTTTACAGGTGGCAGAGGCAAAGGCAGGGATTGAGGCAAAATTGCAGCCGGAAGTGGATAAAACACGATCTGGACAGAAGATTTCTTATGTATTAACAGTAAGTAACACAGGAGAACTTTCTCTGGAAAATATTGAGGTACGCAGCTCTTTTTCTATGGAGAATATAAAGGCCTCCTGGGAACAGATGGATGGATTTGTGGCAGATAGCGCACAGGGAGTAATTACTGCTTTACAGCCTGGTGAGACAAAGAAACTTCGCATGAACTTGCAACTTACAGAGAATCAGTCAGGAGAACTGATCCATACGGTGACTTTGAAAACCGGATATCCGGGCAAAGATGAGGAGATCAGTTGTCAGACAGATGCGCAAGTGACAGTAGAGGAATTAAAAGCTGCATTTGAAGTGGAAAAGACAGCGGACAGAACACAGGCATATCCTGGAGATACGATTACTTATCAGATTTGTATCAGAAATACAGGAGAGCGGACGCTGCATTCGGTTCTTAGCACAGAGAGATTTCAAAATGCCGGAATTCTGGCGAAATTTGTGCAGAAGGAAGGGGTAACATTAAGCAATAATGGAACACAGGCCTTGATTCCACAGATTGCACCGGGAGAAGCTTTTGCACTTTATGCGACAGTGACGATTCCACAGTATTTTACAAGCCAGGAACTTGTCAATGAGGTGACGGTAATTTCTGATGAGACAGGCAGCCGGATCATGAAATCCCAGTCAAATGTTACTCTGACAACGAATACAAATACAGCGACCGTTACACCGGAGCCTACACCTGTAACAGTGCAGACTTACAGCGATGGATATGGCTATGCGTCAAAGTCTGCCGGTGCATATTCCGCTGCAAGTAAACCAAAGACAGGAGATGAGACGGAAATAGCATTGTATATCGTATTGGGGATTTTTGCAGTGATGTCAGGAATCAGTGCGTTTTATTATCTGAGAAGCCAAAAACGACATTGAAACGGGTGAGGAGGTGTGCTATTCTTATATAGAATAATGTTAGGGTCAAAAGGTTTTTTGACCCTAACTTGATATCACGGATTGCTCTGCAGCTGTGCTGCTCCCGCAATCCTGGTATCATAAAAAACTTCGCCCGAATCCTTCTGAGATTTCGGGTTGGCAGGAAATGATATGGAGGATTAAAATGAAATTAGTATCCTTATTAGAAAGACTGGAATATACATGCCTTCAGGGCAGTACAGACCAGGAAGTAAAGAATGTTATTTACGACTCCCGAAAAGTCGAAGAAGGTTCTCTTTTTATCTGTATCAGAGGTGCGGTAGTGGACGGTCATAAATTTGCTCCGGATGTGATCGCAAAAGGAGCAAAGGTACTGGTTGTAGAGGAAGCTGTAGAAGCACCGGAAGATGTAACCGTTATTCTTGTGAAAGATACAAGATATGCAATGGCATTTATTTCCGCTGCATATTTTGGCCATCCGGCGGAGAAACTTAAAACAATCGGTATTACAGGAACTAAGGGAAAGACGACTACTACTTATATGGTAAAATCCATTCTGGAAAATGCCGGATATAAAGTAGGTCTGATCGGAACTATCGAGGCAATCATTGGTGATAAAGTGATTCCGGCGAAGAATACAACTCCTGAATCCTATATGATCCAGGAATACTTCCATGAGATGGTAGAGGCCGGATGTGACTGTGTTGTTATGGAGGTTTCTTCTCAGGGACTGATGCTTCACAGAACGCAGGGATTTATCTTTGATTTCGGTATCTTTACAAATATTGAGCCAGATCATATCGGACCGAATGAACACAAAGATTTTGATGATTATCTCAGATGCAAATCCTTATTACTGAAACAGTGCAAAGTTGGAATCGTAAACAGGGATGATGAACATTTCGAGAAGATTATAGAAGGCCATACATGCAGTCTGGAGACTTATGGATTTTCGCCGGAAGCAGACCTTCGCGCAGAAGATGCAAAACTGGTCGGAGGAAAAGGTTATCTGGGAATTTCCTACCATTTAAAAGGACTTCTGGATTTCCACGTAGAAATTGATATTCCAGGTAAGTTCAGTATTTATAATTCACTGACAGCAATTGCAATCTGCCGCCATTTCAAAGTTTCAGAGGAGAATATCCTGAAAGCTTTAAAGGTAGCGAAAGTAAAAGGCCGTATCGAGATGGTGAAAGTTTCTGATGACTTTACACTGATGATTGATTATGCTCACAATGCAATGGCACTTGAGAGTCTTCTGACAACGCTGAAAGAATATCATCCGCACAGACTGGTGTGTCTGTTTGGATGCGGAGGCAACAGGTCAAAGCTTCGCCGCTATGAAATGGGAGAAGTTTCAGGAAAGCTTGCAGACCTTACGATTATCACTTCCGATAATCCACGTGATGAAGAACCTCAGGCAATCATTGATGATATCAAAGTCGGCATGGCAAAAACAGATGGAAAATATGTGGAGATCGCTGACAGAAAAGAAGCAATCGCCTATGCCATCCATCATGGCGAACCTGGTGATATCATTGTTCTGGCAGGTAAGGGACATGAGGACTATCAGGAAATCAAAGGAAAGAAATATCCGATGGATGAACGTGTTCTGATCGCAGATATTCTTGCAGGAAAATAATAACAGGAAAGAGTTCATGATATACGCTGATATAATAATTGATATTTCCAGTGATAAACTGGACCGGAGCTTTCAATATCGTGTACCGGAAAGACTAGAGCAGGAGATAAAGGTGGGGATGGTAGTATCCATCCCCTTTGGAAACGCCAGCCAGCCACGTAAGGGATATGTGACAGGATTATCAAGAGAGCCTAAGATCGATGCTGAAAAAATAAAAGATATCTGTGAGATCAGCAGTGGCGAAGAGACGACAGAATCCCGTCTGATCGCATTGGCAGCCTGGATGAGAGAAAACTATGGTTCTACTATGATCCAGGCTTTAAAAACGGTACTTCCCATTCAGGAGAAGATAAAGGCAAAAGAGAAGAAATATATCTGCCTGGACATTCCGGAAGAGGAGGGGCATAAACTGCTTGCGGATCTTGAGAAGACAAGATTCCGGGCAAGGACAAGACTCCTGAGGGAACTTCTTGAGAAGAAGAGACTGGATTTTACTTTTGCCTCAAAGGAATTGGGGGCTACATCTGCTGTTGTAAAAAAAATGCAGGAGCAGGGCGTTATACGCATAGAATATGATGAAATAATGCGAAATTCATTAAATACCGGCGATATCGTGGCTGAGGATTCACTGCCTCTTACGGATGAACAGGAAACAGCGGTAAAACAGATTCTGGAAGAGTGGGAAAAGCCATTTCCCCGTCCAATGTTGATTGAGGGCGTGACAGGAAGTGGGAAAACCCAGGTATATATGAAATTGATCGAGAGCACGATCGCCCAGGGAAAACAGACAATAGTCCTGATTCCTGAGATCGCGCTTACTTATCAGACTGTGCGCAGATTTTACGCGAGGTTTGGCGATAAGGTGTCGGTAATCAATTCCAGACAATCCCAGGGAGAACGTTATGATCAGTTTAAACGTGCAAAAAGGGGAGAAGTTCAGGTGATGATCGGGCCAAGATCAGCATTGTTTACGCCGTTTGGCAATCTGGGGCTGATCATTATTGATGAAGAACATGAGCCTAGTTATAAGAGTGAAAGCAGTCCACGTTACCATGCAAGGGAAACATCCATTAAGAGAGCCAGTCTGGAGAATGCGAGAGTCGTAATGGGATCGGCAACACCATCTGTGGAAGCTTACAGTCAGGCAATGAAAGGTGTTTATGGTCTTGTCAGATTAAATGCCAGATATGGAAGCAGACCTATGCCGCAGGTATCTATCGTAGATCTGCGAGAGGAATTAAAAGCCGGCAACAGATCTGTACTCAGCAGAGAATTGAGGGAAAAGATGAAACTCCGGTTTGAGAAGAAAGAGCAGGTGATACTCTTTCTGAACCGCAGGGGATATGCGGGGTTTGTTTCCTGTCGTTCCTGTGGACATGTGATGAAATGTCCGCATTGCGATGTCTCGTTATCAGAACATAATAATGAAAGACTTTTATGCCATTATTGTGGATATGAGATCAGAAAACCTCAGGCATGTCCGGTATGCGGATCACCTTATATCGGTGGCTTCAAGGCCGGAACGCAGCAGATCGAGAAAGTGGTAAGAGAGACTTTTGTGGGAGTCCGTACGCTTAGAATGGACTTTGATACAACAAGAACGAAGGGCAGTTATGAGAAGATTCTGGCATCTTTTGCCAGACATGAGGCGGATGTGCTGATTGGAACGCAGATGATCGTCAAAGGTCATGACTTTCCGGATGTGACACTGGTAGGTGTTGTTGCGGCAGATTTGTCATTGAATGCAGAGGATTATCGGTGCGCAGAGCGGACATTCCAGCTCTTGTGTCAGGCAGCAGGACGTGGCGGCCGTGGTGAGAAACCGGGAGAAGCAGTGATACAGACGTATCATCCGGATCATTACAGTATCCAGGCAGCAGCGGTGCAGAATTATGAGGCTTTCTATGAAGAAGAAATGAGTTATCGCACGCTTATGGATTATCCGCCGGCTGCACATATGATGGCAGTTCTTGGATCGAGTCCGTCAGATGAGATTCTGGTTCAGGCAATGCATTATCTGAAACTGTACATACAAAGGATTTACAAAGAAAACGACCTTCATGTAATAGGACCGGCGTATGCGGCAGTTGGAAAAGTGAAGGATATTTACAGACAGGTGATTTATTTAAAACATGAAGATTATCAGGTATTGGTCAGAATCAAAGACCAGCTTGAAAAATATATAGAGATAAATTCCGGTTTCAGGAATATATATATACAGTTTGATTTTAGTTAATTAACGAAGCAGAAGAAAAGGAGAATGAAGAAATGGCACTTAGAACAATCAGAGTAGAAGGCGACGAAGTACTTACAAAGGTCAGCAGACCGGTGGATAAAATGACACCAAGAATCCATGATCTGATTACAGATATGCTTGACACCATGTATGATGCGATGGGTGTTGGCCTCGCTGCACCGCAGGTGGGAATTCTCAAGCGTATCGTTGTAATTGATATAGGAGAAGGCCCGATCGTGCTGATTAATCCTGAGATCATTGAGAAATCCGGAGAGCAGACTGGTGACGAGGGATGCTTAAGCGTTCCTGGAATGGCAGGACAGGTAACACGTCCGAATTATGTAAAGGTAAAAGCACAGGATGAGGATATGAATGAGGTAGAATACGAAGGAGAAGGCCTCCTTGCACGTGCATTCTGTCACGAACTGGATCATCTGGATGGACATATGTATACAGAGCTGGTAGAGGGAGAACTTCACCATGTTTCTTATGATGAAGATGAGGAATAATATTCTGATTGCATAAATTCGCATCGGATCTCTAGTGTACCAACAAGTTGATTTCTTGAACAACCTTACGTTTAAATTTCTTATTTCTGCGTTGTCGTCGGTCGCCGTAGCCACCGCTACGCCCCTCTCCTCCACCTTGAAATAAAAAATTTATCCTGCAAGATTGTTTCAAGAATCAACTTGTCGGCACACAATAATAATGCAAATATACGTCAGTATGAATACACAGCAGAAAGAAAAGGTGACATATAATTATGAAAACAGTATTTATGGGAACTCCGGATTTTGCAGTGCCGCCGTTACGTGCACTGGTGGAAGCCGGATATGAGGTTGCAGCAGTAGTAACCCAGCCTGATAAACCAAAAGGAAGAGGCAAGACATTACTGCCGACACCTGTAAAAGAAGAGGCTCTTATGCATGAGATTCCTGTATATCAGCCGCGGAAGGTAAGAAATAATCCGGAATTTCTGGAGACTTTGAAGGAAATAAATCCGGATATCATCATTGTTGCTGCTTTTGGACAGATTATTCCAAAAGAAGTTCTGGAACTTCCGAAGTTTGGATGCATTAATATTCATGCATCACTTCTTCCGAAATACAGAGGTGCAGCCCCGATTCAGCAGGCAGTAATTGACGGAGAAAAAGAATCCGGTGTTACGATCATGCAGATGGGAGAAGGCCTTGATACCGGAGATATGATCTCAAAGATCGTGATTCCGTTATCACCGGAAGAAACAGGCGGAAGTCTGTTTGGAAAACTTGCACAGGCGGGAGCAGAGCTGCTTATCAAAACTTTGCCATCCATTGAGCAGGGAACAGCAGAATTTGAGAAACAGCCACAGGAGAGTCCGACACCATACGCATCCATGATCACCAAGCAGATGGGACATATGGATTTTAACAGACCGGCAGAAGAGCTGGAACGTCTTGTACGCGGGCTGAATCCATGGCCGAGTGCTTATACTTTTATTAATGGAAAAACTCTGAAAGTATGGAAATGTAAGGTCAGTGCAGAAGAAACAGATGCTGCACCGGGAACGGTATTTCTGACAGATAAGGAAGGAATCCATGCTGCATGCGGACAGGGGGCACTGATTCTTACAGAAGTACAGTTAGAAGGAAAGAAACGTATGGATACAGAGGCTTTCCTTCGTGGATATCATATTGAAAACGGAACATGTTTTACAGATCATAAGGGGTGATTAGATGTACGGATATTATTTTGATCCTACTTATTTTTTACTGGTCATAGGAATGCTGTTATCTCTGGCAGCATCAGCAAGGGTAAAGAGTACCTTTGCTATTTACAGCAGGGTGCGCAGTGCATCAGGACTTACAGGGGCGGAAGCTGCCAGAAGGATTCTTCATATGGCCGGAATCACTGATGTTACGGTTGTGCCGATATCAGGCAGCCTGACGGACCACTATGATCCGAGAAATAAGAGACTGGCACTTTCGCAGGATGTATATGAAAGAACATCCGTTGCTGCTATTGGAGTTGCGGCCCATGAATGCGGGCATGCGATCCAGGATGCAACAAACTATGTACCGCTGAACCTGCGTTCTGCGATCGTACCGGTGGCGAATATTGGATCAACACTTTCCTGGCCATTATTTCTGGCAGGCTTGATTTTCTCTATTCGGCCACTTTTAACTCTTGGAATCATACTGTTCACTTTTGCAGTTCTTTTCCAGCTCGTGACGCTTCCGGTAGAATTTAATGCTTCTTCCAGAGCGCTGAAAATGCTTGGAAGTTCCGGAATGCTTGGAACAGATGAAGTAAAAGGAGCAAAGAAAGTTCTTACAGCAGCAGCACTTACTTATGTTGCTGCGCTTGCTGCATCTATTCTGCAGCTTTTAAGATTGATCATACTGGCCGGAGGAAGAGACCGTGACTAATGGAATAAATACCAGAGAACTGATATTACAGATTTTACTGGAAATTGAGGAAGAGGGAAAACACAGTCACATTGCGATTCGTAATGCCCTCTCCAAATACCAGTTCCTTCCAAGACAGGAGAGAGCTTTTATCACCAGAGTATGTGAGGGAACTCTGGAATATCGTATTTTAATAGATTATATAATTGATTCTTATTCAAAAGTAACTGTAGATAAAATGAAACCCGTAATCAGGGAAATCTTAAGAAGTGCTGTGTATCAGATCCGTTTTATGGATAGCGTACCAGACAGTGCCGTATGTAATGAGGCTGTGAAGCTGGCACAAAGAAAAGGTTTTTACAGCCTGAAACCGTTTGTCAACGGAGTGCTTCGGACGATTGCAAGAGAATGGAAGAATCTGAAGCTTCCGTCCAGGGAGGAGAATCTGGTCAGATATTTATCTGTCAGATATTCCATGCCGGAAACACTGGTAAACCGCTGGCTTGCGGATTACGGTGAAGAGAAGACAGAGAAAATTCTTGCAGATTTCCTGACAGAGAAGCCAATCACTGTGAGATGCAGAACACATAAATTCCCACAGGAAGAGATTTATCAGAGTCTTATAGATCAGGGAGTGGAGGTAAAACCGGCACCGTATCTTCCATATGCATATGAAATTTCAAATTATAACCATATTCTGGCGCTGGATGCCTTTATCCATGGAAAAATCCAGGTGCAGGATGTAAGTTCTATGCTGGTTGCAGAAGTTGCCAATCCACAGAAAGGTGACTACATTATCGATATGTGTGCAGCTCCCGGAGGAAAAAGTCTCCATGTGGGAGATAAAATGGGAGATTATGGAACCGTAGATGCCAGAGATGTAAGCCAGTATAAGATAGATCTGATTGAAGAAAACATTCACAGAACAGATTCTATCAATGTACAGGCACATGTGATGGATGCCACAGTATTTGATGTGGATTCAGAGCTGAAAGCGGATATTGTTCTTGCAGATGTTCCATGTTCCGGATATGGAGTGATTGGCAAGAAGCCGGAGATCAAATACAGGGTAACTCCGCAGAAGCAGGAAGAGATTGTAATCTTACAGAGGACGATCCTGGATCGTGCCGCTGAGTACGTGAAACCGGGTGGAGCGCTGATCTTTAGTACCTGTACGATTGCGAAGGAAGAGAATGAAGAGAATATGATGTGGTTTATGAATAATCATCCATTTAAACTGGAGAGTATTGATCCATATCTGCCGGAAGAACTGCATTCAGAGACGACAGCGCTTGGATATCTTCAGCTTTTGCCGGGAGTACACAAAACGGACGGCTTCTTTATTGCGAAATTCAGGAGAAAATAAATAATGACAGATATTAAGTCAATGACAATAGATGAATTAAAGGAACTGATGACTGCTCTGGGTGACAAGCCGTTTAGGGCTAAGCAGATATACAGCTGGCTACATGAACATCTTGTGACTTCGTATGATGAGATGACGAATCTTTCCAAAAGTCTGCGAGAGAAGCTGAAAGAGTACCCGATCACAGCACTTGAGGTGGTGGATGTACAGACATCTAAGATTGATGGCACACAGAAATATCTGTTTCGCCTCAGTGATGGAAATGTGATCGAGAGTGTTCTGATGAGATATAAACATGGAAATTCTGTCTGTATCTCCTCGCAGGTAGGCTGCCGTATGGGATGCAGATTTTGTGCATCTACGATTGGTGGTCTGACCAGATGCCTTCTGCCGTCAGAGATGTTGGATCAGATTTACAGGATACAGGCTCTGACAGGAGAACGAGTATCAAATGTTGTAGTGATGGGAACAGGAGAACCCCTTGATAATTATGAAAATCTTCTTAGGTTTATACATATCCTGACAGAAGATGGCGGGCTTCATATCAGTCAGAGAAACCTGACTGTTTCCACCTGTGGACTGGTTCCGAAGATTTATGATCTTGCAAAAGAGAAACTTCAGATGACACTTGCACTTTCCCTTCATGCGCCAAATGATGTAAAACGCCGGGAACTGATGCCGATTGCCAATAAATACAGTATGGATGAGGTTTTGCAGGCCTGTCGTCATTATTTTGAAGAAACAGGGCGCAGGATCACATTTGAATACAGTCTGGTAGCGGGAGTAAATGACAGTGATGAGGATGCCAGAGAGCTTTCCGGCAGAATCAAAGATATCACCTGTCATGTAAATCTCATTCCTGTAAACCCGATCAAGGAACGTTCCTATGTGCGTTCAACCCGCCAGGCGGTGGAGAATTTCAAAATAAAACTTGAAAAATGTGGAATAAATGTTACTATTAGAAGGGAAATGGGCAGTGATATCGACGGTGCCTGTGGACAGTTAAGAAAAAGTTATATGGAAAAAACAGAAAGCGAGAAGTGACATGAGGATATATTCAGCTACTGATGTCGGACAAAAGCGGAAGATGAACCAGGATTATGTGTTCGCCTCCGCTGAGCCGGTTGGGAATCTTCCGAATCTGTTTGTCGTTGCAGACGGAATGGGTGGTCATAATGCAGGAGATTATGCATCCTCCCATGCAGTTACATCTATGGTGGAGGAGATCCGCCAGGATGCGGATTTTAATCCAATCAAGGTGATTCGTCATGCCATTGAATGTGTGAATACCGAAATTCTTACTCAGGCACAGCAGGATGAAAAACTGAGAGGAATGGGAACTACAATGGTAGCTGCTACGATTGTGGGACATTATGCTTATGTGGCAAATGTAGGTGACAGCAGACTTTATGTAGTCGGCGAACAGATCCAACAGATAACAAAAGATCACTCATTGGTGCAGGAGATGGTAAGGATGGGAGAACTTGATGCAGAGCAGGCAAGAAAACATCCTAAGAAAAATATCATCACAAGAGCGCTTGGAGCGGAAAAGACAGTAGATATTGATTTCTTCGATCTGAAACTGGAACCAGGAGATGTTGTTTTGATGTGTTCGGATGGACTGAGCAATATGGTTGAGGACAACCAGATGCTGGAAATCATTTCTGACACTGCTACAGACCTGGATGAAAAAGGCAGGATACTTATCAGAGAAGCAAACCGTAACGGCGGCAAGGATAATATTGCAATTGTTTTGATAGAACCATTCGCAGATGAGGTGAAAGCATGTTAAAAACGGGAACGATCATAGCCGAACGCTATGAGATATTAGGTAAAATTGGTACCGGCGGAATGGCGGACGTATACAAAGCAAAAGACCATAAGCTGAATCGGTTTGTTGCTGTAAAAGTCCTTAAGCCGGAATTTCGTGAGGATACAACATTTATCCGCAAATTCAGAAGTGAAGCCCAGGCGGCAGCAGTTCTGACACATCCAAATATAGTCAACGTGTTTGATGTCGGAGATGACAACGGTGTTTACTATATTGTTATGGAACTGATAGAGGGAATTACTCTTAAGGAGTATATTTCCAAGAAAGGGAAACTCTCTGTAAAAGAAGCGACAAGTATTGCGATTCAGGTGTCTATGGGACTTGAGGCAGCACACAGTCATGGAATCGTACACCGTGATGTGAAACCGCAGAACATTATCATCTCTATGGATGGTAAGGTAAAAGTTACAGATTTTGGAATTGCGAGAGCGGCATCTTCTAATACGATAAGCTCTAATGTAATGGGATCTGTTCATTATAGTTCACCGGAACAGGTACGTGGCGGATACAGCGATGAGAAGAGCGATATTTATTCACTTGGTATCACCATGTATGAGATGGTTACCGGCAAGGTTCCATTCGACGGGGATACAACAGTAGCAATCGCTATCAAGCATCTTCAGGAAGAGATGGTCCCGCCGAGTGTCTACACAGAGGAACTGCCACACAGTCTGGAACAGATCATTCTGAAATGTACACAGAAGAGTGTTGACCGCCGTTATCAGAATATGGAGGATGTGATCGCAGATCTGAAACATTCTCTTATTGATCCTCAAGGGGATTTCGTAACTCTGACATCAGTAGATAATGAAGCAAAAACTGTTGTAATTTCAGATAAAGAACTCGGCGAGATCAAGCATATGCCAAAGCAGATCGCGAAATCAGAACCGGAAGCTCTGGAAGAAGAAATCAATGAGACTGATTATGATGATGAACCGGAAGAGAAGTCTCGCAGAAAGAAATCAGGAAAGACTGAGAAGAAGAAAAAAGGCGGCGGTCATGGATTGACGATCGCAGTGCTTCTTCTGGGAGTTGTGATTCTTATTGCAATCATCCTCGTTGCAGGAAAAGCATCCGGATTACTTGGAAGCAAGAGTCAGACAGAGACAAAGACAGAAACAACAGATACAGCGAAAACTGACGATGACGGAATGGTTACTGTACCGTATCTCGTAGGAAAGACAGAGGATGAGGCAAAGAATATCACAAAAGATATGAAACTTGGTATCCAGCCGATGGGTGAGGAAGCTTCCACTCAGGCGAAGGGAACGATTTCTTCCCAGGATATTCCACAGGGAAGTAAGGTAGAACAGTATACGACCATTAAATATTATATCAGTAAGGGTGCGCAGCAGATCACAGTTCCTGATGTAGATGGACAGACTGGTGTGGATGCACAGCAGACTCTTGAAGATATGGGATTGACCGTTAATGTTCAGAAAGAATACAGCGAATTAAATGATGATGGCACTCCACTTGTTGATCCTGGATATGCATATTCTACAACTCCGGATGCCGGAGCATCTGTTTCAGCAGGTGATACAGTTACACTGGTTGTCAGCCGTGGTGTTGACTATGGTGACAGTGTAGAAGTTCCGAGTGTTGTTGGAATGACAAAGAATGATGCAGTTACTACTTTTGGTAAATTCCTCAATGTAGAAGTAAAAGAGGAAAGAAGTACAGATGTAGCTGCCGGAGAGGTAATCTCTCAGGAACCGGAAGCTGGCAACTGGGAAGATCCGGATACAGTTAATGTTGTAATTACAGTAAGTACGGGAGATCAGGATCCTGCATCTGTGCAGAATACGGATACTGCAAATGCAGCAGGTACATCAGACAGTGCAGCACAGACAACTGATACTGCATCAACAGATAACAGCGCGGCTGTGGCAGCAGGAGAAGTGTGGAAATGTACCCAGACTCTGAATACTCCGGCAGGATATACAGGTGGCCCGGTCCGTCTGGAACTGATTCAGAATGTAAATGGAACACCGACAGCATCTGTTGTTTTGCAAGATCAGGTAATACAGTTCCCATATGATCTGGATATCACAGGAGCACCTGGTATCAGTGAAGGTACTTTATATTTGTCCGAGCAGATTAACGGAACTTATCAGGAACTTGGAAATTATTCCATTACGTTCGCTAAGGCAGAGTAATCCATGCAGGGAAAGATAATTAAAGGGATTGCAGGATTTTATTACATCTATGCAGAGAATGATGAGATTTATGAATGCAAAGCCAAAGGAATATTCAGAAAAGATAAACAGAAACCTCTTGTCGGGGATAATGTGGAAATTGAAGTTTTAGATGAACAGGAGAAGGAAGGCAGTGTAACTGCCATCCTTCCCAGAAAAAATTCACTGATCCGTCCGGCGGTTGCCAATGTAGATCAGGCGTTTGTGATTTTTGCAATGGAGAATCCGAAACCTAATTTTATGTTGCTGGATCGTTTCCTGATCATGATGGAGAAGGAAGAAGTTCCGGCAGTGATATGTTTTAATAAGAAAGATCTCGCAAAACAGGAAGAACTGGAACTTTTGTATGAGACATATAAGAGTTGTGGATATCATGTGATTTTTTCCAGCACTTTCAACGGAGACGGACTGGATGAAATCCGGGAGATTCTCCAGGGAAAGACAACAGTAGTTGCCGGTCCTTCAGGTGTGGGAAAATCCTCAATTACTAATGCATTGCAGGAAAATGTACAGATGGAAACAGGGGAAATAAGTAAGAAGTTAAAGCGTGGAAAACATACGACACGCCATTCGCAGGTAATTCCGGTAGGACATGACACCTATCTGATGGATACGCCTGGATTTTCTTCTTTATACCTTACGGATATAGAAGAACAGGAGCTTAAAGATTATTTTCCGGAGTTTCGTAAATATGAAGATCAGTGCAGATTTCAGGGATGCAGGCATATCCATGAACCGGACTGTGGCGTAAAGAAAGCGTTGGCTGAACACAAAATCAGTCAGCTTCGATATGAAGATTACCTGGGACTTTATGACGAATTAAAAGAGAAAAGGAGATTCTAATTATGTATCAGTTGTGCCCTTCTATTTTATCGGCAGATTTTAACCGTTTGGGCGAACAGATTAAAATTCTGGAGAAGGAAGGGATCGAATGGCTCCATATTGATGTTATGGATGGTGATTTTGTACCAAGCATCTCTTTTGGAATGCCGGTGATCAAGTCTATTCGAAAGGAATCAAAGATGTTCTTTGATGTACATCTTATGGTGACTGAGCCTGAGAGATATATCAGAGACTTTGTTGAATGTGGTGCAGATTCTATTACAGTGCATGCAGAAGCATGTGAAGATTTAGAGAGAACAATTGAACAGATCCGTGAAGCCGGTGTGAAAGTAGGAATTTCTATCAAACCTGCTACGCCTGTAAATGACATCAGTCATATGCTTCAGGATGTGGACATGGTTCTTATTATGACTGTACAGCCGGGATTTGGCGGACAGAAATATATGGATGAATGCACAGAGAAAATTAAGGAAGTACGTGAACTGATCGAAGCTGAGAATCTGGATGTAGATGTTCAGGTTGATGGCGGAATCAATGATGAGACAATGGAAACAGTGTTGACAGCAGGTGCAAATCTGCTGGTAGCCGGTTCTTATGTTTTCAAGGGCAATCTGGAGAAAAATGTAAAACATGCAAAAGAACAGATGGATGAGATCATAAGAAAAATTGACTGAGGAACAGCATGATAGATACGATAATTGTAAGCGGGGGCGATATCCAGAGTGATTTTGCCCTCTATTTTTTAAAAAAGAATATAGAAAAAGCCGGAAGAGAAAATATACGTCTGATCGCGGCGGACCGCGGTCTGGAGTTCTTTCTGGATTATCTGATTTTACCGGATGTAGTGATTGGAGACTTTGACAGCCTTTCGGAGGATGGAAAAAATTTTCTGGAAATGCAAAACGAAGATATTCCATACGGTGGGATGCTGGAGTGGAAATTGCAAAAAGGTGAAGGAAAAGTAGTCGAAGTCGTGCGTCTGCGTCCTGAGAAGGATGATTCCGATACACAGTCTGCAATGAACTATGCAATCCAAAATGGCGCGAAAGAAATTGTGATCCTCGGCGTGACAGGAAACAGAGTAGATCATCTGATGGCGAATTTCGGTCTGCTCATCCTGGCGCAGAAACAGGACACAGAGGTGGCACTGGCAGATCGCTATAATTACATGAAGCTCATCCCCAGCGGAACAATTCTTAAAAAAGCAGAACAGTTTGGAAAGTACGTGTCATTTTTCCCGTTGGGAGGAGATGTGACAGGTCTGACACTGGAAGGATTTAAATATCCTCTGGATAAATACCACCTGACAACTGCTGACAGCGGACTGACAGTCAGCAATGAAATCAGTGAGGAATATGCAAAAGTAACTTACGAATCAGGGACACTTCTTATGATTATGTCGCGAGATTAACCGAATCAGGTAAGTCCCCTGCTTCATTTTATTTTTCATATCTCTTGTATCGCCGATATTGTCACATGTGCAGTGAACAGCAACTTGCACATCATAAGGGGTTATGATAAAATAATGAAAGTATTTGTGTAAAAATATAAAAGATGACAAAAGTAAAGGGCTCTTTTGCCTTTGCCATCATACAATTTGATCTGATGCGATTATCATAAGATCAGTACATTAAAAGGAGAAATATTAAAGAGATGAAACTGGGAATTGTTGGATTACCAAACGTTGGAAAAAGTACATTATTTAACTCGTTGACAAAAGCAGGAGCAGAATCCGCAAACTATCCATTCTGTACGATCGACCCGAACGTAGGTGTCGTTACTGTGCCGGATGAGAGACTGAAACTTCTGGGTGATTTTTATCATTCTAAAAAAGTGACACCTGCTGTGATTGAATTCGTAGATATCGCAGGGCTTGTAAAAGGAGCATCCAAAGGTGAAGGACTTGGAAACCAGTTCCTTGCAAACATCCGTGAGGTAGATGCAATCGTTCATGTGGTACGTTGCTTCGAGGATTCAAATGTCATCCATGTAGATGGAAGTATTGATCCTCTTCGTGATATTGAAACAATCAACCTTGAGCTGATCTTCTCAGACCTTGAGATTCTTGAGAGAAGAATCGCTAAAGTTACAAAGACAGCACGTATGGACAAAGAGGCTGCCAAGGAACTTGATTTCCTTCAGAAAGTAAAAGCTCATCTGGAAGATGGCAAGATGGCAATCACTATGGAACTTGAGAGCGAAGATGAAGAAGGCTGGATGGCTACTTACAATCTGCTCACATGGAAACCAGTGATCTATGCGGCAAATGTTGCAGAGGATGATCTGGCTGATGACGGTGCGAATAATGCGCATGTACAGGCAGTACGCAAATATGCGGCAGAACAGAACAGTGAGATTTTTGTAATCTGTGCAGAGATCGAAGAAGAGATTTCCGAACTGGATGAAGATGAAAAGAAAATGTTCCTCGAAGATCTTGGATTAACAGAATCTGGTCTTGAGAAACTTGTAAAAGCAAGTTATCATCTCCTTGGACTGATGAGTTTCCTTACTGCCGGTGAAGATGAGACAAGAGCATGGACCATTAAGATCGGTACAAAAGCTCCTCAGGCAGCAGGTAAGATCCATACAGATTTTGAGCGAGGATTTATCAAAGCTGAAGTTGTAAATTATCAGGATCTTCTGGACTGCGGTTCCTATGCAGGCGCCAGAGAGAAAGGTCTTGTAAGAATGGAAGGTAAAGAATACATTGTACAGGATGGAGATGTAATTTTATTCCGTTTCAATGTATAATAAACGGGTGATATATGGAAATGTCGATACGTTTTCCGGGACTTGACCTGGTTTTGAGTTATGTGCCCCGTTCATTTCAGATATTTGGAATGGAGTTTACCATTTATGGTGTGCTGATCGCAATCGGTGCACTTCTGGGGATGGGGCTTGTGACACTTGAGGCGAAACGAAGTGGGGAAGACCAGAATAAATATCTGGATATGACGATTATTTCGCTTTTGTTCTCTGTGGTCGGTTCCAGGCTGTTTTATGTGGCTTTTTCATGGGAACTTTATAAGGGAAATTTAAATGAAATCCTGGATTTTCGAAATGGTGGATATGCTTTCTATGGAGGCCTGCTTGCCGGCTGCTGTGCAGCGGCAGTATTTTGCAAACTTGCAAAGATGTCATTCTGGCGGGCAGCGGATATTGCAAGTCTGGGAATTCTTCTGGGGCAGATAATCGGACGATGGGGAAATTTTTTTAACAGAGAGTCCTTTGGAGAATATGCAGATTTTCCATGGGTAATGCAGCTTCCACTTTCTGCTGTGCGCTCGGGGGAAGTTTCCGGAAATATGCGTGATAATCTGCTGACTGTAGATGGGATTTCATATATTCAGGTACAACCGGTTTTTCTCTATGAAAGTCTGTGGTGCCTGATTTTATTGCTGTTATTACTGGCTCTTAGAAGGAAGAAAAGATTTGAGGGGGAATTATTTATGATCTATCTGGCAGGATATGGTCTCGGAAGATTCTTCTTCGAATGGCTCAGAACAGATAAACTTTATATTCCGGGAACAAAACTGGGAATTTCTCTGATAATTTCTGCGGCATTGTTCATCATCTGCACACCGGTAGTGATCGTGCGTGGAGTGATGACACAGAAAAGAGATGCCATACGCAGGCGGAGGAGAAAACGTTTTCTGCTGGATGAAATCCGGAAAAAAGAGAATGAGGAGCAGAAAGATACTTCTGAAGTCAGTACCGAACTGAAAATAAAAGCACAGTCAGGTACTGATAAAGAGGTCAGCCTGTTGAAGTTAAATAAGGAACATCTGAATGCAGATATAGATGAGAATACAGACATAAGTAAGAATGCAGAATCAGAGACAAAGATGCAGGCGGATGCAGACAGAAATCAGGAAATACAAAATCTACCAGAAGAACAGAAGCAAGATGTGCAGAGTATTCCATCAGAGATAAATGATCAGCTTGAGAAGAATAAAAATGCTGATAAAAAAGAAACGCAGACAAAAGTAGCTGAAAAAAATCAGAAGATTCGGATGAAAATGTGAACTGGGAAAACTCAGAATATGCACATATTCCAGAAGAGTGGAGGCAACATGTGGGAAATTCTCCCACAAATTCTAAAGAAGATGTATAAAAAACAACAGATCTGAAAGTTGAGTGGGGTGAAAGTGGTATTTCATCCCACTTTTTACGTATAAAATTTATATTTTTTCTTAAAAATAAGGTTATTTCATAAATGTTAACAGAGTTCTAAATTTCAAAAATCTGTTTCTCCCCCTTGTTTTTTCAGCCTAAATAGTTTAGAATAAACACATAAGTGGTAGAAAGTGGTGAATAGTGGTGGTGAATGGGGGAATAATGGCAGAGAAGACCATTACCACCTGAGAAATCTGAAGGGGAGAATCAGATTTCGTGAGAGTAGGTGAGTAACATGTTCATGGGAGAGTATAACCACACGATCGACGCGAAGGGGCGCCTGATCATTCCTTCTAAATTCAGGGAACTCTTAGGGGAAGAGTTTGTTTTGACAAAAGGACTTGATGGCTGTCTTTCTATTTATCCGATGGATGAATGGGAATCCTTTGAAATGAAACTCAGAGCATTACCACTTACAAATAAAAATGCGAGAACTTTTTCACGATTTTTTGTTGCCGGAGCAACTACATGCGAACTGGACAAACAGGGGCGAATCCTTGTACCGCAGACTCTGCGTGAATTTGCAGGTTTAGAGAAGGATGTAGTTCTGACTGGTAATCTGAACAGGATCGAAGTTTGGAGCAAAGAAAAGTGGAGCGAGAACTGTAATTATGATGACATGGACAGCATTGCAGAGAGCATGCAGGACCTGGGAATCACTATTTAATCAGGAATCGTTTAAAGTATCTTGCAGAGTAAATCCAGACAGGAGACGGATATGGAATTTAAACACAAATCTGTATTACTGGAAGAGACCATTGAAGGTTTGAATATCAAACCAGACGGAATCTACGTGGATGGCACTTTAGGAGGTGCGGGACATGCCCGTGAGGTATGTAAGAAGCTTTCTGCCAAGGGGAGATTTATTGGCATAGATCAGGACCAAGATGCGATAATTGCTGCGAGTGAGAGGTTAGCACCCTTTAAACAGGCTACTGTCATTCGCAGCAATTATTGTTACATGGTATCGGAACTGGCAGCAAGAGGCATCAACAAAGTCGACGGGATTCTACTTGACCTTGGAGTATCTTCCTATCAGCTTGATAATGAGGAGCGCGGTTTTACCTACAGGGTAGATGCGCCGCTTGATATGCGAATGGATCAGCGCCAGATGCAGACAGCCAGTGATATTGTCAATGGCTATGAAGAGAAAGAGTTATACCGTATCATTCGTGACTACGGTGAAGATAAATTTGCGAAGAACATCGCAAAACATATAGTTGCCGCAAGGCAGGTGAAGCCGATCACTACGACCGGAGAACTCACAGAGATCATCAGGGAATCTATCCCAATGAAGATGCAGGTGAAATCAGGACATCCCGCTAAGAGAACTTTTCAGGCAATCCGAATTGAACTTAACAGGGAACTTGATGTACTGAGAGATTCACTGGATGGAATGATTGATATCCTTGATGACGGAGGAAGACTTTGCATCATCACTTTTCACTCACTAGAAGACAGAATCGTTAAGACGATTTTCAGAAAAAATGAGAATCCATGTACATGTCCTTCAGATTTCCCGGTATGTGTATGTGGAAAGAAATCAAAGGGAAAAGTGATCACAAGAAAGCCGATTCTTCCCGGGGAGACAGAGATGGAAGAAAATCCGCGTTCTAAGAGTGCAAAGCTTAGAATTTTTGAGAGAGTATTATAATTAGAGAGGCATGAAATGGCGAAAACGACCAGGACTGAAACAGCTAGAAGAAGCAGGAACAATGCCAGAGTAAACAGAGGAATGTATGTTGAGGGAAATACGGTCAGACGACTTGCGGAAGTTCCGGAGAGAACCAGACAGCCGCAGAGACCATATCCGGGAAAACAGCAGCCGAATCGAAACCGCAGGGTGCAGGCCCAGCCGGCACCGGTACCAAAGCAGAAACATCAGTTAAGTAAAGAAGCACAGAAGAACAGACAGAAAGCAGCAGCAATGAACTGGGGATTTGTAGCATTTCTGGCTGTTATGTGTGTAGCTATATTGTTTTGCTCTGTGAAGTATCTGCGGTATAAATCGGAGATCACAGCGAAAATGAGTACAGTCGCATCCCTTGAGGAAGAGCTGGCAAGCTTAAAAGAAGATAATGATGCATATTACAGTCAGGTCACATCTAATGTGGATCTGAATCAGATCAAGCAGACTGCACTGGGAAGACTGGGAATGAAATATCCATCAGATGATCAGACAGTAACCTATTCTACATCCGGCAACAGCTATGTGAGACAGTATCAGGATATACCAGATTCAAAGTAGGTGATTAATTGAGTAATACACGAAAAAGAGGCCGCAGAAAACCTCAGAGAAAAATAAATCAAAAGATGAAAGAGAAGCTGGTAATACTATTTGGACTAGTATTACTGGCTTTAGTAGTATTAATACTAAGAATTACATTTATTAATGCTACTGATGGAAGAAAATATAAGAAACAGGTATTAAGCCAGGCTCAGCAGAAATATGAAAGTCAGGTACTGCCGGCAAAAAGAGGCGATATTTATGATAAAAACGGAAATATCCTGGCCACCAGCAATAAAGTTTATAATGTGATCCTGGATTGTAAAACAGTAAATTCCGATGAGGATTACGTAGAGCCGACGATTCGGGCGTTAAACGAAGTGTTGGGAATTGACGAAGAAACGGTGCGCTCTCTTCTGTCAGATTCAAGAACGAGCAAGAGCCAGTATCAGATTCTGATGAAACAGTTATCTATGGATAAGAAGAAAGAATTTGAGGCATATAAGGCTGAAGATGAGGATTCGGGACTCACAGCTGCACAGGCAAAAGAGAGAGCTGACATCAAAGGTATCTGGTTTGAGGAAGATTACCTGAGAAGTTATCCGTTTAATGAAACTGCCTGTGATACGGTTGGGTTTGCACTGGACAGAGATGTTGCAGATATCGGATTGGAAGGATATTATAACAGCACGCTGACAGGTGTGGATGGAAGACAGTATGGATATATCAATAATGATTCAGACGTAGAACAGACAATCATTCCTGCTGTAAATGGTAAGAGTATTCAGACAAGCATTGATATCGGGGCACAGCAGATCGTTGAGAAGTATGTCAATGGATTTAAAGAAGCAATGGGAGCCGAGAATATCGGTGTTATTGTCGAGAATCCTTCCACTGGTGAGATTATTGCCATGGATGGCGGTGACCGTTATGATCTGAATAATCCGCGAGATTTATCTAATGTATATACTGAAGATGAAATTAAAGCTATGAATGATGAGGAAACGGTTGAGGCTTTAAATGGTATGTGGAGCAACTTCTGTGTGACAGATGCCTATGAACCGGGATCTGTAGTAAAACCGATCGTTATGGCTTCTGCACTGGAAAAAGGTGCAATTCAGGAGACAGATACATTCGTGTGTGATGGTTCTCAGATTTTCGGAGATACCATGATTAAATGTGCGGTTTATCCAAGTGCACATGGTACGGAAACACTGGGTGAAGTAATCGCCAACTCCTGTAATGATGCGATGATGCAGATTGGTGCCAAGATGGGAGCTACCCAGTTTATCAAGGCGCAGAGTCTGTTTAACTTCGGAACGAGAACTGGGATCGACCTTCCAAATGAAGGCGCCGGCATTATCCATACGAAAGATTCCATGGGAGAGACAGAGCTTGCCTGCTCAGCTTTCGGCCAGGGATTTACCTGCACAATGATCCAGGAAGTAAATGCAATGAGTTCTGTTATCAATGGCGGATATTATTATCAGCCACATCTGGTAACAAAAATTCTGGACAGCAATGGCAGTACAGTAAAAACGATTACGCCAACACTTCTGAAACAGACGATTTCTTCAAGAATCTCAAGTGATATCAGAAGTTACATGGCATTAAGTGTACAGCAGGGTACCAGCCGCCATTCTAAAGTACAGGGTTACAGTTCAGGTGGTAAAACAGGTACAGCCGAGAAATATCCTCGAGGAAATGGCAAATATCTGGTTTCTTTTATTGGATTTGCACCTGTCGATGATCCGGCAGTTGTAATCTATGTAGTAGTCGATGAGCCGAATGTTGATGATCAGGCAAACAGTACTTATCCACAGTATATTGCACAGGGAATTCTTTCTGAACTCCTGCCTTATCTGAATGTAACACCGGATGAATCAGAAGATGGAACAGTACCGGAGACAGAGTTATGGGAAGGCTTTAAAGGACACTTAAAGAGTGTTTCAGGCGGCGCACTGAACAGTGACGGAAACCTGGAAGACGCAGATGGAAATCTTATTGACTGGGATGGAAACCGAATTGATGAAAATGGATATCTGTTAGATGCTAACGGAGATCATATTTTAGATGATAATGGAAATTATAAGATGTCCACAAATCTGGTTTCTGCTGCAGGAAGTACAGATACAGACTCCTCCGGAGATGCAGTTTCCAATCCGGATGCACCTGCACCGCTGGAAGATGATGAGGCGGAGACAACACAGGATAATAATGCAGAGAGTGATGGCATCACAAACGAAGAAGCCGGACTGGAATAAGGAATTATTTATGACGGTTTATGGCTGTTGTCTGGAACTATAGCAATTTCATAAAATAACATACCCCCGCAGAGTAATGTCATATATTAATGTGACGATCTCTGCGGGACTTTTTTATGAAAAAAAATATGACGTTTCATAAGAAAAAGATATGGGTGGTATTTGTATGCTGCATTCTGATGATGTCAGGCCTGATTGGCAGACTTGTATACCTTATGTGTTTCAGATCAGATCACTATTATGAGAAAGCGAAAGATCTTCATGAGAGAGAACGTGACATCAAGGCTGCCAGAGGTAAGATTTTGGATGCAAAAGGAAACGTGCTGGCATCAAACAGGACAGTCTGTACGATTTCTGTGATCCACAGTCAGATCAAAGAGCCGGAAAAGGTGATTGCTTTATTGACTCAGAAACTGAAAATGGATGAAGCGACAGTACGTAAACGGGTAGAAAAAGTTTCTTCCATAGAAAGAGTAAAAACAAATGTAGAGAAAAGTGTGGGGGACGAAATAAGGGAGAGTAATCTGGCAGGTGTGAAGGTTGACGAGGATTATAAACGCTATTATCCATACGGAAGTCTGGCTTCAAAGGTAATCGGTTTTACAGGAGGGGATAACCAGGGAATTATCGGTCTTGAAGTAAAATATGAGGACATATTAAAGGGAGAACCCGGAAAAATCCTGACGACAACAGATGCCAGAGGAGTGGAAATTGATAAACTTGGGGAGACAAGGCAGGACCCGGAAGAGGGAAAAAGCCTGATACTCAGCCTCGATGCGAATATCCAGGAATATGCGCAACAGGCTGCTTTGAAGGTGATGGAAGAGAAGCAGGCAGAGCGTGTATCCATTCTGCTTATGAATCCGCAGAATGGAGAAATCTACGCGTGCGTGAATGTGCCGGAATTTGACCTGAATGATCCGTTTACATTGAATGAAGATTTGCAGGCAAAGTTAGATATGCGGGAAGAACAGACAATAGAAAAAGAAACTGAACAGACAGCAGCACAGATGGCGGCAAAGACAAAGTCGAAAAGAAAACAGGAGTTGTTAAATCAAATGTGGAGAAATCCCTGCATGAATGATACCTATGAACCAGGTTCCACATTCAAAATTATTACGATGTCTGCAGGACTGGAAGCGGGAGTTGTAACGCCGAATGACCGTTTCTATTGTCCGGGATATAAGTTGGTAGAAGACAGACGAATTCATTGTGCAAAAAGAATTGGGCATGGTTCACAGAATTTCGTGGAGGGAGCGCAGAACTCCTGTAATCCGGTGTTTATTGAAGTAGGGCTGAGGCTGGGAGTTGATCGTTACTATAAATATTTCAGACAGTTTGGCCTTCTGGACAAAACGGGGATAGATCTGCCCGGAGAGGCAGGTACGATTATGCATCAGAAGAAAAATATGGGAGAAGTAGAACTGGCAACCGTCTCTTTCGGACAGTCATTTCAGATCACGCCGGTCCAGCTTGCGACAACGGTAAGTTCTCTGATCAATGGCGGCAGGCGCATAACTCCACATTTCGGGGTGGCAGTTTTAAATCCGGATGGCACAGAAGGAAAGAAGCTGGAATTTCCCGTAAAAGAGGGGATTGTTTCTGAGGAAACTTCGAAAAAAGTAAGGGAAATCCTGGAGACAGTAGTGTCGCAGGGCTCCGGAAAGAACGCAAAGATAGAAGGCTATTCTATTGGCGGAAAAACAGCTACATCACAGACACTTCCGAGAAGTGCAAATCGTTATATTTCATCATTCCTTGGATTTGCACCGGCAGAGAACCCACAGGTGCTGGGATTATGCATCATTCATAATCCGCAGGGAATTTACTATGGAGGAACGATTGCAGCGCCGGTGATCAGGAGTATCTTTGAAAATATCCTGCCATATCTGGGAATTGAAAAAGATATCAGCCAGATTGAAACAAAAAACCCAGAATAAACGGTTATTACCGGGCACGGAGTAAACAGTAATAAACCTGTGTTACCGGGTAAATGAAAATCCTGCCTCCAGGGTTGATAAATAAATAAAAAAGCCTTATACTAAAAGAAATCTGAAAGAGCACAAAACACTTTCAGAAAAAAATGAAAAAACGAAAGAATGAATGAGGTGTGAGATGGAATTTCAAGTTGTAATCCCTGTGCTGATTTCTTTTGCAATCAGCGTTGTATTAGGCCCGATCATCATTCCGTTTCTCAGGAAACTGAAGATGGGACAGACAGAAAGAACAGAGGGCGTACAGTCCCATTTAAAGAAAGCCGGAACACCGACAATGGGTGGTGTGATCTTTCTGATCGCAACTGCAGTGACGGCGTTATTTTATGTCGGTGACTATCCGAAGATCATCCCGGTACTGTTTCTGACACTTGGATTTGGAATCATCGGTTTTCTGGATGATTACCTGAAAGTAGTACTGAAACGATCAGACGGACTGCTTCCATGGCAGAAATTTTCTCTTCAGGTAGTTCTGACTGCGATTTTTGTATTCTATATCGTTAAGTATACAGATATTTCTCTGACAATGAGAATTCCGTTCTGGAGCGGACATTTCCTGAACCTTGGATGGCTGGCAATTCCGGTGCTGTTCTTTGCGGTAATCGGTACTGTAAATGGTGTAAACTTTACAGATGGTCTGGATGGCCTTGCTTCCAGTGTAACTTTGATCGTAGCAGTATTCTTTTCTGTTGTTTCTATCGGAATGAAATCCGGAATTGAACCGATCACATGCGCAGTTGTGGGAAGCCTGATGGGATTTTTACTGTTTAATGTATATCCGGCGAAGGTGTTCATGGGAGATACAGGTTCTCTGGCACTTGGAGGATTTGTTGCAGGTACTGCTTATGTAATGCAGATGCCACTGTTTATCCTGATCGTTGGACTGATCTACCTGGTTGAGGTACTTTCTGTTATCATTCAGGTTACTTACTTCAAAGCAACACATGGAAAGCGTATCTTCAAAATGGCTCCGATCCATCATCATTTTGAGTTATGTGGATGGTCTGAGACACGTGTGGTTGCAGTGTTCTCAGTTATTACAGCAGTTATGTGCATGATCGCACTGCTGGCACTGTAAAAGTAATGTAACTGTGGAAGTACTGAACAGTTACAGATTAATGTAACAGCAACCCGAAAAATCAGCATTGTGCTGATGATAAGGAGGAAAAATTATTATGAAATTACAGGGAAAAAAGGTTCTGGTATTCGGTTCCGGTAAAAGCGGAATCGGAGCATCTGACCTTCTTGCAAAAGTAGGAGCGTCTCCGATCATTTATGACGGAAATGCAGAGATTGATAAAGAGGCAGTCGTACATAAAACAGATGGAACATATCCGGTTACTGTATATGCGGGAGAACTTCCGAAAGAAGTACAGGAGAGCCTTGAACTGGTAGTTTTAAGCCCCGGAGTACCGACAGATCTGCCAATCGTAAAGAGTTTCTATGAGCAGGGACTTCCGGTGTGGGGAGAAGTAGAGCTGGCATACAGAGTCGGAGACGGAGAAGTACTTGCAATCACAGGTACAAACGGTAAGACAACAACTACAGCACTCCTTGGAAAAATTATGCAGGATGCACGTGAGTCTGTATTTGTAGTAGGAAATATCGGAACTCCATATACTTCCAAAGCACTGGAAATGAAACCGAATTCTGTAACTGTGGCAGAAATCAGCAGTTTCCAGCTTGAAACAATCGATGAATTTGCTCCAAAGGTATCCGCGATCCTGAATATTACAGAAGATCATCTGAACCGTCATCATACAATGGAAGAGTATATCCGTGTAAAAGAGCAGATTACTCAGAATCAGGGGACAGAGGATGTCTGTGTGCTGAATTATGAGGATGAGGTTCTTCGTAAATTTGGTGAGAATCTGACTCCGAGAGTCGTATATTTCTCCAGTGAACGTAAGCTGGATGAAGGTATCTATCTGGATGGAAACAAGATTATCCTCAAAGATGGAGCAAAAGAAATCGAAGTAGTTAAGACAGAAGATCTGAAACTTCTTGGCAAACATAACTTTGAGAATGTAATGGCTGCTGTTGCAATGGCTTATTACGATGGTGTTTCTATGGACAGTATCCGCAAGAGTATCTGCGAGTTTACAGCTGTTGCTCACAGAATCGAATATGTGACAGAGAAGAATGGCGTTGTATATTACAATGATTCCAAGGGAACAAACCCGGATGCGGCAATCAAGGGAATTCAGGCGATGAACCGTCCGACACTTCTGATCGGCGGCGGATATGATAAACAGTCAAGCTATGATGAGTGGATCGAAGCTTTTGACGGAAAAGTACGCTATCTGGTTCTGATCGGTCAGACAAAAGAGAAGATTAAAGCGGCTGCCGAGAAACATGGCTTCCATGATATTATTCTTTGCGAGGATCTGAAAGAGGCAGTCAAGGTATGCGCCGAGAAAACACAGCCGGGAGATGCAGTGTTACTTTCTCCTGCATGCGCAAGCTGGGGACAGTTTGACAATTATGAGCAGCGCGGAGATATGTTTAAGGAATATGTGAGAAATCTGTAGAATATCTATAAGTAAAGAATCTATGGTCATCTGCCGGCAGATATGGGAAATCGGATTATTCCAAAAGCTGAATGGCAGGAAGACTATGGAAGATAGATGGAGAATCAGATGACTCCTGAAAAAGTGGCAGTTTTTTCAAAAAAAGACAGAACAATGCTGGTGCTGGTAGTACTGCTTGCGGCCTTTGGTCTTGCGGTACTGTTCAGTGCAAGTGAATATAATGGCAGAGTACGCTTCGGTGACTCTGCCTATTATTTTAAGAAACAATTATTTGCAACGGCATTAGGACTGTGTGCTATGTATGCAGTTTCTAATATGGATTACCATTTTTTTCTCAGGATTGCGCCGGCAGCATATCTGCTTTCCATGATTTTGTCTACGGCAGTACTTCTGGTCGGGCAGGAAATCAATGGCTCAAAGAGATGGCTGAACCTGGGCCCATTGTCTTTTCAGCCGTCTGAGTTTGCAAAGGTGGCGGTAATCCTGTTTCTTGCATGGCAGATCGACAGATCGAAAAAAAGAACGGAAGGCTTCTGGTTTATGTGCAGGACGATGCTTAGTCTGCTTCCAATCGTTGGCCTGGTCGGCTCAAATAATCTGAGTACTGCCATTATCATACTGGGAATAGGCGTTATTCTGATTTTTGCATCAAATCCAAAATATATGCAGTTTATCGGGCTTGGCAGTGCAGGAATCGGATTTGTTACTATCTTTCTGGCGGCAGAGAGCTATCGTCTGGAACGTCTGGCAATCTGGAAAAATCCTGAGAAATATGAGAAAGGATTCCAGACGATTCAGGGACTGTATGCGATCGGAAGCGGCGGGATTTTTGGCAGGGGATTTGGAAACAGTATTCAGAAGCTGGGCTTTGTTCCGGAAGCGCAGAATGATATGATCTTTTCGATCATATGTGAAGAGATGGGAGTTGCAGGAGCTTCCTTTCTTATTCTTCTGTTTGGAATTCTGCTCTGGCGTCTGGGTGTAACTGCCATGTGCGCAAAAGATCTGGCGGGTGCGCTCATCTGTGGAGGTATCATGGGACATCTGGCGATTCAGGTTATCCTGAATATTGCGGTGGTAACCAATACGATTCCCAATACCGGGATTACTTTGCCATTTGTCAGTTATGGAGGAACTTCGGTCGTGTTTCTTCTTGGAGAGATGGGGCTTGCTTTGAGTGTAAGTAATTCTCAGAGGTTGAGATAAGTGAAATTTTTGCTGCCTTACAGATAGAAAAATGTTGGATGATAGGTGTAGTTTAGCCAGAAAATCAAGGGGCAGCCTGGTAAGGGTAGCAGTGATATTACAGAAAACGTGCAACTGTAACATATAATAAGAAAGAACATACACTATAAGGTAAGAGGCCCTTTAGGAGTGAAATGGTTGGATGAGATCCATGTGATGGGCAAATGTTCTCTTAGCGGAGAAATTTTCATACAGGGCTCTAAAAATGCAGCACTTCCGATGATGGCAGCATCGCTGATGCACAGAGGACGAAGCGTCTTGAAAGGCTGTCCCAGGATTTCGGATGTCTTTTGCATGGAAGAGGTTCTGAAAAGTCTTGGAGCAGTAACCTGGTGGGAAGACCACGATCTTTATCTGGATTGTTCTGATGCGGATGGAACAGAGATTCCGGAGACGTACACACGAAGAATGCGTTCTTCAATTATTCTGTTAGGACCGGTTCTTTCCAGGAATAAAAAGTGTCGGATAGGCTATCCTGGCGGCTGTATCATCGGAAAAAGGCCGATAGATCTTCATCTTATGGCGCTCGGGACGCTTGGCGCAGATATAAGTGAGCAAACGTTTTATCTGGATGCAGAATGTAGCAGATTTCAGGGAAAAGATATATATTTTACAAAATCGAGTGTAGGAGCAACGCAGCAGGCAATTCTGGCGGCAGTGATGGCCCAGGGTGTGACAAAGCTGCATAATTGCGCGAAAGAACCGGAAGTTTTCTGGCTTTGCAGATATTTAAGATCAATGGGAGCGTTGATCAAAGGCGAGGAAACAAAGGAAATTATGATTACCGGGATCAGGGAACTGGGGCCGGGAAACTATACCATACCGCCTGACAGAATCGTGGCAGGGACGTATCTGTGTGCGGCAGCTGCGACAAGAAGCGAGATTACTCTTAGGAATGTTCCGGAGCAGGAATTACAGGCATTCCTGGAAGTATATCAGAAAATAGGTGGACAATATCAAGCGAATGGTGGTACACTAGAGGTCAATGGAAAGAGGGCAGTTCAGCCAATCGCACTTGTGGAGACGAAAAACTATCCGGGTTTTCCGACAGACCTTCAGGCTCCTTTAATGGCAGTACTGACAGGGGCACAGGGGCGAAGTTCGATCAGAGAGAATATTTTTGATCAGAGATTTGGCAGCGCTTTTCAGATGAATAAAATGGGTGCTGATATTAAGATAGATGGTAATCAGGCTGTGATTTGCGGCGGCAGACCTCTTACGGGAACACAGGTACAGGCCGGAGATTTAAGAGGCGGGGCTGCATTGATCATTGCGGCGCTTATGGCCGAGGGAGAAACATGTATCACAGAAGCTGAGCTTATCAACAGAGGATATGAGCACATTTGTGAAGATTTACAGGCTTTGGGCTGCAGGATATGGCAGGCTGGCAGCAGAGGATTTGAAGAGTTATGAGAAAAAGTAATTATGGAAAAAGACCTCCTATGAGTAAGAAAACAAAGAAGATAATGGCAGGAGTGATAGGAGTTGGTATTCTTGCTGCTTTGATCGTTTTCTTTTCTTATTATAAGGTAGATTCTGTAGAAGTAAGAGGAACAGATCATTATACAGATGAAGAAGTAAAGAGTATGGTGCTTCGGGGACCGCTGGCTTCGAACTCGGTCCTTGCACCGTTGGTTTACAGCACAACAAATACGGATGATATTGCATACGTGGATGGATTTAAGGTTACGCAGTTAAATCGTAATACGATTTGCATCAGTGTCAAAGAGAAGAAAACAGTAGGATGTATCCGATACCTTGACAGTTATGTTTATTTTGACAGAAACGGGATTTTCGTAGAGGGCTCTCAGAACAGAGATGTGACAGTTCCGTATTTTGACGGAATTCAGGTGAATAGTATCGTGATGGATGAGAAGCTGGATATCAAGGGCGATACGGTATTGAATACAGCGGTAGCTTTGTCCACGATTTTTCAGAAGAATGATATGATTCCTGATCACATTCAGTTTGATAACAGCTATTCTATCAGTCTGATCTATGGTGACATTACGGTGAATCTCGGAAAGGACGAAGACCTGGAAGAGAAGATGAACCGTGTGATCGCGATTCTTCCTAAAATTCAGGGCAAAAAGGGTATTCTTCATATGGAAAGTGTGTCTACGGATTCTAATACTTTTGAGGAAGAAAAGGAAGAAACAGAGATTACAGCTGAGAACTGGAATGGCGGTTATGATGAAGATGGCAATTATACCGGAGATGGCGAGTATGATGAGGACGGCAACTATGTAGGCCCTAAGCCGAAAACTGCTCTTGATGAGGCTATTGAGAACTGGAATGGTGGTTATGACGAAGAAGGAGATTACACCGGAGCAGGTGAATATGACGAATCCGGTAATTATGTAGGACCGAAACCTACACAGGAATCTCTGGATGCAGCGGCTGCTGAGTCAGGAGATAGTTCTGAAGAGGGAGATGGCAGTTCCTCAGATGGTCAGAGTTCTGACAGTTCCGGAGATGGAAGCAGTGATTACTCAGCGGATGAAAATGGCAGTTATGATAGTAGTTATGACAGCAGCTATGATACGGAAAGCTCAGACGGCTATGATGAATATGGAAATTATACAGGTGATGATACTTCATATTAAAATGCCGGATGAAACCGGAAAAAGGGAAAAAACAGCCATATACAGAGGCTGGACAGGTTTTCATTGCCGAAAAAGAGTGAAAAAAGTATAAAAAAACAAAATTAGTGGTTGATTAATTTTCAAAAAAAATATATGATATATCTATATGTAACTTTGATATAAATCACTGAAAAAGGATATCAGATATAAATAAAGGAGGAAGTACGTTGTTAGAGATCATGTCAAACGAGGCTGAATCATCTGCTAAGATCATAGTGATCGGTGTAGGTGGAGCCGGTAATAATGCAGTAAACAGGATGGTGGAAGAGGCCATCGGCGGAGTAGAGTTTGTAGGTGTTAATACTGATAAGCAGGCTTTAACTCTGTGCAAAGCTCCAACTGTACTTCAGATTGGCGAGAAAATTACCAAAGGTCTTGGCGCAGGAGCGCAGCCGGAGGTTGGACAGAAGGCAGCAGAGGAGAGCATTGAGGAAGTAAAACAGTTAATGGAAGGTGCGGATATGGTATTCGTTACCTGTGGTATGGGAGGCGGAACCGGAACAGGTGCTGCACCTGTTATCGCAGCAGCAGCGAAAGAGATGGGTATCCTGACAGTTGGCGTTGTCACAAAGCCTTTCCGTTTCGAAGCAAGAACTCGTATGAACAATGCACTTGCAGGCATTGAGAATCTGAAGAAAGCAGTGGATACATTAATCGTTATCCCGAATGATAAATTATTAGAGGTTGTAGACCGCAGAACAACTATGCCGGAAGCACTGAAGAAGGCAGACGAAGTTCTTCAGCAGGCAGTACAGGGTATCACAGACCTGATCAATCTGCCGGCACTGATCAACCTTGACTTCGCAGATGTTCAGACTGTTATGACTGATAAGGGAATCGCTCATATCGGTATCGGTGAAGCAAGAGGAGATGACAAGGCTATGGAAGCTGTTCAGCAGGCTGTATCTTCTCCACTTCTTGAGACAACGATCAAGGGTGCTACACACGTTATCATCAACATTTCCGGAGATATTTCTCTTATGGATGCAAACGATGCTGCAAGCTATGTACAGGAGCTTACAGGTGAGGAAGCAAATATCATCTTTGGTGCTATGTATGATGATACAGTTGCAGATTATTGCAGAATCACAGTAATCGCAACAGGCCTGAACGATGAGAACCTTCAGCAGACCCCTTTCGGAAAAAGAAGCACGGCTTCTTCCTTTGGTGCAAGAAGACCTTCTTCCACAACAGGAACAGCAACAGCCGGAACAACAACTACAACCGGAAGCAGTATGAACATGCCTAGCTTCAGTCTTCCGACTATGAATGCCACACCGTTCGGAGCAACTAAGACTCCGTCCAGCACTGTTCAGAAAAAAGACATCCAGATTCCGGATTTCTTAAGAAATAGATAATTAACAGATGATTATGTGAAAATAACAAAAGGCATGTCCAATGTGGACATGCCTTTCATATTATCTTTTATGCACCACAATGACACTGGAAGGTATCACATTTCGTGTCGCAGGAAGCTTTGGCATTGGAGCCGTCTACCTGAATAGAGGAAGCGGTACATTTGCAGTCATCGTTATAGGTACAGTTGTGAGCTTTGCAGTCAATCTGGATTTTTTCACATCCGCAGCTGTTTGTAAAGCTGTTTGCCATGGAGCTGCCGCTGCGTTCCTGGAAACTTCCACAGCTTGTCTCGTTTGCGTTTGTGGCATTTTCACCTGTTACATCAATCTTGCCTTTTGAGCAGAGCTGGTCTTTGTTGTAGACACATTTGATTGCTGAACATTTAAGAATTGTCATGGTTTAAAGTCCTCCTTTAATATAGAAATAAAAAACCGAAAAGCTTTTATATTACTGAACAGAAGCGGACAGTAATATGCTTTCAGGAATTAGAATCTCCCGGATTGAAAAAAATATTCGGAATAAAAAAATAAAAAAGTACTTGACGACACAGAAGAAACATGGTAACTTATAGAAGTACGTAAGAAAACAAAGCAGAGTTCACTCTCACCTCAGCGCATTTAAGTCAGCGGCTTGGGTTTATATTGCACAGCATTTATGATATTTAGAATTTTATAAAGACACAGAGTTTATTCTGATTGTGTCGGGAATCTGGATATCAGCAGGTGTGATAACTGGGTGTGGATTTTGTCCACGCTTTTTTTATGTAAATATGAGGGCGACGAGAAGTCATTAGAATCTATCTAACAGGTATGGAGGTGCACTACAATTAGCAATTTAATGATTAACGAACAGATCAGAGACAAAGAGGTACGCTTAATCGGTTCGGACGGAGAACAGCTTGGAATCATGTCCGCGAAAGAAGCAATGTTCAAAGCTCAGGAGGCAGGGCTTGACCTGGTAAAAATTGCCCCGCAGGCGAAACCACCGGTATGTAAGATTATCGATTATGGTAAATATCGTTACGAGCTTGCAAGAAAAGAAAAAGAAGCCAAGAAGAAGCAGAAGACCATCGATGTCAAAGAAGTGCGACTTTCTCCAAACATTGATACCAATGACCTGAATACGAAAGTCAACGCCGCCAGAAAGTTCCTCTCCAAGGGTGACAGAGTAAAGGTAACCTTACGTTTCCGTGGTAGAGAGATGGCACATATGGCAAGTAGCAAACATGTACTCGATGATTTTGCAGAACAGCTTGCAGACGTGGCAACAGTGGAGAAGGCACCGAAGGTTGAAGGCAGAAGCATGACCATGTTTTTAACGGAAAAGCGTTAAATATAATAGAGATACAGTTTAAGGAGGAAATTACAATGCCAAAAATTAAAACTTGTAGAGCAGCAGCAAAACGTTTCAAAAAAACAGGTACAGGAAAGTTAGTAAGAAATAAAGCTTATAAGAGCCATATCTTAACAAAGAAATCTCAGAAGAGAAAAAGAAATCTGAGAAAATCTACTGTTGTTGATTCTACTAATGTTAAGAGCATGAAGAAAGCATTACCATATTTATAAAATGCGGTTAAACTAAGTATTTATCGAGATAGACGAACAGGAGGAAATTTAAGAAATGGCAAGAATTAAAGGCGGATTAAACGCAAAGAAGAAACATAATCGTACATTAAAACTGGCAAAAGGTTACAGAGGAGCCCGTTCCAAACAGTATAGAGTTGCTAAACAGTCTGTAATGAGAGCACTTGCTAGCTCCTATGCAGGAAGAAAGCAGAAAAAACGTCAGTTCAGACAGCTCTGGATCGCACGTATCAACGCTGCAGCAAGAATGAACGGATTATCCTACAGCAAATTGATGCACGGACTTAAAGTTGCAAACATCGACATCAACAGAAAGATGCTTGCTGAACTTGCAGTAAACGATGCAGAAGGATTTGCAGCACTTGCTGAGATCGCTAAAAAAGCAATCGCTTAATTATATTTGATAAGCTGAATCAGAAACCAGAAGAGGTACACATAGGAAGCTTAAGGCTTTCATGTGTACCTTTTTATTTATGGTTATAGGAAATTACTTCGTAATGTTCCTATAACATAAAAAAGCCCTCCGGGCAGGATTCTTTCTTGTGCTTCCGGAAAACCAGATCATACCATCTGGGTAAGTACGGTTACAGTAATAAAAAAATTGACAAAATGACTAAAAAGAGTAAAAATGCACAAAAAATGAATGCGCAATACGGTCAAGTGTCCATGCAAGACGGAACAAATCTTAAATTTTAATAAAATATCACTTGCATGGTAAAATGTATAGTGTTATAATTTAAAACATCAACATAATAAAGCGTCAGTGAAAGCCAAGGCCGGCTGGGAACCCAGTTGGCTTTTGTTACATTTTCAGTTCCTGTACATAATGATCGATCTTGCGGAAATAAAGTGGGGCGGATTGTAACAGAGGTGTAAGAGGGATAAATGGGCTGGCCAAAAATAAGGAGGATTTTATTATGAAAAACCTGAAAAAAATTCTTAGTGTTACTGCGGCAGCAGCAATGGTAATGACAACAGTTGCACCTGTATCTGTATTTGCTGATGATGCTACATTTAAGATCGGTGGAATCGGACCTGTAACCGGAGCAGCAGCAATCTACGGACAGGCTGTAAAGAATGCAACAGAACTTGCTATCAACGAAGTAAACGAAGACGGCGGTATCAATGGATATCAGGTAGAGTTCAAATTCGAAGATGATGAGAACGATGCAGAGAAATCCCTGAACGCTTACAATGCATTAAAAGACTGGGGAATGAACATTCTGGTTGGTACAGTTACTTCCACACCTTGTGTAGCTGTAGCAAATGAAACAGCAGCAGACAATATGTTCCAGCTCACCCCATCCGGATCTGCAACAGAGTGTGTTGCTAACCCGAACGTATTCCGTGTATGCTTCTCTGACCCGAACCAGGGTACTGCAGCGGCTCAGTACATTGGAGAGCATAAACTTGCTACAAAAGTAGCTATTATCTATGACAGCTCTGATGTATATTCATCAGGTATCACACAGAACTTCACAGCAGAAGCAGCTAATCAGGGTATTGAGATCGTTTCCTCTGAAGCATTCACTGCTGATAACAATAAAGACTTCTCCGTACAGCTTCAGAAAGCAAAAGACGGCGGTGCTGAATTAGTATTCCTTCCAATTTATTATACAGAAGCTTCCCTGATCCTTGCACAGGCAGACAGCATGGGATTTGAAACTAAATTCTTCGGATGCGATGGTATGGACGGTATCCTTGGTGTAGAAAACTTTGATACATCTCTTGCAGAAGGTCTGATGCTTCTTACACCATTTGCAGCAGATTCTACAGATGAGAAAACCCAGAACTTTGTAAAAGCATATAAAGATGCTTACAAAGACACACCAAACCAGTTCGCAGCAGATGCTTATGATGCAGTATACGCAATCAAAGCAGCAGCAGAAAAAGAAGATGTAAAAGCAGACATGGATGTTGCAGATATCTGTGCAGCACTTGAAAAAGGCATGACCGAGATCACACTGGAAGGTGTTACAGGTGACGAGATCACATGGACAGAAGACGGTGAGCCAAACAAAGCTCCGAAAGCTGTAGAGATCAAAGATGGTGCTTACGCAGCAATGGAGTAATGAAATCGGAATAACTGAAAAGATTTCATAAGAAATAAAATGCGATTGTTCCTAAAGTGGACAATGGTTTGTATGCCAACGGGGCTGTCTGAATTATCCAGACAGCCCTGTTGCCTAATACGTTATCACATTAATGCGTTAATGACAGATTTACTTTTGGCAAAATAAACAAGACAGATTTCGCTAAAGGCAAATCTGCCAGTTTTACACACAATAAAATTATTTAAATATAAGAAAGGAAAGACTTCTATGAGTAGTTTTATATCATATCTTATCAGTGGTATCAGCCTCGGAAGTGTATATGCGATCATCGCCCTTGGTTATACCATGGTATATGGAATCGCTAAAATGCTGAATTTTGCTCATGGAGATGTTATCATGGTCGGCTCTTATGTAGTTTATGTCGCAGTCAGCGGCATGGGATTAAATCCGATTTTAGCTATCCTGCTGTCCATTATCATCTGTACACTCATGGGCGTTGTGATCGAAGGCGTTGCGTATCGACCACTGCGTAATGCAGCTTCACCTCTGGCTGTTCTGATCACAGCCATCGGTGTCAGCTACCTGCTTCAGAATGTAGCCCTTCTAATCTGGGGAGCAGATACCAAATCATTCAGTAACGTGATCAGCCTTCCATCCCTGAAACTTGCAGGTGGTTCTATCGTGATTACAGGTGTAACCATCGTAACCATTATCGGCGGTATCCTGATCATGGCAGGTCTGATGCTTTTTATCAGCAAGACAAAAACAGGACAGGCAATGCTTGCCGTATCTGAGGATAAAGGTGCTGCCCAGTTGATGGGTATTAACGTAAACAAAACAATCTCCGTTACTTTTGCAATCGGTTCCGGACTTGCAGCCATCGCAGGTGTGCTTCTCTGTTCCGCATATCCGTCCCTGACACCATATACAGGTGCCATGCCTGGTATCAAGGCATTTGTTGCGGCAGTATTCGGCGGTATCGGATCTATTCCGGGTGCTTTTATCGGTGGTATTGTTCTGGGTATCCTGGAGATTTTTGGTAAAGCATATATCTCTTCACAGATGGCAGATGCCATTGTATTCGGTGTTCTGATCGTGGTTCTGGTTGTGAAACCTACCGGTATTCTTGGTAAGAACATTCAGGAGAAAGTGTGAGGTGGCAGACATGGAAAAGAAGAAATTAAACAAAACAACAAAAAGCAATCTCATTACATACGGAATGGTTCTTGCAGCATATCTGATCGTACAGGGACTGATTGCAGGGAATCTGCTTTCCAACCTGATGCAGGGTCTGCTGGTGCCCCTTTGTGTATATATTATTCTGGCACTTTCCCTGAACCTGACGGTTGGTATCCTGGGTGAGTTAAGTCTTGGCCATGCCGGATTTATGTGTATCGGTGCATTCACCAGTGCAGCATTTACAAAGGCAACTATGGACACATTTACAAATGCAGGGCTTCGTTTCTTCATTGCTCTGATCATCGGAGCTGTGTGTGCAGGTATCTTCGGATTCCTGATCGGTATTCCTGTGCTTCGTCTGAAAGGTGACTATCTTGCTATCGTAACACTGGCATTTGGTGAGATCATTAAGAATATCATCAATGTTCTTTATGTGGGAATCGACAGTAACGGAATTCATTTTTCCATGAAAGACCAGATGTCTCTGGGTATGGAACCTGACGGAAAGATGATCATCAGTGGCGCTATGGGTATCACAGGTACACCGAGACAGTCAACATTTACGATTGGTGTGGTTCTGATTCTGGTTACTTTATTTGTGGTTCTGAACCTGATCAATTCACGTGACGGACGTGCAATCATGGCAATCCGTGATAACCGTATCGCAGCAGAATCTATCGGTATTGATATTACAAAGTACAAACTGAAAGCATTTGCAATTTCTGCAGCGCTGGCCGGTATCGGTGGTGTGCTTTATGCTCATAACCTCGCAACTTTAACAGCACTTCCGAAGAATTTCGGATATAACATGTCTATTATGTTCCTGGTATTTGTCGTTCTTGGCGGTATCGGAAATATGCGTGGTTCTATCATCGCGGCAGTAATTCTGAATCTCCTTCCAGAGCTTCTTCGTGGACTGAGCGATTATCGTATGCTGTTCTACGCAATCGTACTGATCGTTATGATGCTTATCAACTGGGCACCGAAGGCGATTGAGATGAGAGAGCGTTTTTTAAGCAGATTTAAGAAAAAGGAGGCATAAGCTATGGCATTGCTGGAAGTAAATCATTTAAATATTTCATTCGGCGGTCTTCATGCAGTGGATGATTTCCATGTCTCCATCGAGAAAGGACAGCTTTATGGTCTGATCGGTCCGAACGGTGCCGGTAAGACTACAATCTTTAATCTTCTTACAGGTGTGTATAAGCCGGATGAGGGAATTATCAATCTGGACGGACAGGATATCACCGGAAAGAGTACCATTGATATCAACAAAGCGGGAATTGCCAGAACATTCCAGAATATCCGTCTGTTCCATCAGATGAGTGTGCTGGACAATGTAAAGGCAGGACTTCACAATCATGATAAATACAGCCTTTTTACAAGTATTGTACATACTCCGAAATACTTTAAGGTTGAGAAGACCATGAATGAGGAAGCCATGAAACTTCTGAAGGTGTTTGATCTGGACAAAGAGGCAGATATCCTTGCATCCAACCTTCCTTATGGTAAACAGAGAAAGTTGGAGATTGCTAGAGCACTGGCAACAAAGCCGAAGCTTCTTCTTCTGGATGAGCCGGCTGCTGGTATGAACCCTAATGAAACTGAGGAACTGATGGATACCATCCGTTTTGTTCGTGATAACTTTGATATGACCATTCTTCTGATCGAGCATGATATGAAGCTGGTTTCAGGTATCTGTGAGGAACTGACTGTGCTGAACTTTGGTCATGTTCTGAGACAGGGCAAGACTTCAGATGTGCTCCATGATCCGGAAGTTATCAAGGCATATCTTGGAGAATAGGAGGAGAGACAGATGGCATTACTGGAAGTACAGGACATACAGGTTTATTATGGAATGATTCAGGCATTGAAGGGTGTTTCTTTCTCTGTAAATGAAGGTGAGGTTATTGCGCTGATCGGTGCCAATGGTGCAGGCAAGACTACTACTCTGCATACAGTGACCGGGCTTCTTCGTGCAAAATCAGGACATATTATTTATGACGGACAGGATATCACAAAGGTTCCGCCTCACAAAATCGTAACAATGGGTATGGCACATGTTCCGGAAGGAAGACGTGTGTTTGCAAATATGACTGTTCTTCAGAATCTGAAGATGGGTGCTTTTACAAGATCTGATAAAAATGAGATTGATGCGACCATTGAGAAAGTGTATAAACGTTTTCCACGTTTGAAGGAACGTCAGAATCAGACAGCAGGTACCTTAAGTGGTGGTGAGCAGCAGATGCTCGCTATGGGACGTGCGCTGATGAGTCAGCCAAAGATCATTCTGATGGACGAGCCGTCCATGGGTCTTTCACCAATCTTTGTAAATGAGATCTTTGATATTATTAAAGAGGTAAGTGAGAGTGGAACAACGGTTCTTCTGGTTGAGCAGAATGCGAAGAAGGCTCTTTCTATTGCTGACAGAGCTTATGTTCTTGAGACCGGAAGGATTACACTGGAAGGTAAGGCAAGTGATCTTCTTCATGATGAGTCTGTTCAGAAGGCTTATCTTGGAGAATAAACAGGAGGGGTTTTATGGAGAATTTTGTAATTACCATTGCGAGACAGTATGGAAGCGGTGGACGTACAGTTGGCCAGATGTTGGCTAAGAGATTGGGAGTTCCTTTTTATGGTAAAGAGATCATTCAGATGGCTTCAGATGAGAGCGGTATTGATGTGAAGTTATTTGGTCAGGTTGAAGAAGGGACAAAAGTAAAAGCGTCACTGTTTAATAAGACCGGTCTTTATAAAGGGGCACTGATAGCACCGGATCAGAAGGGATTTATTTCTGATGAGAATATTTTTAATTATCAGGCAAAGGTTGCGAATGATCTGGCTGAGAAGGAGCCATGCGTAATCGTGGGACGATGCGTGAATTATGTGTTCAGAGACAGACCGAATACACTGAGAGTATTTATTCATGCACCATGGGAATTCCGTGTTGAGAAGTCCAGAGAGAAGATTAGCGGTGGTGATGAGGAAATTGAGAAGTTCCTTCGCAAAGATGATAAGAGAAAACAGGATTATTATCGTAAATTTGCAGGCGGGGACTGGAGTGATGCGACAAATTATGATCTGTGCCTGAATTCAGGAAAGCTGGGATTTGAGAAGTGTGTGGATGCGATTCTGGCGCAGATGGAGGTTATGGGAATTAAATAAAAGGATGGAAAAAAGCAGTTTCTTTCGGAAGGGAAAGGGGCTGCTTTTTTCGTGGGTGGGGGGACGCGCAGACAAATAGTTTCTTTCGTGTGCGGTTTCGGATACTAAGATATTCTAAGGTATCAAAAATCCGCTAAAAGCATGAGAAGAAAAGTCTGGATTACTCGCTTGCGCTCAGACAAAGGACTTTTCTTCTCATAACGCGGATTTTTGATACCTAAGAATATCTAAGTATTCTGCAAATGCACACGAAAGAAACTATTTGTCTGCGCTGGTTACTGGACGTGGAAAAAGATGTATGTCTGGGGATTTTGCCGGAGGCAAAATGCCCTGCGAGGGAGTTGTAAGTGGTTGATTCTTGGGCGGGATAATAGAGGGGGAAAAGAAAAAGAGTATTATAAAAAATCGTATGTTCTTGCGAAGTATGTGGGGTGATGATATACTTATTTTTAATAGAGAGTAAGGTACTACATAGATGATGAATATGTATAAGGGAGATGAAGAAGGATATGACACCGGAAGAAAAAGCACGTTGTGTGATTGATGATAAGCTTTGTCAGTCTGGATGGGTGATACAGGATTTGAAAAGATTGAATCTTACAGCTTCTCTTGGTGTAGCGGTTCGTGAATTTCCTACCAGTACAGGTGAGGTTGACTATGCTTTATTTGTGGATGGAAAGCCAGTGGGAGTAGTTGAGACGAAGCAATCCCAAGCAGGACAGTCAATTATCGATGTTGAGGTACAGTCAGGGCGTTATGCAAATAGTACGTTCAAATGGGTTAATGAATCTATATCTACATAATATTGGCGATATTTATGGAAATGTGCCGATTACATTGGGAGATGCATTGTTGATGGATCCTGGTTATCGCGTGGACTATGTGTTGACAAATCCACCTTTCGGTAAGAAGTCAGCTATCACTTTTACGAATGAGGAAGGCAAACAGGAGGAAGAAGATCTTGTTTATAATAGACAGGATTTTTGGACAACCAGTTCCAATAAACAGTTGAATTTTGTACAGCATATTAATACTATTCTGAAGGCAACTGGTAAAGCAGCAGTTGTGGTACCGGACAATGTACTGTTTGAGGGCGGCGCAGGTGAGATCATACGTAAGAAATTACTTGAAACAACAGATATGCATACAATTCTACGTCTGCCAACAGGTATTTTCTATAAACCAGGAGTAAAGGCAAATGTCATTTTCTTTGATAAACGTCCTGCCAGTGCCGAAATGCATACTAAGGAAGTATGGATATATGATTTCCGTACAAATATTCATTTTACATTAAAACAACATCCGATGACAGATGCAGATCTTGCAGATTTTGTAAAATGCTATAATCCTGAAAATCGCTATGAACGTACTGAAACATGGTCAGAGGATAATCCGGATGGACGTTGGCGCAGATTTGACGTGAAAGATATTTTGGAACGTGATAAGACCAGCCTCGATTTATTCTGGATTAAGGATAAATCGTTGGCTGATTTGGATAATTTACCAGATCCGGATGAACTTGCAGTAGATATTATTGAGAATCTGCAGAGTGCTTTGGAGAGCTTTCAGGAGTTACAGGCACAATTGAAAAAATGTTAGGACTAAAAATTCATTCTATAAAAAAACATATTAAACTTGTATTATTATGCCACATTTATGAAATATACTAATATAATTTATAGGGACGGTGGAGAATGCAGTTAAAAGATGAGGAATACTTAAAAAGAAATATTTTATCAGTATATGATAAGCATTATAAAGATGGAAAAAGCTTTCCTTATTATCGTTTTATGGGGAAAATTGAATTTGAAATGTTATTTCAAGAGAAAAAGATTTATTTTACAAATCCAGTAGAATGGAAAAAGTCTTTGACCGGAGATAAAAACGAAAATTATTTGGAAGATTGGTATACGGATAGAAATAACATATTGAAAGCGTATCAAATTATAAAACAGCATTGTATGGAAACACAGTATTGTTCACAGCAATATATTATGACGGTGTTTAGTAATTTTGTAGGTGCTGCGGCTTTGTTACAACAGATAAGTTTCTGTTATTGTGTTGCTAACACGTATACAGACAGTAAGATGATTGCTGAATATCATACGAAATATAAAAGAAATATTATAGTAAAATATAAAAATGATTTTTATAAAAAACTGTCGATGCTACCGGGTGGTGAGTTTGTACCATCTGGTACATATTTATATGCTGATGTTATGCCTATGATTTATATAAAGAGTTTTGATGAGTTTATCGTAAAATATATATGTAAGACACAAAATGTGCAAGATATGGCAAAAAATGCTTTTGACTATGGAGCTTTTCTAAAAGATATAAATTTTGGGTATGAGCATGAAACTAGAATTAAGCTACATATGCATCTTGATGATTACAATCCACAATATTTGGCGAGGAAATTTTATCTCAAAAATCTCTATATAGATAATGAAGAAAAAATCATAGATAATTGTATGTTGTACATACAAGATTGTAAAAAGATGCTAGACAAAGGATTTGAAAATGTAGCAGATAAAATAAAAATGGTTGGTGGCAAGCAAAGTTTTGAGTTATCTTTAAATGAAATCGAAATTAATGAAATTGTTGATTATATTTTACTACATAAATATGCAGATGAAAATGAGAAAAATGAAGTGTACAAGCTGGCCAAACTTAAAAACGTACAAATTAAAGAAATAGATTTTGATAACAAGGGATTATTATAGAATAGAACTTGAAAAGATGTGTGCAAGAAAGGAAGTGACCACATGGCAATACCTACCAGTATTAAGACACTCTTGTCTGGAGATGTAGTTGAATGGGCAAGAATTGAATTTAAGGAAACATGGGATGCAGCAGCATCTTTGAAATCTATATGTGCATTTGCTAATGACCTTGATAACTGGGGTGGTGGATATATCGTTATTGGCGTGCAGGAAGATAATGGTAGACCTGTTTATCCACTAAAGGGAGTTTCAGTAGATAAATTAGATGCCTATCAGAAAAACATATATGCAAAGTGTAAACTTCTTAGGCCGGCTTATACACCGATAATCAGCGTCGAAACATATCAAGATAAGTATTTTGTTGTTATATGGTGCCCAGGTGGAGATAATAGACCATATTCATCACCAAAGACGATGGAGAAAAACAATAAAGAGAGAATACATTATATTCGTAAAGCGTCTAATACGGTAGAACCTTCGGATGACGAGGAAAAAGATTTGTACAATTTGGCAAATAGAGTTCCTTTTGATGACCGAGTGAATCATCAGGCGGAATTGACAGATTTAAATATAACACTGATTCAGAATTATCTCAAGGAGATTGGAAGTTCACTTTACGAAAAATCTAAAAATGGAGATTTTGCTGAATTATGCAGTGATATGAATATTATCAGTATACTTCCAGAATATGTAAAACCGAAAAATGTTGGATTGATGTTTTTCTGTATGGAACCAGACAAATTTTTCCCTTGTACGCAGATAGATATTGTACAGTTTCCAGATGGCTTGGGTGGCGATAACATTATAGAAAATACATTCAAAGGACCGATTCATCAACAGCTTAGAGAGGCATTGCAGTTTATAAAAAACTCAATCATAACAAAGAAGATTGTAAAGAGTGCAGATAAAGCAGAGTCTGATTGGGTATATAATTATCCGTATGCAGCTTTAGAAGAGGCATTGGCTAATGCAGTTTATCATCGTGGATATGATATCAGAGAGCCAATCGAGGTAAGAGTTGAAAAAGAAATGATTGAAATTGTCAGTTTTCCAGGGCCAGATCGTTCAGTCACTCAGGAAGGATTAAAGCGATATAGGGTATCAAACCGTAGATATAGAAATCGGCGCATTGGAGATATTCTTAAGGAACTGCATTTGACAGAAGGAAGAAATACTGGATTTGGAAAAATTCTTAGGGCACTTGAAGAAAATGGTTCTCCGAAACCGGAGTTTGAGACAGATGAGGACCATAGCTATTTTATTTCAAGATTATTTGTGCATGAAGCATTCTTGAAAGAAAACAAATTAGAAAATAATCAAAAAGGAGCCGAAAAGGAGCCGAAAAGGAGCCGAAAAAAGGAGCCGAAAAAAGGAGCCGAAATTAGGCAGAATATATTGTGTCAGATGGAAGAAAATCCTAAAATAACACAAGTTAAACTTATGGAAGAGTTTGAGCTTACAAGAAAACAAGTCCAGAAGATAATAAAAGATTTGCAGAAAGAAGGATTGATTGAAAGACAGGGTTCTAATAGAAGTGGTAGGTGGGTTGTAAGAAAATAGAAGGAAAAGGTGGTTTGATAAACGACATAATATGTGCATTGTTGTAAAGCATTGTGAATTGAGTGATAATTGAGTTTCCTAAAAAAAGAACTCAATTATCACTCAATTAAAAGAAGTATTGAAGACTTTTAATTAGGATTGAGATTTAATCCAGTGCTGGTATTCTTTGAGTGTTTTTTCGTAGCCCATGTCGCTTAGTTCGTAGAAGTGTTCTCCCTGGATTTCGGCTGGGAGGTATTGTTGGTCTACGTAATGGTTGGGGTAGTCGTGGGCGTATTTGTAGCCGATTCCATGACCTAGTTTTTCGTGACCGCCGTAGTGTGCGTCCTGGAGGTGAGGCGGGACGGTGGTTTTTGTGCGTTTGACGGAGTCCATAGCTGCGAAGATGGCGTTGACAGCGGAATTGCTCTTAGGAGCGCAGGCCATGTAGATGACTGCCTGGGAGAGAATGATCTGGGCTTCTGGCATTCCTACACGTTCTACTGCCTGGGCGGCTGCTACTGCTACGCAGAGGGCCTGAGGATCAGCATTTCCGATGTCTTCGGAGGCGAGGATCATGATTCTGCGGGCGATAAATTTGACGTCTTCTCCGGCGTAGAGCATTTTTGCAAGGTAATAGACTGCAGCGTCGGGGTCTGACCCCCTCATACTTTTGATGAAAGCGGAGATGATATCGTAATGATTGTCTCCGTTTTTGTCGTAGCGGACTACTCGTTTCTGGATGCACTGGGAAGCGACATCAAGGGTGATGTGAATGATTCCATCTTCACTTCTTGGTGTAGTAAGGATACCAAGTTCGATGGCGTTGAGAGCATTTCTGGCATCTCCGCCTGCCATGTCTGCGAGGAAATCGAGTGCGTCTTCATCTATCTGGGCCTTGTAGTTTCCCATTCCCTTTTTCTTATCGTTGACTGCTCTGAGGATGAGTTCTTTTACCTCAGGAATCTCCAGAGATTTCAGTTCGAAGATGATGGAGCGGGAGATAAGAGCCGCATTGACTTCAAAGTATGGATTTTCTGTTGTTGCGCCGATAAGAATGATGGTTCCGTCTTCTACAAATGGAAGGAGATAATCCTGTTGGCCTTTGTTGAAACGGTGAATCTCGTCGATGAAGAGGATGGTTTTCTTTCCGTACATTCCGAGATTCTGCTGTGCTTCTTTGACAACAGTTTCCATATCTTTTTTGCCGGCTACGGTGGCGTTGATCTGGGTAAATTCAGCGCTTGTGGTGTTGGCAATTACTTTTGCCAGAGTGGTTTTGCCTGTTCCCGGAGGGCCGTAGAAGATAACGGAGGTTAGTTTATCTGCCTTTATTGCTCTGTAGAGCAAGGTGTTTTTTCCGATAATGTGTTGCTGGCCTACTACTTCATCCAGGGTAGTAGGGCGCAGTCTGGAAGCAAGAGGAGACTCCTGATCCAGAGTTTTTGATTTTGCATATTCAAATAAATCCATAATTTTCTCCATAAAATAATTATCTGTTGATGATTTGATGGTGCAGTGTGCCGGTGCACACGTTTTGCACCGACCGTGGTGACTATAAGAACATATATTTGCTTAAGTATAACGTATTAAAGTTTTTTTGTAAAGATTGGCATAAATTCTATGCATCACGAAGCGTGTTACTGTAGATGGAGTAACAGCGACTGATTTTAAGTTATTGGGCATGGAGTGAACGGTAACTGGTAACACGGTATCAGTAATTAATGATAAAGAAAGACAAAGGCTTATCGCATTTGAGTCAATACTTCCATAACAGTATTGTAAAAAAAAGCTATAGGTTAATATAAAGCGAAAAATTTAGAAAAAGTTCACAAAAAATAAAGAATTATTTTATCTATTTTTCCGGATAGACAGAAAGAAAATTTTCTGCTATTCTTGCATATAGCAATTGAATAAACTATAAATCGTTCAGAAGGATTGTTACTGGAATATTTTTTATCGTCAGGCAAGACCTTATAGTATATAAAGAGAATTTCTATATACTGTAATGGTCTTTTTTTATTTATCTGGCAGCAGGGGAGAGGGAGCTTATGACTATTTATAAGATTTTAAATAATAATCTGATTCTATCCAAAGATAAACAGGGTCATGAGATTATTGTAAAGGGGTGCGGGATTGCATTTCAAAAGAAAAAAGGGCAGCAGGTTGATGAAACTTTGATCGAAAAGATTTTTACTGCGGAAACAGCACAGATCAGTAAAGAGATACAGGGATATTTTGCTTCTATTCCGGAAAAATATCTGGATTTTGTAGAAGCTTATGTGAATGAAGTGAAAGAGAAACAAGGACTGGAGTTAAATGATAGTATTTATTTTTCGCTGAGTGATCATATTATGGGGGCAATATCCAGACTGAATCAGGGAATTCAGATTCAAAATATGCTTTTATTGGATATAAAACAACTCTATCATAAAGAATATGAAATAGGTTTAGAACTTTTAAAAAGAGTAAATCAGACATTTCAGGTAAATCTGGTAGTGGATGAGGCAGGATTCTTTGCATTGCATTTTGTCAATGCAGAAGATGGAAGTAAAACAGACAGTTATCAGATTTCGATTATTGTACATAAGATTTTGGATGTAGTTCAGAAATATTATGATAATTTAAAATTCCAGGAAGAGAATCTGTATTATCAGCGTTTTCTTACTCATCTGAAATATTTTGCACAGAGATTTCTTCATAAAGAGCTTCATTATGATGAAAATGGAGAGCTGTTTCAGATTATCAAAGAGCAGTATAAAGACGCATATGGATGTGCGAAAATGATTTATCTGATGATGGAAGATGAATACCACTATCAGCTGACAGAAGACGAAATGCTGTATCTTACGATTCATATTCAGAAAATCACAGAAGACCAGAAACGGTTGGAAACTTTATAATTAAGGTGTTAATGGATTGTTACTGAAATGTGTTTTGAGTAAAATAAAGCACATCTTTTCAGGCAAGACCTTTAATCATAAATTCTAATATTTATTATTAAAGGAGGTCCCAGAATGAAAAAGGACTATGCAGAAATTGCAGACACACTTATTGCAGCGCTTGGCGGAAAAGAAAATATTACCCGTCTGTTTCACTGCATGACAAGACTTCGTTTCTATGTAAAGGACAGAACGAAGATCAATGAAAAAGAAATTTTGAAAGTCTCAGGAATTTCCGGAGTAAACTGGCATGAAGATCAGTTTCAGGTAATTGCCGGAAATGAAGTAAATGAGATGTACAAGGCACTGGAGAACAAAGGTGTTCCGACTGATGATGCGCCAGCAGCCGAGTCTCAGAGTTCTAAGAGTGTAGTATCAAAAATTATTGATTCGATTACCGGATGTATGACACCGATGATTCCTGCTCTTACAGCAGCTGGTATGATCAAAGTTGTACTTTCATTACTTACCACATTCCATCTTGTAACTGATACCAGCAGTACATATCAGGTAATCAGTATGATTGGTGATGTTACCTTTTATTTTATGCCATTCCTGATTGCTGCAAATGCGGCTAAAGTTTTCCGGGTAAATCAATCATTGGCATTGTTTATTGCAGGTGTTTACCTAAGTCCGGCATTTGTCAGTATGGTAGCTTCAGATGTTGCTATTACACTTTTTGGATTGCCGATTACAAAAGCAACGTATTCCTATTCTGTTATTCCGGTAATTCTGATGGTATGGATTACACATTATATTGAATTATTAGTAGACCGTATTACACCGAAGATGGTGAAATTGATTCTGAATCCTACGTTAGTAATTCTTATCAGTGCACCGATCGCGCTGATCGTAGTAGGACCATTGGGAACAATTATTGGTAATGGACTGGCAGTAGCAATTAACTTTTTATCTGCAAAACTTGGATTTATTATCGTTGGTATTTTGGCAGCAACTTTCCCATTTATCGTTATGACAGGTATGCATCATGCTTTAACGCCAATCGGACTGAATGCAATCGCAACAGGCGGAACAGATAGTTTGATCTTCGTTTCACAGGTATGCTCTAATATTGCACAGTCTGGTTCTTCTTTTGCAGTAGCAGTGAAATCAAAAGATGAGAACATGAAGCAGCTGGCAAGTGCAGCTGGTGTATCTGCACTGATGGGAATTACAGAGCCGGCACTTTATGGTGTTACACTTAAACTTAAACGTCCGGTTGTAGCCGCAGCTATTGCAGCTGGAATTGGTGGAATTGTTGGTGGGCTTCTTCACGTATCTCTTTATATTGCTCAGAACTGTATTATGGCTATTCCTGCATTTATTGGAGAAAAGGGAATGAGTAACCTGCTCTATGGAATTATTATGATTGTTGTATCATTTGTAGCATCTTTTGTTCTTACATTTATTTTTGGATTTGAAGATGCTGAGCCTGAACAGGAAGAAAAGAAAACAGAGTCAAAGGAAGCAGAAAAAACGCAGCAGAATAATACGAAACCACTTGTAGAAAAGATTGAACTTTGTGCACCGGTATCAGGAACAGTAAAGGCACTTTCTGATGTTCCTGATAAAACATTTGCAGAAAAAGTACTGGGAGATGGAGCTGCTATCATACCGGAAGAAGGAAAAGTTTATGCACCTGCTGATGGAACGGTTGCCAATATTATGGACAGCAAGCATGGAATTATGTTTGTAACGGATAATGGCGCAGAAGTACTTATTCACATTGGACTTGATACTGTAAATTTAAAAGGCAAATATTTTAAATCTTATGTTTCTGATGGGGACAAAGTAAAAAAAGGCACTCTTCTTGTTGAGTTTGATCTGGAAGCAATTAAAGGAGAGGGATATAATCTGATCACACCAATGGTAGTGACAAATATTTCCGATTACATTAAAGCAGTATGCATGGAAAAAGAAAATACCGCAATTAATGCGGGGGACAAATTTCTGACAGTGGTATAAAAAGACTGTTGTTTAAAAATTGGAGAGAAAAGACATGAAAAATTATAATCGTATGCCGCAGAATTTCCTTTGGGGAGGTGCAACAGCAGCAAATCAGTATGAAGGCGGATGGGATGAGGGAGGAAGAGGCCCTTCAATCGCAGATATCCTTACAGGAGGAAGTGTGGATAAGGAACGTAGACTGACACCGCCAGTTCCGCTGGAAGAAGAATTTTATCCGAATCATCAGGCAACAGATTTTTATCATCATTGGAAAGAAGATATTGCATTGTTTGCCGAAATGGGATTTAAAGTATATCGTTTTTCTATTTCATGGTCCAGAGTATTTCCAAATGGGGATGAAGAGACACCTAATGAAGAAGGACTTAAGTTTTATGATGGTGTAATTGATGAATTAAGAAAATATGGAATTGAGCCGTTAGTTACGATCTCACATTATGAAAATCCACTTCATCTTTCTTTGAAATATGGGGGATGGAAAAACCGTAAGCTGATAGACTTTTATCTTCGCTTTGCCAAAGTTTTATTTGAGCGGTATAAAGGAAAAGTAAAATACTGGCTTACTTTTAATGAAATCAATATGCTGACAGAGCCTTTTGGTGCAGTATTCTGTGCAGGAATGCTGGATCCGGAAGATGTATGTGAACAAAGTCGTTATCAGGCAATGCATCATCAGCTTGTAGCGAGTGCACGTGCAGTTTCTATGGCACATGAAATTGATAAAGAGAATAAACTGGGATGTATGTTGGCTTATCATAACGGATATCCATATACCTGTCATCCGCAGGATGTTCTTTATGCACAGAAATTTGGACAGATTCATAATTCTATTGCAGGAGATGTTCATGTAAGAGGGTATTATCCGGGATTTGCCAGTCGATTTTTTGAAGAACATAATATTGAATTGAAGACAATGCCAGAGGATTCACAGATACTTAAAAATGGTACTGTTGATTTTGTATCTATCAGTTACTATTCCAGTAACTGTGTAAGTGTAACAAAAGAGGGCGAAACGACTGCCGGAAACGGAGGAGATAATCTCAAAAATCCATATCTAAAAGCGTCTGATTGGGGCTGGCAGATTGATGCAGTGGGACTTCGATATGTGCTGAATCAGATTTATGATCGTTATCAGATTCCGATTATGATTGTAGAAAATGGTCTTGGTGCAGTGGATCAGTTAACAGAAGATGGAAGAATTCATGATGAGTACCGTATTGAATATATGCGTCTTCACATAGAACAGATGAAAGAAGCAATCCATGATGGGGTAGAATTGATGGGATATACTTGTTGGGGATGCACGGATCTTGTTAGTGCTTCGACAGGTGAGTTTAAGAAGAGATATGGTCTGATTTATGTGAATAAAAATGATGACGGAACAGGAGATTTTTCAAGAATACGAAAGGATTCTTTTTACTGGTATAAGAAAGTTATTGAATCCTGTGGGGAAGAATTAAATTAAAAGAATTAAATTAAAAGGAGGAGCTCTATAAAAGCTCCTCCATTATTTTTGCATATATTTCCTGATAGTGCGTAGACCATTTCTTACAGATCGACTGTGCGGCCTCGAGATTTGGGGCGGCGATGTTTAAGTCGATAAGGGAGTTTCCTTTCTCAATAAGCTGACATCTTACGGAGTAGGTTCCATGCTTGGTAATATAATAGTCGGCCGGGGTGACGATGCGTTCCTGGGCTTTGAATCCGGTGGATTTCAGATATTCTCTGACTTCCTGTTTGATTTCAGGAGAGACATCTTTCTGGAAAAAGGAGAGGGTTTTTCTGCCATCTTCGGTGATACGATAATGGGAAGTATTGGAACGGGTGTCCATGGTGATCAATTCTGCTTCCACCAGCTCGGAGATTGCCTGTTGGAGGTGGAAATAGTTTGTATACTCCCGATCCAGGATGAACTCTGAAATCTGTGAGTTAGTCAGCGTATCATCAGTGTTCTGAAGCATATATAATACGATCAGTTTGTAAATAGTAAATGGTGTTGACATGTTTCCCTCCTTTTGTAAAGTTGCAGAGAATTTGATATCTTGTCTAAAATTTCCCGGAAGTTACTGTTTGTTGGAGTCTGGAGCGGTTTTATATAGCCTGCCCTGAAAACTCTGTTGTTCCTTCATCCGATGGTGCAGGAGATTCAATACTTCACGTTTACGGCTTGCCCATAATGGTGCGATCAGCAAATCCTTAGGACCATCTCCGGTAATACGGTGGATGACGATATCCGGGCGTAAATGCTCCAAGCATTCGATAAGCAGTGACAGATACTCATCTCTTTCATAAGTCTGAAACATTCCTTCCTCATAATCAGCTGCCAGATCGGTTCCGCGAAGCACGTGAAGTAATTGTAGCTTGATTCCCTGGATGTCCATCTGATTCAGATATTCCATGGTTGCAAGAATATCTTCATTACTTTCTCTGGGCAGTCCGAGAATTGTATGGACGATTACTTCAATGCCTTCTTTTCGCAGGCGCTGTACAGCATCATTGAAAACAGAAAGCGGATATCCCCGGCGGATATACTGAGCTGTTGTTTCATGTATTGTCTGGAGACCAAGTTCCACCCATACCGGTTTCTGTCTGTTAAGCCGTGATAAGAGTTCTACAATCTCAGGGCTGAGACAGTCAGGACGCGTGCCGATAGAAAGAGCCACGACTTTTGGATGCGTAATCGCTTCTGTAAAAATTTTCTCCAGATATTCTACAGGAGCATAGGTGTTTGTATACGCCTGAAAATATGCGATATATTTGTGAATCGGCCGTTTCTGTGACAGAATAGCAATCTGACCTTCAATCTGGTCGGTGATGGAAAGAGCAGCATCAGCGGCGAAATCACCGCTGCCTCCTGCGCTGCAGAAGATACAGCCTCTCGTTCCAATTTTGCCATCGCGGTTAGGGCAGGACATGCCACCGTTTAATGTAACTTTATAAACTTTCTCACCAAACCGTTCCCTGAGCATATAGTCCAGGGAGTGATATGGCTTTTCTCCCCACTTTCTCATACTGTGTGAGTATCTCCCGTAGTAAGAGTTTTGTTTGTGTCAGTAGTTGAATTTTCTGTTGTTGCAGTTACAGATTCTGTGGAAATGTTTTCTCCAGGTGTAGCAGCAGATTCAACTGAACTAAAAGTATCCAGTGAATCAGTGTTTTCGGAATCTGTATCTTCTGTAATATAGTTATCAAAAATCTTTACCAGAAAATGTCCGTTGATAAATGCTTCCAGTGAAATTCCAAACAGGATCAGAACCATAAACAGCAGGGACTGGGCGCGGACATTCGGAACAAAAAATACTGCAAAAGGTATAAGTGTGATGACTGCCATCAGGAGTGTATATGGAAGATGGCGGATTGACATCAGGAATGCGTTGCGGAATGTGTTTTTTATAGAATTATAAAATTTCGCAAGTACCGGGTAGATGTACAAAAATACCATCAGATATATAATACCGAAAGCAATAAAAAGAATATACAGTACCTGAGACATAGTTCCGCCAAGGTTTGGTACGATATTTAAATCCATATAGAGGATAGCTGCAATAACAAGCATGATCAGATTGATGATCGTTGCCTGTTTGAAGTTCTGTTTAAAAGATTTAAAGAAGCTTCGGATGATATAAGATTCTTCATTACGTGCCATTTTCAGTGTGACATAGTGGAGTGCAGTCAGTGACGCTCCAATGGTTACGATTGGCAGACAACAGATCAGGCAGACCACATTGAGCATGATAAGGTCAGCCACACGCCCCATGACGGTAAAGAACTTGTTGTCCATGTTAAATAATTTGTCCATTCGTTTGATTACTCCTTTTGTACATATAATGTAATTACTGTTAGTATAACGAATCAGTTAGGAAAAAGCAAACCTTTTTACAGGAACAACAATACCTGATTATGTAAACATGATCAGGTAACCAGCAGCTGGTCGGCAGTGACAAAAACATATCCTTTTTCGGAGAACAGATCAACGATTTTTAATGCCGCATCAACAGAAGTCTGATAGCCATCATGCATGAGAATGATGGAACCATCACGAACTTCTTTTTCTACAATAGAAAGTATGGAGCCTATATTCTGGCTCTTCCAGTCCAGTGTATCAACATCCCAGAAAACAGGAAGCATGGTAACAGACAGCTCCATATCTTTGAGCCATGCACCAAATGGAGGGCGCACATAGGAGGGATAAACACCTGTGGCTTCATAGATACGATTATTTGTTTTTTCAATTTCCATGCGAGCTTTCTGAGTTGGTATTTTATTAAGTTGTACATGGTCCCAGGTGTGATTTCCAATCAGGTGACCATCGCGCCGCATCTGCTGAAGGATATCTTCATTCCCTTCAATATTTTCCCCAATCAGAAAAAAAGATGCATGAACTTTTCTTTCTCTCAGACCATCCAGGAGAAGGGGCGTATACTTGGAATTTGGCCCGTCATCGAAGGTAAGGGCGATTCTTGGAGCTTCTTTTGACGGAAGTGTGTTGGAGACTTCCGGAGAAAAATATTTGGAAACTGCGGCTGCATTCTGGTCGGCAGAGGTAAGTGACTGATTTACCAGAGAAAGCATACCGGGGCCTGCGATTGTGGTGAGGGTTTGGATGCGTCTGTCTGTATCAGCGAAAAAGAACGCAAAAAGTAAAAGAACACATAAGGGGATAAGACATCGGTATTTAATTTTAGAAGCGATTTTATTTGATATCATTTTCATAATCTCTCCATTGAATAATTAGGAAATGGTAGGCAATACACTGTATTATATGAAAAAAAGAAAGCAAAACATACCGATTTATTGTATAATAAATACAGTTTGGTTTTACAGGAACGGTAATGATATGACCGGCTGTAGAAAAATATACTTAGATAGTTGATGGAGAATGAAATGAAAAAGAAACAGACAAATCTAATCATATTCCTTGTGTTGGCAGGCATTCTGGTGGTTTTTTACATAACGGGAGAATCCTACTATGAAGGGCTGACTGGTAAAAGCAATCAGGAGGAAGCAAACAGCGAAGTATACAGATACAAATATGACATGATCGTAGATAGTCCGGACTCTTCATTCTGGCAGGCTGTTTATGGCTGCGCGCAGGAATGGGCGAAGAAGAATGATGCAATTCTTGAACTTCAGGAAAGCAGCAATGACAATGACTACACAAAGCTGGATTATATGAACATGAGCATCGCCTCCAGCGTAGATGGAATTATTCTGCAATATAATGGAGAACAGGGGCTGGAAGCAAAGATCAACGAAGCGGTTCAGAAAGGAATTCCTGTTGTCACTGTCATGGGAGACGCAGTTCACAGTAAACGCCAGAGTTTCGTCGGTGTGAGTGATTATCAGCTGGGAAGTGCCTATGGGGAAAAAGTAGCAGAATATGTGACAAAAGATACAGAAAGTATCCTGATTCTGTTGAAAAAGAACATCGACGATATGAATCAGAGTCAGATCTATACTCAGATCAGCAATGCAGCTCAGGCTAAAGCCGGTGACTCACAAAGTATTCAGGTAACAGGAAAGAATTTGCTTTCAACGGGAATTTTTGAGACAGAAGAAGCAGTCACAGATATTTTTCAGCAGAAAGATAAAGTGCCGGATATTCTGGTATGCATGGATGAAGATACTACCGAATGTGCACGTCAGGCAGTCCTTGACTTTAATCTTGCGGGAAAGGTTACGATCATAGGTTATTATAGTTCCGATGATATTCTGACAGCAGTGGAAAAAGGTGTAATTTCAGTTACCTGTGACGTGGATACAGAACAGCTTGGCAGATATAGTATTGAAGCTCTTACAGAATATCAGAAGGATGGAAGAACGAATTCTTATTACAACGTAGATATTAACTTCCTGGACAGAGAGGCAGTACGTGCAATGAGAAGGGAGGTACAGCCGAAATGAAACAGATACGATGGAGAGATTTTTCTCTGGTCAGTAAGATCATTATAGAAGTGGGAATGATCGCGATTCTTCTTTTTTCTATGAATATGCTCTTCTATGCACGAATCAATAATTCTATGCAGAGGATGGATAATGTTTATGCCAGCAATACAGAGCTTACAGAACTTTCACAGATTTTTGAGAAAGTACAGGATAATATGTATAGTTATCTTAAGGTAAAAAGTTCTCAGGCGCTTCTGGACTACTATCAGAATGAAGCGAAGTACAGAGATCAGCTTGAGAAGCTTAATGAGGAGAATATAGATGATTCTGTGAAACTGCTGGAACGAAATATCAGAAAAATGTCAGAGACTTATCTGGACTGCACAGCCGAGACTGTTGCGGCCAAACGAGGCAGGAATGTGGAGAAGTATAAGCGAAAATATGATGAGACAACAAAGCTTTACAGTTACATACAGTCCTCCATCGAGGAACTGAATAATCTGATGTTTCAGGAGAATTCCAATACATATTCTGTGTTGCGTGCTGTAATGCGCTATCTGGAAGTCAGCAATACGATCATTATGCTTGGAATCGTAGCAGGTGGAATGGTTCTGCTTTTCCAGGTGACCAGAAAGATGTTTGTTCCTCTTTCAAATATGGCCGAGACCGCACAGCTGGTAGGTCAGGGAAATTTCCATGTAAAAATGCATGATACAGATGCACAGGATGAACTTGGAATGGTAACAAGGGCTTTTAACACCATGGTTGAGAATCTGGATCTGTATATAACAAGAACGAAGGCAAGTATGGAGAAAGAGCAGCAGATGATGGAGAGAGAGCTTCTTATGGAAAACCACCTCAAAGAGGCTCAGCTAAAATATCTTCAGTCACAGATCAATCCACATTTCCTGTTTAATTCTCTGAATGCTGGTGCTCAGCTTGCTATGATGGAGGATGCGGAGCAGACAGGAATCTTCGTTGAAAAAATGGCAGACTTTTTCCGCTATAATGTCAAGAAAGGACAGGAGGATGCTACTCTGGGAGAGGAACTGGAAGCTGTTGATAATTATATTTACATTCTGAATGTCCGGTTTGCTGGGGATATTCATTTCAACAAAGATGTAGATGAATCACTGGAGAATGTACGTGTCCCAAGTATGATTTTACAGCCGGTCGTGGAGAATGCGGTAAATCATGGAATCCGGGATATTGAGTGGGAGGGGAAAATCCACCTGACAGTTACCGGAGATGCGGATTATATCCGAATCAGTGTGAAAGATAATGGAAAAGGAATGACACCGGAGCAGATAGAAAGTGTTCTGTCCGGAAATAAAGAGCACTGTAATGAGCAGAGCGATTCCACCGGAATCGGTATGAACAATGTAATCAGCCGGCTGGAACTTTATTATGAAGAACCGGGGCTTGTGGAAATCAACAGTGACGGGGAAAATAAAGGTACAGAAGTTGTGATTTATATACCGGTCTGATAGGAGAATGGTGGTATACTTGCATGAATGTATGGCGAAAATATAATTTTGGGGAGAGAAGCAATGTACAGAATTTTGTTAGCAGATGATGAAGGTATCATGCTGGAGTCGTTAAAGAAAATCATTGAATCTGAATATGGAAATGAATGTGAGATTCACTGTGCAAAGTCAGGCAGAGTCGTGGTGGAGATGGCACAGGCATATCCGCCGGATATCTGCTTCATGGATATACAGATGCCAGGAATCAGTGGCATTCAGGCAATCAAAGAAATTAAGAAGTTCAACAGTTCCGCAGTCTTTGTGATCATAACGGCCTATGATAAATTCAATTATGCAAAAGAGGCGCTGAGTCTGGGAGTACAGGAATTTCTTACCAAACCTGTAAATAAAAAGGTAATCCTGGAGACCTGTGCAAAAATGATGGCAAAGGTAGACCAGACGCGCCAAAAAAGAAGTGATGATCTTCGTATCAGAGAAAAACTTGAGACAGTCGTACCTATGATAGAAAGTGGTTATATCAATAATATTCTGTTGCAGGATGATTTTGTCACGTATCAGGATAATTATACACAGCTTCTGGATATTCAGCAGAAATATGGCTACATGATGGTTGTAGAATTTGGCGATTCTCTGGAGAATGGAGTGTTGAGCAACGCAGTAGGAGCAAGTGTCAGGGCAAATAAATTCTACTCTACTTTCCGCGAGATCGCTCAGGATTTCTTTGAATGTCTGGTAGGTCCGATCATGGGTAACAGAATCGTACTTCTGGTTCCATATGAAGAAGAGAAAGAGGATTACGAGGAGAGAGTTGCCATTGTTACAAGGGCCAGAAACATGGTACATAAATTTGAGAACAGAATCGACAGTATGTTTCGTTGTGGAATCGGAAGAGTCAAAGAACTGGGTAGCGTAAAGGAATCTTTCCAGGAGGCAGTAGTTGCGCTCAGAGAGAGTACCAGCCATGTGGTGCATATCGAGGATGTGCCGGTAGCACAGAAATATGAGGGAGAATATCCAAGGGATTTGGAGAGCAGATATCAGAAACGAATTCTGGAGAAGGATGTAGCAGGTGCTCTTAACTGTGCAAATGAATTTTTTGAATGGATGGAGGGACAATCTGCCGTTTCCAGAGAGGATGTGGAGATTAAGATTCTGGAGCTGGTAATGGATGCGGAACGCAGGGCTTTCTTTGCAGGAACCATGAAATATAATATTAATGACAGACGCGGATATATCAGGGAACTCCAGGCATGCCCGAACATGGAAAGTCTGAGAAACTGGTTTCTGGACAAAACAAGAGAAATCGGTGCAAAGATGGAGGATTCTAAGGAGAAAGAGGCAGTTAGTGTTATAGACAGGGCGAAAGAATATATCGATGAAAACTTCCGCAAGGATATTTCATTGGATGATGTTTCAAGAGAAGTGGATATCAGTCCGTATTATTTCAGTAAATTATTTAAGCAGGAGACAGGCAAGAACTTTATTGAACATCTGACAGAAATACGACTGAAAAATGCCAGAGAGCTTTTGCAGGATTCTCAGCTGTCTATTAAAGAGATATGTGCACAGTCCGGATATAGTGACCCGAATTATTTCAGCAGGATCTTTAAGAAATATGAGGGTGTGACACCGAGTGAGTTCAGAGAGAGGTTAGGCTGATGAAGGGACATATAACAGATAAGAAGAAAAAATCAGAAAAGAAGGGTGCTGTAAAGAGGATATTTTTGGGGGCACTACTGATTGGTATAGGAGCATTGATTCTAGGCGGATGTGGTTCTTCTACAGAGGAAACACAAAGTGAACAGGAAAAGACAGCGTCTGCTAAGAAAGAAGACGATAAGATACAGATCGGACTTACAGTGGATTCTTTTGTCATCGAAAGATGGATCCGCGACAGAGACGTTTTTGTGGCGACTGCCAGAGAAATGGGTGCGGACGTAAATGTGCAGGATGCAGGGGCAGATGCTAAAGAACAGATCAGCCAGATTGAATATTTTATCAGCAAACAGGTGGATGTGATCGTGGTGATTGCCAGGGACTGTGGCGCTCTTTCAGACGTGATACAGAAAGCCCAGAATGCAGGAATCCCTGTTATTTCTTATGACAGAATGATTAACAACTCGAATACGAATCTTTATATATCCTTTGATAACCGCAAGGTAGGCGAAATTATGGCACAGGCATTGATCGATGCGATTCCTCAGGGTGGAGATATTTTTATGATCCAGGGATCTTCCACGGACAATAATGTCCACATGCTCAAGAAAGGTTTTGATGATGTGCTGAAGAATTCAGATCTTAATGTCGTTTATGAAGCAAATTGTGAAGGATGGATGGCAGAACTGGCGGAAGGATATATGGAAGAAGCACTGGAGAAATATCCGCATGTCAAAGGCATCATGTGTGGAAATGATGACATTGCCAGTCAGGTCGTGGAGGTACTTGCAGAGAACCAGATGGCGGGAGATGTAATTGTGGTAGGACAGGATGGAGATCTGGCTGCCTGCCAGAGAATCGTAGAGGGAACGCAGTACATGACTGCATTTAAGCCAATCGAAGATCTTGCAAGAGAAGCTGCGAAATATGCGGTGGAGATCGGAAGCGGCAAAGACCCTTCCGAGCTGGAAGGCGTGACAGAGACTGTAAACGACGGAACTTATGATGTACCGTCCAGAATCCTTGAACCAATTGCGGTGACAAAAGAGAATATAGACAAAGTAATCATTGACGGTGGTTTTCACCGAAGAGGCGAAGTTTATCTGAATGCGGATTATAGCTGAGGTTTTTGGGGAGTTACGATACTGACGAATTGCTCCGCTGCTAGGCAGTTCCCGCAATTCTGCAAACATTCGGAATCCGCGGATTTACTGCGTAAATCAGCTACTTCCTTCTAGCACTTTTTTGTAACAAAAATGTCCTGTTCTATGCAGGGCATTTTTTATTTTTCTTAAAATGTCTTGTTTCTTGCCAACCAAGTCCAGACTTCCGTGTGCTATAGTAACATCATCAAGAAAACGTGAGAAACGTAAAAAAAGAAACGGAGGTTTTTACAATGAAAAAGAAACTGGTATCTGCAATCCTTTGCGCATCAATGGTAGCTGGAATGGTAGTCATCCCGGGTGTAGCTGTTAAAGCGGATGACAAGAAACTGATCGGTGTTACAATGCCTACCAAGGACCTTCAGAGATGGAATCAGGATGGCGAGAACATGAAGAAAGAGCTGGAAGCAGCTGGCTACGAAGTAGACCTTCAGTATGCATCCAACGACGTAAGCACACAGGTTTCACAGCTTGAGAACCAGGTAGCAAACGGATGTGACCTTCTGGTTGTAGCATCTATCGACGGAAGCAGCCTTGGCGAGCCACTGAAACAGGCAAAAGAAGCAGGAATCCCGGTTATCTCCTATGACCGTCTGCTTATGAACTCAGACGCAGTTTCCTACTATGCAACATTTGATAACTACAAAGTAGGTCAGAAACAGGGCGAATACTTAGTAGATGCACTTGATCTTGACAATCAGGACGGACCATTCAATATCGAATTATTCACAGGTGATCCTGGTGATAACAACTGTAACTTCTTCTTCGGCGGAGCAATGGATGTACTTCAGAAATACATCGATGAAGGCAAACTGGTAGTTAAATCCGGTCAGACAGAGTTCGAGCAGGTTGCAACTGCTAACTGGGACAGTGCAAAAGCTCAGGACAGAATGGATACAATCATCGCTGGTAACTACTCAGACGGAACAAACCTTGACGCAGTTCTCTGCTCCAACGACTCTACAGCACTTGGTGTAGAAAATGCTCTTGCAGCTTCCTACACAGGAGAATATCCAATCATCACCGGTCAGGACTGTGATACACCAAACGTTAAAAACCTTGTAGCTGGAAAACAGGCTATGTCAGTATTCAAAGATACACGTGCTCTTGCATCTGCAGTAGTTGATATGGTTGACGCTATCATGAAAGGTGAAGAACCAGAAGTTAACGATACAGAATCCTATGACAACGGCACAGGCGTTATCCCAACATACCTTTGCGACCCGGTTGTTGTTACTGTTGACAACTACAAAGAAATGCTGATCGACTCTGGATACTACACAGAAGATCAGATCCAGTAATAAAAAGTATTTTATATTACAGGCGGGGATAATTCCCGCCTGTATTTACCAGAGTGTGTTTGAAAAATCATTTCTGCAATGCAGAAAGTATTTTTCAAACACGCTCTAAGTTAACCCGCCGCAGGCAGGATTCTTTTATAAAAAAGGGAGGGAAATAGAAGTTGGCTAAGATACTTTTGGAAATGAAAAATATCACCAAAACTTTCCCAGGTGTAAAAGCACTGGATAATGTAAATCTTCAGGTAGAAGAAGGCGAGATCCATGCGCTGGTAGGTGAAAATGGAGCCGGAAAATCTACACTGATGAATGTATTAAGTGGTATTTATCCGTATGGAACTTATGAAGGCAATATTATCTATAATGGTGAGATCTGTAAATTTAACACGATTAAAGACAGCGAAGAAAAAGGGATCGTAATCATTCACCAGGAACTGGCGCTGATCCCATATATGACGATTGGCGAGAACATGTACCTGGGTAATGAAAGAGGGAAATCTTTCTCCATCAACTGGAACGAGACTTATGGAGAAGCAGATAAATATTTGAAAATAGTAGGACTGGAGGAATCCTCCAGAACTTTGATCAAGGATATTGGTGTAGGTAAGCAGCAGCTGGTAGAGATTGCAAAGGCGCTGGCAAAGAATGCCAAACTTCTGATTCTGGATGAGCCGACAGCTTCCTTAAATGAAGATGACTCCAAGGCACTGCTGGATTTGCTTCTGAAATTTAAGAAACAGGGAATGACATCTATCATTATTTCTCACAAATTAAATGAAATTTCATACGTTGCAGATAAGATTACCGTTATCCGTGATGGTTCTACGATTGAGACTCTGGATAAGAAGAAAGATGACTTCTCAGAGCAGCGTATCATTCAGGGTATGGTTGGCCGTGAGATGACAGACCGTTTCCCGAGACGTCCTGACGTAAAGATAGGAGACGTTTCCATGGAAGTAAAGAACTGGACTGTTTACCATCCACTGTACTCAGAGCGAAAAGTGGTAGATAATGTATCATTTAAGATTCATAAAGGAGAAGTAGTAGGTATTTCCGGACTGATGGGTGCAGGACGTACAGAGCTTGCGATGAGTATCTTCGGAAAGAGCTACGGAACCAAAATTTCCGGTCAGGTGTTTATCAACGGAAAAGAAGTGAAACTGGATACTGTACAGGAAGCAATTGATAATAAACTTGCTTATGTTACAGAGGACAGAAAAGGAAACGGACTGATCCTTTCCAAATCCATCAAAATGAATACATCCCTTGCAAATATGAAGGGAATCAGCAATGGACAGGTTATAGACGCAGATAAAGAGTATGCGATAGCTGAGGAATACAGAAAGAAACTGAAAACAAAATGTCCGTCTGTAGAGCAGAATGTAGGTAACTTAAGTGGTGGAAACCAGCAGAAAGTCCTTCTTGCGAAGTGGATGTTTGCAGAACCGGATATTCTGATTCTGGATGAGCCTACCCGTGGTATCGACGTAGGTGCGAAATACGAAATTTACTGTATTATTAACGATCTGGTAGCAGCAGGAAAATCTGTTATCATGATTTCTTCTGAACTTCCGGAAGTTCTTGGAATGTCAGACAGAATCTATATCATGAATGAGGGCAAGTTCGTCGGTGAAGTCAGCAAAGAAGAGGCAACCTCCGAACTGATCATGTCCAAGATCGTAAAATCAGGAAAAGGAGCGTAAAGAAGATGGAGAAAAAGCTTAGTTTTTCAGAGATATTAAAGAAATATACCATGGTGATCGTGCTTGTTCTGGTAGTCATCATGTTTACGGCAAACACTAAAGGTGTTATGCTTCTTCCTCAGAACGTTAACAACCTTGTAGCACAGAATGCTTATGTATTTATCCTTGCAACTGGTATGTTGTTCTGTATTTTAACTGGTGGTAACATCGACCTTTCTGTTGGTTCTGTTGTATGTTTTGTAGCAGCAGTTGGTGGTAAGATGATGGTTCTTAACAACATGAATCCATATCTTACAATGCTGGTTATGCTGATTACAGGTATTGCGATCGGTGCTTGGCAGGGATTCTGGATTGCTTATGTACGAATTCCTCCGTTTATCGTAACTCTGGCAGGTATGCTTGCATTCAGAGGTCTTTCAAACGTAGTTCTTCAGGGCCAGACACTGGCACCAATGCCTGATTCTTATCTGGCACTGTTTAACAATTACATTCCGGATCCTTTTGGAAAAGAAGGATTTAATGTTACATGTTTCGTGGTTGGTATTATCGTTTGTGTTGTTTATGTTTTACTTGTACTGAAAAACCGTGCAGATCGTGCTAAGAAAGGTTATAGTGTAGAGGCTTTTGGTGGCGCAGCGATTAAGATGGTCCTGATCTGTGCAGTTATCCTTGCATTTATGTTCCGTCTGGCACAGTATAAAGGTATTCCGAACTCTCTGGTTTGGGTAGTAGTTATCATTGCAATTTATACATATATTGCTTCTAAGACTACTACAGGTCGTTATTTCTATGCAGTTGGTGGTAATGAGAAGGCTACTAAGCTTTCTGGTATTAATACAAATAAGGTTTATTTTCTGGCTTACCTGAATATGGGTCTTCTGGCTGCTATCGCAGGTATGGTTACTATGGCTCGTCTGAATTCTGCTAACCCTCAGGCTGGTACGAACTTCGAGATGGATGCGATTGGTTCCTGTTTCATTGGTGGTGCTTCTGCTTATGGTGGAACTGGTACTGTTCCGGGAGTTATTATTGGTGCTCTTTTGATGGGTGTTTTGAACTTGGGTATGAGTATTATGGGTATTGACCAGAATATTCAGAAGGTTGTTAAAGGTCTTGTTCTTTTGGCAGCGGTTATCTTTGATGTTGTAAGTAAGAGAAAATCCTTTATTGTAAAATAATATGGTATTCTTCCTCCTGGGAGAGAAATTGCAGGGCTCGCGAGATTGTGGGCTCTGTTTTTTTCGTCTGGTGGGAGATTTTAAACTTGAGATGTAAAATAAAATTTACTTGTGGAATGTAAGGGGATGGACGTATAATGAAGTGAAATATTTGTACGAATGAGGAGAGAGGTATTATGAGATATAATTCTGTGCTGGATCTGCATACACATACGGTGGCTAGCGGGCATGCGTATTGTTCGTTGAGGGAGATGGCGAAGGCGGCTTCGGAGAAGGGGCTTGAGGTGCTTGGGATTACGGAGCATGCGCCGATGATGCCGGGGACTTGTCATAAGTATTATTTTGATAATCTTAAGGTTGTGCCGAGGGAGATGTATGGGATTCAGCTGCTTTTGGGGTCTGAGGTGAATATTCTGGATGCGCAGGGGTCTGTGGATCTGTCGGAGCGGACACTTTCGAAGATGGATGTGGTGGTTGCGAGTCTGCATATTCCTTGTATGAAGCCGGCTTCTAAGCTGGAGAATACAGAAGGGTATCTGAATGTGATGAAGAATCCGTATGTGAATATTATCGGGCATCCGGATGATGGGAGATATGAGATTGATTATGAGGCGCTTGTGCAGGGTGCGAAGGAGTATGGGAAGGTTCTGGAGTTGAATAATCATTCGCTGGATCCGGATTGTAATCGTGAGAATGCGGTGGAGAATGATACGGTGATGTTGAATCTGTGTAAGAAGTATCAGGTGCCGGTTGTGATGGATAGTGATGCGCATTTTGATCTGTTGATCGGGGAGTTTGATCTGGCGAGGAAGCTTCTTACGAAGCTGGATTTCCCGGAGGAGCTGGTGCTTAACCGGTCTGCGGATGCGATTAAGGAGTATGTGAATCGCAGATTTTGACGATAGGATGTGAAGTAGTTTTCCTTATGGAGAGCAGCAGTTATACCGTAAGGTGAGGAGATGGTGTTGCCTGATGGGAGATTTGTTTTGTGTAACTATAGAAATTTTAGGTTAATATTGTGAATGGAATGAACAGTAACCTGATTTTAGGTTGAGACAACTGGAAATTTGTGCTACTATGAATTGAGACTATAGTATAAGAAAGAAAACTCAAACGATGAGGATTTTTTGATGGATCAAAAAAGGAAAATGAAACGGAAATATATACGATTAAAGACGACATTGGTCTTTATTTTTATATTTCTGGCTGTCTGGTGTGTGATCTGGATAATTAATCAGAGCCAGGAGAGGCGGGAGAAGTTAAAAGCTACTTATACAGCGGAGTCTACTGTAAGCCGGGTGGAATCTCAGCTGAGCAAATATCTTGCGGAATCGGATCTGATGAAGCAGATCGTGGAAAAGGAATATGATATAGATAACGAACAGTTTGACAAATTGGCAGAGCTGATGCAGGAGGATGAGGACGTGATAGAGGCCAGGGAACTGGCAGAGGATGGAGTTGTATCGCGAATTTATCCGATGGAGGGAAATGAAGCAGCCATGGGTCTTGATACGCTTCAGAATCCTGCGAGAAAAAAGGAAGCGAGACTTGCAAGGCTAAGTGGTGAATATACGATTGCAGGACCGTATGAGCTGGTGCAGGGCGGAACCGGGGCGCTTCTTTTTGACCCGGCTTATATTACGGATCAGAATGGGGAAGAGAAGTTCTGGGGATTTTCTATTCTGGTAATGAACTGGGATAATTTTATTCAGGAAGTGGAACTGGAGAAGCTGGAAGAAGCGGGATATGATTATCAGATCTGGAAGAAAGACCTCTATACAGGTGAGAAAATCGTAATTGATGAAAGTGAGAATTCAAATTTGAATAATTCACTTGAGGTTGCCTGCAGTGTTCCGAATGATACCTGGTATTTCGAAATTGTGCCGGAGAATGGATGGATCACAGTTTCACAGAAAGTGTTTGGCGTTATTATTTCAATTGCACTGGCAGTGATGGCTTCTGTTGGATACTGGCAGTACAAAATGAGGCGGTATAAAGATATTCTGCATGAAGAAGAACTGGAAAAAGCGGCAATAGAGGCAAGAATGGCAAATGAGGCAAAGACACGTTTTCTGTTTTATATGAGCCATGATATCCGTACACCGATGAATGCAATCATAGGGTTTGCAGATCTTCTGGAAAAGCACCTGGATGATAAGAAAAGGGTGATTGATTATATTAGTAAGATCAAGCATTCCAGTTCGTTTTTGCTGTCTTTGATTAATTATGTTCTTGAGATGGCAAGGATTGAGAGTGGTAAGGCTACGCTTAAAACAGAGACAGGTGATCTGAAAAATCTTGTGAATACGCTGAATGATGTTTTTGAGCCTTCGATTGAGGAAAAAAAACTGCAATATACCTGTAACCTGAAAGTAGAGAATCCCTATGTGCATTGTGATAAGACGAAATTACGGGAGATTCTGCTGAATGTTATCAGTAATTCCATCAAGTATACACCGGAAGGCGGATCAGTTACTGTAGATATTACCGAAGAGGGACATGATGCAGAGAAAAAGGTGTCTTTTTACAGATTTACTATAGAAGATACCGGTATAGGGATGAGTAAGGAGTATCTGCCACATATTTTTGAAGAGTTCAGTCGTGAAAATACCAGTACGGAGAGTAAGGTTATCGGAACCGGTCTGGGGCTTCCGATTGTGAAATCACTGGTAGATCTTATGGGTGGAACGATTGAGGTCAGCAGTGAGGTTACTGTAGGTACAAAGACAATTATTATTCTTCCATTTCTGGTTTCAGAGGAAGAATGTAAGAATGCGGTGCAGGAGCAGCAGGAGAGCACGAAGCTTCTGACATTGCTGATGGGAAAACGGATTCTGCTTGCAGAGGATAATGAGCTGAATGCAGAGATTGCGATTACCATACTGGAAGAGGAAGGTCTGAAAGTGGAATGGGCAGAGGATGGAATCAAGTGTCTGGAAATGCTAAAAAAAGTGCCGGAAGATTATTATGATATGATCTTGATGGATATTCAGATGCCAAATATGGATGGTTACCGGACGACGGAAGAAATCAGAAGCCTGCCTGATAAGCGTGCACAGATTCCGATTGTGGCAATGACTGCGAATGTTTTTGATGAAGATAAGAAGAAAGCATATGAGGCCGGAATGAACGGGTACATAGCGAAACCAATTGATACAAAAGCGATATTTTCGACCCTTGGGGAGATTCTTCAGGAAAAATCTGAAAATTAAAGATTTCTTTCTGCTTAAATGCTTGCTTCTCGTGATTTAACGTGGTAAAATATCACTGTTAGAAATATGAAATGGACATTATAAATACAAATGTCCGTCCAGTGAAGAATTGAAGAGTAGAGTTCTAAAGGAGCAAAAAAATGAGTAAAAAAATCAGAACAGAGGCTGTAGATCAGCTTTTTGAAGCGATTTTATGCCTGAAGGATAAAGAAGAATGCTATACCTTCTTTGAAGATGTATGTACGATTAATGAACTTCTTTCATTATCACAGCGTTTTGAGGTTGCCAAGATGTTGATGGACAAGAGGACATATCTTGATATTTCCGAGAAGACCGGAGCTTCCACTGCAACGATCAGTCGTGTGAATCGTTCATTGAATTATGGAAATGATGGATATGAGATGGTGTTCTCCAGAATGGCAGAGAAGGAAACTAAAGGGGAATAAGATAGCGGAAGGCTGAATAAATGCAGTGCTATTGTGGGGCAGGTGAAGATCACCTGCCTTTTTGTATAGGGAGTTTTCAGACAAAAAATTATGAAAAAAAAGAAACCTAAAATAGAATTACGCTATTATTACATGCCAGCAGGAAGTCCGATCCTTCCTCTTCTGGGAGAGCGCTGGGTGCAGAATTATGGAACCGGGATAGAGGACCTTCATTTTCATAATTTTATGGAGATTGGTTTTTGCTATTATGGAGAGGGAATCCTGACTCTGGGAGAGGAGAAAAGGAAGTTTACAGGACGGCAGTTTACTGTGATCCCGGAAAGGTTTCCTCATACAACAAACAGTATAGAAAATACGATCTGTAAATGGGAGTATCTGTTTGTGGATGTTGAGGGATTTTTGCGAAAGAATTGTGAGAGTGCTGTGCAGGCTGAGAAAATGCTGCGAAGGATCAACTCAGGGGCATTGTTGATGAATGAGGAAGAGGAACCGCTTATAGCTGAGTGTATTATTAGAATTATGGATATCATGCGCAGTGAAGAGGAGTTTTATATTCAGGAGGCAGCCGGATTTCTTATGGCTCTGCTGGTAAGGATTGCCCGGCTGAACAGGACGCCGGAGCAGGAAATGCTTTATGAAGAGCAGAGCAGGAGTAAGCGGATCATTTCGGATACATTGGATTACATTTCAGATCATTACAGAGAGAATATAAAGATAGAGCAGTTGTCTGCAAACTGTCATCTGAGTGAGTCACATTTTCGCAGGATTTTTTCCGGATGTATGCATATGAGCCCTGTAGAGTATATAAATTTGATACGTGTCCGCATGGCCTGTGAAAAACTGAAAAAGACAGACAGGTCAGCAACTGACATAGGTACGGAATGTGGATTTGCATCGGACTCTGCTTTTAACCGGAATTTCCGGAAGCTGATGGGAATGTCACCTGCAGAGTGGAGGAAAAAGGGAGAAAATTATGAGCAGCTGCTCCTGAAGTTTGACATCCGGACAGAGGAAGGATGGTAAATATCAGACACTGGAATATATAAAAGTCGAAAATGAATATTATATAGTCAAATATGCAAACTGTGTGGATTGGTATAATGTTATAATTTTGCTTATGAAGGATAACTGGCTGTTGGCAATATCGTATAAGATATTTTATGAAAAAAGTCATATATAAAGTATTTTGCTGGAAGTATTTTACAAATGCATGGCGAAATGTAATATTGCAGGCAGAGAGAACAGTTATAAAAAACAAATCATGAGGAGAACATAAGAGTATGAAGGCATTTGATTATTCACTGGTAAAAGATCCACAGTATTTCTGCGATAACCGAATGGAAGCTCATTCAGATCATGTGTATTATAGAGATGGGAATGAAATGCAGACTGCTGTGCAGGATGGGACGGAAACTTCTTTTCGCTACAGTCTGAACGGTTTATGGAAGTTTCATTATGCGCGTAATTACAAAAGCACAGTTCAGGGATTTGAGAAGGAAGATTACTGCTGTTATGACTGGGATGACATTCATGTACCTGCACATATCCAGATGGAAGGATATGATGCACCCCAGTATGCTAATGTCCAGTATCCATGGGAAGGACATGAGGAAATTCATCCGGGTCAGATTCCTGAGAGATTTAATCCGGTTGCAAGCTATGTGAAATATTTTACAGTGCCGGAACATATGAAGGGAAAGAGATTGTTTATTTCTTTCCAGGGAGCAGAGAGCGGACTTGCACTATGGCTGAACGGAGCCTTTATTGGCTACAGTGAGGATTCTTTTACTCCATCTGAGTTTGAACTGACAGATTATCTTAAAGATGGACAGAATAAGCTGGCAGCACAGGTATTCAAATGGACCTCCAGCAGTTGGTGCGAAGATCAGGACTTCTTCCGTTTCTCCGGAATTTACAGAGATGTGTATCTTTATACAGTTCCGGATACCCACGCATATGATCTCCAGATCCGTGCAATCCCGGAAGAGAATCTGGATGTAGCAGATCTTGAAATTAAGGTAAAGACATGGGGAAAAGGAAGCATTGCTTTCAAACTTGAGAAAGATGGAGAATGTGTGCTGGAAGAGAAAAAATCTCTTACAGAAGCTGGAAATGAAGAAGCCGATGCAGAGGCATTTTATATTCAGAAAACAAATAGCAGCAAGACTGTACAGAACAGTTTTGCATGGAAAATCAATAATCCAAAATTATGGAGCGCAGAAGATCCACAGCTCTATGATTTTACAATTGAACTTTATGACGAAGCAGGAACTATTCAGGAAGTGATTCCTCAGAAGGTTGGATTCCGCCGTTTCGAAATGAAGAACGGTATTATGACTCTGAATGGAAAACGTATCGTGTTTAAGGGCGTAAACCGTCATGAGTTCAGCTCTGTCAGCGGAAGACATGTTTCAGAGGAGGAACTTCGCAAGGATCTTCGCATTATGAAGCAGAATAATATCAATGCCATCCGTACCTGTCATTATCCGGATGCATCACTGATCTATCAGCTCTGTGATGAATATGGTATTTACATGATTGATGAGACAAACCTGGAATCCCATGGCTCCTGGGATGTGGCGGAATTTACTAAGGATTATACCCATATTGTTCCGCACAACAAACCGGAATGGCTGAATATGATGCTTGACCGTGCCAACTCCATGTATCAGAGAGATAAGAATCACCCGGCAATCCTGATCTGGTCCTGTGGAAATGAATCTTTTGGCGGAAAAGATATTTATGAAATGTCTCAGCTTTTCCGTAAGAATGATCCTACCCGTCTGGTACATTATGAGGGACTTTTCCATGACCGCAGTTATAATGATACCAGTGATATGGAAAGCCAGATGTATCCATCTGTAGAAGCAATCAAAGAGTTTCTGGCAAAGGATGACAGCAAACCGTTTATCTGCTGTGAGTATACACACGCCATGGGAAATTCCTGCGGTGCCATGCACAAATATACAGACCTGACAGATACAGAGCCCAAATATCAGGGCGGATTTATCTGGGATTACATTGACCAGTCTATTTATAAGAAAGACCGCTATGGAAAAGAGTTTCAGGCATATGGTGGCGATTTCGGAGAACGCCCTACAGACTACAATTTCAGCGGTAACGGAATCGCATATGGCGGTGACAGAGAGCCATCTCCGAAGATGCAGGAAGTGAAATTCAATTATCAGAATATTACTGCAGAAGTAACTGCAGATACAGTAAAAGTAATTAACAAGAACCTCTTTGTAAATACAGATATTTTTGATTGTAAGGTAAGACTTGCAAAGAATGGAAAAGTGATCCGTACAGAAGCACTGGAAACAGCAGTTGAGCCATTGAGTGAGAAAGAATATAAACTGCCTTTTGAAAAAGCCGAAGCAGCCGGAGAATATACAGTTACTGTTTCCTTCCATCTGAAAGAGGAAAAAGTGTGGGCATCTGCAGGTTATGAGATTGCGTTTGGACAGTATGTGTATCAGGTGAAAGAGGCTGTTCCGGATGGAAAATCAGATTCAGCAGAAACAGCAGCTGCGAAACCACAGATCATCCGAAGCACACATAATATTGGTGTCCGCGGCGAGCACTTCGAAGTAATGTTCTCCGTACTCAATGGTGGTCTGGTTTCCTACAAATATGCGGGCAAAGAGATGATCGAGGCAATCCCGAAACCAAACTTCTGGCGTGCACCAACAGACAATGACTGTGGAAATCTTATGCAGATGCGCTACGCACAGTGGAAAATTGCCAGCATGTATTTAAGCCACAAAGAATACAGAAAAGGTGCATACGGCCCATCCAATTTACCACAGGCAGAAGAAACAGACCACTCTGTAAAAGTAACCTTTACCTATCTGATGCCAACTACACCAGCCAGTGAGTGTCAGCTCACCTACGAAGTATTCGGAGATGGAAAGGTGAAGACAACTTTAACTTATGACCCGGTAAAAGAACTTGGTGATATGCCGGAATTTGGCGTGATGTTTAAGTTCAATGCAGACTATGATAATGTTCAGTGGTATGGACTGGGAGAAGCTGAAACCTATGCAGACCGTAAAAAAGGTGCAAAACTGGGCATTTACCAGAATAAAGTTGTGGACAACATGGCAAGATACATGGTGCCGCAGGAATGTGGTGCAAAAGAGGAAGTACGCTGGGCAAAGATCACAGACCGCAAGGGCAGAGGAATGTACTTCGAGATGGATGGAGAACCAGTGATGTTCTCGGCACTTCCATACACTCCTCATGAGATGGAAAATGCCATGCATCCATACGAACTCCCGCAGATCCATTACACAGTAGTACGCGTAGCCAAAGGCCAGATGGGAATCGGCGGCGACGACAGTTGGGGAGCATACACCCATCCGGAATATCTGCTGAATGTAGACGGAAAGATGGAATTCTCCTTTAGCTTTAAAGGAATTTAATATAGTTTATTTATTTAAAAAGCCATTTTCAGTCAGAAAGTGGCTTTTTAAATAATGCTAATAACATTTGTTGAAAATAAGTGGAACAGGATGTATCATTACAGAGAAAGAGTAAATCAAGTACATTGTTGTGTAAATAACTGTGTTAATTGCGTAGACGAGCGAGTGGTACAGTTATTTCGATAGAGAATGATAACAATAATATTCGGATTCGAAATACTGTACGAAAAGGGAGGAATTATCTTATGTATCAGGCAGAGGAAAAACGTTATGAAACCATGAAATACCACCGCTGTGGTGCCAGTGGGCTGCTGCTGCCGGAGTTATCTCTGGGTTTATGGCATAATTTCGGGGATACCGGTGTTTATGAGAATATGAAACAGATGTGCTTCACAGCATTTGACAATGGAATTACACATTTTGACCTTGCAAACAACTATGGTCCACAGCCTGGAAGTGCGGAGGCAAATTTTGGAAAAATCCTGAGAGAGGAATTTTCTGCATACAGAGATGAGCTGATTATCAGCACAAAGGCCGGTTACGACATGTGGCCGGGACCTTATGGAAACTGGGGAAGCCGTAAGTATCTGATCGCCAGTCTTGACCAGAGCCTGAAACGTCTTGGCCTGGATTATGTAGATATCTTCTATCATCATAGAATGGATCCGGAGACTCCTCTTGAGGAGACCATGGAGACTCTAGCACAGATCGTCAGAAGCGGAAAAGCATTGTATGTTGGAATTTCCAACTATGATGGTGAGACAATGAAACGCGCCGCAGATATTCTGGAGGAATTGCACTGTCCGTTTATCATTAATCAGAATTCATATAATATTTTTAACAGAACGATTGAGAAAAATGGTCTGAAACAGGCAGCAGCAGAAAAGAAAAAGGGAATTATTTCTTTTAGCCCTCTGGCGCAGGGAATGCTCACAGACCGATACCTGAATGGAATCCCAAAGGACAGCCGTGTCAACACAGACGGGCGTTTTCTCCATGCAGACCAGTTCAGTGAGGAACGTCTTAACAGTATCCGCAGCCTGAACGCGATCGCAGCAGAAAGAGGAGAAAGCCTTGCGCAGATGGCACTGAAATGGATTCTCCGCGATGGAATCGTAACCAGCGTTCTCATCGGGGCATCCCGTCCACAGCAGATCCTTGAGAATCTGAAAGTGCTGGACAGCGCATCCTTCAGTGAAGAGGAATTGAAAAAAATTGACGAAAATTCATTGGCATTATAATAAATATCCGCTTGACAGAGTATTTGCTTAAATGATATGAAATAGTAATATAATCTGAATTGCATTATTTTCTGGAATTATCAGTGAATAACCAAAGATGCGGAAAGGGGATAGTTATGAGTATTATTTTTCATGAAAGTTCAAAGACATTCCATTTATACAACAATGAAATCAGTTATATTATGTGTGTGCTTCCAAATGGACATATTGGAAATCTCTATTTTGGGAAAAGAATTCATGACAGAGAAGATTTTTCATATCTTCTTGAGATGAAGCAGCGACCAATGACAGCCTGTGTTTATGAGGGAAACCGCAAATTTTCGCTGGAGCATCTGAAACTGGAATATCCGGTGTATGGAAGCTCTGATTACCGTTATCCGGCAGTGGAAATCCTTCAGGAAAACGGCAGCAGAATCTCGGAATTTACTTATGTCAGTCACACGGTTACAGATGGAAAGCCAAAGCTTTCAGGACTTCCGGCTACTTATACAGAGAATGACGAAGAAGCCCAGACCTTATGTATAAAACTGAAAGATGAAGTAACAGGAATTGTACTGGAATTGCTTTATACTATTTTTGCACAGGGGGGAATCATTACCAGAAGTGTCAGATTCATCAATGAAGGAACAGCCCCTGTACATCTGTTAAATGCAATGAGCCTTAGTCTTGATCTGCCGGATAAGGATTATGTGTGGATGCAGTTTTCAGGTGCATGGTCCAGAGAACGTCATGTGAAAGAGCGCAGACTGGAGCAGGGAATCCAGTCTGTAGGAAGCATCAGAGGAAATTCTTCCCATGAACATAATCCCTTTATTGTGCTCCGACGTCCGTCAGCAACAGAAAACGCAGGAGAAGTGATGGGATTCAGTCTGATTTACAGCGGAAATCACAGAATGCAGGCAGAGGTGGATACGCATGATACAACCCGCATCACTGTGGGGATCAATCCGCAGAATTTTGACTGGAAGCTGGACTGTGGTGAGAGCTTTCAGACTCCGGAAGCAGCAGTAGTGTTTTCTGATAAGGGTCTGAATGGAATGAGCCAGACCTTCCATAAATTATATCAGAAGAGACTGGCAAGAGGTTACTGGAGAGACCGTCCAAGACCAATCCTTAACAATAACTGGGAAGCTACTTATTTTGATTTTACAGAGGACCGTCTGGTGGAAATCGCAGCAAAGGCAAAGGAATGTGGCGTTGAATTATTTGTGCTGGATGACGGATGGTTCGGTGCGCGAAGCAACGATTATGCAGGGCTTGGTGACTGGGTGGCAAACAGAGAGCGTCTTCCGCAGGGAATCAAGGGAATCGCAGACAGGATTGAAGAGATGGGTATGAAATTTGGTCTGTGGTTTGAGCCGGAGATGGTGAACAAGGATTCAGATCTTTATCGTGCACATCCGGACTGGATTCTGCAGACACCCCAGAGGCATTCCTGCCATGGCAGAAACCAGTATGTGCTGGACTTCTCCAGAAAAGAAGTGGTGGACTGCATTTATGAGATGATGTATAAAATTCTCTCAGAAGCAAAGGTTTCCTACATTAAATGGGATATGAACAGAAGTATTACGGAATGTTATTCGGCTGCACTTCCTGCAGACCGTCAGGGAGAAGTATTTCACAGATATATTCTCGGAGTTTACGATCTGTATGAGCGGTTAAATACTGCATTTCCGCAGATTCTCTTTGAGTCCTGCGCAAGTGGCGGCGGACGTTTTGATCCGGGAATCCTTTATTATGCGCCACAGGGATGGACAAGCGATGATACAGATGCGGCAGAGCGTGTGAAAATCCAGTACGGCACAAGCATGTGTTATCCGGTAAGTTCCATGGGAAGTCATGTATCTGTAGTACCTAACCATCAGTTAAACCGCAAAACTCCGTTACATACAAGAGCAAATGTAGCTTATTTTGGAACTTTCGGATATGAGCTGGATCTGAATAAACTGTCTGATGAGGAAATCAGTGAAGTAAAACAGCAGATTACTTTTATGAAAGAATACAGAGAACTGATCCAGTTTGGAACTTTTTACAGACTGAAGAGTCCTTTTGAGGGCAATGAAACTGCATGGATGACCGTCAGCGAGGACAAAAAAACAGCGTTGGTATTCTGGTACAGGGAAAGAAATGTAGTAAACGCAGATTTTACCAGAGTACGGCTTCAGGGACTGGATCCAGATTTTATCTACAGAAATGAGTATAATGGAACAGAAAACTACGGGGATGAGCTGATGAATCTGGGACTGCTTACCACAGATTGTACAGCAGGTGAACCTACAAGTGAAGATGAACCATGCACTGACTATGAATCCAGGGTTTATGTTTTAACTGCAAAATAAAAAGTGAAGAGCAGGCAAATGATCTGATCATTTGCCTGCTTATTGTTTTTCGTCATATTTATCGATGGTTTCTTTAAGCGTCTTATAGTTTTTGGGACTCATTCCGAATTTCTTTTTAAAAGCCTTGGAAAAAACCAACTGGTCTTCATATCCTACAGAATTGGAAACCTCTTTTATAGACAAACTGGTACTGACCAGAAGACTGGCTGCTTTATGCATCTTATAATCAATCAGGAAGGTCTGTGCCGATATTCCAAGTTCTTTCTGGAAAGCACTGTTCAGATAGGCGCGGCTGATTCCGATATTATCTGCAATATCAGAAATCCCGATTCCCTTTTGATACATATCTTTAATATATTCAATGGCAAGTTCCGCGTAAACACTGGTGCTGTAGGCATATTTGGCATTTTTTCTGCTTTGGGCAGACTGCTTTTCATGAAAGTCGACAAGCTCGGCTAACAGCAGGATCAGATAAGCCTGACGCTTCAGATCATTGGCTTTGGAAAGCTGCTTATGATCCAGCATATAATCAATGTGCTTCAGAATTATTTTCTGATTCGGTGCAGGAAGCACTAATTGATTTTTGGAAAATCCACATTCTCTTACCATTGAGTGAGCACGGATTCCACGAAAACCAATCCAGGCATAAGTCCAGGGATGGGTTTCATCAGCTCCGTATGTGATTGGTTCATTTGGATAAATTACAAACATCTGTCCGGGAGTAAGGCTCCAGGTCTGACCTCCGGCAGAATAAAATCCGGTACCGTCCAGTACAAAATGGATGATAAACTCGTCTCTTGGCATGGAACAGATATGTCCGGGCGGGCAGTGCTCTTTGCCCGTATGGATCAGACTGATATCAAGGGAACCCTCTTTCAGATTTTCAAGACAGCGAAAAGTAGCGCTGTCAGTATATTTTACATTTGGCATTTGCACCATTCCTTTTTTATTTTCTTTGACTGGGGATATTATTGATATAAAGACATATGGATTCATATCCTGTAAATACGCACAAATTCAAGTCGTTGTTGACATTTTACCATATATTCAGCGTTTTTTCCATAACGATTATGACATAAATTCATTTCATTAGTCCATTTAAAAAAATAGACAAAAACGTATAATAAGAATCACAAGGAACACGTCGAAACGACGAATAAAGGAGGATGTATATGAGAAAAAACATGAAAAAACTCACAGTCGCAACAGTGATCGGTGCTATGACAGTTACAGCACTTGCACCGGTAAGTGCACAGGCGAAAGACAAAACTCTGACAGTTGCAATCTGGGATAACGGACAGAAAGCCGGACTTCAGGAGATCATGGATGAGTTTACAAAAGAGACAGGAATTAAAACTGAACTTCAGGTAGTAGAGTGGAGCAGCTACTGGACACTTCTTGAAGCAGGTGCATCAGGCGGAGATATGCCGGACGTATTCTGGATGCATTCCAACGAAGCAGTAAGATATATGTCCAATGATATCTTACTTGATCTGACAGACAAGGTTGCAGACAGCGATAAACTGGAAATGGACAAATTCCCGGAAGATATCAAAGAAATGTATCAGTGGGACGGAAAAACATACGCAGTACCGAAGGATATCGACACAATCGCTATGTGGTATAACAAAGATATGTTTGATGAAGCAGGAATCGACTATCCGGACGGAAGCTGGACATGGGATGAATTCTATGATATCGCAGAGAAACTTACAAAAGAAGACGGAAGCCAGTATGGTTTCGCAGCAAACCCGTCTAACGAGCAGGATACATGGATGAATATTATCTACTCCATGGGCGGATGTGTACTGACAGATGATAACAAATCCGGTTTTGATGATCCTAATACTATCAAGGCAATGGAATTCGTTGACAAATGCGTTAAAAATGTAATGCCTCCTGCATCTACAATGTCCGAAACAGGTACAGACGTACTCTTCGGATCTGGTAAAGTAGCTATGATCTCTCAGGGATCCTGGATGGTATCTGGTTTCAAAGACAACGATTATATCAAAGAACACTGTGATGTAGCAAGACTTCCGAAAGACGCTGAGACAGGCAGAAGCGTATCTCTTTACAATGGTCTTGGATGGGCTGCTTCTGCAAACACAGATATGCCGGACGAAGCTTTCCAGCTTATTGAGTGGTTCGGTACAAAAGACATGCAGCAGAAACAGGCTGACCTTGGTGTAACAATGGCAGCTTACGAAGGAATGTCCGATGGATGGGTTAACAGTGTTGACTGCTTCAACTTACAGCCATACATGGATGCAATGGATGACATCGTATTCAGACCACACACAAATGCAACACTTGCATGGTGGAACCCAATGTGTGAAGAACTGAAGAAACCATGGAATGATGAGGAAAGCATGGATGATGCATGCAAGAACATCGTTACTATTATGAATGATGCCATTGCAGAAGAGTCCTATTAATTAATGTTTAACAAAACCATTCATAAAAAATAAGAAACAGAAAAGCTGCCGCAGAAAAGATTCCGATCATGTGATAACCGCAGAAGTCACAACAGGTATGCAGATATGCGGCAGTTTTCCATTCAAATCAGCAACAAAATTTTATGATAAGAAGGAGTGAGAGCCGTGGCAAATCCAAAAAAAGGTACCAGTCAGGCGCGGAATGAATTCATCTGGGGATGGGCGTTCATTCTTCCTACAATGCTTGGTCTGATCATCTTAAATATCTATCCGATTTTTAAGACCATTTATGAGAGCTTTTTCAAGACCGGAGATTTCGGTAAGGGAAATATCTTCATTGGTTTTGACAACTATGTAAAGCTGTTCCACGATGCGGAAGTCTGGCAGGCATTATTAAATACATTTAAATATGCCATTGTGGAAGTTCCGTTTTCCATTGCCATCGCACTGGTACTGGCAGTTTTATTAAACCGTAAAATGAAAGGCCGTGCTGTTTACAGAACTATTTTCTTCCTGCCTATGGTTGCTGCTCCGGCTGCGATCGCCATGGTATGGAGATGGCTGTTTAACTCAGAATTTGGTCTTCTGAATCACATTTTCCATACAAAGATTAACTGGATTTCTGATCCGAAGATTGCAGTTTATGCGATCGCAGTGATCGGTGTATGGTCCATCATTGGTTACAATATGGTACTTTTCCTGTCTGGTCTGCAGGAAATCCCAAGAGATTATTATGAAGCAGCAAGCATTGACGGAGCAACTGGTGTGAAACAGTTCTTCCATATTACAATCCCGCTGCTTTCACCGACTATCTTCTTTGTAATGGTTACCCGTGTTATCGGCGCCATGCAGGTATTCGACCTGATCTTTATGGTTATGGACAGAAACAATCCTGCACTTTACAAAACACAGTCACTTGTTTATCTGTTCTACCAGAATTCCTTTGTACAGAATAACAAAGGCTATGGTTCAACAATTGTCGTACTTCTTCTGGTTGTGATTATGATCATGACAGTATTCCAGAACATTGCGCAGAAGAAGTGGGTTCACTATAATTAAGGAGGGATAATTATGTCAGCAAGAGATAAAGCAAACAGAGTTCTGATCCATGTTATCCTGATACTGGTATCTATTACCATGCTGGTTCCTTTCTTATGGATGATCCTGACAGCTTTCAAAACCATGACAGAGGCAACTTCTGTCAACCCGTTCGTAATCCTCCCGTCTACATGGAGATGGGACAGCTTTAAAGAAGTTATTGAAAATATGGATTTCTTACATCTGTATATCAATACATTGCTTCTGATCCTGGGCCGTGTTGTATGCGCAGTTCTGACAGCAACACTGGCAGGCTATGCATTTGGACGTCTGAACTTCAGGGGGAAAAACTTGATGTTCTCTCTGGTACTTTTCCAGATGATGGTTCCTGGACAGATCTTCATTATCCCACAGTACTTAATGGTAAGTAAAATGGGAATGCTCAATACCATTTTTGCCCTGGTATTTCCCGGTATTGTTACTGCATTTGGTACATTCCTCCTCAAACAGGCTTATATGGGACTTCCAAAAGATCTGGAAGAGGCTGCACGTCTTGATGGATGTAACATCGGTCAGACCTTCCTGTTCATCATGGCTCCTCTGACACGTTCTTCCATGGTGGCACTGGGAATCTTCACAGCAGTATTTGCATACAAAGACCTGATGTGGCCTCTGATCTGTAACAAGGATGTAATGCCTCTGTCAGCAGCACTTGCAAAAATGCAGGGACAGTACACCAACAATTATCCGCAGCTGATGGCAGCATCTCTGCTTGCATGTATCCCGATGATCGTACTGTATCTGATCTTCCAGAAACAGTTCATCGAAGGTATTGCAACATCTGGTGGTAAACTGTAAGTTTAAAAAAATAAAAAGAAGAATCCGGGAGGTTCGGGACATTTCCCCTGAACTATACAGGCAGAATTTTGTTATACAACTGGAAAGAGAAGAATAACAGAAGGCTGCCTGAAACTGGATATCTGATTGCTGAATCATCTGTAAAGGTGAAAGTCAGGACAAAATCATTAAGATAGAAAAAGGAAGGGGTAATAAAAAATGAAACCAGGAAGTCTTTATGACAGGATATTTGGATTTTTAGGTCAGTTAATTGCATTGAATTTACTATGGATCGTGTGCTCTCTTCCTGTTATTACAGCAGGGGCATCCACCACTGCTTTGTATTATTGTACATTAAAACTCCACAAGGATGGAGATATCCGGGTATTTCATGATTTTTTTAAAAGCTTTAAGCAGAACTTCAAACAGTCAACTCTGATCTGGATCCTGATGGCAGCAGTTGCAGTATTTCTTTATATGGAGAAAGAATCGTTGGTAACTATGCCTGGTTCCATGCCACAGATTTTCAATTATGTGATTCTGGCGGTATGTATTCCGCTGATTGCCATTGCACTGTACATATTCCCGACAGTTGCAGCATTTGAAAACAAAACAATGACTTTGATCACAAACGCATTTTATTTTGCGGTTAAACATATAGGTTATGCGATAGCAGTGGCAGTGATCACGATACTGCCAATGACCATGACACTTGTAGATGCAAAACTTTTTCCGGTATATCTGCTGATTTGGCTGATGGTGGGATTTTCCCTGACAGCCTATGCAGATTCCTGGTTTATGTGGAAACTGTTCAAACCGTATTTCAAAGAGGACGAAGAAGAACATCACTATGTAGATACAGAACCGGATCAGTATGCTTTTTAACAAAAAAACAACAAAGAAATGAGAGGTACAGAGTATGGAATGGATTAAGTATCATGAGGCAGAAAAAGTATTTGACCTGAGAACAGAAAACAGCACCTATCAGATGCAGGTAAGAGAGTATGATACTCTGGTTCATCTGTATTATGGATGCCCGGTAGGGGATTCCCTGATTACGGACAGGATTGTATGTGTGGACAGAGGATTCTCCGGAAATCCGTATGAAGCAGGAAAAGACAAAACATTTTCCCTGGATACTCTGCCGCAGGAATATACAGCTTACGGAAACGGAGATTATCGTATCAATGGTCTGGAAGTAGAGCAGGCAGACGGCAGCGACACTGCAAACCTGAAATTTGAATCCTATGAGATCACAAAAGGAAAATACAGCCTGAAAGGTCTCCCTGCAATGTTTGCAAAAGAAGATGAGGCAGAGACATTGGAGATTGTCCTGGCAGACCGTGTCAGCGGACTGAAAGCACATCTTCTCTACAGTGTATTCCCACATCTGGATGTGATCACCAGAGCAGTTCGTCTGAAACAGACTGGTGAGACACCTGTTACAGTAAAGAAAGCAATGTCTATGGAAATGGATTTTGAATATAGAGAAATGGATGCAGTTCATTTCTATGGCAGACATAACGTAGAACGTCAGATGGAAAGAACACATCTGGGTCATGCAAACTGGTCTGTAGGAAGTATTCGCGGCACTTCCAGTCATCATCATAACCCATTTGTAATCCTCTGCGACAGAAACACAGAAGAAACATATGGAAACTGCTATGGATATGCACTGGCTTACAGTGGAAATTTTACATTTGAGACAGAGGTAGATCAGGTAGGACATACCCGTGTGGTAATGGGAATCCATCCATATCATTTCGCATGGACACTGGAAAAAGGTGACACATTTGAAACTCCGGAAGTGATTATGTCATATTCCGCAGAAGGATTTGGAAAACTTTCTCGCATTTATCATGATGCATACAGAAACAACCTGATCCGCAGCAAATACGTAGAACAGCCAAGACCAATCCTCGTAAACAACTGGGAAGCTACCTATTTTGATTTTGATGCAGACAAACTGTATCATATTGCAGAAGAAGCCAGGAACATCGGCTTGGATATGTTTGTTCTGGACGATGGATGGTTTGGCAAAAGAGATAATGACTGGTGCGCACTTGGTGACTGGGAAGTAAATGAAGAGAAGATCAAAGGTGGACTTCCTGCACTTGCAGAGAGAATCCACGGACTTGGACTGAAATTCGGTCTCTGGGTAGAGCCGGAGATGATTTCCGAGGACAGTGATCTCTACAGAGAATATCCGGACTGGGCATTGAAGATTCCGGGACGTGCTATGAACCGGAGCAGACATCAGCTCAATCTGGACATTACCAGAAAAGAAGTCCGTGATCATATCATGAACCAGATTTTCAAAGTTCTGGATGCATGCAAGGCAGATTATGTAAAATGGGATATGAACCGCAGTGTAGACAACGTATTCTCCGCAGCACTTCCAAAAGAACGCCAGGGAGAGGTTTATCACAGATATGTACTTGCAGTATATGAAATGATGGAAAGCCTTGTGCAGAGATATCCAAATCTCCTGTTTGAATCCTGCTCAGGTGGCGGCGGAAGATTTGATGCAGGAATGCTCTATTATTCTCCGCAGATCTGGTGCAGCGATAACACTGATGCTATTGACAGACTGAAAATCCAGTACGGTACTTCTTTCGGATATCCGGTAAGTGCAATGGGGGCTCATGTCAGCGTATGCCCGAACCACCAGTCCGGCAGGATCACACCATTCGAGACAAGAGGAACGGTTGCATCATCCGGTACATTTGGCTATGAACTGGATCTGATGAAGATGTCCGAAGAAGACAAAAAGACAGCCAGAGAGCAGATTCTGAAATACAAAGAAATCGAGCATCTGGTACAGTCCGGAGATTACTATCGTCTGATAAATCCATTTGAAAACAACAACCATGTACTCTGGCAGTTCGTATCCAAGGACAAAAAAGAGACAGTTGTATGTGGCGTAAGACTCCACAGCGAAGCTAATCCGTATATCTATCTTTTCTATCCTCAGGGACTGGATGCAGATCTGCATTACGAAGACATTGCAACCGGAAAAGTATACACAGGCGCAGCACTGATGAAAGCAGGACTGCCATTACCACTGACAACAGGTGATTACCAGCCAATCAGATTTACATTTAAGGCAGTGGAGAAATAATTACCGAATCAAATAAGTTATCTGATTCAATTGTAGGTGACTGTTTGAACATAATAAAAAGATGAAAACCAGTAATTAAGTTTATTAATAGCAGATAAGCTTAGTTACTGGCTTTTTTTGTCCTTTGCCATCTATAGATATCAATCAATAAATAATCACAAAATTTTATATGATATATCTTTATAAGATGTTGTAGAATGATGTAAAATAGTCGTAGAATTATAAAAAACGAGGCAGGTAAAGAAAAATGAAAGAGAAAATCAAAAAAATGCCGGGAAGAATCAGAAATTATTTTTGCTCACATATGAGTGCGCAGGTTACAGTAACAGTAGTATTACTTCTGATTCTGGCAGGTCTGGTCCTTCAGATTTACGTAAAAAATCAATATTTTAATTATCTGCTCAGGAATACCAGATCAATGGAAGAATCCATGATTGAAACATCGACGATTAATATTGATGCAAATCTGAAGGATATCATCAGTGCTGCATGCAATGTAGGAGTTAATGAGACATTAAGAGTTCTGGTAGAAAACACGGAAGCAGACGGAATACTTCTGGCAAAAGAAAAACTGACATTGGGCAGCAGAATGGATGATATTGCTCATCAGATTGGAAGTGTTGTATCTATTGCAATTGTATCAGATGAAGGTCTGTGGCAGGAGTATGGGGTTTATTGGTACCAGACATCTTCAAAAGGAGTATGGGAAGATGGCAATCTGGATAAACTTCAGGAAATATATGAAAAGACCATGGCACTTCAGAAAGAGAAAGCAAATGTCAGGTACTATGTAGAGACAGATCCTGCTGTTCACAGTCAGTGGCCGCAGATAAGAATGGTACATATTGCAGTTCCGCTGATTGGAAAAACTTACAGTTATTCTCATGTGAAAAATGTAGCGGTCGTATCTTTCGATATGGGAGATATTCTGGAAAAAAGTGCTTTTGACAGAGTAGCTGATAAACCTCTTTCGATTGGATATATTGCAGATGAAAATAACAGAATCATTTACCATCCAAATGAAGAGTACGATGGAATGACAGTGGAAAGTTACAGAAAAACGCTGGACAGTACCGAGAATATCAGCAGATCATTAAAATATTTTGGATGGACAGCATATATTACCACGGATCTTGGAAAAATGAGTGCACAGGTTAACCAGATGTATACCAGAAGCATTTATGTATATCTGTTTTTGTTGTGTATCTGTGGATTTTTATGGCAGTTTACAATACGAAGAGTATTAAAACCAATTGATATTATACGGGATTCTATGCGAAATATTAAACTTTCCAAGAATCTTCCGAAGATAGAAGTAAAGGGAACCAATGAGATATGGCAGTTGGCTGGTTATTATAACGAAATGGCGGAAACTCTGGAACGACAGTACAAGGAAATACGTAGATATTATCGTGAAAAGAATCTTTCTATCCGTCAGAAAAATAAGGCAGAGAAAGAAGCTCTGGAATCACAGATCAATGCACATTTTCTCTGCAATACACTGACTGCGATCAATTATAATGCGATAGATAATGAAGATTATGAGGTAGCAGATCTTCTGAAAAAGCTTTCCAATATGCTTTCATATACATTCTCAAGGAAGCTTGTGTCAGTAAGTCTGGGGCAGGAACTGAGATGGGTAGAGCAGTATCTATATCTGCAGAAGTTCAGGCTTATGGATGTGTTTGACTACGAGATTGAATTTCAGGAAGAATACGGCGAATGGCCATGCTGTAAACTGTTTATTCAGCCATTTGTGGAGAATTCTATCCTTCATGGTTTTGAAGGAAGAGAAAGCGGGGGAATGATCCGTATTACGGGTCACATTGATGGATCCAGATTCCGTCTTTGCATTGAAGATAATGGATGTGGAATGAATGAAGATACAGAGAAACTGATGCAGCAGATTCTTATGGAAAAGCATACTTTGGATTTGGCAGGAACAGGAATCGGGATTCAGAATGTAGTGACAAGACTGCGAATGTATTATGGAGAAGAACTTTCTGTAGTTTTGGAATCAGAACCTGAAAAGGGGACAAAATTTACTTTCTGGCTTCCAATACCAGAGAATCCGGAGAAAGATATAGAGTAAATAAATGTAGCAAAAAAAGTAACAGAGGAGGTCTTTATACATTGAGAATTTTAATTGCAGAAGATGAGCAGAGAACCAGACAGGGATTAGTAAGGGTTTTGCAGAGCCTGAGGGATGAGTATGAGATTGTGGCACAGGCATCTAATGGAAAAGCAGCGCTGGAAATGATTCTGGAACAGAAGCCGGATGTGGTTTTTATTGATATCAAGATGCCGTTTATGGACGGGCTTTCAGTAATAGAAGCTGCCAGAGCTCAGGGAATTAAGGCAGAATTTGTGATTGTAAGTGCATATGCAGATTTTGATTTTGCCAAGCAGTCAATTTCTCTTGGTGTAATAGAGTATCTTCTGAAACCTCTTACAAGAGATGAGGCAGAAGCAGTACTGAAGAAAATTGAGAATAAGATCAGTGGAAAAAATAGCTATTCCCGCAGAAAATCCAGAAATTTGAGAGATAAATATCCGGATGCCCACCCTATGATTCTGCAAGCTCTGGATATCATACAGAGTGGATATGCCGGAAAAATAAGCCAGAAGAAATTGGCAGAAGATCTTGGGCTGAGCCAGGAATATTTCAGTTATCTTTTTGGAAAAAATATCGGAGAAAATTTCAGCACTTTTCTAAGGGAGTATAGAATTGAACAGGCACAGTATATGTTGAGGGAAGAAATATGTGATCAGAGGGATGTTCCTTATCAGGTAGGATTTTCCGATTCTAAATACTTCAAAAAAGTCTTTCGCGAGGTGACAGGAAAGAGTCCATCTGAATATCTGTCAGAAATAAAAGAGTAAAAATATAAGAAATATATGGAAAATATCCTGAAAATCTTAAAATATTTCCTTAATCTTAAAATATTATCCGTACAAAATTCCTTTTTCCATAAAATCTTGGGTTATGCGGTAGAAATTTGAATGGTAAAATATATACAACAAAACAACAGAGAGACGACTTAAAATTGTGCAACCAACCAAAACAAAATTCAACTAAGAAGGAAAAAGGGAGGAAAAAACATGAAAAAAACATTATTTACAGCAACATTATTGGCGGCTTCGCTGATGGCGGCATCAACTGTACAGGCAGCTCCGCAGGAAGTTACAATGTGGCATTATTTTGATCAGAAGCCAGAGCAGGAAATGCTCGCAGACATGGTTGAAGAATATAATTCTTTACAGGATGACATTCACATCAATGCAACATTCGTATCCAGAACAGAGTTAATGAACCAGTACACAGTTGGAGCACTTTCAGGAGAACTTCCTGATATCGGACAGGTAGATTCACCGGATATGGAATCCTACATATCTCTCGGAGTATTCGAAGATATCACTGATGAGCTGGAATCATGGGGAGAACTGGATCAGTTCTATGATGGACCATTAAGCTCCTGTAAAGACCCTGATGGAAAAGTTTACGGACTTCCACAGAATAGTAACTGTCTTGCACTTGCTTGCAATATGGATCTTCTGAAAGCAGCCGGATATGATCATATGCCGCAGAGTCTTGATGAGTTCAAGGAAATGGTTGCAGCAACAACAGATGCATCCAATGATGTATACGGATTCGCAATGTGTGCAGTATCTACAGAAGAAGGAACATTCCAGATCCTTCCATGGCTGAGATCTGTACAGAATGGAACTGGCGTTAATGTTGATAATATTACTGCTGATTCTGCTGTAAATGGATTACAGACACTTGGAGATTTTGTAGCAAACGGATACATGAGTAAAGAGTGTGTAAACTGGACACAGGCAGATGCATGGAATCAGTTCTGCGCAGGAAAAGCTGCATTTGCAGAATGTGGAACATGGCATCTGGCACAGACAGATGCAATCAACGGAGCATTTGAATATGACTTTACACTTCTTCCAACAGGCGACGAAGGAACCTCTACATCTACAATCGGTGGTGAGAACTTTGGTGTCTGCAAAGGATCAGAAAACAAAGAAGCATGTGCTAAATTCCTTGAGTGGCTCTGCTCACAGGAAAACGAAGCAAAATGGGCAGCTGTAGGCGGAAAGATTCCTACAAGACAGGATGCGACAGCTGAATACACATTTGAGCAGGATGGATTTAAGGTATTTACAGATGAAATGAATTATGCGCAGGCTCGTGGACCGCACGCTGAATGGCCATCTATTTCTGAAGCGGTTTATACAGCAACACAGTCTGTAATCGTAGACGGAACATCTGCAAAAGACGCTCTTGAAACAGCAGCAGCTAAAATTAATCCAATCGTAGAAGAAACTCCTCTTCCTGAAAGCAACTAAAACTAACAAACAGGGAAGGATGTGGCTTTAATGGCAGCAAAGTCTAGGACTATGGCGCAGCAAAAGACGAAAGAAGCATACTGTTTCATTGTACCTGCATTTATTTATATGATCCTTGTGCTGGGATACCCGATCGTTTATAACATTATTCTCAGTCTTAAGGATGTAAATGTAAAGAACCTGAAATCAGGAACTTCCGTATTTGTCGGATTACAGAACTATATTGATTTATTCCATGATCCGACATTTCTTCTGGTTCTGCGCAATACATTTATTTTTACAATAGCTTGTCTTATTTTCCAGTTTACCATCGGATTTGCATTTGCGATGTTTTTCAATCAGAAATTTAAACTCGCAGGTCCGATCAGAGGTCTGATTCTTGTCAGCTATATGATGCCAATGGCAGTAACTGGTCTTCTTGGTAAAAATATCTTTTCCAATGCAGGTCTTATCAATGACCTGCTTGGAAAAATCGGAATCAGCGGTCCGGAATGGCTGGTTAACACCAGCACAGCTCTGATTGCAGTAATTATTATGAACTGCTGGGTAGGTATTCCGTTTAATATGCTCCTTCTTGTATCAGGACTTACAAGTATTTCACCGGATGTATACGAGAGCGCATCCATGGATGGAGCAAACTGGGGACAACGTTTTCTTTTTATAACTCTTCCCCTGATGAAAGAGTCAATTCTTGCAGTACTGATGTTAGGATTTATCTATACATTCCGTGCATTTGACCTGATGTATATCATGACAGCCGGAGGTCCGTTGAATTCAACAGATGTGCTGGGAACATATTCTTATATGTTATCATTTACACAGTTTAACTTTTCAAAAGGTGCGGCAGTTGCAATGGTACTGTTTGCATGCCTGTTCCTTATTGGTCTGTTCTATCTGAAACTGTTATCAAAAGAAGAGGAGGAAGGCTGATATGGATAATATGACAGGTGCTGAAAAGGCAAAAGAGATCAGAAATTCGATATTTGCACTTCTTATTGCATTTATCTTCTTATTTCCGATTTACTGGCTGATACAGATTTCATTTAAGTCAGATGCAGAAACATTTGGAAAGGTTCTTACCTATTTTCCGCATGATTTCACCTTTGAACCGTGGCTGGAAAACTTAACAGATAAAACGTTTCTGATATCTTTGAAAAACAGTTTTCTTAATGGACTTTTGACAATGGCAATTGCTCTGGTACTCGGTGTCCCGGCAGCATATGGAATGGGAAGATACAGAGTAAAAGGTGGAAATGTTTTCCTTCTTACATTTCTGATTTCACAGATGCTTCCTCCATCCCTGACATTGACCCCAATGTATCTGATTTTCAGTAAATTGGGCTTTCTTGGAAATCATCTGACAGCTCCGGTTGCGATTGCAGCCAGTTCTATACCGTTTGTAATCGTAACATTGAGACCTTATTTCAGAAGTATTCCGGTATCATTGGATGAGGCCGCAAGACTGGATGGATGCGGATCGGTAAAAGCATTTCTTATGGTTATGCTTCCGGCAGTAAAAACAGGAATTATTACTATCATGGTTATTTCATTCCTGAACGGCTGGAATGATCTGGTATATTCAATGACATTTAATGTTGCAGAGACAATGAGACCTTTGACAGCGAATATTTATAAATTCCAGAGTGCATATGGTACAAGATGGAACTGTATCATGGCTTATGGTGCAATACTGGTACTTCCGGTAATTCTGATGTTTATTTTCTTACAGAAATATATTGTAGGCGGTCTTGTCGCAGGTGCGGTAAAAGACTGATAAAATAAAGCTATTATTTATATTATAAACAAGTTCAGCGGATTAGAACAAAACAGATAAAACTGCAGTTCCAATTCGCTGAAACTCCATTAAGAATGAAAAGGAGAAGGCAGAAATGGCAAATCAGGAAGAAGTAAGAGACGTATATGGGTATTTTGAGCAAAAAGGAAATGCGCTGTGCTACCGTTATGAGGCTGAACGGGTAAGAATTGAGCCGTGGGGTGCTGACAGCCTTCGTGTACGTGCATGGAAAACCGCAGAGATGGATCCGGCAGACTGGGCATTGATCAAACCAGAGAAGGAAATCACACCGGAAATCGAAGTTCGCGAAGACGGAGCAACGATCCGTAATGGTAAGATCCGTGCAGAGATTAATCTGATCGGTAAAATTGCATTTTATAATCAGAAAGGAGAACTTTTACTGGATGAGTATGTCCGCAACAGAAAAGATATGTTCGGAAATACCTGCAGTTCTCTTGAAGTAGAAGCCAGAGAATTTAAGCCTATCACAGGTGGGGATTACAGACTGACAATGCGTTTTGTTTCCACACCGGAGGAGAAAATATATGGTATGGGCCAGTATCAGCAGCCATACCTTGATGTAAAGGGAGCTGATCTTGAACTGGCACACAGAAATTCACAGGCAAGTGTTCCGTTCATGCTTTCTAGTCTTGGATATGGATTCTTGTGGAATAATCCGGCTGTAGGACGTGTAAATTTTGGCAAAAATATTACAACATGGGAAGCATTTTCTTCCAAGAAACTGGATTATTGGATCACAGCAGGTGACACACCGGCCGAAATCGAAGAAGCTTATGCAAATGCAACAGGCAAAGTTCCGATGATGCCTGAATATGCAATGGGATTCTGGCAGTGCAAACTTCGTTATCAGACACAGGAAGAACTTCTTGAAGTAGCAAGAGAATATAAACGCCGTAACCTCCCGATTTCTGTAATAGTTGTTGACTTCTTTCACTGGCCAATGCAGGGCGAATGGAAATTTGACCCGACATACTGGCCGGATCCGGATGCAATGATCAAAGAACTGAAAGATATGGGAATTGAACTGATGGTTTCCATCTGGCCGACAGTAGATTACAGAAGCGAGAACTTCAATGAAATGAAGAGTAAAGGTCTTCTGATCCGCGTAGATTCCGGATATCCGATATCCATGGATTTTCAGGGAAATACACTTCATTACGATGCAACTAATCCGGAAGCACGTGAATATGTATGGGAAAAAGCAAAGAAGAATTATTATGATAAAGGTGTAAAAGTATTCTGGTTGGATGAAGCAGAACCGGAATATACAGTTTATGATTTCGAGAATTATCGTTATCATCTCGGACCGGATATTCAGGTTGGAAATATTTATCCTGTTATGTATGCAAAGACATTTTTTGATGGAATGAAAGCAGAAGGACAGGAGAACATTATCAATCTTCTCCGCTGCGCATGGGCCGGTTCACAGAAATATGGTGCACTGGTCTGGTCCGGAGACATCAAATCTTCCTTCCCGAGTATGAAAAATCAGGTTGCAGCAGGTCTTAATATGGGAATTGCAGGTATTCCGTGGTGGACAACAGATATCGGCGGATTTTTCGGAGCAAATATAAATGATCCGGAATTCCATGAACTTCTGATCCGTTGGTTTGAATATGGATGCTTCTGTCCGGTTATGAGACTTCACGGATATCGCTGGCCGCTTCAGCCTCAGTATGGTACAACTGGTGGAGCTACATGTGTATCAGGAGCACCAAATGAGGTATGGAGTTACACAGATCAGGTTTGTGAGATTCTGTCAGATTATTTGAGATTAAGAGAGCGCATGCTTCCATATATTACAGAATTGATGGAGGAGGCTCATGAAAAAGGAACTCCTGTTATGCGTCCGCTGTTCTATGACTTCCCGGAAGACAAAGAAAGTTGGAATGTAGAGACAGAGTATATGTTTGGACCAAAAGTTCTGGTAAAACCGATCACAGATGCAGATGCACGTGAGACAGATGTATATCTTCCTGGTGGAGCCTCCTGGACAAATGCATGGACAGGTGAAACCTTTGAAGGTGGACAGAAAGTACATGTGGCAGCACCGATCGAGCAGATTCCATTGTTTACAAGAGATGGTTACAAACTGCCGATGAAATAAAGAAGTTTAAAGATCAGGAGGGTGTCGCAGAATTATCGAGGGATAATTTTCGACACCCTTTTAAAGAACATTTAACCGTGTCACCGCTGATCCAAATGGATGATAAAGGAGAAGAAAAAATGGGAAAAGCAGCAAATTCAAGTATTTCTCTTAAACAGATTCATGTTACAGATAATTTTTGGAATAAATATGTGCATCTGGTAAAGGATGTGATTATTCCTTATCAGTGGGATATTCTGAATGATAAACTGGAAGATGTAGAAACCAGTCATTGTATAGAAAATTTCAAAATTGCAGCAGGAGAAAAAGAGGGAGAATTTCAGGGCGCCGTATTTCAGGATACGGATGTTGCAAAATGGTTGGAAGCAGTTGGTTTTGTGTTAAATTATGAAAGAGATGAAAAGCTGGAAGAATTGGCTGATGAGACGATTGAACTGATCGGACGTGCACAGCAGCCGGATGGATATTTAAATACATATTTTACGATCAAAGAACCGGATGGACGATGGAGTAATCTTATGGAAGGTCATGAGCTTTATACAGCAGGGCATATGATCGAGGCAGCAGTAGCATACTATGAAGCAACCGGAAAACGTAGATTCCTGGAAATTGTATCAAAATTTGCAGATCTTGTCTGCCAGACTTTCGGACCGGAAGAGGGAAAAATCCATGGATATCCGGGACATCAGGAAATAGAACTGGCACTTGTAAAGCTTTACCGTGTAACACGTGAGAAAAAATATCTGGATCTGGCAAAATATTTCATAGATCTGAGAGGTACTGGCAAAAATTATTTTCTGGAGGAGGAAAAGAGACCGGGACATAAGCGTATTTTTCCGGATTTTGTAAATTATGATACCATGTATGCGCAGGCACATAAACCGGTAAGAAAACAGAGGACAGCAGAAGGACACGCTGTAAGAGCAAACTATATGTATTCTGCAATGGCAGACCTGGCATATGAATATCAGGATAAAGAATTACAGCAGGCATGCCGAAACTTGTGGGATAATATGGTGCACAAAAGAATGTATATTACAGGAAGTGTTGGATCTTCTGGATTCTTGGAACGATTTACAACAGATTATGATCTGCCAAATGACAACAATTATTCTGAGACATGTGCTACGATTGCACTTGCTATGTTTGGAAAGAGAATGGCAGATATGGAGAAGGATGCTTCTTATATGGATGTAGTGGAACGGGCTTTATATAATACACTTTTATCAGGCATAGCTATGGATGGAAAAAGCTTTTTTTATGTAAATCCTCTGGAAGTATGGCCGGTAAGCTGTATGCCGAGAACTTCACGCGAACATGTGAAACCTGTCAGGCAGAAATGGTTTGGTGTTGCATGCTGCCCGCCAAACATTACCAGAACATTGGCATCTCTTGGACAATACATCTATTTCCAAGAAGAAAATGAAATTTACGTAAATCTGTATGTTGCAAATGAAACAGAAGTTACACTTAATGGAGTTCCGTTCAAAATTACGTTAAAAGGAAATTTCCCATGGGAAAACAAGATGACAGTTTCTGTAGATGGTGTGCAAGAAACAGAGGCGATGATCGCATTCAGGGTTCCGGCATATGCAGAGAATTTCAAAATTTTGAGAAACGGTAAAGAAGAGAATCTGACAGAAGACCATGGATATATTAAAATTTCCGGAAAAATGTATAAAGAAACATTTGAAATAAGTTTTGATGCAGAGCCAGTATTTGTTCATGCAAATCCACAGGTAAGAGTTGACAGTGCAAAAGTGGCAGTAGTAAAGGGACCTCTGGTTTACTGTGTGGAAGAAGCGGATAACGGGGAGAATCTTTCTTCTGTTATGGTTAATACTGATCAGAAGATTGAAGAAACATATGATGACGAACTTCTGGAGGGATGCAGTGTACTCCATATAACCGGCAAAAAAATTTCAGAGAAGGGTTGGAATGAAGGAATATTGTATCAGAACAGAAAAGTAGAACTGGAAGATGTTAAATTGACACTGGTACCATATTGTTATTGGGGAAATCGTGAAAATGGAGAAATGCTTGTGTGGATGAAGGAACTTTTTTATATGTAATTCGCTGATAAAATAAAGGAAAAATAAAAGGAGATCGCAGAAAAATATGTGGTCTCCTTTTGGTCTGTTTAGTATTTGTTTGATTATAGGCTGACAATTATTTTTTCTTTTTGGAATTATGCTCCGGTTCCGGATTCATCCCGTCGATTATATGCTCAATCATCATTTTCTTTACATAGACATCAAAGCTTAACAGGCAGATAAATGAAAATCTCTTCAAATTTGCCTGATCTTCTTCATCTGCGTCCCCGAAAGTATCCTGTGCTGTTTTGTATTTGCGCAGCAGGTCTTTTTTCAGGGATTCAATCTGTTCCTTTTCCATGCTGAAAACTTCATTATAAATATAAGTCATATCTTTCTCAGTCATGGATTTAAAATATTTCTGCGTGATTGGTGTGAGCAGAGTCTGGATATCATTGATGGAAAGAATATTCTTGAAATAGTAAATAAAAATCAGCATCAGCACATGTTCTTTGGAATAACGTTTCTTCTCAGGCGGGGGAAGTAGCTTATTCTTTGCATAATTGTTGATCATAGTCTTGGTGAGAATCTTATCGTCTGCGTAACGTTTGGAAGAAACGAGCTGTTCTTCCATAAAGGTTGTCACCTGATCCATATATAAATCAATATTTGGGATGTCTTCCGGTTTAATATAGTCAATCCTGGATACACTTTCCAGAATGCTGTTTATCATGTCTTTATCATCGATTGTCATCTTTTATCACCTCTGTTCCTTATTATATAGTTTTAAATACTACTTGTAAATGTTTTTTTTACTCATTATAAAATTTATTATTCAGTGTAGAGCTGCATAGCGAAGCGGATTGCGAATATCCGCTTGAATTTACAGGAATCAGTTGTAGGCGAACAGATTTTTGTGTATAATCATAAAGATATATGCCTGTTCAGGCACAAAAAATATTTCGAGAGATGTAAACGGTAACCGGTACATATTTTGAATCTGAAAGATTGTTGCAGGAATCAACTTGTTGATCAGCATGGTTGTTTGTAAAATAATGTACCGTACAGGAAGAAGACAGGAGAAAATATGAGCGATATTTATAGTACATTAAATCCCCAGCAGCAGGAAGCGGTCTACCATACAGAGGGACCGCTGCTGATCCTGGCGGGAGCGGGTTCGGGAAAGACGAGGGTGCTTACCCACCGCATTGCATACCTGATAGATGAAAAGGGCGTAAATCCCTGGAATATCCTGGCTATCACTTTTACAAACAAAGCAGCCAGTGAAATGAGAGAGCGTGTAGATAAGATCGTGGGATTCGGCTCAGAGAGTATCTGGGTATCTACCTTCCATTCTACCTGCGTGCGTATCCTGCGCAGACATATTGACAGGCTTGGATTTGATAACAGGTTTGCCATTTACGACACCGAAGATCAGAAGACTCTGATGAAAGAAATCTGCAGAAAGCTGAATATCGACACCAAGATATATAAGGAACGTTCCCTTCTGGCACAGATTTCCCATGCGAAAGATGAGCTGATCACACCGGATGAAATGGAACTGAATGCAGGCAGTGATTTTAATAAGAAGAAAGTGGCAGCAGTATATAGGGAATATCAGGCATCACTGCGGAAAAATAATGCGCTGGATTTCGATGATCTGATCGTAAAGACCGTAGAACTTTTCCAGAATTGCGGAGATGTTCTTGAGAATTATCAGGAACGTTTCAAATACATCATGGTGGATGAGTATCAGGATACCAATACCGCACAGTTTAAATTTGTAAGTCTGCTGGCTTCCAAATATGAGAATCTCTGCGTAGTCGGTGACGATGACCAGTCTATCTATAAGTTCCGTGGGGCAAACATTGGAAATATTCTTGGATTTGAGCACGTTTTCCCGGATGCAAAAGTGATTCGTCTGGAGCAGAATTACCGTTCTACCAAGAATATCCTGAGTGCGGCCAATGAAGTGATTGCAAATAATGCCTCACGTAAATCGAAGACACTCTGGACAGAGAATCCGGAAGGTGATCTGATTCATTTCCGCCAGTTTATGAATGGCTATGAAGAGGCAGAGTATGTGGTAGGTGAGATTTCCAGAGCACACAGAGAAAATGGTGCGAAGTACAAGGATTGTGCGGTTCTTTACAGAACGAATGCCCAGTCCCGACTTTTTGAAGAGAAATGCCTGCTTGCGAATATCCCGTATAAGATCGTAGGTGGCGTAAACTTCTATGCACGTAAGGAAATCAAAGATCTTTTGTGCTACTTAAAGACAATCGATAATTCCAGGGATGATCTGGCAGTGCGCCGTATCATCAATGTGCCGAAACGAGGAATCGGGGCTACGACTCTGGGAAGGATTCAGGATTATGCAGACCAGATGAGTGTCAGCTTTTATGATGCCCTGCGTGTGGCAGAAGAGGTTCCGTCTATTGGCAGAAGCCTTTCAAAGATTGACGGTTTTGTAACCTTTATTCAGGGGCTGAAGAGCAAGGCAGAATCTTATACCGTCCGTGAAATTCTGGAGGAGGTTATCCGTCTTACCGGATATGTCACAGAATTGGAAGCGGAAGGGACGGAGGAAGCAGATGCAAGAATCGAGAACATTGATGAGCTGATTTCTAAGACAGAGTCCTATCAGGAAGCTATGGAAGAGCAGGGACAGTCGGCAACCCTGTCAGGATTTCTGGAGGAGATTGCGCTGATTGCGGATATCGACAGTGTTGACCCGGATCAGGATTATGTGCTTCTTATGACCTTACATAGCGCCAAGGGTCTGGAATTTCCGAGAGTATTTCTGGTTGGAATGGAGGATGGAATTTTCCCGTCTTATATGTCAATTGTGTCGGATGATAAATCTGACCTTGAGGAAGAACGCCGCCTCTGTTATGTGGGAATTACAAGAGCCATGGAAGATCTGACACTGACTTCCGCGAGACAGCGAATGATCCGCGGAGATGTGCAGTACAATAAAGTTTCCAGATTTGTCCGTGAAATTCCGCGCGAGCTTGTTGATTTGGGACAGGAAGCGCAGGAAAAGAAGAAAATTGTTGCAGATATGATCGCAGCAGACAGCAGCCTTGCGAAAATGAAAATGACGATGGCAGCTAAGCCTTTCAAACCGAGAGAATTTAAAGTGACGAAAGCGGCATCTCTGGATTATGAAGTGGGAGATACGGTGCGCCACATCAAATTTGGAGTGGGAATTGTCAAAGATATTGTGGATGGCGGTAGAGATTACGAGGTCACTGTTGATTTTGATAAGGTCGGTGTTAAGAAAATGTTTGCAGGATTTGCGAAGTTGAAGAAATTGTAAGGAAAAGGAAAACATTATGAGTAAAAACACAAAAGATGTAGTAGAAGACAAGGATTATTCCCTTGAACGTGTACCTGTAACTGCCAGAAAAGGTTTCTGGCCGATGTTTTTCATCATGCTTGGCTTTACGTTCTTTTCAGCAAGTATGAGTGTTGGTGCAAAACTGGGAATCGGATTGAACCTGCAGGGATTTATATGGGCGGTTCTGATTGGAAGTATTGTTCTGGGGGCTTATACAGGGGTGCTTGGTTATATCGGAAGCCACACCGGTATGTCACTGGACCTACTTGCCCAGCATTCTTTCGGTAAAAAAGGTTCTTACCTGCCGTCAGCATTGATCAGCTTTACACAGATCGGATGGTTTGGTGTAGGTGCTGCTATGTTTGCTATTCCGGCAGCAGAGGTGCTTCATGTATCACCGGTCGTACTTGTGGTGATCGCGGGTGCGTGTATGACACTTTCTGCGTATCGTGGAATTGAAGGATTACAGATTGTAAGTTATATTTCTGTACCATTGATTGCAGTGCTTGGAATTTATTCCATGTGTCTTGCAATCAGTCAGGGCGGCGGTCTTGCAGCTGTATTTGCGAAGAGCCAGGGAACGCTGACTATCGCTGGCGGAGCCGGACTTGTTATCGGTTCCTTTGTCAGCGGCGGAACTGCAACACCGAACTTCACCCGTTATGCAAAGACAAATAAGATTGCGATTGTTACAACGGTTATCGCATTCTTCCTTGGAAATGCCCTGATGTTCGCATTTGGTGCGACAGGCGGTGCTTTTACAGGAAAAGACGATATCTTCTATGTTATGATTGCACAGGGACTGACCGTTCCGGCACTGATTGCACTGGGAGCAAACATCTGGACAACAAATGACAATGCGCTCTACACTTCCGGACTTGGACTTTCCAATATCACAAAAGTCCGCAAGAAGCCCATGGTAGTGATCGCAGGTATCATTGGTACTGTACTTTCTATCTGGCTTTACAATAACTTCGTAGGCTGGCTGAATTTCCTGAACGCAGCCCTGCCGCCGGTAGGTGCGCTGATCTCCCTTGATTTCTTCCTGCATAAATCTGATTATGAATCAGGTGAAGAAGCAAAGAAAGAAGTGAAATGGGGTTCTGTTATCGGCGTGATCTGCGGAGCACTGGCAGGAAACCTTATCCCTGGTGGAATTGCTTCTATCAATGCGATGATCGTGGCGGTGATCTGCTACTTTGTAGTGGGAGCAATTGCAAAAGACTGAGAAGAAAATTGATAAAATTCTATTGCAACAGGAAAACGGAGCTGCTTTGCAGCGGAGCAATTCGTAGATATCAAGTTAGGGGCAAAATGCCTTTTGACCCTAACATCAGAACATATAGTTAAAAAAAGAAGCATGTGAAAGAAATAATATTGTCTTTCGACATGCTTCTTTTGACTTCATAAACTTTGTAAATTGAAACGCAAAAAAGTTGTTTATATCTCTGAAAGAAGTTGTGGCAGTTTAGGAAGACTGTCAAATTCATAATCCGGAATGATCTTATCAGCCTTACTGTGATTCGGGTTGAACCAGATCGTGCGGATTTCGGCATTGAGTCCGCCCTGAATATCGGATGTCAGACTGTCTCCGATGATCACAGCTGTTTCTTTGTGAAAATCTGGTATTTTGGAGAAGCAGCAGTCAAAGTATTCAATGCTTGGTTTGTTATAACCGAGTTCTTCCGAAATGAAAATATCCTCGAAGTATCGGGAGATATTGGCGCTTTTGAGGCGGCCTTTCTGGACGCTGAGAGTTCCGTTTGTTACAAGATACATGCGGTATTTTCCATAAAGAGTTTCCAGAAGTTCTTCTGCACCGTCCATAAAATAATGACCATGGGCGAGCAGGAATTCATAGATTTTGGCGGCTTCTTCGGCAGGGGCATCAATGTTTTGCTCTGAGAAAAGAAGCTGGAATCTACGAAGCTTTACCTGTTCTCTGGAAATCTTTCCTTGTTCCAGTAATTTCCACTGGGCGAGATTTAACTCGCTGTAACGTTTTAAAATAGAAGGGGCAGGAGTAATTTGAAAATTCTCCAGTGTTTTTGAAACGGCGATACGTTCTGCTTGATTAAAATCAAGCAGGGTATTATCAAGATCAAATAAGAGCGTTTCTATCATGAGATTTGTACCTTTCTTAGTGTATTTTTTATCGTAATCTGTATTTTATACATATTATATAACGGTATCAAGTCGAAAAGTTGTTCGTGCCTGCGCGATAACAATGATACTGTTAACTACGTTTTCAGAAACGATAAATCTTTTGCATTTGATATCATTATAATGAAACAATTCTTAAAAGTATATCAGAAACCCAAATTTAATTGAGATATTTATGGTAAAATCAGATAGAAAGTGGTATAATAATCACATTAAACAGCAGACGGCAAAAGTGTTAACAGCTATTCTATTTTAACGATAGCGTCTCGTCTGGCAGATTATTGAGAGGATGGTGCGGTTATGAATATTAAAATTGAAGAATTATTAGCAGCATTAAACAAAAAAGAAGAAGAGAAAGAAAAAAATACAGTCCTCTGGGTACTGGCAATCATTGGCGCAGTTGCAGCAGTAGCAGGTATCGCATTTGCTGTATATCACTTCTTTGCTCCAGATTATCTGGAGGATTTTGAAGAGGATTTTGACGACGACTTCGATGATTATTTCGAAGACGAAGAAGAATAATTATCGCGAGAGAATGAAAATGAGAATGGCTCCGGCTTATACCGGGGCTATTTTTATGAAAGCAATTAAGAGAAGAAGGTTTGCTATTGTTCATGGAATGGACAGTAATAAATTTTAAATAAATCTTATAGATGTTATCAGATTTATAGAGATATATGAGTAAACATAGGAGGATATATGAAGAAAGGTGAAATTTACGAGGGCGTAATTGAGAAAGTAGATTTTCCAAATAAGGGAATCGTAATGGTAGGTGACCAGAAAGTAACTGTGAAGAATGGTATGCCTGGTCAGAGGGTACGCTTTATGATCAATAAGAAACGTTCCGGACGTGCGGAAGGACGACTTCTGGAAGTGCTGGAGAAATCTTCGCTTGAGACAAGAGAACCGGTCTGCAACATTTTTCCAGAGTGTGGTGGATGCATGTACCAGACAATGTCCTATGAAAATCAGCTTGAAATGAAAGAGCGACAGGTGCGGGAATTATTGGATGGGGCGTTAAACGGTACAGAGTACCAGTGGGAAGGAATCCATGGAAGTCCGATTGAATTTGCATACCGTAACAAGATGGAGTTTTCCTTTGGGGATGCATATAAGGACGGTCCACTGACACTGGGACTGCACAAAAAAGGAAGCACCTATGATGTACTTACTGCAAATGACTGCAAACTGGTGCACGAAGATATGACAAAAATCCTGACTTGCGTTCATGAATATTTCCTGAAACGAAATGTTTCTTATTATAAAAAAATGCAGCATACCGGATATCTGCGTCATTTACTCCTGCGCCGTGGCGTAACGACAGGGGAGATTCTGGTACATGTGATCACGACCAGTCAGGAAGAACATAATCTGGAATCGCTGAAAGAGGAACTTCTTGCACTTCCGCTGGAAGGCAAGATTGTCGGGATCATGCACATTATCAATGATTCTCTGTCTGATGTGGTACAGAGTGACGAGACACGTATCCTTTACGGACAGGATTTCTTCTATGAAACTCTGTTGGGACTGCGTTTTAAGATCAGTACATTTTCCTTCTTCCAGCCCAATTCGCTGGCTGCGGAAGTCCTGTATTCAGTAGTCCGTCAGTATATCGGAGACACGAAAGACAAAGTGGTTTTTGACCTTTACAGTGGAACCGGAACGATCGCCCAGCTTGCAGCATCTGTGGCAGACGAGGTGATTGGTGTGGAAATCGTAGAAGAGGCGGTAGAAGCTGCGAAAGAGAATGCGGCATTAAATAATCTTGGTAACTGTAAATTTATAGCAGGAGATGTCCTGAAAGTTCTGGATGACCTTACGGATAAACCAGACGTGATTATCCTCGATCCACCAAGAGACGGCATCCATCCAAAGGCATTGCCGAAGATTCTTTCTTACGGAGTGGATCACATTGTTTATATTTCCTGCAAAGCCACAAGTCTTGCAAGAGATTTACCGGCATTTCTGGCGGCAGGATATAAGGTTGAGAAGGCCTGCTGTGTGGATCAATTCTGCCAGACTGTCCACGTGGAGACGGTATGTTTACTCTCTAAGAAATGCCCAGTTTAAGCGGGGTTGAGGGCTATTTTTAAGGAAACATATCATAGAAATTTAAAGAAGAAAAATGTACATGAAAAAATAAATTGAATATATGCACAAGGGTGAAGTACCTTTTAGCGAGAAAATACATCTGCTTGCTAAAAGGTATTTTTTTGATTTTGAGTTTGCGAATAGGTAACTGGTTGTACGCCGAAAGTTATGTAGGTTTAGATTGATTTTCGGCGTCTTGACTCTTATAATAGAAATTAAGGTAAAATGTCGTATTTTATAACTTTATTGAGGTAAGAAAATATGGAGTTTATGACTATTAAAGAAGCAGCAGAAAAGTGGAACCTATCAGTTAGAAGAGTGCAGACAATCTGCAATGAAGGAATGATAGAAGGGGCTATGAAGTTTGGTAATACTTGGGCCATTCCAAAGAATGCTGTAAAACCAGCGGATAAAAGAATTAAGTCCGGAAAGTATATCAAGTCCTGATTTTGGGATACCTGGTATGAGAGAATGGATTAGAAAGGAAGCGTATGCCTATGTTACCGGAAGAAAAAGCTCGTGTAAAGATTGATAAGCAATTAAGAAATGCCGGCTGGGATATAGTGGCTCGAAATGAATATCTGCCGAATAGCACATCTGCTGTTAAGGAAGCTTTGATGGGAGGAAACACAGAAAGTGACTACCTTCTCTTTATTGATGGAAAAGCTATTGCAGTGGTTGAGGCAAAAAGAGAAGATAATCCTCTAGGTGATGAAGTTAAGACGCAGGCAGAGGACTATGCTGTTTCTCCACAGGCCTGGTATGGTTTATGGTTTGAGAAACTTATTCCCTTAGTGTATATGGCTAATGGGAATAAGATATATTTCAAAAATATGCTTGAGATGCAGAGAGGTTATCTAGTAGAAAGGTTATTGAAATGGTATCTTCTGAGCAATGGTATATGATGGAAGGAGATTTTAAGGGTGCTATCTATGAGGGAATTCTTGAAAAGAATGGTCAGGATAAAAAGAGTGGAGCAGGTCAGTACTTTACTCCACGAGCACTTATCCAGGCAATCGTAGAAGTGGTTGATCCTAAGATTGATGAAACAGTAGCAGATCCACTATTGCCTATAACAAAAGGTAAGAATGTGTACAAAGTTTTATCGATTGGATTTGGTAATACAGGTACTCCTATGGTTACTATCGAAAATGGTAGGGAGACGGTGTGTTATAAACTTCCGTTTGAATATTCAGAGTGGGCGATGACTGTGGTGGGATGTGTAAATATGGGAGAAAAACTTGTTCCTGGAGAAGTGGTCTTCTCGTTGGAAAATGGGAAATATTATGCAGATATTCTATAAATAATAGATGACAAAGTAAGAAAAACTTGGAGGATACTATGAAACAGGCGATTGTAAATTTTTGCAAGTCAACGGATACGGGATTGTTCTTGCTGGATATGCCGACCGGTTTTGGGAAAACATATTGTGTATTGGATTTTATGGTCGACAATTATGATGCGCCTGAATTCAAGGATAAGAAGAGTTTCTTTGTTACAACACTTAAGAAAAATTTGCCGGATAAGGAGTTGCGTGAACATTTTGCAAAGCGCGGTAAAGCAGATGATTATGATAAATATTGTTTGCGAATAGAAGCTAATGCGGATATGGTTGTAGAAAAATTGGACGAGCTATATCGTGCAAGAAAAATACCGCCGGCAATCACTATGAAACAAGAATTTAAGGATTTACATGGTTCAGTAAAATTATTAAATGAATACAGAGATAAAAAGCGTGAATTAAAAGGAACCAGTAGGGACATTATAAATGTTTTATGCAAGAGCGCAGAGGATGCAATTCGCAAGCAGCAGGAAGGTGCTTTTCGTTGAGTAATAGAAAATGAACTGAAGCAGTTCAGGACACCAAAGGAAAAGTTAAAGAATATTGCTAATAATCCTGATTATCATTGGATAGGAGAATTGTATCCGGCAGTATATACGAGAGAGAAACGGATATTTTTTATGTCTATGGACAAGTTTTTCTTGGGGAATACTACGATAATTGAACCTACATACAGCTTTTACAATAATGATATTACAAAAAATGCAATTATTTTTATAGATGAGTTTGATGCAACAAGAGACAGGTTACTTAATCAGATTATAACAAGAGGCTTAGAAAATCATATTGATTATTTAGGTCTGTTTCATCGTGTATATGCATCTTTGAAGACTAGAGATTTTCCAGCAGAGCTTACTACTGCATCGAAGTTACAACAAGCATATCTTGATGAACACAAAAACGCGAAAAATCCTATGGAAATTATTGAAGGATTTGGTGGTGTGTTTGATGAAACATATGACCGTTTTGCGATGCAATATAGCTTCAAAACAGAAGAAGATGGTAAGGGCGATAGAAGTCGTAATTTTATTTTCAATAGATTCAAGTCATCCACTTTGGGATTATGTTAAAGATAAAGGTGGAGATGTTGCAGTAGCTGGAATTACTGCTGGTGTGCCTGTTTTATATAATGCAATTAAGATGTACTTGGCTTCAAAAGGAATACAGTTACCATAATAAATATTTTTGATTTATATTATAATTTCATATTCAATACCATAAGCAGTTAGTCTGTAAAAGATTAGCTGCTTTTTTCATGGAAAGGAGGATTTTATATGCCACAATTCAATAAACGTGGGAATCGAATCAGAGCCAGTGACAAATCACTGGTTTTTCGTTTCTCTTTTGGTTCACTGCTCCTGCTGTTCTTTGCGGTGGTTATGCTGCTGAACCTAAAGTCAATCATCACTACGGACTGGAAAGCAATCTCACTTTTTCAAGATGGCAGCGTCCATTTGACAATCATGCCATACAGGATAATGACTATCGTTGTGGCGGCTCTGGTCTGTGTGCTGGCTGCCCTTTTCTATCGCAGATTCCAGTATGACAGAGTGAAGCAGCTCTTTCACCGTCAAAAGCTGGCTCGTATGCTGTTGGAAAATGGCTGGTATGAATCGGAATCCACACAGGATAGCGGATTCTTCAAGGACTTGCCAGCTACTACTAAAAAAGAGAAAATCACCTATTTTCCAAAACTGTATTACCGTATGGAGCATGGACTTTTATATATCCGTACAGAAATCACATTGGGGAAATATCAAGAGCAGCTTTTACACTTGGAAAAGAAACTGGAAACAGGCTTGTACTGTGAGCTGGTTTCCAAAGAGCTGAAAGACAGCTATGTGGAATATGTGTTGCTCTATGATACGATTGCGAACAGAATCACTATCAATGAGGTACAGGCTGAACATGGCAGCTTGCGTCTGATGAAAAATGTCTGGTGGGAGTATGACAAGCTCCCACATATGCTAATTGCTGGCGGCACTGGTGGTGGTAAAACCTACTTTATCCTTACTATCATTGAAGCTCTGCTCCGCAGCAATGCGGTCATGTATATTTTAGACCCAAAGAACGCCGACCTTGCGGATTTGTCCGTTGTCATGTCGGAAGTCTGGTACAAGAAAGACGATATAACCGCCTGTATTGACAGGTTCTATGACGGTATGATGGCAAGAAGTGAAGCAATGAAACTCATGGAGAATTACAGGACAGGTGAAAACTATGCCTATTTAGGACTATCGCCCCACTTCCTTATCTTTGATGAATATGTGGTGTTCATGGAAATGCTCACCACAAAGGAAAATGCTGCTGTCCTTAACAAGCTGAAACAGATAGTCATGCTCGGACGACAGGCAGGATATTTTCTCATTCTCGCCTGTCAGCGTCCAGACGCAAAGTATCTCGGTGATGGAATCCGTGACCAGTTCAATTTCCGTGTGGCTCTTGGGCGTATGTCGGAGCTTGGATACTATGATATTTAAGAAAAAGGAGAAAGAACCGAAACCGAAGAAAGAGAAACGTGTGCCTGTGATGAAAGTCGGCACACACAAGAAAACCGTGATTGCCTTATGGCTGGTGCTGATTGCAAGCGTCAGTTTTGGGGTGTATAAGAACTTCACCGCTATTGATATGCACACGGTACATGAGAAAGAAGTCATTGAACAACGTATCGTTGATACCAACAAGATAGAGAATTTCGTCAAAGCATTTGCGAAGTCCTACTATTCTTGGAGTAATACGCAGGAATCCATTGAAAAAAGAACCACAGCTATCAACCAGTATCTTACAAAGAGCTTGCAGGATTTGAATGTTGATACGGTACGACAGGATATACCCACAAGCTCTACGGTGACAGACGTTAAGATTTGGGATATAAAACAGGCTGGAACAACCGACTTTACCGTTGTCTACTCGATAGATCAGACGGTAACGGAGGGAGAAACTTCTATCGTCTACACTTCCGCTTATATGGTGGTGGTTCATGTAGATGGTGACGGGAATCTGGTTATCATACAGAATCCAACCATCAGCAGCATACCAACAAAATCCAGCTATGAACCAAAAGCGCAGGAATCAGATGGAACGGTGGACGCTGCCACGACGGAGGAAGTGACAGAGTTCTTGGAAACATTCTTCAAGCTCTACCCTACCGCAACAGAAAAGGAGCTTGCTTATTATGTATCGGGGAATGTTCTTAAACCTGTGAATTGTGATTATGCGTTCTCGGAGCTGGTAAATCCCATCTTCATACAAGATGGGGAACAGATAAAAGCGTCAATATCGGTGAAATATCTCGACCAGAGGACGAAAGCAACGCAGATTTCACAGTTTGACTTGACGTTGGAAAAAGATAGTAACTGGAAGATTGTAAAATAGATTTTGAATAGGAAATTGTCAGCAAGGCTATGTAGGCAATTTCCTACTTTATTATGTTATAGTAAACATAGTCAACTAACAAATTGTAAATCGGAATGATTTATTATCAAGAAATTAGCGAACGCTATATAATATAAATTATAAAAATTTTTGCTATATTTAAATGTTTTTTCAAAGAAGCTTGTTTATTTAAAGTGAAGGATATCCTATTTATAAAGAAGGTGAAGGAAATTAATGATTATTTACTGATAGAGAAAATAAAGAAAGGGGATACAGATGCATGGGAAGTATTGGTTAATAAATATTATAATCAAATTTATTGCTATTGTGTTCGAAGATGCTATGGTAATCGAAGTGTGGCAGCCGATTTGACACAAGATATTTTTTTAAAACTTGTTACATCAATTAATACCTTTCGTTATTCGGGTAAGTTTTACAACTATCTATTCACAATAGCTGTAAATACCTGTAACAATTATTGTACCAAAAAATCTTTGAATCAAACAGAATTGAATGATTCGGTTTTCTCTATTGATGTAGAAAAGTCAATGATTGATAACATAATAGAAAATGAAAATAGTATTATTATCCAGAAAGCTTTAGATACACTTCCAGATATGCAACGTGAAGCAATCATTTTAAAGTACTATCATGATTTTAAAGTTAAAGATATTGCGAAAACTACGGGGGTAAGTGTTCCTACAGCTCAATCACGTATTCAACAAGGATTAAAAAAATTGAGTAAATTACTGGACAGAAAGGAGTTTTTAAAATGAATGAGGATATCATTAAAAAAATTAAAAACTATCCTATAGATATTGATGGACAAACACGTGAACATATTATTTCTCTAGGCAAAGAACAAATTATTACTAATCAGATAAAGCAACATTCATACTTTAATTTATTTCTATCTACGCTACGTTTTATTTCCGTACGTAGCTGGATAGCACAATTTATTATATTGATATGTGCTATTTTTATTACATCAAACCTTTCCTCTCTTCATTCAATAAATGAAATTATGCAAATCCTTACGTTTATTTTGATTGTATCCATACTTTTCTTTATTGATGAATTATTTAAAAGCTTTACAACAGGAATGTGGGAATTGGAGCAAACATTGAAGTATGAGTTACGTCAACATACAATAGTCAAGTTATTGATTATGGGATTAATAGATATGATACTTGTATTTTTGATGTCTATTATAGTACAACCCACACTTTCTATATCGCTATTAAACATATTATTATACTTGCTTGTTCCTTATAACTTAATTTGTATCATTTTGTTTTCGATTCTTACTATGTGGCGAAACAAAATGTACAATTATGTTTTATGGTTTGCTTCTGGTTCAATCGGAGTTGCATTTATTCTTGTTACAAATATTTTTAATGTTTATGAGCAAAAAATAGTTTATTGGGCCGTAACCTATTTGCTCACAACTATCATTCTAGGGCACATTATTTATTCACAGGCACGAACAATTAGATTGGAGGTTGCATAAAATGGAGCTTACTTTACAAAATATAACAAAAAAATATGAGAGGGTATTAGTGTTGAATGATATTTCTTTAACATTGAAACCGGGCATTTATGGCTTATTAGGAGCAAATGGTGCGGGAAAGACAACTTTATTTAGAATTATTTGCAGACTTATGGAGCCTACTCATGGAAGCATAAAATTCAATGGCAAAAATGTAAATCAGCAAGCGGAAGCATATAGAACAAATTTAGGATTTTTACCTCAAGATTTTAGTTATTATCCGGATTTTACGGGTATGAGATTTATGTTATACATTGCGGCTCTAAAGGGTCTGAATAATACTGTGGCAAAAAAACGTTCTTTAGAATTACTTAAGCAAGTTGGTTTGGAGGAAATGAAAGACATAAAAATAAGAAAATATTCTGGAGGAATGAAACAAAGACTTGGAATTGCACAAGCAATGCTCAATAATCCTCAAATTCTGATATTGGATGAGCCTACCGTTGGACTAGACCCAAAAGAAAGAGTTAAATTCAGAAAATTAATCAGTTCTTTTGCTAACAATAAAATCGTTATATTATCTACACACATTGTAGCTGATGTGGAATATATTGCGGATGAAATTATTGTACTGAAGAAGGGAATGATTTTGAATAAAGGTACAACAGATATACTCCTAAAAGAAATTCAAAATCATGTGTGGGAATGTTTCGTAAACATGGATCAAATAAATCTTTTTGAGGATAAATTTATTGTGAGTAATCGGAAATATACGGAAAATGGAGCGGTTCTCCGCATTGTTTCAACAAACCAACCAGCTTTAAATGCAAAAAAAGTTGAGCCATCATTAGAAGATTTATATTTATACTATTTTCGTGAGGAGGGAGAAAACTGATGAAAATTATAAAGTTTGAATTTGAAAAAGTCCTTAAAAATAAAATTGTCATAGGAAGTTTAGTAATAAGTTTTATTGTTCTTCTAGGTATTTTCTTTGTTGGATATAACTATTCACAATTCAAAATGAGTGAAAGAAATAATGTCAACAAAGGATTTCCTAAAAATATAGATACTATCATCAGTCAAAAATATGCGGGGGACTTTACAGACAAAAAAGTACAAATGATATTATCTGATTCTATGAATCAGTTTCAGGAAAATGAAGAGAAAGGAGTTACCGATAAACCTTTTTATTTATTCTACTGGCAAATGGGCGACAATTTTTTTGACGATGACAGCGAAAATATTTACACAGAAATGATTCAAAAAGTAAAATCCGGAGAAAGACTATTGCTAGATGATGTATCAGTTCATTCGATTCGTGATTTAGGATTCACAGAATTTGAAAAGCCTTTACAAATAGGTAATTATGTTCCGTGGACAGATTTCTTTTCAGTAATTGGAAATATAAACCTGCTCATATGTGTTTTGACTATTTTAATTTGCTCTACAATATTTTCCAATGATACTTCAAAGAATGTGAATCAAATTTTATTGATTACCAAATTAGGCAGAAATAAAATGATTTTTGCGAAGATTATTGTAGGAACGGTGATTCCTCTATGTACATTGATTTTATTTCATCTTCTGAACGCAGGCATTTTTTCGCTCATGTATGATACTAGCGGGTGGAATTCAAGTATTCAGACAAATTTGTCAATGGGGTTATTTCAGTTTCCTGTTGAATGGAATCATTTGCAAACATACTTAATTGTTGTGCTTTTGCAAAGTATAGGAATTGTATTTGTTTCTAGTTTTACATTATTGATTTCTTCCTTTGCAAAATCACCTATAACTTCACTTTCTGTTTCATTGGGTATGTTTTTACTACCACAACTACTTTTGCAGATATTCAGAAAAGGAATATTAAATAAGCTATTATATTTCTTTCCTATTAACAATTTAAATGCTCAAAAAACTCTGGAATTACTAAGTTCAGAAAAATCATTTTTGATGAGTTCATTTATTCAGAATTTAATGGTAGTCTTTTTGTTTTTGATTACTTTGAAAATTATTTTTGATTTTATCACTTACAGACATATGAAATCATGGCATTTTTCATAAAACTGAATTTTCAGAAAGGAAACAACAAACTCTGTTAATGATATTTATGAATCAAACAAAGGAAAAAATAGAATGGTTATTATGTCCAATCTGTAGTAATAAAACTAGATTGAAAGTACGAAAAGATACGGAATTAATAAATTTTCCTCTATTCTGTCCAAAATGCAAAAAAGAAAGCTTAATCAACGTAAACAATTTAAAAGAAACCATTGTAAAAGAGCCAGACGCAAAGACGCAGAGCCGATAATACCGAGAATGAGTTAAGAATTTCTTGGGTTATCGGCTTATTTTATTGAATATGCAAGGTGGAGGATTACTTGTCCTCCACTTCCTTTGATTTGATGATTCCGTCAGCAACGCTTTCCATGATAACCAAATCCTTATCGGACAAGTTATCAAGTCGTTTTTCCAACTGTCGTCTTCTGGTGCTTTTTTCCAGATTAGACGCAGGCAGGAAAAATTCATCAACGGAAACATTAAGTAATGATACAAGGTCATAGAACACCTGTAAACTTGGGTGTTGCCCTTTGTTTTCGATATTTGTTAAATAGCGTGGGTCAATCTCAATCATTGCTCCCACTTGCTCACGAGTTAATTTTTGCTTTTTACGAGCTTCTTTGATTGCAAGACCAAAAGCTCTAAAATCATATTTATCTTCTTTTTTACGCATATGTAATCACCTCACTATATTTTACTGTTCCTGTTGATTTTCTAACAGGTATAGAAAAACGTATAATATGGTTTGTGAATTCCTATTATGCGTATAAAACCAAAAAAGGTACTGCCTAGCGGTAAATAAAAAAACCGTTATTAACAGTATCATTTTTGCGTGTCAAAAAATATCATTACTTCAATGGCGGTTTGATAAGCCGCCTTTTTCTTTTTCCATCAAAAAACAGCATATTGGTTTAGCGGCTTTGGGAGGTAGCCGCATTGAAAGACCTGTATGCTCCGCTTGTCAATCTATGAAAGTCTATTATTTCAGATAATGGATTTTCACAGACTGACAAATACAGTCGGGTGTTCTTTGACAACTGAATAAAGCAATCAGATACGTTTGATATGCAGCGAGCCAGCGGAAATTGTACGCCATCACATACCTTGCCATGCTTGGAAATGATGATTTACTGGCAGCAGATGAAATGTTTGACAATCTTTGCGACAGATTTGAAAATGTCAGCAATATAGCTGGTAGGAAATTTTCTGTCAATGGATATGAATTTATCGGCATGAACTATATTTTAGACCATCCGTTCGGTTGTAAAGACAGGGTTGTTACAGAAACACATTATATTCCGCAGCGTCAGTTAAGTCCTGTAGCCGGAATCTCTAATGCTGTTGATTATGACAGGATTTACAACTGGCTGGAATATTCCAGAACAGAATTACCGCATATGTGTGATGTGCTGAAGAAACTTCCATTGCCGGACGATAGACAAAAAGCGGTTTACGTTATGCACATGCCGCCTGCGGGATTGAGATTAGGACAGTTGCGCTATCAAGATTTGGATATAGGCTCTGTTGATATTTACGAATTTCTGAAAGAAAAACAGCCACTTCTTTCTCTGCACGGACATATACATGAAAGTCCTGACACAGAGAAAGGAAAGTGGATAAACCAGATTCATCAGACAACCTGTATTCAGACTGGACAGACGGAACTTAATGACAAATACATGGTTTATGCGGAGATTGATTTGCAGGAAAAGAAGTATGAACGCAAAGTAATCAGTGTAGATTAGCAGAAAGACACCAGAAATGGTGTTTTTTTGTTGGAAGAAATGAGGTGGGATTATAGGAAAAACAGTACAGTCCAATACAATAAAAATAGGAAATACGACCTTTTATGTAACGTCAGTGTTCTCCGGTACAGTGGATTTGCAGCATTTGATTAAAAGGCTGATTCAAAAGGAAATCGAGCAGGAAAACAATGGATATTAAATTGAGAACAGTGTAATAAGCGGCTGAAAATAATTAAGTAGCGTGGTATAATATTAACAGGATATAAGTTGTTTGTTTGCTGTTGGAAAGGAGTAAAAATGACGAAACAGCAAGCAAGATTAAGAGTTAGATTATATGCACGTTTATCCAAAGATGATGGTGACGCTGATAAAGAAAGCAACAGTATCACAAACCAGTTGCAAATGCTCCGATATTATTCAAAGGAAAAAGGATTTGAAATCATTGACGAGTATGTAGATGATGGCTATTCCGGCACAACATTCAACAGACCGGATTTAAACCGCATGATTGAGGACGCTATGGAAGATACACAGCCTAGTGGAATCATGGTAAAGGATATGTCAAGGTTCGGTCGCAACAATGCCATGTTCATGTATTACGTGGAAGAAATCTTCCCGAACAATGACATTCTCTTTATCGCACTGAATGATGATGTTGACACAAGATATGAGGATAACGAGATGATGCCATTCAAATCTATTATGAATGAGTATTATGCACGTGATACCTCAAAGAAAATCCGAAGCGTCAAGAAAACAACTGCTTTAAGTGGCGGGTTCTGCGGTTCATTCGCTCCGTATGGTTATAGGGTTGACCCGAACAATAAGCGTAAACTACTGATAGACCCGGAAACAGCGCCTATCGTCAAGCGTATTTTTGAAATGTCGAAACAGGGAAACAGTGTTCATCAGATAGCAAGAACATTGTGTGAAGAAAAGATTTTGATTCCGAGAGCCTACAGAGCAATGAAGAATGGCACGCTGGAAACAAGCACAGGGTTCCGATTCCCTACCGACTGGGTTGGAAAAAATGTTAAGATGATTTTGGAAAATCAAGTGTATCTCGGTCATATGGTATCGCACAAGACACAGACAAAATCATTCAAGAACAGAAAACTGGTAGCGGTTCCTAAGGAAGATTGGATTGTTGTAAAAAACACCCATGAAGCTATCATTGATGAAGAAACCTTTGAACTGGTACAGAAATTCATCAGTGTAAAGAAAAGACCAAATAAGACTGGACGACCAAATATGTTTGTGGGGCTTGTAAAATGCCCGGACTGTGGACGCAATATGGCGTTCTCCAATCCAAACGGGAGAGAGCCGAGATTTCGTTGCAGGACATATGCCAGAAACAGCAACCTCTGCACAACTCATGCAATTTCCTATGACGCATTAGTGAAGATTGTCATGGACGACATTCAAAAGCATATCAAGAATATGGAAACATTAGGCGACCAGTTCATTGAAGAAATGAGGGTGTTGAGTGAATCCGGCGGCGGTAAGAAAATCAAGCAGTTTAAACAGGAATTGGAACTGGCAGAAAAGCGTATTGCTGAAATTGACAGTATCATAATGAAGCTGTTTGAGCAGAATGTAGCAGGAAAGATTTCTGATGGACGTTTTGAGAAAATGTCTGTAACTTATGAAAATGAGCAGAGAGAACTTGAAGAAAGGCGTAAGGCATTAAAAGAGAAAATCGAAGCCGAGGACTACAAGACGAAAAATACAAACCAATTTTTAGAAACCATACGCAAGTATGAAAACGTAACAGAGTTAAACCGTTCTATGCTGGTTGAACTGATTGACAGTATATATGTGTATCAAGCAGAGGGAACCGGCAAAGAACGTACTCAAAAAGTGGAAATCAATTATAGATTTCTTTGTGAGTCCCAATGTGGTATTGCATGAGGGAAACACACGAACTACAGCAGTATTTTTTATTAAGTATCTTAGAACGCTAGGATTTGACGTAACCAATGATATTTTTGCGGAGAACGCATGGTATTTTAGGAATGCGCTTGTTAGAGCTAATTATAACGATTTAAAAAATGGTGTTCATGAGACAACTGAGTATTTGGAAATGTTTTTAAGAAATTTGTTGTTGGATGAGAAGAATGAACTTCATAATCGTTCGATGCATATTAGTGGAGTGTTTGAAGAAGTGGACATTGAAAACACAAAAGTGGATATTGAGAGTGAAGAAGTGGACATTGAAAACACAAAAGTGGACATTCGAAATAAATTACTTTCTTTCTCAGATACGATTTCAGAAAAAACAATAAATCATACAGTAGAAATATTCTCAAAACATGGAAAAGAAGATTACTTTGGAAGAACGATTGTAGAAGATATTACCGGATTAAAGCCATCAGGCGCTTCCAAGTTAATAAAACTGTTGGTTGATAGTGAAGTGATTGTGCCGGTAACTGGACATGGAAAAGGAAAATATCGGTTTCAATAAAAGGGGACGTTGAAAGGGTGTTAATGCCATTCGCAAAACTGCCCAAAACAAATCTGCGGACTGATATATTACCAAATTCGGTAGCAGTATTTATAATGATTTTGCATTATAAAAGTGTTACAAAATATCGGCATACCCGCCACACGTTTACAAAGTCAAACGGTCTGTACGCCATGTCTTAACCTTATGATTGCGGATGTTAGCAACATGTCAGGGGGGGTAAAAACCCAGTAACCATGCGGGTTCGCGTACTGTTAAAGCGGTGAAAAACGATTCCGCATGTCGAGACGGTAGTTTTGATGTCGAGGGTAAAATAGGCAAAGGCAGAAATGTCTGGAAATTAAGGGCATTAAGACCAATGGTAGTAATTTGAAGTGCTGCTGTTGGTCTTTTTCTTTTGCCTTGCCACGAACATATCTGTTCAAAGATGTTCCTGTTGGAGGGTTGCTTTGAAGAACAACTATGGAAAATTGGTGGGGGTGAGAATATAAAATGAATGACAAATGATGAGAAAATGTTTGATAATATTCGTAAATGAGATTAAAATAAATAAAAGGAAGGACAAAACACCATGAAAATAGAACACACAATCGCACCCGTATACGATGAAAATTCAAGAATTCTGATACTTGGCAGCTTTCCATCGGTGAAGTCCCGAGAACAGAAGTTTTTCTACGGACATAAACAGAACCGATTCTGGAAGGTACTTGCAGGTATTCTTGGCTGTGAAGTACCACAGACAATCGAGGAGAAGAAAAAGATACTTCTTACACACCACATTGCAGTGTGGGATGTGATCCAAAGCTGCGAGATCGAAGGCTCTTCCGATGCCAGTATTCGTAATGTGATACCGAACGACCTTTCTGAAATTTTAAAGACTGCCGACATTCAGGTGATTTATACGAATGGTGGGAAAGCATATGAACTATATCAGAAATACATTTTTCCGGTAAATGGAATCAAGGCAGATAAACTCCCGTCAACCAGTCCTGCCAATGCCGGATATTCGCTGGAACGCCTGAAAGAAGTCTGGAGTAAAATATATAAGTCAGGTGATTAAAATCAGGAAGAACAGGAACAGATACAGGGTATCCAGACTAGCATCCCGCTTCTGGGATATCACCAGAGGACAGATCAAAGTCGGTGGTATGGACATCTCAAAAATAGATCCGAAAACCCTGATGTCTATCTATTCAATCGTATTTCAGGATGTCACGCTGTTTAATAACTCCATTATGGAAAATATCAGAATCGGTAAACAGAATGCAACGGATGAAGAAGTAATCGCAGCGGCAAAACTGGCTCACTGTGATGAATTTGCAGAGTTACTGTTCACACGACACTATCCCGCGAGGTGTTTTGGCATGAGAATGCCAAAATCCCGAGACATACCGCGCGAATTTATGCGAATAGCATAAATTCTGTGCATCGCGAAGCGTGTTACTGAGAACGGAGTGAACAGTAACTTTGCAGAAAAGCTGCCGGATGGAAATTGTAAAAGACTACTTGATAAACAATAATCAATATGATAGAATATGGACATTCTCCGCGAGGGAGTAATCGGCATATTCTAAAGGATATGTAGTACTATCGACATAATGGTGCAATGCGCACCCGGTATTACAGTAAACGATGAGACTCATGGACAGTTAGAACAACTGTCTGTGTGTCTCTTTTTTTATGTCACAGAAAATTACTCCGTAATGTTCCAGTGACATAAAAAAGCCCTCCGGGCAGTATCGCACTGCAGCGGAAAGGAATTATGTCGCTGAAGCGACCCGCCGCAGGCGAAGAATCCTGCTTGCAGGATTCTTTCCTGTGCCGCGGCAGCAATTCTATAAAAATATTTTACACAGATAAAGGAGAGAAAAAGACATGAATATTTTTGAACTGTTTATACTGGCAATCGGGCTGTCCATGGATGCATTTGCGGTATCCATCTGTAAAGGACTTTCCCTTGGCAAAATCAAAGCAAAACATATGTGCATCGCAGGTGCATGGTTCGGCGGATTTCAGGCATTAATGCCTCTTATTGGATACTCCGGAGGACGATTCTTCGCAGACAAAGTAACCCGCTACAGCCATTGGGTAGCATTTGTACTTCTGTTATTTATCGGAATCAGCATGATCAAAGAATCCAGAGAAGAAGAACACGTCAATGCAGATATGGATGTCAAATCCATGTTTTTACTTGCAGTCGCAACCAGTATTGATGCACTTGCAGTAGGCGTAACATTCGCATTTCTCAAAGTAGCAATCGTCCCTGCTGTTTCCTTCATTGGAATAGTAACCTTCGTCTGTTCAGCCGCAGGCGTCAAGATTGGAAGCCTCTTTGGAATGAAATACAAATCCAAAGCAGAACTATGCGGTGGAATCATACTCATTCTTATTGGAGTGAAAATCCTGCTGGAGGGACTTGGAATTATTTAGAAAAGAACAATAAAAATTACAAATCCCCAACCAAACGTGCTATAATACCAATATCAATAAGAACACAAAATTCAATCAAAAATTGAACACATATCAGGGAGGTTTCTATTATGAAAAAAGCAAAATCCGCAGCCGCACTTTTATGCAGCGCATGCCTGGTACTTTCAGGAACAGCAGTACCGACAATGGCAGATTCCATGAAAGTGGTAACACTGGGAGCAGATCTTTCCCAGGACCAGAAGAATACAATGATGAAATACTTTAACGTAGACAGCAGTCAGGTACAGATCCTTACCGTCACAAACCAGGATGAAAGAGATCACTTAAGTGCCTATGTACCAATCGAACAGATCGGAACCAGAACAGTAAGCTGCGCATACGTAAAACCAACCCAGTCCGGCGGAATCAAAGTAAGAACAGCCAACCTTAACTGGGTAACCTGTAACATGATTGCTACTTCACTTTCCACATCAGGAGTAAAGAACTGTGAAGTAGTTGCAGCCTGCCCGTTCGAAGTATCCGGTACAGGTGCGCTGACCGGTATCCAGATGGCATATGAGACAGCTACAGGCGAACAGCTTGACAGCACGAAGAAAGAACTTGCAACAGAGGAAATGGTAGTAACAGGAAATCTTGCAGATGAAGTCGGTAAGAATGATGCAACAACTGTTATGAACAATTCCAAGATGCAGGTTATCAAGGATAACGTTCAGAATGCAGATGAGATTTACAATATCGTAGTAAATGTTGCACAGCAGAACAATGTAAATCTGGATTCTGACCAGATCAATAAGATCGTAGAGCTTCTGAAGCAGATTGCACAGCAGGATTATAATTATGATGATGTAAAAGCAACTCTGGAACAGGTAGACCAGAATACATCCGGTGACAGTGGTGAACTCGGTGACATTGCTGACGAAGAAGACGACACTGTTAATGCAGGTGATACAGCAGATGGCGACGATATTCTCAACAGCGTTGATAACAGTGCTCTGGGAGGAAATATCGTAGAGAGTTCTACAGAGAACCCATCACTGGAACAGGAGTCTGGTCTGGTTGAGGATAACAGCAGTGATCAGGATGATGAAATGAATTCTACAGATATGCCGGAGGAAACAGCTGGTGACGAGACAACAGATGACAGCACACTTGGCAATATAGATGAAGAAGCGGATCAAACAGAGGGTGTTGAGAATGGAACTACAACAGATGAACTTGACACTTCCTCATTAACAGAGGATCAGCTGACATTATTTAATAAAGCTGAGAATTTCTGTAAAGGAGAATACGAGGGCGATACAGCTGCTCTTACAACAGCTATGGAAGATGAGACAGCAACCGCATCTGTAGTTCTTGATGCTGAAAATGGTGCAACACTTTCCAAAGATGTAGAGAAAGCATACCTGCAGATTCTTACTGAGGGAACAGATTCCTATCAGGCAGATGGAACTGAAATTTACATGAGCACAGAACTCAATATGGTAGATAAATCCATGAAAGAGATCTTTGGATTAAGCGCAGATACACAGGCAAGCCCGGAGCTTAGCGAACTTTCTGATGAAGACAGACAGACTTTATATAATGAGACAATGAAATTCTTCGAGAAACTCTACGGTGAGAGCAGCGAAACCTATAATACAGATGAGGCAGAGACAACTGAAACCGCAGACACAGAGAACAGCGAAGATTATGCAGAATAATCGAAAAGGCCAGGAATATAAGCAGAACCAGAACAAGGATAGTGCTATGCAGGGGACGTTTCTGATACGGAAAGCAGACGAAGCAGATGTTGTCGGAATTATGAAAGTTATGAATGAAGCACAGGGCGATAAAGAACATCCGGACTGGTTTGTAGCTGATAATGAAGATTATATCCGTGCGCATCTGAAAGAGCATGGTTTTGTAGTTGTAGCAGAATCTTCAGAAGAAGAGATAGCAGGATTCTTTCTTATTAAATATCCTGAAAATAAGGAAGATAATCTGGGGACTTATCTCGATTTTGATGAAGAACAGCTTTCACATGTAGCAGTCATGGATTCAGCAGTTGTAGGAAATGCATACAGAGGCAATGGGCTGCAGGGACGGATGCTCGATGCAGCAGAGAATTTCCTGAATTTGGAAGAATACTATTATCTGATGTGTACGATACATCCTGATAATCAGTTCAGCAGACATAACATGGAGAACCATGGATATGAAGTAAAGAAGATTGCACTCTGCTATGGTGGACTTCCAAGATGTATACTTCTGAAAAATGCAAAAAAAATCTGAAAAAACACTAAAAATAAAAGAAACAAACAGAAAACAGCCAGTGAAATTTTTGTGATTTCGCTGGCTGCTTTCCGTTATATGTGGAAAAAATAAAATGAATGTGATAGAATGGGTGATTAGAAATAGAAAATTTACTGTATATATAGCAGTGTCAACAAAGGGATATCAGGTTCAAAAACTTTGGCGCATGAGCTTGAACAGCTTTTTGAATTTGATATCATGAAATGTGATGAAAACATAACGAGGAGGAAGATAAATGGGTATAGCAGTTGTAACCATGAAAAAAGGTGAGGGACGACTTCTGAAATCCGGCGGAATGTGGATTTTTGATAATGAAATAGATTCAATCATGGGAAGTTTTGAGAACGGAGACATAGTTCTTGTCCATGATTTTGACGGATATCCGATGGGAAGAGGATTTATTAATACGAACTCCAAGATTACAGTACGTCTGATGACCAGAGATGAGAATGTTGAAATCAATGAAGAACTTCTGGAGAAGCGCGTACGTGATGCATGGGAATATCGTAAAAAAGTGGTAGATATAAGCAGCTGTCGTCTGATTTTTGCAGAGGCAGATTTTCTTCCGGGACTTGTTGTGGATAAGTTTTCTGATGTGCTTGTTGTCCAGTCACTGGCGCTTGGAATCGACCGTTTCAAAGAGACGATCGTGGAGCTTATTAAGAAAGTTCTTGCGGAAGATGGAATTACGATCCGTGGTGTTTATGAGAGAAGTGATGTAAAGGTCCGTAAACAGGAAGGCATGGAACTGGTGAAAGGCTTCATCGGACCGGAATTCCCGACACTTGTACAGATTGAAGAAAACGGCGTAAAATACGAAGTAGATGTCAAAGACGGACAGAAAACAGGCTTCTTCCTTGATCAAAAATATAACAGACTTGCAATTCAGAAATTATGTAAGGGTGCGAAAGTCCTGGACTGCTTCACACATACAGGCTCCTTTGCTCTGAATGCGGGAATCGCAGGTGCTGACAGTGTAACCGGTGTGGATGCATCTCAGCTTGCGGTAGATCAGGCGACAGCCAATGCCACATTAAACGGCTTATCTGACAAAGTGAAATTTATCTGCGAGGATGTATTTGAGCTTCTTCCTGAACTGGAACAGAAAGGTGAGAAATTTGACGTTGTGATTTTGGATCCTCCGGCATTTACCAAGTCAAGAAACTCAATCAAGAATGCAGTAAAAGGATATAGAGAAATCAATCTGCGTGCTATGAAACTGGTCAAAGACGGAGGATTTCTGGCAACCTGTTCCTGCTCTCATTTTATGGATTACGAGTTATTCACCAGAACAATCGGACAGGCAGCAAAGAATGTACATAAGAGACTGCGCCAGGTAGAATACAGAACCCAGGCACCAGATCACCCGATTCTCTGGGCAGCAGATGAGTCTTACTATTTAAAATTTTATATTTTCCAGGTTTGCAATGACAGGTAATAGAAAGAGAGGACATTATTATGAGTTTTAAAGAAGTAAAAGCAGAAGAACTGACTATGAATCCATTTACTAAGATTGGAAAAGAATGGCTGCTGATCACAGCTGGAAATGAAGAAAAATGCAACACCATGACAGCCAGCTGGGGCGCAATGGGTGTTATGTGGGGAAAGAATGCAGTAACTGTATACATCCGTCCACAGAGATATACAAAAGAATTCGTAGACAGAGAAGATACATTTACGATTTCCGTGCTGGGAGAAGAGTATCGAAAAGCATTAAATTATTGTGGCAGGGTTTCCGGAAAAGGTGTGGATAAGATTAAAGACGCAGGTCTGACTCCATATTTCACAGATGGAACAGCAGGAATCGAGGAAGCAGATATGATCATGGTCTGCAAGAAAATGTATCATGATGAGATTAAACCGGAGTGCTTTGACGCACCGGAAAATGACGGCAAATGGTATCCTCAGAAAGATTATCATACCATGTATATCGCAGAAATCGTGAAAGTTCTCGTGAGGGAATAAAAGAGGTAATCTATGAAAGATAAATTAAATAAATTTATGCAGGGACGTTATGGAGTAGACCAGTTCGCAAGATTTACTCTTGGAGTGGCACTTTTTGTTATCGTGATAGGATCTTTTCTCAGAAGAAATGTAGCAGGCGGCATTTTAGATACATTGGGATTTATTCTTATTATCTATACATATTTCAGAATTTTTTCCAGAAATGTCTCTGCCCGTTATGCGGAAAATCAGAAATATCTGGGTTATACGCAGAAAGTCCGCAGCCAGTTTGCCAGAGAGAAGAATATGATGGAACAGAGAAAGACACATCATATCTATACCTGCCCGGGCTGTGGACAGAAAATCCGTATTCCGAGAGGAAAAGGACAGAAAGTAGAAATTGAATGCCCGAAGTGCCACGCAAAATTTGTAAAAAGACGCTAGTACAGCGAATCAGTAGAACCCCGGCGAAGCATAAGCGGGAGAAAACTTTGAATAATCAAATAGAGTGCTAAATATAATGGAGGAATTATGTTTGGATATGTAGTAATGAATAAGCCGGAAATAAAGTTTAAGGATTTCGACCTTTACCGTTCCTTTTACTGCGGTCTGTGCAGAGAATTGAAAGACAGATATGGAATATCCGGACAGATTTCTCTGACTTATGATATGACGTTTGTTGTAATTTTGCTGAGTGCTCTTTATGAGCCGCCAACCCGGAAAGGAACAACCAGATGCATCATTCATCCGGTACGAAAACAGCCGGTCAGAAGAAATGCAGTGACCGGATATGCGGCAGATATGAATGTACTTCTTACCTATCATAAATGCCGGGATGACTGGGAAGATGAGAAGAAAGCGATGGCCCTTGGGTATTCAAAAGTTCTACAGGGAAAAGTCCGGAAGCTGGATAAGAAATATCCGGAGAAATCACGCCGGATACAGGAACTTCTAAAAGAGCTTTCTGAAATGGAAAAAGCCGGCGAACAGGATATTGACAAGATGTCAGGCTGCTTTGGCAGGATCATGGAAGAAATTTTTGCATGGAAACAGGATGTGTGGGAGAATTCGCTGCGGAGAATGGGATTTTTTCTCGGAAAATTCATCTATCTTCTGGATGCATATGATGATGTGGAGGAGGATATAAAAAATAAAAATTACAATCCTTTTTCAGAACAATATATAATGGAAGGGTTTGAAGAGCAGGTACGGCAGATTCTGATCATGATGATGTCACAGACTTGCAGGGAGTTCGAGAAACTTCCTATTATAAAATATACCGATATTTTGAGAAATATTCTCTACTCTGGAGTGTGGGTGCGCTTTGAGGCGGTTCACAAACAGAGAAAAGAATCAGGGGAGAAAAAGAATGATTGATCCGTACAGTATACTTGGGATATCCAGGGATGCATCCGATGATGAGGTAAAGAAAGCATACCGTAAGCTGAGCAGAAAATATCATCCCGATGCCAATATAGACAATCCAAATAAAGAGCAGGCTGAGGAAAAATTCAAACAGGTTCAGCAGGCTTATGAACAGATCATGAAAGAAAGAGAGCAGGGAACTGGCTACGGAAATTACGGGGGCTATAATTATGGAGGCTTCGGAGGCTTTTCCGGTCAGACAGATTCCGGCTATCAGGATGAGGAGAGCATCCGCAGACAGGCAGCAGCCAATTATATTCAGAGTGGACACTACCGTGAAGCTATGAATGTACTGCAGTCACTTCAGCAGAAGAATGGACAGTGGTATTATCTTTCTGCTATGGCAAATATGGGACTTGGAAATAATGTAAATGCTCTGAATGATATTAAAGAAGCAGTTCGTTTAGAGCCGGATAATGCACAATACCGGATGCTGCAACAGCAGATGGAAGGCGGTGGAACCTGGTACCAGGAAATGCAGAATCCTTTTGGAGGCATGCCGACAGGCGGCGATGACTATTGTATGAAACTTTGCCTGGCAAATCTGGCATGCAGCTTATGCTGTCCGGGTGGCGGCGTGTTTTGCTGTTAAAAAAATTCAGTTAGTAATTGACAACTAAAAGTGAAAATATTACTATATTAAAGTGACTTGATATCGAATTGAAGTTCAAAAGTCTTATTGTACAGGCACGAACGACTTTCTGACCTTTTGACTCTGATATCATAATAAAGAATACAGGAGGAAATCAATAATGAGTATTCGTATTGGTATTTTAGGCTACGGTAATCTTGGCCGTGGTGTAGAGTGTGCAATTAAACATAATCCAGATACAGAGCTGGTGGCAGTATTTACACGTCGTGATCCGAAAACAGTTAAGATCCTTACAGAGACTGCTACAGTATATTCTGTAAATGATGCTGAGAAAATGAAAGACAAGATCGATGTACTGATCATCTGTGGAGGAAGTGCAACAGACCTTCCGAAACAGACACCGGAATATGCAAAGATGTTCAATGTAATTGACAGCTTTGACACACATGCAAGAATTCCGGAGCATTTTGATGCGGTAGATGCTGCTGCAAAAGAAAGCGGACATGTCGGAATTATCTCTGTAGGCTGGGATCCGGGAATGTTCTCACTGAACCGTCTCTATGCAAATGCAATCCTTACTAACGGTAAAGACTATACATTCTGGGGCAAAGGTGTAAGCCAGGGACATTCAGATGCTGTACGTCGTATCAAAGGTGTAAAAGATGCAAAACAGTATACAATCCCTGTAGAAGCAGCACTGGAAGCTGTAAGGAACGGAGAGAATCCAGATCTTACAACCAGACAGAAACATACAAGAGAATGCTTCGTAGTTGCAGAAGAAGGCGCAGACCTTGCACAGATCGAGAATGACATCAAGATTATGCCGAACTATTTCGCAGACTATGACACAACTGTACATTTTATCAGTGAAGAGGAACTGAAACGTGACCATAGCGGCATTCCACATGGTGGATTCGTGATCCGTTCCGGAAAAACAGGCTGGAATGATGAGAATAACCATGTAATCGAATACAGCCTGAAACTGGATTCCAATCCGGAATTTACATCTTCTGTACTTGTTGCATATGCAAGAGCTGCATATCGCATGAATAAAGAAGGACAGACTGGTGCGAAGACAGTATTCGATGTAGCGCCGGCTTATCTGTGTGCTGCTGACGGAGCTGAATTAAGAAAACACTTACTGTAATTTGGATGCGTTACTGAGAACAGGGGAAACAGTAACGTAATTTGCAATCAGATTAACTGAATAATCAGAGAATCGCTGATTGATACAGGACGATAGATAATAATACTGTACAATTGGCTGTATTACTAAAAACAGAAAAAAGAGACAGGGTTTTTGTGGACTTTGTCTCTTTTTTGTGGATTGAAATGTGAAAAATTGGTGAATGTTTAACATAATTTTACTTGTCTGTTGACTGAATATTGAAAGTGTAATATAATATAGTCATAGAAACGTAACAACATTGTAAAAAACTTTGTTGAAATTCAGAGCGTATCTGAGAGGTATAAGAGATATAGAGAGTATCCATGCGATACTGCAGACTGTACTTTTCAGACACGCTCTGATAATGAAAAGAAGAAAAGGAAGGTATGTATGCAAAACGTAAACAGGAAACTTAAAATCTGGGGGGTACTTCTGTTTCTGCTGTTTTTTGTCACAGGAATTTCAATGTATTTTACTGCGGCGAATGTACATGCTGAAACGAAAACCGGTTTTGTAACTATTAACGGGAAATCATACTACATAAACGAAGACGGATCTAAGCAGAAAGGCTGGCTTGAACTCAATGGTAAGAAGTATTACTTTAATGCAACGACAGGCGTTCAGGTAAAAGGCTGGGCAACTGACAGTAAAGGGAGAAAGAGGTATTTCAGCAAGAATGCTGGAGTTATGTTGACTGGCTGGCTTACTGATTCAAAGGATCAGAAGAGATATTTTGATCCATCTACAGGATTCATGCAGACAAAATGGCTGACGCTGAATGGCAGGAAATATTATTTTTATAGCAACAGTGGTGTAGCTGCCTGCAAAACATTCCTTACAGACAGTAAAAATAACACGAGATATTTTACCAGTGCATGTTATATGCTTACCGGATGGACTAAGAATTCAAATAATGAGTACAGATATTTCGAAACAGAAGATGGAATTATGGCAAAAGGATTCCAGACACTTGACGGAAAGAAATATTATTTTAGTACAGGCAGCGGTAAGATGGCTGTAGGTTGGACGACTATCAGCGGAAACAAATATTATTTTGATAAAGAAACCGGTGTAATGGCCACAGGTGATGTGACTATTGATGGTACAAAATATCACTTTACTTCTGACGGTGTATTAAATAATACAACAACTCCTACAGGATCAAAGACAATCAAGAATTATCTTGCCGGTGCATTACAGCCGGTTGGACAGGCTCTGTATGTATGGGGTGGTGGCTGGAATGATTCCACAAGAAAAGGAACAAGCCAGACAATGACTGATTTCTATAACAGCCAGAGCAGCAGTTATGATTATAATAACTATCGAGACCTTAGCACTGCGAACCGCGCGAAAGGATTTGACTGTTCAGGATTTGTAGGCTGGGCAGCATATCAGGTAATGCAGAGTAAATCCGGTGTCGGAAGCGGATACACAGTTGTTTCCGGCGAGGTTGGTTCTTATTATAAATCTATGGGTTGGGGAAGTGTTCTCACTCAGGCAAATCTGGCAAGTGATGACTGGACGGTATATCCTGGTGATGTTGGATATGACAGTGGTCATACATGGATCATTCTCGGACAGTGTAAGGATAAGAGTGCGGTGATCGTACACTCTACACCGAATGCAGGTGTTCAGATCGCAGGTACACCAACACCGTCAGGTGATTATTCAAGCCAGGCAATTACATTGGCACAGAAATATATGTCAAGATATCCTGGATTTACGAAATATGCTTATCATACTTCATCAGGCAACTACATCAGAAGGGGTAATTATCTGAGATGGAACAGAAGTACACTTTCAGATCCGGATGGTTATCTGAATATGACAGCAGATCAGATTCTCGCAGATCTGTTTAGCTAAAAATGAAATAAAAAAGCAGCTTTCATGAGGAAGGCTGCTTTTTTATTTGCTGCAAATATGAAATTAGGATTGGTCACTTGCTTTTAACCAAATCAAGTAAGTCCCCTGCTTCAATTGCGAAGAGCAATAAGCAGTGGGTGGGGACTTGCTTGTATCAGAAGGGGTACAAGCCCCTTCTGATAAACTGCGAAGCAGTTATTTGGTTATGAGCAAGTAGCGAAAGCGGATTGCGAATATCCGATTGACATATTACAGAAGCACAATGAAATATGTTTGAATTGTGTGAAAAACTAATAAGAATCACAAAAAGATTACCAAATGTTACAGAAATATAAAATTTGTTGTAAATAACCCTTGCGTTTCTAAATGTGATATGTTAATATGTATAAGAATTAACTTAGATATTACAAAAGGATTACGAGATAGAAAGAAAATGTTACGAGGGTGAGAATTCATGAAGAAAAGAATTATATGTCTTACATTAGCACTGCTTATGACAGCAACACAGGTAGTCAGTGTAAGCGCTTCAAGAGAGGATGAATTAAGAGAAGAGCAGGCGCTTACAAGCCAGCAGCTTGATGCAACTTATTCCAGAATGGATGAGCTGGCATATGCGAAATCACAGCTTGAGAATGAGATTTCCGAACTGGATTCCAATCTTGTAAGTGTTATGGTTTCTATCGATACTCTTAAAGGAGATATCGATAATAAAGAAGTAGATATTATCAGAACAAAACAGGATCTGGCGAAAGCTCAGAAGGCAAGAGATAAACAGTATGAGAGTATGAAGAAACGTATCCAGTGCTTATATGAACAGGGCGGAGATACAGCATGGTTCCAGATGATGCTTAATTCAGATGATCTCAGCGAGCTTCTTACACGTGCTGAGAACACACAGCAGATGTATGAACAGGACAGAAAGAACCTTGATAAATATGTAAATACGATCAATGAAGTAAATAATCTTAAGACACAGTATGAATCTGATAAGGCAGAGCTGGAGGAGATGAAGGCTTCTTATGAAGAACAGTCTTATAATCTCCAGTGTCAGATCGATGCGAAGAAAGCTGAATCAGCAGATTATGAAAATGAAATTGCCTATGCACAGCAGCAGGCTACAGAATATGCAAACCTGTTAGCAGAACAGACAGCTGAAATCCAGAGACTGGAAGCTGAGAGAATTGCAGCAGAAGAAGAGGCAAGACGTCAGGCTGAGGAAGAAGCTGCAAGACAGGCCGCAGAGGAAGCAGCTGCTGCAGAAGCCGCTGAACAGGAGCAGGAATCTGAATCAGAAGATAATGTGGAATATGACGAAGACGGAAATGTAATAGAGAACTCAGATGATGAGAGTGAAGAGTCCGATTCAGAAGAAGATGTAGAGTACGACGAGAACGGGGATGTTGTTGACAGTGGTACATCTTCTGATGATGTAGAGTACGATGAGTATGGCAATGTAATTGATTCTGATAATACAGTATCCGCAGATGATTACGAGAGTGAACAGTCATCTGGCTCAGACAGTTCTTCTTCCTATTCCGGATCAGGATCTTCTGTTGTAGATTATGCTACACAGTTTGTTGGTAATCCATATGTATGGGGCGGCACAAGCCTTACAGGTGGAGCTGACTGTTCAGGATTTGTTCAGAGTGTATATGCAAACTTTGGTGTAAGCCTTCCGAGAACTTCTTATGAACAGCAGAACGCAGGTACAGAAGTTTCTTATGCAGATGCACAGCCGGGAGATCTGATCTGCTACGGTGGACATGTTGCAATTTACATGGGTAATGGACGTATCGTTCATGCATCCAACTCCGTAGATGGTATCAAGATCAGTGATAATGCAGCATACAGAACAATTGTTTCTGTAAGAAGACTGGTGTAATGACAGAGAGTATATTGATCTGATAATACATCGGGGTAATTAAATAAGTATAAATAATTAAATACAAATAGGGGTGAAAGGGAGTACTGATAAAAGGGGTCAGTGCTCCTTTTCGTTTTCTGCGTAAGATTTTACCAATTATTAAATGGATTTTACCTTGACATAAAATTATTTGGATAGTACAGTTTAAGTAACTGTTAGATAAATTCAGCTAGATTTCAGATAAACTCAGATAAGCTGTGGGATGTCTGACGGGCATGGAAAATGGCTGATATAGCAAAGTGCAGCAAAATAAAATGAGAATATCTGATTGAAGGTTACTGCGCGTTTGATTGTGGGATAGGAGTGTGTGAACAGTAATGCCAGATATCTCAATAGATAGAAGAGAGTGAAAGCGAGGAAAGACAGATGGCAAATGACCATGTAGAACATATAAGAATTGTACAGGAAACGGTTGCAGGTAAGGAAATTACCTTTGCACATGTAATGGGTGGTCCTGCTCCGATCATATATCAGAAGCTGGGATTGAATCCGCAGGTAGATTACCGTTCTTCTGCGATTGGAATCATGAATATGACACCGCCAGAATCTGCTGTGATCGCATCAGATATTGCAGTCAAGAGTGGAAATGTTTATCTGGGATTTGCAGACCGTTTTACAGGTACGCTGATTATTACAGGAGAGATTTCTGATGTAATGTCAGCAATGACAGAGGTTGTGGATTATTTCAGAGATACATTAGGCTATGTAGTCTGTGACATTACCAAGAGATAGGAAGTGCTTTGATGGCAGGGATGACGACAAAAGAATTATTGGAGAAGCTTTATCATGAGGACTATGAGAAGCTGAAAGGAAAGAAACTTCGCATGACCAGAGTGAGAGTTCCTGGCAAGGAAGTATGTCTGGCACATGTGATCAATCCATCTCAGAGTTGTATCTATCAGAATCTGGGACTTCATATAGGAGTCCATGAAGGAGAGGACCATACAGGGGAGGCGATAGGAATGATTCGCTTTACACCCTGGGAAGCAGTAGTTGTAGCGGCTGATGTGGCAGTAAAAAGTGCGAATGTAGAGATTGGCTTTATGGATCGTTTCAGTGGTTCACTGATTCTTACCGGAGGGCTGACAGAGGTTCAGACGGCAGTAGAAGAAGTCGTGAGATTTTTTAAAGAGGTATTAAAGTTTAAAACCTGTGCGATTCACAGAAGCTAGCATAGCCTATATTGGGAGAGCTGAAAGGAAAGAATACAAAATATGAAGAAGATATTTTTGATGGGCAGAAGCGAGGCTGGGAAAACTTCGCTTACGCAGGCTTTGAAAGGAGAAAAACTTCATTACATAAAAACACAGTATACAAATACGAACGATGATACGATTGATTCTCCAGGTGAGTATGCGGAATCTAAACATTTCAGTGTCGGGCTTGCATGCTTTTCATTTGAGGCAGATGTGATCGCTATGGTGCAGTCGGCAGATGAGCCTTTCAGCCTTTTTGGATATGGAAGTAATTCGTTTATTCTCAGACCACTGATTGGGATTATAACAAAGATAGATTCTCCATATGCAAATGTACCGATGGTACGACAGTGGATGATTAATGCAGGATGTGAACGTATTTTTCTGGTAAATAATGTTACCGGAGAAGGAATCGATGAGCTGAAGGAATATCTGGAGGAAGACCTTCCGCAGATTAGTCTGGAAGAAGCGAAATACAGACAGAGCCTGGGTTTAAATGAATGGGAACCCTTGCCAGAGAATTAAATATTATTTACTTCATAAGTTGCCAGAGTAGGATGGAAGTAATTCGTCATTAGAATAAGGATAACCGAAGAAATATAAAATTATATTGATAAATAGTTGACATTCTCATTACAAAATGTTACTATACAGTCAGTATAATTCCATACAGAACATATTAAGTGCTGATACTGTTTAAGAAACAGTACAGAAAGAGGGAATCAGGTGAGAAACCTGAGCGATCCGGTCACTGTAACAGAGGAGCAAATCTCAGAATGTCCATTGTGCCATAGCATGAGAAGGAGAGAGGAGCGATGAGCCTGGAGCCAGGAAACCTGCTTGGTATGGCGAGGTTAAACTTCCGTGTAAAGTGTAACAACCAACTCCGTTGAATCCGCAGCTTCGGAGTGTTGTCTGCTTTTATTTGAAGGCAGACATTTTTTATGGAATGCGCCTGTTCTTTATGAATTATACATGATTAAATGGCAGGCGATACTACTTCGGATTTATTCGTTCCCTCCGCGCACTCATGAACGGATTTTTTTCTACCCCGGGGTAGCATCGCTCCCTCTTATAATTACGTAATTTAAGAAATGCTGTAATGAATTTTTGATACTTTGTTATGCGAAGAGTGATTGATGATTCATTAGAGTATTTTTTTATATTATGTATGAGAAAGAAGGAAAAAGAAATGGAGAAACCTTATTGGGAGGGAAAAGAGTATTCTTATTTCAGCCATAAAAAATGCGAGTATTTTCCATGCCATAAGAATGCAGATCCGGATGATTTTAATTGTCTGTTCTGTTATTGTCCACTATATGCGCTGGGAGATAAATGCGGAGGGAATTTTCGATATACAGAGAATGGGATAAAGGATTGCACAAATTGTATGCTTCCACATAAAAGAAAAAGTTATGGTTATATTACGGGAAAATATCAGGAACTGTCGACGCTGATGAAGAAAATAAGAGAAAATGAGCAGACAGAGACCAAAATACCTCGAGGAATAAAATAAATTTGTGTGAAAAGCGGGAATGTGTCAGATTAGCCCAGATAAACGGGAACGATTTTTATTGTAATATACAATTAAGTTTGTTAGAATAAATACAACAAAAGAGAAGATCTGAAATGAAATAATACAGTTGTTGGAACAACCGGCAGCTAATATCTTCTTAAATATCAAAAACTTGAACGGATTTTTGTGTAAATTATTTTACATACACTCATGCACCGTTCGCACACTTTTCACCTGAACAAAAGAGAATGCGGCACAGGCATTTGACATCTTTTCCTGCCGGTATTTTTTCTGACTGGCAGAACCGGACATTTCTATTTTCTATATGTTTCCTCCTTGAAGCAAGAGTTCCATTGCCGAGGAAAAATTTTTTGGAATTTTATGCATGATTTGTATAGAGGATAAGAGGAGGAGTTCTTTTACTGTTATTAACAGAAGAAAAATAGATTGTAAAGATACAAGGTTGGAAGATATATTTGCTACATAGAACCGCCGGAAAGCATGAAGTTGCTATCTGGCGGTTTTGGTGTAACAGGAAATTTTACAAAGCAGGATTCTATATTGAAAAATGAAATTAAAAATGATACAATGCTATTATCTTTAAACATGGAGGAATTATCAGACATATGAAAAAAAGAACTACTGCTATACGTGTGCTATCGGCTTTTTTGACATCTGCCATGATTTGCGGTTCGATACCTGTAAAAGGTCAGGAGATGTTTGGAACTGGTATATATCAGGAAACGGAAGCAGAGGATATAGAAGAATTTCAGGATTCTCAGACAAATGATTTTGAGACAAATACGGAATCAGATACGGAATCAGATACAGAAGTATTTTCGTCTGACGATACAGAACAGGATTTCCAGGATGGGGAGACGTTGCAGGAGAATACAGAGGGAATCCGATATATCAAAGGACGACCGTTAACAGAAGAGGAGAAAGAAGAGCAATTAGAACCGTTTAAAAATCTGACATTACTAGATCCGGGACCAGAGGTGGAAAGTGATCTGACATCTGTTTATGCTGCCTATGGAAGCAGGGCCGCAGCCTTTCCATCTTATTATGATTCCAGACAAAAGGGACTGGTTACTTCTGTAAAAGATCAGCATCCATTTGGAACGTGCTGGGCATTTGGAATGGCAGCAATCATGGAGTCCTCTTTGCTGGCACAGAACAAGGGGACGTATGACTTGTCAGAGGAGCATCTGTCATATTTCTTTTCCAACAGGCAGAATGATCCGTTAGGAAATACTGCCAATGATATAAATTCTGTATTGGGAAATTACCATAATATAGGTGGCAATGATTACCTGGCGGCAGTTTTTCTCAGCACATGGTCAGGTATGACTACAGAGACAGATGTGCCGTTTCCTACAGACTCCTCACATAAACAGGATCTGACTGAGGCAATATCCGAAGATAAAGCGTACCATGCGGCTGCATATCTGAAAAATGCATCGTTTTCTGAATATAGCGAGGAGCGCATGAAAGAAATGTTGATGAATGATCATGCAGTATCTATCATGCTGTATATGTCGGAAAATTATGTCAATGCAGATACAGCGGCGTATTGTTACCCTGTAAACAGAACTTCGGGAAAAATAATCAATCACATTGTAACAGTAGTGGGATGGGATGATAATTATTCCAAAAACAATTTCCTGTCCAGTTCTAATGTGACACAGGATGGTGCCTGGATTATAAAAAACAGCTGGGGAAATCAAAAAGGTGATGATGGATACTATTATCTTTCTTATCAGGATCCAAATATCAGCAACCTGGTAACGGCAGAGGCAGTGACGATTGCAGATCAGAAATATAAAAATAATTATTTTTATGATGGATCTTCAGCGATTTCTTCTATAAAAGTACAGCCGGGACAATCAGTGGCTGCTGTTTACGAGGCAAAGGCTGGTAATGGAAAAGAAGAGGCGTTGGGCGAAGTTAATGTAGTTACCATGAATGATAATGCTTCTTATAAGATTCAGATATACACAGATATCACAGATCCTTCTGATCCGGAAAGCGGTACAGCTGCATATGCGACACCTTATGAATTTGAACAGCCGATCGCCGGAGTGCAGACGATTACAGTGCCGGAAGTGGTTTTGAAACAGGGAAGCCGTTATTCGGTGGTGATTACAAATGCTGGAATCAGCTATATCAGCTTCGGAGTGGAAGCAAATGCCAGCTATAGGACTTCGGGAGGCAGTAACTGGTTTTCTTCCACGGCAGGGATAGAGAATAATCAGACATTTCATAAAAGCGCAGCGGCTACAGCGAAATGGTCAGATGGAAAGACTAAAAACTGGTCGGCAAGAATTAAGGCACATACAAGAACGTTAAGTCAATCCTGGGTACCGGATACACCGGTATTTCAGGTGAAGGCATATAATTCAGGATATAATCTTGTCTCATGGAAAGAAGTTCCTCAGGCGTCAGGATATTATGTTTACAGAAAACCTGCAACAGGTGGCTCATGGTCAAGAATTGCAACAGTTAAGAATTCAGTACTTCAATATAAAGACAGTAAGGTTACGGCGAATGCATCGTATCGATATACTGTACGGGCATACTATCAGGCAAATGGGAAAAATTATTTAAGTAAGTATACAACAGGCCCTGTGATTAAGGCGGCACCGGCATTACAGAAGGTTTCTTCTGTGAAATCAGAAACGAACGGAATCCGCATTCGTTGGAGTACACAGAAGAAATGTGACGGATATTACATTTATAGAAAGAAAAAAGGTGGATCTTATCAACTGATCAGGAAAATTTCTGATAAAAATTTCTCATCATATCTGGACAAAAAAGCCCAAAAAGGTGTATCATACTATTATGCGGTAAAAGCATATGTAAAAGAACCTTATGGAAACACTTACAGCAAATATAAGAGCTCATCTGCTGTAAAAAGAAAATAATAAATGATGAAGGAAAATGATTATGAAGAGAAAGTTAGGGGCAATAATAGCGACAGCTTTATGTTTTATCCTGACAGCGGTATCTGTTTACGCTGATGATGGGAAAAGCCAGAATCCGGATTATGTGACAGATTATTACATGATCGTGCAGAGCGCGCAGGGTGGCGTGGATATTTATGATGAGGCAGCTCCACAGAGCGTGAAATTAAATGACAAACAGATTCCAAATGGCACAGCGATTCATGTGCTTGGTGAAAAAAGCGGGACAGATAATAATGAATGGGCGTATACCCAATACCATGGAATGAATGGATATGTTCCAATGGGAGATTTGAATCCGGCTACCAGAGATGAAGCAATAGATAAGGAATATAATACTTTTGGCGGTAAAGATGTTGATTTCGAAGTAAAAATTCAGGGAAATGGTGTAAACGTACCGGTTTATAACGGACCTGGAGAGAAATTTGATGAAGTTTCAGGTTCAAATGGTATTGCGGATGAGACAACCGTACATATTTCTCAGTATGTCCAGGGCGAAGATGGAACAAACTGGGGAAAAGCAGATACACAGGGTGTTGATCAGGGTTGGATTAATCTTGACCGCGATACAGACTACACAACTGAGAATGCTCCGGCAGCTGAGAATCTTCCGGATGCGACAGGTACATCAGGAAATGTTCCAGCGGCAGCTGATGAGGTTACACCGACGCCAACAGAGGCAGTAACCCCGACACCGGAAGCAACCCCGACACCGAAGGCAACGCCTACACCAGAAGCAACACCAACAGAAAAGGCAACCCCGACACCGGAGGCAACTCCGACGGAAGAAGCGACACCAACACCAGAGGCAACTCCGACAGAAGAAGCTACCCCGACACCGGAAACTGTAGAAACAGAGAAACCTGATTCAACAGATGAAAAGAAAGCCAGTGAAGAACAGACAGAGAAAACATCTGGAAAGAATGTGAAGTCAGATTCAGGAATGAAGAATCCTGTAATCTGGATCAGTGGTATTGGCATTATTCTGATTGTAATATTACTGATCTATTTCCTTAAGAAGAAAAAATAAATAAAGATTAATGAAATCAAAGAGCAGCTCACCGGATGGTGAAGCTGCTCTTTTTGGAAAAATGTGTGTGTATAATTGAGACATTCTGAGGAAACCTCGAATAGTCTTAATTAACAAAAAATGTTAACTTGTGTGTGCAAGTATAGTTTACAACTTTTTGCTGGATTAATCAAACTAAATTTTGAAGAAATTTTGGCTACGTTACTGAGAACGGAGTGAACAGTAATGTAACGCTTGCACAATACCGGAGGCGCACGTATAATAGGAGCAGGTGAAAATACAAGGGTGAGGTAGAAAAGACTATGAAAATAACGGAAGAACTGCTGGAGAAGATGAAAGTTGAAGATGAAAACTTTTCGGATGGACTGATTTTACCAGATGGCGATTACATAAGAATTCCAAAGGGCCATCTTCATGGCATGATGGCGCTGCTTCCATGGACGGAAGATGAAATATGGAAAATGATTCCTGAAAATGATTCTCCGTTATTCTGGCTGATTGAGAAAACGGGCTGTGTTCTGACTGATTATAATAATTCCATAGGAATGAAAATGACGGTTGCTCAGCAGAAAGTATTTGATGCAATGAGAAAACATGGGATACTTACAGATGACTATTACGATCTGACAAAACAAAGAGAGAAAGCCAGAAAAGAAAGAGAACAGAATACAAGAGTAGAAGCCTGAACAGTAGAAGATAACGGAAAAAACATTGGGGTATAAAATGAAAATAATGTGACGATCGATTAATTTTAAGAGATGGATCGTTATAAAGAAATAAATGTATGGAGGGTGTAATAAATGGAAAGACGCGCATTTGCAATGCAGGTAAAGGACGGCATGATGAACGAAAAGCTACAGTGGAATGGGAAACCAGGCAACTTGGAATCATGGACTGGATTACCAATGATGTAGACTGGATGACAGGAGAATGGCATCCGGCAAGCAGAAGACTTGCGTGGCATAACTGACCCAGTAGTGTCCTGGGTGTGATGAGTTCAGAATAATTTGTAAAAGAAATTGTCTACAATCAAAAACAACAAAAACGGGCATAAAACAACATGCAGTCCAAAATAACAGATATCTGTATAGCTATCTGTTATTTTTTATTGTAAAAAGATTGAAAATTAATTGACAATATCTGAATTATTAGTAAAAATAACCAACCGATATTGGTATATATGAACAAGAAAAATGTTTTATTTGGTGATTATGACGGGAAAATAAAAATAAAACTAGGATTTTTGTTCAAAATATGAGATAAATAATTGGATAAAACTACTGAAAAGCAAAAAAACGGACAAAATAACACATTATTATGTTTACAAAATTGGTTATATATGTTAATATAAACTCACAAAAACAAAAAAGCTTCGGCAAAATATCCAAAAAGGAGGAATATCATGAAGAAAAAATTAATCGCAGCGTTACTCTCAGCAGCTATGGTGGTTTCTGCAGTTCCTGCATATGCAAGCGATGCAGCAGAAGAGGAAACAAACACAGAGAGCAGTACAGAATCTCCGTTAGCGGGTAAGAAGATAGCATATATCATGTACATGTCATCAGCAACTATCTTCCAGATGTGGTCAGATTCATTTACTGCAACAGCAGAGAAGCTTGGTATGGAAGCAAGCACTTTCTTCTGCAATGATAATGCAGATACATGGAAGAGTACAATTGAGCAGTGCGCACAGGGCGGATATGACGGATTAATGGTTTCTCATGGCGGTCAGGAATATGCATATGATTTCCTGACAGGAATTTTGGAACAGTATCCGGATTTAAAAATTGTTACATTTGATACTCCGTTTAAGGATGCAAATGGTGAAACAGCAAAGATCGATGGTGTTACACAGTTCTTCCAGCAGGATGCAGGATTTGCAGAATCTCTGGTTCAGTGTATCCTTGATATGTATCCGGATAAGACAGAGGCAGGTGAGCCTGTAAATATCCTTCAGGTACAGCAGGGCGCAGGATATAACAGCCCGTTTGATCGTCGTCAGGTAGGTTACGAGCCATTTGAAACAGATGGAAAGATCAAAACTGTTGAAAGAATCGCACCGATCGATGATCAGAATGCTACTTCATCTATGCGTGACGTTACAGCAGCTACATTACAGAAATACGGTGAGGGTGAGATCGATGGAATCTGGTGCTGCTATGATGCATATGCACAGGGTGTATATCAGGCGCTCCGTGAAGCAAATTCCGATATTCCGATGGTATCTGTAGATATCTGTAATGAAGATATTCAGTTTATGCAGGAAGGTGAGAACTGGAAAGCATGTGCTACTACAAACTGGACATCTAATGGAGAATTTGCATGTCGTGTATTAGCACTTGAGATGGCAGATCAGTACGAGGATATCGAAGCTGCTTCCTGTTATTACGCAGATCCGGGTGCTTGGATGGAAATTCCTTCAATTATTGTTACCCAGGAAATGGTTACATCTAAGGAAGGCATTAACATTGAAAATCTGGCAGAAGTTGCCGGAGAAGACTATTCCGATACTTCTTGGATGCCTACATGTGATTGGATGGTATCAGCACTTGGACACTAATCCTTTTTGGGAGACAGTAGTTAATACTGAAAATATCTAAGTAAAATGAGGCGTTGGAGTTAAATACTCCGACGCCGCTTTTTCCGTACTGGATTATCTGTGACGGAAAATGATTACGGAAAAGAGGGAATATATGGATAAAATCACACTTGGAACACGAAAAGTTTCCATAGAATTTCCTGGTGTAAAAGCTCTTTCAGATGTTGATTTTGAAATTCAGACTGGCATGATCCACGCTGTTATGGGAGCGAACGGAGCCGGTAAATCCACACTGATGAAAGTTCTTGCAGGTTCTAATCCAGATTACACAGGAGAGGTTTTATATAACGGAAACGTCGTGGAATTAAGAAATCCGGCTGCCGCAAAGAAGCTTGGCATCCAGATCGTATATCAGGAAGTTGATATGGCGCTGATCCCCACACTTTCAGTAGCTGAAAATGTAATGTTTAATGACATGGTCATGAACATGGGACATAAACAATTTATCAATTATGGAAAAATCAGAAGAGAGGCAAAAGAGGCTCTGGCCCGCCTAAACATTGACATTGATGTAAAAAGATGGTGTGGTACACTGACACTGGCGCAGAAACAGATGGTCCTGATAGCTCGTGCGGTTCAGAATTCATGTAATTTCCTGATATTGGATGAGCCTACAGCGCCGTTATCAGATACGGAAACAGAGGAATTGTTCCGTGTTGTAAGGCATTTAAGAGAAACAGAAAATATTGCTATTATTTTTATTACACATCGTATTCAGGAAGTTCTCCAGATCTGTGATTCTTATACGGTTATGAGAAACGGACAGATCGTGGATACAACTCCTATTACTTCAAAGACAACATCCAAAGAAATCGTTGATAAAATGCTTGGACGTTCTTTTGAAGAGAATTTTCCAAAAGAAACCTGTGAAATCGGAGAAAAATCATTTGTAATAGAACATCTGAATGAGCGGGAAAATCGTGTAAAAGATGTTTCTATGTATGTGAGAAAAGGAGAAATCGTCGGACTTGCCGGTCTGGTGGGAGCGGGAAAAACAGAACTTTGTAAAACAATTTTCGGTGCATACCACAAATCGGGAGGAACGCTTACACTAAACGGTAAGGAACTGAAAATCAAGAATCCGTCTGATGCCGTAAAAAACAGAATTGCGCTGGTGCCTGAAGAGAGACGTAAAGAGGGGGTGCTTGTTGCAGAAACAGTAACATTTAATGTATCTGCGGCATGTCTTGGAGATTTTTGCACCATGTCTTTCGTAAATGACCGCAAGACAGCGCAGAAAGCAAAAGAATATGTACAGAGTCTTAGTATTAAGACACCTTCGGTAAAACAGAGGGTTGCATATCTTTCAGGAGGAAATCAACAGAAAGTTGCAGTTGCCAAATGGCTGGCTGCAGACTGTGATGTATATATATTTGATGAACCTACAAAAGGTGTAGACGTTGGTGCGAAGCAGGAAATCTTCCATCTGATCAATCAGATCGCAAAAGATGGAAACTGCGTCATATATGCTACCTGCGAGAATTCGGAATTGTTATCAATAACAGATCGTATGTATGTTATGTTTGACGGAAGGATCATGGCAGAGCTTGAAACAGCAAAAACTACTGAAGATGAGATCATGCATTATGCCACTGGTTCAACAGAAAGATATGCAGGCTGATATCCGGTGAGAGATATCAGGCATCAATGTATTGGGAGGAAAATAATATGGTTCAAAATTCAAAGATGAAAACGATTGGGAAAGGATTGCTGAGCTGGGCTGCTGTAATTGTTCTGGTAGTTTCAGTCATAATCTTTACTATCATCAGAGGCACCGCATTTTTTTCGGTTAACAACCTGATGAATATTCTCCGTTCCATGTCTGTAGTTACGATTTTTGCTCTTGCAGCTACAGTATCCATGGCACCGGATGGATTTGATATGTCGGCCGGAACATTGGGTACATTCAGCGCATATGTTTTTGCAGCGCTGTTTCTGTGGTTTGGAGCACCACTGTGGCTGGCAATTGTTCTTACTATTGCATTTACAATGATAATGTATCTGCTGACAATGTTCCTGATCCTTGTATGTAAGATCCCGGATATGCTGGCTACCTGTGCATTACAGTTTGTGCATGCTGGTCTTGGGCTTGCGTTTACAGGTGGAAGTGCTGTTTCGGCAGGTCTGAGTGCTCCGAAATGGTTCGGTGCATTTCATGGAGGAGATATTACACCTCTGCGTAAAGGATGGACAACCGGTTCTATGAATATCGGAAAATCTCCTTATATCATTATTATTATGCTTCTCTGCGTAGTTGTCTGCTGGGTACTTTTGGAAAGAACAAAACATGGCCGTTATTTATATGCCATGGGCGGCAACAAAACAGCAGCAAAGCTTTCTGGTATCAATGTTAAAAAGTATAGATTTATGGCAGGTATGTTTGCTGCGGTATTTATTGCAGTTGCAGGTATTGTTGTTTGTTCCCGTAACTCAGCTGCCCAGATCAACAGCTGCGACAGTTATCTGATGAGTTCTCTGGCTGCAGTATTTATCGGACGTTCTGTAGGCGGAGCTGAAAGACCGAATGCTCTTGGAACAGTTGTAGGAGCTCTTCTTATTTCGACACTGGAAAATGGTCTGACAATGTGCGGAGTTGTTTATTATGTACTTCCTGCAGTTAAGGGTGCAGTTCTCTGTCTGGCACTGATTGCAGCATACATTACTGTAAAAGAAGACTGATAAGAGAAAATGATAAAGAATAATCTGTGAAAGATAACAGACAGATGATACGACAGAAAGAATATGGAGGAAAAAAACATGTCAAAGTTTGATACTTATTTTCTTATGAAAACAGATGATGCCATTGAATACGCTAAAGTGAAAGTTCCTCAGATCGACTGGGATGCTGATACTATGGAGTGCAGAGAAATCGGTGATGGCAATCTTAACTATGTATTTAAAGTAACTGATGGCAAGGGTCACAGCGTGATCGTTAAACAGGCGGGTGTAGAAGCACGTATCTCTGCAGATATGAAACTGGATACAGACAGAAACAGAATTGAATCAGAAATCCTTGTTCTGGAAGGAAAACTGGCTCCCGGATATGTACCGGAAATTTATTTCTATGATACAGTGATGAGTGCCTGCGGTATGGAAGATCTGAGTGATCATGAAATTATGCGTACAGCAATGCTGGAACACAAGATTTATCTTAAATTTGCAGATCAGATCTCAACATTTATGGCACAGGTTCTTATGGGAACTACAGATGTTGTGATGGATCATCAGGAGAAAAAAGAACTTCAGCGCAAATTTATTAATCCTGAATTATGCGATATCACTGAAGCTTTGGTTTATACAGAACCATACAATGATGAGAAAGAACGCAATCATGTCTTCTCTCCGATCGCGGATTTTGTGAAAGAAAAGCTTTATGATGACCAGGAACTTCACTGTGAAGTTGCCAAGCTGAAAATGGATTTTATGACAAGAGCCCAGTCTCTGATCCATGGAGATCTGCACACAGGTTCTATCTTTATTAATGAAGAAGATACAAAGGTATTTGATCCTGAGTTCTGCTTCTATGGACCGATGGGATATGACATAGGCAATGTGATTGCAAACATGATCTTTGCATGGGCAAATGGTGATGCAGCAGGCGCAGAAGACTTCTGTAAATGGGTAGAGAGCGTACTTGTAGATGTTGTCAATATGACAAAAGAGAAAATGGAAAAATACTATGATGAGCATGTAACAGATACCATGTGTAAGAATGCACTATATAAGAAGTATTACATGGATACGATTATTGAGGATACTTCTGCAGTTACAGGTCTGGAACTGATCCGCCGTATTGTTGGCATGGCTAATGTTAAAGATATCACTACAATTGCAGATGAAGCAAAACGTGCACGTGCAGAGAAAATCTGTATCACAGCAGCCATTGATTTTATCAAGAACAGAAATGATAAGAAATGTGGCAAGTGCTTCCTGAGGACTCTGAAAGATGCGATTGCTGAAATAGATGCATAAAAAACATAATTGATAAAAGGAGATGGACATTATGGAAAATGCACTTAATCTGGATACCGTAAAACTTGCGGAAAATAAAAAAGAAATAGTGATACTGGATCAGACACTTCTGCCAAATCAGTGTAAATATCTCAATATTTCCACAGCGGGAGATATCTGGGAAGCGATTTATTCTCTGAGAGTAAGAGGAGCACCGGCAATTGGAGTTACTGGCGCTTATGCATATTATGTACTTGCGGATCAGATTGAAACGGATGACAAAGATAAATTTGTGAAAGAATGTACAAAAATGATGGAGTACATAAATTCATCCAGACCTACAGCAGTAAATCTTTCCTGGGCACTGAATCGTATGCACAGTGTAATGCTTGCGGAGAAAGATCATATGAATATTCCGGAACTGAAAGTCCGTCTGATGAAAGAGGCGGATGATATCAGAGAAGAAGACATTCAGATCAGCAGGAATATTGGCACATATGGATTTGAACTTCTGGAGAAGCTTGGAAAAGGTGTTGGTATTATGACACATTGCAATGCAGGAACACTGGCAACAGCTAAATATGGAACTGCATTAGCGCCTATGTATATTGCTCTGGAACATGGCTGGGATCCAAAGAATGATCTCCATGTTTACTGCGATGAAACCCGTCCTCTTCTTCAGGGTGCAAGGTTGAGTGCATATGAGATGCAGGCGGCTGGTATTGATACTTATGTACAGTGTGATAATATGGCATCTTATACTATGAAGGAAGGCAAGGTCGGTATTATCTTTGTAGGTTGCGACCGTGTAGCGGCAAATGGAGATTTTGCGAATAAGATTGGTACAAGCGGAGTTGCTATTATTGCCAAACATTATGGTATTCCATTCTATGTATGTGCTCCGTCATCCACTATTGACATGACCCTGGAGTCTGGCGATGAGATTCATATTGAGCAGAGAAAAGGTGAAGAAGTTACTGAAATGTGGTATGAAAAACGTATGGCTCCTGAAGGAGTTGGCGTTGTAAATCCGGCTTTTGATGTAACGGATCACAGTCTGGTTACAGGAATTATTACAGAAAAAGGTATTGCTTATGAACCATTTAAGGAATCCTTTGAGAAAATGGGAATCAAACCAGTGGAGAAGTTTGTAGATAAAAAATAAGATACGTGATTTATAAAGAGAAGCTGCTGCTTTGGAGATTGAAGAATCGAGAAGCGCAGCTTTTTTTAGTTATAAAATAAAGCTGCCATCGGTGTAAAACCGGTGGCAGCTACAGGAATGTAGATGCATCAGTAATAACGGATATGGTGTTTATTCAGAAATTCTTTCCATTCAGGTGAGAATTCTGTATCCATGACAATACCGTCCAGATCTTCTAAAGGTGAGATGCTGGTAAAAGATATGTTATCTAGTTTTGAATGATCTACCACAAGATATTTTTGTTTGGCGTGTGAGAGTGCCAGGTGATGCATCACGGCAGAGTTATCGCTGGTATCTGTTATTCCGAACTCCATATTTACGCTTCTGCAAGAAATAAAAGCTTTATCAAAAAAATACTGTTTCAGGCTGCGGTGAGCGCTGCTTCCTTCAAAGCTTTTTGTGCGTGAAGAATATTCGCCGCCGATCATAAATAAGTGGATTGTCTGGGAGAAGGACAGAATATTGGCAATTTCCAGAGAATTTGTGACAACTGTCAGTTTTCTGTTGGAAATTTTGTTGGCAATAAACCATGCTGTGGTGGAGTTATCCAGATAAATAATCTCGCCTGTCTGGATCAAAGCGTCGCATTTAAGTGCGATTGTTTTCTTTTCCTCTGTTTTTAATACCTGTCTTGTGGAAATATCCAGATCGTTTTGGACTCCGTCCAGAATATAAGCTCCGCCATGAGTACGGATCAGGGCATGTTCTTTTTCCATGGCGCGCAGATCACGCCGTATTGTCTCGCGGGTTACGTTCATGCGCACTGCAAGATCTGCGATAGTGACGCTTTTGTTTTCCTGTAAAAGTTCTTTTATGAGATTTTGACGTGAAATTGCAAGCAAATAAGTTCCTCCTTTCTAGGATTAATAAGAAAATCCTGATGAAAAAATTGGCTGACATGTAAACAGCCGCAGTCCTTATTTTACTGGACTGCGGCTGTTTTGAAAAGCAGAATTATTTACAAATATAATTATTTAATCCCAGAATTTTGTAATAACCGGCCACAGCTCCCTGATCTTCGACTCCCTCACATTGTGCAGCGTGTACAGCAGCCTTTCCAAAAACCGGAACCATATTTTTTGTTGCTTCAACTCCGATCTTTGCAGCTTCAAGAGCTTTTGCGATCACTTCCTGTAAAGAAGCTCCTTCTTTTGCTGCCGCATCAGCTGCCTGAGCAGCTGGAAGAATGGAATCATAAATAGTACGCTGTCCCTGTTCACATTTACCTCTTTTCTGAACGCCTGCAGCGAAGCCTGTGAGATATGCAGCCAGCGCTGTGGCATCTATTTCAGTTTTTCCTTTCAGGGCTTTTCCACCTTCCATGATTCCGGTTGACATAAGAAAACCCATTGTTGAAGGGACCAGAGAGGACATTTTCATGCCGGATTTCATAAGAAGTTTTCCGATATCTCCGGCAGCGCCGGCGGATTCTTCGCGCATGATGTCGGGAAGAGAACCATATCCTTTGCTCATGGTAAGTCCCAGATCGCCATCGCCCAGACGGGCATCCATTTCGCATAATTCTTCTTTTTTTTCTACAAATAAATTTCCGATACTGGAAAATAAATCGGGAACCTGTTCAAAAAGGATTTTATCCATTTTTTATTCCTCCTCGGATATTTTATTTCTGACAGATGAATGGAGTGTTTACAGGGTGATCCATATATTTCTTTAATTCATCATTCATTTTACAGATAGAGATAGAAGCACCGGCCATTTCCATGGAAGTAGCGTATTCTCCTACGATTGTTCTGTAAACTTTGATTCCTCTGGAATTAAGAAGGTGTGTAACATCGTTGGACAGGATATATAACTCTTCGATAGAAGTAGCGCCAAGACCATTGATCAAAATGGAAACTTCTTCACCATCTGCTATAGGCATATCTTCAAGAAGTGTATTGAGAGATTCTTCTGCAATTTCGTGAGAAGTTTTGAGAGGTCCGTTCCATACACCCGGTTCTCCGTGAATACCCATACCCATGGCCATTTCGTTTTCTTTTAACTCAAAATTGGCATGTCCCACTTCTGGAATGATACAAGGGGTTAATGCAAAGCCTACTGTGCGGGTATTGTCCTTTGCCAGCTGTGCAGCTGCAAGAACTTCGTCAAGAGAACCTCCTTCATCGGCTCTGGCACCTGCTGCTTTGAACATAAAATAGATTCCTGCAACTCCGCGGCGTGTAGCAGGATCTTTGTGAGAATTTACATCATCTGCTCCGACAATGCTTTTACATTCGATATCATCCATATCACAGAGGTCTGTAGCCATATCAAAAGTCATAATATCTCCAGTATAATTTCCGTACAGATATAAAACGCCTGCGTCAGACGCCACTTCTTTTGCAATATTGTAGATCTGTTCAGGTGACGGAGACTGGAAAACACCGCCTACGCCGCAACCATCGATCATTCCATCTCCTACATAGCCCAGAAACAGTGGGAGATGTCCGGAGCCACCGCCTGTAATGATCGCTACTTTACCTGGTTTTTTCTCTGCTCTGCAATAGCAGCGGAGATCGCCGGCAGCATATTTGACCTGATCAGAATGAGCGGAATAGATGCCTTTAAGCATATCGTCTACATAGTTTTCCGGTGCATTGATAATTTTTTTCATGAGATGCCTCCTTATTAATAATGTGTGATAAAAATAAATAATAAAACGGTCTTAAAAGGTAAAAACCTTAGGTTTTATAACTGTAATTTTAAATGGTTGAGTGTGTTTTGTCAATTAAAATGTACTAAAATGTTGTGTTTTTTGGCAAGAAATTATAGAAAATAAACAAAATAACACAATGCAAAAAATAATACATAAAATAAAAGAATGTCCCTTTGAGGAACATTCTTTTAACGTGTCTGAAGAAAAACTTTTAATCTGGGAAGCTGGTTATTAAGGATAAGAGTTTCCGGAAACATGAGTTGGTGAACGAATTCTTCGGCATAGGTGAAATCTCCAACATGTTCTTTTCCATGGCTGTCACTGGACAAAATAACAGGAAGCTGATATTTCTGACAGAGATACAGGATTCTGGCGGCATTGGCTCTTGTGTCTCCCCGATATCCCCCGGGTGCGAGGGAAGCTTCGTTTATTTCAAAAATAACATTTTCCTGTAAAGCTGCTTTTGCCAGCGTTTCATAATCTGCAGGGAAATGTGTATCGTCGCAGTGGCCGAGTATTTTTACTGCAGGATGTTTCATTGCGTTGATGTAAGCTTCTGTATTCTGAGATACAGAACCTGAACGGTAGTTCTGCCGATGCATACTGATGATGGCGTAATCCAGGTTGTTCAATAGTTCGTCTGACAGATCGGTATGTCCTGCACTGTCCAGGATGTTTAGTTCAACTCCGTAAAGAATATCTATGCCGAATCTTTTTCTGGGATAAAAAGGAAGGCTTCTGAAATAAGAAGAAGTTCCGGAAGCCAGAGTTCCCGGGCCGTGGTCAGAAATCCCAAGGAGTTTCAGTCCTTTTTTGCTGGCTGTTTTTGCCATGTCAGAGATGGTACAGGTAGTTCCGTGACCGCTGGCGATAGAATGTGTGTGGATGTCAGAAAGATACATTGTTTGTCTCCTTTCCAGAGCGGTTTCTATATATGATAAGAGCCTTACGGAAGATGCAAAGCTGTTGTTTGATGGTAACATTCGTTATATTCAAGTATGACAGATGAGGATTTAAATGTCAATGAGGAAACAAAATAAAAACAACTGAAATACAACAAAAATTAAATAAAAAACAACATAAATAAACGGTTGATATATGTTGAATTATGTTGACTTCGGGAAAAAGATAAGGTATAATGGAACTATATGAAAACATGGGGGCTTATTGCTGATCAATGACAGCGATAGCACTGTTTACTTATGCGTAGACAGTTACTTCATGAGAAAGGAGCAACATGGAAAAATTTCAAACATCAGACATTCCCAAATCTCCCAGAATCCAGAAACTGGTAGATGCATTATATGCAAATATGCCAGTGATCGAGTCTGCCAGAGCGAAGCTGATCACGGAATCCTATAAGGAAACGGAAGGAGAACCTATTATTACCCGCAGAGCGAAAGCTTTTGCCCATATTCTTCGCAATATTCCTATTATTATCCGTGATGATGAACTGATCGTAGGAAGTAGTACGATCGCACCAAGAGGATGCCAGACATTCCCGGAATTCTCTTATGAATGGCTGGAGGCTGAACTGGATACTGTTGCAACAAGAACAGCAGATCCATTTGAAATCGCAGAGGAGACTAAGGCTGAACTGAGGGAGGCAGATAAGTACTGGAAGGGAAAAACAACCAGCGAGCTTGCTACTTCCTATATGGCACCGGAAGCGATCAGAGCGATCGAACACAATATTTTTACACCTGGTAATTATTTCTACAATGGAGTAGGACATGTTACTGTAAAATATTGGGAAGTGCTGGAAATTGGATTTGAGGGAATTATGGCTAAGGCTCAGAAAGAGCTGGATAACTGTAATGTGGGTGATGGCGATTATGCCAGAAAATCTCATTTCCTTGAGGCAGTGATCTTAAGCTGTCAGGCAGTGATGGACTATGCAGACAGATACGCACAGCTTGCAAGAGAAATGGCAGGACAGACCAGTGATCCGGTCAGAAGACAGGAATTACTTGTGATTGCAGAAAACTGCAGCAAGGTACCAGCAAAGGGTGCCCGGGGCTTCTATGAAGCATGCCAGTCTTTCTGGTTTGTACAGCAGTTGATTCAGATGGAGTCCAGCGGACATTCTATTTCACCGGGACGTTTTGACCAGTATATGTATCCATATTATAAGAAGGATATGGAAGCAGGTACGCTCACCCGTGAGTTTGCACAGGAACTGATGGATTGTATCTGGGTAAAATTCAATGATCTGAACAAATGTCGTGATGCAGCCTCAGCAGAGGGATTTGCAGGATACAGCCTTTTCCAGAATCTGATCGCAGGAGGTCAGAATAAAGAGGGAGAAGATGTAACAAACGATCTTTCTATTATGTGTATCCAGGCATCTATGCATGTTCATCTGCCGGCACCATCACTTTCAGTGAGAGTATGGAATGGTTCCCCGCATGAATTCCTGATCAAGGCAGCAGAGCTTACCAGAACAGGAATTGGGCTTCCGGCATACTACAATGATGAAGTGATCATTCCGTCATTGCAGAACAGAGGATTATCCCTGGCTGATGCCAGAGAGTACAATATCATTGGCTGTGTAGAACCTCAGAAAGCAGGTAAGACAGAGGGATGGCATGATGCGGCATTCTTTAACATGTGCAGACCACTGGAACTTGTTTTTGCCAATGGTATGGATAAAGGTGAGATGGTGGGAATCCCTACAGGTGATGTCACAGAGATGAAAACTTTTGATGAGTTTTTTGATGCATATAAGAAACAGATGGAATACTGTATTTCACTACTTGTAAATGCAGACAATGCTATTGATGTGGCTCACGCTGAGAGATGTCCGCTGCCATTCCTTTCCTGTATGATAGATGATTGTCTGAAAGAAGGCAAATCTGTTCAGGAAGGCGGAGCTGTTTATAACTTTACAGGTCCTCAGGGATTTGGAATTGCCAATATGGCAGATGGGCTTTTTGCAGTCCGTAAACTGGTCTATGAGGATAAGAAAGTGTCCATGAAAGAACTGAAAGAAGCACTTGCATGGAATTATGATCAGGGACTTGATGCTCAGTCAGCAGGAGATATTGCCCAGCTTGTTATGAAGGCAATGCAGAAGGCTGGCAAAAATGTAGATGCTTCTACAGCAGAAACACTTCTGAGAACGCTTATCGGAATGAAACCGGGAGAACAGAAGACTCAGAGATTTAAAGAGATCCATGATATGATCGATGAGGTTCCGAAGTTTGGAAATGATATTCCGGAAATTGATTATTTCGCAAGAGAGGTTGCCTATACATATACAAAACCGCTTCAGAATTACAGCAATCCAAGAGGCGGTATGTTCCAGGCTGGTTTATACCCTGTATCTGCCAATGTACCGCTGGGCGGACAGACAGGTGCCACACCTGATGGAAGATATGCGCATACACCTGTTGCAGATGGTGTTTCGCCGTCTGCGGGCAAGGATGTGAAAGGACCTACAGCTGCAGCAACTTCTGTATCCAGACTGGATCATTTTATTGTATCCAACGGAACGCTCTTTAACCAGAAATTTCATCCATCTGCATTGTCAGGAAGAGAAGGACTGGAGAAATTTGTTGCGTTGATCCGTTCCTATTTCGATCAGAAGGGAATGCATATGCAGTTTAATGTAGTAGACAGAGAGACTTTGCTGGATGCACAGAAACATCCTGAGAAATACAAACATCTGGTAGTGCGTGTGGCTGGCTACAGTGCACTGTTCACTACACTTTCCCGTTCGCTCCAGGATGATATCATTCGCCGTACAGAACAGGGATTCTGATCCGAACGATAAGAATATATAAGAGCTGAAGAGAGGAAAAAGCATGGACTATTTGGATACAAAGGGCAGAGTGTTTGATGTCCAGCGATATTCCATTCATGATGGACCGGGCATAAGGACAATCGTATTTCTGAAGGGATGTGTCCTGCGGTGCAAATGGTGCTGTAATCCGGAATCTCAGGAATATAAGATCCAGACAATGAAGGTTCTGGGAGAAGATAAGATCATCGGACGTGACGTGACAGTCAGAGAGATGATTGAAGAGGTGGAGAAAGACAGGGCATATTATTACCGCTCAGGCGGAGGAATGACTCTTTCAGGTGGAGAGTGCCTGTGTCAGCCTGAGTTTTCGGCGGCTCTTCTGAGAGCTGCAAAGGAGAGAGGAATTTCTACTGCGATTGAGAGTATGGCCTGTGCGAAATGGGAAACCATCGAGATGATCCTGCCGTATCTTGATACTTATTTAATGGATATCAAACATACAAATACAGAGAAACATAAAAAATTTACAGGACGTTCCAATGAATTGATGATGGAAAATGCCAGAAAGGTGGCCCTTTCAGGAAAGACAAATCTGGTAATCCGCGTGCCTGTGATACCTACGTTTAATGATACAGTTGAAGAAATCCAGGGGATTGCAAGGTTTGCGGATACTCTTCCCGGAGTAAATAAGATCCATCTGCTTCCATATCACAGACTTGGACAGGATAAATATGAAGGACTGGGGAGAGCGTATCCCATGGGAGATATTGAACCGCCGTCTAAAGAACATATGGAAACGCTGAAAAAAGCAGTGCATGCAGTCAGCGGCCTGGACTGTCAGATTGGTGGCTGAGGATATGCAGCCCGAAAACATATGTGATAGCAGATGAAGTGTCGAAAAACAAAAAAACAAACAAAAACAACATAAAATAAAATATAAAAACAACATAAAACAACGGAATCGTATTGACTTTTTATGACTGATGATGTATAATTTCAAATAGAAATGCCAACCAAACAAATGCCTTAAGGAGGAAAAAAAGCATGGTAAACGAATACGAAATCAAAAAACAGATCTGTGACATCGGAAGAAGAATTTACAACCGTAACATGGTAGCTGCAAATGATGGAAACATCTCTGTAAAACTGAATGACAATGAATTCCTTTGCACACCTACAGGTGTATCCAAAGGTTTCATGACACCGGACTTTATCTGTAAAGTAGACAGAGAAGGAAATGTGATCCAGGCAAATCCGGGATTCAAACCATCTTCTGAAATCAAAATGCACATGAGAGTTTATGAGAAGAGACCGGATGTTGGTTCTGTTGTACATGCTCATCCGATTTATGCAACATCTTTTGCAATTGCAGGTATTCCGCTGACACAGCCGATCATGCCGGAAGCTGTTATCTCTCTTGGATGCGTTCCGATCGCTGAATATGGTACACCATCTACAATGGAGATCCCGGACAACCTTGAGAAATATCTTCCATATTTCGATGCAGTTCTTCTTGAAAATCACGGAGCACTGACATGGAGCACAGACTTAAATGCAGCTTATATGAAAATGGAATCTGTAGAGTTCTACGCACAGCTTCTGTATCAGTCAAAAGTTCTTGGCGGACCTAAGGAATTTGATGAGAAGAACATTGAGAAACTTTATGAAATTCGTCGTAAATTCGGTATGGCTGGTAAACATCCGGCAAACCTCTGCCTGAACAAAGACGGCAAGAACTGCCATAACTGCGGTGGAGCATGTCAGGACGGAGAATTCAAGAAATTCCCTGGATATCAGTATGATTTCGTTGGTGGCGATTCCAAACCGGCAGAGAATAATGCTGCATCTGATGCACAGTTAGTTGCTGAGATTACAAAACAGGTAATGGCTCAGTTAGGAATGAAATAAGAGCATAGATAATCAAGGAGGACAGTCTCATGCCAATTAATGAGAATATGGTACAGGAAATTGTACAGGAAGTTATGGCAAAAATGCAGATAGCAGACGCTCCGACTGGCAAACATGGCATTTTTAAAGAAATGAATGATGCAATTGAAGCTGCCAAGAAATCACAGCTTATTGTAAAGAAAATGTCCATGGATCAGAGAGAAAAAATTATTACCTGCATTCGTAAGAAAATAAAAGAAAATGCAGAAGTAATGGCACGCATGGGTGTGGAAGAGACCGGTATGGGAAATGTAGGAGATAAGATTCTCAAACATCATCTCGTAGCTGATAAGACACCAGGAACAGAAGTTATTACAACAACTGCATGGTCAGGAGACAGAGGATTAACTCTTATTGAAATGGGACCTTTCGGTGTGATCGGTGCTATTACTCCATGTACTAATCCAAGTGAAACAATTTTATGTAATACAATGGGAATGCTTGCAGGAGGAAATACAGTTGTATTTAATCCTCATCCGGCAGCAATCAAGACTTCCATTTATGCGATCAATCTTCTGAATGAAGCATCATTAGAGTCCGGCGGACCGGATAATATTGCGGTTACCGTAGAGAAACCTACTCTTGAAACCAGCAATGTAATGATGAAACATAAAGACATCCCGCTTATTGCAGCAACCGGCGGACCTGGAGTTGTAACTGCAGTTCTTTCTTCAGGCAAACGTGGCATTGGTGCAGGTGCAGGAAATCCTCCGGCACTTGTTGATGAAACAGCTGACATTCGTAAAGCGGCAACAGACATTGTAAACGGATGTACATTTGATAACAATCTTCCATGTATCGCAGAGAAAGAAATCGTAGCAGTTTCTTCTATCGTAGATGAGCTGATGCATTATCTTGTAACTGAGAATGACTGTTATCTTGCATCTAAAGAAGAACAGGATAAACTTACAGAAGTAGTTCTGGCAGGCGGAAAACTGAACCGTAAATGTGTTGGACGTGATGCAAGAACACTCCTTTCCATGATCGGAGTAAATGCACCTGCAAATATCCGCTGCATCGTGTTTGAGGGACCAAAGGAACATCCTCTGATCACTACAGAGCTTATGATGCCAATCCTTGGTGTTGTAAGAGCGAGAGATTTCGATGATGCAGTAGAGCAGGCAGTATGGTTAGAGCATGGCAATCGTCATTCAGCACATATTCATTCAAAGAATATTGATAATATCACAAAATATGCGAAAGCAATCGATACAGCAATCCTTGTAAAGAATGCTCCATCTTATGCAGCATTAGGATTTGGCGGTGAAGGTTATTGTACATTTACGATCGCAAGCCGCACAGGTGAAGGTCTTACATGCGCAAGTACATTTACCAAGAGAAGACGCTGCGTAATGGCAGACAGTCTCTGCATTCGCTAAAAACAGAATGTCAGGGTCAGAAAGCATTTGCTCTTTTGGCCCTGGTATCAGAAAAGTAAGGGAGAAAGAACATGGACATGAATAATGTAAATATAGAAGAAATCGTGAAACAGGTTCTCTCCGGCATGACAGGAAACGCACCGGCAGCAACAGCAGCACCGGCAGCATCAACTGGAATCCCGAAGACAGCCAGAGTAGCTGTATTAACTGAAAAAGAGCATTTTGAACTGAAAGAATATCCAATCCCTCCACTTGGAGATGATGACATTCTTGTTAAAGTTGAAGGATGCGGTGTGTGCGGTACAGATGCACATGAATTCAAGAGAGATCCATTTAACCTGATCCCTGTAGCACTTGGACATGAAGGTACAGGTGAGATCGTGGCAATGGGTAAAAACGTTAAAGTGGATACAGCAGGAAAACCTGTAAAGGTTGGCGATAAAGTCGTTACCTGTATGATCTTCAAAGATGATCCTGATATCACAATGTTCGACCTGAACAAGAAAAATGTAGGCGGAGCTGATGTATATGGTCTTCTTCCGGATGATGATGTACATCTTAACGGATGGTTCTCTGATTACATCTTCTTAAGAGGTGGAAACTTCGGAACAACATTCTTTAATGTAAGCGATCTGGATCTGGATTCAAGAATCCTTATCGAGCCATGTGCAGTACTTGTACATGCAGTAGAGAGAGCTAAAACAACAGGAATCCTGCGTTTCAACAGCAGAGTTGTAGTTCAGGGCTGCGGACCTATCGGTCTGATCTGTATCGCAGTACTTCGTACTCTGGGTATTGAGAATATCTGCGCAGTAGACGGAAATGAAAAACGTCTTGAGTTTGCCAAGAAAATGGGAGCTGATACAAGCGTTAACTTCATGAACTGCAAAGGTATCGATGAACTGACAGAAGCTGTAAAGGAAGCACAGGGTGGACATCTTGCAGACTTTGCATTCCAGTGTACAGGAAATCCGAAAGCTCATGCAAATATCTACAAATTTATCCGCAATGGCGGTGGTCTCTGTGAACTTGGCTTCTTCATCAATGGTGGAGATGCTACTATCAATCCACACTTTGACCTCTGCTCTAAAGAAATCAACCTGGTTGGTTCCTGGGTTTACACACTCAGAGATTATGTAACAACATTTGATTTCCTTAAGAGAGCAAAAGCAATCGGCCTTCCAATGTCTGAACTGATCACAGATAAATTCCCGTTAGAGCAGATCAATGAAGCTCTTCAGACTAATCTGGCAATGACAGGACTTAAGATTGCGGTTGTGAATAAATAACAGACCTGGCAATAGAGGAGAAACAAAATGGCAGAAGCTGTAGGAATTTTAGAGGTATTCGGGCTGGTAACAGCCTTTGTAGCAGGCGATGCCGGATGTAAGGCGGCAAATGTCCGCATGGAGGTTTTTGATAAGAATAAACCAGCCAATGCTGACAGCCTGCCGGTACCGCTCCTTGTCTGCATTAAATTCAGAGGAAGTGTAACTGATGTTACAGCAGCTGTGGAAGCAGGCATGGAAGTTGCAAACAGAATGACTGGTGTGGTACAGCACTATGTAATTCCGAACCCGGAAGAGGGAACGGCAAAAATGCTGAAAATCAGTGCCCTGGATAAGGAATAGCAGTTGCATATCCTTCGGGTATCAGTTAGAATAGAAACAGACAATTAGTGTAGATTCAGGAGGAAGATAAAATGGCACAGGAAGCATTAGGAATGGTAGAAACCAGAGGACTTACAGCAGCGATCGAAGCTGCAGATGCAATGACAAAGGCAGCTGAAGTCGCATTAGTAGGAACAGAGAAGATCGGATCCGGACTTGTAACAGTTATGGTTCGCGGAGATGTTGGAGCTGTTAAGGCAGCAGTAGAAAGCGGAAGTGCAGCTGCTTCCAGACTTGGTGAATTAGTAGCTACACATGTAATCCCGAGACCTCATACAGACGTAGAGAAAATCCTTCCAAGCATCTGACCAGCAGATTAAGAAATAAAGGAGTTCGCTCATGAGTAAATCATACGGATTTATAGAAATCACAGGTGTTGTTGCAGCAATCGATGCTCTGGACATCATGTGCAAAACTGCAGACGTTGAGCTGGCGTCATGGGAACGTAAGCTGGGCGGACGACTGGTTACTATTATAGTTGAGGGCGATGTATCTGCAGTAACAGAGGCAGTAAATGCAGCTGTGGCAGGTGCAATCAAGAAACCGGCAAGTTATGCAGTGATTGCCCGTCCCCATGAAGAAACAGTCAAAATGGTGGAACTGAGTGCAAGTCGTTGGAAGAACAAGGATATGCAGGGGGATGAATGATGGCTGAAGAAAAGAAACCGGGAACAGGTGATACAGCCCCTGGAAAAGCGGCCGCTCGCAAAAAGACCAGGAGTACGGCAGGAAGAGCAAAAGCTTCTGTGAAAAAAGAAGAAAAAGTTCAGAAACCGGGTACAGCGGCTAAGGCAACAGATAAAACAGAATCCCAGATAGAAAAGATAACAGAAACATCATCTCATAAGGAGGAAAAAAGAATGACACAGGAAGCATTAGGAATGGTAGAAACCAGAGGACTTACAGCAGCTATCGAAGCAGCAGACCAGATGTGTAAAGCAGCTAACGTAGCATTAGTAGGAACAGAGAAAATCGGATCCGGACTTGTAACAGTTATGGTTCGCGGAGACGTTGGAGCTGTTAAATCAGCAGTAGAAAGCGGAAGCGCAGCTGCATCCAGACTTGGTGAATTAGTAGCTACACACGTAATTCCGAGACCACATACAGATGTAGAGAAAATCCTGCCTGTATTAAAATAATAGATCCGTCATTTCTGACAGAAAGCAGGTGTATTCTTGGAAACAAATAATATTGAACTGATTACCAGAATGGTTCTTCAGGCAATCGATAAGAATGAGAAAAAAGGCGATGGTTTCGTAGTTCCTATCGGAGTTTCTGCAAGACACATTCACCTGACACAGGAACATGTAGAAGCATTATTCGGACCTGGATATCAGCTTACAAAGAAAAAAGATCTGATGGGCGGTCAGTTTGCTTCTAATGAGACAGTTACCATTGTGGGACTGAAACTTCGTGCCATTGAGAATGTAAGAATCCTTGGACCTGTACGTAAAGCTTCACAGGTTGAAGTATCTGCTACAGATGCCATCAAACTTGGAATGAATGTTCCGGTCCGTGAATCAGGAGATGTTGCAGGAAGTGCACCGATAGCAATTGTAGGACCAAAAGGTGCTATTTATCTGAAAGAGGGATGTATCGTGGCAATGCGCCATATACACATGTCTCCGAAAGATGCACAGGCTGCAGGTGTTAAAGATGGTCAGATCGTATCAGTAAAAGCAGATAACGAAAGAGGAACAATTTTTAATCAGGTTAAGATCCGTGTGGATGACAGTTTTACACTGGAAATGCACATTGATACAGATGAAGCGAATGCAGCAAAAATTGCCACAGGCAATACAGTAACAATTATTAAATAACAATATCGGAGGGCCAAAGGTCAGAAAGCCGTTCGTGCCTGCACGATAAGGCTTTGGCCGGAAACCCTTGAATATTAATTTGGGGGCAGAATCTTTTGCCCCCAAAAGTCATTATAAGAAATAATTTGGAGGCTCATATGATCGTAGGCAAAGTTGTGGGAAGCGTGGTATCCACGCGAAAATGTGAAAAACTGATAGGAAGCAAATTTATGATTATCGAGCCTGTGCATCATATGAAAGGTGACCTCAGCCAGCTGGTGGCGATCGATATGATTGGAGCCGGAGTTGGTGAATATGTATTGGTGGCACAGGGAAGCGCAGCAAGAATTGGCTGCGGCGTAGAAACAGCACCGGTGGATGCGGCAATTGTTGGTATCATCGATGACGGTGCAGGATTGGAGTAACGCCATGGAAATCAAAGAATTACAAGATATTATACAGCAGAATGGTGTAGTGGGTGCCGGTGGAGCCGGATTCCCTACTTATATGAAGCTTACAGATAAAGCTGATACCATTCTTATGAACTGTGCAGAGTGTGAACCATTGCTGAAGTTACACAGACAGTTATTGGAGAAACATGCATATGAAATTATGAAAACATTCCATATGATCCAGGAGACTGTAGGTGCTTCTGAGGCAATTATTGGAATCAAGAAATCTTATGTACAGACAATACAGGCATTAAATCAGCATATTGAAGAATTTCCTGGAATGAGACTCCATCTTCTGGATGAAGTTTATCCTATGGGAGATGAAGTTGTGCTTATTTATGAGGCAACAGGACGTGTTGTAAGACCGGGAGGACTGCCGATCGAGCAGGGTGTGGCTGTATTTAATGTCGAAACAGTTTATAATGTATATCGTGCTGTAGAAGAAAAACAGCCGGTTACAGACAAATATGTGTCTGTTGTTGCAGAAGTAAGTGATCCTGTTACAGTACGGGTTCCGCTGGGATGCACCCTGGAGGAAGTTGTAGCTCAGGCAGGCAGCACAACAGTGAAGGATCCTGTTTATTTCGTAGGTGGTCCGATGATGGGCCGTATTGGAAATGGATCAGATCCTGTGACAAAGACAACAAATGCTATTCTGGTTTTACCAAAAGACCATCTTATTGTAGCGAAGAAACAGCGTACTTCTGCTATAGATTTAAAACGTGCAGCATCTATCTGCTGCCAGTGTAATACATGTACAGATTTATGTCCGCGACATAATCTGGGACATCCGATCGACCCTGCAAGATTTATGCGGGCTGCGTCAAACAATGATTTCAGAGATGTGAACCCATATATTGATGCTTCTTTCTGCAGCTCCTGTGGTGTGTGTGAAATGTATGCATGTCCTCAGAGTCTTGCACCAAGAACTCTTCTGGCAGATATGAAGGGTGGACTGAGAAAAGCAGGCATCCGCCCGCCTCAGGGAGTACAGCCAAAACCGGTACAGGAATCCAGAGAATACCGTAAGGTTCCGGAAGAACGTCTGATGGCACGTCTGGGACTTACAAAGTATGATAAGGATGCACCTCTGAAAGAAGAACTTGTACAGGTTAATAAAGTAAAAGTATTGCTGAGCCAGCATATCGGAGCACCTGCGCAGGCAGTTGTCAAAGCTGGTGATCAGGTAAGCAGAGGACAGATGATCGCACAGCCTGCACAGGGACTGAGCGTTGGAATCCATGCTTCTGTCAGCGGTAAAGTCACAGAAGTCACAGATAGTTATATTATCATTGCAGTAAAGTAGAAAGGACGTGCACAAAATGAGTAAAGCAATCGGAATGATTGAATTTAAAACCACAGCTACAGGCGTTACTGCAGCAGATGCTATGGTAAAAACATCTGAGGTAGAGATCGTCGAGGCACAGACCGTATGTCCTGGTAAATATATTGCAATTATTACCGGTGACTTAAGTGCTGTAAAAGCAGCCGTTGATACGGCAACAACTACATATGAGGATAAATGTATTGACAGTTTTGTACTGGGTAATCCTCATGAGTCAATTTTCCCTGCAATTTATGGAACCACACAGGTGGAAGATATCAGTGCGCTGGGAATTCTTGAAACATATGATGCGGCTTCCATTATTGAGGCAGCAGATCAGGCAGCGAAGACTGCGATCGTAGATCTGATCGAACTTCGTATTGCAAAAGGTATGTGTGGAAAATCTTATATGATGATCACAGGAGAAGTTTCAGCAGTAGAAGCATCCATAGAGAGAGCAAAAGAGTTTGTTGCTTCAAAGGGAATGTATCTGGATTCTTCAGTTATCGCACATCCTGACAGAAGAATGATAGACAGCTTATTATAAAAATTCCTGAGACTGTTCGGTGCTTATGCTGACAGATGATGCCGGACAGTTACAGAGTCTTCGAAAAAAGGAGGCAAAAAAGATGCTTGCGTTAGAGAGAAGAAATCAGATTCTTGAGAAACTGCAGATAGAGAAGCGGGTGGTGGTAAGTGAACTGAGCCAGCTGTATAAGGTTTCTGAAGAGACGATACGCCGTGATCTTGATAAACTGGAAAAAGAGGGACTTGCAATTAAAAGCTATGGCGGTGCTGTGATTAATGAGGATGTGAGTATCGATTTGCCTTTTAATGTCCGCAAGAATCAGAATGTAACAGGAAAGCAGAGAATGGCAGAACTGGCTGCTTCCCTTGTGAAGGACGGTGACCATATTTTTCTTGATGCCAGTACTACTGCAGTGTTTATTGCAAAGGCTTTGAAGGAAAGAGAAAGGCTTACTGTGATTACCAATTCCCTGGAGATATTGTTGGAATTGGCTGATGTATCCGGCTGGAATATTATTTCCACAGGAGGGGTCATGCAGGAAGGGTATCTTGCTTTTCTTGGATCTAAAACAGATGAGTCCATACGCTCTTATTATGTAGACAAAGTCTTTATCTCATGCAAGGCACTGGATCGGGAGTGGGGCATTATGGAATCTCAGGAAGCATTTGGTTCCACAAAGAGAGCAATGCTGAATTCCGGACGAAAAAGAATTCTGGTTATTGACAGTTCTAAATTTGATCAGACAGCATTTTCTGTCTGCGGCAGTGTGAAAGATATAGACGTTGTGGTGACAGATAAGAAACCTGCAGAACGCTGGAGAGCGTACTTCGAAGAAAAAGGAGTAGAGTGCAAGTATCCTGTCTGATACGGAAAAAAGGAGTATTAAATAATGAATACTTTCGAGATGAAAACAGCGATACATTTTGGTGATAATGCGCTGGAAAGATTAAAACAGATCCCGTATAAAAGGGTTCTGATCATTACAGATCCATTTGTTGTACAGAGTGGGATGATTGATTTGATCACTACTCCTTTAAACAGTGCTGGTATTGAGTATGACATTTTCCATGATGTTGTGCCGGATGCCCCTGTAGATAAGATTGCAGTAGGGGTAAAGAAATTTCTTGAGTATCAGCCGGAGGCTGTTGTCGCAGTTGGCGGAGGTTCTGCGATCGATTCCTCCAAAGCAATCAGAGAATTTGCATTAAAGATCAACAATTATGGAAAAGTAGGCCTGATCGCAATCCCGACTACAAGTGGTACAGGATCAGAGGTGACTTCTTTTGCAGTGGTAAATGATACAGCGGCACATGTGAAGTATCCGTTGATTTCAGACAGTCTGACTGCAGATGAAGCAATTCTGGATGCAGAGCTTGTAAAGAGTGTTCCGCCATCTATTACAGCGGATACAGGCATGGATGTATTCACACATGCGCTGGAATCTTATGTAAGTACAGCACATAATGAATTTTCTTCAGCACTTGCAGAGAAGGCGATAGAAATCTGCGGCGTATTTTTGTTGAGAGCATATCTGGACGGCAGTGATATGCATGCTCGTAATAAGATGCATGTAGCTTCCTGTCTGGCTGGGTTATCATTTAACACTGCCGGACTGGGAATCACCCACAGTATGGCACATCAGCTGGGAGCAATGTTCCATATTCCGCATGGAAGAGCAAATGCGATGCTTCTTCCGCATATCGTAGAATTTAATGCTGATATTAATAAACACAGTAAGAGTCAGAAAGAATATCTTCCGGCCGTAAAGAGATATGCAAATATTGCGCATATTCTTGGCCTGAGTAATTACAATAAGGTAATGACAGTGCGTTCTCTGGTGAACTGGATTCAGTTTATGCAGAAAGAAATGAATATTCCTCTGACGATACAGGAACTTGGAACGATTGCACCGGAAGAGTATTTCGCAGCAATTGACAAGATGGCAGAGGCAGCACTTGCAGATGCCTGTACTGTGAACAATCCAAGAGTTCCTACAAAAGAAGATATTGTAAAGATTTATACAAAATTATGGTCATTCTAAGGGAAGTGGGTCTGGCCTGAAATAAACCAGACCTTTTTTCCTGACTACAGGCAGATGCGGACTGCCGCTGATACCAGATACAGGAGTGGAGTGTATATGAGTATTTATACAAAACGGGGAGACAGAGGAATTACAGATATGGCTCATACCAGTAATATTTCCAAGTCCGATGATCGTATCCGGTTGCTGGGTACTATTGATGAGTTGAACAGCCATATTGATCTTGTGAGAAGTATGCTTTCTCAGGCAGAAGTGATCTCATTATTGGAAAATATACAGAATAACCTGAATCTGATCGCAGCGGGAGTCAGCAATCCCTACGACAGGAACAGCAGGATCAGTGAGAAAGAAACAGCATTTCTGGAAACTGAGACAGACAGGATGGAGGCACTTTGTGCACAGCCGGTTCCGGAGAAGCTTACAGGAAAGAATCGCCTGGCAGCGGAGATTGAGATCACCCGTGCTGTTGCCAGAAGAGCAGAGCGTTGTCTGGCGCAGGTCAGTGTAAAATTCGGAGCAGATAATGAGAGTAAAAAATTTCTAAACCGTCTTTCGGACTATCTGTATATTCTTGCCAGATATACAGAGAATGAGTCAGGATCTGTGCATGCAGAACAGACAGGAGACAGAGTTCAGACTTTAAGCGCAGAAAATACAGGAAGTGAAGCTGTATCTACAGCAGAGCAGCCTGATAATACTGCAGATGCTGTGCAAAAAGCAGCAGACATCAATGAGGCAGTTATTCAGGAGGTTCTTAAACGTATGGGAATACAGAGCAGAATTACATTAAATACAGCAAAGAAACTGATAGAGAAGCTGGAGCAGGAGGCACTGCGCAGGGGACAGCATGCAGTGATCGCTGTCTGCAATCCGGAAGGAAATCCGGTAGCAGTCCATGTTATGGATGGGGCTTTCATTGTCAGCTTTGATGTGGCAATGAAGAAAGCATACACTGCTGTTGCTGTTAAGATGTCCACTATGGAACTGTCAAAGCTTGCACAGCCAGGGGAAACTTTTTATGGAGTTGACAAACTGGATGGGGGCAGGATTGTTATTTTCGGTGGAGGTATTCCGCTGAAATCTGGTGACACTATTATTGGCGGTCTGGGGATCAGCGGCGGTACAGGCAAAGAAGATCACAGTCTGGCAGAGTATGGACAGGCTGTTTTGAATGAACTGATGTAAGCGGAGAAATCCAGTTAAAATCGTATCAATAGTAAACAGAATAAAAACAAAAAAGAAATGAAAAAAGATCAGAACAGTTCAGGGAAACACTGCTCTGATCTTTTGTGTTATCTTCGTTTATATTTTCCGGGAGTAATGCCTTTGTATTTTTTGAAAGTACGGATGAAATAGCTGAGATCATTAAAACCATTCCTGTAAGCAATTTCAGTAATTGAATCGTCAGTGGTGGTCAACTGATAGCATGCTTCTTCAATTCTTTGTCTGTTAAGATAATCCATAGGAGTCTGATGGGTCATTTCCGAGAAAAATCTGCAGAAATATTTTGGGGACATGGAGACAGAGGCTGACAGTTCCTGAAGAGTGATAGAATTGGTATAGTTTTTCTCAATAAATTCAAGAACCTGTTTTAACTGCAAAATGCGCTTATAATCCCTGCGTGTTTTCTGGGGATTTTCAATAAAGTAATGATTGCTAAAAATCAAACCAAAAAAGTGGTAAAATTGTCCAAATACAGTCAGCTCATATCCTGGCTTTTTTTCATATACAGCCTGAAATAAGATGGAAATACAATCAAGGATCTTAGGATGTTCTGCTGTGAAATATGGAAAAAGCATCATTTCCTGGTGAAGGATCTTCTGAATATATTCTCCGCATACAGGATTATTTTTCAGAAATGTATTGATATCAAAAACAATGCACTGATAAACACAATCATGAGGAATTCCGGAATGAAGAATCCCGCTATGTACAAAAATAACATCATTTTCTGATGCAGTAAAACTTTTTTCGTCTAAAGTGACGGTGATAGAGCCTTTCAGAATGCGAATAATTTCATATTCTACGTGCCAGTGGTAGGACATGACATATCTTGGATGTGTGTGGTCAATATGATGAAATTCAAATGGAAACTCATAAGTGCCTCTTGGACGATCTTCGTTATGGTCTAAATCATGCAAAATAAATTGCCTCCTCTTTAAAATTTACAGAAATTTTGAACTTAAAACAGAAAAGGTGAATATTGTACTATTTTTTGCTATTATAACACAAGTAATTTCAGGAATGCAATTATATAATAGATATCAGTAACAAAGGTGAGTTATTGGTTACTGTTCACTTGTAATATCCCGCGTAGCGTGTTACTGAGAACGGAGTGAACAGCAACAGTTGTTGAGAACGAAATAACAGTAACTTACTGAGGAACAGCAGAGGTGTAATCTTAGGGGTAATATCAGGAAGGATATTCCTGTGATAAGATTATAACAATTAATTTCAGGAGGTATTTTATTATGGCAAAGAGCAGATTAATCGGCAGCTATCCGGTAATCGGAATCAGACCTACTATCGATGGTCGTAGAGGAGCATTGGATGTTCGTGGATCTCTGGAAGATCAGACAATGAACATGGCAAAATCAGCTGCTAAATTATTCGAAGAGAATTTAAGATATTCCAACGGTGAACCTGTTAAGGTTGTAATCGCTGATACAACAATCGGACGTGTTGGTGAGAGCGCTGCATGTGCAGATAAATTCCGCAGAGAAGGCGTTGATATCACTCTTACAGTTACACCATGCTGGTGCTACGGTGCTGAGACAATGGATATGGATCCACAGACAATCAAAGCTGTATGGGGATTCAATGGAACAGAAAGACCTGGTGCTGTATATCTTGCATCTGTACTTGCAACACATGCACAGAAGGGACTTCCGGCATTCGGTATCTATGGACATGATGTTCAGGAAGCTGATGACACATCTATTCCGGAAGACGTTAAAGAAAAACTGTTAAGATTCGGCCGCGCAGCAGTTGCTGCAGCATCCATGAGAGGAAAATCCTATCTGCAGATCGGTTCTGTAACAATGGGTATCGGTGGATCTATCATTGATTCCGATTTCATCGAATCTTATCTTGGAATGAGAGTTGAGTCTGTTGATGAGGTAGAGATCATCCGTCGTATGACAGAAGGTATCTATGATCACGCAGAATTTGAGAAAGCTTTGAAATGGGCAAAAGAAAACTGCAAGATCGGCTGGGACAAGAACCCTGAAGAACTTCAGTTCTCAGCTGAAAAGAAAGAAGAGCAGTTCGAGTTTGTTGTTAAGATGGCAGTTATTATCAAAGAACTGATGAACGGCTGTGACAACCTTGATCCTGCATTCTCTGAAGAAGCAATCGGACACAATGCTCTGGCAGCTGGTTTCCAGGGACAGAGACAGTGGACAGACTTCTATCCGAACGGTGACTTTGCAGAAGCTATGCTGAATACTTCCTTTGACTGGAACGGAGCACGTGAGCCATACATCCTGGCTACAGAGAACGATGTTCTTAACGGACTTGGAATGATGTTCATGAAACTTCTCACAAACAGAGCACAGATCTTCGCTGATGTTCGTACATACTGGAGCCCGGAGGCTGTTAAGAAAGCTACAGGATATGATCTTGAAGGCGTTGCTAAAGAAAACGGTGGATTCCTGCATCTGATCAACTCTGGTGCTGCATGCCTTGATGCTAATGCACGTGCTAAAGAAGCTGATGGAACACCGGTTATGAAACAGTGGTGGGATATTACAGAAGAAGACCAGAAAGCAATCATGGAAAACACAGAATGGTGTATGGCTGATAACGGATACTTCCGTGGCGGCGGATACTCCAGCCGTTATGAGACAGTTGCTCAGATGCCTGCAACAATGATCCGTCTTAACCTTGTGAAAGGACTTGGACCGGTTCTGCAGATCGCTGAAGGATGGACAGTAGCTCTTCCTGAAGAAGTATCTGATAAACTTTGGAAACGTACAGACTATACATGGCCATGTACATGGTTCGCTCCAAGATGTGATGGCAAAGAAGGACCGTTCAAGACAGCTTATGATGTAATGAACAACTGGGGTGCAAACCACGGTGCAATCTCCTACGGACACATCGGTGCAGACCTTATCACAATGTGCTCTATGCTGAGAATCCCGGTATCCATGCACAATGTTCCTGAGAAAGATATTTATCGTCCGGCAGCATGGAATGCATTCGGAATGGATAAAGAAGGTGCTGACTTCAGAGCCTGCAAGAACTATGGACCTCTTTACAAATAATAGAATAAATTAATAAAATGAAATAATAATAAATCCACTGTTTTATCAGCAAAATGCGATAGACAGTGGATTTATTTTAAAATCTTTTTTGAGTGGTTTTATATATAATAAATGCGGCACCTGCCGAATGACAGATGCCGCATTTATGAATATATATTATGTGTATGTGTGTATAGTATTTGAGGCGTTAATATTTACACTGTAAATATTAACAATTGATTGTCAATTATTATTTATTTGCGAAGAAAAGATGAAGATTAAAATCAGTCGTTGATCACAACGCCTTTCTGAAGCATAATGTTTGCATACAGAGCTTTTTCACCTGTAGAGATAATGCAGTATGCAGTTTTAGCTTCGTCATAGAATGCAAAACGCTCGATATTTCCAACAGCCTTATCGCCACGCTCATCATGTTTTGCTATGATTTCTTTGTAAGTATCCCAGATAGGGGTTTCTACAGTGTCACCAGGCATTACTTCCATAAGATTTACAGGATGTTCTACATATGTATCCAATGGGAAGAGCTTTAAGATTGCATCAAGGATTTCAGGTACGCCATGTCCGTCGCAACGGATTGTGATCGCATTTTTTCCCATAGACTCAACCGGGAAGTTGCCGTCTGCGATAACAAGGCGGTCGCTGTGGCCCATTTCACATAAAACCTTGAGTAATTCCGGTGATAAAATTTCAGGAATTCCTTTTAACATATTTATATTCTCCTTTCAAAAAAGAATTTCCACAGATAAAAATCTATGTAACATCTATAAAATAGTTTAGTAGGACAAATAAGATTAATCAAGGCAATATTTTACAGAAAAAGTGTAAATTTTTATGCTTTTGCCGGATAGGGGGGAGGGTTATTCAGAATGGGGAGAACAGTGTCATTTCAATTATGTAAGGTTCACAAAATCTTATAAATATGGTATTATATTAACATCAGATAGCAGAGGATGCAGCGAGTATCTGAAGGATTATGAGGCATTGAAATGTGGGGCAATGCCAAAGCTAATGGGGGATAAAAATTTAATATGTACAAGATATTATTGGTGGATGATGAAATCCTGGTCAGGGATGCGATCAGGGAGAACATTGACTGGAAAAGTCTGGACTGCGAGCTTGTGGGGGATTGCGAAAATGGCAGACAGGCCGTAGAATTTATTCAGACGCATGAAGTGGATATTGTATTGACAGATATCTGTATGCCATATATGGATGGTATGGAGTTGAGTGAGTTTCTTCATGATAACTATCCGGATATTCTTATTGTGATATTCAGTGGTTTTGGAGAATTTGAATATGCGAAAAAAGCAATACGCTATAATGTAAGCGAATATATGCTTAAACCTGTCACTGCATCTGAACTGACAAAGGTGATACGGAATATGAAAGAGAAACTGGATTCCAGAAAGAAAGAACAAAGGAAAATAGAATCTCTTGCACAAACTTCTCAGGATTATCATAAAAATGCAGACATTATCAGGTCAAAGGCACTGGAAACTCTTGTGAACTGTACAAGAGACGTACAGGTAAGCCTTCAGGAACTGAAGAAGCTGGGAATTTGTTTTGACTGTTCCAGTTACAGAGTGGCTGTTTTTGATATGGATACTTATTCAGAATTATATCAGGTTGATATGAATAAACAACAGGAAAGTGCATTGATGGCATTTGTACTTTTTAATGTAAGCAATGAAATTTTAACAAAAGAGAAGGCTGGTGTTGCATATCAGGAAGGCAGCAATCGTGTCTGTATTATATTTACAGGCAACAAGTCAAGAGAATTTGGTGCAAAAATACATAATATCTGTCAGGAAATTCAACAGAAAGTAAAAGAAGTAATAGGGATCGAGACATCTATAGGGATCGGAAGCTGGGTCAGATCTCCTCAGGATATGATTTATTCCTATAAACTTGCTGAGAAAGCTCTCCGTTATCGATATCTTCTGGGCGGTAGTCTTCTTTTTGATATGGAAGAGAAGAAAACTGACAACAGTATCAATATTGTAAGAGAACTGGAAATTCTGACGGATGAGATGAAGGCAGGAAACAGACAGGAGGTAACAGAAATTCTGGAGGAGATAGAGAATGAGATAAAGGGTGCGCTGGTAGAGAAAAGTTATGCCTGTATTTATCTTCAACAGGTGATTCGTGCCATTGGAAATACCTGTCAGTCTTTGAGTGATGATCCTGAGGAAGTCATTGCTCAGAGAGAGAAACTTCTGAAAGATGTTTCCCAGGCAAAAACTTTTGATAATGCAGCTGCACTTGTAAGGCAATATGCTGGAAATGTATTTGAATCCCTTCAGGATCTTAACAGTTCCAGTGGACAGAGACAGGGAATGCTTGCAATGGATTATATCCAGAATAATTATATGGATACAAACCTCAGCCTGAACAGCATCTGTTCTTATCTTAATATCAGTACCAGTTATTTCAGCACTATTTTTAAGGAGATGACAGGGGAGACATTTATTGAGGCACTTACCAGGACCAGGATGGAGAAAGCTAAGGAGCTGCTGGAAAATACAACAATGAAGAATTATGAGATTGCTGAGAAAGTGGGATTTTCGGATCCCCATTATTTTGGGATCTCCTTTAAAAAGATGACAGGAAAAACGCCTACCGAATATGCAAGGGAGAAACGTCGATGAAGGGGAGTGGAATGACCGGAAGGATTCCTTCAAAATTTAAAAGTATCCAGAGCTCGATCTTCTGTGCAGTTTCAATCTTGGTATTAAGTGCAGTTCTGGTTGTGACACTGGTATCTCTTCGATATACGAATTCCTCAATTTATGAGAATTCTGTTATGTATACACAAACGATCATTAAACAGCTGAATCAGAATATAGATTCATATATCAGTTATATGGATAATATTGCATCTGTGATCGCAGGAAGCGGAGATGCCTATAAATATCTGTACAGAGAGAATGTACATGGTTCCACAGAGGACGAGAATTACAGTGCTTACAGGCAGCGCCTGGTGGAGCAGTTTAAGACCATCCTGAAAGGAAGGGATGATATCAGAAATATCGGAATTGTCCGGGCGGATAAGAACAGTCCGTCTTTATTTGACAATGGAGTATCTGTGAGAAATGCATATTTGGATCTTAATACACAGGCATGGTATGCAGACGCAGTGGGAAAATACGATCAGTATAATCTCACATCTTCTCATGTGCAGAATGTGATAAAGGGTGAAAGACCATGGGTGATCACACTCAGCAGAGGAATCCGCAATTATACAGGAACAACAGCAGATGACGGAGTTGTTTTTCTGGATCTGAACTACAGTGCCATCAGTGAGCTTTGTGCACAGAGCAGTATGGGCGATAAGGGTTATGTTTTTATTCTTGATCAGGATGGAAATATTGTTTATCATCCCAGACAACAGCAGCTTTATAATGAATTGCAGACAGAGAATATTTCTCTTGTTATGAATGCAGAATCAGATATTGTAACTGTGGGAAAGGGAGATGATGAAAAAATTTATGCACTGTCTCATTCTGAAATCACAGGATGGACGATCGTAGGATGTATGAATATGTCTGAACTTCTCAGAAACAGCAGACAGACAAGAAGTATCTATGTACTGGTGGCATTGGGGCTGATCATTGTAGCACTTCTGATCTCAAGTGTGATCGCCCGTAATATTACAATGCCGATCCAGAAGCTTCGTGATTCCATGAAAAGTGTTCAGAAAGGGAATTTTGATATTGAGGATATTGAAGTACTCACAGACAATGAAATAGGAAGTCTTACCCGGTCATTTAATGTGATGACCCACAGGATCCGTGAGCTGATGGAACAGAATATACAGGAGCAGGAACAGAAACGAAAAATAGAATTGAAAGCACTTCAGTCTCAGATTAATCCACATTTTCTGTATAATACACTGGATTCTATTATATGGATGGCTGAGGGAAAGAAGAATGAAGAAGTGGTAGTTATGACAGCTTCTCTTGCAAGACTGCTCAGGCAGAGCATCAGTAATGAGGATGAGCTCGTTACGATCGGGAAGGAAGTTGAATATGTGAGAAGTTATCTTACCATCCAGAAAATGCGTTATAAGGATAAGCTGGAGTTTGAGATAGAGGTGGAACCGTGTATTGCCCATGTTCCGATCATTCGTCTTGTATTGCAGCCGATCGTGGAGAATGCGATCTATCATGGACTGAAGTATAAGGACAGTAAAGGACTTCTTAAAGTCCATGGATATATGAAAGGTGAGAATGTGGTAATTGATATCATAGATGATGGTGTGGGCATGGATGAGGAGACTCTGAAACATATTTATGATAAGCATAAGGTCAATTACCGTTCCAACGGAGTAGGTGTTTACAATGTGCAGCAGCGTCTGGTTTTATATTATGGAAAAGATTACGGTATTATCTATCACAGCGAGAAAGGAAAGGGAACCACAGCTTCTGTTGTAATTCCCGGAATGCAGGAGGGATCCCATGAAAGGTCATAAAAAAGTTTTTATAATGGCTGTTATCCTTATAGCGGCATCAGTGGTGATTTTTATTGGACTTTTGAAACCTGAGGCCACCCAGACTAGAAAATGTTCTCTTATTTATATTCCTAAGATCAGAGATGATACAAATGATTTCTGGACCTCAGTAATATCAGGATGCAGGATGGCAGCAGAGGAATATGAATCAGAACTTGAGATCATGGCGCCTGATAAAGAAGAGAATGTGGAGGAGCAGAACAGGCTTCTGAGAGCAGCAATAGAGAAGAAGCCGGATGCGATTCTTTTTTCCCCGTCCAGTATGAATGCATCTGATGAACTTCTGAAAGAAGCTAAGGATAAGGGGATACGCATTACTTATATTGATTCTTATACAAAAGAAGATCTGCAGGATCTGACTGTTGCCACAGATAATGTGAATGCAGGAAGGATGATGGGAGAATATGCCAGGACATTGCTTGATAAGGACTCAAAGATTGCTATTGTAAGTCATGTAAAGGGTGTTTCTACAGCTGTTGAGAGAGAACAGGGATTTCGGGAAGGTCTTGGTGACTATGCTGAAAATATAGTGGAAACTGTTTACTGTAATTCGCTTTATGAGAAATCCTATGAACTGGCACAGAAACTGATGGAAAAATACCCTGATCTGGAGATGATCGCAGGAATGAACGAATATTCTGCAGTCGGCGTGGGAAGAGCTGTCAGCGACGCAGGAGTGAAGGATAGAATTGATGTAGTCGGTGTGGACTGTTCCCAGGAAGCGATAAATCTTATGGAAATGGGAGTTTATAAGGGAATCATTGTGCAGAAAGCATTTCGAATGGGTTATATAGGAGTGGAAGAAACCATACATATGCTTAATGGGGACGCAGTGGAAAAGAATATTGATTCAGGATGTGAACTGGTCACACCTGAGAATATGTATGACAGTGATATTGAGAGACTGATCTTTCCGTTTGGCTGACTGACGCATTGAGATGGCTGCGTAATATTAAGAATAAAAGAAACAAAAAGGTTAAATATTTCCGGACACAGGACTGGAAATATTTAACCTTTTTTTGGAAGATATTTCATTACAATTATTCGACAGGTAAGGTAAGATATAGAAAGAAAAGAGAAATACAAAGAAACGTAAGGAGGGTGAAAGACTTGGAAAAGTTGAAACAAAATCCAATCGTGAAGAAGCTTGGCCTGAACAGAATCCTGTTAGCATGTATTCTAGTTCTCATGTTCGTAGTCTTCAAAGTAGTTCTGGGAAGTAAGTTCCCTGTAGGTGACAGTATCAAATCTACTTTGAACTATGTATACTTCCTGGGCTTTTTGTCACTTGGAGTAACATTCGTAATTGCCACCGGAGGAATTGATTTCTCCATCGGACCTGTAATGTTCTGCTGTGCCCTGATCTCAGGTTACTGCATGACTTCCTATCATGTACCTTGTGCAGCAGCAATGGTGATCTGTGTACTGATCGGATTTGCATTTGGTATGTTTAATGGTTGGATGGTATCTTACATGTCAGTTCCGCCATTCATCATTTCCATGGCATCTATGAACATTGCAAAAGGTATTGCATCTGTATTCACAAAGACACAGTCCGTCAGCTGGCCACTGGGCAGTGACCCTGTAAACGGATGGTTCAGAAATCTTGTCTCCTATAAGGGATTCCCTGTAGGACTTGTGATTTTCCTGGCAGTAGCAGTGATCTGTGGAATTATTCTTTATAATACAAAACCGGGACGTTATATCCTTTGTCTTGGTTCCAACAGCGAAGCAGTAAGACTTAGCGGTGTTAATACAAAAAAATGGAGAATGCTCGCATATGTGATCTGCGGTATTCTTGTAGGAATCGGAGCAATTTTCTTTGTTGGTGCTTACACAACTGTTCAGCCTGGATACGGCGATCAGTACAACAACGAAGCAATTGCAGGCTGTGTAATGGGTGGTACATCCATGGTTGGTGGACTTGCTTCCATCGGCGGTACAGTAATCGGTGTATTTATCATTTCTCTTCTTCAGCAGGGTATCATGGCATTTGGTCTTGGTAAAGGTCAGCAGATGATCATCACAGGACTTATCGTTATTGTAGCAGTTTATGTCGACGTTTCTGCAAGACGCAGAAAGAACTGATCAGAAGGGAGGATGTAACAATGGGTGAAGTTATTTTAACTATGAAGGACATTGATAAGTCCTTTCCTGGAGTTCATGCTCTGGATCACGTTAATTTCGAAGTGAAACGCGGCGAAGTACATGCTCTTATGGGAGAAAACGGTGCCGGAAAGTCCACATTGATGAAAGTTCTTACCGGTATTTATCAGAAGGATTCAGGATCCATTACTTATAAAGGACAGGAAACTGAATTCCATAATACAAAAGAAGCGCAGGATGCAGGTGTAGTAATCGTACACCAGGAGCTGAACATGGTAGGTGACCTTACCGTTGCGCAGAATATCTTTATCGGACGTGAGCCAAAGAAAGGTTTCACTATCGATGATAAGAAGATGGTCGAAGATTCCAAGAAGCTTTTCAAGGAACTTAACATTGAAATTAATCCAAAAGAAAAGATGAACAATCTTACAGTTGGAAAACAGCAGATGTGTGAGATTGCTAAGGCTATTTCCCACAAAGCAGAGGTTATTATCTTTGATGAGCCGTCAGCAGCGCTGACAGAAAAAGAGATTGCAGACTTATTCGAGATCATCCGTGATCTTCGTAAGAAAGGTCTTGGAATCGTTTATATCTCTCATCGTATGGATGAGATCAAGACGATCACTGACAGAGTAACAGTCATGCGAGATGGTGGTTATGTAGGAACACTGATCACAGCAGACAGTACAAAAGAAGACATCATCAACATGATGGTTGGACGTGTCATTTATGAAGATCCTAAGGAACACAGTATGGTTGCACCGGATGCACCGGTTGTTCTTAAGGTAGAGAACCTGAATGCAGGTAAGATGGTTCAGAATGTAAGCTTTGAACTTCGCAAAGGTGAGATCCTTGGATTCTCAGGACTGATGGGTGCCGGACGTACTGAGACAGCAAGAGCACTCTTTGGTGCAGATCCGAAACAGAGCGGTAAGATCTCCATTATGGGAAAAGATGGAAAGCTTCATGAAGTAACTATCAATACCCCGCAGGATGCTGTTAAATATGGTATCGGTTATCTGTCAGAGGACAGAAGAAGATATGGCTGTGTTGTACAGAAATCTGTAACAGAGAATACTACACTGGCAACCATGGAAGAATTTACCAGTGGTATCTTCATCAATAAGTCAAAAGAAAAAGAAGTTTCAGAAAGATATGTCAAAGAACTGGCAACCAAGACTCCAAACTGTGAGCAGCTGGTAGTCAATCTTTCCGGTGGTAACCAGCAGAAGGTCGTTATCGCAAAATGGCTGACCAGAGACAGTGAGATTCTGATCTTTGATGAGCCGACCAGAGGTATCGACGTTGGTGCCAAGAATGAAATTTACAAGTTAATGAACAGACTGGCAGCAGAAGGCAAATCTATTATCATGATTTCTTCTGAAATGACAGAAGTTCTCCGTATGAGTGACCGTATTATCGTTATGTGCGAAGGTAAGATTACAGGAAATATTGATATTTCCGAAGCTACTCAGGAACACATTATGAACAAGGCAACACGGAATATCGATTAAGGAGGAAAGTCATGACTAAGAAGAAAAAAAGTATTTTAAGTGATCAGAGATTTATTGTATTACTGGTTATTATTGTACTGTTTGCAGTTTTCTCCTTTAAGAGTAGGGAGTTCAGACAGTATACCACAATCCTCAGTATGCTGGATTTCTCATACTATGATCTTCTGATGGCAATCGGTGTTACATTCCCTCTTATTACAGGAGGTGTAGACCTGTCAATCGGAACTGGTATGGTATGTTACGCATTGATCGCAGGATCTCTGGTAAGAAATAATAATCTTCCGGTTGCACTTGCAATGTTACTTTGTATTGTACTTGGAATCATTGTAGGAGCAGCAAATGGTGTGCTGATCGGTATTATGAATCTGCCGCCATTCCTTGCAACACTTTGTACATGTATGATTACCCGAGGTGCAGGATCCTTATGTAGTGCCACACCTTGGCCGGGACTTACACAGGATGGTGGATGGTTCCATTCAATCTTTAAGATTACAGTCGGAACAGGAAGAAGTGCTTCTCGTTATCCTATCGGTTTCTTATGGATGATCATTCTGGTTCTGTTAATGGAATATGTTCTGAATCATACAAAATTCGGTCGTTATACGATCGCGATCGGTTCCAACAAAGAAGCAGCAGCTCTTTCTGGAATCAATGTTAAATTCTATCATGTTATGGTATATGTAGTATGCGGACTTTTCACAGGTCTTGCAGCTATTGCATATGCAGCAGTTACACCAACTGTACAGCCTGGTACCGGTGCCGGCCTTGAAATGGATGCCATCGGTGGTGTATTCGTAGGTGGTGTTGCAGCAACAGGTGGTTATGGATCAGTAATCGGTACATTAGCAGGTATCTTCGTTATCATGCTTCTGAAAACAGGTCTTCCATATGTTGGACTGCAGGCAAACTGGCAGCAGATCATTACAGGTGCGGTTCTTATCATCGCAGTACTGATCGATATCATGAAAGAAAAGAAAGCAGCAGCAAAATAAAAAGTGTCTTAGTTTAATAAGATGCAAAGCAGCAGGGATATGAAACAACAGAGGGCTTCCCGGAAATAGTTCAGCGACAGTATTGTCATATGTGTATTTTGGGGAAGGCGGAACGAGAGGGAAGCTCCTGGAGTATCATCATAAAAACTATATTACAATGTATATTTAAAAGGAGGAATTTTTAAAATGAAAGCAAAAAAAGTGATCGCATTAGTTATGTGTGCAGCAATGGTAGCAGGAATGTCAGCATCAAGCGTTATGGCAGCTGATATGCCAGAACAGTTCAAAGACCTGAAAGCTAACGAAGCTTATGATTTCCCAATGATGGTTAAATCTTTCCAGTCTACATACTGGGATGCAGCTCAGGAAGGTATGAAGAAAGCTGCTGAAGAACTTGGTGTTACATACAAAGCACAGGGACCAAACAGTGAATCTGATATCGCTGACCAGGTTAACATGATCAATACAGCAATCGCTGCAAATCCAGCTGGTTTAGGTCTTGCTGCATGTGATACATCTTCTGTTCTTGATGCACTTCAGGAATGCATTGACAAAGGAATCCCGGTAGTAACATTTGATACAGGTATCGCTGACGCTCCGGAAGGATCTGTAGTATGTGAAGTTTGTACAGACAACGCACAGGCTGGTTCTGTTGCAGCTGAAAATATGTACAATGCGATCAAAGATGTTGTAGCTAACGCAGACGGCCAGGTTATCATCGGTGAAGTTAACCAGGATGCTACAGCTCAGAACATCCAGCAGCGTGGTGGCGGATTCATCGACAAAATGATCGAACTGCTTCAGGCTGACGGAAAAACAGTTGCAGTTAAAGGTAACGAGTTCTATGTAAACGCAGCTAAAGGCGCTGATGCAGAAGAAGCAGACGCAGACGTTGTTATCCAGGTAGCTGTTCCGGCACAGACAACTGTAGAGCTTTGCTCAACAGAGGCTCAGGCAATCCTTTCTCAGGAAAACTGCATCGCTATCTTCGGTTCTAACCAGACAGCAGCAGAAGGTGTTCTTGCAGCTAACGCTAACCTGAACGTTCTTGGTTCTGACGCAGCAGCAGGCGATGTTATCGGTGTTGGTTTCGACGCTGGTTCTATCATTAAAGCAGCTGTACAGGATGGAACATTCCTTGGTGCTGTTACACAGTCTCCTCTGATGATGGGATACTATGCAGTTTATGCTCTGACAGCAGCAGCTAACGGACAGGAACTTGAAGATGTTCCTACAGATGGATACTGGTATGATTCCACAAATATGGACAGCGAAGAGATCGCTCCTAACCTTTATGACTAATCGATAAGTATATATCGAGAGGAAATGAATCCTTAGAATTAAGTAAAAAAAGTTACCGGGAACAATGCGACCGGTAGCGAAATACAGACGCCGCACTGCCGTATGGCAAGTGCGGCGTTGTTGTTCAAAACTCTGATAGCAGAGTGAAATTAATAAAAAACGTAAACACAATAACAGCTCAGACAAGATGATGCAAATAAGGACACTTTTTTTGACAAACAAGGTTCTTACCCTGGAGAACAGGTCAGGGTAAAATAAAGTCATCAGATATGAAGAGCGCAATTCATATATTGAGGAGGATTTAAAATGGCAGCTTATTATTTAGCAGTAGATATCGGAGCATCCAGCGGACGTCATATTCTTGGACATATGGAAAACGGAAAAATGGTTCTGGAAGAGATCTATCGTTTTGAAAATGGAATGGTAAAGAAAGACGGAGAACTCTGCTGGGAATTTGACCGCCTTTTTAAAGAGGTTGTAAATGGTCTGAAGAAATGTAAAGAGATCGGCAAACTTCCTGTAAGCATGGGTGTAGACACCTGGGGTGTGGATTTCGTACTGCTTGACAAAGATGACAAAGTTCTTGGAAATACAGTGGGATATCGTGATCACCGTACAGAGGGAATGGACGAAGAAGTTTATAAGGCTATTTCCCTGAAAGATCTCTATGCAAGAACAGGTATCCAGAAAGCTGATTATAATACAATCTATCAGCTGATGGCAGTGAAAAAGAAACATCCGGAATATCTGGAGCAGGCAGAGACACTTCTTCATGTGCCGGATTACTTCCATTTCCTTCTTACAGGACAGAAAACCTGTGAGTACACAGAAGCTACAACAGGACAGCTTGTAAGCCCGCTCACCAAGGACTGGGATTATGAATTGATCGATATGCTCGGTTACCCGAGAAAAATGTTCCAGAAGCTGATCATGCCTGGCACAAGTATCGGACATCTTTCAGATAAGATCAGAGAAGAAGTGGGATTTGATCTGGAAGTAGTTGCACCTGCAACACATGATACAGGATCCGCTGTACTGGCAGTTCCTGCAAATGATGATGACTTTATCTACATCAGTTCCGGAACATGGTCACTGATGGGTATTGAGAGAAAAGAAGCAGACTGTTCTGAGAAGAGCTGTGAGATGAACTTCACAAATGAAGGCGGTTATGCAGGCCGTTTCCGTTATCTGAAGAATATCATGGGACTCTGGATGATTCAGTCTGTACGTCATGAAGTAAATGATGCATACAGCTTTGCAGAGATCTGTGCAATGGCAGAGGAAGCAAAGGATTTCCCGTCAAGAGTAGAGGCAAATGATGAGTGCTTCCTTTCTCCTGACAATATGACAGAAGAAGTTAAGGATTACTGTCGCAGAACAGGACAGAAGGTTCCGGAAACTCTGGGAGAGATCGCAACAGTTATCTACACAAGTCTTGCAGAATGCTATGCAAAGACAGCAAAAGAGCTGGAAGAGATGACCGGCAGAACATACAGCCGTATCCATATCGTAGGCGGCGGCTCCAACGCAGGATATCTCAATGAGCTGACCGCAAAGGCAACAAAGAAAGAGATCCATGCAGGCCCGGGAGAGGCTACTGCAATCGGAAATATCACAGCACAGATGCTGAAAGCAGAAGAGTTTAAAACAATCGAAGAGGCTCGTACTATCATTCATGAGTCCTTCGGTGTAAAAGTCTACAAAGAATAGAAACTGCTTCAGATATATTATTAAAAAAGAACTGCAGTAGAAAAAGAATCCTGGGATTTTCAGGATTCTTTTTTGTTAAAAAAATAATATTATTTACGAGGACTGCTATAAGTAAGAAAAAGGGATATACATTGTTGCTGTGAACGGAGTGAACAGTAACGTCATGATAGTATGGAAATTTATGAATATTTTAAAGGATAATGAAAGAAAAGAAAATTTGTGATATAATCTCAGCATAGTGAATTGCTATAGAAGATTAAAATAATAAGAACGGTGAGAAGTATATGGAACGATTAATTTTTCATATTGATGTAAACAGTGCATTTCTTTCCTGGGAATCAGCCAGAAGGGTGAGCCAGGGGTTGCCGGATCTTAGGGAGATTCCCTCCTGTGTGGGAGGAGATCCAAAGAAACGGACAGGTATTGTGGTTGCCAAATCCATTCCTGCCAAAAAATACGGGATCCAAACCGGCGAGCCCGTAGCCATGGCTCTTCGGAAATGTCCAAATCTGGTGATCGTTCCCAGTGATTTTGAATTATACGATAAATGTTCCCGGGCATTTAAAGCAATCTGTGCTTCTTTTGCACCTGTGATGGAATCGTTCTCTATTGATGAAGTGTTTCTGGATATGACGGGTACTTCGCTGATTTATCCTGATCCTGTGGCTACTGCTCATGAGCTGAAGGATAAAATTCACAGAGAACTGGGATTTACAGTAAATGTGGGGATTTCTACCAACAAGCTGCTGGCAAAGATGGCCTCGGATTTCCAGAAGCCGGATAGAGTACACACGCTGTTCCCGGATGAAATCCCGGAGAAAATGTGGCCGCTTCCTGTTCGTAACCTGCTGTTTCTGGGAAAAGCTTCCGAGCAGAAGCTTCTGAATCAGGGAATCCGTACTATCGGAGATCTGGCAAAGGAACGGGAAGCAAATGTGCAGCTATGGCTTGGAGAAAAGCCGGGACATCAGCTCTGGAAGTATGCCAGAGGTATTGATGATTCGACCGTAAAAGCAGTACCTGATGAGGCGAAGGGCTTCAGTGTGGAGACGACTTTTAATGATGATATTACTTCTACAGAGCAGGTGCTACCGATTCTGCTGGAGCAGTGTGACGTTCTGGCAACCAGAATGCGCAGAAAAGGGAAAAAATGCAGATGTATTTCCGTTACTTTCCGTACTCTGGATTTCAGAAACCGTTCTCATCAGACAAAGCTGGAAAATGCCACAGATCTCACAGATGAAATCTATGAAAATGCTACCAGACTTTTCGCAGAGTTCTGGAGGGGACAGCCACTGCGTCTCATAGGTGTGGCACTGACCGGTCTTACAGACGGTTCTTATGAGCAGATGTCTCTGTTCGAAGATACAGAAAGTAAGGAACGCCGCAGAAAGCTGGATGTAGCTATGGATGAAATCCGTATGAAATTCGGCAACGACAAGATTACCCGCGCCAGTATTATGAACAGCAATGCCCGGATTGGCAGGAAAGCCAGGGCACAGATGAAAAATGAAGACAGACAGGAAGAATAAAAGCGCAGAGAAAAAGTATCATCTCTGCGCTTTTATAGCGGATTGCTATACAAATTTAAGAAATTCTTCATCTGGAATCTGAGAGGTATGGATGGCATTCTGGATAGCCTGAGCCATAACTTCTGCGGCAAAATTTCTGTCTGAAAGCAGAAAGACCATACTTAGAGAATTCTGAGAGAAAGGGAGCAATTTAACCAAATCAAGTAAGTCCCCTGCTTCAATTGCGAAGAGCAATAAGCAGTGGGTGGGGACTTGCTTGTATCAGAAGGGGTACAAGCCCCTTCTGATAAACTGCGAAGCAGTTATTTGGTTATGAGCAAGTAACGAAAGCGGATTGCGAATATCCGATTGACTATATGAATCAGAATAAAAAAATCATTAAAAAGACAGGCGCGGCATTTCTTTGTGCAGCAATGGTGGCAAATGCCGGCACTGCATCTGTTATGGCGGTCGATAACCGGAAAGATGAAAATGTATACGTAAATCTGAATATGGACGGAAGCGTATCCGGCGTTTATGTTGTAAATGAATATAATTTGACAGAAAAAACAGAGATCACAGATTATGGAAATTATGCATCGGTAAAAAATCTGTCAAGTGATGACACGATCACACTTTCAGGGGATAAAGTTCAGGTAGAAGCACCAGCAGGAAAGCTCTATTATCAGGACAATCTGAACGGAACAAAGATACCATGGAATATTGAAATTACCTATGAACTGGATGGACAGAAGATATCTGCGGATGAATTAGCCGGAAAAGACGGGAAGCTTAAGATTAGTCTGTCTGTAAAAGATAATAAGGATTCTGATGATGAATTCTTTGATAACTATCTGATTCAGGGAACAGTAACTCTGGATACAAAAAAATGCAGTAATATTCAGGCGGATGGGGCAACGCAGGCAAACGTAGGATCTGACAGACAGCTTCTTTATTCACAGATAAAACAAAAGATATTAATACATAGATAGATGATGCAATTGATGATGCAACAGATAAGATCGCAGGCAAAGACTTCACACCGATATCCTTTGCGTCTGATGAAAATACTGATATCGGACTTGTACAGTTTGCTATGAAAACAGAAGCAATCTCTATAGATGATGACGATGATGAGGAAGAAACAGTGGAAGAGAATAAGAGCTTCGTGCAGAAACTGAAAGATCTCTTCTAAAATATAAATCTCAGGACTTTTATTAAGTTTCGGGGGAATTCCCTGAGGAAAATAAAGGTTCTGAGACTTTTTTTATAGAAAATATAAATTTGTTGTTTTTACAACATACTTAATTGGAGATATCAGATATACTCTGACCTGTAATCAAGAAAAAACAAACATTCACATATAACTTTTAAAGAATTTTCAGGAGGAAAATATGATTCGAAAAATCATACACATTGATGAAGAACTCTGTAACGGATGTGGATTGTGTGCCAATGCCTGTCAGGAAGGGGCAATCGGTATTGTAGATGGCAAAGCAAAATTGTTAAGAGACGACTACTGCGATGGGCTGGGGAACTGCCTGCCGGTATGTCCGACAAATGCAATCTCTTTTATCGAAAGAGAAGCAGCCGCGTTTGATGAGGCGGCGGTGGAAGCAAATATGAAGGCGAATTCAGAAAAAGCTAATGTAACTGCAAATACTAATATAAACACAAATAGCATAGAAGGAACTCAGGGAGTGAAAAAAGTTTTCACAGGATGTCCGGGAAGTATGGCGAGAAAAATTCTCAGAACTTCACAGAATCCAAAAGAAGATAGAAATCATGTGCAGGTAAATATATCATCAGAATCTGAATTAAGACAATGGCCTGTGCAGATCAAACTGGTGCCTGTAAATGCGCCATACTTTGACGGAGCGCATCTTCTGATTGCGGCAGACTGTACCGCATATGCTTATGCAAATTTCCATCAGGAATTTATCAGAGGAAAAATTACGCTGATTGGATGTCCGAAACTTGATGAAGGCGATTACAGCGAGAAACTGACAGAGATTATCCGCCAGAATAACATTAAGAGCGTGACTATTGTCAGGATGGAAGTTCCATGCTGCGGCGGACTCGCCAGAGCAGCAGAGACAGCTTTGAGAAATAGTGGAAAGTTCATTCCATGGCAGGTGAAAATCATCTCAACAGATGGACAGATTGTGGATAATATGTAAGAAACTGCAGAGAATAGTAATGTAATATCTGTTATAAAAAGTGTCATATTTTGAGTAAATCAGAATTCATACATTGTTTTCAAAGTAACGGTACGTAAATATAAGTGTATAGATAAAAAGCTTTAGCATATTGGACTTTTTTCGGAAAGCATTTAATAAGTGTAACTATTACCAAGAATTATATAATATAGAGGAGATAAAAAAATGGATAGACAGATGTTTTGTTTTCAGTGTGAACAGACTGCGGGATGCAGCGGATGTACAGGAAAAGCAGGAGTATGCGGAAAAACCGCAGATACAGCAGGACTTCAGGACGAGCTGACGGGAGCACTGATCGGACTTGCCCGCGCCTGTGCAAATAATGAAAGAAAAGAAACAACAGACAGAATCATCATAGAAGGACTCTTCACTACAGTGACCAACGTAGCATTTGATGATGATTCCATCAAAGAAATGATAGACAAAGTAAATACAGAAAAGAGCAAAATCGTACCAGGCTGTGCAGCGTGTGCATCCAGATGTGGAAATACCGATAACTATGATATGAAACGTATGTGGGAAGCTGACGAAGACATCCGCTCACTGAAATCCCTGATTCTTTTCGGTATCAGAGGAATGGCCGCTTATGCATATCATGCAATGGTTCTTGGCTATAAAGATCAGGAAGTCAATAACTTCTTCTATAAAGCATTATTCACATTGGCAGAAGACTGGGGAATGGAAGAACTTCTCCCGGTAGTGATGGAAGTAGGAAAAGTAAATTTAAGCTGCATGGCGCTCCTTGATAAAGCAAACACTGAAACCTTTGGTACACCGACACCGGTAACCGTACCTCTGAAAGTAGAAAAAGGCCCGTTCATCGTAGTGACAGGACACGATCTCTACGACCTCAAACTTCTCCTTCAGCAGACAGAAGGAAAAGGAATCAACATTTACACACATGGAGAAATGCTTCCGGCACACGCTTATCCGGAATTGAAAAAATTCTCTCACCTGAAAGGAAACTTCGGAACCGCATGGCAGAACCAGCAAAAAGAATTTGACCACATTCCTGCACCGATTCTATATACGACCAACTGCCTCATGCCGCCAAAAGCCAGTTATAAAGACAGAGTATTTACCACAGAAATGGTATCCTTCCCAGATGCAACCCATATTGACGACGAAAAAGACTTTACACCGGTAATCGAGAAAGCTCTGGAACTGGGCGGCTATGCAGAAGATACCCAGTTCACAGGAATCAACGGAGGAACAGAGGTTACGACAGGATTTGCCCATGGAACAGTACTGGGAGTAGCCGATAAAGTAATCGAAGCAGTCAAATCAGGAGCCATCAGACACTTTTTCCTGGTAGGTGGATGTGATGGCGTACGTAAAGGTAGAAACTACTACACTGATTTCGTAAAGCAGACCCCGGATGACACCATTATCTTAACCCTCGCCTGCGGAAAATACCGCTTCAACGACCTTGACCTCGGAACCATCGGCGGACTCCCGAGAATCATGGACATGGGACAGTGCAACGATGCCTACAGTGCAATCAAAGTAGCCGTAGCACTTGCAGAAGCATTTAACTGCAGTGTAAATGAACTGCCACTGAGCATGATCCTCTCCTGGTATGAGCAGAAAGCAGTCTGCATCCTTCTCACACTGTTACATTTAGGAATCAAAGACATCCGCTTAGGTCCGACCCTGCCGGCATTCATTTCACCAAATGTCTTAAACTATCTGGCAGAAAACTACAACATCGCTCCGGTAACAACTCCGGAAGAAGACCTGAAAACAATCCTTGGATAAACAATTTTAAAAGAAGATATACTTCTATTACTACAAAATTGAACATTAAGTGCGAGATCGCACATTGTGAGCTGTCTTTCCTTTGGAAGGGCAGCTTTTCGATTATCTATCAAAGATTTTGCAGAAAAAAGTAAGGCGGAAAGTGTAATTAAAGGGGATATATGTTATTATGTGAGTGACAAATCGGGAGTTGTGGAGGTAATTATCAATGAGAAATATTTACGATAATAGTGAATTTTTTGCCGCATATGCGGAAATGGGAAGAAGCAAAGATGGTCTGAAAGCTGCTGGAGAGTGGCATCAGTTGCAACCGTTATTCCCTAAATTACAGGAAAAAAAAGTTTTGGATTTAGGATGTGGTTACGGTTGGCATTGCAAATATGCCGCACAAATGGGAGCTACTGAAATTCTTGGTATTGATAGTAGTCAAAAAATGATTGCAAAAGCAGTAGCTGATAACTCTGATGACAAAATCAAGTATAAAGTTTGCGGTGTTGAAGAATACATTTATCCTGAAAATACTTATGACCTAGTTGTTTCTAACCTGGTACTGCACTATATCGAAAATTTAGCTAATGTTTATCAAAAGGTGTATTGCACATTAAAAGTAGGTGGGTATTTCCTATTCAATATTGAACATCCGACTTTCACCGCAGGTGTTAATGAAGATTGGATTTATGATGAAAATGGGAAACCTAAATATTGGCCAATCGACAATTACTATTACACAGGCGAAAGAGAAACCAATTTTCTTGGTCAACGAGTAATTAAACAGCACCACACATTAACGCAGATATTGAATCCACTTATAAAATGTGGTTTTCAAATTGAGGCTATTGAGGAAGCAATGCCTCCGGCAGATATGATGGGTATGCCGGGAATGTGTAATGAAATGCGTAGACCTATGATGTTGTTGGTTAAGGTTAAAAAGGTTTAATAAACAACTTCAAGTTTTATTGATTAGGAAATTGAGGAGTTATGCATTTTGTAAAGGGGGATCTATAAATGAAAACGTGTTGTTTAGTATGGGAAATTCCTGTAATAGAGGGAGAACATTATAATCCAATTATGAATGTCATTTATATGCAAAAAGCAAAGAAATTTTTGAATCAACTAAATCGATATTTTCAGGATGAGAATATGGATTGGAAGTGTGTTTTAGACCCTTCAGCATGTACTTATAATGAGATTTTTTCCAGTGAACATCAAGCAGTTATTTTTGCTCCGGAAGCCAAAACAAGACAATGGTTATATAAAAAAGAAATTCAGGCTGTAAGTATTCCAAAATATTATTTGGATTTTGCAGAATATAATGAAGCAAAGTTGGATAAAATAGCAATTTTTTTTATGAACTTAAAAAATAATGTACAATAGATTTCCTTGTTATGGGGCAATGATATGTGGTGTTGGAGGATAAGCTTATGAAAAGCAAAAGGACAGTTATAGGTATCATCATTGGAATCATAGCAGCGATGCTCTGGAGTGTTGTTTTTATAAACTCATTAAACAGCATGGCGGGAATTGGAATCGGAATATGCTTGGGTATATCTTTTGGTATATCTGGCAGTCTTATTTTTTCAAAAAAAGATAAAGATAAGTGATAATACAACTCGGGATTTGACAAAGGGATGTGATTGTATGAAGAAGAAAAGTATAAGTGTGATATGTGCTGTATTAGTAATTTCAGGTGTGGCAACAGTCCTTGTATTAACTGGAAATAGAGGAAATGTATCAAATGTTAATCGTGTTGTTGGTTACTCTGCACTCTATGGTGAAAATTCAATCAATGAAGCGTTTGATGTCATAGAGAAAAAATTTGCAAAAGATTTTAAAGGTTGCACACTTGCTGAACTTCGCTATGACGAGGATGTTGAAAACAGATTTGCAGAAGAAATTGAGAAGTATCACAAAGAGAATAACCAAGAACTTATTGTGGTATTATCAATCTTTGATACAGACGAAAAAGGTGGAGATGGTGGGTTCAATCCTAATGATACATACGCCAACTGGCAATGGTATTTAGTGAAAACGGCAGATAAAAAGAGTTGGGAAATAATCAATTGGGGTTATTAATCAACTTCCGGATTTCAATGCTTTGCAAATAGCATGATATGATACCTCTAAAGCAGACAGATTAAATATAAAAATCTGTTACTTTGGAGGTATTTTTAGGATAATAAGCGTGAATCCTCGGCAATTCAATTACCGAGCCTGCAAATAAAAAGTCAATAGCAAAT
>NZ_QRIL01000019.1:2897-75653 GCF_003471165.1 Ruminococcus sp. AM22-13 | reverse complement strand
GCCAGGATCAAACTCTCTGATAAAATGTTTGATTCACTCAAGACAACAACTAGCTATCTCTCGTTTTACTGTTTTTGGTTTTTAAACCGTTCTCAATCAATGAAGTTCGTTTCTTACGAATCGAACCGCATTCGCATCTTTCGATGCTCATGTGTAAAGAATTTTCGAGAATCGTATGTGTTTCACTGTTTAGTTATCAAGGTTGTCTGTCTTGCGACAGCTTATTTACTTTATCACATCTGTTTTTCTTTGTCAAGCACTTTTTTAAGTTTTTTTCAAAGTTTTTCGGACTCTTTCGATTTCTCGAAACGTTCCCCAGATGTATGACTGTCAGCTCTGTTCAAGCGACTTGATTACTTTAACATGTTTGTTTTAAGTTGTCAAGCACTTTTTTTAATTTCTTTTTTCTTTCAGAAATCTATTTAAATTGTTTTTATCTTATAAACAATTATTTCCGACAGCTCATCTAATATAACACCGAAAAACCACAATGTCAACAGTTAATTTCATAATTTGACAAACTTTTTTATTTCCACCTTAGAGCGTGTTTCAAACACACTCCAGGATTCACCCAGTCCACATCAGACATTCATCCCATCTGACACCTGAATTCCATCCCTCCGCCCTCATCCAACCCTGCCCTACACACAGCACCCACATACCATATATACACAACACCCCAGCTTTTCCGTCCCATTCATACTATATATAGGAAACTTTTCTATTTCGCAAAACCAACAAACCACCATACCCATTCTCCTTCAGCCGTTTCAGTCACAGCCAACAGCCAGCAAGCTCAAATCATTCTCTTCGGCGACATTTGCAGGGTCTTTAGAAAATCTTAGCCCCGGAAAATCTGCGTTATTCGCAGATCACTCACTGTCTGAGCGCAGCGAGTTTGAGTTATCTGCGAATGCTTTTAGCTGATTTTCCGGGGCTTAGCTTTTCTTAAGACCCGAAACCGAGCCGAAGAGAATGATTTGAGCTTGCGTCCACTTCAGCTGATCTTACAAAAACTTCACTATCTCTTCTGTATCCTTCCTCTTTGGTCGTCCAGGCTCTTCCCCCGGAACGCCTACCGCAATTACCGCAACAACTGTCTCCGTTTCCGGAACAGAACAAAATTCTCTGATCTTATCCGCATCCCTGATCCCCATAATAAGAGTTCCATATCCCAGTTCTTCTGCCTTTAATATCAAGTTCTCATTCTGCAGTCCGAGATCATAGCATCCCCATCCATTTCCAAGTTCATTATCCGCAGTTCCATCTTTTTGAAAACCAGCTCTGTTATGTACGAAAGTACTGACCAGCAATACTGCATTCTCACATTTACCTGCATTCATTTCCGACAGACATTCCCGTCTGAACTGATCCACATCCTTCGTATCCATAATACAGTAATAACGTCCTGTCTGAGAATTCTTCCATGAAGGCGCCTCCTGAGCAGCTTTTATCATACTCAGAATTTCATCCTTAGTCACAGTATTCCCCTCTGCGTATTTACGAACACTCCGCCTCTTTTCAATCAGATTCTGAAATTCCATGTTTGTACCTCCTCTATTCTTTCTCTTTGATCAGACAGACGAAATCCATCCTATATATCTTTAATAAATAATAATAGGATATCCTCCATCTATCGTATTATATATCAATGCTGCCTGATCTTCCGGCAGATTGATACATCCATGACTTCCATTTCCTGTCTTATATCTGTTTCCTCCAAATGCAGACTGCCAGGATGCATCATGAAGTCCCTGCCCATAAACAAATGGCATCCAGTATTTCACGTTCACTGCATATCCATATTCATCACTACTTAACGTAAACGGGCTTGCTTTATATGCTATTGGCCATGCACCTCTGTATGTCTCACGTTCTGCTGTCGGCGCGCCGCTGACAATATCTGTTTCTGTAACCAGCGCACCATCTTTATACAGCCATAAATGCTGTGAATCAAGACTGACTTCTATATAACTGCCTGCCAGATCATCTGTTCCGTTTCTCTTCATGCCACTGCTGCTGTACACCGGCTCTCTGGATATATTTTCACCACTTTTAAGATCTTCAAGAAGCTGTGTCAGCTCTGCATCCTGATCGATCCTGTATCCATATTCATTATCAGAAACTGTCACATCTGTTCCCAGCGATGTATGAAAGGCACGTGGAACATAAATCGTATTATATTTGTTCGCCATATTCGATATGTAGTCTGCCACCGCATCCTTATCAAGGCTGATACCACTGTTTTTGATTTGCAGCCAGGAACTGATCGTATCTGATTCCAGCACCTGTGTTTCCTCACCAAACAGATAAGTAACTGTTGTACTGCGGTATTTTTTCAGCAGACTATTTAATTTCTTTACCTTCTGTTTCATTTCACCAGATTCTTCAATATCCGGCTGGCGGTAAACTTCTTCACCCAGATTGATCTTCACATCAGATGCAAGCAGTTTAGTCTTAAAATTTTTCTCCAGAGTTTCCTCCACATAGTTAAGCAGCCTGTTTTCATCAATCTGATTTCCCTGAACCTGTTTAACCAGAATATATTTTTTCTTCTTTTTACTGTATCTAATATGGGCATCCGCTGATTCTGTTCTTTCTTTATTATCGAAGTTCTCTGCTGCCAGAGCTGTCTTTTCCTGATTTTCATTCTTAATGATCTGATAATCAATTGTATAATCTTTCTCAGATGCAAAGAGCCTGAAATCCTGACTCCTCTCCTGTTGCAGTGTTTCCAACTCATTTCTCAGACTGTCCTGCTCCAGGCTGTATCCAAGCTGAGCCATAGAAACACTGTAAACATCCTCTCCATCTTCATGGAATATTATGTTTTTGTTATGAAATGCCTCATTTATCTTCTGCTGTGCTTTCTCTGCTGTAAGCTTTGACACATCCAAACCATATATGGAAATCTTCCGTCCCAGAGTTTTGGTATCGATCATATGTATATAGGCAAATAAACCAATTCCTATAGACAATACTGCCGCAATGCAGATTCCCAGAAGCAATTTCCATGTCCTTTTTGTGATCGTCTTTTTCGTCATAGTTTCTTCCCCTGCTTTTGTTATATTTTTGTAACTCTTCATCAACTGTTGTAAAGATACTGAACAGTTACATATTTTCATTTTATCCAATGCTTATTATATAAAAAGAAACGAAAGTATCTGTAACTCATACTTTCGTTTCTCGTTTTCTATTCATCGCAGTTATCTCGGATATTCTGCAAAAGCTGAGTTCCTCCCTGGGCATACCACTCCTGCACAAATTCATCGAAATAGGATAATGGCTGCCGTCCCATAATAATCTGGATAAATGCATCTCTTTCAAGAGTCTGAAGCATCTGTGGCACCTCAAGATCCGAAGTTTCCAGGTAAATTTTACCCGGTGGCTGATAGTGGGCCTCCACCAGTACTCCTACTGCTGAAATCCTTGACTTGTAAGCAGCCCAGTCCTCCCCTGTAACATTTTTACCTTTTAGATAATTCATACAGGCTGAATAATAAGATTTCTCAATGGCACTCAGTTCCTCCTCCCGCATTTTCCCTGCAATAACTTTCTGCATATCCTCCGTTACCTTATAAGTAGCCTCATTATAATCTACATTGATCACCAGTGGTCTTGCTGTAGGATCTACATTCAGGGCAAAATAACTGTTGACTTCCTCTGCATCATCTGCTTCATACCTGGTATAGTCAAACAGTACACTGAGTATTTTCATCACTATTTCCGGATGTTCATATCCTTTCCTGACTACCACATATTTATTATCACGAAATGAGGCATAGGTTTCCGATGCAGTCTTCATATCTGCCGGAAAATAATAAGGTTCCCAGTCTGATTCCGGATTCTTCTCATGTTCTTCCATCAAAGGATTGTTAGGGGTCCACCAAAGTCCGAAAAACGCTCCACATTTTCCGTTAACCACCAGATCCCTGAGATTATTAGAAGCCCGGAGTGCAAAGTTCTGATCCAGGATTCCACGTTCATACAGCTTATTCAGATATTGCAGTGCGTCTTTTGTCTCTTCTGTCAGTGAACCGTAAACAATCCTTCCATCCTCACTTCTCTGCCATCTCTGAGGATTAGCCCCAAATTCCTGAAAAACAGGATCTACTGAATAGCTGCTGCTGGTAGTCCCCACCAGAGAAGTATCACATACCAGACCAATAGGATTTTCCCCATCTTCTGCTCCCATACGGTTTTTCTGAAATTCCTCTATTATATTAAATGCATCTTCCAGAGATTCCGGCTCTTCAAGCCCCAGCTGTTCCATCCAGTCTTTTCTGAGCCACAGCAGACACGGGCCATGATCGATAACAGTCTCCGGCATTGCCATCAGCCTTCCGTCATAGCGTACAGAATCCAGAAGTTCAGCTCCATAGCTGTCATACATTTCCTTGATCTTATCAGAAGTACAGCAGTTATACACATCCGTCAGATCTTCCACAAGATCGTTTTCCACCATTTCATCCAGCGTATTTTTGTCAGAAATCACCATCACATCAGGCAGGGTCCTGTCCTTGATGAGCACATTTACAAATTCATTATATCTGTCCTCACTTTCCATATAAGTATTCTCATTCTGAATATTCAGCATCTCTTTCAGATATCTGGTATAAGCATTATCCTCATAAGTAGCACCCTGAGGCATATTTGAATTATTTGCCCCACTCATCTGTGCCAGAGTATAGGTCACTGTTTCCGGATATCTGTCATAAGGTGTTGTCTGCGCCTTCTCCCACTGCTCAGAATCTTCCTGTGTCATCCTGCTTTGTGTCTTTGATCCCTTCACTTTATCTTCAGATGTTTTACTACATCCTGCTGTTACGATCAGCCCAGCCATGATACTCACCAGAAATATCATCTTATATCTGTTGTTTTTGCCGCTTTTCTCTGCTCTCATGATATTTCTCCTTTCGGGATCCTCATCTCTACCCTGGTACCTTCGCCCACTTTACTCAAAATGCGGATAGTATAATCCTTTCCATACAACAGGCAAATACGGTCATTGACATTTTTCAGGCCATAACCTTCTGCCTGATACATGATCAGCCGCTGTGCCACCTCCTGCTCCATGCCAAGTCCATTGTCCTCCACTCGCAGGAGCACATCACTGCCATTATCCAGAAAAGAAAGTTTCAGGATTTTTTCCCCTTCTTCCTTCACATCCAGACCATGTTCCAGAGCATTTTCCACCACCGGCTGCAGAATCAGTTTCGGTACTTTTTCTGTTTTCACCTGTGGATCAATGTTCCATTCGATCTGAAAATCATTATCATGCATAACAAGCTGTATAGACAGATAGGCCTGGATATTGCGGATACAATTCTCCACTGTGACCATATCTTCCCCTTTGCTCAACGCTGTACGATAAAACGTAGATAAGTCCAATGTAACTTTACTAATCTCTTTCTGATCACTTCTAATAGCCATCCAGTTGATAATAGATAAAGAATTATACAGGAAATGAGGATTGATCTGTGCAGTCAGAGCCTTCAGTTCAAATTCCTTCAGTGCAATCTTATTCTCATATACTTCACTGATCAGCCTGTCGATTTCCCCCATCATCCTTCGGAAGCTGCGGATCAGAAGTCCCACCTCGTCTTCCGAATCACTGTAAACTGTAACTTCCCTGATGCCATGGTTCACCTGATCCATATTTCTTGTAAGCTGTTCAATCTTCCTGGTAAACAATCTGGAAAAAACCAGTCCCAGGATAAAAATGATCAGTACACATCCTATGATCAGAGGTATCTCTGTCAGCAACATCTGATATACTGACTGTTCAATGGATTTTCTGGTCTTGTACAGATAAAATTCCCATCCTGTATCCCTGCTGATGCTGCTTACAGATACATAATTCTTCTGCACGGCTTCCAGCACTTCCTGAGAATCTGTCTTATCTGCCAGATCATTCTCCTGTATTTCCTCTCTGCGGTACAAAATATTTCCTGATTTGTCCAGAACCATTCCTCCGGATTCCTCTACGATCACATTATTCAGTGGTTTAAAGATCTTATTGTAATCCAGAGTAATGCATAAAACAGCCTCCAGTTCCTTTCCGTTGTAAAGTTGTCTGACTGCCACGATTTCCGGCTTTTCGGTATTCACCATCCACTGCACCTGCACATCATCAGTGAGAGAATCACACCACCATTCCTGCTTCATCTCGCTTAAAGGCACCAGTGTATATTCATGGCGAACCTTAATACTCTGTGCAAAAAGCTGAATCTGTTCAATAGCATCATGATATGACTTCGGCACAGTCAGAAGAGGATCCACAATATAGGTATATTTCTCATATGCCATATAATTATCCATACTTTTCTCATTAATCACCTCTTCAATGTCCGGTGAGTACGTAAGATAGTTGAGCAGGCTGGTAAAAATCTCTATCTGGCTGTCAATGCTCTCCCTGGTCTGTTCCAGAATGGAGGATGTATCCTCCAGTTCATTGTGCCGTACCAGACGGCTCATGCTGATATGGCTGTATAAAGCAAGTACCGTCATAGGAACCAGGCTTGCGATCACAAGGAGGATCGTCAGCTTATGACGGTACTTCATATCCCTAAATTTCTTTCGGATGTTCTTCATCTTCACCTGTTCCTTTCCTGTAGGATTCAGGACTGCTGCCATAATATTCCCTGAAACTACGACAGAAATAAGATACATTGGAAAAGCCTACCTCTTCGCTGACCTGCGCTACCTTCATATTTGTACCACACAGAAGTTCCTTGGCTTTTTCCATACGGAACACCCTGATAAAACGATTCAGGTTCATCCCTGTCTCTTTCTTAAAAATAAAGCTTAGATATCCTGAAGAAAGGTATACCTTCTCCGCCAGCATCTCCAGACTCAGATCTTCTGCATAATGCTGGTAAATATAATTCTTCACTGATGCCACTTCATTTCTGGATTCACTCATAGACCTCTCCAGAAAAGCTCCGTACTCCTTAATATTTTCCTCTGTAACCTTAAGGATCTGAGAAATATCAGTGCAGTTATACAGACGATCGATTTCTTTATCCAGACGCCTTTCCTCTGAAAACTGTGTTTCCTCGAAAAGTGCCTGGATCACATTGGAAAACACAAATTTTATATACATGGCTGAAAACTGTGTACTTTCTTTATATTTATCAGCCAGACATTTAAAATGGATCATCAGTTGCTCCAGATCCCTGCGGCTGATATCTTCGGAAATCCTCTGCATCAGCTGTGAATCCTGCGCAGACCTGTCTACATGACGGAATTCCTCTTCTTCATTGGTAAATACATGATTTTCAGGATGATAGAAACGCTCCTCCATCTGCTGTTCCAGTTCTGCCAGGATTTCCGGCAGAGCTTCACACCCTTCAAACTTTCTGCTGACAGCCAGATGAAAACTCCCCTGATACTGACGTTTCATAATAGAATAAAGATGATTTGCCACCAGCACATAGTCACAGTACACATCATTAAACAGAAGCAATGACTGCCTGCCATTCAGATTCAGATAAAAAAATACTCTGCGCAGTTCCTTCTGAAGATTCTCTACCAGATCATCATCTGCTGTATCAAAAAATGCCTGTGAAGATTCTATCAGAATCCCACAGTGCCACTGATTCCATTTCTCCAGGTCCACCATATCCCTGGCTTTCTCCAGAATTTCTTCTTTTCCTGCATAAATGTAATTCTGCAGAAAATACTGCTGTAGGAAATCCTGTTCTTTCTGACTGCGGATTTTGTTATTTTTATTTTTTTCAATTTCCTGTTTTATTTTGCCGATAGTTTCATGAAAAATATCCGGATCTACCGGTTTCAGTACATATTCCTTTACTCCATACCGGATAGCTTCCTGTGCAAAAGTAAAATCATTATAACCACTGAATATCACGATCTGCAGTTCCTCATTTTCTTCCTTTGCACGCTTCGAAAGTTCCAGCCCGTCCATGTGCGGCATTTTTATATCTGTGAGAAGCAGATCAATATTTTCACTGCGCAGCACATTCAATGCCTGTTTCCCATTGGATGCTTCTAAAATATGAAAGTCCCCTTCTTCTCTGGAAAGAAGAAATCTGATTCCCTCTCTCTCTATCTTCTCATCATCAACAATTAATACATTATACATATGCGTCCCCCGCCTTATTTTTACTGTACTCCGATAATCCACCCCGGATATATCGAAAAGCAAATAAAGATAGCCCGGCAACGGAACTATCTTTATCCTGCTGATAACTCTATTTTATCATCCCTTTACAGCGCCTGCAACAACACCCTCAATAATATATTTCTGGCATACCAGGTAAACAATAACGATCGGGATAATATCGATCATAATACTTGCCATCATCGGTCCCATCTGTACATGACCGAAGCTTCCGCGGAAGTACTGTACTGCCATAGGAATGGTACGGTATTTCTTAATATCCAGTACCAGGGTCGGCAGAAGATAGTCATTCCATACCCACATCAGCTGAAGGATTGCAGTGGAGATAATGGTAGGCTTCAGGATTGGAATCAGGATCTTGAAAAATACCTGTAACGGATTACATCCATCGATCAGGGCAGCCTCTTCAATTTCCAGTGGGATTCCCTTTACAAAACCGGTGAACATAAATACTGCCAGTCCTGCACCAAATCCCAGATAAATAATACAGATATTATAAGGAGTGTTCAGTTTCAGTGTATCTGCCGTCTTTGCCAGAGTGAACATAACCATCTGGAAAGGAACTACCATACTAAATACGAACAGATAGTATAAAATCTTGGAAAGCGCTCCATTTACACGGACAATATACCATGCACACATAGAGCAGCACAGCAGGATCAGTACTACTGACATAACTGAGATCACAAGGCTGTACCAGAAAGATTTCAGGAAATCCATCTGTGTTACGCTGGCTACATAGTTTGTAACTCCATTCCATATTTCACCCAGAGGAAGTTCAAATACTCCTGTAGTTGTAATGGCTGATTCCTTTTTTAAAGAGTTTAAAAGGATCAGTATAATAGGATAAATCCAGAGAAGGGACAGTATGGTTAATATAATTGTAGGAATAATACTTTTCTTTTTATTGTTTTCCATTACTGCTGTACCTCCTTAGATGATGTTGCTTTAAGCTGAATCAGGGCAATGGCTACAACCAGAATAAAGAATACTACCGCTTTTGCCTGACCGATTCCCTTCCACTGTGGTCCGCTTCGTGCATAGAATGTATCATAGATATTCAAGGCAAGGAGCTGAGACTGCTTGGCAGGATCTCCACCTGTAAGAGAAAGGTTCTGGTCGAACATTTTAAATCCATTTGTCAGTGTAAGGAAGGTACAGATTGTAACAGACGGCATGATCATCGGTATTTTAATCTTGAACAGAATCTGTCTGGATGTAGCTCCGTCAATCTGTGCCGCTTCGATAAGATCAGGTGAAACATTATTCAGACCTGCCACATAAATGATCATCATATATCCGATCTGCTGCCAGCACAGAAGGATCAGCATACCGATAAATCCGTTCTTTGCAGACAAAGCCAGCAGCGGTTGTCCCCATTTGGATAACAGACCATTTAATAAGGTCTGCCAGATGTATCCAAGAACAATACCACCGATCAGGTTTGGCATAAAGAATACAGTTCTGAATGCATTGGTGCCCTTGAATCCCTTTGTCAGCGCCAGTGCAATGGCAAATGCCAGAACATTGATCAGAATACTGGATATAAAGGCAAATGCTACAGTCAGCCAGAACGCATGGCTGAAAGTATTGTCAAGTAATATTTTCTGATAGTTTGAAAATCCTACAAAAGTAACATCCTGCACTGTGGTAAATTTACAAAATGAAAGGTAAATTCCCCAGATAAACGGCCACAAAAATCCAATTATAAATGCAGCCAGTGTAGGCAGGACGAAAATTGGCCACCACTTTTTGATTGTTTTTCCTACCATGGTAAATCTCTCCTCTTCTTCCCATTCTCTGCTTAGAATCTATAAAAGGGAGACAGGAATCTCTGCCTCCCTTATTTTTTAATTCATTATTCAGAAAGTGCCTTCTCTGTTGCCCAGTTGTCAACAAACGCACTCTTAACATCATCCCAGGAACCTGATCCTGCTGCATATGCTGTAAGAGCAGATCCAAGAGAGTTTTTCCACTCTTCAGATGGCATTGTTGTGAAGTTCCATGATACAGGTGTCAGACCAGCTTCTGTATACTCTGCATCCTGTTTTACAAATACGTTGCTTGGTGCCTCTGCTGTTTTGAAAGGAATTGTGAATCCCATATCTTCAGCCATGGATTTTGTTCCTGCTTCAGAGGTTACACACCAGTTCATGAAATCAAGTGTTGCTTTTACATCAGCTTCAGATGCATTCTTATTTACACACCAGTAATTCTCTGTACCAGTTGCAAGACCTTCGTTTGCATCATCTACACCAAAGTAAATCGGGATCATAGCCAGCTCATCATCTTTGAATGTTTTAGCAAGTTCACTATATTCCCAGGAACCATTCTGATAGAATACTGCTTCACTATTTACAAATTCATTTCTGGAGTCATCTGCAGTTTTTGCAGAAAGCTCAGAACCGTCACAGGTAGAATCTGTAATGTAAAGATCAAATACATTCTTGTAGTTATCAAGGTATGTACCTTTGATCGCATCTGTATCATCGATTCCGTCTTCTTTGTACTCATAGTAGATTGGAAGGTTTGCAAGATGTGTTTTAAATCTCCAGTCAGAGGATCCGTCCATACCTGCGGAAGTAAATGCTCCCTTAATTCCCAGATCATCTTTTTTGCTCTGGATATCATCAGCAACTTTCTTTAAATCATCAAAGGATTTAATATCGTCCAGAGTATATCCTGCTTTTTCAAGTAAGGTCTTATTTACGATCAGACCATAGGATTCGATTACATATGCGATTCCGTCCACTGCATCTCCATCCTTTAAGCTGTAGGAATCAGATGTCAGCTGTGAGTAAATATCGGAATCTTTCAGGTCATAGCAGTAATCTTTCCAGTTTTTCAAGCCAACCGGTCCGTTTACCTGGAATAAGGTAGGAGCATCACTCTTTGCCATTTCTGACTGAAGTGTTGTCTCATACTGTCCGGAAGCTGCTGTAACAACAGTTACCTCTGTACCAGTTTCCTCTGTGTATTCTTTTGCCAGGTTCTGCCAGTCTTCATCCTGCTCTGGTTTGAAGTTTAAGTAATAAACCTTTCCAGCGTCATCAGCCATTGCCGGTACTGCCGGGATCATAGTTGCTGCCATAAGTACTGCCATTCCCATTGCTGTTACTTTCTTCATCTTCATAATCGTTTTCTCTCCTTTTCCTATGACGTTTTCTGTTTCTTAACTTGAGTATATTGTAAATTTTTCAGCAGGATTTCGCCATGATAAAAAATCAAGAAACATGATAAATTTTTCAGATATTGATTTTTTTATATATACATTTTTTATGTCATAAAAAGAAGAAAAAAACAGACCCCGTCAGGTCAATCCTGTCAGAGTCTGTTCTCTCTTTATGCCTTTATGTCTCAGGCTTTGTCTACTGATCCGAATAATTCCATTTTCTCTTTAACAGTAGCTTTGATTGCTTCGAAGCCAGGTGCAAGAAGTTTACGAGGATCGTATCCTTTACCCTGCTGATCTTTTCCTTCTTCGATGTATTTACGTGTAGCTGCTGCGAAAGAAAGCTGGCATTCTGTGTTTACATTGATCTTGGATACACCAAGGTCGATAGCTTTCTTGATCATATCTGCCGGGATACCTGTGCCACCGTGAAGTACCAGAGGCATCTCTCCTGTCAGTTTCTGGATTGCATCCAGAGTCTCAAAGCTTAATCCTTTCCAGTTAGCCGGATATTTTCCGTGGATGTTACCGATACCAGCTGCAAGGAAGTCAATGCCAAGGTCTGCGATCATCTTGCATTCCTGAGGATCTGCGCATTCGCCCATTCCTACAACACCGTCTTCTTCACCACCGATGGAACCAACTTCTGCTTCCAGAGACATTCCATGGTCAGCAACGATCTTAACAAGTTCTTTAGTTTTTGCAACGTTCTCTTCGATCGGATAATGAGATCCGTCGAACATGATGGATGAGAATCCTGCTTCAACGCATTTTAAGCATCCTTCATAGCTGCCGTGGTCAAGGTGAAGAGCTACAGGAACTGTGATGTTCAGTTCTTCCATCATTCCGTTAACCATACCAACAACTGTTTTATAACCAGTCATATATTTACCAGCACCTTCGGATACACCAAGGATTACAGGAGAGTTCAGTTCCTGAGCTGTTAAAAGGATAGCCTTTGTCCACTCAAGGTTGTTGATGTTGAACTGTCCAACTGCATAATGACCAGCTTTTGCTTTTTTCAGCATTTCTGTTGCGCTTACTAACATGATAAATTCCTCCTAATCTGTAGTAACTGTTGTTCTTTCCCAGTCACTCTAATCAATCTTTGATATGGAAGTAAATCTATATCCAGATATGATTATCTTACCAGATTTCTGCTTTTTCGTCTACCATTTTGCTAAAAAAATGACAAACAAAATTAGACGGATATAATTTTTATTTTTGTAAAAAAAGTTCTTGCATTCTTTGTCTGTTTCATATATAATAAATTTCGGTTCAAGGATGGATTCCCGAGTGGCCAAAGGGGGCAGACTGTAAATCTGTTAGCAACGCTTTCGAAGGTTCGAATCCTTCTCCATCCACTAAGGTTCAGACAATTGTCTGAACCTTTTTTGTATCTACAGCAGCAAAGGCAGTCTCTTATAAAAAAAGGAACTGCCTTTGCTGCTATTCTATATCTTTGCTGTTTTTTCTATTAATTCTTATGATGCAATACCATCGCGCCAAATGCCGGCATAGTAATCTTTAATATTCCGGCGGTGGCTGTATATTCTTCCGGCTCCTCCGTGAATCCTTCTGCGGATGTCACAACAATCCTCTTAAGCTTCGTATCTGCAAGACGACTGATGCCTGCCTGCCATAACTGAATTTCCACGTCGCGGCTCTCGGCCTGGTTATTTATGATCACGATCATCTGCTCTTTTCTTGAAAATCTTGCATAGCAGAGTCCCTGATAATCATTCCAGAGGAATCCCAGCGAACCTGTCTTTAATACTTCATAGTTCTTATGGATACGGATCATCACTCTGTGGAAATCAATCATCTGATAATCCTCACGTCCCCATGGATACGTACGTCTGTTATCCGGATCTGTAAATCCGCAAAGTCCTGCTTCATCTCCATAATATACTGTCGGTGCACCCGGCCATGTCATCTGGATGGCAACCGCTTCACGCATAACTGCCGGATTTACACCCTCTGATGCAGCTTCTGCGCCTGCATAAGAAATTCGTCCGACTTTGTGATTCGTTCTGGTCAGGAATCTGGAATGGTCATGGTTTGATAACTCGTTCATCGCAGTCTGAAGAGCTGACATATGAAGGGATCTCATATGAGTTTTCATGGCTCCGATAAATGCCTCACCGTTTCCAAGCAGATCCTCACGATATTCATCACTATGTTTCTCCATACCTGTCAGAAACCATGTCAGCGGTTCCATAAACGCATCATAGTTCATGACTGTATCCCATTCATCACCCTGCAGCCATCCTTCCGGATTTCCATAATGTTCAGCCAGAATAATCGCATTTGGATTTGCAGCCTTCACTGCTTTTCGGAAATCTTTCCAGAACTGATGGTTGAAGTCATTACTGTGTCCTAAATCTGCTGCCACATCCAGTCTCCATCCATCTACATTGTAAGGTGCTGATACCCATTTCTGTCCAATACGCAGGATGTAATCATACAATTCCCTGGAACCTTCATAATTTAACTTAGGCAGCGTATCATGTGCCCACCAGCCATCATATGTGGTATTATACGGCCAGGCATTCTGATCATTAAAAGAAAAGAAGTTACGGTACGGACTGTCTGCAGAGATATAAGCTCCTTTCGGATATCCTTCCTGATTCTCGTAAATACGTTCTCTGTCCAGCCACTTATTGAAGGAACCACAATGGTTAAATACACCATCCAGGATAATCTTCATTCCTCTTCTGTGAATCTCTGCTGTCAGCTTGGCAAACAGCTCATTGCTGGCTTCCAGATTCTTCTTGTCGGTTACACGCTTAATATATTTCCATGCATGGGAATTATCACTGTCATCGCCGATAAGGATTCCTTCATCACAGTCTTCTACAATCCTGCCATAATGAGGATCTACATAGTCATAATCCTGGCAGTCATATTTATGATTACTTGGAGAGACAAAGATTGGGTTCAGGTAAATAACCTCAACACCCAGATCCTGCAGATAATCAAGTTTATTCATAATTCCCTGCAGGTCACCGCCGTAAAATTCACGCACTCCCATCACTGCCGGAATCTTATTCCACTGTTCTACCTGTACACTCTTATCTCCAATATAATGATATTCTCCGGTTACAACATCATTGGTAGGATCTCCGTTTAGGAAGCGGTCTACATAAATCTGGTACATAACCGCACCTTTTGCCCACTTCGGTGTATCAAATCCCGGATAGATCTCGAAATCCATTCTGCCTTCATGCTTCGTACTGATTCCAATGTTATTATAATAGCAGGTTACCCAGCCATACTGTATCTCAAAATAATAACGGAAGATGTCTTCTCCAATGGTTACCTGGGCAGAATAATAATCAAATCCGTTCTCTGTCTCGCAAATCTCCATCTGCACACGCTGTTCCTGGCTTACCAGATATACAGAATCTACATTATTTCTCTGGGTACGGAATTTGATCGTTACTGTATCCCCTGCCTTTGGTTCTGCAGGTGTTCTGTAATATTCTGTTCCGTCACTGAAAAGCGCCTCTTTATTAAACACAGGACGCATATTCAGGATGTACTGCATTCTTTTTTTTATATCTGCTTTTTCATGTTCCATTTCCGTCCAGTCCTCTCTGTCATTTATCATTTTATTATTTTATCCTAAAATAAACCATCTGACAACCATCTGTTTTTCCCAAAAATACTTATCTATTCAGTGATTCTGCACAAGTATATCTTCATTCATTTCTTTGATTATATATTTTTTCTCTCCGATATTCCATGAAAATCCACATGTTTTTATATTTTTCGCAGTTTATCCTTGTGATATTTTCACAAATCCGATATAATGCAGCTATAATTAATTATTATTTTCGGTACAAAAACCTGTTTCCGAAAGTGAGGACATCGTATGAAAAAGATTATTTCAGGAATTAGCAGACAGTGCCATGTATATGGTAAAAAAATCAGGAAAAGACAATATCGTCTTTTCCTGGGATATCTGCTGATCAGCGTATTTTTAAGGCAGTAAAAAAGCCAGCGGGATAAGCTGGCTTTTTTGGAGAAGGTATTTCTTCTTATGGGGTGTAGCAAAAACTATATAATGTATTGGGGGGTTTTTACGATTTATATAATAGCATGAGGCAAGGAAAAAGTGTGCACAAACTTCACAAAATTCGGCACACTTTTTTGTATATATTATATATCGCTATTTTCTGTTTCGTTTTCTTCTGTTGTAAAAAGTGCTTCAAATTCGTCTCTGTGCACCTTTTCCTTCTCGAGAAGAAGCTTTGCACACCTGTGAAGAACGTCCTCATGCTCCAGAATAATCTTCTTCGCCTGGTCGTGACATTCACCGATAATACGGCGGATTTCTTCGTCAATTGCCTTGGCTACGTCTTCACTGTAACTTCTGGTATGAGCCAGGTCTCTTCCGATAAATACTTCATCATCGTCATCACCATAAGAGATCAGACCTAGTCTGTCAGACATACCATATTTCATTACCATGCTTCTAGCAGTAGCTGTCGCACGTTTGATATCGTTGGATGCACCCGTCGTAATATCCCCAAAGATAATCTCTTCTGCCACACGTCCACCTAACAGAGTCGTGATATCCTGCAGCATCTGTCCTTTGGTATTAAACATCTCATCATTATCAGGAAGCGGCATGGTATAACCGGCTGCACCCATTCCTGTCGGGATAATGGAAATCGTATAAACAGGATCCATGTCCGGAAGTACATGGAAAAGAATCGCATGTCCGGATTCATGGTAAGCTGTAATTCTCTTCTCTTTCTCAGAGATTACTTTACTCTTCTTCTCTGCACCGATACCGACTTTGATAAAAGCTCCCTTAATATCTGACTGAAGGATAAATCCTCTTCCCTGTCTCGCCGCTTCGATAGCAGCTTCATTCAGAAGATTCTCCAGATCAGCACCTGTAAATCCGGCTGTTGTTCTCGCGATCTGAGCCAGATCTACATCCTCTCCAAGAGGCTTATCCTTGGCATGAACGCGAAGAATCTCCTCTCGTCCCTTCACATCCGGACGTCCTACTGCAACCTTACGGTCAAAACGTCCCGGACGCAGAATAGCAGGATCTAAGATATCCACACGGTTAGTCGCTGCCATTACAATGATTCCTTCATTTACGCCAAAACCATCCATCTCTACGAGAAGCTGGTTCAATGTCTGCTCTCTCTCATCATGGCCGCCGCCCATACCGGTTCCACGCTGTCTTGCGACTGCGTCGATCTCATCAATAAAAATAATACACGGTGCATGGCGTTTACCTTCTTCAAAAAGGTCACGCACACGTGATGCACCAACACCTACAAACATTTCCACAAAGTCTGAACCGGAAATGGAGAAGAACGGAACTCCGGCTTCTCCGGCTACCGCTTTTGCCAGAAGTGTTTTACCTGTTCCGGGAGGGCCTACAAGCAGCACTCCTTTTGGAATTCTTGCACCTACTTTTGTGTATTTCTGCGGAGATTTCAGGAAGTCTACCACTTCCACCAGATCTTCCTTCTCTTCCTGCAGACCTGCAACCTTGTCAAATGTCACTTTCTTATTATCATCCGGGGATGACATTCTCGCGCGGCTCTTTCCAAAATTCATCATCTTGGCATTTCCACCGCCGCCGGCTGACATCTGACGGTTCATCATCATGATCAGAAAGATCACAAGTGCCCCTGTGAGAAGAACAGGAAGCAAAGTTGTCAGAAATACATTATCTCCAGGCACATCCTGAGTTGTAACATCAATATCGTATTTATTCAGCAGTGAGATTGCCTCATTGACATCTGTCACATAGACCTTTCTCTGACCGGAATCAGTGGTATCCACGATCACTGCACCGGTAGGAACTTCTCTGTTCTGCTGAATCGTTGCATCAACCACCTTGTTGTCTTCAAGAGCCTGTTCCAGCTGCTTTTGTGTGTAACTGCTCTGTGAAACCACCTGGTTATTCAGATAGAAATATCCGGCTACCAGAGCAATGATCAGCACCAGATACAGACCAATTCTGCTTGGCTGTTTGTTCACTTAGTTAAATCTCCTTTCAGTCTTCCCCCAGTTCCACTACTCCGATAAATGGAAGATTCCTGTACTTCTGCGCATAGTCCAGACCATATCCTACTACGAATTTATCCGGAATATTGAAGCAGCAATAATCAACTTTGACATCTTTGACTCTGCGCTCTGGTTTATCCAGTAATGTACAGAGACGGATGCTGTTTGGATTTCTCTGTTTCAGAATCTCAATAAGATAGCTTAATGTTCTTCCTGAGTCAATGATATCCTCTACGATCAGAACATCTTTGCCTTCCAGTGGCTGGTCAAGGTCTTTGACGATCTTTACAACACCGCTGGACTTTGTGTCGTCGCCGTAGCTAGATACGGACATGAAGTCAAGAGAAACCGGTACAGTAATTCTTTTGGCAAGTTCACATGTAAAGAATACACCGCCTTTTAATACACAGATTAAATGAATCTCCTTACCTGCATAATCCTTGCTGACTTTTGCTGCGATCTGCTTAATACGGGAATCAACTTCCTCTTCGCTGAGTAAAACTTTGATTTTCTCACTCATTTTGATATCCTCCTTGGTAATTTAATACTAACACCTTCCTGGTTTGGGGGTTAATTTTATACCTCTCATTCATCCGGCTTCCAACCATCCACAGAACCTCATTCTCACACACGACCAGAGGAATTTTCTCTCTCTGATCTGCCGGGATTTTCGCATCGATCATACAGCGATTGAGTTTCTTTGTGTTTCCCTGCGCATTGATGATCATGTAATCTCCGGTTCTTCTGGTTCGAATACACGGATTCTTTTTTATTTTATCATAATCCAGCCATTTCGTATACTTTTTTTCTTCAATCTTCTGTCCTTCATATAAAAATATTTCTGCTGAAAAGGTCCCCAGCGGACAGATAGCCTTTCCCGGAACTATAAGTTCCCACTCTTCTGTTTTCCTTTTTCTTCTCTCTTCTTTATTCAGAAGATAAAGTTTCACGCCATCATAATCTTTTCTTGCCTCCATACAATAGGGCAGGCTGATTTTTCTTCCCGTCTGCATTTCGTAAAGTGCAAGAACCTTCTCATAATGGACTGCGGATATGTCTTTCCGCCTGCCTGCCAGGTTTTCCATCGCCTGCTGTAATGCATAGGTCTGGATAATCTGAGGCTGCACAAAGAATTTTTCTGTAAAATAATATCCTGTATCCGTATGGAATTCTTCCAATATCTGAAGACTCTGGCAAGTAAGATATTCCTCAGCCTGAGAAATCCTCTCCGCTGTTTCAGACATATGTGCCACTGCTTTCGCATTTATTTCCTGCTCCAGCATAGGAAGTATATGATGACGGATCCTGTTTCGGGTATATTCATCTGACAGATTCGTGCTGTCCTGGATATGTGGAATACTCTCTTGCTCTAAATACCGGGCAATTTTTCCTCTGCTTAAACATAAGACCGGACGAATGATCTCTCCTGCCACCGGGCGCATCGTGCAAAGTCCGCGCAGACCGGTTCCGCGACATAAATTATGGATCATGGTTTCTGCCAGATCTTCTTGATTATGCGCCAGTGCGATTTTAACTTTCCTGTCTTCTGTATCGTTGCCCGGATTATTTTCTTTTTTCCACTTTTCTCTATAAAAAGAGATTTCTTTGCCAAAGGCTTCTTTTCTGACAATTCTTCCAGTCTCTTCTTCACCCAGTTTCCATTCCCTGCTCAGTTTCGGCACATCATAATAGTGGATACTGCATGGGATCTGCCATTCTTTGCAGATCTTTTCCACAAATCTGCTGTCTCTGTCAGCTTCTTGTCCACGTATTCCATGATGTACGTGAACAACCTTCAGTGAAAAATCCACTTCCTCCTGCAATTCTCTTAAAATATGCAGCATTGCCATGGAGTCACTTCCTCCTGATACACCTGCCAGAATCATATCTTTCTTTTTAATCATCTTGTTTTGCTTTATGTAAGCAAGAACTTCTTTCTTCATCATTTATCCTTTTTATGTTTATTTATTTCTTCCACACCCCGGCAACCAGAACAGTCATGTCATCTCTTGCATGGTAATCACTGTACCCCAGCACCCGCTCCAGGATTCCTCTGCCGAAATCCTTCGGTGATTCTTCATGGACATCCATGATGATCTCCTTCATGGTTTCTTCCTCTTTCTGGTCCGGAAGTGCATCCAGCACTCCATCTGTCATCATGATCAGGTAATCTCCATGATAAAGCTTTCTGGATGCCGTCTCAAAATCAATCTGCTGCACAAGTCCTGCTGCCAGGCTTTCCGAAGTGATTGACTCCACCCAGTGATCTCTTTTTATAAAAGTCGATGCCGCCCCTGCCTTCAGAAAATTGCAGATTCCAGTATATAGGTCCACTGCACATATATCTACTGTGGAAAACATGCCATCCTGGCCTTTTAATACCAGAGCGGAGTTGACCATTTTTGCAGCTGTTTCCTGGGAAAACCCAGATTCCATAAACTGCTCTAAAAGCTCTACAACTGTTTCACTCTCCTTACATGCCTCCATCCCTGAACCCATGCCGTCAGAAAGACACATTACAAATCTGCCCCCGTCTTCCTGTCTGCACACATAATTATCTCCGGAAATTTTTTCCTCTTCTCTGGTCAGCCTGGCTGCCCCGTAAAGAACCTGGTAACTTACATCTTCTATAAAATGAACTGTATGGTATTCTCCATTTACAATGCATCGGCTTCCATTTACAGGTACCATGGAACTTTCGCAGGATTTTGAAAGAAGCTGAGCAATCTCTGTCATGGAAATACACTGCCCGCTTCTGGCACGCATGGTGAGAAAAACCTGTCTGCGGCCTTTCACCTTATCCATCATCCATGCCTGACGAAGAATCACATGATTTTTTCTCAGGCTCTTGCGAAGGTCTTCCTCGAATTGTGGGGTGCACCGCTCCAGATCATACAGATCACTTGCCACATTTTCCATGATTCTGGAAACCTCCATCAGCTGCTGTGCCACCGCCAGTCGATTCTCGATCATCCGGTTATCCCATATCAGGTTCTGCTTCTCTCTCTGGAAGTTCTCCGCAACAGCTTCATAATACTGTACAGAACGGGGACATATGCTTGTCCAGTCAGCCCGGATGCTCCGAATATCATCCTCGTTTCCGCTCTCCATAGACCGCACCAGCGCTTCCACGCCTTTGCATAGTTCCTGTTTATGTTCACCCCAGCAGATTTCCCTCTGATAGCATCTGTAGCAGACTTTGGCATTTGTATCCTCCATGATCCGCTCAACCTGCCTGCTGCTCAGGTAATCTCTGCGATATGGCATTCCATAAAAAGTATCTGCCAGTTTCTGAAAAGATGCTGCGTATTTCTCTACCCGTTCTTTCTGAGGATGACCTTCCTGCAGAGTCAGAAGTTCCTGTGTATCCGGCAGATTTTCCGCTAAAATAGTTTTTGCCATGTCCCGTATGATCAGCATAATGCTGATAACGAGCATGGCAATCATCCATTCCTGCATATTCTTCTTCCCTCCCCCATATGTTCCCCTTACCCGTTACCGTCCACTTCATTCACAATAACACGCTTCGCGTAATACTGCCAGTAAACAGCAATCTTTATACTTCCTGTCAGAGGAATATTATATGAAAAAGGGTTCGAAATATCTGTCAAACCCAGGCGAAAATTTCTCAAAAGTTTTCGACATAATTACCGCTTAGGTAACTAACTTATTATTGTTGTTTCTTGAAAACAGTCTCATTATCTTTCACAAGTCCCAGCTTCTCTCTGGCGACTTCCTCTGTATATTCGTCTGTCTCCATATATTTCTTTAATTTATCAATCTCTTCTGTACGGTTCTGCTCATCTTCAATCTGCTGCTGAAGAATGGCGGCCTTAGCATCATATCCTGTGAGGCGTTCCTGAAGGTCATTACTTTCTAGCATAAGTCCTCCCAGAAGGACTAAAACAACCAGCGCAATCGCAAGCATTCCAAGAGAGTTATACCTTACTTTTCTCTTTTTCTTTCTTTTCTTAGAATTACCCAATTTGCCAGCCTTCCTTTTATAGCACAATTATACGCTTTATACCACAGAAGTTTACATCTTTTGACCGGAAATAGCAACCATTTTATCAAAAATTTAATAATTATTACAGGAATCTCCAGGATTTTAGTACAACATTTTACAAAAATGTCTCCGATTGTTTTATGACAGGCATATGCTCCCAACAAAAATCCCAAAACCATAAATAAACGCAGGATTCCCTCATTTGTTCTGTAAATCTCCGAAAAAACAAAGAATGCGCAGCAAAGCCAGTACAGCAGATCTTCCGCCCCGGCAGCCTTGTCTGAATGTACAAAGACATTTCGAATTGCGATCAGAAGATCATAACACAAAAGGAGAACCGCTCCCGCAGCTATTGTCTGAACCAGTAAAAGTAATTCATGATGAATAAATGTACTCATCTTTTACCGAAACATCCTTTTGAGAAAAGATTCCTCCCTGTTATCTGTATTCTTTGACAGATAGGTAAGACTGTCCACTTTTCCTTCCAGATCTACTTCTCCTTTTTCCAGATCAAGCTGCTTCACATGAAGCTGTTCTCCCTTTATTACAAGTTTACCTGCCTGTGTAAAAAGCAGGATTTCTTTTTCATCAAAGGATTTGACATCCTTTACTCCGGTAATTCTGCCACCCTGACGGTTCTCCAGCATCAGGCTGTGAGGTGAAAGTATTTTCTTATCTTCCATCGCCGCCTCCTGTTCACCGCCTCCCGTCCTCTTGTCCGGAGACTATGAACTTCTGACATATCACTTATCAATAGTTTATGTTCGTAAACTATAAAATAGACAACAATCTATTACTTTTTTATATCTGCAACATCTGTCTGTACTATTACTATTCAATAACGTAAACAAATACTCATAATCAGATTGGCAGTTTTTATATTTTCAGACTGTTAAAGATATTTATACATACTCTCTACGTCTTCTTTTTTCACAGTTTCTTTCACATCCAGAACTTCCACTTTTACATTCTTGCTTCCGAACTGAATTTCGATGGTATCTCCTGTCTTTACCTGTACAGAGGCTTTGGCTGGTTTATCATTTACCAGGACTCTTCCCGCGTCGCAGGCTTCGTTTGCCACTGTACGGCGTTTGATCAGACGTGAAACTTTCAGATATTTGTCTAATCGCATATGCTCTTCTCTCCTATATTCTTTATAATCTGATATCAAGGTCATAAAGTCGTTCGTGCTTGCATGTTAAGACTTTTCATCCTGACATCATATCTGTAAGTAACAAAAAGGGGGAACTTTCGTCCCCCCTGGTTATCGCTTTAATTATTTACCGTTAACCATATCTTTTAAAGCTTTTCCAGCTTTGAATTTCGGTGCCTTAGAAGCTTCGATCTTCATTGTTTCACCAGTCTGAGGATTTCTTCCCTCTCTAGCAGCTCTTTCACTTACTTCAAATGTACCAAATCCAACTAATTGGATTTTTCCGCCATTTTTCAGTTCTTTAGAAACGACATCAACGAAAGATTTCAGAACATCTTCTACGTCCTTCTTGGATAAGTTTGTCTCTTTCGCCATAGCTGCTACTAATTCTGTTTTATTCATGGTGTTTCCTCCTCTAATGATCTCTTTCTTGTTTGGTGGCATCTGCCAAAAGCGACAGAGCTCTATCTTCTATATATATACCTTTTTGCCTATATTGTCAAGGTTTTTCAAAAGATTCGGGCGATTCTGCACACCCTCAAAACGCAGTTTTTGGTACATTTATCAATCTCTAAAAATCACCCGGATAATCCTGAAAACATTCATATCCGAAATTTTCCCATTTTTCTCTTTGTCTGATGAGATTCTGAAGCTTTTCCACATTTTTCTCAGAGATCCATACCTTCTTGTGTGAATAATAATAATTGGCAAGCTTCCAGTATTTTTCCGGATATGTGAAACGAACTCTTAAGTATTGCCACTCTTGAGGCGATATCGGACGGATTTTATGATATTCCCGGAGCATTTCCCTCGCAAGCTTCAGGTCCCAGTTGTATTTTTCGAGGATTTTTCTCATAAAGCAATACAAATCTGACATCTGAATATCAAAGCTCCAATGTCCGAAATTCGTCACCGCAGTTTTGTCTGTATCACTTTTCAATATTAAAATATTGTGCTGATTATATTCCCCATGACAGACCTGACCTTCCTTCCAGGCTTTTTCCCTGAGATTTTCATACCCTATCTCTTCTAAGAGTTCTACTGCATACTGCGCTCTCTGTAAAAAACGCTCCACGCTGGCCAGATAGTCTTTTTCAAATACACAGGATGCCCCTTTTTTTCGTATAAATTTGCGGATTTTGCGAAGTTCCTGATTATGTCGGAGATACACATCTTTCAGGGACTTTTCCCTGTATTCCTCCACAGGTTCCATTTTCATTAAAATATGTAACCTTGCCAGCGTCCGAACACTTTTTAAGATATCCTCCCGGGATTTAGTATCACACTCTCTCCCTTCATACCAGTGCTGAAGTGTAAATCTTTGTTCATCCTTATCTTTGCTGATCAGACTTTCCTGTGTATTCTGTAAAAAATAATCTGTATTTATACCATTTTTCTGAAGATGGAGCAAAAGTTCCTGTTGTTTTTCCAGCTTCTTTTCAGAGCCACGAAATTCCCTCAAAATTAAAAGTCCCTGCGCTGTATAGCAAAGCAAAGCCCCCCTTGTCCTTGCAGAACGGTCTGCTGTCAGCTCATATTGAGCCAGAGTGCTAAGTCCGTAATCATACAATGACATATCCCCCTCTTATCTTAATACTTTCTATACATATGAAAAAAATCCGGGGGATATACCCTCGGATTTTTAATACTGTTGTTGTCCGTCCTGTTGTTACCGTTCACTTCGTATCCAGTAACGTATTTTGCCATGCATAGACTTTGCAGCTATTTACTTTTCTAACATACTTAGCAATATTTCTTTCTGATTCTTCTCCGGTGCTGCAAGAACTTCTTCCAAAAGACGATTCAGTGTCTCTCCGATTTCCCGTCCCGGCTTATATCCGGCTTCAATCAGGTCTTTGCCTGTGACAGCAAGTGTCTTTAACGATACGCACTGATGCTCTTTCAGAATAATTTCGTAAGCTTCTTTCACTTTATCCAGGCGCTCCTGCTTTTCAACGCATTTGTAGTCGCTCTGCGCCCGCATATCCGCCTGCTGCACTTCCAGATAATATGGAAAAAGATCCTCTCCAATGCGGTTTACTGCGCGGCGTACCGACTTCGTCGTCCCTTCCGGTCTGTCATCATGCCATTTCACCAGACGGGTCACCTTGCGTATCGTGTCATTGTCGAATTTCAGGCGACGAAGAATCTGCCCCGCCATCTTTTCACCTGCACTTCCATGCGTTTTGAAATGGTCTCTTCCATTCTCATCTGTTTTTCGCACAACGGGTTTACCGATATCGTGAAGCAGCATCGTAATACGAAGAACTCTGTCTGCGCGCACATAGCAGAGACTGTGCAGGATGTGCTCCCCCACCGTATAACAGTGATGAGGGGTATTCTGTGGTGTTTCCATGCAGGCATCAAATTCCGGCAGAAACTCTGCTGTGATTCCTGCTTCATAAGCTACTCTGAGATAATCCGGATGAGGTGACATAAGAAGTTTCACCAGTTCCACCTGAATTCGCTCCGCACTGACATGCTTTAAATTCGGCGCAAGAACCTTTAACGCTTTGCGGGTTTCCTCTTCAATAGTAAATCCCAGCTGTGCACTGAAACGGACTGCACGCATAATACGAAGTGCATCTTCTGTAAAACGCTCCAGCGGATCTCCCACGCAGCGAATGATATTTTTGTCGATATCTTCCATTCCTTCAAAAAGATCCACCAGACCTCTTGACGGATTATATGCCATGGCATTAATCGTGAAATCCCGGCGTTTCAGATCTTCCTCAAGACTGGCTGTGAAGGTTACCTCCTTCGGATGTCTCCCATCCTCATACTCACCATCTACACGGTAAGTAGTAACCTCATAGCTCTCTTTCTCCATGAGGACAGTCACCGTTCCATGCTGCAGACCGGTGTCTACCGTTCTGTGAAACAGGGCTTTTACCTGTTCCGGCTTCGCAGATGTAGTGATATCCCAGTCATCCGGGTTGCGGCCCAGAATAGAATCACGAACACAGCCACCTACCACATAAGCCTCATATCCTGCATTTTCAAGTATGTGCAAAATTGTTTCCGCGTTTTTTGGTATTTCTAGAATCATATGACCATCCTTATCTTTTTTATTTTGCTACAAAACCGGCACTCAGATTTTTCTGTTGCCGGTTTCCATAAGCAAATCAGACAAATGTCATTCCCTGATCTGTCACTTTCTAATTAGTATGCTCTGCCCCAGTAAACCATCTTCTTAGCCGGTTTTCCGCAGCATACGCAGACATCGCTTAAATGTTCCTGTTCAAATGGCATACATCTGGATGTAGCCTGAACATCCTCTTTGATCTTGTCTTCACATGCACGGTCACCGCACCACATAGCTTTTACGAAGCCTGGTTTGTTGACAATTGTATCTTTAAATTCTTCGTAGTTTGTAGCGACATAAGTATGAGCATCTCTGTGTGCACGGGCGCGCTCCAGCATATCTTTCTGGATTGTTTCCAGAATCTCCTGTACTTTCTCTACAAGCTCTTCAAATGTAACTGTGTATTTCTCTCTTGTATCACGACGGCAAATCACAGCCTGTCCATTCTCGATATCCTTCGGACCGCATTCGATACGGATCGGAATACCACGCATTTCCTGCTCTGCAAATTTGAATCCCGGGCTCTTGTCTGTGTCATCTACTTTTACACGGACTCCTGCTGCCTTTAATGCTGCAAACATTTCGTCTGCTTTCTCCAGAACGCCTTCTTTTCTCTGCTGGATTGGAATGATGACTGCCTGTGTCGGAGCGATTCTCGGAGGCAGTACCAGACCGCTGTTGTCACCATGTACCATGATAATAGCACCGATCATACGTGTTGTCATTCCCCAGGATGTCTGATGTACATACTGAAGTTTGTTCTCTTTATCTGTATACTGGATGCCGAATGCTCTGGCAAATCCGTCACCAAAGTTATGGCTTGTACCGGACTGAAGAGCTTTTCCATCATGCATCAGAGATTCGATTGTGTAAGTAGCCTCTGCACCGGAGAATTTCTCTTTCTCTGTCTTCTGTCCCTTGATAACCGGGATAGCAAGTACTTCTTCACAGAAGTCTGCATAGAGGTTCAACATCTGAATTGTACGTTCTTCTGCTTCTTCAGCTGTAGCATGAGCTGTATGGCCTTCCTGCCATAAGAACTCACGTGAACGAAGGAACGGACGTGTTGTCTTTTCCCATCTTACTACTGAACACCACTGATTGTATACTTTTGGCAGATCTCTGTGAGACTGGATTTCTTTTGCATAGAAATCACAGAATAATGTCTCAGATGTCGGACGTACGCACAGACGCTCCTGAAGCGGATCCAGACCGCCATGAGTTACCCATGCAACTTCCGGTGCGAATCCTTCTACGTGATCTTTCTCTTTCTGAAGAAGAGATTCCGGGATAAAGATTGGCATGTATACGTTCTGTACACCTGTCTCTTTGAATCTTCTGTCCAGTTCATGCTGGATGTTCTCCCAGATTGCATATCCTGCAGGTTTGATTGCCATGCAGCCTTTAACGCTGGTATATCCGCACAGTTCAGCTTTCTTTACAACGTCGGTATACCACTGGGCGAAATCGTCTTCCATAGATGTGATGGCTTCTACCAGTTTCTTGTTGTTTGCCATGATTTTTCTCCTTTTTATGTGATTGTGTTGATCCTGTCAGGAACTTTATGCTACAGGAACTTCCGAAAAATCCCCGCATTTTCCTGCTGTTCCATTTTACAGGATATAGTCGCGGCGGAATGCGGACAAAAAAAGAAGCCCAGCATCCCTCACAAGGGACCGAAAGGCTTCGGCGGTACCACCCTAATTAGCACTGTGCCCAAATGCCTGCACACTGCTCGCTCTTCTTCCGATAACGCAGGAAAAAACGCCGTACTTCAATTGCACGGGGCTCCGAGGCCGGTTCCATAACTTGCGCACAGAATCCTTCCACCACATGGATTCCTCTCTGGGATTGCTCCTTATGTACTATTCTCTTCATCGCCGTAAATATTTCGCATTTAGTTTTATTTTATGCGAAATGACAGAGCGTGTCAAGAGCCAAATTACGTTACTGTTCACTCCTTTCTCAATAACATAGCCAAATTACACTTCTATCGTAATCTTTCTCCCTGTCCGATTATATTTATAATAACGAACTCCCGCTGCATCCAGCATTCTCTTGGACGCGATCACTGCCGGAGTGTCCGCATATTTATCGCAGTCATAAACAATCGTTTTAATCCCGGCCTGAATAATTGCCTTGGCACATTCATTGCAAGGGAAAAGAGAAACATAAAGTTTCGCTCCTTCAAGGCTTCCGCCTCTGTAATTAAGAATCGCGTTCAATTCACTGTGTGTCACATAAAAATACTTTGTATGCAGGTCGTCTCCCTCGCGCGCCCATGGAAACTCATCATCTGAACATCCTTTCGGAAAACCGTTATATCCCATAGACAGAATCTTATTATCCTCACTTACGATACAGGCTCCCACCTGAGAATTCGGATCCTTTGAGCGCATTCCTGACATCATGGCAACTCCCATAAAATATTCATCCCATGATAAATAATCCGTACGTTTGCAGTTTTTATCCATCGTTAACCCCTCCTACTTGCAAAGACAGCCAGAGACTGCCCGAAAAGCCGGGAACATTCCCACTTTATCTTCGAGTCTCTGGCCATATTGTTTTTTCAAATTTATTCCGTCTCTATCTGATTAATTCTTCTGATATGTCTCTCATCATTGGAGAATGGTGTGTTTAAGAATGTATCTACGATTTTTACTGCCAGACCAGGTCCTACAACTCTTCCGCCGAGAGCAAGAATATTGGCATCATTGTGAAGTCGGGTTGCTTCTGCTGTAAAACAGTCCGTACAGACAGCAGCTCTGATTCCCTTAATCTTATTTGCTGTAATAGAAATTCCAATACCTGTTCCGCAGATCAGGATTCCCTTCTCACATTCCCCGTCAAGAATTGCATGCGCAACCTTCTTTGCATATACCGGATAATCTACAGAAGCCAGACTGTCACATCCATAATCTTTATATTCGATTCCCTTCTCGTCCAGATATTTCTTAATCTCCAGCTTTAATTCATATCCCCCATGGTCGCACCCTAAAGCTATCATTCTTTTTTCCTCCTGAAATTTAATTTATTTGTAACTGTTCAGTTTCCTCACAGTTAGCAGACCACTGAATAGTTACCTTTATTTCTCACTATCCACCCGGATAATTTTATGTCCCGCAGCTTTCAACAGACGATTCATAATTGCCTGTCCCATTCTCGGTGTATAAAATGCCTCTGAATAAATAGATTTCACCGCGCTCTGGTCAAAATCTCTGAGCACTTCATACAGATGATGTGCAATACTCTCTTCCTCTTTCCTGCTTCCGATACTCACTACCAGACCTTCCGGATATCTGTCCTTCGTTTCATCCGTAGCAATAATACCAACCTGCTCTCCATGCTCCTTCGCCTGTGCCGCAAGCTGATTAATTTTATCAATAACAGCCTCCTGCGCTCCTTCCACAATGGCCAGATCAGCCTTCGGTGCATAATGACGATACTTCATTCCCGGCGCTTTCGGACGTACTTTACTATCTGCCGCGATCAGCCCCTTATCCATCCTCACATCACCAAGAGTCTCCTGAAGCATCTCCAGAGAAATATAACCAGGTCTTAAAACCACCGGCACATCCTCTGTAAAATCCACAATCGTGGATTCCAGTCCAATACCGACCTGACCACCATCAATGATCATCTCAATCGCCTCTCCAAGATCCTCTTCCACATGCTGTGCAGTAGTCGGACTCGGTCTTCCGGAAGTATTTGCACTCGGCGCAGCTACATAACCACCAGCCGCCTTAATCAACTCCTGCGCAATCCTGTCACTCGGAAAACGAACAGCTACACTGTCCAAACCTCCCGTAGTCTCCTGCGGTACCAGATCAGACTTCGGAAGAATCATAGTAAGCGGTCCCGGCCAGTATTTCTCAGCCAGAATCTTCGCCTTCTCCGGAACCTCTGCCACTATCGGAGCCAGCTTATCAAACTCCGCAATATGCACGATCAGAGGATTATCCGACGGTCTGCCCTTCGCAGCATAAATTTTCATAGACGCCTGTGGATTCAAAGCATCCCCACCAAGACCATACACCGTCTCTGTCGGAAACGCCACCAGACCACCCTGTTTCAAAATTTCTCCACCACGACGAATCGCTTCCATATCAAGCCTATCCGCAGTCATGGATACAACTTCTGCTTTCATTAATTTCCTGCCTTCTTTTTATCTCATATATTTTTATTATTTTATCTCATACTTCATATTGTACACGATTTTTCCCATTTTGTCTCTATATTTATTATTTATTACAATTTCCCATTCAAGTATGTCTCGGGATTCTGGAATATTCATGCCAAAACACCTCGCGGGATAGTGGTGTGTGAACAGTAACAAGTATACCTCTGCCACTCTTTACTTTCACAGCCAGAACCAGTGTAGAAAAATAATTCATTTTGTGTGCATTTGCAGGGATCTTAGATATTCTTAGCCGCCAAAAATATGCGTTATGAGAAATCAGAGACACTGTCTGAGCCGCAGGCGAGTTTGGCTCTGATTTCTCATGCCTTTAGCAGATTTTTAGCGGCTTAGAATATCTTAGTTCCCGAAACCGCACACAAAATGAATTATTTTTCTACGCGTCCCTTTGTCTGCAAACAAAAACAGCGGTCCTAAAGCCGCCATTTTTGTTCTGCTATTATTTCTCAACCTTCAAAATATAAGTCCCATAATTCTCATCCCGGAACACCACCGTTCCAACAGAATTCAAGACTTCTTCATTCAGCTGCTCCCCATATTTCTCCCGCTCCGTAGAACCGACAAAAATATAAGAAACATCATACTCCTCCAGGAGTTCTCTCACATATTCTTCATCCGCAGAAGTATAAATACTCTCAATATCCGCACTCTTCTGATTCAGATCCGCAGTATCATCTCTCCAGAGCCATTCGTGTACATACCAGCCCAGCACTGTCGGCAGACCAGTCATAGCAGAAACTCTTTCATATTCACTATAACTATCCCCATTCGCCTCAAGCACAACCGGTGAACCCTTGACATTCTTCTTCAGCCACTGAATGCCAGCCACGTCCTCCACAAAACTATTCTCCAGGAAAGAGGTCGCATTCAGGCCCTTATACTCTGATACATTCCATACATTTCCAAACCATGCATGAACACTGTTTCCAAAATATCCAAATGTCCAGCAAAGCAGCACCAGTCCGATAACAGACAGAACCTTAACTACCTTCTTACGTGCTGTCGCCAGCATTCGGAAAATCCCATATCCCATGGTCATTCCAAACAACATATACGCCTGATAAGTCAGCTTAAACATCGTATTCGCTCTGGCATTTCTGCTTTCGTAAATATCTCTTACATAAACAAACTCCGGAATTACAATCAGTCCGATTGCACAAAGCCCCATAATAATCACAAACAAATCTGGTACGGAAATTGCTTTCATCAGTCGATACAGACTCCGGTTTGCTCCACCGCGAAGTTTTTCCCAGATAATGCAGATAATCAGCAATACTGTCAGAAATACAGGCAGTCCCCAAAGAATCAAAAGCTGATGAATCATAGAGTGATTCTGTGCAATTCCGACACCCTTAAACATACTGTCAAACTGTAGCGTAAACGGCAGAGAAACCACATAAGAGATCACGATGATCTCAACAGCCTGTACCACCGTCACCGACAATATCTTCTTTACTTTCCCCTCAAACTGGACAATGTTTGTAAAAAGCACCACTCCACCGGTTACAACAAAATAAATGATGAAATCCCAGAAATTTGTAAACCGGAACATTCCTATCATTACTGCTGCCAGGATAATATGTGGTATCAGCAGCTGTCTCTTCCAGAACTGCTTTCTTCCAGGTCTCTCGATCACAGCCTCTCTCATACGTACACTACGCATCCATGTATACAGAAGTCCAACCAGAAAAAGCACAAACATTACATTTACCACATGCGCATGAAGATCACCCAGAACAAAGGAATAGCATGGAAATTCATGGATTGTCTTATCCTCCAGCACATCCGGATTATATCCGATATAGCGGGTTGCATCCGGGAACCAGTAACTGTCCACTTCTTTTCCCTGAAGCTTCTGGATCCATGGAATAATCTTACTATAAACAACATAATGCATATTTCCCGCAATCGATACGGAAAGACCGGCAGTGATTCCCGCCAACGCCGGCACATATCGTTTCTTTCCTGTCAGATTTCCCTTTAGCTTGTCCACAGACATCTGATAAACCAGTGAAAAAGGAAGAACAAAAGCAAATGCCGCCACAAAAGTTCTCATCAGATTGTAGGTGAGCTCTACTTTACTTCCTGTTAATTTCGTGAGAAATACTGCAAAATACTGTCCGCCATAATAATAATTGATAGTACCTTCTGAATACCACAGATCCCTTGCCGGCAGTGTCGTACTCCGCATCATGGCTTCCATAAAACCATAATCCATAAACTTCTCTGTTCCATAAGCCTGCGGACGGAATCCTGCAAAATATGTCCACATCAAAAAGAATGCAAAAAACAGGATTTCCTCCCAGTAAACCAGATTTCCCTTTCCGGTCGGAATACAGTCAATTCCCTTCTTCACCTGAAAATGGTATAAAATACCACATCCAACAGCACACGCCAGAGACACGCCAATACATGTCAGCGCAGTAAACGGCAGAATCTTTACCGTCACAAGCAGCCATGTAAGAAATCCTGTAACCGTAATTGCCAGCACTTTAGAAAACATCCAGCCCTTATCTTCAAATCCTGCAAACAGTCTCCCAGTCAGCGGCATTGCCACCATTCCCATCAGAAACGCCAACAGCCACCATGTCCAGAATGTCCATACATCCCCTTTCAGTAAAAAAGCAGACAGTCCTGCAAGCGCTGCCGCCAGAAGCACTCGTGGTGCCCATTTTTTCATCCGTATCTCCTCCTTAATTCGTTTTATATATCCGGATTCTTCCATCCTGAGTCTCGTAAACCTTCTCATATGTCGCAGCAATTGTTTCTTCCTGACACACCTGCTGTTCAAACTCAGAGCCTTCTTCAAACAGAATATAAGTAATCTTCTCCTGTTTTACAGTGCTTTTTAAAGTCTCACTGTCGGATGTCGTATAAATCGTTACCGCCTGCGCTGCTCTGTAATTCGTGTCATATCCCGCCGACCATGCATAATAAGGCCATCCACAATAAAGCATCACACCAGACATTGTCACCTCATTCATACTATATTCCGGAGTCAGAAGCAGATCATTTTTATCCAGATGTTCTGCAAGCCAGCAGGTAAGATCACTGTTCATATTTACAGCCACACGTCTGCCCGGACCATTTCCCTTCACAATCACCGCAAAATCATAAATTCCGGTTATGCTAAGACATATGGTTAATATTGCTGCCAGTACCTTCCCGGCAAATTTCCTGATTTTTCTATCTCTACCAGTCTTAACGTCTGACTGGCTGGTTTCTTTTTTTATTCCATTTTCTATATCTTCGGTCTTTCTTTCATCTGCAATCTGAACATTCCGATTTACTCTTTCCCCTGTCCAGAGATTGCATATTGTCCATGCCCAGAAGATTGTCAGAAACGCATAAGAAATCATGATATATTTATGATTTACATTAATATCCGGTGTCATCAGAAGTACAAACGCAAAAATTGTTGGAAAGATAAATCCCAGCAAAATTGCTCTCTCCCGCCTTCTCATAAACCACACCAGCACTAACAGGCCAAGGAAAAATACTCCACTCATCCAGAACAGATATTTCACCACTCCCCAGACAGTCTTATCCTCCGCCAGAAATCCCAGATAAATCTGCGGACTCATCGCACTTCCAGAAATAAATATTTTTGTCTGGAGATATGAAAAGAAAATCGTCACTGCGGCCATGATCAGATAATCCAGTTTTCCATCCGAAAAAACTGCAAATCCGCACAGAATCAGCAATCCGCCGATCACTGCGGCCCCATTCCAGAATGCACACAATCCGAGAAACAATCCCATAAGCAATGCCTGCTCCAGATTTCTGCTTCTCCATCCTTCTTTTGAAAAAAGCCTTTCCTTCATCCAGACGAAGCCTTTTTCCTCATGCATTGTCCCAGCTTCCAGCCAGTCCATAAACAGATATAATGCAAGCGTCACCATAAGAAGCCCAAATGCCAGATGTCTCTGATTCAGATAAACATTAAAGTTCCACAATCCCCAATTTTCATTGGTCGTATATCCAATGAAAGAAACATTCTCAGTCAAAGTCTCCAACAAATTTCCAGCCTGTATATGTTCCCACACAAATCTAAAAAAAGCCATGCCGCTTCTGAAGAAAAACAGAAAAATCGTTAAAACACCGCAGCACATTTTCCCTGTGATCCGAAGTGCCAGCTGATACAACAGCATAAGAAAGCCAGTCAATGAAGTAAGGCTCACGATATTATAAGCAACATCCATGCGCATTCCCAGATATTCCAGATTTCCTGCCAGAAACTGAAACATAAAATGGTATTTTACATCTGCTCCTCCATAATGAGGATACTGTGTCGGGAAATTATTCCCCATGGAAAAAGAACGTATCATCGCCGTATGTGGCGCATAGTCTCCATATACAGTCAGTCCAGAATACAGAATTCCTTCTTTCATGTAGAAAACATAGAACATCATATATGTAATAAATGCTGCCAGCAGTCCAAACAGGATTAATTCCTTCTTAAATCTGCTTTTATCTGTTATCAGGTTATCCATAGAGAACTTCCTGCTCTTTTTCTTTAATTTCCTGTCCTGATCAATCTGCTCAGTCAGACCTATCTCCATATTTGATCTTACCAAACTTGAATGGCTTCTGTATTTCTGTACTTCGATCAGTATAATAAAGATCAATACACCTGCCATTCCAATAGCATTTCCATATAAAAGTGGATTTTTTACTTTTCCAATCACACTGAAAAACCACGAAATGATATACACTACCCAGGTCAGCAAAAGCGTACCTACTCCAAACGAAGCCGGCAGGGTAAGCCAGATACGGTTAATAAAAGAAAACTTCGTTCCCTCTTCTATCAGTATCTTTGAAGCTTTATATCCCAGTATTCCCGCAAGAATCAGATAAATTATTCCAAGCATAATTTCTCCCTGTATGTTTTTACTATATTTGTATTCCGACTATAGCATTTGCTATAGTCCACTCAAACCTGTATCAGTATAGCAAAAAACTCTTTCTATTAAAAGTCAGTTCACATAAAATAAACAATTTTATCAACTATCCCTTGCAATCCGTAAAGAATTATCCCACTTATCACTTAAGCAGCTATGTTATAATTTTTTGCTATTTATTCTTACTGAAATACGCATCGATTCCCTCAGATATCGCATCTGCTACTTTAAGCTGATATTCATCTGTCTGGAGCAACTCTGCCTCCTGTGGATTCGTCAGAAAACCACACTCCACAATATTCAGAACACTTTCACTTCTTTTCAGCAGATAATAAGTCTTATTCCCTTTCGCCACGCGCGGGCGCTTTACATCCAGCCTGGTGTTTAATTTCTCCTGAATCAGTTCTGCCAGACTTTTTCCCTGAACAGAATCTTCATAATAAAATACCTGAGGTCCGTAAACTGCCGAATCCTGATAACTGTTCTGGTGTATGCTGATACATAATACCGGCTTACACTCCTTTACCAGCGCAATTCTCCGCTGCATATCCTGTGCTTTCTGATTCCTGCTTTCCTCATCATAAAGTCCCTTATCCTCTTCCCTTGTCATAATTACGGTAAAACCTTTTTTCTCCAGAATTTCTCTCAGTTTCATGGCAATCTGAAGATTAATTCCTTTTTCCTCCAGTCCACCCACTCCGATCATTCCCGGGTCCGCGCCGCCATGTCCCGCATCCACCAGAATAGTCTTTGAATTATCAGTTGTTGCCATAGTGCCCGCTACCTGCGCAGCCTGCTTTGATAAGATCAGGAAACTCACAAGAAGCAGACACGCCATAAGCAGCTCCAGTCCATATTTTTTCATAATAAAAAACACCTCCTGAGACATTATCTGCAAGATTCAAAAGCTTATCACTTTCTAATTACTATACTTAATATATGTCTCAAGAGATGTTTTTTATTCTAATTCAGATTATCACTAATTACCTGCCAGATACCGCTATTTTCAAATCCAAGTTTCCATGCAGAAACTCCTGCAAGATTGTATTTCGACACAAGCTTAACCTTCTCCGCGATTGACTGAGAATCCTCAATCCAGATCTGATAGGTAGAATTATCAATATCATATTTTCCATAATTCTGAGATGTCGTCTTATCCCAATAGGTTTCCACATTATTCTCGGAAATCACCTGCTGCGCCTGATCCATACCAATTGCCTCACTGGTTACATTTCCGCCAGTAGTTCTCCACAATCTGGTATAGAACGGTACTGCATTGATCACACGCTCTGCCGGAACTTCTGCCAGAGTACCCTGAATTCCCTGTTCTACCCATGGAAGAGATGCGACAGAGCCCGCTTCAGATCCCACATAATGTTCATCATATCCCATAATGATCACGTAATCGACAACTCTTCCCTGTTCAGCGCGGTCATAATGACTGGTGAAATCTTCCGGAACCGGATTATCCACAGAAAGGACCAGATTATTCTTATGACACTCTATAGAAAGTTCTCTCAGGAACTCCAGAAAATGAATTCCAACATCTTCGCTGAGAGACTCGAAGTCCACATTGATGCCATCCATTCCCACACTTGTCGCAGCCTGAATCAGCTGACTGATAATATTCTGTCTTGCCGCAGTATTTGAAAGTGTCTCGGTCGTACTTACTTCCTGTGTAAAGTTATCGATCAGACCCCAGACTTTAAGTCCTTTCTCATGAGCCTGTGCTACGTAATCTGCACTTGATATGTTTGCAATATTTCCAGATGTATCAAGCAGATAGAACCATGTCGGTGAAATTACGTTTACACCTGTCATATTTGCTGTTGCATCTGCAAAGTAAGCATTTGCATCCGTAGAAGTAACCTGATGCCATACCATATTGACCTTTCCATCCATTGTCAGGTATGAATACTGTTCTCTCTCAAAATTTCTGTCGAAAGTTGTCTCCGATGCTTTACCGACATTCTTCTTATCTATATAGCCAATATATCCATCATCTGTGGCTACCTGATCCCAGTTATCCAGTTCCTCAATAAGTCGAAGCTGTGCCCCTTTCTTTACCGAAGTGACAACCGGTGATTTAATTCCTCCGCGGTAACGTATACTTGTATTCTTTTTAACTGTAACAGTCTTTATATTATCAAACTGATACTGTATGGCAATTCTGTATGGCTCCTTACTGATATACGCATCGATATCTGTATACTGCTGTATATAGGTGAGATTCAGATATACTGTATCGTCCTTCAGCCATACCTGGTCACCTGACTCAGATGATGCAGCTACCGTGGTAAGCTCTGATGGAGTTGCATAAAGTACCTGCTGATTCGCAGAATCCCAGTAGTATCTCTGATTCAGATATGTATTGACTACATTCAGAGGCAGATAAACTCTGTCTCCGTCTACCAGGCCGCGCTCATCCAGTTTCTCAGTTCCCAGAACTATTGCGATCTCGCCATCTGCCATTTCTCCATAATACTCATTTAAATCCATCTTCTCACCTGATGGGATATACTTCATCACTACATGGCTGACAATTCCAAGTACTGCAACGAGAATGACCAATACCACAACTGCAACTATTGGTTTATATTTTTTATCCATATTTTTCTTCCTTTCGGTGTGATGTTGCTTCTGGTATTAGTATATCATAAATTATTACAATTGTATTGCGAAAAACCATTTTTCATAATTTTTTTAGATTATTTAAGATTTCTATGTTTTTTGCTGCCCGAAGGCATTATGGACACGGGGGACTTGTCCGGAATCTGTTCGGGCAGCTTTTTCTTTTGTTATTTGTTTTTGACGAAATCAAAATCTACACGAGCGATCCGTCCTTTTTCATCTTCTACGTAATCCCGCATATAGCCACCACCTTCTGCAATCTGACAGGCTTTTGCAATCGATTTGGGGTTACTTGGTGTACCATCAAGGTACAAAGGGATTCCCTGTTCAAAGTAACTCTCAAGTTCTTTTTTCAGTGGTTTACGCAGGACCTTTTTTGTTGCCCGTGATATATTTTCCGTAAGCTTACCTCCTTTCCTTTAAAAATAAGATTTTAGAAAGCACCTCATCGGCTGTTGAAAAAACAATATCCCTGCTGTACTTATCTTATCCTGGGAATTTACCTGTACATTGTCACGGCAGGAACGCCGTATGAATAATCGACAATGAGGTTTTGAAATAAATAGATTACTGTTGCTCAGTAATGTAAGTAAATCATTAGAGTTAATGTTTCAGAGTTACTGGTTTCTTCGTTCTCAGTAACATTTCAAATCTTCGTTTATACGAACCGCAGATTTATTGTTTCTTCTTTTTTTATTATACCTGTTTTTTGTTTTGACGCAAGAGCTTTTCTGCATTTATGTAATTTTTACCGTTTTGTTTCCAAAAATTTAATATTTATGCTGATTACTCATCTTTACATTTTGCTGTTCTCTGTTATATAATATAGTGTATAAAATTGTATGTAATTTGCAACGCTATTTAGGATAGGATGTGACAACATGAAGATAGAAAAAATCAATGACAACCAGATACGCTGCACCTTGACAAGAGAAGACCTTGAAAGTCATCAGATCCGTATCAGTGAATTAGCCTATGGTACTGATAAAGCCAAAAAGCTTTTTCGCGATATGATGCAGCAGGCGCAGATACAGTTTGGTTTTGAAGCAGATAATATTCCATTAATGATCGAAGCAATCCCGGTAAGCACTGAGAGTATCATCCTGATCATCACCAAAGTAGAAGATCCGGAAGAACTGGATACACGCTTTTCCAAATTTGCGCCATTTAAAGGAAATGAGACGTCAGATACTGTTCAGCTTGACGGAGCTGACAATATCATCGATATTTTCCAGAAACTTTATGAGGCAAAGGTAAAGAGTTCCCAGGCAAAAGAGAAGAACGCGTCTCAGGGTAACACTGCAGGCGAGAAAGATGATACTCAGGTTCCTGATGTAAATCTTATCCGCCTTTACGAGTTCGATACACTGGATGATGTAATCGCCGCAGCACATGGATTGAACGGCTATTTCTCAGGTGCTAACACGCTCTATAAGGATCCGGCAGATGAGATTTATAAGCTGGTTGTTCACCAGTCCTCTCTCTCCCCAGAAGACTTTAACAGGGTATGCAATATTCTTACTGAATATGGACGTGGAAGAGCTTTCACAGCTTCAGGTGAAGCATACCTGACAGAACATGGAGAACTTATCTCTGCCTCCGCACTTCAGCAATTAGTGCAGTTATAAGAAATTTTCACAAAAATGGGATGTCCTGAAATTAATCAGAACATCCCATTTTTTACATATTGCTTTAATCAGCCAGCTGATTATTCTCCAAGAAAATCATTGATCTGGTTAACAAGTACATCTGCATCCAGTCCATGAACCATAGCTGCTTCTTCGAGAGATTCCATCTGAGAAGACGGGCATCCAAGGCAGTGCATTCCTGCTCTCATAAGAATTGGTGCGATATTCGCATCTACCTGAAGAAGCTGACCGATCAGCATATCTTTTGTCACTTTAGCCATTGTAAATTTCCTCCTTAATTTTTATTCAGCATTATCGTTTCCATATCCTCTGTCCCGCATTCATCCTGCAAACTCAAGGCATACGTACACTTACTACTTAGCTTTTCTAGCTTCTGATATTATAATACTATTTTACTCTGGAATCAACCGCAAACGCCTAATTTTATTATCTTTCTTCCCTGAAATATGGAAGTCCCAGCGCGGCAGGCGGCTGATGTTCTTTCTTCTTTCGGAAACTTGTAAATATCAACACAATGATTGTTACCACATATGGCAATGCCTTAAATACTTCCTGCATGCTTCGTCCCAGTCCCGGAATATACAGATACAGGATATAAAGTGCTCCAAACAGGAATGCTCCCCAGATTGCATTTAATGGTTTCCAAAGTGCAAAGATTACAAGCGCAACTGCAAGCCATCCACGATCTCCAAATCCATTATCTGTCCAGGTACCACCTGAATATTCCATTACGAAATAAAGTCCGCCGAGTCCTGCCAGTCCTGCACCGATACAGGTAGACAGATATTTATACTTAATAACATTGATACCTGCCGCATCTGCAGTTCCCGGATTCTCACCGATTGCACGAAGGCTTAAACCAGCTCTGGTCTTAAACAGGAAGTATGACAGTACAACTGCTGCAATGATACATAAATATGTCAGGAATCCATAATTAAAGAAAATCCCTCCGATGACCGGTATCTTAGATAAACCAGGGATTTTCGCCGTATAAGCGCTTCCCGTTACTTTTACGGAAATCTGTCCTACACCACCTGCAAGCTTGGAAATAGAACCACCAAAGAAGTTACCAAATCCTGTACCAAAGATGGTAAGGGCAAGACCTGTTACATTCTGATTTACACGAAGTGTAATAGTCAGAATACTATAAATCAGACCACCGATAGCCGCACACGCAAATGCACATAAAAACGATATTAAAACACCGATAAGTGCATTTGGATTCGGATTGTCTTTCTCATAAAGAAATGCTCCCATCAGACCTGAAATGCCGCCCATATACATAATTCCCGGAATACCCAGATTAAGGTTACCGGATTTCTCTGTCATAATTTCGCCAAGCGCACCATACAGAATACAGATGCCCTGGACAATTGCTTTTTGAATAAAAATTATCAGTACACTCATTGCATCCACCTCCTATTTCTTTGCACGCTTTACTCTGTAGTTGATAAAGAATTCTGCACCGATCAGGAAAAACAAAATGATTCCCAGAAGAACATCTGAAGCATTCTCATTCAGACCATACTGAGTTGCAATCTGCACAGCACCCTGATTCATAAATACGATACCAAAAGAAACCGCAACCATGATAAATGTGTTAAATTTTGAAAGCCATGCAACGATGATAGCGGTAAAACCTCTGCCACCTGCAGTTGCAGTAGAAATTGTATGGCTTGCACCACTTACGATAACGAAACCTGCGATACCACAGATTGCACCGGAAATAGCCATTGTACGGACAATAACTTTTTTTACCTGAATACCTGCATATCTGGCTGTATTCTCGCTCTCACCAACTACTGCGATCTCATAACCCTGTTTGCAATATTTCAGATAAATAAACATTCCTACTGTCAGAACCAGAACGATCACAACATTCCAGCCATATTTCTGTCCGAAAAGTTCCGGAAGCCATCCTGCCTTTGTAGCCTGATTGATAATGCCGACTGTGTTGGAACCTTTCGGATTTTCCCAGAATACGATGCAATATGTAATAACCTGCATGGCAACATAGTTTAACATCAGAGTAAATAAAGTTTCATTTGTATTCCAGTGTGCCTTAAATACTGCCGGAATCATTCCCCAGATCATTCCGCCAAGTGCACTTGCCACAAACATTACGATCAAAAGTAATCCTGTCGGCATTTTGTCCCCAGCATAAATCATAACAGCTGCTGAGCAAGCTCCACCGATCAGAATCTGGCCTTCCGCACCGATATTCCAGAATTTCATTTTAAATGCAGGTGCAAGTCCAATGGAAATACACAACAGAACCATTGTGTCTCGTATCGTCTGCCATAGACGACGTTCTGAGCCCATGGCACCATCCCAGATTGCTTTATAAACATCTACCGGATTCATCTTTACCAGTGCAACGATCACCGCACCGCATACGATCAGGGCCAGAAGCAATGCAATAAAGCGGATCAGAAGACGCTCCTGCCATCCGGCTTTATTTCTTCTTTTACTTACCTGTAAGAGAGGTTCTTTCTTCATGCCTGCGTCCCTCCTTTTTCATGTTTCGTCATAAGAAGTCCGATTCCTTCTTTTGTCGCAGTTCTTCCATCTGCGATTCCGCTGATCTTACCTCCACAGAACACTGCGATTCTGTCACACAGTTCAAGAACCACATCCAGATCCTCGATTACACAGACTACTGCAACACCTTTTTCTTTCTGTTCATTTAACAGTCTGTAAATAACATGAGAAGTGTTGACATCCACGCCTCGTGTCGGGAACGCTACAAGAAGTACCTTCGGATTCTGGGCAATTTCTCTTCCTACTAAAACCTTCTGGACATTTCCTCCTGACATCTGACGGACAGGTGCTGAGATACTTGGAGTCATAACCTCAAGCTGCTCCTTGATCTTCAAAGCCAGAGCTTTCGGACCTTTTCGGTCCAGGAAAGGACCTTTTCCATTTCGGTAGCTTCGAAGCATCATATTATCAGTCATATCCATATCACCCACAAGTCCCATACCGATACGGTCTTCCGGTACAAAGGCAAGGCTGATTCCTGCTTTATTGATAGAAATGGAATCCATTCCGGCAAGTTCCATACCCTTTCCATTATCGTCAAGCAGGATGATGGAACCACTCTCCAGCTCCTGAAGTCCTGCGATCGCCTCCAGAAATTCTTTCTGTCCGCTTCCGGAAATTCCGGCGATACCAAGAATCTCACCTGTATTTACAGTAAGATCAATGTCATCAAGCGTTTTCACATCGTCTTTATCTTTGCAATTCAGCCCCTTAATGATCAGTCTCGGTTTCACATTCTCTGGCTCAGGACGGTCGATATTCAGGTCTACTCTGCCTCCTACCATCATCTCTGACAGACTCTGTGCATTTGCCCGTGCTGTTTCTACCGTATCTATATATTTTCCTTTTCTTAGAATCGCAACGCGGTCAGATAAAGCCAGCACTTCCTGCAGCTTATGTGTAATGATCATAATGGAACAGCCATCTTTACGCATATTTCTCAGAATATCAAATAGCCGGTCAGCTTCCTGAGGTGTCAGAACCGCAGTCGGCTCATCAAGAATCAGGATTCTTGCCCCACGATATAACATCTTTATGATCTCAACTGTCTGCTTCTGGGATACAGACATTTCGTAAATCTTCTGGGAAAGATCCAGTTCAAATCCATATTTATCTACCAGTTTCTGGATATCTTCTGTGATCTTCTTCATATCCAGTTTCCCTTTTCCAGGAAGTCCCAGAACAATATTCTCGGCTGCTGTCAGTACATCTACCAGTTTGAAATGCTGATGCACCATACCAATTCCCAGTTCGTAGGAATCTTTTGGCGAGCGGATCGTTACTTCTTTTCCATTTACGAAGATATGTCCTTCGTCCGGATAATAAATTCCATAAATCATATTCATCAGAGTAGTCTTACCGCTTCCATTCTCTCCGAGGATGGCAAGAATCTCTGATTTTCTCAGTGTGAGATTCACATGGTCGTTTGCCTGTACTGAACCGAAACGCTTGGAAATATCTCTAAGTTCAAGTGCATAGTTTTCTCCCACTATCGTTCCCTCCTTTTATCTGTTCATACAAAAAAGCGGAGCTGCCGACAAGCAGCTCCGCCAGTTTCATTCTTTATTCTGTGATAGATGTGATTCCGTCGATTGCAATGTCGAATGCCGGTGCTGAACCATATTCAGATTCATGGAAATATCCGTCAGAAATATATTCTGTTCCGTCTTTCTCATATGTATCAAGTTCTTTACCATCTACTGTAAATGTAGAAGTGTCAAATACATGAAGAGAACCATCACTGATCGCGTCTTCTACTTCTTTTACTTTCTCTTCTGTGCCTTCAGCTACAACTTTATCATTGAGAGATGTGATCTTATCTGCGCTTTCTGCAAATCCTTTGCACCAGTCAGTGTCAATAGCTGTTCCATCAATCATGCACTGTACTGCATATGTGTAATATACACCCCAGTCCATAGATGCGGAAGTAAGTGCTGTATTCGGAGCAACAGATGTCATATCAATGTTATAACCAACGCAAGGAACGCCGGCTGCCTCACATGCTGTAGGAGCACCTGTTGTATCTGCATGCTGGCTGATAAGTACGCAGCCATCAGAAATTAAAGCATCTGCGCATTCTTTTTCAAGGTCAAAGCTTGCCCAGCTGTTTGTATATTTTACTTCCATTGTTGCAGACGGGCATACGCTCTTTGCGCCAAGATAGAAAGAAGTATATCCGGAAATAACCTCTGCATAAGGGAATGCACCTACGTAACCGATCTTACATGCATCCTCTTTTACAGTGCCGTCTTCGATCATCTGATTGAGTTTCAGACCTGCCACTACACCGGATACATAACGTGCTTCATAGATATTTGTAAAGTAGTTATGCATATTGGAAAGTCCGCTGGATGCTGCCTGAGTTCCTGTCGCATGACAGAACTGTACGTCCGGATACTCTCCTGCTGCTTCCAGGATATAAGTTTCATGTCCAAAACTGTTTGCAAAAATAATCTGGCATCCCTGGTCTGCAAGGTCTGCTGCTGCATCGTAGCATCCTTCATCTTCACCGATCAGAGTTTTCTCAATAACCTGAGAATCATCAAGACCAAGATTTTCTACCATCTCATCGATTCCAGCCATGTGAGCTGCTGTATAACCTTCGTTCTCATCACCGATATAAATCGCACCAATCTTGAGATCTTCTTTTGCGATTCCTGCACCACTTTCGCTGTCATCACTCGCAAATACCGGTGCACTCATAGAAACTGCCATTACTGCTGCAAGTCCAATTGCCAATGCTTTTTTCATTCTTCTTCCTCCATTCTCTCTACTGTTTTCTGACTTCTTGTTACAGACTGCTAGCCGTCTCACAGTCAGCAGCCCTTACGGAACAAAAGAGGCACAACTTTCTATGTCATGCCTCTTTGCAACTACCTTTACTATACCTTTCCATTTTTAAATTGTCAATAAATTTAGAAAAAACGCATTATTTTTTTGACAGTCTTATTTTTTTTGTATGTTCATAACCTATTTTTCAAAACTTTTCCTATAGCAATTTCAGAAAATAATGCAAATAAGATAATCCTTCAAAGCGCAAAGGACATGAAAGAAACTCAGTCTCAAAGTAAGCACAATCTAACTTGATATTATTTTATAATGTATCTGATTTTATACTTGTAATTCCGACAAAGATATATTAAAATGAGTTCAGAACCCCAATAGGGGCACTAAAACGTTATTATAATAAGGAGGATTATAATTATGGCATATGTAATTTCAGACGAATGTGTAAGCTGTGGAACATGTGAAGGTGAATGTCCTGCAGAAGCTATCTCTCAGGGAGATGAGCATTATGTAATCGACGCTGATGCTTGCTTAGATTGTGGAACATGCGCTGATGCCTGTCCAACAGAAGCTATTCATCCGGCAGAATAATTTATGAATTTAAAAACAGCTTCATTTCTGTTCAATTAGAAATGAAGCTGTTTTTTATTTTTCAAGTATTTCAATATCTCTCCCAAAATAATTTTTAAAGGTGTCTTTTTCCCTTTTTTTTATTTCCTCTATTCTTTTTCTCCAGCGTAACTGCTGCTTCCTTTCTTGCAAGTTGACGATTGCGTATCGCCTCATCCAGATCCCGGCACTGGTCTTCTCCTTCTTTTTTCATATGTAATTCCTGCGTGATCAGGCGCTCCAGGATTTTCTGAAATTCCAGAAGTTTTTCTCTCTCAGGCTGCTCATCTTCCAGGAGTTTCACTTTACTGTCTGTGCTTCCGGGAGCTGTCCTTGAAATTCTGGGAAGCAGTTCTTTAATCGCACGTAAAGCAAGTCCTCTCTTCTTAAGTTCCTTTATATTAGCCAGAAGCGTAATATCATTTCCGGTGTAGTAACGATGTCCCTGCTCGTTTCTGCAGATCCTCAGTTCCAGTTCTTCCTCCCAGTACCGGAGAACTGATGCCCTCACGCCGAGGATTTCCGCTGCCTGTGTCACAGTATACCGTTGCTCCATGCTATCCCTCCTGTCTGCTGACTTGCCATTTAGATCATAAACCTGATTCGATTAAACAGCAAAGTCTCTCACACTTTATTATAAAAATCCTTATAGTGAATTGCAAGAAAATCCCATTGACAAATTCTTCTCCAAATTGTCTCTCAATACCAAAACAGGACGATTGCTCCCGGCATTCGCCTTCTGCATTCGTCCTGTATATTTCTTATTTCATAACTATTCAGAATTCTTTCCTTTACAATCCAAAACTTCTCGCAAAATAATGGAGTACTGAACAGTAACTTTATTTCTTCATATTTACAAACTGTGTATATCTCGGCAGCCATACCAGTTCAACGGTTCCGATCGGACCATTTCTCTGCTTTGCAATGATGATCTCCGCGATATCTTTCTTCTCTGTATCTTTATGATAATAGTCATCTCGGTAGATAAACATTACCACATCGGCATCCTGCTCAATGGCTCCTGACTCTCGAAGGTCAGAAAGCATCGGTCTGTGATCCGGACGCTGTTCTACCGCACGGCTAAGCTGCGATAATGCGATTACCGGCACACTCAGCTCTCTTGCAAGAGCTTTCAGCGAACGGGAAATATCTGAGATCTCCTGCTGACGGGAATCACTTTTACCGCTTCCGCTCATCAGCTGCAGGTAGTCAATCATAATGATCCCAAGATTATGTTCCAGCTTATATTTACGGCATTTGGATCGCATTTCTGCGATAGAGATACCCGGTGTATCGTCAATGATCAGATTCGATTTACCAATAATATCTGCACCTTCTACCAGCTTCGTCCAGTCCTCGTCTTTCAGATTACCGGTTCTCATATTCTGGGAATCGACATGTGATTCCATTGCAAGAAGTCGGTTGACAAGCTGTTCCTTTGACATTTCCAGACTGAATATCGCAACTGTGACATCTTTACGAAACGCCATATACTGGGCAATATTCAGAACGAAAGCCGTCTTTCCCATAGAAGGACGTGCTGCGATCAGAACCAGATCTGACGGGTGCATTCCGGAAGTTTTGTAATCCAGATCCACAAAACCTGTCGGGATACCTGTTACAGAACCTTTCAGTTTCGATGCCTTCTCAATGTTATTGATCGCATTGAGGACAACCTGCTGAATCGGCACATATTCCTCATTGTTACGTCTCTGAAGAATGTTAAACAGCTTTTTCTCCGCTTCCTCCAGAATCACTTCTGTATTCTCTTTTTCCAGATAACAGGTATTTGCAATCTCCTCATTTGCTTTGATCAGTCTTCGCAAAACCGCTTTCTCGCTGACAATGTTCGCATAATACTTCACGTTGGCAGATGTAGGGACTGCCGAAATCAGATCTCTTACATATTCCATGCTGCTGATATCCGGCGGCAGTTCCTTCTCTTTTAAACGATTTTGAAGGGTCACCAGATCTACCGGTTTCCCTTCATTACATAACTCTACCATCGCATCAAATATGATGCCATACTGTTTCTGATAAAAATCGTCACTGGCAAGTATCTCAGATGCAACAAGAATCGCATCTCTGTCCAGGATCATTGAGCCGATTACAGACTGCTCTGCCTCCATGCTGTGGGGGAGTATTCTTTTAATCAGCGCTTCTTCCATTCTTTATCCCTCCAGGGAAAGCCTACGCTTCTTTTACCCATACTTTAAGAGTTCCGGTTACCTTAGGATGTAATTTCACAGGTACCTGTGTCACACCAAGTACACGAATCGGCTCCGGCAGCTGCAGTTTCTTTTTATCAATGTCCAGATTTAACTGTTTCTTTGCAGCTTCTGAAATTTCTTTGGAAGAAACTGAGCCAAATGTTCTTCCGCCTTCTCCTGTTTTCAGGGTAAGGATGACTTCTTTTGTCTCAAGATCTTTGGCAAATGCCTGTGCTGCTTCATAAACTTCTTTGGCAACTTTCTCTTCATTTGCTTTCTGAAGCTTCAGATCATTTAAATTCTTAGGAGTTGCCTCCAGTCCCAGTTTCTTAGGAAGGATCATATTTCTTGCATATCCGTCACTAACGTTTACAATCTGTCCCTTTTTTCCAAGTGCTTTTACGTCTTCAAGTAAGATTACTTTCATTTTATGTTTTCCTCCTGATATTCCTGATCTATGATGTCTTTGAGCATTCTCTCTACTTCATCCGGAGAAGCCTTTACCTGGGCACCGGCAATATTCATATGACCACCTCCGCCCATCTTTTCCATCATTACCTGTACATTGATCTCGTCAATTGCACGGGCACTGATATAAATTTCATTATTGTACTGTGTCAGTACAAAAGATGCCTTAACTCCTGCAATATTCAGAAGTTCATTGGCAGCCTGCGCACCTACAACTGTAGGGCTGTCCAGATTCTCGCTCGGACATGTAGAAATAGCAAAACAGTTTCTGTAAATATGGGCTGTCCGCACTGCGTCTGCGCGAGCCTGATAAGATTTCAGATCATCTCTCAACAGCTTACGCACTCTCGTCACATCTGCCCCGCTTCTTCTTAAGAATGCAGCTGCTTCAAAAGTACGGACTCCTGCGCGCGTTGTAAAGTTATTTGTATCAATCACAATTCCCGCATAAAGACAATCGGCCTCAATATTGCGGATGCGCAGATCGTCTGAAAAATATTGCAGGATCTCTGCTACCATCTCGCATGCTGATGATGCATAAGGCTCAACATAAGAAAGCACCGCATTCTCGATTACCTCACTGCCACGTCTGTGATGATCCAGTACAACAACTGTCTTTGTCATATACAGCAGTTCTTCGCATTCGGTATAGCTTGGTCTGTTCGTATCAACTACAACTACTACCGTATTATTATCTATAAGGTCTTTTGCCTGCGCGCTGTCCACAAACATAGATGGCTCATACTCTGAGTTATTCGTGTATTCCGCAATCAAAGGGCGGATGGATTTCGTCGGATCATTTACTACGATATGAACAGGTTTTCCAAGTGTCTTACCTGCACGGTAAATACCGATTCCGGCACCCAGGGCATCCACGTCTGTAATCTTATGCCCCATAACCACAACGCGATCCTTGGTACTCATAAACTCTTTCAGCGCCTGTGCTTTTACACGTGCCTTTACGCGGGTAGCCTTCTCCATCTGCTGGGTTTTACCGCCATAGTAAGTAATATTGTTTCCGTTCTTGATAACAACCTGATCGCCACCGCGTCCAAGCGCCATCTCTATGGCAATTCGGGAATACTCATAGTTCTGAATATAAGTGGCGGCATTAAGTCCGACACCGATACTCAACGTGATTGCCATCTCATTTCCGATATTAACAGTCTTAACTTCATCCAGAATATGGAATCTCTGCTCTTTCAGAGTATCCAGAGAACTCTGGCGCATGATAAGGAAGTATTTATCCTTCTCAAGCTTCTTTACAAGGCCGTCAAAATTGGAAAAGTATTTCGTAATCTTTCGATCGATCAATGCAATCAACAGAGAACGTCTCACGTCTTCCACACTCTCCAGTGCTTCTTCGTAGTTATCCAGATAAGCCAATGCCACAACCAGCTTATTATCTTCATTCTTCTTGATATACTCTTTCAGTTCTGTATCGTCATACATATACATAGCGATAAGACTGACATTTTTGTCTGTATTCTCCAGCGTCTCACTGCCAGCCACGATCTCACCAAGTTCTACCCTCTGCATGGAAACACGGTAAATCTTTTCTCCAAACTGGGTACTGATCTCGCTGATTTCCTTCTTGTCTGCAACCGGAAGCTTATCAGCTGTCACATCTGGAAAAATTGTGCTGATATTTTTCTTATAAAACTGATCCTTTCCGGTAAGTTCTGCAAATACCTTATTTGACCAGATCATTCTGCCATTCATATCCATGATGGCATAGGGCAAAGCCAGTTCCTCCAGAATTCTCTTCTCAAGTGAATCGTACTGATTTGCAAAAGCAATCAGCTCATTTACGATAAAAGGTCTGTGACATCGAAGTACCACGACCGCAATCCCTACATAAATAAGAACTCCGGCCGATACAACAAGTCCGGCCTTCACGCTGACGCAATATACCAGAATATTAAGTACGATCAATAAAGCTGAGAGAATCAAAGGCCACCTCATAAAAGCTTTCATGTGCCCTTTTAATTTCAGTTTATCATTCATATTTTTCTTTCCGTTTTTCATTCTATTAATTTACCTCTGTACAGCAAATCGCGTGAGTGCAACGTTGCTGTTCACTTCATGCCCGGAAACAGTGTCACTACTCTTTCACGCTGTACAGGAACGTGTTGAAAAACGCCCTTTTGTAGGTATTATAACAGATTTCAACAGGATTTACCATACTAACTGCAAAAACGTTACAGCCCGCTTCATTTCCGGTAATTTTCCCGTTCCACCTCAAGGCGGTCCTGCCGGGCTTTTATATCACGGGAAGATTGCAAAATGATTTTCTGTGATACAAAAAACCGCTGCCTCCACAATTTTTACTGTGGAAAACAGCGGTTTTATTATTCATCTTCAGAATTAGTCCTGGATGTATGGCATCATAGACATATGACGTGCTCTCTTGATAGCAACTGTCAGTGCTCTCTGATGTTTTGCACAGTTTCCTGTGATTCTTCTTGGGAGGATTTTTCCTCTTTCAGAAACATATTTTCTTAATTTTGCTACATCCTTGTAGTCGATTTCGTTATTCTCTTTACCACAGAATACACAAACTTTTTTTCTTCTGCGGCCGCCTCTTCTCTTCATTGGAGAGTCTGGTCTTTCGCCTCTATTGTAAGCCATGATTGCTTTCCTCCTATTTTATTCTATCAGTTTGTAATAAGCTCTAATTGAACGGCAGTTCTTCATCAATTCCATCCGGAATATTCATAAAGCCGTCTGCACTGGCTGCTCCCGGAGCCGGCATGGATGGTGCAGGTGCTGATGTCTGAGGATGGGAAGCCGCGTAATTATCGCTGGCTGACTTGCTCTCAGCAAACTCCTGTTCCTCAACTACAACCTCTGTTGTGTAGACCTTCTGGCCATCACGATTGGTGTAGCTGCCTGTCTGGATACGTCCTGAAACAACGATCTTAAGTCCCTGACGATAATACTTCTCAGCAAACTCAGCTGTACGTCCAAAGGATACACAGTTGATGAAATCTGCTGTCGCCTCACCGTCACGACGGAATCTTCTGTCTACTGCCAGTGTATATCTGGCAATTGCCAATGCGTTCTCTCCCGCGGAATATCTCACCTCAGGATCTCTTGTTAAGCGTCCCATTAAAATTACTTTGTTCATGTAAATACCTCTTCGTTTCTGCTGTGAATGGTTGAACGGATCAATTAATGGTGCCTTCTAAATCCACTCTGTATAAGATTATGCGTCTTTTCTTACGACTAAGTATCTTAATACGTTGTCCATGATACGAACGTGTCTTTCAACTTCCGCTGGGCACTGTGCGTCTGCTTCAAACTGAATGAAATAGTAGAAGCCTTCATGCATTTTCTGAATTTCGTAAGCTAATTTCTTCTTACCCCATTCTTCTACTTCTGTGATAGTGCCGTTGTAACGTGTGATGTATCCTTTTGCTTTCTCAACAACTGCATCACGTACTTCGTCTTCAACTTTTGCACTAACAACTAATGCTAACTCGTACTTGTTCATGTCTTGCTTTACCTCCTTATGGTCTGTTGGCCCTTTGCCTGTCAAAGAGCAAGGATATAAAATATATCACGAGTGTTGATTCTAACATAATTTTTTGTGTCTGTAAAGTGTTATTTTTCTTTTTTTATCAAATTTTTCGTATTTTTTTCTACCATTTTGCGCGGAACCATGATCTGATGTCCGCATCCGGTACATTTCAGTCGAAAATCTGCGCCTACTCTTAAGATTTCCCAGTCTCTGCTGCCGCAGGGATGGACTTTTTTCAGTGTAACTGTATCACCAACTTCGTATAGAAGTCCCATAATCTCGCTCCTTGTTTTTCTTTATCTTACATTTTTCTATAAATCATTTTCTAATAATGCTTATGCCACACTACATATGGCCGACATTCATAATCTGCCTGAACAGCATAAAAATTCTTCAGATATATCATCTGTTAGTCAATCGGATATTCGCAATCCGCTTTCGCTACGTGGCTCTACACCAAATAACTGCTTCGCAGTTTATCAGAAGGGGCTTGTACCCCTTCTGATACAAGCAAGTCCCCACCCACTGCTTATTGCTCTCCGTAATTGAAGCAGGGGACTTACTTGATTTGGTTAATATGTCAGCAGTGAATCTGCGAAAATACCTGTCCGATTGGCTCCTGGATCAGCAGATCTGCATAACTGTCCCTTGGTGTCGGAGACTTATTGATTACCACCAGATGTTCTCCCCGGAAATAATCGATCAGTCCTGCTGCCGGGTAAACTGCCAGCGAAGTTCCTCCGATGATCAGCACCTGCGCTTCTGAGATTGCCTTCACTGCCTCATTGATTGTCTGATTATCCAGACCTTCTTCATACAATACCACATCCGGCTTGATAATTCCACCACATTCACATCTCGGAACACCTGTGGAAGCTTTCATATGTGCAAAACCATAAAATCTGTGGCACTTCATACAATAATTACGGTGTACACTTCCATGAAGTTCCAGGACTTTCTTACTGCCGGCCATCTGATGCAGGTTGTCAATATTCTGGGTAATGACAGCTTTGAGCTTGCCTGCCTGTTCCAATTCTGCCAGTTTCAGATGTGCCGCATTAGGTTTTGCTGTGTCGCAGAGCATCTTGTCTCTGTAGAATTTAAAAAATTCTTCCGGTTTTCTCATAAAGAACGTATGACTTAAGATCGTTTCCGGCGGATAGTCATATTTCTGGTGATAAAGACCGTCCTGGCTTCTGAAATCCGGAATTCCACTCTCTGTAGAAACACCGGCACCGCCAAAGAAAACAATATTGTCATATTTTTCCACAAGTTCCTGTAGTTTCTCAACCTCTCCTGCCATTTTTATTCCTCCCTGCTGAAATATTTCCTTCTTCATATTTCTACCATGTTATACACTCTGATTCCATATAAAATTTTTTTCAAATATTTTTTCAAATATTATTCCACATCAAGTGTATCTACGCGTTTACCCTGGACTACATAGCGGGTTGCCTCATTTCCTGTACATGTAGATAACGTAATGATCTTGTCTTTCATATTCAGTCCTTCGGCATCTGTCTTAATTTCCGAATATCCTTTAATCTTCTCCAGATATTTTTCAAATTCTTCGCCAGGTCCCTTAAACAGTGTATAGGTATCACTGTTCACCCCTGTTGTGTAAGCTGAGATAATCTCATATCTGTAATTCTTTTCAGGTGTAAAGATCCAGAAATATTTACTCTTCTTATAGGTTTCTTCATTCTGGGAAAATTTCTTCAGCTGCGCAAACATAGAGCCGTTTTTCATATTATGACCATATACGATCGTATTGCAGTCACTGAAATCCCCTTTATTCTCATAGTCTACAAAAATAGTTCCTGCAAAGTTATAGTTCTTCTCATAGGTTCTGTGAAGGTAAGTTTCGTTGTCCTTGCCATGCACGATCGGATAATTGATATCCGGCACTGCCTCCACATAAATCCATCCGACAACATCATCATTTACACTCTTAAGTGAGGCAAAATCGATATTCATCGGAGCTTTCAGTTCTCCTGCTGACGGCCCTGCTTCTTCACCGTCCGGATCACGTTCAGTCACTGCCATCTGAGCAATCTCATTATACTCATCTGTTCCTTTTTTATATTCCGTATAGATATGAAACAGATTATATCCCGCATAACAGAATACGCAGATTGCCGCGATCAGAACAACCGTCAGTACAATGTCTCCTGCTGTTTTCTTTTTTTTAGGCTGTTTTTCTGACATGCTTCCTCCATTTCCGCTACAATTCTCAGCTGTAGCTTTGCCTTTATTTTGCCACTGGCACACTGCCCTCTGGTATCATTATATCCGCAAATGGGATTTTCTCTGTAGTTTCCAGTATTCCGGCACATAAATCAGGATATCTGCCTGTATCGCCCCATACTCTCATATCGCCTGTATTGCCTCTGCGCAGGCTTTCTGTAAATTTTTTTCTTCTTTATTATATAGAAGCATTTCACTATACTGAAAATACGCCGGGCATCCATTCTCTGCAATAAACGTCGTCATCGTATTATCCGCAGTAATTCCTGTCACTAAAAGCAGCATTTCCTGACTGTCACCAAAACTTTCTTTGATAAAAGAAAAAGCACTCTGCAATTCTCTGTGCATTTTCTGCACCAGATTTTCCCTCCGTGCAGCCTCTTCCTCAAAGTATTTGCAGATTCGCTTAAACCCATTTTCAGCTGACCTTAAATGTTCTTTCTTTGCTGCCAGAATATATTCTCTTAATCTGCGGATCGCTGTCTCCTGAAATTTCTGCTCTCTGAGCGAAAGCAGCTCCATTTTTATCTTAACCTGCAGGCTGTTATCCTGTTCCTGCGCAAACTCCTCCAACGCCGAAATCCCCGATGGCAGCTGATCCCGCTCTTTCTCATCCTGGGAAATTTTTTTCACATGATTTCTCAGATGCAATAACAGTTCATGCAATACCTCAATCTGATGAGTCACATTCTCATACCTCTCCGCCGTCTCTCTCAATGTTCCCTGTATCAGATTTACAACCGCAAACCGTTCTTCAAAAGTCCCGCCTGCCGCCATCTGTTGCTTCTGCTTTAATTTCTCACTGCTAAGTTCTCCATTCAAAATCGCAGGTATCTGATAATCCTCTCCATATTTTGTATACAACTGGTAAAATCCTGCAAAATCTCTGGCCGTTTCCTCTTTTTGCAGAAATTCTCCCACCAGCTCCGCATTAATCTCAATTCCCAGTTTCTCATAACTCTGGATCAGTCTGGAAAGATCTTCCCATCCTCTGGCCGTCACAAAGAACTTGCCATCGACCGTATTCTCAACACTATAAAATCGTTCCTTTTTCATGGAAAGATAGGAAAGAATTGCCTGATGTACATTCTGTCCTCCGGCATATCGCAGCCATACCTCACAGTCCGGCTCTATTACCAGCTTACGGACACGATCCAGGGTAACAATATCAAACTCTCTTACCGATTTATTATACTCCGGAGGATTACCTGCTGCCACCAGAACCCATCCTTCCGGAATCTTATGACTTCCAAAAGTCTTATTCTGAAGAAGTGCCAGCATCGCCGGTGCCAGGGTTTCCGATACGCAGTTGATCTCATCAATAAAAAGGATTCCCTCTTTTTTTCCTGTTTTCTCCATACAGTCATAGACAGAAGCTACGATCTCGCTCATCGTATAATCTGTAACCATCATTCCCTTACCGCCATAGTTACGTTTCACGATCTCCGGCAGACCGATAGCACTCTGACGGGTATGATGCGTGATCGTATAGGACACAAGCCCAACCCCGCACTCAGAAGCCGCCTGTTCCATAATGGCAGTCTTACCGATTCCCGGAGGACCGATCAGCAGAATTGGTCTCTGACGTACCAGCGGATAAATATAATATCCATTCTCATCCTTCGCTAAATACGCGCGAAGTGTATTACAGATTTCTTTTTTTGCTTCCTGTATATTCATTTCTGTATATGCTCCCGTCAGTTTCTTCGTCTCTCTTTCACTTTGTGATCAGGCATTTCGCCCACGCAGGTACCAGTTTCATCTTATCGGTACGCTGCAAAAACACAAACGCAGTCTCATAGTCCGGCTTCTGCCTTGGATAAATCCCGTCACCATCTGTAAAATAAATCAGTGCCCGGAGATTTTTCAGTTCTTTTTTCTCTTTCTCCTGCCTGATCAGTTCAAATACCGGGCGGAAATCTGTCCCACCCCGCCCCTGAATCGTCACTTTGCGACTGTATTCTTTCCATTCTTCCTCAGAATGAATCACATCTACCTTCTGAATGAAACAGTCGCATTGAACGATATAAACTTTCATTCTGCTGAAAAAATTCTCTTTTTCATTCAGAATCGCATACGTCTCTCCCAGAAATCTCCGGACAGTTTCTTTCGAACATGACCCCGAAGTATCAATGGCGATCACCAATTCCTCCAGGCGGTTTACTTCCTTATATTCCAATGGTTCTATCAAAGGAAGATTTCCGTAATGTTTCATTCCATAAGAATAAAAAATATAATCAAAGCTCTCTGTATCCAGTTCGACTTCCTCTCGAAGTCTGCAAAACTGTTTCAAAAATTTCCGGTAATCATATCTGCTTTTGTATATCTCATCCAGTTCTTCCTGACGGTTCATGGTCTGACTTCCGGCTCTGCTCTGGGTTCCGGTTTTATTCTGAGAAGTGTAGGCAAGGATTCTCTCCCATTTTTCCTTTGTTCTCCTGCCGCCGGAGGCCTGACCGGAATTCTTCAGCCAGACAGAATGGTCGTCAAAACAATTTTCCAAATGCTCATACATCCCATAATCGTTTCCTGTCTGTTTCTTACTTTTGAGACTGGAAATTTCTCTCTCACTGACTGCTTTATCAATCAATCCTTCTACAAAAGCATCGCATTCTCTGTCCCATTCACTCACATCTTTATCCGGTTTCAGGAAGACATGAAGATACAGGCAGTGCAGCAACATATGTAAATACCCTCTTCTTACCAGAGCAGAATCTTCTACATATTTTTTCATAAGAAATTCCGGATTAAAATAGATTTTCTCTCCGTCTGTGGCAATCGTGGAAATATTGTTATCTGCCTCATATTCCAGACTTGCAAACGCTCCATCGAGGTATGGAAAATCCAGATACAGTTCGTTTCTGCAATTCTGGAGAATCTTCTTTCCAAGAAAATCCTGCTGGTTTTTGTCGCTCATGCCTATCTTTTCCTTTTTCTCTGATCATTTTAAGTTACTGTTCACTGGTAATATTCCGCGAGGTGTTTTTTGTGAGCGAAGGTCACCTACAGAACCTGCCACCGGCAGCTTCTTACGGATGCCTGGCAACAGAAAACCCGAGACATACCGCGCGAATTTATGCGATTAGCATAAATTCTGTGCATCGCGAAGCGTGTTGCTGTGAACGGAGTGAACAGTAACCATTTTAATGTTTATCGCATCTTCTGAAAATATTACAGTGAAAAATCCCTCTTCTGATATCCATATTTCTTATCTTTCAGATGAAGCAGCCATACCAGAGCGCGGAGTTTCGTTTTCTCCTGAGCGTATCTGATAAAAACCATGAGTTCGTTTTCAGAAAACCAGCCGCATTTCTCCAGCTGTTCCATTCTCTCTGTGTCTTCTTTCTCTATCAGAAGCTCCATTGCAGAACGTATCCTGAGTTTCAGATATTTCTGTGCTTCCCGGAATTCTTCTGATTCTCCGGCGGGTATGTTCTGAAAATAAATTTCCAGTGCCTGCTCAAGCTTTTTGTCCTGCATGGTTTTGCTTCCCTTCTCTTTTCAATACAAATGTTTCCTCTTGTGTCACTATTCTCAATATAGCACAAAAAAACTTTTTTTTAAAGCTTAACCCGGTCAGTAATCTGCATCATTATGATTTTTCGTTACTGTTCACACACCACTATCCCGCGAGGTGTTTTGGCATAAATATGCCAAAATCCCGAGACATACAAGCCAAAATTCCATTGCCACAGGCAATCTGGAATGAATTTTGGCTACGTTACTGAGAACGGAGTGAACAGTAACGATTTTTCATCTGCGGCGTTGTCATCAATCGCCGTAGCCACCGCACTTTTCTTATCCTGATATGAACTGTTCCTTTTATTCGTCTGTATTTTATGTTATAATCTCACCAGATTATCAATAAGGAGGTTATTAGTCTTATGTCCAGAAAGAACCTTATCGTCGGTCAGTCCGGCGGTCCCACCACTGTTATCAACAGCAGCCTCTACGGAGTTGTATCCGAGGGAAGACGCCATCCGGAAACCATAGACCGCATCTATGGAATGATAAATGGAATCGAAGGATTTTTAAACAATACCATTCTTGATTTCTCAGAAGCACTTCCGGGAGAAAAACTAGATGGATTGAAATTTACTCCTGGAGCCTACCTTGGTTCCTGTCGTTATAAACTGCCTGAATCACTCGAAGACCCGGTTTATCCAAAATTGTTCGAAAAATTCAATGAAATGAATATCGGCTGGTTTTTCTATATTGGCGGAAATGATTCTATGGATACTGTAAGCAAGCTTTCACGCTATGCGGCGCAGATTGGCAGCGATATCCGCATTATCGGAGAGCCAAAGACTATCGATAACGATCTGGTTCATACTGATCACACTCCAGGTTACGGAAGTGCTTCCAGATATGTAGCTTCCACTGTCCGTGAAATCACTACTGATGCCAATGTTTATGAAAAAAAATCTGTAACCATCGTAGAAATCATGGGACGCCACGCCGGATGGCTCACTGCTGCATCAGCTCTTGCACGCAAATATGTAAATGACAATCCTCTTCTTATCTATCTTCCGGAAACTGCATTTGATCAGGAAGCTTTCCTTCATGCTGTAGAGAAATCCTTTGAGAAGAACTGCAATGTTGTTGTTTGTGTATCCGAAGGTATCCATGACGCATCCGGTACCTTTATCTGCGAATACGACAGTTCCGTAGGCACTGACACTTTTGGCCATAAAATGCTTGCAGGATGCGGTAAATATCTTGAAAATCTTGTTCGCAGCCGCCTTGGTGTCAAAGCACGTTCCGTAGAACTTAATGTCTGCCAGCGCTGCTCGGTTTCCATGATGTCTGCTATTGACCAAAAGGAGGCAATTTCTGCAGGTACTTTCGGTGTACAGGCAGCTTTAAACGGAGAAACAGGAAAAATGGTTTCGTTTATCCGTTTAAAAACCGCTGACGGCTCCTATTCAATGGAATGTAGCCTGGAGGATGTAAACGAAATCTGTAATGAGGAAAAAACTGTTCCTCAGGAATGGATCTGTAAAGATGGTTCCGATGTTACCGAAGACTTCATAAATTATGCTCGTCCACTGATCCAGGGTGCTGTAGATATCCCTTATGGAGAAGACGGACTTCCTGATTTTGTATATCGCAAATAGCATCTCGTATCAAATATTTACAGATTTATACAATAGAAAACAGCGCAGGATTATTTTCTGTTATACAAAAAAGTGTGCTTCCACATTCCCCTTGTGAACGCACACTTTTTCTCTTATTTTCTCTTATAAGTCAAGCGGATATTCGCAATCCGCTTCGCTACTTATTGCTTTTCGCAATCCCCGCAAGGGACTTAGTTGATTCGGTTAAATTTTCTAAAAATATATACCGTTTTTCATTCTTTATTCCTCAAATTCCTTATGATCTTCTTCCAGCTTATGCTCGATTTCAACTTTTTTTTTCTCTTCCTCTTTCTTCTCATCCCGTGTTTTTGGAAGAATCACATTCAGTAATACAGCAATGATAGTTGCAAGAACAACCGGGGATTTGCCAAAGATAGTTGTTACCCATGTCGGGAAGCTTGCCAAAGCTGCCGTTGCCTGGGATACACCCATTCCCAGTGCCGCTGCAAGTCCTACGATAGATGAGTTACGGTAATCCATCTCCGCAGAGGCAACCAGCTTCATACCAGTCATTGCGATAGAGGCAAATACCGACACCGTCGCGCCACCCAGTACACACTGAGGAATCGTTGTCAGAATTGCTGAAAACTTCGGTACAAGACCAGCCACTCCAAGGATTGCAGCTGCCAGACCAAGCACCCATCGGTTGATAACTTTTGTGGTAGTGACAATACCTACATTCTGGCTATATGTAGCAGTTGGAAGTCCGCCAAGAAGTGCACCTACGACATTGGAAATACCATATCCTACAATTCCTCTCTGCAGTTCTTCATCTTTAGGAGTTCTGTCCATGGCCCCGATTGTAGTTGCGGAATAGTCACCGATTGCCTGAATAGAGTTGATTGCAAACAAGATTCCCAGTGCCACACAGGAAGACGGCTCAAACTGTACTCCGAAATGCATCAGAGATGGAAGCTGACAGACACCTGCCTCTCCGATACTTGAGAAATCAACCATTCCAAACATAATAGAAACCAGATATCCCACAATAATACCGATCAGAATAGAAGCCAGTTTCCAGATTCCTTTTCCAAAATGATTCAAAGCTGTAACCACGATCAGTGTAAAGAACGCAATTGCCCAGTTCTGCCAGGAACCATAATTCGGATTACTGGTACCGCCGGCCATATAATTGATGGCTGTCGGATACAGAGAAAGACCAATGGTAAATACAACCGTTCCGGTAATCAGTGGCGGGAAAAATATACGAATCTTCTTAACCAGCAAGCCCATGATAACTGCAACAATACCACCAACGATCTCCGCTCCCATGATAGCCGCAATCCCATACGATTCCGCTATCGCCTGCATACTCGGCACATAGGCAAAGCTGACACCCATGATAATTGGCAGACCGGAACCAATCGCAAATTTCGCCTTCCCGCCGATTGGAAACAGCTGAAGCAAAGTTGATAATGCTGCAATAACCAGTGCTGACTGAATCAGAATCACCTGATCTTCCCTGGAGAGTCCACCCGGAACTGCTCCAGAAACAATGATCGCCGGCGTCACACATCCTACGATCATAGCTACAACATGCTGCATGGCAAGCGGTAAAGCCTCACTCATGCGGGGGATTCCGTCAGTTTCAAAAATACTGCCTCTCTTCATAATAGCCTCCCAAATTCTTTTTTATATCTTAACACTTTTAGGCCTAAAAAACAATTAGATTGCCTAACTATTTTTGGTCAAAAACTATACAAGATTTGTCTCGAGAATTTGGTTATTATTTTTTATCTTGTAGAACAAAAAATTCTCTGCCAGTGTGCCGAGACTAATGTGGCTGTATCACTATCTATCATAATCCATTTCTTTTAGACGTTAAAATGTTATCGCAAGAGAAACCGGTGTCTGCCTCCACCACAGTAATACATTAATTAATAACCTCAAACGTATGATGCAAATCCAGTCTGCCATATCCCCACCCCGGATTAGGATACTCCATCTGTGTGTCTCGCTCAGCCCCTTTTTGCAGATAAAATTTCACACTGTTCCCTGAAGCATAAGGAATATTTTTCCTCACGATCGCCCACTCCAGCACTAGTGCTGCCGCCCCTGCGGTAATCGCAGCCGCCAGACTGCTCCCAGAAGCCTTTCCATAAGCCCCTCCCGGAAGCGGAATGATCAGTTCTACCCCCGGTGCAGCCAGATCCGGTGTCACCTGATTATTCGGCGTAAATCCTCTCCCTGCCTGAAAATACAGGCTATTATCCCGGTACTGATAAGCCGTTGCCGTAATGCTTCTGGTTGAGTCCCCCGGTGTAGTAACTGTATTATAGGGAGTAGATTCCAGAAAATACGTATCCTCTGAGATCAATCCCTGCACCGGAAGCCACATATGAAATCGGCTTGCTGCCCCCTTTTTCTTACTGACATTCATTTTCCATATCCCCGCCGCCGGATGGAAGAACCGAAAATAAATCAACTGCTTTCCCGTCTGTCGTTCCATTCCCACATAATTTACCAACACCTTCGTCTCCACAAAAACAAAACTCAATTCCTGCGTCCCCGCGCCAAGAGAACTGCTCACATACAGGTTTTCTCCTGCCGGTGACTGGATCGACACTGCATAATCGTCCGGAGGATTTCCCCAGAATTCCATAGTAAATCCCTGTTCCCCTTCTGAAATACGCAGTTCTGCCGTATCCTGATTTCGTACATCGTTTAGTTCTGCTGTATAATGATGCTGCGCAGCTCCTTCATTTCCTGCTGCCACAGAAACTGATACTTGCGAATCTTCATTGATATAATCCAGATATCTGCTCAGTTCACTGTCCCCGGTGTGTGCGCCCTGACTGCTGCCAAGCCCCAGACAGATGGAAACAGGCATTCCCATCTCCTTAGCCATCCTGACCGCAAAAGAAATCCCAATCATAATATCGTTCTCCTGATATACCTGTGCCTGAGGCGGATACTGATAAAACTCTCTCAGATAAGATTTTGCTTCTTTTAATTTCACCACTATGATCGTTGCTTTCGGTGCAGCCCCTGAGAAATTCTCTGCCGGAACAAAGTTTCCTGCCGCCAGCCCTGCGATTGCTGTGCCATGCCCGTTCTCATCCACTGACGGCACGATTTCCCTGGGATTTTCAGACATTATCGCCCTGCTGATTTCCTCCCCTGTAAAAACTTTTCCATAAGGAACTCTTTCATCTTCATTTCCCAGGATCGTCTGATCCCAGATATAGGCAATTCTGCTTATATCCCCACTTCGAAAAATCGGATTCTCATAATCAATTCCTGAATCGATTACTGCAATAACCGTTCCCTCTCCCTGCAATTCCAGATACGGATGATTATGCAGCCGCGTAATCCCGGATGCATTCAGCGCATCCACGTCCATCAATGCATAACATTTCGGCAGTGACACATATGTATAAGAATTAATTTCCAGAGGGCCGATTTCATTTAACGGAACATATAGAATTCCAAATGTCTCATTGACCGGGAGAAATTCCGAATCTGGTCTGTTCGCATAATCTCCCCCGATATTCTGTCCCTGTCTCACAATAAAATCCCCGTACTGTTCATCCTGTGCCGGTGGTATTGACAGTTCAGGCTGAATGCCGGGGATCTCTTCCTGTTGTATCTGCATTTCAAAATCATCAGGTCCTAACATTTTTATCCTCCTGAGATTTTTTTATACATGATATGTGTGATATTTATTTTTTATGATAATTTCTGCTGTCTTTTTTATTTACTGTAGCAACGAACAGCACTATAATTCCAGCTATAGCCGTAAAAATACTGATAAACTGTGACGTAGAAAAACTTCCAACACTTCCTCTCTCGATATCTCCTCTGAAGAATTCAATGATAAACCTTCCTATACTATAGAAGATCAGATAACATGCCGCCACCTGTCCATCCGCTTTCTTATGTTTCGCCACATAAAGAAGAAGCAGAAAATGCACAAAATCCAGAATACTGGAATAAATCTGTGTCGGAATCAGTGGAATATTATTGGGTGCAAAATCCGAGCTGGTAAAAGTAACCGCCAGCGGACCGGAAGTTTCTTTTCCATAGCAGCATCCGGCAAGAAAACATCCGATCCTTCCAAACCCCTGCGCCAGTGCAATTGATGGCATCATCAGGTCAAAATATGCCAGAAATTTCAACTTCTTAATCCTGCAATACAGCCATCCTGCAAAAATTCCTCCGATGATTCCTCCGTAAACCACAAATCCATCTGAGCCGATAATCTGTCGTGGATTCTGGATAAATTCCTGCCAGTTTGTGATCCAGAACAGAATTTTTGCAGAAGCAAATCCTCCAATCGCACACCACACTACCAAATAAAAAATATGTTCATATGCAAGTTTCAGCCTGCGTGCTCTCTGTTCCGCAACAAACCATGCTGCCAGAACACCTATTGCAATCATAAAGCCATAACCATAAACTGTCAGCGGGCCTATATGCAGTAACTCATTATGCATGCTTCAATTCCTTTCTCTCTTTATTCTCTCAATAATTCCGTGAATATAATTCTCCGTCAATATATCAATTAGCATAATCAGAAAACGATCCTATTCTTAAGACTCACTCGATTCGAGTCAATCGGATATTCGCAATCCGCTTTCGCTACTTGCTCGATTCGATTAAAAATAAGTGTTCAAAATCTCCAATAACTTCTCATTCGCCAGATCGTTAGCTTCATTTTCATGTGCCGCCTCCACATCAGCTTCTCCGCAGATATCCACACCAACAATCTCTCCGCCGGTCTTTTTTGCACATTCCAGCACTGTCTTTACACCAGAAAGTAAGGTTGTCAGCTTCATATCTCCCTGACTCCAGGTTGTCTGTGCATCATCCGGGCAAAGTACATCCTTATCAATCGAAATGTACAATGGCAGTGTTTCACAAAGTACTTCTGTCAGAAACCTGCTTATTTCCGCATCATTCATTTCCTGCAGTTTCTCTCGTGAAAGAAATATTACTTTTTCTTTCAGTTCCTCTTCTACCTGTTCATAGGCAGCTTCATCCGGTCCTATAAGAATCACATGCTCCAGATTCTTTAGTTCCTCAAGTGACGCCGCAATCCATCCTCCACAGGATAAAATCCCGCCAAAAGCCGGAGGCTGCATATCCGTATGATTATCATAGACCAGCAATGCAAAAGGCTTCTTTATCTTTGTCAGCCACAGCTTTGTCATATAGTGATAATTGCCGGAATCGATAAAATGAATTCCGGCAAACGAATGGTTTTCTGTTCTTTTATTGATTTCTGCGATTGCCTCATCATCGCAATAGCAGTTCGTTCCGCAGATATCCTTAGCATCAATCCAGGACACCTGCCTCTCTTTCCAGAATCTCTCTTCCTCATAGATTCCGGAAAAGTTCATCAGTACAATAGATGTCTGCTCTTTCATGTCCTACTCAGTCCTTCCATTCTTCCAGTGGTTCATCATGGTTTTTCAACATTTCCCTGATTTCTCTATTTGGACTTTCCACATCTGCATCCGCACTATACACTTTTTTATCCAGAATTACCTTCGCATCTGCTTCATCTGCGGTTTCTTCTGTTTCCAATTCCAGATTCGTTTCCGGTTCCTGACACTTCGCGTTATTTTCTGTCTGGTCTGAACCTTCCGTCTGAGCTGAGTCTTCTGCCTGATATGAGTCTTCTATTGAGTTTTCTGTTGAGTCTTCTGTCTGATACACTGTATTTATGTCTGATTCTGATGAATTCTCACTATTTCCTGTATATTCAGGATAAGATTCTGTATTACTTTCCTCACTGTCTGTTTCAACCGGCTCTGGTTTCTCCTGTTTCTTATCTTCTTTCGGTTTCTCATTACGAAGCTTCTCAGTTTTTCTCATTCCCAGTCGAAGCATAACAAGAAATACGATATCCACCGCTCCATCTGCTGTCAGAATAATTCCTGAGAATAAAATCATCTTTGTCACTGACATAAAAGAATAAAACAGCATGGAAATTCCCAGCGCGATGAAAATCAGACATCCGATAAAAAGAATCTTCCAGCGTCCTCTCTCCGCCTTTTTCAGCCTGTAGCTACCTTTTATTTTCCAGATACTGTCAACCAGCACAAATGCTCCCAGTAAATATGGAAGGATTCTGATAACGATCTGCGGTGTAAAGAAGAGAAAAATTCCAAGCACTGTAACGATTACTCCCGTAAACAGATCTAATATGGTTGCCTTCTCTTTCTCAGCCGCATAAATAGCAATATGATAAACACCAGCTGCGATCATTACCAGTCCAAATACAATCTTACAAATGATATTTACTGTCTGATCCGGAATCAGAATCAGACACAGACCAAAAGCCAGATAAAAAACTGATGAGACAATCTCACCTTTCAAAAAATTTGAAATCTTTTTTCCCACGCCTATTTCCTCCTTACTGTAAAATTGTTACCGTTTACCACTTCATTCACAGCAACACAAAATTTGTATATTGTTCAGTATACCCTCTTTCTGCCCCTTCGTCCACAGACAAGTGAACGACTTTGTGTGAAATTTGTGAATTTTTCCTTGAAGTTTTTTGGGGGCGTATTATAATGGATTCGAACTATGTCGTAAAATGGGGAATTTCTCCATAAGAGCCCTTAAATTTCAAGGCTCTGGGAAGGATTTATTTTGAAAAAACAACCAACAAAAAAAATTTTATTTCTAATCCCTGCCGGTATCATACTAGCCGGTGCTGTCGTCTTTTTATGCACCAGCAACCAGGGGGATGATTCTGTCTGCAAAGAAAATGTGGCGCGGCTTCAGACACTGGAGACCGCAGATATCTCTCAGACAGAACAACAGCTTCAGGACTTAAAACAGGCAACCGGCAGTTCTTCAGGTTCTGATACCACTGCAGATGGTTCTACTGGCACCGTATTAAGCGATGTGGAAATCCGTCAGGTATTTGCAGGCAGTGTCATCATCGGTGACTCTATCACTGAATCAATTGTTGAATATGGATATCTCGATACTGATGTCGTGGTAGGCAAACGTGGCTTAAACGTACAGGCTGCCGATGATCAGATCAATACCGCGATCAACCTGAACCCGACTCATGTATTCATGGCTTTCGGTTCTAATGACCTCGAAATATATGGTTCTGATTCGTCCGGATTTATCGATGCCTACAGAACACAGATAAAGAAAATTCAGGCTGCACTACCAGATGTTCCTGTTTATATCAACTGTATTCTGCCTATCACAGATGAGGCAATCGCAGCAAACCCGAGTCTTGGCTATTACTCCGATTATAATGATGGACTTGTAAATCTCTGCCAGGAACTGGGATGTACCTTTATCGACAACACTTCCATTGTGGAAAACAGTTCGGAGAATCTGTATGAGCCGGATGGTGAACACGTAATTCAAACCTATTATCCTAAATGGCTGACTCATATGGCACAGATTGCGGGGTTACAGGCATGAAAAATTATTTACATATTTTTATCAAGGGCGGACTTGTACTCTTCCTTATTGTATATCTGACTATTCTCTACACTTCCGATAGCGCAAAGAATATACCAATGGACCAGATTGCACAGACTATGGAGCAGGATTCAGCCATTGTCTCACTGAATCAGGAGACTCGTGCAGATCTCAAACACTATTATCAGACGGATGACCGCGATATTGACGGTTACTTTTTCTACAAGGCAGCTTCACCTATGGCTGTCGAGGAAATCTGTATTATGAAGGCAAACGATAACGATCAGGCCGCTGCTCTGCTCGAAAGTGCTAATTCTCATCTTTCCAGCCAGAAACAGGTATTTGAAGGCTATGGCACAGACCAGATGGCACTTTTAAACAATGCAGTTGTCGGCAAAAAGGGAAATTATGTCTACTATATGTGTGGCGCAGATGCACAGAACTGGCGCCTGACATTTCTTTCCCTGATATAACATCCAGATTGGAGAAATTTTCATATGGTATTTAACAGTATCTTTTTTATATTCTGCTTTCTTCCGGTTTTTATGCTGATCTATTATCTGGTCCCGGGAAAGCTTCGCAATCTGCTGCTTTTTTTAGGCAGCCTGATCTTTTATGCATGGGGTGAGCCTGTATATGTGATCCTTATGTTGTTTTCCAGTGTCTTTAACTATTATATGGGAGCAGAACTGGAACGTTTATATTATGATGACAGGAAGCAAAAGATTAATCTGATTTTTTCTATCATTGTAAACCTGGGAATCCTGGTATTTTTTAAATATTATGGATTTCTGCTTAACACCATCGGAGGAATCACCGGTATCCATATTCCTCACCCGGAACTCTCGCTGCCGATAGGACTTTCTTTTTACACATTCCGTAACCTGTCCTATCTCTTTGATATTTATTTAAGCAAAGTCAATGCACAGCGAAACTTCCTGACTTTTGCAGTATACAGTACTATGTTTCCTTATACTTCTGCAGGTCCTATCGTGCGATATGCAGATATTGAGGAGCAGTTAGATAAACGCACTATTAATATTTCCAAATTTGGTATCGGTGCCGAGCTTTTTGTGAAAGGCCTTGCCAAGAAAGTTATCCTGGCAGACAATCTCTCCGCTTTGTACGCAGGAATCTGCAGTCATTCCCAGATGTCTGTATTCACTGCCTGGATTGGTATCCTTGCTTATACCATGCAGCTTTATTTTGACTTCAGCGGTTATTCAGATATGGCTATCGGTCTTGGAAAAATGTTAGGATTTGATTTTAACAAAAACTTTGATTACCCGTATATTTCAACCAGTGTATCCGAATTCTGGCGCCATTGGCATATTTCTCTTGGAAGCTGGTTCCGGGATTATATTTATATTCCACTCGGGGGTAACCGTGTCTCCACATTGAAACATATCCGCAACATCCTTGTGGTATGGGCGCTTACCGGTCTGTGGCATGGTGCAAGCTGGAACTTTGTACTGTGGGGCGTATATTATGGACTCTTTCTTTTACTTGAAAAGTTTGTCCTTCAGAAATTCCTGGACAGAATGCCTTCATGGCTTCGCACTGTATACACCATGCTCGTAGTCATGATCGGATGGGTATTCTTCAGCCAGACTGATTTTGGTGCACTTGGACATTACCTTGGAACTATGTTCGGAATCGGAGCCGCAGGTTTTATCGACCGCACTGCTCTTTATTATCTCAAGACAGGCTTTATCCTTCTTCTGATCAGTATTCTTGCATGCCGTCCGACTCCTTACCAGCATTTTAAACGTCTGGTCAGACGCAGACCTACTGCAGCGGTAGTTATAAATCTTGTTTTATTTGCATTGTCCATTGCTTACATGGTTTATAACTCATACACACCATTTTTATATGCAAAATTTTAGAAGGAAAACAATATGAAAAAATCACTAAGAAATCATCGAATATTTTTCCATAGAATGGGGCTTTTGTTTCTGTTCATTCCTCTGGTCGTACTAATCATAAGTATCGTACTTCCTGACAGGGGCTTTTCCGAAAAAGAAAACCGCGTACTTTCCTCCCGGCCTCATTTAAACGGCAGTCAGATTGCTTCCGGTGGATTCGAGAAACAATTCGAAACTTATGAAAATGATCAGTTTCCGCTTCGCGATCTCTGGATTACTTTGAAAGCCGGAACTGACCGTTTAATGGGAAAAGTGGAAGCGAATGGTGTATATCTGGGAAAATCCGGATATCTTATGGAAGAGTTCAAAGCACCTGAACAGACACAGTATGATTCTACTGTAAAAGCAATGACGGACTTTGCCAAACGTCATTCTGATATGAAACAGTATGCACTTATCGCTCCAAACTCTGTAAACATTTTAAGCAATAAGCTTCCTGCTTTTGCTCCTGTGGAGGATCAGAATACCTGGCTGGACAGTCTGTCTGATTCTCTGACACAGGCCGGCATAACTTTCATCGATGTCCGAAATACTTTTAAAGACCACAAAATGGAAGATCTTTATTACCATACAGATCATCACTGGACCACTCAGGGTGCTTATTATGCCTATCTTCAGGCCGCTAAAGATATGGCAATCGATACTTCTTCTGACACCTACGATAAAGCACCGGTTACTCGTTCTTTCCAGGGAACATTATCTGCCAAAAGCGGTTTCCGCTCCGGTGAAAAAGATGAGATCGATGTATTTTTTCCGACAGGGGATAATGCACTTTCATCTGTCATCAATTATGTTGATGAACAGAAAAAAAGTGCCAGCTTCTATGATACATCGAAGCTTGACACCAGAGATAAATATGCTTTATTTTTTGGCGGTAATCACGCCCAGGTAAAAATCAGCACTTCTACGGAGACTGATAATACATTGCTGGTTCTCAAGGATTCCTATGCTAACAGCTTTGTCCCATTCCTTGCACAGCATTACCGCAAGATCGTAATGGTCGACCCTCGTTATTATTTCGGAAATCTGGAGCAGCTGATCCAGGTAGAAAATGTTCAGGAAATCTTGTATCTGTATAATGCAAATACATTCTTTGCAGATACCTCCCTGGAACTTGCATTATCTAACGATGCCACAGACCAGAACACAGACAATACTACTTCAGCTTCTGATGAAGGCACCTCTGTTTCCGGTGAACAGGCATCTGGACAAGACACGAATACATCTGACAATCAGACGTCTGTGCAAGACACAGATAACTCTGATGACCAATCATCTTCGGATTCAAGTACAGATACTTCTGACGATCAATCTGAAGAATAACATAAATCAATTTTATATTCAATGTAACACAAAATCCCCACTGGAATCACAATGCCGAGGAAACCTTGGATTCCAGTGGGGGTTTTTCACATTTACACACACTTTAAACACACACTTTTCACACATTTTGATAATAGGTCGGGTATATCAGCTGATCAGGCAGATAACGCTGTCTGTTGCATTCCCCGTTCCCAACTTATCTGTTTTTTACATCAGCTGTACCTTGATATGTATTATATCAGCTTTTATGCTAATTTGTGGTTTTGTGCAAATTCTTCAATTTATTTTGCAAAAGCGTCAATTATCTTTCAGCCCACTCTCTCCGAGAGTGTTTTTCCAGACATACGCCAGACTACAGATCAGTAAAATGGTCTATAAAGTAGTTATAATATGCATCCAGCATCTCTTTTCGTCCCCGAACACGAATTGGAACAATGCTGCCATCTTTCATTATAAAATTATCCTGCACATCCGCAACGTAATCCATATTCACCAGATAACTCTGATGGCAGTGCAGAAAACGTTTTTCATTGATCCTTTTCTCAATTTCTACCAGTTTATCTACTGTCACGATTTCTGAACCATCCGAGAGATGTAATGTAACATTGTGCTTATCACTGTCAATATATACGATATCATCTGTGTACGGATAGCGATACTGTCTCCTATTCTTAATCGCAACTCGTCTCTTCATATCTGTTTTAAGGATCATATTCAGAAGCTTCATCAGTTTTTCCTCTGAAAATGGCTTCAATAAATATCCTGAAGCCTGTACTTCATAACTCTCTATTGCATAATCAGGAGAAGCTGTCAGAAAAATGATCGGAACTTTGCACTGTAGCTGTCGCAGCTTTCTGGCAGTTTCCATTCCATTAAGCTTCTTCATATAAATATCAAGAAATAAAAGTTCCATATCAAGATAGCCCTCTTCCACATCAGCTACCAACGTCTCTCCAGAACCATATTCTATAATAGAAACTTCTTCATTTATTTCCTCAAAATACTGACACAAAATTTCTTTTAAAAGAAGTCTTTCAATCTCAACATCATCACAAATGACAATTGTCCGCATGTAATCCCTCCTTCCTGTATCAATATAAAAAGATAAAAATAAATGTCAGACTTCTGTTACACCTTAGAAATTCTGACATTTATATGTAAACAGTATAATTCAATTTTATTATATATGCAGAATCCTACGTATTCAAGTACTTTTTTAATTTATTTTTAAATTATCATCACTATTATTATATTGCTGTTCACATACTACTTGTTGTTTCTTATTTTTGTGCTATACTATATTCCACACATAGATTGATAGCATTTTAACCGAATCAAGTAAGTCCCCTGCTTCAATCGCGAAAAGAATAAGCAGTGGGTGGGGACTTACTTGTATCAGGAGGAGTGCAAGCTCCTTCTGATAAACTGCGAAGCAGTTATTCGGTTATGAGCAAGCAGCGAAGCGGATTGCGAATATCCGCTTGATCTGATGACCTTCGCATCATTATAAATATATTTCAACAGAAAGAGGTAATTATATGCGTCAGGAAAAATTTAAAATGGAACGTCAGGGATTGATAGAGATTGGTGATGAGATAGAAATTTCCGAATATCAGTCCTTTATGAATTACAGTTACATCATCGAACCAGCCGTAGCCATGTCCGGCTGCTATCCAAATGCTCAGCGCATCAAATCCCGCAAGGGAATCGTAAAAAATATTGAACATACACCAAGAGGTTTTATTGTCACTGCTGAATTTGACGAATGATATTTTTATATGTGATACCAAAAATCCCCCTGAAACTGTTGTATCCTTAATGAACAAATGGATACTGTTGTGCTATCAGAAATGCAGTAAACCGTAACACTATAGTCTCAGGAGGACTCTTACTTATTCAGCCTCTTGTTGCTGTTTTTCAAATTCTTTTGCAACATCCTCAAATCCGGCTGCGAAACGGAGTGCATAACTTACGCTCTGTCATGGAAAGAAATTCCAAAATGTCTGATTTTTCCTTCCTCTTTTAACTGAAGTGCTGTCTCATAGGCATGACTTTTCTTTATTCTGTCCACTGTTTTTCCTCCTGACTTTTTTACTGATTCATTACTTATTATATTGACTCTTTTTTTCCCCCGTTATATACTGTCCGTAAATTCGAATCGAAAGATTCATTTTTCATCGATGTATACGTTTCCCGTTTTTATCATACAGCATAAACTTAACTTTAAGTCAAGCAAAAAAATTCTTTCAAAAAATAAAAAAAGAGGACTAGCTTTTATGGATATCAAAGATTCTGTTACTATCCGCACTGCCACAACAGCAGATGCACAGGCACTTTTAAATATTTATGCTCCTTATGTAGAGCATACCGCAATTACCTTTGAATATGACGTTCCTTCTGCAGAAGAATTTGCTTCCCGAATTGAATATACTTTGCAAAAATACCCTTATCTCGTAGCCGAGGAAAACAAAAGGCTGCTTGGTTACGCCTACGCCAGTCCTTTTCATGCCAGACCAGCATACGACTGGGCAGTAGAAACCTCCATTTATGTTAATCAGAATGTCAAACATCGAGGCATCGGCCGCAAACTGCATGATGCACTTGAAAATGCTTTACGTGAACAGGGAATTTTAAATATGTATGCCTGTATCGCTTATCCTCCTAAGGAAGATGAATATCTGGATAAAAACAGCGTCGAGTTTCATCATCACATGGGCTACCGTCTTGTTGGAGAATTTTATAAGTGTGGCTACAAGTTCCACCGTTGGTATAATATGGTCTGGATGGAAAAGTTGATTGGAGAACATCTTCCCAATCAAAAAACACCAAATTGGCCAAACGCTTTATAATCAAAAATCAGGCATTGGACTCGTATTCTTTCCATGCCTGATTTCTAATTTATTTTCTTCTTTTTTTAACCGAATCAAGTAAGTCCCCTGCTTCAATTGCGAAGAGCAATAAGCAGTGGGTGGGGACTTACTTGTATCAGGAGGGGTACAAGCCCCTCCTGATAAACTGCGAAGCAGTTATTCGGTTATGAGCAAGTAGCGAAAGCGGATTGCGAATATCCGATTGACTATGTATCTCAGGAATCGCTACATTTTCATAAGTGATCGGCTCATTGCTCCGCTCATCTTTTCTATTACATAAAAAAACTCAGATAATTTTTGTTATCTGAGACTTAATAGAGGTGCCACCCGGATTTGAACCGGGGATAGAGGTGTTGCAGACCTTTGCCTTACCACTTGGCTATGGCACCATATATACTTTTTATTATATGTAAGAATTCTTACATAATGACTCCAAGGGGATTTGAACCCCTGTTACCGCCGTGAAAGGGCGGTGTCTTAACCGCTTGACCATGGAGCCTGGTAGAAAATTTAAATTTGGTATCGGACTTCATGTTTCCGAAAACTCCCCCTGTTGGACTCGAACCAACGACACTGCGGTTAACAGCCGCATGCTCTACCGACTGAGCTAAGGAGGAATAAAGGTTTGCACCTTCAAAACTACATACATGTTGACATTTCCTTGAGATCATTCTTCCTGCGATTCTTTGGTCAAGCCCTCACCCGATTAGTAACAGTCAGCTCCATGTGTTACC